>NC_008786.1:0-1200000 GCF_000015565.1 Verminephrobacter eiseniae EF01-2
AAAAGATAGTCCGGTTCCGGATGGCCATCGGGCCTGACGGGCTTCGATGGGGCTTCACTTCCATGGCGCCCGACGCGCTGCCTGCGCTGCCGGGCCGGCAGTGGCAGCGCGCCGGGGGCGGCGCACGCTTTTGCACGCTTTCGCACGCTTGCACGCGCATGGCTTTTGCATATCGCCGTCGTCCAAGGCCCTGCAAGGCAGCCACCATGGCAGGCCCTGCCGCCCTGTCACCGCCCTGCCACCGTCTGTCACTGCCGGTCAGTCGTATCACCCTGACGCAGGGCAGGAAAACCGGCGATTATTGCAGGCTTGCCGGCGGCTGACAATGCAATTCCTGCTTTCCTTTTGCGGCGTTTCTTGCTCTGATCGACCCTCGCTCACCCCCATCCACCCCGGATGCCGGCCGTCCCGAAATTGGGGATAACTTCTTGACAAGATTACAATCCGGCGCCCGGCGCCACGGCCCTTATCCACAACGACGAGCCCCCTGCAATGACCGAGGAATTCACCCACAGCCCGCCCCCGCCTCTGCATTGGCCCGGTGCAAATGCCGCCGACGAACGCAGCGCCGGACAGGGTCTGTGGCAGGCCTGCGCAGAGCAACTGGCGCGGGACCTGCCCGAAGCGCAATTCAACACCTGGATCAAGCCCTTGGTCGCCCAAGTGGCGCAGGACTTCTCCAAGATCACCCTGCTGGTGGGCAACCGCTTCAAGCTCGACTGGATCCGCGCCCAGTACGCCAGCCAAATCACGGCGCTGCTCGGAGATTTGTATGGGCAGCCGATGGCCCTGGAGTTGGCGCTGGTGCCGCGTGAATCGGTGGCCCGCACGGCGCACACTCCTCGGCCCTCTGCATCCGGGCCGCCCGGCGCGCCGGGCGCCGAATCGGCCAGCGCCGGCCGCGACGAGGCGCCGCAGGCGTTGCGCCACCGGCTCAACGCCGCGCTGACGTTCGAGACGCTGGTCGAAGGCTCGGCCAACCGCATGGCGCGCTCGGCCGGCATGCATGTGGCCGGCATGCCGGGGCATCTGTACAACCCCTTGTTCGTCTACGGCGGCGTGGGCCTGGGCAAGACGCACCTGGTGCACGCCGTGGGCAACCGCCTGTTGGCCAGCCGCCCGCAGGCCAAGGTGCTCTACGTCCACGCCGAGCAGTTTGTCTCGGATGTGGTCAGGTCCTACCAGCGGCGCACGTTCGACGAGTTCAAGGAGCGCTACCACTCGCTCGATCTGCTGCTGATCGATGATGTGCAGTTCTTCGCCAACAAAGACCGCACGCAAGAAGAGTTCTTCAATGCGTTCGAGGCCCTGCTGACCAAGAAATCGCACCTGGTGATGACCAGCGACACCTATCCCAAGGGGCTGAGCAACATCCACGAGCGGCTGGTGTCGCGCTTCGATTCCGGCCTGACGGTGGCCATCGAGCCGCCCGAGCTGGAAATGCGCGTGGCCATCCTGATCAACAAGGCGCAGGCAGAAAGCACGGAAATGCCCGAGGAAGTGGCCTTCTTCGTGGCCAAGAACGTGCGCTCGAACGTGCGCGAGCTCGAAGGCGCGCTGCGCAAGATCCTCGCCTACTCGCGCTTCAACCAGAAGGAAATCTCCATCCAACTGGCGCGCGAGGCGCTGCGCGATCTGCTGTCGATCCAGAACCGGCAGATCTCCGTGGAGAACATCCAAAAGACCGTGGCCGACTACTACAAGATCAAGGTCGCCGACATGTACAGCAAAAAGCGCCCGGCCAGCATTGCCCGCCCGCGCCAGATTGCGATGTACCTGACCAAGGAACTGACGCAAAAGAGCCTTCCCGAAATCGGCGAATCATTTGGCGGGCGCGACCACACCACCGTTTTGCACGCCGTCCGCAAGATTGCCGCCGAGCGCCAGCAACTGACCGAACTGAACCAGCAACTGCATGTGCTCGAACAAACGCTCAAAGGTTGAAAACACCGGCCGGCAGCGGCCCGGAAAAGAGCGCCGCGCAACAAGGCAAAATGGCGGGTCGCGCAGCGTCCCGAAAAACTCCAGAGGTTGATGACATGATTGTCCTGAAAGCGACACAAGACAAGGTTCTCGCGGCTTTGCAATCCGTGGCCGGCATCGTTGAGCGCCGCCATACGCTGCCGATCCTGGCCAATGTGCTGATCCGCAAGACCGGCAATGCCTTGCAACTGACGACCAGCGATCTGGAAATCCAGATCCGCACCACGGCCGAGCTTGGCGGCGACACCGGCGAATGCATGACCACCATGAGCGTGCGCAAGCTCATCGACATCTTGCGCACCATGCCGGGCGAGCAGACGGTGAGCCTGGAGTCGGACCAGTCCAGGCTCATCCTCAAGGCCGGCAAGAGCCGCTTTACGCTGCACAGCCTGCCGGGCCAGGACTTCCCGCTGGTGCAGGAATCGGCCGCGTTCGGCCCGGTGTTCAGCGTTCCGCAAAAGACCCTGAAGAGCCTGCTGGGCCAGGTCTCGTTCACGATGGCCGTGCAGGACATCCGCTACTACCTCAACGGCATCTTGTTCGTGGCCGAGGGCCAAACACTGTCGCTGATCGCCACCGACGGCCACCGCCTGGCTTTCGCCTGCGCCACGCTCGACGTGCAAGTGCCCAAGCAGGAAGTCATCCTGCCGCGCAAGACCGTGCTCGAACTGCAACGCCTGCTCAGCGACGCGGACGGCGACAACCGGCCCCACATCGAGATGCAGTTTGCCAGCAACCAGGCCAAATTCACCTTTGGCGGCATGGAGTTCGTCACCAAACTGGTCGAGGGCAAGTTCCCGGACTACAACCGCGTGATCCCGAAGAACCACCACAACTGCGTCACGCTGGGCCGCGCGGCCTTGCTGACCAGCCTGCAACGCACGGCCATCATGACCAGCGACAAGTTCAAGGGCGTGCGCCTGAACCTGGAGCCCGGCGCGCTGCGCGTGGCATCGAGCAACGCCGAACAGGAGGAGGCCGTCGACGAGCTCGATGTCGACTACGCCGGCGACAACATCGAGATCGGCTTCAACGTGACCTACCTCATCGACGCACTGGCCAACATGGAGCAGGACATGGTGCAGTTGGCGTTCGCCGACGGCAACAGTTCGGCCTTGCTGACCATCCCCGCCAACGACAACTTCAAGTATGTCGTGATGCCGATGCGCATCTAGTCGTGCGCCGTCCCGCCGACACCCTGGCTGCCGGCAACCAGCCGGCGCCACCCACCATGGACATGGCCGCCGGTAGCTGTGCAATGAGCCACCCGCAGCCAGCCCGAATCTCATCGAACACAGTGAAAAGCGCGCTTTCCACGGATCCCGAGGCCCCACCACATGACCGCTGACAACCCCCTGCCCGAGCCCGCACCCGGCGGCACTGGTGGGCCTGCCCTGCCAAAGATCGACACCCGGCAGGCGGGCGCCAGCGAAAGCTACGACGCAGGCGCCATCACCATCCTGGAAGGTCTGGAGGCGGTGCGCAAGCGCCCCGGCATGTACATCGGCGACACCAGCGACGGCACCGGACTGCACCACCTGGTGTTCGAGGTGGTGGACAACTCGATCGACGAAGCCCTGGCCGGCCACTGCGACGACATCGTGGTGACCATCCACACCGACAACTCGATCAGCGTGACCGACAACGGTCGCGGCATTCCCACCGGCGTGAAGTTCGACGACAAGCACGAGCCCAGGCGCAGCGCGGCCGAAATCGCGCTGACCGAACTGCACGCGGGCGGCAAGTTCAACCAAAACAGCTACAAGGTATCGGGCGGCCTGCACGGCGTGGGCGTGAGCTGCGTGAACGCGCTGAGCAAATGGCTGCGCCTGACGGTGCGCCGCGAAGGCCGGGTGCACCAGCTCGAATTTGCGCGCGGCTTCGTGCAAGACCGCCTGCTCGACACCGTGGACGGCGTCGCCGTCTCGCCGATGAAGCTCGCCGGCGCGACCGAAAAACGCGGCACCGAAGTGCACTTTCTGCCCGACGCCGAAATCTTCAAAGAAAACCGCGACTTCCACTACGAAATTCTGGCCAAGCGGCTGCGCGAGCTGTCCTTTTTGAACAATGGCGTGCGCATCCGCCTGAAAGACGAGCGCAGCGGCAAGGAAGACGACTTCTCGGGCGCCGGCGGCGTGCGCGGTTTCGTCGAATTCATCAACAAGGGCAAGACCGCCCTGCACCCGAACTCGTTTTACGCCACCGGCGAGCGCCCGGCCGAGACCTATGGCGGCATCCCCGGCACGCATATCGGCGTGGAAGTGGCCATGCAGTGGAACAGCGCCTACGCCGAGCAGGTGCTGTGCTTTACCAACAACATCCCCCAGCGCGACGGCGGCACCCACCTGACCGGCCTGCGCGCGGCGATGACCCGCGTCATCAACAAGTACATCGAAGAAACCGAAATGGCCAAGAAGGCCAAGGTCGAAGTCACCGGCGACGACATGCGCGAAGGGCTGTGCTGCGTGCTGAGCGTGAAACTGCCCGAGCCCAAGTTCAGCAGCCAGACCAAGGACAAACTGGTATCGAGCGAAGTGCGCGCCCCGGTGGAAGACATCGTGGGCAAGCTGCTGGCCGACTACCTGCAGGAAAAGCCCGCCGACGCGAAGATCATCTGCAGCAAGATCGTGGACGCCGCCCGCGCCCGCGAAGCCGCCCGCAAGGCCCGTGAAATGACGCGCCGCAAGGGCGCGCTCGACGGCCTGGGCCTGCCCGGCAAGCTGGCCGACTGCCAGGAAAAAGACCCCGCGCTGTGCGAGATCTACATCGTCGAGGGCGACTCGGCCGGCGGCTCTGCCAAGCAGGGGCGCGACCGCAAATTCCAGGCCATCTTGCCGCTGCGCGGCAAGATCCTGAACGTGGAAAAAGCCCGCTACGAAAAGCTGCTGACCAGCGACGCCATCCTGACGCTGATCACCGCCCTGGGCACCGGCATCGGCAAGGCCGGCGGCAGCGCCGGCGGCGACGACTTCGACGCCGCCAAGCTGCGCTACCACCGCATCATCATCATGACCGACGCCGACGTCGACGGCGCCCATATCCGCACCCTGCTGCTGACCTTCTTTTACCGGCAAATGCCCGAACTGGTCGAGCGCGGCCACATCTACATCGCCCAGCCGCCGCTGTACAAGGTCAAAGCCGGCAAAGAGGAGTTGTACCTGAAGGACGACCCGGCGCTGGACAACTTCCTGCTGCGCATTGCGCTGAACCAGGCCAGCGTGCTCACCGGCAACGCCGACCAGGCCGTGCTGAGCGGCGCGACCCTGACCGAACTGGCGCGCAAGCACCAGAGCGCCGAAAGCGTGATCGCCCGCCTGAGCCACTTCATGGACGCAGAAGCGCTGCGCGCAATGGCCGACGGCGTGCGCCTGCGGCTGGGCAGCCTGGCCGATGCCCAGGCCAGCGCCGTGGCGCTGCAAGCCAAGCTGCGCGAGCTGCACACCACCGGCGCCCCGGCCGAAGTGACGGGCGAGTTCGACGCCCGCACCGACAAGCCCCTGCTGCGCATCAGCCGCCGCCACCACGGCAACATCAAGAGCAGCGCGATCACGCAAGACTTCGTGCACGGCGCCGACTATGCCGCCCTGGCCGAAGCCGCCGAAACCTTCCGCGGCCTGCTCGGCGCAAACGCCAAGGCCATGCGCGGCGAGGCGGAAAAGCAAAAGGAAGAAAAAATCAGCGACTTCCGCCAGGCCATGAAATGGCTCATCAGCGAAGCCGAGCGCACCACCACCCGCCAGCGCTACAAGGGCCTGGGCGAAATGAACCCCGAGCAGCTATGGGAAACGACGATGGACCCGAGCGTGCGCCGCCTGCTGCGCGTGCAGATCGACGACGCCATCGAGGCCGATCGCGTGTTCACGATGCTGATGGGCGATGAGGTCGAGCCACGGCGGGACTTCATCGAGATGAATGCGCTCAGGGCGGGGAACATCGACGTTTGAACGGTGTAGAGCTAGGCATAAGACGCGAAATTGAGGCCCATAAGACGCGAAAACTATGATCTCTTCTCATTGATAGGTGCGCCCAGAGTGGCACATGTCGCGCGCGAGGCTTGAGGAATGGTCGTACGCGAAGCCGTTGAAGCGGAAGTTCGAAAACTCGCGATTCACAGCGTCACCGTACTGGGGCGCTACTCAGCCCTCCGGCCAAGCACCTCTCCTGGGTTCGTTTCGCCGACGGCGCTAGTGCACTTCGTCCGCAACCTGCGAGATGGCGCTCACCGTCACAAGCTGACTGAACAGGTGCCAACCGGAGTATTTCCCCAGTTGGCATGGCAGCCCGCAGCGGCTGCACGCTCGACGCTGCTCATTCACGCACCGACCGATGCAACTGCCGCCCTTGTACGGCGAGCCAAGCACTGCCAACAGACTTGGCCCGACGCGCTATCTCAGCGCCCCACTTCAACGGATTCGATCTTGTCAAGGAACGTCGATGAGCGCACAGCCTCAGAATCCCTCTCCAACACCCAACGTCCGCTTGGCCTGCATCGAGCTCAGCCGGTTCCGGCGCCTGGCTCAAACCCAAGTCAAGATCGACAAGAAGACCACTATCTTGGTCGGTGCCAACAATAGCGGTAAGACACGGACGGCGACTTCAACGAGGCGCTGCAGGCTGCCTTGGCGCCGTTCGCAGCCAAGGCGCCGCTGGACCTACAGCCCCTGGTGCCGCTCATCGAGCAAATCCGCAAGGGTGCCACGGCCGGCGCTGTTCCTTCTACAACCACCAGAAATGCTATTCCTCGACACCGAATTCCGCTGTGCTGCAGACGATGGCGAACTCCTGAGCATTGGCATCGTCGGAGATTCCTGCGAGTTCTACGCGGAGCTGGACGAAGACGGGGTCGCTTCCGTTCTCAGGGGGCACCGGCGCAACCGCTTCCTTCAACAAGCGGTGCTGCCCCAGTTCGGGCGCGTGCCCGGCGCGCGGCACACCCTCGACGGAATGGCGCAGGCCGCCGCCCGCTGGCTGGCATTCCGGGATGGCGACGCTCTCAAAGTGGCCTACGACTACTCGATGGATTTCTCGCTGCTTGAGCGGCTACTTGCGAATTCGTATGGGTCTGTCCTGACGCGGCTCGTGCCGGTCCATGTGGGCTACCTGCTCGACGATCCTCTCGGTAAGGAGGCTGCAGTGGCCAGTTGGTCGGCCACTGATAAGCTGCGTGGACTGCGGAGGCACCACGCATCTTGCCGATGCCTGGGCGTCGAAGGCGCGCTTCGAGGCCGTACATGGCGTGTGACCTGGGGGGCGGGAATGGCAAGCTCCGTTGCGGTATCGAAGACCTCAGCCGCTGACAATGCCCCACCCAAACAGAGTGGCAGGGCCAGTTCAACTCCGGACGAACGCCAGCAGCAGTTGATAGTCGCCCTGGTCCGCAGCCCGCAGGGCGGCCAGATACCGGGCCCGGGCCTCATTGGCTGCAACCAGATTGCCGCCACTGCCCCAGGAGAACGCCGGTTCGCCCAGACTACGCACCAGCGCGTCGGCCATCATGCGGGCATGCCGCCCATTCCCGTTGGGAAACGGATGAATCCAGACCAGGTCGCGATGAAAGCGTGCGCCGATTTCATCAGGCGGGAACGTGGCATTTTCGGCCCACCAACGCGTGTTGTCGAATAGGTTCTTGAGCCGCACCGCCACCTGCGTCCAGTCACAGCCGATGTTCTTGTCCGACTTGCGAAACGTGCCCGCCCATGACCAAGTCTTGCCGAACATCTGCTTATGCAACTCTCGGCAGAATCCTTCGCTGAGCACGTCCGGCGCACGCGCCCGCTTCAGCCAGCGCACGGCACGCAGGATGTTCTCCTGCTCCCAGTCGTTCAGGTCGCCCTTGGTGACCAGGTGCTCAGGGATGAGCCCGGCCTTCTCGTCGGGGTCCAGCGGGGTCTGGCCATCCTGCTCATCGAGGTCTATCGCCATAGGTCCGACCACCGGCCACGCAGCAGTTCTTCGGTCCTGCGTTCCACCTGCTTGCGAAGCCGGTCGGCGCCCGGGCGCTGGTCTTCGAGCCCCATGGTATGGGCCACACTCCCGACCTCTTCTACGGCGATGGTGCGGGCGCGTTCCTGGACCACCTCCGTGAGCGGCCGGCGGGGAACCAGGGCGTAGACCAGTTCGCAGTCCAGCCCGTCGGCGAGCTTTCGTAACTGCCCGAGCGTGATACGGTCGTCCGCTTCGGACTGTTCTGACTTGTGCAGCGTTGGCCCGGAAATGCCCAGCCGCTGGGCCTGCTGGCGTTCCGTGCGCCCCAGGGCCTCCCGGATGAGCTTCAACCAGCCCCGTGGCGGGGTCTGCCGCTTCACCAAGTCCGCGTAACTGGACAGGGTGGCTTGCAGTTGCTCGAGTCTGAGTTGATTTAGTTCAGGCGACATCGCTAGCCTATAGGCTGATTTTTTCAAACAACATGATAGCCTATAGTGAATCATACGTCACTTTTAGCTTCCTGATAGAGAAGCGTATGACGATTGATCGCTTCCCAAAGATGAAGCATTCGACTGCGTTTTGCTGCATCAAAGAGAAGCAATTGCCATGCCGGGGCACCTTCATGCGGGCCCTGCATGTCTCGGGCTGAAGCACGACGTGGATCGTCTGGTCACCGACGATGGTCGGTCACGGACGAGCTGCGCGGACTGCAGCGGCACCATGCCTTGGCCGATGCCTGGGCGCTGAAAGCGCGCTTCGAGCGCCGTACATGGTGCGTGACCCGGAAGGAACCAGAAATTGGAGGTGGCAGAGAGGTGTGCCAGTACTTGGAGGCCAATGGCGTCAAATGGCGCACGCCTCAACCTCCGGTAGATCGCGCTCCACCCCCTCCGTTCGCCAAGCTGTCTACGGACGAAAAGGTCCGCCTGTTTCGCGGTCTCTTCCGAGGACGGACTGACGTCTATCCTGTCCGCTGGGAGAGCAAGACAACGGGCAAATCAGGCTACGCGCCGGCGTGCCTGAACGAGTGGGCGGCGGGCATCTGCCACAAGCCCAGGATCAAATGCGCCGATTGCGAGCATCGGTCCCTCGCGTCCATCACGGACCCGGTGATCTACGATCACCTGGCAGGCGAGCACACGGTCGGAATCTACCCACTTCTCCACGACAACACCTGCCACTTCTTGGCGGTCGACTTCGACGAGCAGGAGTGGCGCGAGGACGCCCTGGCATTCGTCGAGTCCTGCCGGACGCTTGGGGTTCCTGCTGCGCTGGAGATTTCCCGTTCGGGCGATGGGGCCCACGTCTGGCTCTTCTTTTCGCAGAAGGTCGACGCGCGTGATGCCCGTCGCCTCGGGACCGCCCTCATCAGCCATGTCTGTGCGCGGACCCGGCAGTTGAAGCTGAGCTCCTACGACCGGCTGCTCCCCAACCAGGACACGATGCCAAAAGGGGGCTTCGGCAATCTGATTGCGCTACCGCTCCAGAAAAAGCCGCGCGACGCTGGCCGCAGCGTATTTGTCGATGACGAGTTTCTTCCTTATCCGGATCAATGGGGCTTTCTGGCATCCGTGCGCCGCATGCCTGTCGAAGACATCGAGCCCACAATCCTGCAGGCGACAGGAGGTTCGCACCCACTGGACGTGACCTTCATCGAAGACGAGGACCACCAGACGCCGTGGCTCACGCCACTGCGAACCAGCAAGAAGATTTCCGGGCCTCTGCCCGAGAGTCTCCACCTGACGCTCGCCAACCTGGTCTACTTCCCGAAAGAGGGGCTCCCTCAGGCATTGGCCAACCGTCTCATTCGCTTGGCGGCCTTCCAGAACCCGGAGTTCTACAAGGCACAAGCCATGCGCTTCGCGGTCTGGGACAAACCGCGCGTCATCGGGTGCGCAGAGAACTACCCCAACCACATCGCATTGCCGCGCGGTTGCCTGGACGACGCGGTCTCCTTGCTGGCCGCCAACGGCATCCGTGCCGTTGTCCAGGACGAGCGCTTCCAGGGCGCGCAGATCGACGTGCGCTTCGCTGGCACGCTGCGCGACGACCAGGAGGTCGCGGTGGGGGCGACACTGCAGCACGACACCGGCGTCCTCTGCGCACCGACCGCCTTCGGCAAGACCGTCACGGCCGCGGCGGTGATTGCCAGGCGCGGCGTGAACACCCTGGTTCTGGTCCATCGCACGGAACTGCTGACGCAGTGGCAAGAACGGCTGCAGAGTTTCCTTGCCGCCGACAAGAACGTGATTGGCCGGATTGGTGGTGGCAAGTCCAAGCCCACCGGGAAAATCGACATCGCGGTGATGCAGTCTCTGGCAAGGAACGAAGAACTCAGCGCGCTGCTCGACAACTATGGCCAGGTCATCGTCGACGAGTGCCATCACATCGGAGCCGTATCGTTTGACTTGCTGCTGCGACGGGCCAAGGCGAAGTACGTCCTCGGCCTCACCGCGACCCCCGTGCGTCGCGATGGCCAGCACCCCATCATCTTCATGCAGTGCGGGCCGATCCGGCACACGGCCCAGAGGCCGGACAGCGCGCCACAACGGATGGAGTTCCATCCGATTCGCGTGGCAGGGTCTCTTGAGGTTCCAGGTGACGCGGGAATTCAGGACATCTTCACCAGCCTCGTGAATGACGTGCGCCGAACGCGGGAGATTGTTGATGCGGTCCTTGAGTGCTACGGCCAGGGGCGCAAGATTCTGGTCCTGACAGAACGCACAGATCACATTGCCACCCTTGCTGACGCCTTTCGGAAGATTGCGCCTCGCATCTTCATCCTGCACGGTCGCATGTCGCGAAAGGAGCGCATGGCGACCACGGCCGAACTGGACCAATTGCCGCCGACTGCTGCCAGGATTCTGCTCGCATCAGGGAAACTGGTCGGGGAAGGTTTTGACCACCCAGCGCTGGACACACTGGCTTTGGCCATGCCGGTGTCATGGAGGGGAACGTTGCAGCAGTACGCCGGCCGGCTGCACCGGGAACACAGCGCAAAAACCGATGTCCGCATTCTGGATTTCGTCGATACGGGTCACCCGGCGCTCCACCGCATGTGGGAGAAAAGGCTGCGGGGCTACAGCGCGATGGGCTACTCCATCGCACCGAGGCTTGTCTGACACCAAGCCTGAGGTGACCACGCCGTATCGGCCCAGATTCTTTCGGGCGAGAACTTGGGCCGTCGGAATAACTGCCTGCAAATAGTGCCCATTTGGAGGTATAAATAGCCTACCTTCATAGGCGGCGCGAGTGTGAAGTTCCAGTGCGCCACCGATATGTACCGGCACGTGACTCTTCTCAGTTCCTGAAGGGTCCCTGTGCCCGGGTAGCGATTTCGCAGCTTACGCCTGCAAATTTCGCACCTTATGCCTACCGCGGGCAGCTAAGTCGTTGATTCATATGATGGATGGCACTTTCGCGTCTTATGCCTTGCTCAACAAACGGGTTCCGATCCGGCGGCCCGCAAGCCCGCAGCCCCATCACCCGATAGCCGGCCCTGAGGCGCGAAGATGAACCTGCGCTTCGTCGAGACTTTCGTCTGGGTTGCGCGGCTGGGCAGTTTCCGGGCGGCGGCCGAAAGGCTCAACGCGACGCAGGCCGCCGTGTCGAACCGGATCGCCAGCCTCGAAGCCGAGATGGGGTGCGAGCTTTTCGAGCGCATGCCGGGCGGCGTAAGGCTGTCGACGGTCGGGCAGCGGGCGCTGCAACCGGCCGAGGAACTGCTCAGGACGGCGACCAGCTTCAAAGTGGCGATCAGCAGCCCGTTGCAGTTGCGCGCCACGATCTCGATCGGCACGATCGACTCCATCGTCCACGCCTGGCTGCCCCAATTCATCGAGCAGGTCAAGGCGCGCTTTCCGGCGCTGGGCCTGGACCTGAACGTCGACACCTCGCTGGGAATCGCCCGGGACATCTGCGAGCGGCGGCTCGATCTGGCGCTGCTGATGGGCCCCGTCCTGCGCACCGGGCTCAAGAACATCGACCTTTGCAGCATGGAATGCCTGTGGGTCGCCGCGCCGTCTTTCGGCCTGGGTGGCCAGCCTTTGCGGCTGCAGGAGTTGCGGGCGCATCCGGTGCTGAGTTTTTCGCGCAACAGCGTGCAGCATGTCTGGCTGCTGCGGCAGTTCGAGGAGCTTGGCGTGCCGCCGCCGGTGATCTCGAACTCGAACTCCCTGTCTGCCGTGTCGCGGCTCGCTTGCGACGGCGTGGGGGTGGCTTTGTTGCCGCTGCCGGTGGCGGCTGCGGCGATTGCCACCGGGGCGCTGGAGCGCCTGTCGATCACGCCGCAGTTTCCGGCCCTGAAACTGCACGCCGTCTATGCCGACGACCCGGAAAACCTGATTCCATCGATGCTTGCCGTCATCGCGCGCGAAGTCTCGCTGAGCGCGGCCAAAGGCGCGCCGTAGCCCTGTCGCGGCGCCGCGCCGCCGTGGCTCACAAGGTTTGCAGCAACTGCGCCGCCACGGCCACGGCGATGACTTCGGGCTGCTTGCCGGCAATGCCGGGGATGCCGATGGGGCAGGTGACCTGCGCCAACTCCTGCGGGCTGAAACCGCGCCCGCGCAGGCGCCTGGAAAACGCCGCCCACTTGGGCTGGCTGCCAATCAGCCCGATGAAGCGCAAATCCTGCTGCGCGCACTGGCGGCGCAGGCAGGCGGCCACCAGTTCCAGATCTTCGGCATGGCAAAAGCTCATGATCAGCACGCGGGAGCCGGCGGCCAGCGCGGGCACGGCCCCTTGCACCGGCTCGGAATGCTCGCAGACCGCGCCTGGCGGCGGGTCTGGCGCAAAGATGCCGTCGCGGCTGTCGATCCAGGTCAGCGCGAACGGCAAAGGCGCCAGCACCCGCGCCAGCGCCTGCCCGACATGCCCGGCGCCAAACAGCGCCACGGGCTGCAAGCGCGGGGCCAGGCGCCGGGCCAGCCCGGGGGCATCGACAGCGCTCAGGCGCTCGAAGCCCAGATGCACCACGCCGCCGCAGCATTGCCCCAAGGACGGGCCGAGCGCACAACGCATCGGTCCGGCGTCAGCCCCATGCGCCAGACGGCGGCGCGCCTCGGTGATCGCCTGCCACTCCAGATGTCCCCCGCCAATGCTGCCCACCAGCCGATCGGCAAACACCGCCATCCAGGCCCCAGGCTCGCGCGGCGCCGAGCCCCGGGTCGAGGCCACCGTCACCAGACAGGCCGGCCCGGCCGCCAAGCCGTCGAGCAGCACACGCAAATTCCCCAGCGCCATCTTTGCCATCCCTTCGCCATCCTTCGCCGTCCCTTCGCCGTCCCCCGGGCCGCCAGCGACAGGGCCATGGTAGCGCCGCAACACATCCCGAACCCGTCTCGAACCCGTCCCGGGCTGATCGTCCGCCGAACGGAATGCAACAATAGCCGCCGCGCAGCACGCCAGCACGGTCGCATCGATCGCGCACGGGGGGTGCCTGGTGCGCGCGCCCGGGGCGCGCTGCAGCGCCCGTCCAGACCTTTGGCCCTCACCCGCACTGCCTGCATGTCCACGCCATCGACCTCTTTGTGGAGCCCCCTGCGCCAGCCCGTGTTCCGGGGGCTGTGGATTGGCGGCGGGGTTTTTTTTATCGGCAGCGGCATGCAGGCCATGGCGGCGGCGTGGCTGGTGGTCGAGCTCACAGGCTCCGCATTGCTGGCGGCGCTGGTGCAGACGGCGGTGTTCATGCCGATGTTTTTGCTGGCGCTGCCGGCGGGCGTGCTGGCCGACACCACCGACCGCAAGCGCCTGATCTCGGGCGCGCTGCTGGCGCAGACCGGCGCCTGCGCGCTGCTCGCCTTGCTGACGCTGGCCGGCTGGATCGGTCCGGCGTCCGTGCTCTTGCTGGTGTTCGTCTGTGGCTGCTGCACCGCCGTGCTCACCCCGGCCTGGAACTCCTCGGTCATCGACCCCGTGCCGCGCGACGAATGGCCGCAGGCCATCACCGCCGTCAGCATTGCCTACAACGTTGCGCGGGCCGTGGGTCCGACGCTGGCCGGTCTGGTGTTTGCGCAGTTGGGGGCGGGCTGGGTGTTTGCGGTCACGGTGGGCACCACGCTGGTGATGTGGGACTCGATCCGCCGCTGGCCGCCACGGGCGCATGCCCCTTCCAAGCTGCCCGCCGAGCGCCTGTGGGGCGGCACGCTCAGCGGCCTGCGCTTTGCCTGGCATTCGCGCATCATCCTGGCGCAACTGGTGCGCGTGATGGCGTTCAGCGCCGCCGGCTCGGCGCTGTGGGCGCTGCTGCCGGTGATTGCGCAGCGCCAGCTCGGTGCCGGCGCGCAGGGCTTCGGGCTGCTGATGGGCTGCCTGGGCATCGGCGCCGTGGCGGTGGGCCTGATGCTGGGGCGGCTGCGCGCCCGCTTCGGGCTGGAGTGGATCGTCGGCAGCGCTGGCGGGGTGTTTGCCGCAGCCATGCTGGTGACCGCGCTCACGCAGCGCGCCTGGCTGGTCTATCTGTGGATGCTGCTGGCCGGCGCCGCGTGGATGTCGGCCATGTCCACCTTCAACACCGCCACGCAGGCCAGCGCGCCGCAGTGGGTGCGCTCGCGCGCCGTGGCCATGCACATGGTGGCCGCGCTGGGGGCGTTCGCGCTGGGCTCGGCGTTCTGGGGCGCATCGTCTGAACTCATGGGCCCGACGCCCACTCTGTGCCTGGCCGCCGCCTGCATGCTGGCCGGCCTGCCGCTGGCCGGCCCGATGCCGCTGCGCATGGGCGCGCTGCACGAGGTCACGCAGGCCACGCCCTGGGATGAACTGTTCATCGAGGCCGAACCCCTGCCCGAGGCCGGCCCGGTGGCCGTGGAGATTGGCTACCGCATCGTGCCGGGCAGCGACGCCGCCTTTCTCGACGCCATCAGCCAGATGAAGGCCCCGCGCCGGCGCGATGGCGCGACCTTCTGGCGCGTGTACAAAGACTTGGGCGAGCCTTCGCGCTACGTGGAGCGGTTCATCGTCGAATCCTGGGCCGACTACCTGCACCAGCGCGCCCGCGCCACGATGGCCGACCAGGTGCTGGAGACCGGGGTGCGCGCCTTCCTGGCCCCGGGCCAGAGCGCCCGCATGTCGCACTACATCGCCGAACGCTGAGTGCGCCGCACGAGCCGCACAAACCGCGCAAGGGACGCGCGCGCGCCGCGCAAGCGCCGCATGGACAGGGGCCTGGCCGCCGGCCCTGCGACAATCGGCGGATGCCCTTTGCCCCCCTCGCCAACGACAGTTTCCTGCGCGCCTGCCGCCGCCAGGCCACCGACTACACCCCCCTGTGGCTGATGCGCCAGGCGGGCCGCTACCTGCCCGAATACCAGGCCAGCCGGGCGCGGGCCGGCAGCTTCATGGGCCTGGCGACCAGCGTGGACTACGCCACCGAGGTGACGCTGCAACCGCTGGAGCGCTTCCCGCTGGACGCGGCCATCCTGTTCAGCGACATCCTTACCGTGCCGGACGCGATGGGCCTGGGCCTGTCGTTTGCCGAGGGCGAAGGCCCGCGCCTGGCCAAGGTGGTGCGCGACGAGGCCACCGTGGCCGCGCTGGCCGTGCCCGACATGGCCCGGCTGCGCTACGTGTTCGATGCCGTGGCCAGCATCCGCCGGGCGCTGAACGGGCGCGTGCCGCTGATCGGTTTTTCCGGCAGCCCCTGGACGCTGGCCTGCTACATGGTCGAAGGCCGGGGCAGCGACGACTACCGGCTGGTCAAGGGCCTGATGTATTCCCGCCCCGACCTGATGCACCGCATCCTGGCCATCAACGCCGACACGGTGGCGGCCTATCTGAACGCCCAGATCGACGCCGGCGCCCAGGCCGTGATGGTCTTCGACAGTTGGGGCGGCGTGCTCGCCGACGGCGCCTTTCAGGCATTCAGCCTGGCCTACACCGCCCGCGTGCTGGCGCAATTGCAGCGCACCGGGGTGGATGGCAGCGATGTGCCGCGCATCGTCTTCACCAAGGGCGGCGCGCCGTGGCTGCAAGACATGCAGTCGCTGGACTGCCAGGTGCTGGGCCTGGACTGGACGGCCAACCTGGCCAGCGCGCGGGCCTTGGTCGGCGGCGCCGTGGGCGGCCCGGGCAAGGCGTTGCAGGGCAACATCGACCCCCATGTGCTGCTGGCCCCGCCGGCGCGCATCGTGCAGCAGGTGCAGCAGGTGCTCGACAGCTTTGGCCCGCCCCACACCGACCGCAGCACCACCGGGCCTACGCATATCTTCAACCTGGGCCACGGCATCAGCCAGTTCACGCCGCCGGCGCATGTGGCAGCACTGGTCGAGGCCGTGCACAGCTACTCGCGGGCGCAGCGCCAGGGCTGAGCGCCGGGCAATGGCGCCAGCGCGGCCCCGGCCAGGGAGGCACGCCCGAAGCGCCGGCAATACCGCCGCCGGCTGCCCGCTGGCGCGGCCCTGCCCATCAGCGGCAAGGCCGCCGTGCCCGTGCCAGGACGCCCCGGCGCCACGCCGCCCTCAGGCCCGAGGCCCGAGATCCGAGGCCCGGCCAGCGGCGACAATGCCCGCTGCTGCCCGGCAGCGCCCTTCGTTGCCCATCGTCATCCTGCCCGCCCCTTGTCTGCCCCCCCGCCCGCCGCCTGCCGCGTCCATGTGGCACTGCACACCCCGCTGCACACCCCGTTGCATAGCGACGCCGGCGGCCTGCTGAGCTACGCCTGCGAGCGCCCCCTGCCCGCAGGCACGCTGGTGCGCGTGCCGCTGGGCCGGCGCGAGGTGCTGGGGGTGGTCTGGGATGCCCCCGAGGGGATCGATGCGCCGCCCGGGCAGCGGCACGCGCTGCCCGAGGGCATGACCCTGCGCCCGATTGCCGGGGTGCTGGAAGGTCTGGCCCCACTGGATGCCCCCTGGCGCCGCCTGGTGGCTTTTGCCGCGCGCTACTACCAGCGCGCGCTGGGCGAGGTGGCCCTGGCCGCGCTGCCGCCGCAGTTGCGCACGCTCAGCCCGGAACAGTTGGCGCGCCGCCTGCGCCGCCCGGCGCAGGCGCCCGGCGCCACCGACGAGGCCATGCCCGCCACGGAAACCCTCACCGTGAGCGCAGAGCAGGAAAGCGCCATCGCCCGCATTGCGGCGGAGCCAGGCCCGTTTTTGCTGTTCGGCAGCACCGGCAGCGGCAAGACCGAGGTCTACCTGCGCTGCGTGCAAGAAGCGCTGCAAGCCAACGCCGCCGCGCAAGCGCTGGTGCTGGTGCCCGAGATCAACCTCACCGCCCAGCTCGAAGAGCGCCTGACCCGCCGCTTTGCCCCGCTCTTTGGCGCTGCGGCCGTGGTCTCGCTGCACAGCGGCATGACCGGGCCGCAGCGCCTGGCCAGTTGGCTGGCCGCGCACAGCGGCAGGGCGCGCATCGTGCTGGGCACGCGCATGGCGGTCTTTGCCAGCCTGCCCGGCCTGGCGTTCATCGTCGTCGATGAGGAGCATGACCCGAGCTACAAGCAGCAAGAAGGCGCGCGCTATTCGGCACGCGACCTGGCCATCTGGCGCGGGCGCGAGCAAAACGCCAAGGTGCTGCTCGGCTCGGCCACGCCATCGCTGGAGAGCTGGCACGCCAGCCGCCCGCCGAGCCCCGAAAACCCCGCCGGCGGGCGCTATCTGCGGCTGCACATGCCCAGCCGCATCGGCGCCGGCGCGCTGCCCCGCGTGCGGCGCGTGGACATGGGCCAGCAGCCCCGGCGCGCCCTGTTCAGCGCCCCGCTGCTGGCCGCGATCACCGAGCGCGTGGCGCGCGGCGAGCAAAGCATGATCTTGCTCAACCGCCGTGGCTACGCCCCGGTGCTGCACTGTGTCGACTGCGGCTGGAAAAGCGACTGCCCCCATTGCAGCGCGCACCAGGTGTTCCACAAAGCCGACCGCAGCCTGCGCTGCCACCACTGCGGCAGCACCCTGCGCGTGCCGCGGCATTGCCCCGGCTGCGGCAGCCCCGACATCCTGCCGTTGGGCCGGGGCACCGAGCAGTTGGAAGAGCAACTGGGCGCGCTGCTGTCCGACGTGCTGCGGCCCGACCGCACGCCGGCGCGCATCGCCCGCATCGACGCCGACACCACCCGGGCCAAGGGCGCGCTGGCAAGCCAACTGGCGCAGGTGCATTCCGGCCAGGTCGATGTGCTGGTCGGCACGCAGATGATCGCCAAGGGGCATGACTTTCGGCGCATCACGCTGGTGGCCGCCGTGCAGCCCGACGGGGCCCTGTTCTCCAGCGACTTTCGCGCGCCCGAGCGGCTGTTTGCGCTGCTGATGCAAGCCGCAGGCCGCGCCGGGCGCGACGCCGCCTACATGGCGCGGCAAGGAACGCCGTGCGAAATGTGGGTGCAGAGCTTTCACCCCCGGCACGCCGTGTTCGAGGCCCTGCGCCGGCACGACTACCCGGCCTTTGCCGAGCAACAGCTCCAGGAGCGCGCAGCCGCCGCGATGCCCCCCTTCGCCTACCAGGCCCTGGTGCGCGCCGACGCCCGCACGCAGCAACTGGCGCAGGGCTTTTTGACGGCCGCCACGGCTGCGGCGCAGGCCGCCGGCCTGCCGGGACGCGAGCAGGTGACGCTCTATCCCCCGGTGCCGCTGGCGATACAGCGCGTGGCAAATGTCGAGCGCGCCCAGATGCTGCTGGAAAGCCCCGCCCGCGCCGCATTGCAGCGCTTTCTGAGCGCCTGGCAGCCGGTGCTGCAAGCCACGCGCAGCCAGCCGCAGCACAAGGGCTTGCTGCGCTGGCTGGTCGATGTGGATCCGCTGGTGATCTGACGCCCTTCAGGAACCCGAGGCAATGGCCGGCAGCACGCGCCGCAGGCTGCCGCTATCGTCCGCGCGGCGGCCCATCCGGCCCATCCGGCTCGTCCGCCCCCTCCGACCCGCGCGGCCCATCCGTCCCGCGCGCCGCAGCCAGGCGGTGAAACAGCAGCAGATGGTCGTTGTTGTCCGTAGGGCGGGGCAGGATGGCCTCGAACTCCCAGAGCCCCGCATCGACCATGCGCCCGGAAACGGGCCAGGCCGCGCCATCGGCCAGCAGCCATTGGCAAGCATCGGCCCCGCCGGCCGGTTGCAGCGCCAATCGGCCGTGGTACTGCAAGGCCGCGACCTGGCCCCGATGCAGCCCCAGCGTTTCGATGCAGCCCGGCGCAGGCCCGAGCGCCGCCACCACGCTGCGCACCTGCGGGCCATAGCTGCGCGCATGGTCGAGCAGGGGCAGCCACAGCGTCATCAGCAGCAGCCAGCCGAGCGTGGCGCCGCTGGCGGGCAGCACCAGGCTCTTCCAGATCGGGGCGCGGTCGCGGGCGGCGCGCCACCAGACCAAAAGGCACCACAGCGCCGTCGCGGCCAGCGCCGGCGCCAGCGCCAAGGCCGAGAACTGCGGCACGAAGTCGGGCGCCAGTTTGGCCACATTGGCCGCCGGTTTGGCCGGAAATCCGGTCTGCATGGCAATCCAGATCACCCAGATCGCCAGCGCCGAGGCGCTGAAAAACAGCAGCGTGAACCAGTCGATCAACGCCCCCACGCTGCGGCGCAGCGTCGGCAGGGCAAAGGCCGCCAGAGCGGCCAGCGCCGGCAAACCCGGCAGCAAGGCCCGGTCTGCGGGCCGGGTGGTGATGGCGGCGGCGAGCGACAGCGCGCAAAACCACAGCGGCAGCAGCAAATGCCGGTGCCCCTGGCGGCTGAGGATCTGCCGGCGCCAGCGCCAGACAGTCCACAGCGCCAACGGCCATGCGGGCCAGCCAAACCACAGCAGCAGCCGGGCCAGGCTCTGCCATTCCTTGCCGACGGCATCGGCGGACACGATCCGCCAGCGCCAGCAATGCAGACCCCAGGCCAGCAAGGCCGCCGCCAGCGTGACGGCCGCCAGGGCCAAGACCCAGCGCAGTCTGCGGCCGCTCTGATCGCCGGGGGCATGGAGCACCAGCACCATGCTGCCCACACCCAGCAGCGCGGCCAGCGCCGGCGCGCCGGACAGCGTCAGCCCGAACATGCCCAAGACCAGGGCCAGGGCCGACGCCCACCTGCGGTGCGGCATTGCGGCGAGCGCAAAAAAAAGCAGCGCCACGCAGCCCAACTGCGCCAGATGGCTGCTCATCTCATGCGACAACTGCGCCAGGCCCAGACAGGCAATCAAGGCCAGCAGCGCCCCGTCGGCCATCGCGCGCGCATAGTCGGGCGGGTTGGCCTCGCCGCCAAAGGCAAACGCCACGGGCTGGGCGCCCGGGCTGCGGGCCAGGTAGTACGTGCCGTACCAGGTGGCCAGCAGCGTGACGAGCAGCAGGGCGGCAAAAGGAATGCGCGCCGCCAGTTCGGCCGATAGCCACGGCGGCGCCAGTTGCAGCGCCCAGGCCCCGAGCCAGTAAGGCAGCAGACTCTCGGATTCGGGGGGCATCCCCCCCAGCAGCGGGCCGAACCACGGGGTCTGCCCCCGGGCCAACGCCAGCATGTAGCCAAAGGCCGTGATATCGGCGCTCTTCCATGGCTCGCGCCCGACGAAGCCGGGCACCACATAGGCGCTGCACAGCAGCAGCAGCGCCCAGCGCGGCAGGGGGCTGACGGCCTGTTGGGTCACGATGGCGGGGGTCGGTGGAGTCACAGGTCGATGGGCGCCGTGGCGGGGCCGCCGGGAAGAAGGGGCAAAAACAAGCGGACGAAACGATCGGGCAATCCGCACAGGGGCGCATTATCGGCGCCGCCCCGGCCTGCGGCCTGTCGCGCTCGCACAGCCCTGCATACATCCAGCCCATTCATCCAGCCCATTACCCGCCGCCAAGTTTCGGGCGCGCCGGCACGTTCGCGCGCGGCCTTACACTCGGCGTCGCGTCACCACAGGCCACAAGAGGCAGGAGAGGCAGGACACCCATGCAGATTCGCTGTGCACTGGTCGGCATGCCCGGCGCGGGCAAATCCACCGTTGGCCAGCGGCTGGCCGACCGGGTCGGGGTGCCGTTCATCGATCTGGACCAATGGCTCGAACAGGCCATCGGCAGCAGCATCCGCAGCTACTTCGAAGCGCAAGGCGAAGAGCGCTTTCGCGACCTGGAGTCGCAGGGGCTGGCCGAGGTGGCGCGCCAGCCCGGCGGCCTGGTGCTGGCCACCGGCGGCGGCGCCGTGCTGCGCGCGCCAAACCGCGCCGTGCTGCGCCAGTTCGGGCATGTGCTGTACCTGTGGGCCATGCCCGAAGACCTCTACCAGCGCGTCAAGCACGACCAGACCCGTCCGCTGCTGCAAACGGACGACCCGCTACGGCGGCTGCGCCAGTTGTACGCCGAGCGCGACCCGCTGTACCGCGCAACCGCCCGGTGCGTGATCCAGACCGGGCAGGCTGCGGTGGGCACGCTGGTCGACTGCATCATGCGGCAGTTGGAGCTGGCGCCGCCGCCGCCGTAGCGCCGGCAGGGCGGCGCCCCTTTAGAATCCGCCCTCGCCCAAGGCGCGTTGCAGCGACAGGCCCCAGCCCGCATCGAGGCATCAGGAATGGGCCAGCGGCGGGCTTGCGGCTGCACGCCCGAGCGCAACGACGCCCGCCTGTTTTTCCGGTTGCCACTGCACAGCTTTCCGTCCCATGTCTGCCATTTCGCTGCCCCCGATGAAGCTGTCCGGCCTGGAGCCGGTGTCCATTGGCCCGGACTCGCTGTTCGTCAACATCGGCGAGCGCACCAACGTCACCGGCTCCAAGGCGTTTGCGCGCATGATCCTGAACGGCCAGTACGAGCAGGCCCTGGCCGTGGCGCGCCAGCAGGTGGACAACGGCGCCCAGATCATCGACATCAACATGGACGAGGCCATGCTCGACAGCAAGGCCGCGATGGTGCGCTTTCTGCAACTGATCGCGTCCGAGCCGGACATCGCCCGCGTGCCGATCATGATCGACAGCTCCAAGTGGGAGGTGATCGAAGCCGGCCTGCGCTGCATACAGGGCAAGGGCATCGTCAACTCCATCAGCATGAAAGAGGGCCTGGCGCAGTTCAAGCGCCAGGCGGGACTGGTGCGCCGCTATGGCGCCGCCGCCGTGGTGATGGCCTTCGACGAGCAGGGCCAGGCCGACACCTGCGGGCGCAAGATCGCGATCTGCGAGCGCGCCTACCGCATCCTGGTGGACGAGATCGACTTCCCGCCCGAGGACATCATCTTCGACCCCAACATCTTCGCCGTGGCCACCGGCATCGAGGAGCACGACAACTACGCGGTCGACTTCATCGAGGCCACCCGCTGGATCAAGCAGAACCTGCCCGGCGCCAAGGTGTCGGGCGGTGTGTCCAACGTCTCGTTCAGCTTCCGTGGCAACGACCCGGTGCGCGAGGCCATCCACACCGTGTTCCTGTACCACGCCATCGCGGCCGGCATGGACATGGGCATCGTCAACGCCGGCATGGTGGGTGTGTACGACGACCTCGAGCCTGCGCTGCGCGAGCGCGTGGAGGACGTGATCCTGAACCGCCGGGCCGATGCTGGCGAGCGCCTGGTCGAAATCGCCGAAAGCGCCAGGAGCAGCGCCAGGGACGACAGCCGCAAGCTCGAATGGCGCGGCACGCCCGAAGCCCCCAAGACCGTCGGCGAGCGCTTGGGTCACGCGCTGGTGCACGGCATTACCGACTTCATCACCCGGGACACCGAGGAGGCTTATCAGCAGATTCTGGCCCGGGGCGGTCGCCCGCTGCATGTGATCGAAGGCCCGCTGATGGACGGCATGAACATCGTCGGCGACCTGTTTGGCGCGGGCAAGATGTTCCTGCCGCAGGTGGTCAAGAGCGCGCGCGTGATGAAACTGGCCGTGGCGCACCTGATCCCCTACATCGAAGAAGAAAAGCGCCAGGACGAACTGGCCGGGCGCGACGTGCGCAGCAAGGGCAAGATCGTCATCGCCACCGTCAAGGGCGACGTGCATGACATCGGCAAGAACATCGTCACCGTGGTCTTGCAGTGCAACAACTTCGATGTGGTGAACATGGGCGTGATGGTGCCCTGCCACGAGATTCTGGCCCGCGCCAAAGCCGAGGGGGCCGACATCGTGGGCCTGTCCGGCCTGATCACCCCGAGCCTGGAAGAAATGCAATACGTGGCCGGCCAGATGCAGAAAGACGAGCATTTCCGGCTGCGCAAAATCCCGCTGCTGATCGGCGGCGCCACCACCAGCCGCGTGCACACCGCCGTCAAGATCGCGCCGCACTACGAAGGCCCCGTGGTCTACGTGCCCGACGCCTCGCGCAGCGTGGGCGTGGCGCAAAACCTGCTGGGCCAGGCGCTGGGCAGCTACCTGCAGGAACTCAACGCCGACTACGACAAAGTGCGCCGCCTGCACGCCAGCAAAAAACCGCTGCCGCTGTGGCCCCTGGCCAAGGCTCGCGCGAACAAGACCCCCATCGACTGGTCTGCCTGCCAACCCGCCGCGCCGCGCGCCATGGGTCGGCGCGTGTTCAAGAACTTCGACCTGGCCGGGTTGGAAAAGTACATCGACTGGGGCCCGTTCTTCCAGACCTGGGACCTGGCCGGCCCGTACCCCGCCATCCTGACCGACGCCGTGGTGGGCGCGGCAGCCAGCCGCGTATTCGCCGACGGCCAGGCCATGCTCAAGAAAATCATCGCCGGCCGCTGGCTCACGGCCAGCGGCGTGGTGGCCCTGCTGCCGGCCAACAGCGTCGGCGAGGACATCGAGTTCTACACCGACGACACCCGCACCCGGTGCGCGATGACCTGGTACGGCCTGCGCCAGCAGACGCAAAAGCATGTCATCGATGGCGTCATGCGCCCGAGCCGCTGCCTGTCGGATTTCGTCGCGCCCAAGGACAGCGGCATCGCCGACTACGCCGGCCTGTTTGCCGTGACGGCGGGCCTGGGGATCGAGAAAAAGGAGCAGGACTTCATCGCCGCGCTCGACGATTACAGCGCCATCCTGTTCAAAAGCCTGGCCGACCGCCTGGCCGAAGCCTTTGCCGAATGCCTGCACCAGCGCGTGCGCACCGACCTGTGGGGCTACGCGCCCGACGAGCGGCTCAGCCCTGCCGAATTGATCGCGGAAAAATACCGTGGCATCCGCCCCGCCCCCGGCTACCCCGCCTGCCCGGACCACAGCGCCAAGGCAGCGATGTTTCGCGTGCTGCAATGCGCAGACATCGGCATGGGCCTGACCGGGAGCCTGGCCATGACGCCCGCAGCGAGCGTCAGCGGCTTCTACCTGGCCCACCCCGACAGCCGATACTTCAGCGTCGGCACGATCGGCCAAGACCAACTGCAAGCCATGGCCGAGCGCCGGGGCATGGAGCAGCCGGCGCTGGCGCGGCTGCTGGCGTCAAACCTGTGATGCGATCGACCCGGGGGAGCGGCCGGCGCTTGCTGTCAAGCCAAGCCAGGCCAGGCGCCACCGGTCCCGGCACCGGAAAAACGCAAACCCCGAAAGCGCGGCCCGCCATCGATCGGCAGCAGGTTTTGGCCTCGTTGGCGCCCAACGCGCAATGCCAAGGCGCCGGGCGCGCGGCGGGCTGGCTCAATCAGGCCGCGCGGCCACCATGCGCATGATGGTCTGCGTGTTGAACTGGCGGCGCGCCAGCAGCGCATTCTTGTTCATGAAATCGAAGCCAAACAGCACACGGCCCGTGTACCGATTGTTCAGATAGTAAAAACTGACGGCCGCAATGCTGATGCAAAGCTGCACCGCATCGATCCCCTGACGAAACTCACCGCTGGCCACGCCGCGCTGCAAAATGCCTTCGACCATGCCGACATAGGCTTTCTGGAGCTTGCGCAGTTGCCGGTTGCCCTCGATGTGCCTGGCCTGGTGCAGGTTCTCGCTATTGACCAGCGTGATGAACGCCGGGTTTTGCAAATGGTATTTCCAGGTGAAATCGAGCAGCAGGCGCATGGCCTCGGAAGGCGCAAGCCCATCGAGACCGAGCGCCTGCTCCTGGCTGCGGATATCCATGTAGGCAGCCTCCACGACCGCAGCAAACAACAACTCCTTGCCGCCGAAATAATGGTAGATCATCCGCTTGTTGACTCCCGAGGTCTCGGCGATCTTGTCCACCCGGGCACCGGACAGGCCGGCCTTGGCGAATTCGATGCGGGCCGCGTCCAAAATCAGTTGCCTGGTGTTGTCAGGATTGCGTGCCCGGAAAGGAAATTTTTCACCCATGGTGGTCAGGTCGATTGGCGGTGGTTGGCAATGGTTGGCGCTGGGCGGAACGAGGCCACCGGGCGCAGGCGCTGATGGCAACGGTGGATCGATTATCGCTGCCAGCGCCGTTGCGCAGGCACGGCAAACACCGGCATCGGCGCGCTGACCACCCGAGGCGCCGCGCGACGGCAACGGGTGGCAGGGCCTGGCATCAGCCGCAGCAGGCGTCAATCACCTGCCGCACCAGAGCGTCGGGCGCCGGGCGCGACACGGCCCGGCCCGGGCCGTCGATCAGCACGAAATGAATCTCTCCGGCTTGCGCCTTTTTATCGACGTGCATCAGCGCCAGATAACGACCTGCATTATCCGCTGCATCGACGATGGGGCCTCGGGTCGGCAAGCCGGCGCGCCCGATGATGCTCGTCAGCCGCTGCACAAACCGCGCATCCACCATGCCCAGCCGGTGCGAAAGCTCGGCGGCCATGACCATGCCTGCGGCCACCGCCTCGCCGTGCAGCCAGACACCGTAGCCCATGCCCGCCTCGATGGCATGGCCAAAGGTGTGGCCGAAGTTCAAAACCGCGCGCAAGCCGGTTTCCTTCTCATCGCATCCCACCACTGCCGCCTTGATCTGGCAGCTACGCTGCACGACATGCGCCAGCGCCCGGCGGTCTTTGGCCAGCACCGCATCCAGAGAGCCTTCCAGCCAGTCGAGCAGCGCCATGTCGGCAATCGGGCCGTATTTGATGACCTCGGCCAAACCGGCGCTCAGTTCCCTTTTCGGCAAGGTATCCAGCGTATCCAGATCACAGATGACGAGGCGGGGCTGGTGGAACGCTCCGATCATGTTCTTGCCGAGCGGATGGTTGATCCCGGTTTTTCCACCCACCGACGAATCGACCTGGGCCAGCAAAGTGGTGGGAATCTGCACGAACGCAATGCCGCGCATATAGCTTGCCGCCGCAAAACCGGTCAAATCACCGATGACCCCGCCGCCCAGCGCAAACAACACCGTCTTGCGGTCACAGCCCCATTCCAGCAAGGCACTGAAGATGCGGTTCAAGGAATCCCAATTCTTGTACTCCTCGCCATCCGGCAGCTCCACCACATGGACCCGTGGATAAACCGTCGCCAAGAAACCGCTCCACCCCTTCAGATAAAGGCGTGCCAGCGTCGCATTGGTGACCACCACGGCACTGGTCGCCCGAATATCCGCCAGGCGCGCTATTCCATCCGGAAGAAACCCCGATCCAATCAGAATGCTGTAACTGCGATCACCCAGATCGATATCGACGGAGTGCATCGGGAATGAAAGATCGGGCGGGCGGGCCATGGTGCGAGGCAATGGCCAATCCGGGGGGATGGGCCATTGGGATATGGGTGCTAACGTGCTGCTCCTGATGCTGGCGTCGTTGGTTACGGTGTCCTGCAGTTTTTACCAGTATCATCAGCATCATTAGTTGGTTGACCAGGACGGATAGTGTTCTTGATGGTCAGACGCACCGTCTGTTTCAGCAAATTGACATCATAGATATCGATTGGTATGGTTCTATTCTCTGGTACACAGCGACGCTTCGTTACGGTGAGTGTGTAGGGTGCCGCGTTTGTGGTATGTACCTCGATATATTCTTGGTCATCCAAACTGATCATTGCAGTATAGTTCGGTTTACCACCAGTGATCAAATATTTGATGGAAGAAGTACTATCCTCATTGATCTCATAGCTATCAGGCTCCACATCGATCACGTCGGTATTTACCGTCACCTTAGGAGCAGACTTGATAGTCTGACCTTTGCTGTCCGTAACAATAATGTTAGCGCTTCCGATAGCATGCAGATTCACGGTGATCGTCGAACCTGCAATGCTCGCCGTGGCTACGTCTTGGTTGGTGGAGACCACGGTATAGGGAGGCGTGCCGCCAGAAACGATCATCGTGCGGCTTGTCGTCCTAAGACTGCTGGTTATCTCTGTCGGGTCGACAGTCAGCGGCGGAGAGGTTTGCACACTGGCAGTGACCGTGACAGTGATGGCCGGACAAGATGCTCCGGTGGCATCGAGTACCGTGACAATGGATGTGGCGGTTGCGGTCAGGTCCTTGGCGGTGACGGTGGCGGTGGAGCCGGAAATGCTGGCAGTGACAGCGCCGGCATTCGCGTTATTTATCGTGTAGGGAGCAATCCCCCCCATGATCGTGAACTTCCGGGATTCATTGGGAACCAGACTGATCGTCACGCCAGAGCTACAGGTCATCGGTATCACCTTGGTAGCCCCCTTGATGACCACCTGCTGGACAGGCAAACTGCTGTCATAAACGGTGATCTCACCATCCCCTCCTGCGCCACGGGCACGGAACATCAAAACACCATCGTCATCCACATAGGTTTCCAGGCCCTGAACGTTGTTGAAGACACCATAAGGCATGGTCCCGCCACGCACCTCAGTGAGGTCAGACCAACCGCCTCCTGCGTAGGCGATGAGACTGCCAATGGGAGCCTTCAGTCTCAGTTTGGCAATCGGGCCGACGGGATCGCCATTATTGGCACCGCCACAGGACATCAGCAGCAAAGCGGCAAGCGAAACGGCAGAAATTGCCACCGAGGTTTTGAAGATGTTTTTCATGATGGTCTGTGTGCAGTTGGAGCAATTACCTCTTCGGACCGCTGTCCGCAATCACCTTGGGCGTGATGAATATCAGCATTTCGCGTTTCGTCGTCTCTTTAGTCTTGCTCTTGAAAAGATTGCCGACCACCGGGACATCGCCCAGGAACGGGATTTTGTTTTCCTGGCTCGTTTCTTCCATCTCGAAAATGCCGCCAATCACCACCGTTCCGCCGTTCTCGATCAGGATCTGTGTTTTGATGTGCTTGGTATCGATGGCAACACCTTGGGATGTGGTTTCACCACGGCTGTCCTTGCTCACGTCCAGATCCAGAATGATGTTGCCTTCCGGGGTGATTTGCGGAGAGACCTCGAGTTTCAGCACCGCTTTCTTGAAAGCCAGCGTGGTCGCCCCGTTGGGGGCGGTGACGGCATAGGGGTATTCCGTTCCTTGCTCGATCAATGCCTTGGTCTGATCCGCCGTGATGATGCGCGGGCTCGACACGATGCGCCCCTTGCCATCGGCCTCCATCGCCGACAGCTCCAGCGTCAGGAATTTGTTCGTCGCAGCGTTGAAGATCGAAAGCGCAAAGGAGCCGACCGTATTCACGCTCGAAAGACTGGCGGGAAGGTTGACGAAATTTCCACCGGTATCGGGAGCAGTGGATCCGTTTGCACCACTGGCCTTGACCGCATCGCTGTACGAGGTGCCATAGGCAACACGTTTGTTGCCACCGATTCCGTAGCCACCGGTTCCCTTCCGGCTCGCACTCAAATCCGTTGAACCCAGACGCACACCCAGCGAACGGCCAAACGAATCACGGGCTTCGACGATGCGCGCCTCGATCATCACCTGACGGACTGCGACATCCAGGCGCGCCAACAGTTGCCGAACCTCCTCCTGCTTGCTGGCGGTATCCGTGACGAACAACTGGTTGGTCCGGGGCTCGGCAATCGCACTCCCGCGCTCCGAGAGAAAGCGGGTGGATGAGCCGCCGGCACCACCGCTGGCATTGAGTTGGGTGAGAATATCGGAAGCCTTGGCGTAATTGAGTTGATAGGCCTGGGTTCTCAAAGGTTCGAGCCGCTGTATCGCCTGGGCCACTTCAAAATCCTTTCGGGTGCGGGCATCGATTTCGTCCTTGGGCGCCACCCACAGCACCGAGCCCGCTTTGCGCATGCCCAAGCCCCTGGCATCGAGGATGATCTGCAGGGCTTGGTCCCAAGGCACGTCCTTGAGCCGCAGGGTCAAAGACCCGGTCACGGTGTCCGAGGTCACGATATTGAAATTCGTGAAATCAGCGATCACCTGCAGCAACGACCTGACTTCGATATTCTGGAAGTTCAACGAAAGTTTCTCGCCAGAATACCCCGGGCCTTGCGTGAGCTTGCTCTGATCGATTTTCTTTTGGCGGATCTCCACCACGAATTGGTTGTCACTCTGATAGGCGCTGTGCTCCCAATCGCCGCTGGATTCGATCAGCATGCGGACGCGCTCGCCGGTTTGCGTCGTGGTCACGGTCTGCACCGGGGTGCCGAAATCGGTCACATCCAGCCGCCGGCGCAAGCCTTCGGGCAGCGATGTGCGCATGAATTCGACGGCAATGCCTTTGGCTTGCTGCTGAAGATCGACGCCGGCCTGGCTGTTGGCCAGCGTCACGATCACCCGGCCGGAACCATCGGTGCCACGGCGAAAATCGATATCCTTCAGCGGCAATATGTCGCTGTTTTGATTTTCAGCAAATGGCACCACCGGAGCGGCCGCCACCGGGGCGGCTCCGGCCACGGGAGCCAATGACAGGATGAGCGTCTTGCCCTGAACATCCACATGATAGGATGTCGGCGACTTCAGGTTCAGCACCACGCGCGAGCGCTCACTGGCTTGAACGATGTTGATGGATTTCAAATTGCCAAGATTCACCGTGTGCGCCGATTTTCCCGAGGCGTTGGTCACGCCCGGAAAATCAAGCGCAATGCGTGCCGGCGATTGTATCGTAAACCCCGTGGGCGGCGCCGTCAAAGCGTCGGTGAAGTCTATTTTCAGGATTTCGACCCCACCCTGCACGCTACCGGCAATCGCGCTGATTGCGCCTTGTGCCACCGCGGTCAGGGACAGGAACGCCAGCGTGATGCCGATGGCGGCGGGACGGCAGAAGTTCATGGACAAGCTACTGATATGTTTCATTTTTTTCCCTCTTGCAGATCGAGCGATGCCATGCGTTCTACCCAATCTCCGGCTGCATCCTGTGCTATCTCGCGCAATTGAATCGAGTTTTCGGTGATCTGGACGACTTTCCCATAGTTCTGCCCAAGATAATTGCCCACATGAACCTGATAAATCAGATTCTCAACCCGCAGCAAGGCGGTCGGAGTTCCCGTTTTGTTCAGGCTGCCAACCATGGCCATGGTGTCCAACGGAAATGCCTCCAAAGGCTCTTTGCGCCGCGCCAGCTCGGGGGCCAGCAGCGCTGCATTTTCCGCCGCATGTGTGGTGTCGCCGTCCGAGCCCCGTGTCAGTTTCAATGGATCGAACGGATCCATGACCCCGTCCTGGGTATAAAGCTCTGGAATGAACTTTTTCGGCTCGCTCAAAGGTGTGACACCGGCGCGGGTGTTGGCGCGCTGCTCGATGATCCATTGGCGCAATTCATCCTCGCCGCCGGGAGAACAAGCCGTCAGCACCACCGGCAGCGTCAGCAGCAGCGGAATGCGAAAATCCTTCATCACTTTGCCCCTCCCGCCTTCTTTTGCGCCTGGACTTCTTCGGGATCCAGATATCTGAAGGTGCGCGCCGTTGCGTCCAGCGTCAGCATATTGGCTCCGCGCGCTCCGGTCGGCGCGATGGCGATGTTGTTCAGCGTCACGATGCGGGAAAGATGCGCTATGTCGGCGGCGAACGCGCCAATATCATGGTACTTGCCGGAGACCCGGATGGCTATGGGCAATTCGGCATAGTAATTCTTTGCCACCACCTGGCCTGGTTTGAAGAGTTCAAACTGCAGGCTCCTGCCCAGGCCGGCCTGATTGATGTCGGAGAGCAATGCGGCCATTTCAGCCTTGCTGGGCAGTTGTTTTTCCAACTGGATGACGTATTGCTGGATCTGTTCCCTTTGCTTTTTCAGGACATCCAGATTCACGGCCTTGACGAGCTTCTGGCGATACCCGTCACGCAATGCGGTTTCCTTGCTGCGTGCCTCCTCCAGTTCCGTCTCGTAGTCCTTCAAGAAGATGAACCATGAGGCCACGGCAACGGCCGCCATCACGGCCAGGTAAAGAAATATCTTGGGGACGGTGGGCCACAGGGATGGGTCTTTGTTGTCCAGATTTTTGAATTGCCCCAGAATGACCGCCATCCGTTCGGCCAAATCGATCGAATTTTGTTTTTTGCTCGCCATCTCACTTTCCTCCAGGCGCAGCAGCGTTGGCAGCAGCTATCGTTTTTTCGGCATCGCTGGCCCGAACCAGTTGGAACCTGAGGTTGAATGAAGACGCCGGGCGCGGGTTGCGCTGGTTCTGGACCGCAGCGAAATTGCTGCCCGCGACGATTTCGGCCAACTCGGGCTTGGTCAACCAAGGGGTGTTGTCGGCGAGATTGCGCAGCAGTTCGGAAACCTGCTCATTCGAATAAGTCACGCCCTGCATCGTGATGGTCTGCTCCGCTTGTCTGATGCCGGTGATGAACATTCCGTCCGGCAATTGTTTGACCAGTTCGGCCAGCAAATGGACTGGCAAGTTTCTGTCCGACTGAAGATCTTCCACCGCCTTTTGTCTGGCACGCAGCGCAGATATCTCGTCTTCGATGGAGGCGATTTCCTTGATCTGTCCTTCCAGAACCTGGGTTTCCTTCTGGAGGAAGGCATTCCTGTCCAGTTGATCCGTGATCAGCATCTGGAACCCCCAGTAAATGGCGCCGGCGATCGCCAGGCCGAGAAGAGCCGACGCAAGCGTGGCGGCCTGAAAGGCCTCTTTGCGGCGTTTACGGGCTTCCTCCCGGTGGGGTAGCAAGTTGATCAGGATCACTGCAGGAACCTCCGCATCGCCAGACCGCAAGAGGTCAAATAGGTGGGCGCTTCACGCGCCATTTTTTGCATTCGGACGGCATTTCCGATCTCCATGCCGTCAAACGGGTTGACTGTGTTGCAAACGAAACCGGTGTGTTGGGTCACTGCTTCGGTCAGTCCGGGCAAGGGTGCCGATCCCCCTGCCAGCAGGATGTGGTCTACGCGGTTGTGCGGGGTGCTGGTAAAAAAGAACTGCAACGCCCGGCCAATTTCTTGCGCCATGCTGTCGACGAACAGGTGCAGCACGGCCGATTGATAATCTTCGGGCAGTTCTCCGCTGCGCTTCTTGCTTTCGGCTTCTTCCATCGAGAAACCGTACTGGCGCATGATCAGTTGCGTCAGTTGCGCGCCGCCGAAGGCCTGATCCCGGTCATAAAGGGCTTCATCGTTGCTCAGGACCTGCATGCTGGTGGTCAAGGCGCCGATCTCGAAAAGCGCCACTACGGCATCGACACCCTGGTTGGGCAGGGCTTGTATCAATCGCCCGGCGGCCATGCGCGCGGCATGGGATTCGATGTCGATGACGACGGCCTTCAGGCCCGCCGCCTCGGCCAGCCCTTGCCGGTCCTGGACTTTTTCACGCCGCGAAGCCGCAATCAGCACCTCGACATCGTCAGCCGCCGTCTTACTCGGCCCGACTACGCAAAAGTCCAGACTCACTTCATCCAGCGAGAACGGGATGTACTGGTTGGCTTCGGATTCGACCTGGATCTCCAGCTCTTGCTCGGTCATCCCCCCGGGCAGGGTGATCCTTTTGGTGATCACGGCGGAAGGCGGCAGTGCCAGGGCGACGTTTTTCGTCTTCGCTCCGCTCTTTTTGATGAGCCGGCGCAGCGCATCGGCGACCTCGTCGAATTTTTCGACGTTGCCATCGGTGATCCAGCCACGTTCGAGCAACTCGATGGCGCAACGCTCCAGGACCAGACTGCCCGCTTTGTCGCGCCCCAACTCCACCAGTTTGACGCTGGAGGAACTGATGTCGATTCCCAGCAGCGGAGCAGACTGGCGACCGAACAAGGACCCCATTGAGATCAAGATTGCTCCCCTGTATGTGTAACTTGCGGATAGCCCGATGTGGGGCGGAAAGGGCTGATACCAATCGCCCAAACGTGTAACCAAACCTCACGCTTCACATGAATGCTATCAGCAAGAGGGTTCTATCGTAAAGACTTTTTCCGTTGTCCGGTCTGCCGAGCGTTGCAAAAAGCAAACGAAATTTTTCTACACTTGCAACACTGCTGGACCGGTGTGGCGCGCCTCTCGGCGGCGGTGCTCGGCGGCGGCGCTGCGCGCAGGATGCGGCCTGCCCCGGCAAGCCCGGGCAGGTGTTTTTTATAATGCGCGACCCCCAGCCCGCCGGAGCAACATGCCGCAGCCCCCCCCAGCGAAGTCCTCCGCCAAGTCGGACACCCCCCCCGTTCGTGCCCGGCCGACCTGGTCGCGCCAGGTCCTGCGCATCAGCGGGTGGCTGCTCGGATTGACCGCCGCCGCTGTCGCAGGGCTGGCGTTGACGATCGCCGTGGCGCTGTCGGCGGCCTACCCCAATCTGCCGGACATATCGGAGCTTGCGGACTACCGTCCCAAGCTGCCTTTGCGGGTGTACTCGGCGGAAGGGGCGTTGCTGGGCGAATTCGGGGAAGAGCGGCGCAATCTGACGCCCATCGCCGAGATCCCGAAGGTCATGAAGGACGCCGTCCTGGCGGTCGAAGACGCGCGGTTTTTTCAGCACGGCGGCATCGACTACAAAGGTGTGCTGCGTGCCGGTCTGGCCAATGTCGGACGCCTGGGGAGCCAGGGCGCTTCGACGATCACGATGCAGGTGGCGCGCAATGTTTATTTGTCGTCGGAGAAAACGTTCACACGCAAGATTTATGAAGTATTACTGACTTTGAAGTTGGAAAATTTGCTGACCAAGGATCAGATTCTTGAGATCTACATGAATCAGATTTACCTGGGCAATCGCGCCTATGGTTTTGCTGCGGCCTCCGAAGCCTATTTCGGCACGCCGCTGAAGTCCTTGTCGATTGCGCAAGCGGCCATGCTTGCGGGCTTGCCCAAGGCGCCCTCGGCCTACAACCCGATCAGCAACCCCAAGCGGGCCCGCGTGCGCCAGCAGTACATCATCGAGCGCATGCGGGAAAACGGCTTCATCACGCCGCAGCAAGCGACCGAGGCCAAGCAGGAGGACCTCAAGATTCGCACAGGCCCGGACAACACCCGGATACATGCCGAGTATGTGGCCGAAATGGTGCGGCAACTGATCTTCATCCAGTATGGCAACGAGGCCTACACACGCGGGCTCAATGTCTACACCAGCCTCAATGCCGTGCAGCAAGAGACCGCTTACAACGCCTTGCGCCGCGGGATCATGGATTACGAACGGCGCCAGCAGTATCGCGGGCCGGAGCGGTTTGTCGCGCTGCCGGCCGCGCAGCAGGAGATGGAGGACGCGATTGACGACGCCTTGGCCAACCATCCCGACAACGGGGATCTGCTCGCTGCCGTGGTGCTGGCGGCCGCTCCGAACAAGATCGTTGCCGCGCGTGCCACTGGCGACCAGATCGAGATCACCGGCGACGGCCTGAAGCCGGCGCAGTCGGGGCTGAGCGACAAGGCGCCGCCGAACATCAGGATCCGCCCTGGCGCCGTGATACGGGTGCTCAAGACGCCCAAAAACACCTGGGAAATCACGCAATTGCCGGAGGTGGAAGGCGCCCTGGTGGCGCTCGATCCGCGCAACGGCTCGATTCGGGCCTTGGTCGGGGGCTTCGACTTCAATAAAAACAAATTCAACCATGCGACGCAAGCCTGGCGCCAGCCAGGATCGAGCTTCAAGCCGTTCATCTACTCGGCAGCCCTGGAGAAGGGGTTTACGCCCGCCACGGTCATCAACGACGCGCCTTTGTTCTTTGGCGCGGGCGTCACCGGCGGCCAGCCCTGGGAGCCGAAAAACTACGACGGCAAATACGACGGGCCGATGAGCATGCGCACCGGGCTGGCCAAGTCCAAGAACATGGTCTCGATCCGCATCCTGCAGGCCATAGGCCCGAAGACGGCGCAAGATTGGGTGGGGCGCTTTGGCTTCGATGTCGAGAAACACCCGGCTTACCTGCCGATGGCGTTGGGGACGGGTTCCGTGACGCCGCTGCAACTGGCCTCGGCCTATTGCGTGTTTGCCAACGGCGGCTATCGCGTCAACCCCTGGTTGATCACCAAGGTCACGGACCACAAAGGGCGGGTGATTTCCGAACCCCCGCCTCCGGTCAGCGGCGAGCAGTCCCGCGCCATCGCTGCGCGCAACGCCTTTGTCATGGACAGCCTGCTGCAGGAGGTGACCCGCTCCGGGACCGCCGCCAAGGCCCAGGCCACCCTCAAGCGCCCGGACATCTACGGCAAGACCGGCACCACCAACGACTCGGTCGATGCCTGGTTTGCCGGCTTCCAACCCACCATTGCGGCGGTCACATGGATTGGCTACGACACCCCGCGCAATCTGGGCAGCCGCGAGACGGGCGGCGGGCTCAGCCTGCCGATATGGATCAGTTTCATGGAGCGCGCGCTCAGGGGCGTCCCGGTGCAGGAGCCCGACGTGCCGGCAGGGGTCGTGAATGTGGGCGGGGAATGGTTCTATGAGGAATACGCCCACAACGCGGGCGTTGCCAGCGTCGGGCTGGAGGCGGGGGGCGTTGCCGCACCCGCCGCAGTGCCCCAGGCGCCGCCGCCATCGGAGGAGCGCAACCGGATTCTCGACCTGTTTCGCCACTGAGCGGCGTTTTACGCCGCAAACTGCAACGGTCGCCCGGATTGCACGGTGGCATCGCGGCCCAGGCAGGCAAAGAACTCCCCTGCCCCCTTGCTGTCCTGCCACGCATGGCCGTCAAACCGGTAGTGGTAGCCGCCCGAGCGCGCGGCCATCCAGACCTCGTGCAGCGGTTTTTGCAGATTGATGACGATCTGGCTGCGATTGGGGAAAACCAGGGTCAGCATGCCGCCCGAGCGCTGGCTGTCCAGGTCGGCATCCGTGGTTTCGTTGATGCGATCGCAACTGCGCTCGACGGCCAGCAGCAGTTTTTCAGCGTGGTCCATGAATTCGAGGTCGGTCATGACAGGTTCTGGTCGCAAAGTGAGGCAAATTATGCAGTCGGCCCCCGGTCACCGGCAATGCCGGGGCACAAACCCGCAAAGACCGTCCGGCCAAGCAGCCAGGGCCACCGCGCGCCAAGGCTGCATAGAATCGAGACCCCGCGCCGACGCATCGCCACCCCAGGAGCCAAGACCATGAACGCAGCCCATCTGTTGCCTGAAATTCATCTGCGTGTCGTGCCCCCGGCGCTGATCGCCGCGCTGCAAACCCGCTTTGGCGCCCAGTGCACGGTGGCGCAGGCGGTGCGCGAGCAGCATGGCCGGGACGAGAGTTCGTTCCGGGCGCCGCCGCCGTCGGCCGTGGTGTTTGCCGACAGCACGCAGGATGTGGCCGATGCCGTGCAGTTGGCCAGCCAGTACGCCGTGCCGGTGATTGCCTACGGCGCAGGCTCGTCGCTCGAAGGCCAGTTGCTGGCCGTGCAGGGCGGCATCAGCATCGACCTGAGCCGCATGAACCAGGTGCTGAGCATCGATGCCGAAGACCTGACCGTGACGGTGCAACCCGGCATCACCCGCAAGCAGCTCAATGAGGCCATCAAGGACACGGGCCTGTTTTTCCCCATCGACCCCGGCGCCGATGCCAGCATCGGCGGCATGAGCGCCACGCGCGCCAGCGGCACCAACGCCGTGCGCTACGGCACCATGCGCGAGAACGTGCTGGCGCTCGAAGTGGTCACCGCCAGCGGCCAGGTCATCCGCACCGGCACCCGCGCCAAAAAGAGCAGCGCAGGCTATGACCTGACGCGCCTGATGGTGGGCAGCGAAGGCACGCTGGGCATCATGACCGAGATCACCGTGCGCCTGTACCCTCTGCCCGAGGCCGTGAGCGCAGCGGTCTGCTCGTTCCCGAGCATCGAGGCCGCCGTGCGCACCACCATACAGACCATACAGCTCGGTGTGCCCATCGCCCGCATCGAGCTGATAGACCGCCACGCGGTGCGCATGGTCAACGCGCACAGCAAGCTCCAACTGCGCGAAGAGCCGATGCTGCTGATGGAATTCCACGGCACGCCATCGGGCGTGAAGGAGCAGACCGAGACCGTGCAGGAGATCGCCGGCGAATTCGGCGGCCAGGCTTTCGAATGGGCCAGCACGCCGGAAGAGCGCAGCCGGCTGTGGGCGGCGCGGCACAACGCCTACTTCGCCGCCGTGCAAAGCCGCCCCGGCTGCCGCGCCATCAGCACCGATACCTGTGTGCCCATCAGCCGCCTGGCCGACTGCCTGCTCGAATCGGTGGCCGAAGCCGAGGCCAGCGGCATCCCCTACAGCCTGGTGGGCCATGTGGGCGACGGCAACTTCCACTTCGGCTACCTGCTCGACCCCGACAACCCCGAAGAGCGCATTACCGCCGAAACGCTGAACCACAATCTGGTGGCCCGCGCCCTGAGCCTGGACGGCACCTGCTCCGGCGAGCATGGCGTGGGCCTGCACAAGATGGGGTTTTTGCTCGATGAAACCGGCGCCGGCGCGGTGGACATGATGCGCGCGATCAAGCGGGCGCTGGACCCGAAGAACATCCTCAATCCGGGGAAGATCTTTGCCTTCTGATTCCGTTTCCAAATCGTTCGTGAACGCGAAAGCAGAGCGCAGACAGCACGAATGCGCGGCAAGCGACGCCGACGAAGTGCACGGATGATTCAGAGGATGATTCAGAAATGGAATGACAGGCCGCAGCCGTTCAGGCCGCCCCCAGGTGCGGCACCAGACCGGCAGCGGCTTGCCCGTTGCGCAGCGCCGCAGTGAAGGCCAGCATGCGGTCGATGGGCTGGCGCGCACGCGGCAGCAGTGCCGGGTCGACGCTGATGGCATTGGCGCCGGTTGCCAGCACGCGGGCCAGGTCGGCCAGGCCATTCATGGCCATCCAGGGGCAGTGGGCGCAGCTTTTGCAGGTGGCACTGTCGCCCGCCGTCGGGGCTTCGTGGAAGATCTTGCCGGGGTTTTGCGCGCGCAACTGGTGCAACATGCCGCTGTCGGTGGCCACGATGAATTCTTTGGCCGCCATCTGGCGCGCGGCTTTGAGGATGGCCGAGGTCGAGCCAATGGCATCGGCCAGCGCCTGCACATCGGCCGGGCTTTCGGGATGGACCAGCACCTTGGCCTGGGGGTGTTGCTGTTTCAGGGCCTGGAGCTCGAACGCCTTGAACTCGTCGTGCACGATGCAGGCGCCGTTCCAGAGCAGCATGTCGGCGCCGGTCTCGCGCTGTATGTAGGCGCCCAGGTGGCGGTCGGGCGCCCACAGGATTTTCTGGCCCGCCGCCGCCAGCGCAGCCACGATCTCCAGCGCGCAACTGGAGGTGACCAGCCAGTCGGCCCGCGCCTTCACGGCGGCGCTGGTGTTGGCGTAGACGACCACGGTGCGCTCGGGGTGCGCATCGCAAAAGGCGCTGAATGCGGCCGGCGGGCAGCCCAGGTCGAGCGAGCAGTGGGCGTCCAGATCGGGCATCAGGATGGTTTTTCCGGGGCTGAGGATCTTGGCCGTTTCGCCCATGAAGCGCACGCCCGACACCACCAGCGTCCGGGCGGCATGGTCGCGGCCGAAGCGCGCCATTTCCAGCGAATCGCCCACCAATCCGCCGGTCTCCTCGGCCAGGTCCTGCAGGTCGGGATGCACGTAGTAGTGCGCCACCATCACGGCGTCGTTTTGCCGCAGCAGGCGGCGGATTTGCTGCCTGAGCGCGGCGCGCTCGGCCGGCGCCGGTTCGGGCGGCACGTGCGCCCAGGCTTGTCTGGTCGAGCAGGCGCCGCCAGCGGCCAGCGGCTGCTCGTATTCGACGGCGATGCGCCCGGGCATGGCGGGTTCGGTCATGACAGATCCTGCAGACGCATCGACAAGTCGATGGCCTGCACATCCTTGGTCAGCGTGCCGATGGAGATGCGGTCGACGCCGGTTTCGGCCAGTTCGCGCAGGCCGGCCAGGGTGACGCCGCCCGAGATTTCCAGGATTGCGCGCCCGGCGTTGCGGCGCACGGCCTCGCGCAGCATGGGCAGCGGCATGTTGTCGAGCAGCACCATCCTGGCGCCCGCGTCCAGGGCCTGGCCCAACTGCTCCAGCGTTTCGACTTCGATCTGTATGAACCGGGCCTGCGCAGCAAGATCGAGCTGGCCGACCGCGCGCAGCACGGCCGTCACGCCACCGGCGGCGGCAATGTGGTTTTCCTTGATCAGCACGGCGTCGTACAGGCCGATGCGGTGGTTGCTGCCGCCGCCCACGCGCACTGCGTATTTTTGCGCCAGGCGCAGGCCCGGCAAGGTCTTGCGCGTGTCCACGATCCGGGCGCCGGTGCCTGCCACCGCGTCCACATGGATGCGCGTTCGGGTGGCCACGGCGCTGAGCAGTTGCAAAAAGTTCAGCACCGTGCGCTCGGCGCTGAGCAGCGCGCGCGCCTGGCCTTCCAGCGTCAGCACCACCTGCCCGGGCGCGCAGCGCTGGCCTTCGGCCACATGCCAGTCGAGCAGCACGCCGGGGTCGAGCGCGCGCAACGTGGCCTCGGCCCAGGGCGCGCCGCAGATCACGGCGGCCTCGCGCGCCAGGATGCGGGCGCGGGCGCGGCGGGCGGGATCGATCAGGCCCGCCGTGAGATCGCCCGTGCCCAGGTCTTCTGCCAGCGCGCGGGCTGCGTCGGCGCGGGCCATGTCGGCCACGCTGCGGTCTTGGGAGTCGGGGGTCGAAGCGGGGGTCGAAGTCATGGCTGCGAGCATAGCCGCAAGCCGTGCCGGCCTCGCATAAACTGGTGCCCATTTTTCTCCCCGGACGCCGCATGACCGCCACCCGCACGCCGCCCTCTGCCATGCCCGCCTCTGCCGCGCCTTGTGCCGCACCCTACGGCACACCGTCGCCCGCAGCGCCCGAAGGCGCTCATACCGCAGCCGCAGGCAGAGGCGCTCCAGTGAGCCTGCCGCGCCTTGCGCAACTGCGCGCAGCGGGCGAGAAGATCACCATGCTGACGGCCTACGATGCCACGTTTGCGGCGCTGGCCGATGCGGCGGGTGTGGAATGCATTCTGGTCGGCGACTCGCTGGGCATGGTGTGCCAGGGCTTGCCCAGCACCGTGGGCGTGCAGCTCGACACCATGGCCTACCACAGCGCCTGCGTGGCCCGGGGCCTGCACCGGGTGCAGGGCAGCGCCTGGCTGGTGGCCGATCTGCCCTACGGCAGCTACGCCGAAAGCCGCGAACAGGCCCTGCGCAGCGCCTGCGTGCTGATGCAGGCGGGCGCGCAGATGGTCAAGCTCGAAGGCGGCGGCTGGACGGCGCCCACGGTGGAGTTCCTGGTGCAGCGTGGCGTGCCGGTGTGCGCCCATCTGGGCCTGACGCCGCAGTCGGTGCACGCCCTGGGCGGCTACCGTGTGCAGGGCAAAACGGACGCCGGCGCCCGCACGCTGCGCCAGCAGGCCCGCGAGTTGCAAGACGCCGGCGCCGCCCTGCTGGTGCTGGAGATGGTGCCCGCCGCGCTGGCGCGCGACATCACGGACGCGCTGCCGCACTGCCACACCATCGGTATCGGCGCGGGCAACGGCACGGCGGGCCAGGTGCTGGTGCTGCACGACATGCTGGGCATGAACCTGGGCAAAATGCCCAGGTTCGTCCACAACTTCATGCAGGACGCAGGCAGCGTGCACGGCGCCATCGCGGCCTATGTGCAGGCGGTCAAGCAGGGGCGCTTTCCGGACGACGCCTTGCACGCCTGGTAGGCCCGGCCGGCACGGCGTTGCCCTCGCGTTCCTGTCGCTCCCGTCGCCCCCGCAGTATTTGCTGCCCTTGCCGCCCGTTGCTCCCATTGCCGCCCATAGCCTGACCCCTGATGGAATTGCCATGCTGATCGCCCGCTCCATTGCCGACCTGCGCCAGGCCCTCGCGCCCTACCGCCACCCGGCCTTCGTGCCCACCATGGGCAATCTGCATGACGGGCATATCGCCCTGATGCGCCTGGCCAAGCCGCTCGGCGACGTGACGGTGGCCAGCATCTTCGTGAACCGCCTGCAGTTCTTGCCGCACGAGGATTTCGACAGCTACCCGCGCACCTGGGAGGCCGACTGCGCGCAACTGCAGGCCGTGGGCTGCGACCTGCTGTTTGCCCCGCGCGAGGCCGACCTGTACCCGCAGCCGCAAACCTTCAAACTGCACCCCGACCCGGCGCTGGCGGATCGGCTGGAAGGGCAGTTTCGCCCCGGCTTCTTCGTCGGCGTAGGCACCGTGGTGCTCAAGCTCTTTGCCTGCGTGCTGGGCAAGACGGGGGGCACGGCGGTGTTTGGCAAGAAGGATTACCAGCAGCTCATGGTGATCCGCCAGATGGTCCAGCAGTTGGCACTGCCGATCGAGATCGTGGCGGGTGAAACCTGCCGTGCTGCGGACGGCCTGGCGCTGAGCTCGCGCAACGGCTTTTTGAGCCTGGCCGAGCGCCAAGAGGCCGTCGCCCTGCCGCTGGCGTTGCAGCAACTGGCCCGGCGCTGGCGCGAGGCCCGCAACCCGGGCCCGGCGCTGGAGCAGCAGGCCCTGGACGCGCTGCGCGCCCGCGGCTGGCAGCCCGACTACCTGACGGTGTGCCGGCGCGCCGATCTGCAACCGGCCACGGCGCAGGATGCGCCCGGCACGCTGGTGGCATTGGGCGCCGCGCGGCTCGCAACGACGCGGCTGATCGACAACCTGGAGTTTTGAATGGCTGCCCAATCGATCGCTACAGATGCAGATGCAGATGCAGATGAAACCTGCACCCGTGGCATCGTTTGCTGCCAAAGGACGGCACAGGGCAGCGGCTTTGCCGGGCCGCAGGCAGCCCAAGGGCGCGGCACTTCATGCCTGCACCAGATCGTGCACGAAGCGCAGCTTGGCCATGGCGCCGGATGACAGCGCAAACGGGTAGGCGTCGCTCTGCCCCAGGCTGCGGTTCAGGCTGTTGAGCAGCAGCGTGAGCGGAACCCACTGGCGCACCATGTCCTGAAAAGCCGGGCGCGGGCTGGCAAAGGGGTCCGTCACATGGTGGCGCAGCGCGGCCCGGGGGGCGGGCACGGTGACGCTGGCCTGGTAGCTGGCAGCCGTCTCCAGCAGGTCGATCATGTGCAGGTAATGGGCCCAGGTTTCGGCCCAGTCTTCCCACGGGTGGGCCGTGGCATAGGCGCTGACATGCTGCGCCGACCAGTCGCCCAGGTCATGGCCCTTGGCATAGTGGGCCTGCAGCGCGGCCGCGTAGTCCTGCCGCTCGTCGCCGAACAGGCTGCGAAAGGGCGCGCTGCGGTCGCCATCGCGCACCAGTTGGTCCCAGTAGAAATGGCCGGACTCGTGGCGCAGGTGGCCGATCAAGGTGCGGTAAGGCTCGCCCAGGGCGATGCGGCGGCGCGCGCGCTCGCCGTCATCGGCCTCGGCCACGTTCAGGGTGATGGTTCCGCCATGGTGGCCGGTCAGGATCGCCGGGTCGCCCGGCAGGTCGGCGAGGAACTCGAACACCGGGCCGCAGCGCCCCGGCACCGGCTCCAGCCCCAGGCGCGCCAAGGTGTAGAACAGTTGGCGCTTGGCCGCTTCGATCTGCTGCCAGCGGCCCAGATGGGCCGGCTGCGACAGGTCCGGCAGCACGCGGGTCTGGCGGCATGAGGCGCACAGCGCCACCGCGTCGCTGGCCGGCACGGCGAAGTTGCAGGCTTGGTACGCGCTGTGGTTGTGGCACATGCGGTACATGGCGCCGCCATGCTCGCCCATGCGGCGCCACAGCAGCGGGCCATCCCGGGGCGCTGGCGCCAGCGCCGCCATGGCCAGCGCGTCCGGCAGGAAGGCCAGCGCGCTGCCGCAGTGCAGGCAGCGCACGCTATCGAAGAAAACCAGATGACCGCAATGGTCGCAATTGAAGACCCGCATGGTGTGGAGCTTAAACCCGATGGCGCGCAGTGCCGATCGCGTCACGCCGGCTGCCGCGCGCGCAGCGGCAGTATCGCCGACAGCAAGGTGCCGCCGCCGGGGCGCGAAGTGATCGACAGGCGCCCGCCGGCCGCCTCCACGCGATGCCTCATGCCTGCCAGGCCGTGCGAGGTCGGGGGCAGGGCAGCCGGGTCAAACCCCTGGCCGTCGTCGCGCACCTGCACCGCCACATGGCCGGGATGGGCGTGCACCGACACCAGCACCTGCTGCGCCTTGGCGTATTTGCCGATATTGGTCAGGGCCTCCTGCACCATGCGGTACACCGTCAGTTGCACGGCTTCGGGCAGTTGCACGGACTCCAGGCTGGTCTCGACCTCGATGCCCGCGTGCCCGGCAAACTCGCGCGTCAGAATTTCCAGCGCCGCCGTCAGACCCAGGTTGGACAGCGACGAAGGGCGCAGGTCTTCGATGATGCGGCGCTTGAGCGCGATGCCGCTGTTGAGCGTCTGCGTCAGGTGCGCCAGGCGCTCGGCAATGTCCGGCGCCGCGGCATCGAGCTTGGATTTCAGGCGCGCCACATCGAGCTTGGCCGCCGTCAGCAAGGCCCCGAGTTCGTCGTGCAACTCGCGCGCCAGATGCCCCCGCTCCTGCTCGCGCACCTGCTGCAAGTGGTTGGCCAGCTCTGACAGCGTGGCCGTGCGCTCGCGCACCAGGCCCTCGAGCCGGTCGCGCTCGCGTTCGAGCATTTCCTGCTCGCGCTGGCCCACCTGCTGCACGGCCCGGGTCTGGCGCAGGTACATGTAAAAGGCGCACAGGCCGATGAGGGTGACCGTGGCAATGCCGATGCGCGATAGCATCAGGGACTGCCCGATCTGCCGCTGGCCATGCTGCACGCGCTGGTCGCTGCGCTCGCTCAAAACCTGGGCATGGCGGCGGATGGCCTGCATGTGCTCCTGGCCGACATCGGTGTTCAGGATGAACTTCCAGGCATCTTCATTGCCCTGGCGGCGCAGGCGCAGGCTCAGATCCATCTCTGCGAGCTTGCGCACCACCCGCCGCGACAGCAGCGCAAGCTCCTGCGCGTCCTCGGGAAAACCCGAGAGCTGGCTGCGCAGCCGGTCCAGATGGGTCTGCACGGTGGCGACGGCCCGGTCGTAAGGCTCCAGGTAGGTCTCGGCGCCGGTCAGCAGATAGCCGCGCTGACCGGTCTCTGCATCCAGCATGCTTTGCAGCAAGCTGTTGACATCGCTGCGGGTGCTCTGGCCCAGGGACATTTGCTGCACCGCGTCCTGCGAGCGCATATGCCCGGTCTCGTTGATGCCCACGAGCACCGCCGCCGCCAACAGCGCCATCGGCAAACTCAGGGCCATCTTGCGCACCTTGGGCAACCAGCGCCGGGTGCCTTCCTGGAGATTCATGGGTTTTATTTCCGGATAATCACCGCGCATGGTGTGCCCCCACGGCGCCGGCGCTGCCGGCTTGGGGGCTGCACCCGTTGCAACTGAAAGAAAGATCGATGATCAGGATCGGCATTGTGGATGACCATGCGATTGTGCGCTCCGGGTTGCGCCAGTTCTTGTCCGAGCAGGTGGACCTGCGGGTGCAAGGGGAGGCGGCCAATGGCCGGCAAGCCATAGACCTGGTGCGCAACCAGGAAATCGACGTGCTGCTGATGGACTTGTCGATGCCCGGTCAGAGCGGGCTCGATGCGCTGGCGATGCTGCGCGCCAAGGCGCCGGACATGGGCATTTTGATCCTGAGCGGCTACCCCGAGGAGCACTATGCGATCAACCTGATCCGCCAGGGCGCCAGCGGCTACCTGAACAAGGAATGCGAGCCTGCGCAGATCGTGCAGGCCATCCGCACCATCGCGCTGGGCCGCCGCTACCTGACCCCGGTGGTGGCCGAACTGCTGGCCCGACAACTGGGCAGCAAGGACGAGCGGCCAGCCCATCAGCAATTGTCCGAGCGCGAGTTTCAGGTGTTTCTCAAGCTGGCCCGGGGCGCCACCACGGGCGACATCGCCGAGGCGCTGTCGCTGAGCGTCAAGACCGTGAGCACTTACCGCACGCGGCTGATGGAAAAAATGGGGCTGTCATCCAATAGCGACCTGACCTACTACGCGCTCAAGAACCGGCTGATCGATTGACTGGGGCGGGCACACCCTAGTGTCGCGTCACCGATCATCTGTCGGTCTGCGCTGGCCATCGAAGCGCATCGCGGCGTTGCAGCGCTTGCCAATACGCTCGGTATTGGCTGCGCGATGCGCCTTGCGCTGCGCTCCGATGGCTGCGCGCAGCCTACGACATCTGATCGGTGACACGACACTAGGACACCCGCATCGCCTGCGGCTCCCGGCCCTGAAGGGGACGCCGCCGCCAGCGAACCGGCAGGGGCGGCGGCATCCGGCATCACGGCAGGACCGGCCCCGTGCCGGGGTCTGCGCTGCGGCTGCCGTGCAGAACGCAGTAGGCCACCAGCGCATCGATTTCGTTGGATTTGTCGAACACCGCATCCCCGCCCAACTGCGTGCACCGCATGCGCACGTCAGGGGTGGCGTAGTTGCTCAACACCACGATCTTCTGCCCGGGGCGGCGTGCGCGGCAGGCGGCCAGCACACCCAGACCATTGCCCTGGCGCAGGAAGAGATCGACGATGGCCAGATCCCACTGGCCAGCGTGCGTCGTGAGCCACTCCTTGCCGGCGTCTTCGGTTTCTGCAACGCCGACGGCCTGCACCGACGCCAACTCCTCCAGGGTGCCGATCAGGTTCTCCCGGATGGTCGCATTGTCTTCAACGAAGTAGGTACGCAGTTTCACGGACGGCTCCAGTGTTGCGAGCAGCGCGCGCGCCTGCGCTGCTCGGGTCTGCAAAACGGTCGGGCATGGAGCGGCCCCGATCGTGCCAGCGGCCGGCAGCGCACCGCACCGTAGCAGCGTACCGCAGCACGCCCTACCGGGGCGCGCACACGGTGCAGCCGGGGCTGCGCTGCACGCGGATGCAGTTCCAGCGCATCGAGCGCCCGTCGAGCATCCAGAGCCGGCCGGCCAGCGATTGCCCGATGCCGGCCAGCAGCTTGAGCGCTTCGGCGGCCTGCAGCGCGCCCACCACCCCGACCAGCGGCGCAAACACGCCCATCGTGGCGCAGCGCGCCTCCTCGAAATCGGCATCGGGCGCAAAGATGCAGGCGTAGCAGGGGGACTGCGCATCGCGCGGGTCGAGCACCGTCAGTTGCCCGTCGAACCGGAGCACCGCCCCCGCCACCAGCGGCTTGGCCTGGCGCACACAGGCCGCGTTGATGGCATGGCGCGTGGCGTAGTTGTCGCTGCAATCGAGCACTACGGTGGCCTTTTGCACCAGGCCATCGAGGGTGGCGGCGTCCACCCGGGCTTGCAGCCCCGTCACCCGCACCTGCGGATTGAGCGCCGCCAGCGCCGCCGCCGCCGACTCCACCTTCGGGCGCCCGACCCGCGCCGTGGTGTGGGCGATCTGGCGCTGCAAGTTGGTCAGATCCACCACATCGTCGTCGACCAGCGTGATGTGGCCGACCCCGGCCCCGGCCAGGTAGAGCGCCGCAGGCGAGCCCAGGCCCCCGACACCGATGATCAGCGCGTGCGCGGCCAGAACCCGCTCCTGGCCCTCGATGCCCATTTCATCGAGCAGGATATGGCGGGAATAGCGCAGAAGCTGGTCGTCGGTCATCGATGCGAAGCCCCCCCGGGCCGGCTGCAGCGCCTTCCCCCGAAGGGGACGGCGCCAGCGGCCTGGCAAAACTGGTTCTGCAGCGTCCCTCGTGTCGCGTCACGGATCAGATGTCGTAGGCTGCGCGCAGCCATCGGAGCGCAGCGCAAGGCGCATCGCGCAGCCAATACCGAGCGTATTGGCAAGCGATGCAACGCCGCGATGCGCTTCGATGGCCAGCGCAGACCGACAGATGATCGGTGACGCGACACTAGCGCGGGCCGCGCCCGTTTCGCGCAGCGCAGCACCATGCAGGCCCAGGCCATGCACGCTCAATTGTCTTTCTTTTCTTCCTTGCGCTCCGTCAGCGTTTTGCTGACCAGCACCGCATGGCCCTTGAGTTGATTGAGCGCTTGCTGCAACTGGAAGTCCTTGTCGGAGCCAAACTCCGGCGCCCGGCGGTCGGCGACGGGCTTTTTGGCCTCGTCCTCCAGGCGCAGGCGGGCTTCTTCGCGGGCTTTTTCACGGGCCTCGTCCTTCTTTTCTTCGCCCTGGCCGCTGCCCAGGTGCTTGTCCAGGTCGGCCTCGCGCACGCGCAGCGCGGCAAACAGGTTGCCCTCTTGCGACTCGTCGACCATCACGTCAGGCACGATGCCCTTGGCCTGTATCGATTTGCCGCTGGGGGTGTAGTAGCGCGCCGTGGTCAGTTTGATGCCGGTGTCCGGGCCCAGCGGGCGCACGGTCTGCACCGAGCCCTTGCCGAAGGTCTGGCTGCCCATGATGGTCGCGCGCTGGTGGTCTTGCAGCGCGCCGGCAACGATCTCGCTGGCCGAAGCCGAGCCTTCGTTGACCAGCACCACCAGCGGCACCGATTTGAGCGCCGCAGGCAGGCGCCGCAGCGGATCGCCACTGCCACGGCGCTGGTAGTAGTCGGGCGCGGCCTTGAAGATGGCCTTGCTGTCGGCCAACTGGCCGTTGGTGGAAACCACCGTGACGTTCTCGGGCAGGAACGCGGCCGAAATCGCCACCGCCGCATCCAGCAAGCCCCCCGGGTCATTGCGCAGATCGAGCACCAGACCCTTGAGCTGGGGCTCTTGCCGGTAGATCTCTTCGACCTTGCGCACGAAGTCATCGACCGTGCGTTCTTGGAACTGCGACAGGCGAATCCAGGCATAGCCCGGCTCCAGCAGCCGGCCCTTGACGGACTGGGTCTTGATCTCTTCGCGCGTGATGACGACGGGGAAGGTACGGTTTTCGTCCCTGCGGAAGACGGTCAGCGTGACCTTGGTGCCAGGCTCGCCCCGCATGCGCTTGACCGCTTCGTTGAGCGTCAGGCCCTTGACGGCGGTGTCGTCGATCCTGGTGATCAGGTCGTTGGTCTTGAGACCGGCGCGAAATGCCGGCGAGCCTTCGATGGGCGAGACGATCTTGATCAGCCCATCGTCCTGCGTGATCTCGATGCCCACACCGACGAAGCGGCCGGAGGTGCCTTCGCGAAATTCCTTGAAGGACTTCTTGTCGAAATACTGGGAATGCGGGTCGAGGCTGGCCACCATGCCGGCGATGGCGTCGGTGATCAGTTTCTTGTCATCCACCGGCTCTACGTAGTCGGTCTTGACCAGGCCAAACACCGCAGACAACTGCTGAATCTCCTCCAGCGGCAGCGGCGCCATGGCACCGCGCGCCAGCGTTTGCAGTGACACCGTGGTCAGCGCACCGGCCACCACGCCCACCGCCACCCATCCTGCAATCCTGAGTCTGTGGCCCATACGAACACCTTTGACGCTGCGAAAAACCAGACATATCCTGAAAACCTGAAAAAACCCCGAACCCGCTACGGCTTGGCGCAAAGCCTTGACTTTGGCAGTGAAACCGGCGGTCCTGCCCGATTCCTGGCCGGGCTTTACAGTCTTTTACGCTTGGCCCTGCGCCGCTACCGCCGCCGCTGCCTGCGCCGCCGCATCGGCATCGCCCAGATAGTAGTGGCGGATCGGGCTGAGGTTGGCGTCGAGCTCGTATACCAGTGGAATGGCGTTGGGAATGTTCAGCCCGACGATGTCGGCCTCGGCGATGCGGTCGAGATACTTCACCAGGGCGCGGATCGAATTGCCGTGGGCCACCAGCACCACGCGCTTGCCCGAAACGATGGCCGGCGCGATGACCTGCGTCCAGAACGGCAGCACACGGGCCACGGTGTCTTTCAGGCATTCGGTCAGCGGCACGGCCGGCACACCGGCGTAGCGGCGATCGTTGCGCTCGCAACGGGGGTCCGAGACCGCAAGCGCCGGCGGCGGGGTGTCATAACTGCGGCGCCACAGCAGCACCTGATCGGCGCCGTATTGCCGGGCCATGTCGGCCTTGTTCAGGCCCTGCAGCGCGCCGTAGTGGCGCTCGTTGAGGCGCCAGTCCCCGACCACCGGCAGCCAACTGCAATCCATCTCGTCCAGCACATGCCACAGCGTATGGATGGCGCGCTGCAACACACTGGTGCACGCCAGATCGAACATGTAGCCCTCGGCCTTGAGCAGCCGCCCCGCCGACAGGGCCTGGGACACGCCGGTGGGCGTCAGGGGGACATCGGTCCAGCCGGTGAAGCGGTTTTCGAGGTTCCAGGTGGATTCGCCGTGGCGGATCAGGACGAGTTGGTGCATGGCTTTCCCGGGAAGGCAGGGCGAAGCCGGGCATTCTAAAGAATGCGCCAAGCCACCAAGCCCCCTCAGGCCCAAGCCCAGGCCCAGGCCCGCGCCCGCGACGCGGGCCTGCCGTGCGGCGCGGCCCCGGCGCCCGTTTGCCAACGGCGGCCCGCCACTCAGGGCGCCGTCGGCGGTATTGCAGACGGCGGGTCGGCGCTGGTCCGTGCCGCCCGCAGCCCGGCCTCAGGCATGGCGCCGGGCAGGCTCGGCGGGGCGGGCGGGCACGCAGCGTCGTGCCATGCACCGGATGCAGGCAGCCTCGCGCGTGTCACCGGCGCGCGCAGGAAGTCGAAGTCGACGCCCTGGTCGGCCTGCGTCACGGACTGCAAGAACAGCTTGCGATAGCCCCGGTCGGCCCGGGGCGCGACGACCGGGTGTGCGCTCGCGCGCCGGGCCAGTTCCTGGTCGTCCACCAGCAGCGTCAATGCGCGCTCGCGCACCGACAGGCGAATGCGGTCGCCATTGCGCACATGGGCCAGCGGGCCGCCCACCGCCGCTTCGGGCGTCACATGCAGCACGATGGTGCCGAAAGCCGTGCCGCTCATGCGGCCGTCCGAGATGCGCACGATGTCCTTGACCCCGGCGCGGGCCAGTTTGCGCGGAATCGGGATGTAGCCGGCCTCGGGCATGCCCGGCGCGCCCTTGGGGCCGATGTTCTTGAGCACCAGAATGTCCGCCTGCGTCACGTCGAGCCCATCGCTGTCGATGCGGCGCGCCAGATCCTCGGCATTCTCGAACACCACCGCCCGCCCCTCATGCTCCATCAGCGCGGCGTCGGCCGTCGATTGCTTGATGATGGCCCCGCCGGGCGCCAGATTGCCCTGCAGCACCGCGATGCCGCCTTGCGGATAGATTGGGCGCTCCAGCGGCCGAACCACCTGCTGCGCGAAGCCCGGCCCGGCCCGCTCGATCTCCTCGCCCAAGGTGCGCCCGGTCACGGTCAGCGCGTCCAGATGCAGCAAGGGCTTGAGCTCGCGCAGCAGCGTTGCCATGCCGCCGGCATGGTGGAAGTCCTCCATGTAATGCGCGCCCGAAGGTTTCAGGTCCAGCAGCACCGGCGTCTGCCGGCCCATGCGGTCGAATGCATCGAGGTCGATGTCATAGCCCATGCGGCCCGCGATCGCGGTCAGGTGCACGATGGCGTTGGTCGATCCGCCAATCGCCAGCAACACCCGCATCGCGTTCTCGAACGCCCGGGCAGTGAGCACCTTATCGATCGTCAGCCCGCTGCGCGCCATCGCGACCGCCTGCGCGCCGGTCTGCTCGGCCACGCGGATACGGTCGGCCGTCACGGCCGGCGGCGACGCGCCGCCGGGCACCGTCATGCCCAGCGCCTCGGCGATGCAGGCCATGGTGCTGGCGGTGCCCATCACCGAGCAGGTGCCGACGCTGGCGACCAATTGCCGGTTCACGTCGGCGATCTCCTGCGCATCGATCTCCCCGGCGCGAAACCGGGCCCAGTAGCGCCGGCAATCCGTGCAGGCCCCCACGCGCTGCGAACGGTGCGCGCCGGTCAGCATGGCCCCCGTGATCAGCGCAATCGCCGGGATGCCCGCCGATGCCGCGCCCATCAACTGCGCCGGCACGGTCTTGTCGCAACCGCCGATCAGCACCACCGCATCCATGGGCTGGGCGCGGATCATCTCTTCCGTGTCCATGGACATCAGGTTGCGCGTGTACATGCTCGTAGGCTGCGAGAAGCTCTCGTGCACCGAGATCGTCGGGAAATCCATCGGCAGGCCACCGGCCAGCAGCACGCCGCGCTTGACGGCCTCGATGAGCTGCGGCGCATTGCCATGGCACGGGTTGTAGGCGCTGGCCGTGTTGGCGATGCCGATGATCGGACGCCCCAGCGCCGCGTCGGTATAGCCCGCCCCCTTGATGAAGGCCCGGCGCAAAAACAGCGAAAAGCCCCGATCGCCGTAGTCGGGCAGCCCCTTGGCAATGCCGTGCGCGGCTTCATCCGGCGCGGTGGCGTGCTGCGGTGATGGATGGGTGTCGGTCATGAAGGAGGCAAGAAAAAAAAATGTTGCGGCAAGGAATGGATGCGCCCGCAGGGCCGCAAGCCTGGATGGCCTGGATGGCGTCGATGGCCCGGGTGGCAGCACCGACATTCTGGATGACTAAACTTCCCGTCGCAGCAGGCAACACCCGCACAGAGATGTCTGCCCCGCATTCCTGTCACATATCCTTCAAGGGGGGTCTCCATGGCGGCAAGCCTTCTTCGGTCGCGCTGGTGCCAGACTGTGGCCTCAGCGCTGGCCCTGGCCACGGCGTTCTGGGCCACCGCCACGCAGGCGCAGGACTACCCGCAGCGGCCCGTGAAACTGCTCGTCCCCTACCCGCCCGGCGGCGCGACCGATGTGATCGGGCGTGTGCTGGCGCAGCAGTTGACGCTGGAACTGGGCCAGCCGGTCGTGGTGGAGAACCGCCCGGGCGCTGCGGGCAACCTGGGCGCCAGCGCCGTGGCGAAAGAGCCGCCGGACGGGCAGACCCTGCTGATGGGCGCGCTGACCAGCCACGCCATCAACAGCGTGCTGTTCACGGCCAAGGCGCCGTTCCATCTGGAGCAGGACTTCGAGCCCATCGCACTGGTGGGGCGGGTGCCGCTGGTCATCACCGTGGGGCCGACGGTCAAGTCCGCGAATCTGGCGCAGTTCATCGCGCTGGCCCAGTCCAGGCCGGGGACGTTGGCCTACGCCTCTGCGGGCAACGGCTCGCCGCAGCATCTGGCGGCCGAACTGCTGCAACGGCAGGCCGGGGTGAAACTGCTGCATGTGCCTTACAAAGGCAGCGGCCCGGCCTTGAACGACCTGATGGGCGGGCAGGTGGATGTGATCATCGACACGCTGCCGGCCACGCAGGCGTTCATCAAAGGCCAGAGGCTGCGCGCGCTGGCGGTCACGACCGCGCAGCGGGTGGCGGCATTGCCCGAGGTGCCGACGGCGGCGCAGGCCGGCCTGCAAGACTTCGAGCTTGGCTCCATCTTTGGCGTGCTGGCGCCGGCGGGAACGCCCAGGCCGATCGTCGAGCGGCTCAGTGCCGCGCTCGGCGCCATTTTGTCCCGGCCGGCGGTCAGGGACTCGCTGAGCACGCAGGGCGCGATGCCGGCGTTCATGACACCCGAGCAGACGCGGGCCGCCATCCGCAGCGAGGTAGCGCGCTGGAGCAAGCTCGTCGCGCAAAGCGCGATCACGCTGGAGTGACATACACCAGATGGACACACATGGCGCCCCCGCCTGCCCGCCTTCGGCGCAGCCGGGCAAGGCCATGGTGCGGCGGCTGTGATGCGGCGATCGGCCTGTCCCTAAAATCACGCCATCGGCCAACCCAAGCCCAAGGACCCTTCGTGAAATTCATCATTGACAACTGGTATCTGTTCCTCGTTGCACTGGCTTCGGGCGGCATGTTGCTGTGGCCGCTCATCAAGAACGCCAGGGACGGCGCGCTGACGCCCGCCAGGGTCGTGCAGATGATCAACCGCGAAAAAGCCGTGGTCATCGATGTCTGCGAGACCGAGGAGTTTGCCGCCGGCCATGTGGTTGGCGCCAGGAACCTGCCCCTGGGCCAGATCGAAGAGCGCCTGCCCGGCGTCGTCAAGAACAAGGCGCTGCCCGTGGTTCTGGTGTGCGCCACCGGCGCCCGCGCCCGGCGTGCGGTGACCATGGCCAGGAAGCTCGGCTATGACAACGCCCAGGCCATGGCCGGCGGCCTCGCTGCCTGGCGGGCAGCCAGCCTGCCGGTGGAAAAAACCTGAGCCACGAAAGAGCGCCATGCAAGCCGTGAAGATGTACACCACCGCCGTCTGCCCTTACTGCGTCCGGGCCAAACAGCTTCTGAAGGCCAGGGGGGTGGAGCAGATCGAAGAGCTCCGCATCGACGCCGACCCGGCTGCGCGCCAGCAGATGATGGCGCTCACCGGCCGTCGCACGGTGCCGCAGATCTTCATCGGCCAGACGCATGTGGGGGGCTACGATGACCTGGTGGCGCTCGACGGCCGTGGCCAATTGATGCCGCTGCTGGGCGCTGCATAATGCCCGCACCACCCATGTGCCCGCTGCGGGAGCTGCTTGCCCCGGCGGGTTTCGTTTTGCTGCAACCCAAGCCAAGAGACTGTCACCATGGCCGACCAAGACAATCCCGTGTTCCAGATTCAGCGGGTCTACCTCAAAGACCTGTCGCTGGAACAGCCCAACTCGCCCGCCATCTTGTTGGAGCAAGAGCAGCCCAATCTCGACATACAGCTTGGTGTGGAAGCCACCCCGGTGGGCGAAGGCTTTTTTGAAGTGGCCGTGACCGCCACGGTGCAGACCAAGATCAAGGACAAGACCATGTTCCTGGTCGAGGCCAAGCAGGCCGCGATCTTCGAGATCCGCAATGTGCCCGAGGACCAGATGGGCCAGATCATGGGCGTCGTCTGCCCGCAGATCGTCTACCCCTACCTGCGCGGCAATGTGGCCGACGTGATCAACCGCGCCGGCTTCCCGCCGGTGCACCTGGGCGAGATCAACTTCCAGGGCATGTATGAGCAGCAGCAGGCGCAAGCTGCGGGCGCGGCTGCGCCGGTGACCACGCAGTAATTCGCCCGGGTGCCGCCCGCAGGCTCTGCGACCGCCGGCGCCCGATGCCCATGCGCTGATACGCGATGAAAATAATCGTCTCAGGCGCCGGTGCCTGGGGTTGCGCGCTGGCCCTGAGCGCGGCCCGGCACCCCGCAGGCCATGCGGTCACGCTGTGGGCGCGTGATGCCAGCCAGGCCGAGCGCATGCGCGCCGAGCGGCAAAACGCCCGCTACCTGCCCGGCCTGCCCTTTCCCCCCGCTCTCACGCTCGCCAGCGGCGACCTGGCGGCGCTGTGGCCCGGCGCCGACCTGGTCATCGTGGCCACGCCGATGGCCGCGTTGCGCGGCATGTTGCTGGCATTGCACGGCTGCACGGCGCCGGTGGCCTGGCTGTGCAAGGGCTTCGAGGCGGCCACTGGCGCCGAATCCGGCGGTCTGCTGGCGCATGAAGTGCAAGCGCTGGTAGCTCCTCGATTGCTCGCTGGCGCGTTCAGCGGCCCGAGTTTTGCGCAGGAAGTGGCCCTGGGCCAGCCGACGGCGCTGGTCGCCGCCAGCCCCCATGACCGGGTGCGCGCGGCGCTGGTCGGCGCGTTGCACAGCCCCAGCCTGCGCGTGTACGCCAACGAGGACATCGTCGGCGTCGAGGTCGGCGGCGCCGTCAAGAACGTGCTGGCCATTGCCACCGGCCTGTGCGACGGACTGGCGCTGGGGCTCAATGCCCGGGCGGCGCTGATCACCCGCGGCCTGGCCGAGATGACGCGGCTCGGGGTCGCGCTCGGGGCCCGGCCCGAGACCTTCATGGGCCTGTCGGGCCTGGGCGACCTGGTGCTGACCGCCACCGGCGATCTGTCGCGCAACCGGCGCGTGGGCCTGCTGCTGGCCCAGGGCCGGAGCCTGGCCCGGACCCTGGAGTCCTTGGGCCATGTGGCAGAAGGCGTCTACAGCGCCCGCACCGTGGCGCGGCGCGCTGCGTTGCTGGGGGTGGAGATGCCGATCACCCGGGCCGTGGTGGCCTTGCTCGACGGCCGGCTCAGCCCTGCCGATGCCGTCGCGCTGCTGATGGGCCGGGGCCCGGCATCGGAGCTGATGCATTGACCCTGCCGTCCCCGGTTGCAGATTCCCGTCGAAACTGGCTCCCTCGATCTGCGCCGTTCTGGAGCTTGTTTCAGAACCAAGGCCCGCGTATCTTGCGCCCTGACCTTGCCGCGCCGATCGATGGCCCGACCGGGGCGGCCAGCGCGCAGCGCACCATTGCGAACCGGAAACGAGACACAGCTTGCCCATCATGACGGTAAAAATCGGCATCAACCCCATTACCTGGACGAACGATGACATGCCGGAACTCGGCGGCGACACGCCGCTGGAGGTGTGCCTGTCGGAAACCGCACAGGCCGGCTATCGCGGCACGGAGCTTGGCGGAAAGTTTCCGCGCAACAGCCGCGCGCTGGCGGCGGTCTTGGCGCGCCATGGGCTGGAACTGGTCTCCGGCTGGTATGACGGCCGCATTCTCGATCGGTCGGTCGATGAGGAATTTGCGGCTGCCCTGCCGCATCTGAGCTTGCTGCGCGCTGCGGGCGCTGCGCATGTCGTCTATGCCGATACATCGCGTGGACGTCATGGCGGCATTTTCCAGCCGATCTCCAAGCGCCCGAAACTCCAGGCCGATGAATGGGGGGCCTACGGCGCCAAAATCACCGAACTGGCCGAACGCATGGCCGATTTCGGCGTCGGGATGGCATTCCATCACCATATGGGCACGATCGTCGAAACGGACGCGGAAGTCGGCCTTTTGATGCGCCACAGCGGCAAGGCCGTTGGCTTGCTTTTCGACACCGGCCATTGTCTTTTCTCCGGCGGTGATCCGGCCAGCCTGCTCGACCGTCACATCGATCGCGTCGTCCATGTCCATTGCAAGGATGTCCGCCCGGCCATCTTGCAAAAGGCGCGTTCGACGGACATGAGCTTCATGGCCGCCGTGCTCGATGGCATCTTCACCGTGCCGGGCGATGGCGGCGTCGATTTCACGGCACTGCTGACGCAACTGGCACAGCGCGGCTATTGCGGCTGGCTCGTCGTCGAGGCGGAACAGGATCCGAAGAAAGCCAATCCGCTGACCTATGCGACGATGGGCTACCGGAATCTTGAGCGGATGGCCATCGATGCCGGCCTGACCGTGCTCACGGGAGTACCTTCGCGTTCGGCTACGGTGTGAGCGCCTTCGGGCGGCGCTGGCTGGAGACCTTCGCCTTCGGCTGCGGTATGAGCGCCTTCGGGCGGCCGGGCGGCGCGGACTGGAGACCTTCGCCTTCGGCTACGGTGTGAGCCGCCTTCGGGCGGCCGGGCGGCGCTGGCTGGAGACCTTCGCCTTCGGCTGCGGTATGAGCGCCTTCGGGCGGCCGGGCGGCGCGGACTGGAGACCTTCGCCTTCGGCTGCGGTGTGAGCGCCTTCGGGCGGCCGGGCGGCGCGGACTGGAGACCTTCGCCTTCGGCTGCGGTGTGAGCGCCTTCGGGCGGCCGGGCGGCGCGGACTGGAGACCTTCGCCTTCGGCTGCGGTGTGAGCGCCTTCGGGCGGCCGGGCGGCGCGGACTGGAGACCTTCGCCTTCGGCTGCGGTGTGAGCGCCTTCGGGCGGCCGGGCGGCGCGGACTGGAGACCTTCGCCTTCGGCTGCGGTGTGAGCGCCTTCGGGCGGCCGGGCGGCGCTCACGGCCGCCGCCGCGTGGCCCGGCACCATCCAACGGCCACGCTGCGCTTGGGCGTTGCCCGAAGCATCACCCGGCCACCTCCAGCAAAGCCTCGCGCAACTTCTGCATGCCGCTGTCCATGTGCGAAACCGAAGTCGCGGCATAGCCGAGCACCAGCCCATGACGCGGCTTGCCGTGACGGTACTGCATCGATAAAGGCGAGACATGGATGCCGCGCTTCTTCGCAGCCGCCGCAATCGCATGATCATCCAGCCCGTCGCGGCAAAACGCCGTCGTCTGAATGCCGGACTGGCCGGGCGCCCATTGCAGCCACTGCGACAACTGCGCCTCGCCCATCGTGAGAAAAGCCTCGCGCCGCATGGCATACAGCCTGCGCGTGCGGCGCAGATGCTTGGCCATGTGCCCCTCGTTGATGAAATCGAACAAGGCCGCCTGCAACAGCAATGGCGGCACATGGCCGGAAACATTGATCGCCTGCGCAATGCCGGACACCAGACCCGCCGGAAGCACCATGAAGCCAATGCGCAATGCCGGAAACAGCAGCTTTGAAAAAGTGCCGACATAAATCACCCGGCGCGACGCATCGCTGCCCTGCATCGCCGGAATGGGCTGCCCCTGGAAGCGGTACTCGCTGTCGTAGTCGTCCTCGATGATCCATGCGTTGCAACTCTCGGCGATTTCCAGCAGGCGCAGCCGCTGCTCCATGCGCATGGTGGCGCCAAGCGGGTGATGGCAGGAGGGCGTCACGCAAATGACACGCGGGGCCGGACTGGGCCAGCCATCCAGCGACCAGCCGCCGCCATCCACATGCAGCGGCGCCAGCCTGGCACCTGCGACTTCAAAGGCCGACTGCGCGCCAAAATAGCCCGGCTCCTCCATCCACACCGTGTCGCCAGGGTCCAGCAACAAGCGCGCCAGCAAATCGAAAGCGCCTTGCGCGCCGCTGATGATGACAACCTGCTCCGTACTACAGCGCATGCCACGCGCAGCGTTGAGGTAAGACGCGATCGTCTCGCGCAATGGGGGAAAACCCAGCACGTCATAAGTGCCAAACAAGGTATCCCGACCGCTGGCGCCGCGCCTGGCGAGCAGACGGCTCCAGGCCGTGAAAGGAAACTCCTGCGCATCCGGCATGCCCGGGTGGAACGCTGGCTGACCGGCGGCGCCGAAGTAAAAAGGCTCGCCCATCATCATCTCGCCGCGCCTTGAGATCGATGGCCGAAACGGATACGCCCGCTCATCCTCGTGCGACATGGGCCCGCTTGGCAAGTCGACAACGACCGGGCAGGCGGTATGGCGATTGTGCAGGTAACCCTCGGTGATCAACTGCTCATAGGCGGCCACCACGGTGTTGCGCCCAATCGCCAAATCTTTGGCCAGCTGTCGCGTCGAAGGCAGCGCGCTGCCCGGCGCCAGAATCCGCCCGGAAATCAGCCGGCGCAATTGCTCATAGAGCTGCCGCTTGAGCGTCGACTTGAGCGCCGCATCCAGCACGATAGCGTCGAGCGAGTTGATTTTCTTCAAATCTGGCCCCTTCAAAATGTCCATTACTGGACCTTGTTGTGGGGCCAATTGTTGCATAAGCTGGTTTGGAGGCCGCGCCCTGTACCGAGTCTGTCACTGAAATCTCATCTATCGACGAACCGCCCCGGTTCCGTAATGAACGAGGATCATCAAATGACATCTGCCCGCACCCGCACACCCCGGCGCTGTCTGGCGCTGGCTGCCCTTGCCTTGGCTGCCCTTGCTGCCCCGGTCGCGCTGGCGCAGGGGAAAAAGGAAACCATTTACTTCGTTGGCATCGCCAGCCCTGCCGATCCGTTCCACGGCGTCATTGCGCGTGGCGCCGAGCAGGCGGGCAAGGATTTGGGGGTCCATGTCGTCTATATCTTTCCCGACAAGGTGACGCTGACCGACTACAACGCCAAGATCGAGCAGGCCATTGCCGCTCAGCCGCAGGGTATCGTCATCCTTGGCATCGATGAGAAAGGTTCCCGGCCGCTGGCGCAGCGGGCCAGGGAGTTGGGCATCCGGCTGGGCTTCAATCCGGCCCCGCCGGTCAAGGACAAGCCGCTGCGCACGCCGGACGATCTCTATGTCAGCCGCGTCGGTTCCGATGAGTATTCCGCCGGGCGCGCTGCTGCCGAACGGCTGTTGACGGAGAAGGTGAAGGGCAAGGTGGTGTGCGGCATTCAGATTCCCGGCGATCTGACGCTATCGACCCGTTGCCAGGGCGTGTCCGAGCGCTTGAAGGAGGCTGGCATCAAGACCGCGATCATCGAGATTGCCAATGAGCCGGGGCAGGCGGCGGAGTTGTTGGCGACTTATTTGCGCGCCAACCCGGACACCGGCGCGGTCATCACGCTGGGCGGCCCGCCGAATGCCGGCGCGCGCGAGGCCAGGAAGGCGGCCAAGCGTCCTGATCTGCTGCTCGGCGGCTTCGATATGGATGCCGCAACGCTGCAAAGCATCGTCGACAAGGACATGCTGTTTACCGTTGACCAGCAACCGTTCTGGCGCGGCTACATTCCTGTTCTCGGCATTACGCACCACCTGCGCTACGGTTTGCAGCAGGCGAATTACTTTCTCTCCGGCCCCAGCATCGTCGATGCCGCCAATGCCAGGGCTGCGCTCAAACTCTCCAGGGATGGCGTGCGCTGAGCCGCCCCCGAGCGGTTGCCCCAGACCACACCACAGGACCGGATTCCGATGGGCACGTCAACGCCGCTGCCGCGCTTCCTGATGCGGCTGCGCTCGCTGCTGTTGCGGGCGGAGACGGCTGCCGCTGCGGCCTGCCTGATGACCTTGGTCGGTTTTTCCATCGCCAGCCCGCTGTTTCTGAGCAAGGAGAGCCTGATCAGCATCACCAATCTGGTGGCCGAGCTTGGCATCATCAGCATCGGCGTCACGCTGCTGATGATCGGCGGCCACATCGATTTGTCGGTCGGCGCGGTGGTGGGCATCTCGTCTTACATGACGGTGTATTTTTCTTCGATCGGGCTGCCGCCTGCGCTCGCATTCCTGGGCGCGCTGGCCATCTCCGCCGCGCTGGGCCTGGTCAACGGCTTGCTCGTCATGCGCACCGGCCTTGGCTCTTTCATCGTGACGCTGGGCACCATGCATGTCTTTCGCGGCCTGCTGACGGCCTGGACTGGCGGCTTTCCCGTCTCCAGCGACATCGCCGAGCCGATGCGCTCCATCGTGTCGGGCGCCCTGCTGCCGGGCGGCTTTCGCATGTCGCTGGTCTGGTTTGCCATGCTGGTGCTGGGGGCGACCTTCACGCTGCTGCGCACCCGCTTCGGCAACTGGACTTATGCGATTGGCCAGAACCCGGAGGCGGCGCGCAATCTCGGCGTTCCGGTCGAGCGCACCACGGTCGCGCTGTTCGTGCTGTGCTCGCTGTGCGGCGGCATTGCCGGGATTGTCCAGGTTGCGCGCTTCCAGTCGGTGGACGCGCTGCGCGGCGAGGGCGCGGAGTTGCTGGCCATCGCCATCACCGTGATCGGCGGCACGCTGCTGACCGGCGGCTATGGCAGCGCGATCGGCTCGATGTTTGGCGCGCTCATCTTCGGCATGGTCCAGGTCGGGCTGGTGCTGGTTGGCGCGCCGGGCTATTACTTCAAGACCCTGGTCGGCGCAACCCTGGTCGGCGCGGTGCTGGTCAACCAGAGCTTCTCCAAACTGGTCGCGTCGGGCGGCTTTTTGAAGTCGAAAGCCGCGCGCAAACCCTCCCCGCCCGCCAGGAGCCAGCGATGAAACAGGCCGTTCTCGAAGCGCGCAATATCTGGAAATCCTACGGCCCGGTGCCCATCCTCGAGGACGTGTCCATCGAGGCCCACGCCGGGCGTGTGCTGGTGCTGCTGGGCGACAACGGCGCGGGCAAATCGACGCTGATCAAGATTCTCAGCGGCGTCACCGCGCCCAGCGCAGGCGCGCTGCTGATGGATGGCCAGCCGGTATCCTTCCAGACGCCCAGGGATGCGCGCCAGCGTGGCATTGCCACGGTGTTCCAGGACCTGGCGGTCTGCAATCTGCTGTCGATCACGCGCAATGTCGTTCTTGGCCGCGAGCCGATGAAGCGCTTTGGCCCGTTCCGATGGATGGACATGAAGAAGGCCGAGGAGCAAACCCGGCAGGCCTTTGCGGTGCTGGGCGTGAATGTGGGCAGCGACATGGGCCGACCGGCTGCCGCGCTGTCCGGCGGCCAGCGCCAGTCGCTGGCGATTGCCCGCGCCATGCTGTTCGGCTCGACCTGCCTGATTCTTGACGAGCCCACTTCGGCGCTGGCCGTGCGCCAGGCGCATGGCGTGCTCGACCAGATCAAGGCCGCTGCGGCGGCCGGGCAGGCGGTCATCTTCATCACCCACAACTTCCATCACGCCCTGCTGGTGGGCGATGAGGTGGTGGTGCTCGGCAACGGCAAGGTGATGGCCCATTTCAACACCGGCGAGACCAGTCTGGAAGAACTGACCAGGCTGGTCTCCATGCTGCACTGACGACCCAGGGAGCCGCCATGCCACACCCGCGCATTGCAAGCGTCGTCGCCGTCGAGCCGCATCCCGACGATGTGGAGATTCTCTGCCTGGGCACCTTGTTGAAACTCAAGCAAGAAGGCACCCGGCTGACCATCGTGTGCGTGACGAATGGCGACAAGGGGTCGGGCAACCAGCCTGATCTTCCCTACCCGGAAGTTGCCGCGATGCGCTTTCGCGAGGCGTCCTCGGTGGCGGCGGCGCTCGGCGCGGAGTTCATCAATCTGGGCGCGGAAGACGAGTATCTCTACGACACCCCCGAACTGCGCAATGCGCTGGCCGCCGTGTTTCGCCGCGCCAAGGCCGATGTGGTGCTGGCGCCCTCGCCCCATTGCTACCAGACCGACCACACCATTGCCTCCGAAATCGCATTCCAGGCGGCGCATCTGTCGGCCCTGCCGCAACTGCGCATCACGCCGCCCGCACTGCCCGCGCTGCCCGCACTGCCAAGTGCGCCGGCAATGTACTACTACGACACCCTCCCCGGCCTCGACTTCGAGCCCTCCTTTTATGTCGACATCTCCGGCCAGATGGCGCGCAAGCAGGAACTGGCGCGCATGCACACGAGCCAGATGGCCAGCATGAAATCGCAGTCCGACTGGGACCTGGTCGAAGCCATTGAAGTGCTCGGGCGCATGCGCGGCCTGCAAAGCGGCACGCGCTACGCAGAAGCCTTCCGCCTTTGTGCCCGCTACCCGCGGCTGAAGGCGTGGACGCAATTTCCGGCCTGATCGCTCCCTGAATACCCCCTGACTTCCACGAAAGAGATGCCATGAAAATTGGCCTGTTGACAGATAGCCTGGGCGCGTTGCCCCTGGACGAGGTTCTGCAAGAATCTGCCGCGCTGGGCGTGCAAAGCGTCGAATTCGCTTGCGGCAACTGGTCGAGCGCGCCGCATATCCAGCTCGATCGGATGCTGGACGACAGCGCCCACCGCGCCAACTTCCTCGCCCGCTTGAGCGACCATGGGCTGGCGATTTCTGCGCTCAATTGCTCCGGCAACCAGTTGCACCCGGGGCCGAGCGGCAAGGCGCACCACCAGGTCGTCGAAAAGACGATAAGGCTGGCCGCGCTGCTCGAGGTCGAGCGCGTGGTCATGATGTCCGGCCTGCCCGGAGGACCGGGCGACGCCAACCCGAACTGGATCACCACCGACTGGCCGGCAGAGTGCCTGCGCATTCTCGAGCATCAATGGCAAGAGGTGCTGATTCCATACTGGCAGCGACTGGTCGAGTTTGCCAACCACCAAGGCATCCGCAAACTGTGCCTCGAACTGCACGGGCACCAGGCCGTCTACCACCCCGCCAGTTTCTGGCGCCTGCGCGAAGCCGTGGGCAACACCGTCGGCGTCAATTACGACCCCAGCCACCCGATGTGGATGGCAGCCGACCCCATCGCCGCCGTGCGCGCATTGGGCGACGCCATCTACCATGTGCACGCCAAGGACACCCGCATCGAAACCGTCCCGGCGGGCATCGACGGCATGCTCGAAACCCGCGCAGCCAGCCAGGTCGCGCAGCGCTCCTGGAACTACGTCACGCTCGGCTACGGCCACGGCGAAGCGTGGTGGAAACAGTTCCTCGCCGCCCTGCACATGAGCGGCTATGACGACGTTCTGTCCATCGAGCACGAAGACATGGCCATGTCGCCGCTGGAAGGCGTGCGCAAATCGGTGCGGCTGCTGCAAAACTGCGCCGTCAATCTGAAAAACCAGGGATGAAGGCGCAAGGATGAAAAAAACTGCTCCGTGGTAGCGGGCGGCAGGACAGGTTTCATCCTTCATCCTTCATCCTTCATCCTTCATCCTTGAAGAAAGCCCGGCATGAGCAGAGTAAAAGTTGGCGTCATTGGCGCAGGCACCATTTCGCAGGTCGAGCATGTGCCCAATCTGATACGCCTGCGCGACAAGTTCGAACTGGTTGGCATTGCCGACCCCTCGAAGACCGCGCGCGATTTCATCACCGCAAGCTACGGCGTGAAAGGCTTCGAGACGCCCGAAGCCCTGTTCGGCGAACCACTCGATGCGGTCGTCATCGGCTCGCCCGACATGCTGCACCACGAGCAGGTGCTGGCGGCGCTCGATCTTGGGCTGCATGTATTCTGCGAAAAGCCCCTGTGCTATTCGCCGGAGGAGATCGACGACATCATCGCCGCGCGCAACGAGGCGGGCAAAGTGGTGCAGGTCGGCTACATGAAACGCTTCGACCCGAACTACCAACTGGCGCTACAGCACTTGCCAGGCACGGCCCAAACCCTGCGCTATATCTCGGTCGAGGTCAACGACCCGGACGCCTGGCCCTTCATCCGGCACCATGCCACCGGGCGCGGCACGGACATTGCGCGCAGCATGATCGAGGCCGCCGCAGCCAAACAAAAAACGCAAATCGCCCGCGCCATCGGCCACCAGGCCAACGCCGCCACGGTGCGCGGTTTTGCCACGGCCTACGCTTCGGCCCTGGTGCATGATGTCAACGCCGTGCATGGCATGCTCGACGTGCTCGGCGTGCCGGACGGCAAAATCGTCGGCGCAGAAATTTTCGCCAACGGCGACGGCGGCCAGGGCGCGGTGCGCCTGCTCGACGGCCAGGCCCTGTGGAACATGGCGCACCTGAGCGTGCCCGCGCTGGCCGACTACAAGGAGCGCATCACGCTGTTCTTCGACGATGCGATCATGGCGCTTGAATTCCCCTCGCCCTGGCTGAACCACCAGCCGACACGGGTGACGGTGAAAAAATCCGACGGCCACACCCTGTCCCGAACCGAATTGCGCGCCGGTTTCGAAGAAGCCTTTGTCGAGGAGATGATTGGCTTCTGGGGCGCCATCGTGAACGGCGACAAGGTGCGCAACCCGGCCGAGGATGCGCGCCGGGATCAGGCTTTGTTGTGCGGGTTGGGCAGGATGGCACACTAGTGTCGCGTCACCGATCATCTGTCGGTCTGCGCTGGCCATCGAAGCGCATCGCGGCGTTGCATCGCTTGCCAATACAGCTCGGTATGGGCTGCGCGATGCGCCTTGCGCTACGCTCCGATGGCTACGCGCAGCCTACGACATCTGATCGGTGACGCGACACTAGAGGTCTCTTCGGCTCGCCGCGCCAGCGGCCGACATTCCGCTGATTTACCTGGACCGGAACCACGAATAGCGACGACGAGGAGATTTCATGGGTTCCTTGCCAGCAACTTTTGCTTGAAAACATGGCCTACGAAAACAACGAAATGAAATTTGTGGCGGTTGTCAACCGCAAGCACTCACTTGCGTCCATCCTGAATGCGCTGGCACACACCGCGTTTGGCTTGTCCGGGAAAGGCGTAAACCCCGAGCACTTGCTCGACTACTCCAATAGTGCCAGCGGCTTTCTGGCAAAAATCGATGAGTATCCATTCATCATTCTCGATGCCAAGAACAGCAACCAACTGCAAACGCTCGTTTCAAGCGTGATGTCGAACCAGCGAATTGCTTACAACGTATTCACGACTTCGATGATCGGCACTTGCGCTGAGGCCCAGTTGAAGGCAACGCGCGAAGCGCTCAACGACGGGCTTGATTTTGTTGTCGTTGTCCTCTTCGGGGCCCGCGAGGATGTGGATCCCCTGACCAGGAAATTTTCACTCACCAAAGGCGAAATGCCATGAACCAAGCGCTTTCCCGGCCTGCCGCCTCTGTCGAAATGCAGGCGTATCTTTTGGGCCTGATGTCGGTGGCCGCGTTCGCGCTGACGTTGCCCTGCGCCAAGGTCTTGGCCGGCCCGTTGAGTGCGATGCAGATCGGCCTGTTCCGTTCGATGTTGGCGGCGTTGGCGGCGTTGCCTATCCTGTGGTTCACCCGCTCGGCGCGGCCCAATGCCTCGCAGGTCAAGCGCCTGCTGCTGCTGTCGCTGGGCATCGTCTATGGTTTTCCTATCCTCACGGCGGTCGGCATGCGCTATGTGCCGGTCGGCCATGGCGGCGTGGTGCTGGCCGCGTTGCCGCTGGCGACCGCGATTTTCGGCAGCCTGATCACCAAAGACCGCCCGCCGTTGTTGTTCTGGCTGGCTTCGATCGGGGGTTTCGTGGCCGTGGCGCTGTTTGCGGCGTGGCGCAGTGGTATCGGCGGTGGTTTTTACCTCGGCGACTTGGCGCTACTGGGCGCAGTGGCGCTGGCCGGTTTTGGCTATGCCCAGGGCGGCGCCCTGTCCAAGGAGATGCAGGGATGGGAAGTGATGTGCTGGGCGCTGGTGCTGAACCTGCCGGTGCTGCTGCCGCTGTCGCTGCTGTATTTCAACGCGGCAGACTTTGCCGGTTTTGGCTCGGTGTCATGGGCGGCGCTGGCATTCCTGGCGTTCGTGAACTCGTTGCTCGGTTTTTTCTCCTGGAACCGGGCGCTGGCTTTGGGTGGCATACAGCGCATCAGCCAACTACAGTTGCTACAGCCTTTTTTCACCTACGGCTACTCGATCATCCTGATGGGCGAAGCCTTCGACCCGCTGGCGCTGCTGATCTGCGTTGCGGTCATCGGCTTGGTCGTCGTATCGAAACGCGCCCTGCTCAAGCACTGAAGATCCGGCAGGGCCGCCACCGGTGCATGCGGCGGCTCGGGCGGCGGCCTGCCGTCCGCACAACCGGATCCCCTTGCGCCCGATGTTGCGCAGCAAGGCGGGGTTGGCATGGTTCTCCGGGTGCTCCCCCTTCATCGCGCCAGATCGGAAGCGGAAAGATGAGGATGCCGGTTTCGAGCAGCACATCAAAGGCGACATCGGCCATGTCCAGTTTCGCGGACAGCAGGCGTCGATGTTCTCCGCGCAACAGAACGGCCACATCCCGCATCACTGTCCGGGCGGTGCGTGCCACGGGCACGGCTGCCATAGAGGATGGCCCCCGCCATGTCGCAGGACGGGCGATCGAGGCCAGGAGCGGCGGACGGCGGATGGCGGCGTCATGGTCGATGCGATGCATGCGAACGCCACGATGCGCCATCGATGTCTGCCGACGGTGCCGGACACGACACTGCGGCATATCGATGCATGGGCCGCCCGGCAGAACAGATGCGCGGCCTTTTCGATGGTTCCGTCAGCGGTAGTCGACCCAGACACCGCCGGCGTCGGCCGAACGCACGCAGTTTTCCACCCAGCGCACACCCTCGAGGCCGGCGTGGATGTCCGGGTAGCGGATGCCGGACAGGGCTTTTGCGTCGCGCCGGTCGGTCGCGTCCATGGCCAGCGCGAAGCGGTAGTAGAGGTTGGACCAGGCCTCGAACAGCCCTTCCGGGTGGCCGGCGCCAATGCGGTCATCGTGCAGCGCGTCCGGATGCAGGTAGTCCATGCCGCGTTCGAGCACCTGCGCCGGCTGGCCCTGGATTTCGTAGCGCAGTTGGTTCGGCCGTTCGTCCCACCATTGCAGACTTGCGTTGGCGCCGATGACGCGGATCTGCTGGCCGTGCATGGAGCCGGCGTTGACCGCGCAAGACCACAGATAGCCGATCGCGCCGCCGGCGTACTGCATGATGGTGAAGGCGTTGTCCTCCAGCGGGGCGCGGCTCTGGACGAAGCTCTGGCGCGAGCACAGCAGCCGTTCGATCTTGAGCTCGGGCAGCATCAGCGTGCTGATGTACAACGGGTGCGTGCCTATGTCGCCCAGCACGTAGCTCGGGCCGGCGAACTTCGGGTCCACGCGCCAGCGTGTCGAGGGGTTGGCGGCCTCTACCGCCGTGCTGTGAAAACCGTGGGAGAACTGCATCTGCACGATGCGGATCTGGCCCAGGTCGCCACGGGCGATCATCGCGCGCGCTTGCTCGATCAGCTGGTGGCCGGAGTATCCGTAGGTGACCCCGACGATCTTGTTCTTCGCGCCCGACAGCGCCAGCAGTTCCCGCGCCTGTGCGCTGGTAAAGCACAGCGGTTTTTCGCAGACCACATGCAGCCCGGCGTGCAGCGCGGCCTGGCAGATCTCGAAGTGGGTGTCGTTGGGCGTGGCCACCGATACCGCGCGGATGCCGTCCGGGCGGCGCGCCTCGGCCTCGAACAGCGCCCGGTAGTCGGCATGGCAGCGCTCGGCGCTGACCCCGAGCCGCTGGCCGAATTGGCGGCCGCGCTCGGCGTCGATGTCAAAGGCGCCGGCGACGAGCGCAAAGCTGCCGTCGCGCAGCGCGGCCGAGCGGTGGATATAGCCGATCTGGCTGCTTTGTCCGCCCCCGACCAGGCCCCAGGGGATGGGCTGGCCGAGCGCAATTTCTCCGTTGATCATGGTGCATGTTCTCCTTGAATGCGTTGGGTTCTGCTTCAGACACGCCCCGCAATGGCCCGTAGTGGCCCGTAGTGGCCCGTAGTGGCCCGCAATGCGCGGCTGGCCGCACGGCGTGCCGGCGGGTGCGTCGCGCTCAGTTCTTGCCCAGGTATTTGTCGATGTTGGCGGGGGTCACCAACTCGAACGGCACCCACAGCTTCGACGGCACGGGCTGGCCCCGGATGAGCTTCAGGGCGGCATCGACCGCACCCCGACCCTGCCCGATGGCGTCCTGGAACACGGTCACCTTCAACTCGCCGGCCTTCATCGCCGCCAGCGCGTCCTGCGTGGCATCGATGCCGGCGACCACGACCGTATCGAGCTTGCGCGCGGCCTTGAGCGCCTGTATCGCGCCGATCGCCATCTCGTCGTTGTTGGCGATCACGGCATCGACCGGAATGCCGGCGGTGATCCAGTTGGTCATCAGGTTTGCGCCTTTGACGCGGCTCCAGTCGGCAGATTGCTCGGCCACGATCTTTATGGCCTGGCATGGCGGCTTGGCGATCACCTCCCTGACATCCTGCGTGCGCTGGATGGCCGACTGGTTCGACAGGTCGCCGATCATCACCGCCACGCGGCCCTTGCCGCCGAGCAGCCGGCAGACCTCGCGGGTTTGCAGGGTGCCCGAGTCGGCCTCGTCGGAGCCGACGAACACCACCTTGGGTGGCAGCTTGCCCTCGGCCGGCGGATGGTTCACATACACCAGCGGGATGCCGGCGGCGCTGGCCAGTTGGGTCATCCTCGGGGTCGCCTGGGTGTCTACGGTCACGACGATGATGGCGTCGACCTTTTGGGCAATGAAGTTCTGGATCTGGTTGAGCTGGCGCGCGATGTCGTCCTGCGCGTCGTGCAGTTTCAGATCCAGCCCTTTCTGGCTGGCCGCATAGGTGCTCATGCCGCGACTGACCAGCGACAGCCAGGGGCCGGTGTTGGCAACGGACACGGCAATGCGCTGGGCCTGTGCCGCCGGCGCGAGCCACAGACAGGCACAGACGACCGCCACGGGGAGCAGGCGTATTCTCACAACAGGTCTCCTGAAAGCGGCGCTGCGGCCAAGGCTCAGCCGCGTCGTTTCTGGTTGCGGTATTGATCGGCGATCACGGCCGCGACGATGATGGCGCCCTTGACCATCTCCTGGTAGTAGGCGTCGATGCGGATGAAGGTAAAGCCCGAGGTCATCACGCCCAGGATCAGCACGCCGATCACGGTGCCGGTGATGCGCCCGAGACCGCCGGCGGTCGAGGTGCCGCCAATCACCACGGCGGCAATCGCGTCGAGCTCGTACATCACCCCCATGCCGGACTGGCCGGAGATGGCGCGCGCGGCGGTGACGGTGCCGGCGATGCCGCTGAGCACGCCCGCGACCATGTAGACCCAGACCAGGTGGTGCCTGACGTTGATGCCCGAGACGATGGCCGCCTGGCGGTTGGCGCCAATCGCGTAGGTGAATTTGCCAAAGCGCGTGTAGCGCAGCACGACGTGGAAGATCACGGCAATCAGCACGAAGATCAGCACCGGGTTGATGCCCGCGCCGATGGCCGCGAAGTCGTCGGTCAGCATCGACACCGGCGTGCCGTTGGTGAACCATTTGGCAAACCCGCGCACCGCCACCATCGTGCCCAGCGTGGCGATGAATGGCGGGATGGCGGTGAAGGCCACCAACGAGCCGTTGATCAGCCCGACCAGCAGCCCCACGGTGACGCCGGCCAGGATCGGCCAGATCAGCGGCAGGTCGGTCAGTTGCGGAAACACCGCGCGCGGAAAGTCCGCCACCTGCGCCAGGCTGGCCGAGACCACGGCGGCGGCGGCGACCACCGATCCGGAGGACAGGTCTATGCCGCTGGTGATGATCACCAGATTCACGCCCACGGCGATGATGCCGATCACCGCCATCTGCAGCACGATGATCTGCAGCCGTTGCGGGTTCAACAAAAAGCTCTGGCCCACCACGACCCAGCCCACGGCCTCGAAGAACAGGCCAATGCCCGCCAGCACCAGCAAGGTGCTCCACTCGGGCGGCCATTTGCGCTGGCGCATCGTGCCGGGCGTGCCGGGCGTGCAGGGCGTGGTGGCCGCCTGCGCGCCCGGGCCAGGATTGGCGCCGTGCGCGCCTGCGGCCGGATCCGGCGCGCCCATGTCCGTTGTCTTCATGTCTTGTCTCCGGATGCCGGACGACGGCCTGCGCGCCTGGTTTCAGGCGCTCGCCGGAGCGCCTTCGCCTGCGGGCGGCCGGGCGGCGCTCATTGGAAGACCTTCGCCTTCGGCTGCGGTGTGAGCGCCTTCGGGCGGCCGGGCGGCGCTCGCTGGGATACCTTCGCCTTCGGCTGCGGTGTGAGCGCCTTCGGGCGGCCGGGCGGCGCTCACGGGCCGTCCGCCATCGAGTTGCACGGTCTTGCCGCTGTGGCACGACAGGGTTGCCGCTTGCGCCAGCGCCAATGCATTCACGCCGTCTTGCAGCGTCACCGGATAGTCGGTCCCGGCGGTCACTGCGTCGATGAAGGCGCGCCACTCGGCGGCGTAGGCTTGCATGTAGCGTTCGAGGAAGAAGTATTCCGGCTTGGCGCTGTGTGCGCCTGCGCTGGTGATCCGGGTCAGCGTGTTTTCCAGCACATTGCCGACCGACAGCAGGCCGGTGGCGCCCAGCAGTTCCACCCGCTGGTCATAGCCGTAAGCGGCACGCCGGCTGTTCTTGATGACGGCCATCCGGCCATCGGCAAAGCCGAGCGTGATCACGGCGGTGTCGACATCGCCCTCGGCGCCAATGGCCGGGTCGATGATGCTGGCGCCCAGCGCGGTGACCGACACCGGGAGCGCGGCGAAGAGCCAGCACGCCATGTCCAGGTCATGGATGGCCATGTCGCGAAACAGTCCGCCGGAGCTTTTGACATAGCTCGCCGGCGGCGGCGCCGGGTCGAACGACGTGATCGACAACAACTCCCCCTTGCCGATGTCGCCGGCGTCGAAGGCGCGCTTGAGCGCGGCAAAGTGCGGATCGAAGCGGCGGTTGAAGCCGATCATCACCGGCCGGCCGGCTTGGGCCGCCACTGCCTGGCAGGCCAGCGCGCGGTCGAGGTCCAGGTCCACCGGCTTTTCGCACAGCACGGCCTTGCCGGCATGCACCGCCGCTTCGATCAGCGCCGCATGGGTGTCGGTGGAGGTGGCGATCAGTACCGCATCGATGCCGGGGTCGGCGATGATCTCTTGCGCCGACCGGGCCTTGGCCCCGCAGGTGGCAGCCAGTTGCTGCGCCGCTTGCGCGTTGATGTCAGCGACGGCCAGCAACTGGCTGCGCTGATCGGCAACGATGCTCCTGGCGTGCACCTTGCCGATACGGCCGGCGCCGAGCAGACCCACTTTGATCATGGCGGACTCCTGAAGAAACGAGATGGTTGAAAGGGTCGAAGGGATTGCAAGGGTTCAGACGCCGGCCACGCCAGCGCCCTGGACCGTGAAAGCGCGCTGGAAGGCTTGCAGTGCCGCCTCAGGCTCGCCGCTGGCGTATGCCTCCAGCGCCACCGGGCCACGGTAGCCCAGCGCGTGCAGTGCGCGCGCAACGCCGGCATAGTTGATTTCGCCACTGCCCGGCTCTTGGCGGCCAGGCACGTCGGCCACTTGCACCTCGCCGATCCAGGGCAGGCAGCGGCGGCACAGATCGATCAGGTTGCCTTCACCGATTTGCGCGTGGTACAGGTCCAGATTCAGGCGCAGGCGCGGATGGTTCACCGCCGAGACCAGGGCCAGGGTGTCGGCGGCCCGGGCGAACGGAACGCCGGGGTGATCGACGGACCGGTTCAGGTTCTCCAGCGTGAAGCACACCTCTTGCTGCTCGGCCAGGTCGGCAATGCGGGCCAAGGTGTCGCGGGCCTTGATCCACATCGGGCCGGTGACCACATCGCAGGGCGTGACCGGCAAACCGTCCGCACCGAGGCCGGTGCCGTGCAGGTTCAGCCGGGCCACGCCCAGGCGCTTGCCGACCTGCGCCGTCTCGCGGGCCGTGCGCAGCAGTTCGGCAGCGCCTTCGTCGTCCGCAAGACGGCCGCGCAGATAGCCGTTCATGATGGAAAAGCGCGCGCCCGAGCGCTCCAGCAGCGCCAGATCATGGTCGGGCCAGTTCCACAGGCCGACCTGGAACCCCATTTCGGTCAGGCGCTTGACGCGCCACAGCATCGGTTTGTCGCGCCACAGCATTTCGGCGCAGGCGGCCAATTCAAAAGATCGTTGCATGGGTTTCGTCCTCATTCCTGCGCGCACCGTGGCCGCATCGTTGCTTGTCGATCACACCGTGCCGCCCAGCGAGCCATCGAGCGTGGCCAGTTCCTGGCCGCTGGCCATCAGGTTTTGCAACTGCTCGGCCGTGATCTCGCTGCGCGTTGCGGTGCCCAGGGTCCGGCCCCGGTCGAGCACGGTAAAGCGGTTGCCCACGGCCATCGCATGGCGCACGTTGTGGGTGATGAAAATGACGCCGACATCCAGCTTGCGCACCCGGTCGATCGTGGCCAGCACGTTGGCGGTCTGGCGCACCCCCAGCGCCGAGGTCGGCTCGTCCAGGATCAGCACCTTGGCGCCAAAATAAACCGCGCGCGCAATGGCCACGCACTGGCGCTCGCCGCCGGACAAGGTGCCCACGGCCTGCTCGGGCTCACGCAGCCGGATGCCCATCCGCTGCATCTCGGCCATCGTGACCTGGTTCGCCTGCCGGATGTCGAAGCGTTTGAACGGCCCCCAGCCTTTGGTCGGCTCGCGGCCCATGAAGAAGTTGCGCGTCACCGACATCAGCGGAATCATCGCCAGGTCCTGGAACACGGTGGCAATGCCGGCATTCATGGCCTGGCGCGGACTTTCCAGCACCACCTCGGCGCCGTTGACCAGCATGGTTCCGCCCGAGGGCTTGTGCACGCCGGACATGGTCTTGATGAAGGTCGATTTGCCGGCGCCGTTGTCCCCGAGCAGGCAGTGGCATTCGCCCGCATGGATGGAAAACGAAACGCCGGACAGGGCGATGATGTTGCCGAAGCGCTTTTCGATCGCGCGCATCTCGACCAATGGCTGGGGCTGGGGCTGGGCGGCTGCGGTCATATCAGCGCTCCCCGGTCACGCGCTTGCGGATGGTGTTGTTGAACAGCACGGCCACCAGCAGCATCGCGCCCAGGAAAACCAGGTACCAGTCCTGATCGATGCGGGTGTAGGTCAGCCCTATCATCACCATCCCGAAGATGATCGAACCCAGGAATGCGCCCACGGCCGAGCCGTAGCCACCGGTGAGCAGGCAGCCGCCAATCACGGCGGCAATGATGGCCTCGAACTCCTTCTGGAAACCGCGCCGCGCGTCCGTCGATCCGCTGTCCAGCACCGTGATGATGGCCACCAGCCCGGCGCACAATGCGGCAAAGACAAACAGGCCGGTCTTGACGTTGCGCACCATCACCCCCGAGTTCTTGGCGGCCGTGGCATCGCCGCCGGAGGCAAAAATCCAGTTGCCCAGCGGGGTGCGCAGCAGCACCCAGGTGGCCAATGCGGTCAGACCCACGAACCAGCAGATTTCCACAGGGATGCCGGTGATCATCGGCACGCCGTTCGGGAAACGCGGGATCAGCCCATGCTCACCCATGAAGGCGAACCAGCCGGTAAACGCCTTGCCGTTGAACAGCCAGAGCAGGGAGCTGTCCTGGACCGCTTCGGTCACGCCGCGCAACTGCGTCGAGCCGCCGGTGGCCCATTTGAGCCCCACCAGGCTCAGGCCGCGCAACATGAACAAAAAGGCCAGCGTCACGATGAAGCTCGGCAAGCCGGTGCTGATGACGATCCAGGCGTTCACGCAGCCGATCACGGCCACCACCAGCAGCGTCAGCAAGACCGCCAGCACCAGCGGGAGCTCGAAGATGACGATCGCCGTGGAAAAAATCAGACCGGCAAAGGCAATCATCGATCCGATCGACAGGTCGAATTCGCCGCCGATCATCAGCAAAGCCGCGCCCAATGCCAGGATGCCCAACTGCGCCGCCGGCGTCAGGAAATTGACCAGCCCGGCCAGGCTGAACATCACCGGATCGGCGGTGAGCATGAAGAACACCGTCACCAGCAGCAGGCCGGCGACGGCACCCAATTCAGGGCGCTTCATCCAGCGTGAAAACCAGGACCGGTGCGTCAAGCGATCGTCGGCCGGCCCGCTTGCATGATTCATGGCGTCTTCGAGGAAAGAGGGTTGATGGGGTCGGGGGGCCGGCAACCGTTGCATGGCCCCTGGCGGGTCTTTAGCGAATGCCCTTGGCGGAAAGGTCGATCGCCTGCGCGGCCTTGTCGGCGGTGATCAGGTTCGGGCCGGACGGCACATTGCCCGCCGGCATCACGCCGTACTTTGCGTGCAGCGCCAGAAAGCTCACCGGCAGATAGCCTTGCAGGAACTGCTGCTGGTCGATGGTGAACGCCGCTTCCTTGGCGGCAATGGCTTTCAGGAAGCCGGCAGACAAGTCGAAGGCCGCGATAAGCAGCTTGGCGCTGCGGCCAGTGTCTTTGGCGGCGGCCAGGCTCGGGTCGCCGGAGGTCGCCGCGCCGAGCACCATGATGGTGTCGATGCCGGCATCCGAATCCAGGGCGGCCTTGACCTTGGCGCGCACTTCGGCCGGATCATTGCCGGTGGGCAGCACCTTGGACTTGCCGGCAAAGCCATCGGCGAAGCCCTTGCAGCGCAGGTCCAGGGCGACATTGCCCACTTCCTGGTTGACACAAATGCCATTCTTGCCGCCCATGGACTTGAGCTTCTCGCCGGCCGACTTGCCGGCATCGTATTCGGATTGGCCCACATGGAGCACGGCCCCGAGCTTCTTGGAAAATTCCAGCCCGGAATTGATCGTGATCACCGGGATGCCGGCCTTGACCGCGCGTTCGATGGCCGGGCCCAGGGCCGACGCATCGGGCAGCGAAACCACCAGGCCGTCGGGCTTTTGGTTGACTGCCGCATCGATCAGACGGCTCATCGCCACCATGTCGAAACTCTCGGGCGCGCGGTAGCTGACTTTGACGCCGGCGTCCTTGGCCGCCGCTTCGACACCGTTCTTGACGACGGACCAGAACGCGTCATTGGCTTGGCCATGGGTCACGACGGCGATGGTTTGGGCCTGGCCCCAGGCGCATGCTGCGGACAGCGCCGCCGCGAATGCGCAGCGAACCAGTTGGCGAGCGAAGGTCATGTTTCTCTCCTGAGCGTTGTTGAAATGAAGCATTGATGGATTGACGGATTGACGGGAAATCAGCGGGACGCCAATTCCATGATGCGCACCTGCGTGGCGTCCTTGCGCTCGACGATGCCGGTCATCCGGCCTTCGTGCATGACCAGGATGCGGTCGCACATGCCCAGCACCTCGGGCATCTCCGACGAAATCAGCAGCACCGCCACGCCCTGGGCCGCCAGCCGGGTCACCAGGCGGTGAATCTCGGCCTTGGCGCCGACATCGATGCCGCGCGTCGGTTCGTCCAGGATCAGAATCTTCGGCTCGGTCAGCAGCCAGCGGCCGATCAGCACCTTTTGCTGGTTCCCGCCCGAGAGGTTTTGTATCGTCTCGTGCAGGCCCGGCGCCTTCACCTGCAGCGTGCGCAGCATCTGCTGGCAGTCCCGGCGCAGCGGGGCCTGCTGCACGAAGTCGTACTTGACGAAGCGGCTGCGCAGCACCGCCGTTTCCAGGTTCGCCAGCAGGTCGAGGATCAGAAAGCAGCCGCTCTCCTTGCGGTCCTCGGTCAGGAAGGCCAGGCCATGCCGCATCGCCTTGGCGGGCGAATCGATGCGCACCGGCTGGCCATCGATGCGGATCTCGCCCGAGGTGGCCGGCACCACGCCGAACAGCGCCTCGGCAACGTTCGAGCGCCCGGAGCCGACCAGCCCGGCCAGGCCGAGGAACTCGCCGGCGCGCAGGTCGAAGCTCACGTCGCGAAACACGCCCTTGACGGCCAAGTCCCGCACCGACAGCACGACAGCGCCGATCGGCACCTCCTCCTTGGGGAACAGTTGCGTGATCTCGCGCCCGACCATCATCTGGATGATGTCGTCGCGCGTGACATCGCAGGAGGCATGGGTGCCGATGTACTTGCCGTCGCGAAACACCGAGAACTCGTCGGCGATCTCGAACAGCTCGCTCATCTTGTGCGTGATGTAGACGATGCCTTTGCCCTGCGCGCGCAACTGGCCAATGATGCGAAACAGGTGGTTGACCTCCTTGTCGGTCAGCGCCGACGTAGGCTCGTCCATGATCAGCACGTCGGAGTCGAACGACACCGCCTTGGCAATCTCGACCATCTGGCGGTTGGCCACCGTCAGGCTGCGCACCTCGGCCTCGGGGTCGATGTCGATGGCCAGGCGATCGAACAGCGCCTGCGTGCGCTGGCGCAGCGCGCCGTGGTCCACCAGGCCCAGGCGGCCCAGCGGCTCGCGGCAGATCCAGATGTTCTCGGCCACCGTCATATAGGGCATCAGGTTCAGTTCCTGATGGATCATCGCGATGCCATGGCTGAGGGCCGCGCGCGGGCTGGCCAGCGTCACCGGCTGGCCGCGCAGCAGGATCTGGCCCTGGTCCGGCGCGTAGACGCCGGCAATGATCTTCATCAGCGTCGACTTGCCGGCCCCGTTCTCGCCGAGCAGCGCATGCACCGAGCCTGGCCGCAGGCGAAACTGCACGTTGTCGAGCGCCACCACGCCGGGGAAGGACTTGCTCACGCCGCGCACCTGCAGCAGGCAGGCCGGCCCGGGCGGGACGGGTGGCCGGCCCCCTCCGGTGGGCGCTGGGCGATCGGGTGTGGCAACGAACATGGCAGGCTCCCTGGACAGCGCGTCGTCAATCGAGCCGGATGCTGGCCGCTTTGATCACGCCGGACCACCGCTTTTGCTCGTCGTGCACGAAATCGGCGAACTGCTGCGGCGCCATCGGCATCGGCTCGATGCCGATCTCTTGCAGCCTGGACCGGGTCTGCGCGTGCGAGAGCGCAGCCACCAGTTCCTTGTTCAGCCGCTCGAGCACCGGCGTCGGCAGCCCGGCCGGACCGACGAGGCCCTGCCAGGCGTAGGCCTGGTAGCCCGGCACACCGGCCTCGGCCATCGTCGGCACGTCCGGCAGCAGGGCCAGACGCTGCGGCGTGGCCACGGCCAGCACGCGGATCTTGCCGGCCTTGATCATCGACAGGCTGGCCGGCAGGTCCACGAACATCGAATTCACCTGGCCGGCCATCAGATCCTGTAGCGCCGGGGCCGCGCCTTTGTAGGCCACATGCAGGATGTCGGTCCTGGTCTGCTGCTTGAACAGTTCGAGCGCCACATGCAACGGCGAGCCCGACCCCGCCGAGGCCGAGGACACGGCCCCCGGCGATTTGCGCACCAGCGCCAGGAACTCCTGCACATCCTTGGCCGGGAACGAGGGGTGCACGGCCAGCACCAGCGGCATCCGGCCCAAGCCGCCGATGAGGCTGAAGTCCTTGCCGGCGTCGTAGCCGAGGCTGGCGTACATCGCCGGGTTGAAGGCCAGCGTGCCCGAGTCCGCCGTGCCCACCGTGTAGCCGTCCGGCGCCGAGCGCGCGATGAAGGTGGCGCCGATGATGCTGGCCGCGCCCGGCTTGTTGTCGGCAATGACCGACTGGCCCAGCGTCTGCCCCATGCGCACCGCGAGCTGGCGCGCGATCACGTCCGTGGTGCCCCCCGGCGCGTAGGGCACGACCCACTTCAGCGGCTGCTGCGGGTAGGCGGCTGGCTGCGCCTGCGCGGCGCCGGCCAGCAGCGTGGCCGCGAAGAGGACGGCAAAGAGGCGAAGGGCGATGCGCTGGGTCATGGTGTCTCTGCGAAAGTCCGGGCCGGGCTTGCGGGTCGCCATACAGGTCGAGCGTTCGTTGGGTTCATTGCCGGGCCGGGTCGGATCAGTTTTTGCCGGCGTACCGGGCCATGTTCCCGGGCGTGACCAGCTCGAACGGTATGTTCACGAAGCGCTCGACGCTTTGCTTGCCCGACAGCCTGATCGCCGCATCGATCGCGCCTGCGCCCTGCCCGGCGGCGTTCTGGAAGACCGTGACCTTCAGGTCGCCGGCCTTCATCGACGCCAGCGCATCGGGCGTGGCATCGATGCCGGCAACGATGGTCCGGGGCGTCCATTTCTTCGTGGCCTTGAGCGCGTTGATCGCGCCGAGGGCCATCTCGTCGTCGTTCGAGACGATGGCGTCGAACTTCAGGCCCGAGCTGAGCCAGTTGATGGTGATGTCCTGGCCCCGGGTGCGGCTCCACTTGCCCTCGCGCCTGTCGGCGATGCTGATGCCCGAGCATTCCTTGCCCGCCACCACGTCATCGACGGCCTTGGTGCGCGAGCGCGTGGACTCGTTGGACAGATCACCCATCAGCACCAGGATGCTGCCCTTGCCGCCGAGCAGCTTGCACACCTGCTCGGCCTGCAGCCTGCCCGCCGCCATCTCGTCGGACGCGACCATGACCACGCTGGCCGGCAGTTTCTCGAAGTCCGCCGGCTTGCGGTTCACGTAGACCAGCGGAATCCTGGCCTCGGTCAGCAAACGGGTCATTTTCGGCGTGGCGTCGGTGTCCACGGCGTTGACGATGACCGCGTCCACCTTCTGCGCGATCATGTTCTGGATCTGGCTCAGTTGCTTGCCGACATCGCTGCCGGCGTCCTCGATCTGTACGCTGGCACCGGCCTTCCTGGCCGCGTCGGCCATGCTGTTGCGCAGGATGTTCAGGAAGATGTCGTCGAACGTGGCCATGGTTACGCCGATCTTCTGCGCGCTGGCCAGCGGCGCAACCAGCGCGGCAGCCGTGGCCACGGCCATCAGTAGCGGTTTCATTCGGTGGGTCTCCTCGGGAAGTCGGACGGGGCTTGCGGGCCGCAATGCAGGTTTACCGTTTGGTTGATGTTGATTCGTTGACCGGGCCGATGGGCGGGCGGGCGGGCAGGTAGGTGCGCCGATGGGGGCTGCGGCCGGATCAGTTTTTGCCGGCGTACCGGGCCATGTTCTCGGGCGTGACCAGCTCGAACGGTATGCTGACGAAGCGCTCCTGGTGCTGCTTCCTGGCCAGTTTGATCGCCGCATCGATCGCGCCTGCGCCCTGCCCGACGGCGTTCTGGAAAACCGAGACCTTCAGGTCGCCGGCCTTCATCGACGCCAGCGCATCGGGCGTGGCATCGATGCCGGCAACGATGGTCTGGGGCGTCCACTTCTTGGTGGCCTTGAGCGCGTTGATCGCGCCGAGGGCCATCTCGTCGTTGTTCGAGACGATGGCGTCGAACTTCAGCCCCGAACTGAGCCAGTTGGTGGCGATGTCCTGGCCCCGGGTGCGGTCCCACTTGCCCTCGCGCTTGTCGGCAATCTTGATGCCCGAGCATTCCTTGCCCGCCAGCACATCCTCGACCGCCTTGGTGCGCGAGCGCGCAGCCTCGTTCGACAAATCGCCCATCAGCACCAGGATGCTGCCCTTGCCGCCGAGCAGTTTGCACACCTGCTCGGCCTGCAACTTGCCCGACACCGTCTCGTCGGACGCGACCACGGCCATGCCGGGCGGCAGTTTCTCGAAGTCCACCGGCTTGCGGTTCACGTAGACCAGCGCAATCCCGGCCTCGGTCAGCAGGCGGGTCATTTTCGGCGTGGCGTCGGTGTCCACGGTGTTGACGATGACCGCGTCCACTTTCTGCGCGATCATGTTCTGGATCTGACTGAGCTGCTTGCCGACATCGCCGCCGGCGTCCTCGATCTGTACGCTGACGCCGGCTTTCCTGGCCGAGTCGGCCATGCTGTTGCGCAGGATGGTCAGAAAGTTGTCGTCGAACTGTGACATGGTCACGCCGATCTTCTGCGCGCTGGCCAGCGGCGCGGCCAGTGCGGCGGTGGCCGTCACCACGGCCATCAGTAGCGTTTTCATTCGGCATGTCTCCTATTGGATATGCGGGTCTCGGGGGCCGGTGCCTGGTTTGGCGACCTCGGCCGGGGGCGCCTTCGACCGCAGGTCAGTGTAGTTCGATGCCGGTCATTTTTGAAAATTTATTTCTAAGTAATTACACCTAGAGAATTTTATTTCTACATTGGCTAGACTCCGGCCGCAGTCCCGAGCCTCCAGAACAGAACAGACGAGGGCCACCGCCCCGGGTTGCGTGGATCGCGGTGGACCTGACCAACCGACAAGTGACCATGAGCGCCTTGAACTTTCCGACGGGTCGCCCCATCGACTTGGCCTGCCTGGGCCGGGTGGCCGTCGACCTTTATGCCCAGCAATACGGCAGTCGCCTCGAAGACGCGCGCAGCTTTCAGATGTACCTGGGCGGCTCGTCCGGCAACCTGGCCTTCGGCGTTGCCCGGCTCGGCCTCAAGAGCGCGATGATCTCGCGCGTCGGCGACGAGCAGATGGGCCACTATCTGCGCGCGGCCCTGGAGCGCGAAGGCTGCGACACCAGCCAGTTGCAGACCGACCCGCAGCGCCTGACCGCGCTGGTGCTGCTGGCCCTGAAGGACCGCGACAACTTCCCGCTGCTGTTCATGCGCGAGAACTGCGCCGACATGGCGCTGCGCGCCGACGGAATCAGCGCGGACTTCATCGCCGGTTGCCGCGCGCTGGCGGTCACCGGCACCCACCTGTCGACCCCGGGCACCCGCGAGGCCGCGTTGACCGCCCTGGGCTACGCCCGCCGGCATCGCGTGGTGCGCGTGCTGGACATAGACTACCGGCCCGTGCTGTGGGGCCTGACGCCGCGCGGCGCGGGCGCCAACCGCTACCTGCCCGACGCCAGCGTGACGCAACGACTGCAACAGGTGCTGGGCGAATTCGACCTGCTGGTCGGCACCGAGGAGGAGTTCCTGATCGCCGGCGGCGTGCCGCACCAACTGATGGCCTCGCTGCAAGCGGTGCGGCAGCACAGCCAGGCGGTGTTGGTCGTCAAGCGCGGCGCTTTGGGCTGCTGCGTCATCGAGGGCGCATTGCCGGCGCGCATCGAAGACGCGCCCGGCTACCCCGGCGAGCACGTCGAGGTGCTCAATGTGCTGGGCGCCGGCGACGCCTTCCTCGCCGGGCTGCTGACCGGCCTGTTGCAGGGCCGGGACTGGGCCGAGGCCACGCGCATCGCCAACGCCTGCGGCGCGATCGTGGTCTCGCGCCATGCCTGCTCGGCGTCCATGCCCACGCCGGCCGAACTGGCGCATTGGTTCAGCGGCCAGCGCAACCCGAAGGTCGATGCCGACCGGCAACTGGCCCATCTGCACCGCGTCACCGTGGCGCGCCAGCGCTGGGACAAGCTGTGCGTGATGGCCTTCGACCACCGCAGCCAGTTCTACGAACTGGCCCGCGAGGCCGGCGCCGCCGAGGAGCGCATCCAACGGCTCAAGCTGCTGCTGGTGCGCGCTGCCGAGCAGGTCGAGCGCAGCCAGCAGTTGCAGGGCCAGATCGGGGTGCTGATCGATGGCGGCGCCTACGGCAGCGATGCGCTGGCGCAGGCCACCGGGCGCGGCTGGTGGGTCGGGCGGCCGGTGGAGCTGCCAGGCTCGCGCCCGCTGCGCTTCGACGGCACGCGCTCGATCGGCTCGGCCCTGGTGCACTGGCCCACCGAGCAAGTGGTCAAATGCCTGGTGCACTACCACCCGGACGACCCCGTGGACCTGCGCCTGGCGCAGGAGCAAACCGTGCTCGAACTCTGGCAGGCCACGCGCGCCAGCGGCAACGAACTGCTGCTGGAACTGATCCCGCCCTGCCTGCAACCGCCTGCGGACGCCGGCCCGCAAACCCATGCCAGCGCCGAAGACGAAGTGGTGCTGCGCGCCGTCAAGCGCTTCTACAACCTGGGCGTCAAGCCCGAGTGGTGGAAGCTCGCGCCCATGCGTCCCGAGGGCTGGTCACGACTGGCGGCCCTGATCGCCGAGCGCGACAGCCACTGCCGTGGCGCGGTGATCCTGGGCCTGAACCAGCCGCTGGCGTATCTGGCCGACAGCTTTCGCGCCGCCACCGACCCGGTGGTCAAAGGCTTCATGGTCGGCCGCACGCTGTGGGCGCAGGCCGCGCTGCAATGGCTGCGCGGCCAGATCGACGACCAGGCCTTGACGGATGCCGTGGCCGACAACTTCGCCCGGCTGGTCCAGGCCTGGCAGCAGCGCCTGGACAGCCCGGCAAACACCTCCATCCCCACCACCACCGAAGCATGAACATGCAAGCAAGCACGAGACTGACGGTCAGCCAGGCGCTGGTGCGCTACCTGGCTGCGCTGAAGGCCGAGGTCATACAGCCCGACGGCCGCACCGACATCCTGCCCTACTGCGCCGGCGTGTTCGCGATCTTCGGCCACGGCAACGTGGCCGGCCTGGGCGAGGCGCTACAGGCCGAAAAAGACCGGCTGCCCACGCTGCGCGCGCACACCGAGCAGGGCATGGCCAACGCCGCCGTGGCCTTTGCCAAAGCCCATTTCCGCCAGCGCATCATGGCCGTGACCTCCAGCATCGGCCCGGGCGCGACCAATATGCTGACCTCGGCAGCGCTGGCGCATGTGGCGCGGCTGCCGCTGCTGCTGCTGCCCGCCGATGTCTTTGTCTCGCGCCTGCCCGACCCCGTGCTGCAACAGGTCGAGAGCTTCGGGCAGGGCGATGTCAGCGCCAACGACTGCTTTCGCCCGGTGACGCGCTACTTCGACCGCATCATGGCGCCCGAGCAACTGCTGGTGGCCCTGCCGCGTGCGCTGCAGGTGCTGACCGACCCGGCGCAATGCGGCCCGGTATGTCTGGCGCTGCCGCAGGATGTGCAGACCTTCGCCCATGACTGGCCCGAAGACTTTTTCCACCCGGCACTGATCCGCATGCGCCGCCCGCCGGCCGACGCGCAAGAACTGGCCGCCGCCTGCGCGCTGCTGAAGTCGGCCAAGAGGCCGCTGATCGTGGCCGGCGGCGGCGTGCTCTACAGCCAGGCCTGGGACGCGCTGCGCAGCTTTGCGCAAACCCATGGCGTGCCGGTGAGCGAAACGCAGGCCGGCAAAAGCAGCCTGGCCTGGGACCACCCGCTGAACCTGGGCGCCATCGGCGTCAGTGGCTCGCCCGCAGCCAACGGCGCCGCCGAGCAATGCGATCTGCTGTTCGCCATCGGCACGCGGCTGCAGGACTTCACCACCGGCTCGCATGCGCTGTACCCGCAGGCCAGGTTGCTGAGCCTGAACATCCAGCCGCTGGATGCGGCCAAAAAGCGCGGCCAGCCGCTGCTCGCCGATGTCCGCACCGGATTGGGCCAGCTCACGGCCGCCCTGGCCGGCTGGCGTGCCGACCCGGACTGGAGCGCCAGTTGCCGCCACCAGGCCGCCGCCTGGGCGACGCGCGTGACCGAACTGACCACCCATGACCCCGGCGACGCGCTGCCCTACGACGCCGAGGTGATAGGCGCAGTGCGCGAATCGGCCACCGATGTCGGGCTCGACAGCGCAGACAACGACATCGTGGTCTGCGCCGCCGGCACGCTGCCGGCCGAGTTGCACAAGCTCTGGCGCAGCGCATTGCCGGGCAACTACCACATGGACTATGCCTACTCCTGCATGGGCTACGAAGTGGCGGGCGGCCTGGGCGTGAAACTGGCGCGGCCCGAGCGCGAGGTCATCGTCATCGTCGGCGACGGCTCGTACATGATGCTCAACTCCGAGTTGGCCAGTTCGGTGCTGCTCGGCCGCAAGATCATCGTCGTCATCCTGGACAACCGCGGCTACGGCTGCATCGAGCGGCTACAGATCGGCAGCGGCGGCGCGAGCTTCAACAACATGCTCGACGACTGCGTGCCCGAAGGCGGCGCGCGCTCGGCGATCGACTTTGCCATGCATGGCCGCTCCATGGGCGCCGACGCCGTGCATGTGCGCGACACGGAAGAACTGCGCCGCGAGCTGCACCGCGCCCGGGCGGCCAGCAAAAGCCAGGTGCTGGTGATAAACACCACGCACCAGCGCACCACCGGCGACGGCGGCGCCTGGTGGGAGGTGGCGGTGCCCGAGGTCTCCGCCCGGGCCGAGGTGGCCGCAGCGCACCGCGCCTACCTGCAAGCCAAAACCCGGCAGCGCCGCTGAGCCGGCCGGCCGCCGCCCACCGATCCACCCACCGACACAGGCATCCCATGAGCTGGAACGTCCGCATCGGCATCAACCCGCTGTCCTGGAGCAACGACGACCTGCCGTCGCTGGGCGGTGAAACCCCGCTCGAAACCGCGCTCCGGGAGGGCGCCGAGATCGGCTATGCCGGCTTCGAGCTGGGCTACAAGTTTCCCGCCGACGGCCCGGCGCTCAAAGCCCGGCTCGCCGAGTTCGGCCTGGTCTGCGTCTCGGGCTGGTACAGCGGCGCGCTGGCCGAACCCGCGCCCGGCCAGAGCGACGCCCAGGCCGTGGCCGCCGAACTCGAGCGCTGCCAGCCGCATATGCGCAAGTTGCAGCACAACGATGTCACGGTGGTGGTCTATGGCGAATGCGCCGGCACGATACAGGGCCGGATCGACATGCCGCTCGCCAAGCGCCCGCGCTTTGCCGGCGCCACCGCCTGGCAGCGCTACGCCGAGCGCCTGAACGCCTTTGGCGCGCAACTGCTGGCCCGTTACGGCATCCGGCTGGCCTACCACCACCACATGGGCGCCTATGTCCAGGCGCCGGCCGACATCGACCAACTGATGGCGCTGACCGACCCCGCCAGCGTCTTTTTGCTGTTCGACACCGGCCATGCCTGGTTCGGCGGCGCCGCCGACCCGGTGGCTTTGCTCCGCAAACATGCGGCCCGCGTGGTGCATGTGCACTGCAAGGACGTGCGCCCGCAAATCATCGACCAGGCGCGCAATGGCGGCTGGAGCTTTCTCGACAGCGTCATCAACGGCGCCTTCACCGTGCCGGGCGACGGCGCCATCGACAACCGGGCCATACTGCGCGTGCTCAAGGATGTCGGCTACCAGGGCTGGCTGGTGGTCGAGGCCGAGCAGGACCCGGCCGTCGCGCCCAGCTACGCCTATGCGCGCAAAGGCCACGACACATTGCGCGCGCTGGTCGACCAATCGAGCGTGTGCCATGGGCCTGGCCAGCGTGAGCGCTGATATCCCGAGGAGAGCATCCCGATGACGACTTCCCCCCTGCTGATCAAAGCCGCGCCCGGGCGCGAGATCTGCTGCGTCACGCCGGCCTCCGCCGGTTGGAGCCATGTCGGCTTTCGCGCACTGCGCCTGCAAGCCGGCGCCAGCGAAACCCTGGAGACAGGAACGCGCGAACTGTGCGTGGTGGTGCTCACCGGCAGCATCGACGCCGAAGTGGCCGGGCAACGCCATGCCGGCCTGGGCCGGCGCGACAGCGTCTTCGAGGAATGCGCGCCCGACGCGCTGTACCTGCCCGGCGGCCAGCGGCTGACCATCACGGCCACGCGCGCGGCCGAGGTCGCGCTGTGCAGCGCGCCTTGCGCCGGCGGCAACAAGCCCGTGCGCCGCATCGACGGCACCGGCATGCGCCGCAGCACACGCGGCGCCGGCAGCAACCTGCGCCATGTCTGCGACATCCTGATGGGCGACAACCCGGCGGCCGAGCGCTTGCTGGTGGTCGAGGTGATCACCCCGGCGGGCCATTCGAGCAGTTACCCGCCGCACAAGCACGACGACGACGCCGCGCCCGGCGAAACCCGGTTGGAAGAAACCTACTACCACCGGATCGACCCGCCGCAGGGCTTTGCGTTCCAGCGCGTCTACACCGACGACCGGAGCCTGGACGAAGCCTGCGTGGTCGAGAACCACGATGTGGTGCTGGTGCCGCGCGGCTACCACCCGGTGGTCACCCCCCATGGCTACCGGCTGTACTACCTGAACGTGATGGCCGGCCCCCGCCGCGCCTGGGCCTTCAGAAACGACCCGGCCCACGAATGGCTGCTGCGCCCCGACGGCACCGGCACCGCGGCCTGATTCCATTGCCAAATCGTCCAAATCGTTCGTGAACGCGCAGGCGGAGCGCAGACGGCACAGATGTGCGGCAAGCGACGCCGGCGCAGTGCACGGATGATTCAGCAATGCAATGAAGCGGCCCGGCGGCGCCCTCCCCCCAGGCCATCAGGACAGCACCAACTGCCGCACCCCTTGCGCCTTGCGCGTGCGCTTGACCTTGATCTCGATGTCAAAGCCCAGCCGGGTCAACGCATCCATCAGTTTGCGCTCGGACAATTGGGAGAAATCACCGCGCAGCGCGAGCGACAGTCTGGGCCGGGCAATGCCGCTGATCTCGGCCATCGCCTGCTGGGTCAAACTGCGGTGCTGCATCGTCCAGGCGATGGCCTGGACCAGGCCAGACTTGATCTGAAACCGATCGACACCCTGCAGGCCCGGATCGGCCACCACCTGGCCCGACTTTTCCCGGGGCCCGGCACCATCCATCACACGTTGCTTCATCATCAAAACCTTTCTCCTTGTCATCACCCCGGCCACTTTCGGCCGGGCACGAACCATCTCCGGCCAGTGTCGCAAACCTGCGCGGGACACCCACGCAAGCTGCCTGCGGCGGGCATCGGTGTCACTATCAAAATGATATCTTACAATCCATGAAAATCAATGGCTCCAGCCTCAATTACCCCAAACTTTTATGCGTGGGGAGGTGCGGCGGCGCCATGGGACAATCGAGGCCATGACACCACAGCAGTACGTGCAGCAAAAAGCCGTGGCCTCGGGCAGCAGTTTTTATTACGCCTTTTTGTTTCTGCCCGCGCCGCGCCGCGCGGCGATCACGGCGTTTTATGCGTTCTGCCGGGAAGTCGACGACGTGGTGGATAGCCAAATGATCGACCCGGGCGTGGCCCGCACCAAGCTGGCCTGGTGGCAGTCGGAAGTGGTCAAGGCCTACGCCGGCCAGCCCAGCCATCCGGTGATGCAGGCCCTGATGCCACACACCGCCGAATACGGCATTGCGCAGCGCCACTTGCAGGCCGTGATCGACGGCTGCCGGATGGACCTGGAGCAAACCCGCTACCTCGACATTGCGGGCCTGACCGGCTATTGCCACTTGGTGGCGGGCATCGTGGGCGAGGTCACGGCGCGCATCTTCGGCCAGACCGACGAGCGCACCACGCAGTACGCACACATGCTGGGGCTGGCGTTCCAGTTCACCAACATCATCCGCGACGTGGGCGAAGACGCGCTGCTGGGCCGCGTCTACCTGCCGCTGAGCGAGTTGCAGCAATTCGGCGTGAAGGTGCACGAACTGCTCGAGCGCCGGTATTCCGACCGCTTCACCGCGCTGATGCGCTTTCAGGCCGAGCGCGCGCACCGCCTGTACGACCAGGCCCTGGCCCTGCTGCCCGAGGTCGACCGGCGCGCGCAAAAGCCCGGCCTGATGATGGCCAGCATCTACCGCACGCTGCTGCGCGAGATCGGGCATGAGAACTTCCAGGTGCTGCACCAGCGCATCCGCCTGACACCGCTGCGCAAGTTCTGGCTGGCGTGGAAGGTGCAGGCGCTGGGGCGCATGTAAAAGGTATGGCCGCCCCACGGTCGCATCGCCCCCTGCCCGACCTTGCCCGACCTTGGCTGGCGCGCCGCCGCGCCTGGCCTCGGGGCAGACTAGTGTCGCGTCACCGATCAGATGTCGTAGGCTGCGCGCAGCCATCGGAGCGCAGCGCAAGGCGCATCGCTTGCCCATACCGAGCTGTATTGGCAAGCGATGCAACGCCGCGATGCGCTTCGATGGCCAGCGCAGACCGACAGATGATCGGTGACGCGACACTAGCGGCCCGGCCGATGGCCCGGGTCGGGCGATGAAAGTCGCCGTCATCGGCGCAGGCTGGGCCGGCATGGCCGCTGCCATCGCCCATGCGCAGGCGGGGCGCAGGGTCACCGTTTTCGAGGCGGCACGCAGGGTCGGCGGCCGTGCGCGGGCCGTGCCGGGCGCGCTGCCTGACGGCTCTGCGGTGACGCTGGACAACGGGCAACATATCCTCATCGGCGCCTACCGCGAAAGCCTGCGCCTGATGCGGCTGGTGGGGGTGGACACCGACGCTGCGCTGCTGCGCCTGCCGCTCACGCTGCTGTTTGCCGATGGCCAGGGCTTGCAACTGCCCGATCTGCCGCCGCCCCTGGATGCGCTGCTCGGCATCGCCCGCGCCAAAGGCTGGCATTGGCGCGACAAACTGGCGCTGCTGCGCACGGCGGCGCTGTGGCGGTTGCGCGGCTTTCGCTGCGCGCCCCCGGTCTCGGTGGCGCAGTTGTGCGCCCGGCTGTCACCGCGCCTGATGGCCGAGTTCATGGCCCCGCTGTGCGTCTCGGCACTGAACACCCCGGTGCATGCGGCCAGCGGCCAGGTGTTTTTGCGGGTGCTGCAAGACAGCCTGTTCAGCGGCCGTGGCGGCTCCAACCTGCTGCTGCCGCGCACTGACCTGGGCGCGCTTTTCCCACAGGCTGCGGCGCATTGGCTACGGCGCCATGGCGGGCAAATCATCACCGGGCAACGGGTTTGCGGGCTGCTGCCATCGGCGGGCGCGGGTTGGCAGGTCAGCGGCGGCGGGGCCTCGGAGCGGTTTGAGCATGTCACCCTGGCCTGCCCGCCATGGGAGGCCCGCCGGCTGGTGGCAGGCATTGCCCGATTGGACGCAGCAGGCCAGCGGGCCGCCCGCTGCTGGAGCGCAGCGGCCGATGGGCTGCGCTTTGCCGCCATCGCCACCGTCTATGTCCACGCCGCCGGTGTGCGCCTGCCGCAGCCGATGCTGGCGCTGCGCAGCACGGCAGAGCAGCCTGCGCAGTTCGTGTTCGACCGGGGTTGGCTCGGCGGCCCCCCCGGATTGCTGGCCTTCGTGGTCAGCGCCAGCGACGGCGAACGCGCAGCGATCGAGCGGCAGGTGCTGCAGCAGGCGCGCGCGACGCTGGCCCATCGGGAGTCAGGGGCGCCAGGGACGCAACCGCCGCTGCGGCTGGTGCAGACCGTGCTGGAAAAACGGGCGACCTTCGCCTGCACCCCCGGTCTGCAACGGCCCGGCATGCAAGTGCTGCCAGGGCTGAGCGCCTGCGGCGACTATGTGCAAGGCCCTTACCCCGTCTACCCCGCCACGCTCGAAGGCGCTGTGCTCAGCGGCAGTGCCGCAGCGGCGCAGGCCCGCCCGAGCCCGGCATGGCGGCGCTGAGGGCATTGGCCCCGTTGGGCAATGGGATTACATGGGATTACTTGCGCGCACCCGGCTGGGCAGCCGCTGGCGCATGGCCCTGGAAGGCTTTGAAGAAATCTGACGACGAAGGGTCGACCACCAGCACATCGCTTTTTTTATTGAAGCTCGCCTTGTAGGCTTCCAGGCTGCGATAGAACTGGGCGAACTGCGGGTCGCGGCCGAAGGCTTCGGCGTAGATGCGGGCCGCTTGCGCGTCGCCCTCGCCCTTGCTCTTTTGTGCGTCGCGGTAGGCGTTGGCGATCGTGATTTCGCGCTGACGGTCGGCGTCGGCCCGGATTTTTTCGCCCTCGGCAGCCCCGGTGGAGCGTAGTTCGTTGGCCACCCGCTTGCGTTCGGCCTCCATGCGGCGGTACACGGATTCGGTAATGGCCTCCACGTAGTCGACGCGGGTGATGCGCACGTCAACCACGTCCACGCCCCAGGGTTTGACGCCGCGGACGGCTTCGAGCACTTCGCGCTTCACATCGGCCATCAATGCCTCGCGCTTGAGCGAAAGCAACTCTTTGACCGTGCGCTTGTTGATCTCCTCCTGGAAGGCATTGCGCACCACGCGGTTGAGCTGCATCGCGCCGGCGCTTTCATCCTGGCCCACGTTGCGGATATATGCCGTCGGTTCAGAGATGCGCCAGCGCACATACCAGTCGATCACGACCCGCTGCTTTTCAGCGGTCAGCATCGGCTCGGTGTCCGTGCTGTCCAAGGTCAGCAGGCGTTTGTCGATGTAGGTCACGTTCTGGAAAGGCGGCGGCAGCTTGAAGTTCAGGCCCGGCTCGGTAATCACGTCCTTGATCTGTCCCAGCGCATAAAGAACGCCAAACTGGCGCTGATCGACGACGAAAAGCATGGAGTTCATCAGCGCCAATGCCACCAGGACGGTGGAGGCAATAAGTCCGACTCGGTTCACGAGCTTGCTCCTAGCGAGATTCGCGTTCACGGGTGCGGTTGCTGTCGCGCGCCCGGGGGTCATTCAAAAGATTGGCTGGCGGTATCGCCGGTATGACCGACGAGGGGGCCGCCGACGGCTCCTGCGTTCCGGTTTCGGCGCCGGCATTTCTCAAAATCTTGTCGAGCGGCAAGTACAACAGGTTGGTGCCCTGCCGCGACTCGATCAGCACCTTGGTCACATTGCCGTACACCTGCTGCATCGCGTCCAGATACATCCGGTCGCGCGTGACCTGCGGCGCCTTTTGGTACTCCGCCAACACCGATGAGAAGCGCTGCGCGTCACCTTGCGCCTGGGCGACGATACGCGCCTTGTACGCATCGGCCTCTTCGCTCAGCCGCGACGCAGACCCGACGGCGCGCGGAATCACGTCATTGGCGTAGGCCTGGGCTTCGTTCTTGGCGCGTTCGCGCTCCTGCGTGGCCTTGAGCACATCGTCGAACGACGCCTGCACCTGCTCCGGCGGCTTGACCCCGCCTTGCTGCAGGTTGATGCCCACCACCTCGACGCCGACCTTGTAGCGGTCGAGGATGGTTTGCATCAAGGTGCGCACCCGGGGCGCAATCTGGTCGCGCTCTTCGGCCAGCGCCGTATCCATGCGCATCTTGCCGACCACTTCACGGACAGCCGTCTCTGCCGCCTGCACCACGGCATCCCTGGGGTTTTTGCTTTCAAACAACCAGGCCCGCGCATCATTCAAGCGGTATTGCACGGCGAACTTGATCTCGACGATGTTCTCGTCTGCCGTGAGCATGGCCGACTCGCGCAGGCCGGTGCTCTTGATGATGTTGTCGCGGCCCACGTCCTCGGAACGAATTTGGGTCACGAAGACCAGTTCATGGCGCTCTATCGGGTAAGGCAGGCGCCAATTGAAGCCCGCGCCCACCGTGCTCTTGTACATGCCAAATTGGGTGATGACGGCCTGCTGCCCTTCCTGGACGATGAAAAAGCCGGTGCCCATCCAGATCACGAAAACGATGCCGGCAATCAAACCGACGCCCACCCCGGCGCTTTTCATGTCGGGCTGAAACCCGCCGCCCGAGCCGCCGCCATTGCCGCCGCTGCCCGGCCCGCGCCCTGCGCCGTTCTTGCCGCCAAACAGCCCGCCGAGCTTGCGGTTCAGGTCGCGCATGATTTCGTCGAGGTCCGGCGGCTGCGTATTACCGGAGCGGCCGGGGCGGCCAGGGCGCTTGTCATCGCCGCGCTGGCCGGCCGGCGGTGTGCCGGGGCGATCGTCGGGTGGCCCGGCGGCATCGTCCGACTTGTCCTCGCCACGGCCCCAGCGCGGGTCATTCAGGTTGAACATGCCCCGAATGCGTTCGGGCAGCAAGGCCCATCCCAGGGGGCGATTTTGGAAATTCATGCGCAAAGTCTCTGGTTCTCGATGACGCCATCGATCCGTCATTGTGCCCAATCAGGGCCGGGCATATGGCAATTGCACGCTGTCAGCAGGGGCGATGTCGGCTGGCGTGGCCAGCACCTTGGCCGCCAGTGCCTGGCGCAGCAGGTCCAGCCCCTCGCCCGATCGGGCACTGACGAACCAGCGCTCGAGCCCCTGCCCGGCCCGTTCGTACTGGTCTTGCAGACGCAGCGGACGCCGCTGCGCCGGCAGCGCATCGAGCTTGTTGAACACCAGCATCTGCGCAATGTCGGCCGCACCGATTTCATGCAACACCCGCTCGACCTGCGCCATCTGCTCCGGGAAATCGGGGTTCGATGCGTCCACCACATGCAGCAGCAAATCAGCATCGACGGCCTCCTGCAATGTGGCCTCGAAGGCGTCGATCAGGCCATGCGGCAAGTCCCGGATGAAGCCCACCGTATCGGACAACGAGACCGAGCGCCCGGCATTCGCAAGGTACAACTGGCGCGTCGTGGTATCGAGCGTCGCAAACAGTTGGTCGGCGGCGTATGCGCCGGCTTTGACCAGGGCGTTGAAGAGCGTGGATTTTCCTGCGTTGGTATAGCCGACCAGCGAAATGTTGAAGGTATCCCGCCGCTCACGCTGGCGGCGCTGCGTCGAGCGCTGGCGCTTGACCTTGACCAGGCGCTCCCGGGTGCGTTTGATGGCCGCGCCGATCATGCGGCGGTCGAGCTCGATCTGCTTTTCGCCCGGACCGCCACGGCCGCCGATGCCGCCGCTTTGGCGCTCCAGGTGCGACCAGCGCCGCACCAGCCGGGTGCTCAGGTACTGGAGCCTGGCCAGTTCGACCTGCAGTTTGCCCTCGTGGCTGCGCGCGCGCCGGGCGAAGATCTCCAGGATCAGCAAGGTGCGGTCGTTGACCGGCAGTTCTATGTGCTGCTCCAGATTGCGCTGCTGGGCCGGGCTCAGCGACTGGTCGAAAAGCACTTCCTCGGCGCCATGTAACTGCGCCAGGCTGCGAATCTCATCGGCCTTGCCGCTGCCGACGAACAGTGCGGCATCGGGCGCCTTGCGCTTGCAGGCCATGCGCGCGACGGGCTGCATGCCGGCGGCCTGGGCCAGCAGGCCCAGTTCCTCCAGTTCGCCATCGAAGTGGGGCAGACCCAGATCCACGCCCACCAGCACTACCGCAGCGCTACCGGCCTGAGAAGACATCGCCGAACTCAAAGCCAGGCGCCTTCTGGTACCGCCTGATTCGAAATCAGAAGCAAAGATCGGCCGGGAAACGAAGAATCAGCCGTTGTTGCTGTTTGCATCAGCGGGCTCTGCCGTAGAAAAATGCACTGCGCGACCCGGCACTATGGTGGAGATCGCGTGTTTGAAGACCATCTGCGTCACCGTATTGCGCAGTAGCACCACGTACTGATCGAACGATTCGATCTGTCCTTGCAGCTTGATTCCGTTGACCAGATAAATGGAAACCGGAACATGCTCCCTGCGCAAGGTGTTGAGGAAGGGTTCTTGCAAGAGTTGGCCTTTGTTGCTCACGATATTTTCTCCGTGTTCAAGAGCGTGTCGAAGTTGTTGTGAGCGGGCACTCTACCACAGCCGGTGGCGGCGTTGCCAAAGCAGTGCATGGCTTTGCAAAGTAAACGACATCATCTTCCGCCCCGGCCCTCGTCGACATAGGGGTTGTGGGAGGTTTTCAGCTCGATCCGCAGCGGTGTGCCGACCAGATCGAACTCTTTGCGAAAGCGCCCTTCCAGAAATCGCTTGTAGGTGTCGGTCACATGCTCCAGGCCATTGCCGTGGATGACGATCACCGGGGGGTTCATGCCGCCTTGGTGCGCATAGCGCATTTTGGGCCGGAACAGGCCCTGGCGCTGCGGGCTTTGGAACTGCACCGCCTCCAGCAGCAGCCGCGTCAGCACCGGGGTAGACATTTTGCAGGTGGCCGCCTTGTGGGCCTGGACGATGGCCGTCCACAAGGGGCCCAGGCCCTGGCGTTTCTTGGCCGAAATGCGATGCAGCGACGCAAATTTCAGGAACGCCAGCCGGGTCTCGATGGAGCGTTCGAGCAGTTGGCGCTGGTAGTCATCGGTCGCATCCCATTTGTTTACCGCCAGCACCACGGCCCGACCGCTCTCCAGAATGTAGCCGGCGATATGCGCATCCTGCTCCGTCACGCCCTGGCTGGCATCGAGCAGCAGCAGCACCACATGCGCCGACTCGATCGCCTGCAATGTCTTGACGACCGAGAATTTCTCGACCGCTGCAAAGACCTTGCCTTTGCGCCGCAAACCCGCCGTATCCACCAGTTCGAAGCGCTGGCCATTGCGCTCGAACGGCACCGTGATCGCATCCCGGGTGGTGCCCGGGGTGTCGAATGCGACCAGCCGCTCTTCCCCCAGCCAGGTGTTGATCAATGTCGATTTGCCCACGTTCGGGCGGCCTGCCACGGCCAGCCGGATGATGCGCCCGTCAGCGCCATCAACGCCATCAACGCCATCGACGCCATCGGCGTCGGGCAGGTCGCGCGCGGCCGCATCTGCCCCGTCGTCCGGCGGACTCAGCGGCTCCAGCGCCATCTCCACCAGGCTGCGGATGCCTTGGCCATGCGCTGCCGACACCGGGTGGACGGTGCCGAGTCCCAGTTCATAAAACTCGGCCCATTTCCCCCCCTGATCCTGCTGCATTCCTTCGGCCTTGTTGGCCGCCAGCACGCAGGGCTTGCCCGCGCGCCGCAGGTAATGGGCGATGTCGTGGTCCTGCGCCGTGACGCCGGCCCGGACATCGACGACAAAGACGACCACATCGGCTTCGGCGATGGCCTGCTGTGTCTGCCTGGCCATTTCGCGGTAAATGCCGCTGGCCACATCCGGCTCGAAGCCGCCCGTGTCGATGACGATGTATTCGTGCCGGCCCTGTTTGCCATTGCCGTAATGCCGGTCGCGCGTGAGCCCGGCAAAGTCGGCCACCAGCGCATCGCGGGAGCGGGTCAGGCGGTTGAACAGCGTGGACTTGCCGACATTCGCGCGCCCTACGAGGGCCATGACGGGCTTCATCGGACGGCCGTCCGATCAATCAGGCCGAAAGCCGCCGACAGCGCCATTGCGGGTGACGATCACCAGCGTGTCCGCAGCCACCGTGGGCGCTGCCGCGATGCCCGAGCCATCCGTGGCCATGCGGTTCAGCGGCGTGCCATCGGTGCGCGACAGGAAATGCACCCAGCCGGTATCGTCGCCGACCACCACCGAGCGCCCGAGCAGCAGTGGCGCCGTCAGCTTACGGTGTTTGAGCCGGTCGCTGTCCCACAGCCGCGTGCCGTCGCTGCGGCGCCAGGCGATGACCGTGCCGTTGCTTTCCGTGCCAAAAATGGCATCGCCATCGCCATCGACCCCCTCGGCGCCACTGGCCGCTCGTGTCCAGCGGACGACGCCCCGGGCGGTATCGACGCAGCCCACCGCGCCCACCGTGGCCTGAAAGGAGCGCACGCATACGCTATCGCCGACCCGGCTGCTGCGGCCGACCAATTCGACCAGGCGCTCGACATCGTTGCTGCCGCGCGCGCTGGCCAGCGGCGCTTCCCAGCGCAGGCTGCCGTTGTCGGGATCGATGCCCACCAGGCGTCCGGACAGGCCCGCCACCAAGGTATCACCGACCGCCAGCAGCACCCCCGCCTGCCGCAGGACCAGCGGTTCGCCGGGGCGCTGCAAGACCCATAGCCGGCGCCCGGTGGCCGCGTCATAGGCCGCTACCGAACGGTCTGCGGCGAGCACGAAAACCCGGCCGCCGGCCACCAAGGGCGCTGTCAACACCTGTGCGGTCAGCGCCCCGCGCCAGCGCTCGCGGCCGGAATCGACGACGATCAGCGCGTTGTTGCGCGACACCACCGCCACCGACTTGCCGTCGCTGCCGACGCCGGCCGACAAGGATTCCCCGAGCGCCATGCGCCAAAGATCGCCCCCCGTGCGCGCATCGATGGCAGCGAGCACGCCATCGGCGCTGGCCAGCGTCACCACAGGGCCGGCAGTGTGCACGGCCAGCGGCAGGCCGGCAACGCTGCCAATGCGCGCCGTCCAGACCTGCCGAACGCCGAGGGTCGGGACATTCACCCCCAAATCTGCCGGGGCGGGTTTGGCACTGCCACTGCCACTGCCACCGCCCCAGGATGAGCATCCGGTCACCGCCGCCAGCAGCAGCGCGCAGGCCACGCCGCGCCACGGCAGCGACCTGCCGGACGCCGTGTCCAGAGTCTCCGGACTCGCCCTCATGGCTGCCTGGCCTGCGCCGCCGAGGCAGCCACATCCTGTGGCGCGGCACCCAGCGCGTCGAGCTTGATCTCGACCAGACGCCGGTACTCCAGGCCGTCCTCGAATCCCTGGTACGCCTTGCGGTACTCGGCAATGGCCTGCGGGCGCTTGTCCTGCAACCACAGGATGTCGCCCTTGCGGTCAGCGACGATGGCGGCAAAGGCAGGGGCAAAGTTGCCGGACAGTTGCTGCAGCGCTTCCTCGTGGTTTTTCTGATCCATCAGCAGGCTCGACAGCCGCAGCCTGGCCAGCGCCTCGAGCCCCTCATCGGCCGACTGCTGCGCCACCCACTCCAGCGCCTGCTTGGCGCCATCGGTCTTGCCCGCATCCTGCAGCGCCTTGGCAAGGGCCAAGCCCGCCTGCGCGGCCTGCGCCGTGCCCGGGTATTTGGCCTTCAGATCGCCAAAAGCCTGCTCCATGCGTGCTTGGTCGCCCGCCCGCACGGCCATATCCGCCACATCCCACAATGCTGCGGCCTGGGCCGCCTGCCGGTTCTGCCAATACTGGTAGCCATTCCAGCCGGCGATGGCGCCGGCCACCACTATCAGCACCGAGGTGATGGGCGTGCCCCAGGCGCGCCAGAAATGCTTGAGCCGGTCAAGCTGCTCTTGTTCTTCGAGGTCTAGATGATGGGCCATGGATGTGTTCTCAGCGCGGCGATTGTAGGGTGCCGGCCCATTGGGCCAGGGTATCGAGCGCGTGCTCGACCTGCGTGCCGGCACCATCGCGCAGCGCCTTGACGCTCACCATGCCGCGCGCGCGCTCATCCTCGCCGAACACCAGCGCGTACCGGGCGCCGCTGGCGTCGGCCTTCTTGAACTGGAATTTCATGCTGCCCATGCCCTGCTCCCCGGCAGGCGCGGCATGCATCTGCACGGCCAGGCCGTGCTGGCGCAGCCGCTCCAGCGTGGCCAGCGCCAGCGGCAAGACGGATGCGCAGGGAATGACCGCGTACACATCGGGCACCAGGCAGGGCCAGGCCGTCGCCTGCGCGTCGAGCAATTCGAGCACCCGCTCCATCCCCAGCGCCCAACCCACGGCAGGGGCCGGCTTGCCGCCCATTTGCCCGATCAGATAGTCGTAACGCCCCCCGCCGCAGATGGTTCCCTGCGCGCCGAGTTGGTCGGTCACGAACTCGAAGACCGTCAGGTTGTAGTAGTCCATGCCCCGGACCAGCCGGGGATTGATCGTCCATGCGACGCCGTTGGCATCCAAAATGGCCTGCACGGCATGCAAGTGCGCCAACGACTCGCGCCCCAGAAAGTCGATCAATCGGGGCGCGGCCTCGACCATGGCTTGCATGGCCGGGTTCTTGGTGTCCAGAATCCGCAGCGGGTTGCTGTCCAGACGCCGGCGCGCCTGCTCGTCCAATAGCTCGGCATGTTGCTTCAGATAGGCGCTCAACGCCGCGCGATGGGCCAGGCGTTCATGCGGCTCGCCCAGGCTGTTGAGCTCCAGCCGGACAGCGCGCAGGCCCAGTTCACGCCACAGCGCATGGGCCAGAAGAATCAGTTCCGCATCCAGTTCCGGGCCCGGAAAACCCAGGGCTTCGGCGCCAACCTGATGAAACTGGCGATAGCGCGCCCGCTGCGGACGCTCATGCCGGAACATCGGGCCCATGTAGTACAGCCGCTTGCCCCCGTCATACAGCAGCGAATGCTCGGCCACGGCGCGCACGACGCCCGCCGTGGCTTCCGGGCGCAGCGTCAGCGGCTCGCCACTTTGCCTGTCATCGAACGAATACATCTCTTTTTCGACGATGTCGGTGACCGCGCCCAAGCCACGCACGAACAGCGCCGTTGGCTCGACGATGGGGGTGCGGATATTGCGATAGGCATAGCGCGCCATCAGGGTGCGGACCTTGTCCTCGAGCCACTCCCAACGGGCCGACTCGGGCGGCAGGATGTCGTTCATGCCCCTGACTGCGGCCAGCTTTTCCGGCGCGGGCGAGGGTTTTTTTGCTGCGTTGTTCACGGCTTTTCTTTTTCAAACGGTGGGCGCAGCCATTGCGCCAAAGCGTTTTTCGATGTAGCGCTCGACGAGTTGATGAAATTCGCTGGCGATATTATCTCCGCGCAGGGTCATGGCCTTTTGCCCGTCGATGAAGACCGGCGCCGCCGGCGCCTCCCCGGTGCCTGGCAGGCTGATGCCGATATCCGCATGCCGGCTCTCGCCCGGACCATTGACGATGCAGCCCATCACGGCCACGCGCAGGTTTTCCACGCCCGGATAACGCAGCCGCCACACCGGCATCCGGTCACGCAAAAAGTCATCGATCTGCTTGGCCAGGTCCTGGAACAGGGTGCTCGTGGTGCGGCCGCAGCCGGGGCAGGCCGTGACGCTGGGCACAAAGGCGCGCAGGCCCAGCGCTTGCAGGATTTCAGTGGCGACCAGCACCTCCTGCGCGCGCGCCTGCCCGGGCTGAGGGGTCAAGGACACGCGGATGGTGTCGCCTATCCCCTCTTGCAGCAGCACCGCCAATGCGGCCGTCGAGGCCACGGTTCCCTTGGTCGCCATGCCGGCTTCGGTCAGCCCCAGATGCAGCGCGTAGTCGCAGCGGCGCGCCAATGCGCGGTACACGGCGATCAGGTCCTGAACCCCGCTGAGCTTGCACGACAGGATGATCTGGTCGCCATCGAGGCCCATCGCCTCGGCCCGGCGCGCAGACCCGATCGCCGAGCTGATCAGCGCCTCGTACATCACCTGGCGCAGTTGCCATGGCACGCTGCGGCGGCTGTTGGCATCCATCAGATCGGCCAGCAAATCCTGGTCCAGGCTGCCCCAATTGACACCGATGCGCACCGCCTTGTTCCAGCGCAGCGCGGCATCGATCATCTGACCGAACTGCTTGTCGTGCTTGTCGCCCCGGCCCACGTTGCCCGGGTTGATGCGGTATTTGGAAAGGGCCTGGGCACAGGCCGGAAAATCGGTCAGCAAACGGTGCCCGTTGTAATGGAAATCCCCGATCAAAGGCACGCTCTCGCCCATCTTGTCGAGCTGCTCGCGGATATGGGGCACGGCCGCTGCGGCTTCCGGGGTGTTGACCGTGATCCGGACCAATTCGGAGCCGGCCTGCGCCAGTTCCTTGACCTGGATCGCGGTGGCGATGGCATCGACGGTGTCGGTATTGGTCATCGACTGCACGCGCACCGGGGCCGCGCCACCGACGGTGACGAGCCGCGCCCCCCAGGCCAGGGTGGCCTGGCGCGCGCGACGGGGCAACGGGGCCGCGATCGCCACCGGCGCGTCGTCGCGGCAGGGGGCATCGCAGGCGCCAGGAGTGGTGTCGAGGAGGTCGCGGGTGTTGGCCATTATTTCACCTCGAAACGAGCGACGTTGTCGCGCGCGACAGCCCGCAGATCGAAAGGATTGCCACGCACCAACGCCTCCGTGCCATCGGCGCGGCCGACCACCACCGACAGCGGGGTGGGCGCAGCCACCGACACCGACTCGCCTGCGGACAGCGTGCGCTGCAAAGCCAGCGCTCCGGTGGCGTCCCGCACCTGAACCCAGGACTGGCTGCGGGCGCGCAATACCAGCAGTTGGGCCGACCCGGCCCCGGCCCCCGCCCCGGCCGCCACCTGGGCAGCGGTCGCCGACGCTGGGGCCATTGCCGCCGAAGAATGAACGGCCGCGCTCCCGGCCATGCCTGCGGCCGGCGGCTCGGGCACGGCCGCCATGTCCGAGGCCGCCGTCGGCGCCTGCGCAGCAGGGTCCGCAGCAGAGCCGGTGGTCGCCGGAGCGTCGGCAGGCGCCGGGGTGACGCCAGCGTCGGGCGGATGGCGCGGGTAGAAAAACAGCAGCAAGGCCCCCAGCAGCAAGGCCAGCACGACCAGGATCACCGAGCGCGAGGCCGAGCCCGGGAAGGCGGTTGCAGAGGCGGCGCTGCTCTTGACCGGCGCATTGATCCCGGCGCCGTTGGCAGACAGGCGCGGCAGGTTTTGCGGGAGCAACGCAAGCACCGGCGCCGCATCCACCTTCAGTGTCCGGCAAACACTGGCTGCCAGCGCGCGCACGAACACGGTATCGGTGAGCACGGAATGATCGTCGGCCTCCAGCGCTTCGAGCTTGCTGACCGGGACTTTCAAGATCCCCGCCAAGGCCGCAATGTGCATGCCGGATGCCTCGCGGGCCTGGCGCAGCAAGCCACCGGCCGTGGCCTGGCCGTCGGCCGCCTCAGTCATTGAAAGCCCCGCGCTCGTAAGCCCCGAGCTCACTCGAATCGGGAAACCGCTTGCGCAATTGATCGGCCAGTTGCCGCATGGCCACGGAGTCCCCCAGCGCGTGCTCCACCTTGATGCCCAGCCACAGCGACTCGGCGTTGGCAAACTCGCTGTTGTTCAGGCGGCGTATGTAAAACTGCGCCCGGGTCAGTTCATTGCGCCGCAGCAAAAGGGCCGCGAGGTGGTAACCCACCACCGGGTTGGCGGCATCGAATTCATAGGATTTCAGAAAAGACTGCTCGGCCTCGGCCAATTGCCCGGCGCCGGACTGGCACAGCCCGCGCGTCATCAGCGTCTTGCCGCGCGCGGTGTAGGCCGGGTTGGCAATCGCGCGGGCAAAGTACTGGTCGGCTTGCAGGTACTTGTGCTGCTGGCACAGCAGCCAGCCGTAGTTGTGCAGCAAGCTGGGGTCCTGCCCGCGCAACGCCAGCGCACGGCGGAAACTGTCATCGGCCTGCGGGAAATCACTCAGCCCCATGTAAATCAGGCCGCGCAGGTTGTAGGCATCGGCATACTCCGGGTCTGCCGCCAGGGCCTGCTTGACTTCGTCGAGCGCAACGGCGGCCTGCCCGGTCTCGAAATAATTGGCCGCCAGTTCCAGCCGGAGACGGGCGCGGCGCCTGTTTTCCGGCTCGTCCGAGGGGGTGATCAAGCCGGCATCGGCATTGCTGACGACCCCCTGGCTGCTGCGGCTTGCGCAGCCGGCAAGTGCCGCCACACAGACCATTGCCAGCGCTGCGAGCACTGCGCCACATGCCGTGAATGTCCGATGACCCCGATGCGGCCAATGACCTGTCAATCCTGCCACCATATAGTGCCTCCTTGATCGCTCCGCAATTCATGCCATCCATCGGACTCACCACGAAAGGCTGGATGGCGCCGTTCTCGCACTTCACAGCGGCCAAGGGTGCGCGCCCCAAAGGAAACCGGTATGCGCTCATGTGTAAGACGCATAGGGTCATGCCGCTAAATCGATTCTCCGCATCCAATCACCCCTGCTGCTGACGGCTCAGCCCGGCGGCTGGAGTTGAGCTGGAGTTGAAGTTGCATTGTGCGCTGCTTTGCCATGCGCTCGGCGACCCGGGTGCGGTCCCTGACATCCCCGGCCAACTGGCCGCAGGCAGCGGCGATGTCATCCCCCCGGGTCTTGCGCACGGTGGTGACGATGCCCGCAGCGCCCAGGACCTGGGCAAAAGCCAGGATCTGATCGTGCGCCGACCGCAACAGCCCCGAGGCGGGGAATGGATTGAAAGGGATGAGGTTGAACTTGCAGCGGATTGCCGCGCGCCCGACCAGTTCGACCAGTTGCCGGGCGTGCCCGATCTGGTCGTTGACGCCATCGAGCATGCAGTACTCGAACGTGATGAAGTCCCGGGGCGCATGCGCCAGGTAGCGCTTGCAGGCTTGCAGCAGTTCGTCGATCGGGTACTTGCGGTTGAGCGGCACCAGTTGGTCGCGCAGCGCATCGTTCGGGGCATGCAGGGAAACCGCCAAGGCCACGGGGCAGTCCCGGGCCAGGCGGTCGATCATCGGCACCACGCCCGAGGTCGAGACCGTCACACGCCGGCGCGACAGGCCATAGCCATGGTCATCGAGCATCACGCGCAGCGCGGGCAGCAGCGCTGCAAGGTTTTGCAGCGGCTCGCCCATGCCCATCATGACCAGGTTGGAGATCACCCGGTCTTCGGTCTTCAGGCGCCGGCGCAGCGCATGCTCGGCAAACCACAGTTGCGCAATGATCTCGCCGCTGCTCAGATTCCTGCTGAAGCCCTGGTGCCCGGTGGAGCAAAAACGGCAGCCCACCGCGCACCCGGCCTGCGAAGACACGCACAGCGTGCCGCGCTCATCTTCGGGGATGAACACGGCCTCGACGGCGTTGCCGGCGCCCACGTCGAACAACCACTTGACGCTCCCGTCCGCCGATGCCTGCCCGGAAATGACCGGCGGGGCCTGCACCCGCGCACAGCCCTTGAGCTTGTCGCGCAAGGCCCGGGCCAAGTCGCTCATGGCGTCGAAGTCGCTGGCGCCGCGCTGGTGAATCCAGCGAAACAACTGGGTCGCGCGAAACCGCTTCTCGCCGAGGCGCGCGCAAAAATCGGCCAGTCCGTCGCGGTCGAACTCCAGCAGGTTGGTCGTGCTCATTGCGGGGGCTGGTTCACCGCGGGTAGATGTTCAGGCCGGGGAAGAAGAACGCCACTTCGGCCTGCGCCGTTTCAGCGGCGTCCGAGCCATGCACTGCGTTGGCGTCGATGCTGTCCGCGAAGTCGGCGCGGATGGTGCCGGTTTGCGCCTTCTTGGGGTCGGTGGCGCCCATCAGTTCACGGTTCTTGAGCACCGCGTTTTCGCCTTCCAGCACCTGGACCATCACCGGGCCGGAGATCATGAATTCCACCAAGTCCTTGAAGAAAGGACGCTCCTTGTGCACTGCGTAGAACCGCTCGGCTTCCGGACGCGCCAGATGCACCATGCGCGCCGCCACGATTTTCAGGCCGGCAGCCTCGAAACGGGCGTAGATCTGGCCGATGACGTTCTTTGCCACTGCGTCGGGTTTGATGATGGAGAGTGTGCGTTCGATCGCCATGTTGGTTTCCTGACATTGTGTGTTGCAGTGATGCATTTCGTCCGCCGGATGTCCGCCGAACAAAGGGCGCGATTCTAACCGTGCCAGCCCCTGGTTTGAACTCTGCTGCCGCCTTCGGCTCAGCGCCCGCCGCCTCCGCGCCGAGGCCCCGCGCCTGCCGGGCGGCGTTTGCTCTGGCGCAGCCTGGACAGGCTGTCGCCACCGATATAACCCACGCTGGTCTGCATCGGGTCGGGTTGGGCCGCTGCGCGCGGGCCGGCATGGTTGCCACCGGCCCCCACGCCCTGCCCGCCGCCATCGCGGCGCGGGTTCTGCGCGCGCGCGCCGGCGGCAGGCCCCTGCGGCGACCGGCCGCGTCGCGGCCCGTTGCCCATCGGGGGGCCGCTGCGCTCGCGCTGCTTGCCCGCGCGCGCATCCGTCGGCGTGCGCGTGGACAGTGCTGGCGCGCGCGCGCCAGCGGCCTGCGCCAGTGCCCGGATGTCGCGCTCGTCGAGCTCCAGCCAGGTCCCGCGCTTGAGGCCGCGCGGCAATACCATCGCGCCGTAACGGATGCGGATCAGGCGGCTGACGGCATGGCCGACCGCTTCCAACATGCGGCGCACTTCACGGTTGCGCCCTTCGGCAATGGTGACCCGGTACCAGCAGTTGGCGCCTTCCCCGCCGCCATCTTCGATGGTGCCGAAAGATGCGATGCCGTCATCGAGCCGCACGCCGTCCAGCAGTTTTTGCTTTTCTTCGTTGCTCAGCGCGCCCAGGACCCGCACCGCGTACTCGCGCTCCAGTCCGAAGCGCGGGTGCATCAACTGGTTGGCCAGTTCGCCGGAACTGGTCAGCAGCAGCAAGCCTTCGGTGTTCAGGTCCAGCCGCCCCACCGATTGCCACTTGCCCTGCACCAGGCGCGGCAGCCTGCGAAAGACGGTCGGCCGGTTGTGCGGGTCGTCGTGCGACACGACCTCGCCGACCGGCTTGTGGTAGGCGATCACACGCGCCGGTGGCGGATCGATGCGGTAGCGAATCGGCTTGCCGTTGACCTTGACCTGGTCGCCGAACTGTATCCGCTGCCCGATATGCGCCGGCTCGTTGTTCACCGAGATGCGCCCCTCCAGAATCAGCTGCTCCATCTCCAGCCGCGAGCCTAGCCCGGCCTGGGCCAGCACCTTGTGCAGTTTGGGCGTTTCCACCTGCGGCAGCAGCACCCGCTTGGGGGGCGGCAGGTCGCTCGCGGCATCGTCGGCATCGAACCGGCCCGATACCACATCGGCCAGCCGATAGCCCTCGACCGCAATCGCCGCCGGCCTGCGCGGGCCTGGGGGACGCGGCCTGCCCCTGGAGGCACCGGGTTCGGCCGGATGGTGACGCTCGCGTTGCGCGCCAGCCTCTGCGCTGGCGGCCGTTGGCTCGGCCGGCCCGTCGACCGCGGCCAGCGGCGGCCCGGCTTGTTGCCGGGTGGCGGCTGTGTCCGCTGGCGGGTCGTGCGCCGTGTGCGTTTCCCGGCCTTGCGCTGCACATGCCGTTTCCTGGCCGGGCGCCGTGCGTGTCGTTTCCTGGCCTTGCGCTGCGCTCGTCGTTGTTTCCTGGCCGCGCGCTGTGCTCGTCGTTGTTTCCTGGCCGCGCGCTGCGTGCGCGGGGGCACTGCCAGGCTGCGCAGCGGCTGCCGGAGTGTCTGGGGTCGTGTCGTTCATCAAGTGCTTTCCTGGATGCCTGCCGGGGCATCCACATGCTCGTTCCGAAAAAGATCCTCGGCAGGCGCCGGCTCCGCCTCTGGTGCGATCAGGCCCCGGGCTGCGGCGGCCATCGCGGCGAGCACATCCGTGTCGCCCGAGGGGTCGTCGAGCACCGGCAACTGGTCGAGCGACTGTAGTCCCAGGTCGTCCAGAAACTGGCGCGTGGTGGCAAACAGCGCCGGGCGCCCTACGCTGTCCCGGTGCCCTATCACTTCCACCCAGCCCCGGTCCTCCAATTGCTTGATGGTCAGGCTGTTGACCGCCACCCCGCGTATGTCTTCGATGTCACCGCGCGTGACCGGCTGGCGGTAGGCCATGATGGCCAGCGTCTCCAGCGTCGCCCGCGTATAGCGCGGCGGCTTTTCGGGGTGCAGCCGGTCCAGGTACTCGCGCATTTGCGGGCGGCTCTGAAAACGCCACCCGCTCGCTACCTGGACCAACTCCACCCCGCGCTGCGCCCAGTCCAGTTGCAACTCCTGCAGCAGCACTTTGAGCGTGTCGGCCCCCAGCGCGTCGTTGAACAGCACCCGCAGCTCGCGCAAAGGCACGGGCTGCGGCGCGCAGATCAGCGCCGTTTCGAGGATCCGTTTGGCATCCACCGTGTTCATGGTTTGGCGATTCCTGGAAAGTGGCCACGCATTGCAGCCGGCGGCACATCAGACAAAACAACAGCAGGGGCCCATCGAATCAATGGGGCGAAGTGGCAAGCCAGGCAAACGGCGCGGCGCGCCATGCCGGGGTGCAGACAGCACGCAAACAGCGCGTCGGGGCTTGGCGCGATGGGCGTTGCGTCTTCGGGTCGGGGGCCTGTATCGGCCATGCCGGGCTCGATCCCAGATCGGGCACGGGGCCTTGGCAGCCGTCAGCGGGCATTGTAGCCCAGCCCCCACGACGACAGGGCTTGCTGCATGTCTTGCGGAACCTCGGCATGAAACTGTAGCGCCTGGCCCGTCGCCGGGTGCACGAATGCCAGCCGCTCGGCGTGCAGCGCCTGGCGTTGCAGCGCTCCCAGCGGCGCGCCGCCGTACAGGCCATCGCCGACCAGCGGGTGTTGCAACGAGGCCATATGCACCCGAATCTGGTGGGTTCGCCCGGTGTGCAGGCGGCACTGCAGCCAGCAGCCCTGCGGCGTTGCGTCCAGGCACAGGACATCGGTGCGCGCGCACTTGCCCGCATGGCGCGCCAAGTCCACCACCGCCATCCGCAGGCGGTTGCGCGGATCGCGCCCGATCGGGGCCTGCACGGAGCGGCTGCGAGGCCCGCTCCAGGCGCCATGCGCCAGCGCAAGGTATTGGCGCTGGACCTGGCGCCGGGCAATCTGCGCCACCAATGCGTCCATCGTGGCACGGTCCCGGGCAACGACCATCAGGCCGCTGGTGTCCTTGTCCAGCCGATGGACGATGCCGGCCCGTGGCAGCAGCAGCGCGTTGGCGTCGCGCGCCAGCAGGCCGTTGAGCAAGGTGGCGCTCCAGTGGCCGGGCGCCGGATGGACCACCAGGCCCGCCGGTTTGTTCAGCACCAGCAGGTGGGCATCCTCGTAGACCACATCGATGTCCATCGGCTGCGGCCTGAAGGCCTGGCTTTGCACCGTGGGCCGCATTTCCAGCACCACCCGGTCGCCGGCGTTGACGCGGCTGGCGGCTTTGCGCACCGGCCGGCCGTTGAGGCTGACCCCTCCTTGCGCCAGCAACTGCTGCAAATAGCTGCGGGAAAACTCCGGCACCAGTTCCACCAGCGCCCGATCGATCCGGGCGGCATGCTGGCGCGCCCCGATCTGCATCTGGCGCAGTTCGCCGTCGGCCTCATCGGCAGGCTCCAGCAGATCATCACCCGCGCCGGCCGGTTCCCCGAGTTCCCCGCAGACAGGGGCCTTGCCGTCGGGCGGACTGTGCGGCATCGTGCTCAGCGGGCAGGCAGGTAGCGCGACGGGTCGACCGGCCGGCCGTTGCGGCGGATCTCGAAGTGCAGCTTGACGCGGTCTGCATCGGTATCGCCCATTTCGGCGATTTTTTGCCCCTTGCGCACGGTCTGCTCCTCCTGCACCTGCAAGCTGCGGTTGTGCGCGTATGCCGTCAGGAAGGTGTTGTTGTGCTTGAGGATGATCAGATTGCCATAGCCGCGGATGGCCGATCCGGCATACACCACGCGCCCATCTGCGGCCGCCAGCACCGGATCGCCCGCCTTGCCGGCGATGTCATAGCCCTTGTTGCGCACCTCGTGAAAGCCGGCGATCAATGCGCCCTGCGCCGGCCAGATCAGGCTCAGATCGTCTTCGGCTGCGGGGGTCGGCGTGGCGGGGGCCGCTGCCACGATCGTCGCGCCGGGGGCCGGGGCCGCAGCGGGCGTCGCGGCGGGGGCCGTGGCGGAGGCAGCGCCTGCGGGGGCCATGGCGGGCGTCGTGGGCACCACCGTCGAGGAAGTCACCGGTCGCGTGACCACGCCGCTGTCGGGCGCCGGCGCCACCGGCAGGGGCGGCACGACGCGCAGCACCTGGCCGACTTCGATCAGGTTGGGGTTGTCCAGGTCGTTCCAGCGGGCGATGTCCTTCCAGCCCTGGCCCGTCTCCAGACCGATGCGAATCAGGATGTCGCCCGGCTTGACCGTGTAGTAGCCCGGCTTGCCCGCGTTCTCGGCCCCCGGGGGCGGCGGCTTGGCCGGTTGCTGCAGCGCCAGGGAGCTTCCCCGGTCCTCCACCGGCGCCTTGTGCAGTCGGGTGCCGCAGCCGCAGAGCAAAGCCGCCACTGCCAAGCCGCACACCAGCACCAGACCACGCGATACGAACATAAGCATCCCCTCAGGCAATCCCTGATTTTAGAGGGACGAAATGCACCGGCTCGAGAACGCTTTGCTCGAGCCCGTGCAGGGTTTTGTCGATCACCAGCAGCATCTGCGGCCCCCCCGACAGCGCCATCGGCGCCACCAGCCGCCCGCCGACGGCCAATTGGTCGCACCAGGCCTGGGGCACGGCGTCGCCGCCTGCGGCCGCAATGATGGCCGCATACGGCGCCCCCTTGGCATAGCCGGGCATGCCGTCGCCAAACAGCAAATGGACGTTGGCCAGCCGCAATGGGCGCAGCCTGTCGCGGGCCTTGTCGTACAGCCCGCGCAAGCGTTCCAGCGTATAGACCTCGCGCGCCAGAAAACTCAGCACCGCCGCCTGGTAGCCGCAGCCGGTGCCGATTTCCAGCACCCGCCCCAGGCCGCCGGCACGGGCAACCTCGGCGCCCAGCAGCAGTTCGCACATGCGCGCAACCACCTGGGGCTTGGAAATGGTTTGTCCCAGGCCGATCGGCAAGCTGATGTCTTCGTAGGCCTGGTTGCCCAGCGCGCTGTCGACGAACCGATGGCGCTCTACCGCCCCCATCGCCTGCAACACCGGGGCCGACGCCATGCCGCCGGCCGCCAGCCTTTGCACCATGCGCGCCCTCATCAGCCCGGTCAGCGCCGAAGGGGCCGACCCGGCGGCCCCCGCCGGCGCGGCTGCTGCGGGCCGGGGCGCCGGCGGGTCCGAACCCGGCAGCCGGGCGGGGAATCGGGCGGGGGGGCCGGGCCGGCGCTGCATCAGATGCAGGCCCCTGGCGCCAGGCGCATTGCGGTTTGCGCCCAGTCGGCCAGACTATCGTGGTCGGTCAGATCGACCTTCAGCGGTGTGATCGACACATGGCCATGCGCCGTCGCGTAAAAGTCCGTGCCCTGCGCATCGTCCTTGGCGGGGCCGGCCCCGCCAATCCAGTACATGGCCTCGCCGCGCGGGCTTTGCTGCACGATGACGCGCTCGGCTGCATGGCGCCGCCCCAGGCGGCACAGCGCAATGGGCCGTAGCGCAGTCAGCGGCATGTTCGGGATGTTCACATTCAGCAGCCATGGCGCCTGTGGATCGACCAGGTTCTGCGCGCGCAACTGCGCCACGATCTCGCGGGCCTTGGCGGCGGCCGCTTCCAACTCGCCCCAGCCCTTGTCGACCTGAGAGAACGCGATCGCCGGCACGCCGAACAGATAGCCCTCCATGGCCGCGCCCACCGTGCCTGAATAAATGGTGTCGTCGCCCATGTTGGCGCCGTTGTTGATGCCCGAGACCACCAGATCGGGCCGGTAGCCGAGCAAGCCGGTCAGCGCAATGTGCACGCAGTCGGCGGGCGTGCCGTTCACATAACGAAAGCCGCTGGCCGCCTGGTGCACGTACAGCGGCGAATGCAGGGTCAGGGCATTCGACTTGGCGCTGTTGTTGTGCTCGGGCGCGACGACTTGCACCGTCACCCCCTCCAGGGTCTTGAGCGCATCGTGCAAGGCCACGATGCCGGGCGCCTGGTAGCCGTCGTCGTTGGAAATCAGAATCTTCATGGTCGCGGTATGGGTTGCTGCCGATTGTAGGTGTGGCCGGTCGGCGCAGCGCTACCCGCCCGGGGGGCGGCGCAGCCACCGGGCCGCTCCTCTATCATGCGGCCCATCGACCCACCGCAGGAGACTCCCCGATGCATGCTTGGCTCTGCACCGAACCCACAGGCGTTCAGGCGCTTGCCTGGACCGAACTGCCCACGCCCGCGCCCCAGGCCGGCGAAGTGCTGATCGAGATCCGGGCCGCCAGCCTGAATTTTCCCGATCTGCTGATCGTGCAGAACAAATACCAGAAAAAGCCGCCCCTGCCCTTCGTGCCCGGCTCCGAATATGCGGGCGTGGTGGCGGCAGTGGGCGCTGGCGTCACGCAATTGAAGCCCGGCCAGAACGTGGCCTGCCTGTCGGGCACCGGGGGGTTTGGCACCCACGCCATCGCTGCGGCCGAGCTGTGCCTGCCGTTGCCGGACGGTTTTTCGCATGTCGATGCCGCTGCGTTGATCATGACTTATGCCACCTCGCACCACGCGCTGGCCGACCGCGCACAACTGCAGGCGGGCGAGACCGTGCTGGTGCTCGGGGCCGCCGGTGGCGTGGGCACGGCAGCGATACAAATCGCCAAGACCATGGGCGCGCGGGTGATCGCCGCCGCCTCCAGCGCCGAAAAATGCGCGCTGTGCCGCTCCATCGGGGCCGATGCCAGCATCGACTACAGCCAGGACAATCTGCGCGAAGCCATCAAGACGCTGACCGACGGCCAAGGCCCGCAGGTGATCTACGACCCGGTCGGCGGCGACCTGTCCGAGCCGGCCTTTCGCTCCATCGCCTGGCGCGGGCGCCATCTGGTGGTCGGCTTTGCCTCCGGCCCCATCCCTGCGCTGCCCTGGAACCTGGCCCTGCTCAAGGGCGCGTCGATCGTGGGCGTGTTCTGGGGCGACTTTGCCCGGCGCGAACCCCGGAGCAACGCCGCGATGATGGGGCAACTCGCGCAGTGGTACGCCCAGGGCAAGATCAAGCCCGTGATCGACCGCACCATGCCCATGGCCGAACTGCCCGCCGCCTACGCCCGCATGGGCGCGCGCGGCGTGATGGGCAAACTGGTGCTGGTCAATTGATCGACAGGCCCTCTGCTGCGGCCATGTCCGCGCTACAGCGCCGCGCCTTCTTGCTGCACGCAGCATGGGCGGCAAGCGCCGGCAGCGCGCCCCGCCGGGCCTGGAGCCGGTCGCCGGCGCTCGGTCGCAACCCCTTCGCGCTGGGCGTTGCCAGCGGCGAGCCTGCGCCCGACGGCCTGGTGCTATGGACGCGCCTGCTGCTGGCCGAACCCGGCCAGCAGCAAACCCCGTACAGCGTGCGCTGGGAACTGGCGCATGACAGCCGCTTTGCGCGCATCGTGCAACGAGGCCAGGCCCCGGCCCTGCCGCAACTGGGCCATGGCGTGCATGTGCAACTGCACGGCCTGGCGCCCGAGCGCTGGTACCACTACCGCTTCATGCTGGGCGATGCGGTCAGCGCCACGGGCCGCACGCGCACCGCGCCCGCCCCGGGCATGCTGCCGGCTGCGCTGCGCCTGGCTTTTGCCTCCTGCCAGCGCTGGGAGCACGGGCATTACGCGGCCTGGCGCCATCTGGCCGCCGATCAGCCCGACCTGGTGTCGCGTCACCGATCATCTGTCGGTCTGCGCTGGCCATCGAAGCGCATCGCGGCGTTGCATCGCTTGCCAATACGCTCGGTATTGGCAAGCGCTGCGCCTTGCGCTGCGCTCCGATGGCTGCGCGCAGCCTACGACATCTGATCGGTGACGCGACACTAGGTGGACGCCGTGGCACGGCACAACCCCCAGGTGCTGCTGGCGCGCTGCGAGCAGCGCGGCTACGGCCTGGCCGACATCCGGCCCGAGCGCTGGAGCACCAGCCTGCGCGTGCTGCAAGACCCGCTGCGCGCCGACAGCCCGGTCAGCACCCTGGCCCGCTTCGTGGTGCAAGACCGGTGGCCCGGCCCGATCCCGGCCTGAACCCGGCGTCCCGGATCGGCCCACTTCGATGCTCTCTTTTTTATAGCCATCAGCAACTACGGGGTCTGGGCCACAGCGCAAATTTGCGGCCATCTCCAGGGGCCGGCAGTGCCGCATCTGCGCCTGTCCAGGCCCGGCAAACAGGCACAATGGGCGGCATGTCCATCCCTGCGTCTTTCATTCAGGAACTGCTCGCCCGTATCGACCTGGTCGACATCGTGGGCCGCTACGTGCCGCTGAAAAAAGGCGGGGTCAACCTGATGGGGCTGTGCCCCTTCCATGAGGAAAAGTCGCCCTCGTTCAGCGTCAGCCCCGCCAAGCAGTTCTACCACTGCTTTGGCTGCGGCAAAAGCGGCGATGCGATCAGCTTTCTGATGGCACAGGCGGGCCTGGACTTCGTCGAGGCCGTGCAAGACCTGGCCCGGCAAGCGGGCCTGCAAGTGCCCGACGACAACAGTTCCCCGGCCGACAAGGAGCGCGCCGCCGCCGCCCGTCAAAAGCAGGCCACGCTGAGCGAAGTGCTGGAAAAAGCGGCCGCAGCCTACCGCCAGCATTTGCATGACACGCCGCACGCCATCGCCTATTTCAAAAGCCGGGGCGTCTCGGGCGCCATCGCCGAGCGCTACGGCCTCGGTTATGCGCCCGACGGCTGGCGCAGTCTGGCCAGTTGCTTTGCGCGCTACGACGACCCGCTGCTGGCAGAAAGCGGCCTGGTCATCGTCAACGCCGAAGACGGCGGCAAACGCTACGACCGCTTTCGCAACCGGGTGATGTTCCCGATCCGCAACGTCAAGGGCGAATGCATAGGCTTTGGCGGCCGCGTGCTCGGCCAGGACAAACCCAAATACCTCAACTCCCCGGAAACGCCGGTATTCCACAAAGGGCATGAACTCTACGGCCTGTTCGAGGCCCGCAGCGCCATCCATGAGCAAGGCTACGCGCTGGTCACCGAAGGCTACATGGACGTGGTGGCGCTGGCGCAGCGGGGTTTTCCGAACACCGTCGCCACCCTGGGCACGGCCTGCACGCCCGAGCATGTGCAAAAGCTGCTGCGCTTTACCGCGTCGGTGGTCTTCAGCTTCGACGGCGACGCCGCCGGGCGCCGCGCAGCACGCAAGGCGCTCGACGGCGCCCTGCCCCACGCCAGCGACACGCGCAGCATCAAGTTTCTGTTCCTGCCCGCCGAGCATGACCCGGACAGCTTCATCCGCAGCCATGGCCCCGAAGCCTTCGCCCGGCATGTGGGCGACGCCGTCCCGCTGAGCCGCTTCCTGCTCGAAACCGCCAGCGAAGGCTGCGACCTGGGCAGCGCCGAAGGCCGCGCCCACATGGCCAGCAACGCCCGCCCCCTGTGGACTGCCCTGCCCGACGGAGTGCTCAAGCGCCAGTTGCTGGCTGAACTGGCCCAACTGACCCAACTCGACGCCCGGGACCTGTCAGACCTGTGGAGCCCGGACCACAGCCGCCAGAGCCAGCGCCCCGCCAACCCGGGCCACCCGCCGGCCCTGGACGACAGACACCCCCCCCGTGACGCCAGCAACGGCCATGGCGACTCCGGCGGCTACGCAGTGCAGCGGCCGGCCTGGCGCAAAAGCGCAGACTGGCAAAGCGGCAACGGCAACAGGCGCGCCGCGCCCTGGCCGCCATCCCAACCCCGGCTGCCGCGCACGCCCAACGCCAGTCGCGCCGACCACGCGGCGCGGCTGCTGCTCGCGCACATGGATCTTCTGCAAGAACTGACCCACGACGACCACAGCACACTGTGCGCCCAGCCAGCGCCGCACGGACCGCTGTTCGCCTGGCTGGAGGCGCAGTTTCACGAACGAGGCCCGGTGGCCTGGGCGCGGCTGCGCGAAAGCCTGCGCGAGCACGAATGCGAAGCCCTGGCGCTCAAAGTGATGACCGGCGCCCATGCCCAGACCGAAGGCGAGTTGCAGGAGTTGTGGCTGGAACTGCGCGATCTGCTCAACCGCATGCAGATCGAAGACATCAAGCAGCAGCAAAAGCTGCTGATCCTGCAAGCAGCACAAGACCCGACAGCCCTCGATCGCTACCGCGCCCTGGAACAAAAGCGCACCGCTTTACAAAACGCAGCCGTCAGTGCCGCCAGCGCGGCCTGACTGCTGCCGCGAGTTTGCCGGGCATATATATGCCAGCCCACCGGAGGGATGACTCCCTTTCACCCATGCGCTGGCGCCTCCGTTCCGTTCCTGGCCCCGATCGTATTGGGTATTGGTATTGGTATTGGTATTGGCTCATCCACGGGGCTTCTCACCATGAAGAACGCTGCAAGGATCCACCGTTCGCCGCCACTGGCTTGAAAATAGTGCGTTACCCTGCCGTCGTTTCCCGCGCATCGACCATCGATCACCATGTCCACCAGCACCAACGAGGGCGAAATCCTCACCATCGGGCAGGGCGCCGACTACCTGAAAGTCACGCAACGAACGATCTACAGGCCCGCAGCCGCCAAGGAGATCCCGGCCTTCGGGGTCGGCGGGGTATGGCGGTTCTCGCGTGTCGATATCGATGGCTGGATCGAGCAGCAGTCAAGGCCAGTCCCCGGACATGCCGGAAACGGCACGGGCAAGCGTCCGTCGGACAAGGGTGACCAAGAGGAACGAAAACAATGCTGAACCTGACCCTGCGAGAAGAATTTCGAGGCAATCGCCTCAAAGGGACGGCCATCGAGCTTTCCAACGACAAAAATACCGGCGCGACGCAGATGGCTGCCGAGGCGTTTTTGCAGATCACGTATCCGACCCGCGATTTGCTCAAAGGGATCGAGGCGGTCGGCCCGAACCAGGGCCGTCCGGTGGTGGTGATTGGCGAGCGCGGCCTGGGCAAGTCGCACCTGATGGCCGTGCTGTACCACGCGGTCAACGATGCCGCATCGACCCGTGTGTGGCTGAACCACTGGGCCGCCACCCTTGGCGACCCGCAGATCGCCAAGATCGCGCTGCGCGACGGAATGCAGGTGATTGGTGAAAGCCTGCACCGTCAGCGCTGCAAGTTCCTGTGGGATTTGCTGTTCGATCACCATCCCCACGGCGCCTACATCGAGGGCAAATGGGCGGGCATGGGCGCGGCCAAGACCGACATCCCGTCCGACCAACTGATCCTTGAACTATTGCAGCACAGGCCCACGATGCTGCTGCTGGACGAATTCCAGACGTGGTACGACGGCTTGACCAACAGCAAGCAGCATCCCTGGAAAAACTGGGCCTTCACCTTCATCCAGATACTCTCCGAAATTGCCAAGGAGCATCCAGACCTTCTGGTGCTGGTGATCTCGGTGCGCAACGGCGGCGGCGACGCCTACCAGCAGGTGCATCGTGTCAATCCGGTCGTCATCGACTTCCAGGCCGGCGGCGACGCCGAGCGCATCCAGCAGGACCGGCGCCGGATGCTGCTGCACCGTCTGTTCGATAACCGCCGGCAGATTGCTGCGGCCAGCATCGAGTCGCTGGTGGCCGGGCATGTCGCGGAGAGCTTTCGCCTGCTGGAGGTGCCGCCGTCCGAGCAAGAGCGCAAGCGCCGTGAATTTACCGAATCCTGGCCCTATGCGCCGCACCTGCTGCGCCTGCTGGAAGAGCAGGTGCTGGTTGCCACCGACGCGCAGGAAACGCGCGACATGATCCGCATCCTGGCCAACCTCTACAAGACCCGTGGCGCAGCGGCGCCGGTGCTGACGGCTGCCGATTTCCGGCTGGACGACGATGCCTCAGGCATTGCCGCGCTGCTCGATTCGGTGTCGAACGAGCGCCACCGCGCATTGCGCACGAAGGCCCGGCAGAACATCATCGCGGTCACCGAAGCCGTGGCCGACCACGCCCGTCGCGCCCCGCATCTGCAAGAGCTCGTCAGCGCCCTGTGGTTGCGCTCGATTGCCGTCGGCAACCTGGCCGGCGCCGAGGGCGCGACCTTGCAGGCCGACATTACGCGCAGCCAGGCCATCGACGACAACGCCTTCCAGGTAGAACTGGCGACCATCGTCGAAAACAGCTTCAACATCCATCAGGATGGGCTGCGGCTGGTTTTCCGCGAGGAAGAGAACCCGCGTGCCAAACTGAGGGCCTGCGCACGCAACGACAAGCTCTTTGCCGACGGCTCCGATCAGGCCCAACTCGCCAGGCAGATTCGTTACGTCATCGGCAGCGCCGACGAGGTGGCCAAGACCTTCCGCGTCATCGCGCTGCCGAAAGCCTGGCAGACCGACCCCTGGTCAGCCTTGGATGAAGCCGAGCGGCCCGAGCGCTGGGACGAGCGCTTGCCCATTCTGGTCTTGCCGGAAGAACCCGACCACCTGGGCCTGCGCCTTGGCCGCTGGCTCAGGGATCACCTGCAAAAGCGCCGCAACACCGTGCGCTTTCTGCTGCCGTGCTCCGGCTCCACCAATGCCTTTCAAGACCGCGACCTGCTGATCCTGGCCCGCGCCGAAATGAAGGCGCAAGAGTGGAGCGGCCAGAACCCCGAATACAAGAAACTGCACAGCGAATTCCAGGCTGCGCTGCGCGACAAGCTGAAAAAGCGCTTCGACCGCTTCGCCGTGCTGCAGCGCTGGAATTTCGCCGACCCGGGCCAATGCACATTCAGCGTCGAGAGCCTGAAAAAGCAAGGCGCGCAGATCCCCGAAGGCATCGAAGAAGCGCTGACCAACGACCTGTTCGTGCCCGAGGACTTCGAGGACCTCGTGCTGCAAGCCGCCAGCGAAAACGCGGCGCTGGGCAAACTGCTGCGCGAGCTTCAGGAGCCTCGTCCGGCGGGGCAGGATTGCATTGCCTGGCTCGGCGAAACCACGATGAAAGAGCGCATCCTGCGCCTGTGCGCCAAGGGCAAGGTCGCCATCAACCTGCGCGGCATGGAATACCTGCAAACCCATCCGGGCGAGGATGAAGACACCGCGTGGCGGCGTCTGCGGCCCAAGCTCTCGCTGACGGGTCGCCACCTCGACGACGTGTTTGTGATGCTGCCCTCGGCCGTGCCCGCCACCGGAGGTTCCACGCCGCCCGCGCCAGCGCCCGCACCAACCAGTGGCGGCGGGTCGTTTGGCGGCGATGGCGGGACGCCACCCGTTCCCGGCGGCGACATGTTCCCCGGAGCGCCACCTGCGCCCACGCCGGAGGGCATCTTCGGCGGGGACGGCAGCACCGCCAGGCCGCGCATCCCGCTGTCGAATCCCGCCACGTCGCCGCTCAACCTGATCGGCAAGATCGAAGGCTGGGGCATCGGCCCGGCCACGAAGGTGGCGCAGGTGTCCATCAAGATCTCCACCGCCACCGGCGCGCAGCTCAAGGAACTGCTCAAGAAACTGCCTGAAGGCATGACCTTCGAGCTGAACCTTGAGAAGGAGGACGACTGATGGCACTGACCGCTGCCGCACTGCATGCCCTGACGCAGGGTTCGGACGCCGACGCTTGGCGCGTCATCGTCGGCCACGCGGTCGAAATTGCCCGCAAGCCGCTGGCCGCAGGCAACGCGCCCAGCGAGGTCGTCAAGCGCGACCGCGAAGTCGGCGAACTGGATTTATTCCTCTCCTCCAGCGGATGGGATTTGTGGCAAGCCTTCGGCAACAGCGTCGAGCGCACCTCGGATCGTCTGGTGCGCTGGTGGGCCGAACCCTTCAGCGCCAAGGCCGTGTTGATCCTCGATGGTCTCAGCTTGCGCGAATTGCCGTGGCTGTTGCAAGGCGCGAAGGAGCATGGCTTCACCACGCGCGAGGTCAGCGCCCACGCATCCGAACTACCCGGCGCAACCAACGAGTTCGCGCAAGCCCTGGGCTTCGGCAGCCGCAGCCAACTTCGGAGTAACGGCGGCGGCCTCGCCCACAAGCTGCAACCGGCGCACACCGAGAGCAGCGATATGCCGTGGCAGGATTGCGCGGGCCTGATCGACGGCGCACCGAACTGGGTGTTCTGGCACCACTGGCCCGACAGCAAGATGCACCACCTGTCAGGCGCAGGCCATGGCCTCGACACACTGGCCCGCGATGCCGCCGAACGACTCGGCAGCAACGACTTCTGGGCTTTCGTCGAGCGCCTGGCGACCGGGCGACGGCTGGTCATCACCTCCGACCACGGCTACGCCGCGACCGGGGATTTTTCCGACGCCGATGGCGAAGTCAAGCGCTTCCTCAAACAGACCTTCGCCAGCGGACGCAGCGCCAAAGGCAGCGGCGACACCGGCCCCTTCATGCCGCCCGTGGCGCTCCGGATCAACAGCCCGCACGGCGCGCACCTGCTGGCCCTGGGCCGCTGGAAGTGGAAAAGCCAAAGCGGTTACCCGACGTTGACGCATGGCGGCCTTTCGCTGCTGGAGGTGTTGTCGCCGTTTGTTGTGCTCAGCAATGAGTAAGTGTTTGAATTATTTTTTGGCATAAGCTGATGGCACAATCTGATTTATTGGTTGATCTGTTTAAAACCGCGACCAGCGGAGATCAGCTTGCGTTCCGAAAAATCGCCGAAGGGCTGATTCAGGAAGAAAAGCAAAAGGGTCACCGATTGCTGGCGGAGCGGCTGGCCAAAGCGCTTCAAGCCAATGCAACGCCTTTTGCACGGCCTCCGGCGGCGAAGATGAATGGTGGCAGTATGAACAAGGAACTGTTTTACGAGATGACGCCAGAGCGCAATCTGGACAGCCTGATATTGCCCGAGAAGATCAAGACGCAGGTGCGGGAGCTTATTGAAGAACAGCACCGTTCAGAACTACTCCACGCACATAACCTGCACGCGCGAAATCGGGTCTTGCTCGCGGGTCCGCCTGGCAATGGCAAAACGACGCTGGCGGAAGCCTTGGCTTTTGAACTGATGTACCCGCTCATCGTCATTCGTTACGAAACATTGGTGGGCAGCTATCTTGGTGAAACATCGAGCCGATTGAAAAACGTGCTGGATTACGCCAGAACACAGCGTTGCGTATTGTTTTTCGATGAATTCGAGACCCTGGGCAAGGAGCGCGGCGATACGCATGAGACCGGGGAAATCAAAAGGGTCGTGAGCTCTTTGCTGCTGCAACTGGATGCAATGCCTGACTACGTGGTGGTGGTCGCAGCGAGCAATCACCCGGAGCTACTGGACAAGGCCGTCTGGCGGCGTTTTCAACTGCGCATCGAATTGCCCAGGCCAAGCCGTGAGCAGTTGACCATTTGCATTGCGTCCATTGCACAGCGCTGCAATATCAATTTTGGTTACGAACCGGAAACCTTGGCAAAACACCTGTCGGGGTTGAATTTTGCCGAAGTGGAAGAGTTTTGTCTTGGTGTGGTTCGTCGCGCCGTGCTCGACATGAAAACGGAAAACGCCAAGCCGTTGACCCAACTGAAACTTGAGCAGTGGAAAAGCCGTTTCAAATCGGCACATGACAAACCTGCGACAACAGCCAGCAAAGGAATTGATCGCTGATGGAAAACCATTTTCCCTTGCTGGTATTCCCGCAAGCAAGAACCATTGACCCCCCAAAGGGGTCGGGCTTTACACCAAGCAAGCCACATCTTCCCGAACATGACAGGCAGGTGGCGCGTCTCGATGCGCAGCTAGCTTCTCTACAGCAGGATTTTGATCGCTACAAGGCCGATATCAGTGGTTCAGTGGCGGGGCTGGAGCCGGAGACGGTTCTGGTCATCGAAATCGCAGGCCATTTCGACGAATTCAGGCAGGCCGTGGAAGCCATTGGACTGGAATGGCTTGGCGAGTGGGATGTCGATGATATCGAACCAGATGAAGATTTTTTTGAGCAAGACAAAAAAGGTGAAAAAACTGACAAACCGGTAAAGGTGCGTGTGTTTCTATCGTTTGGCAATGAAGCCGGAATGCGGGAGTTGCTGTCGCTATGGGGACATTGGAAAAATAGGCACACACTCCCACGCGGAAAAACAAAATGGCGCGATGTGTTCAATCAGACCTTGCAAATTCGCCGCTGGGGAATGGAAGAGGCGCTGCGCGAGACAGGTATGCTGGATCGCTGGCGAGATTTGCTCGACCCCATCAATCCGGCGCAACCAATCCACTGTCAGATCGAGCTGTTCTATCGCAAATCAGAAGACAGACGCAGGCAGGGCGAGCGCAATGTTGTCGCATTGCTGGAAGCGGCTGCTGGCCGCACATTGAGTAGCTTTATCGACATGCCGGAAATCGCCTTTCATGCGGTCAAGGCCGAATTGCCCGCAGAAAGCATCCGGCAGCTTTTGAACGATCTGGATTCCGAGGCTCACGACACCGACATCCAGATTTTCAAGTTTCACGGCGTCATGTATTTCCGCACCACCGGGCAAAGCCTTGCAGTCACGGAAGACGGCGAAGGCGTTGATACAGAAATAGCCGAAGGGGTAGTTAACCTGCCCCCCATCGCAGCCATTCTCGATGGTGCGCCCAATGTGCAGCATCAGGCACTGAAGGGGCGATTGTTGCCGGACGACCCGGACAATCTTTCTGCGCAGTACCAACCGGGTGAAAGAAAGCACGGCACGGCAATGGCGTCTCTGGTGGTGCATGGAGAAATGGCGGGCGGCCAATCCGATCCGTTGCCGCGTCTGGTGTATGTACTGCCCATCATGCAGCCAGACCCTCACTCCATGAACCGGAGCGAGCATGTTCCCGATGAGATTTTCTTCGAGGATCGCATTGCGCGTGCGGTCAGGCGGATGTTTGAAGGCGAAGGCACAACGCCCGCACAAGCACCCGGTATTTGCATCATCAATCTCTCCATCGGCGACCCGGCACGCCCTTTCATTCACACGCCCAGCCCTTGGGCAAGGCTGCTGGATTGGCTGTCGTGGAAGTACCGTGTGCTTTTCTGCGTAAGCGCCGGAAACTATCCAGATGCCATCGACATTGCTTTGTCTGGGCCGGAATATCTGGCCTTGACCGACACCAAAAAGGTCGAGCATGTGCTTAAGTGCATTCAGACCCAGTTGTCCGGGCGGCGAATCCTGTCTCCTGCAGAATCCATCAATGCCATCACGATCGGCGCAACCCACTCTGACAACGGTGGAAACTATTACCAAGGGCAGCGCACAGACTTGCTACCCAGCGCATCGTTGTTTAGCCCTGCTGCGCGGCTTGGGCATGGGTTTCGCCGTTCCATCAAGCCGGAAATACTCCTCCCAGGGGGGCGGCAACTTTATCGCACCCCAGTGCTGGATAGCCAAACCATCTATCAACTGGATGGCGGGCTTGCTGCGCCGGGCCAGCAAGTCGCCTGGGACAGCAATCAGGCTGGTGCTTTGTCGCAAACCGCCCATACACGCGGCACCAGCAACGCCACAGCCCTTGCCACGCGCAGCGCGGCACGCATTTATGAAGTACTCGATGCACTGCGCGCGGAGCACGGAGAGAACATTCCGCAAGAGCTGATTTCCGTACTCATCAAGGCGCTGCTGGTGCATGGCGCAAAGCACGATAATGATGCCCGCAAAGCAATCATCTCAGCACTCAAACCGCCTGCGCACCAATCCAAAGAAGTCACAGGCCGCTATCTCGGGTACGGTGCCGTCGATATTGAACGGGTTCTGGCCTGCACCGAGCAGCGCGGCACGGTGTTGGGTTGTGGCGAAATTCATGAAAATGAAATCCATGAATATCGGCTGCCGCTTCCTCCCGGTCTTGCCAGTTGTCGGGTTTGGCGTCGCATGGTGGTGACCTTGGCATGGTTTACTCCCATCAACCCAAACCATCGATATTTGCGCGAGGCCAAACTCGAACTTTCGCCCTCTGGCGGCTGGGAGGATTCGCAACTCAAACTTGAACCCCAAGAGGCAGACCGTCACCAAGTCTTGCGCGGCACAGTGCAGCATGAGGTGCGTGAAGGTGAGAAAAAAATCGCAGCTTATCAGGATGGCGACAGCATATTGCTGCAAGTGACCTGCAAAAAAGATGCGACAGCCAAACTCGACCACGCCATTCCTTACGGCCTGGCCGTCACTCTGGAAGTGGCCGAAGGTATTCCCATCCCCATTTATGAACAACTCCGCACCAGACTTCAGGCGCGATTGGCGGTAGGCGCTGCCGGAGGAACACGCTAATGGCCACCAAAAAAGAACAACTGGCGCAAGAAGTCGCCAAGATCGTTGGCGCTGGCAAGGCGGTGGCCATGGAAACTGTCGATTTCAACGACCCGAACCGTCCCAAGACCTGTCTGGAGGTAGATTTCCCCATCTTGCCGGTCAACCAGGTGGCGATCATCGAAGGCAATGCGGGCAAGCCCATCTACCAGATGTCGAAATGGTGGGCGCGGCGGCGCTCCAGCGTGTTTCGCTCAATGTTGATTGCGGCGGCGACCAAGGCGCCCGAAGACAAATCCCATGCGGCCAGGCTGGTGTGGGACAACTACTACGCCAACCACCAGAAGAAAGGCGCGTTCAAGCACCTGAAGGTGGCGGACATCTTCATGGGCGGCGGCACCACGCTGGTGGAAGGCTCGCGCCTCGGGATGCAGATGATCGGCAACGACCTGAACCCGGTCGCGTGGTTCGTGGTCAAGCAGGAGCTGGCCGATGTCGATCTGGAGGAGGTCAGAAAGCTGCTCGCCGACATCGAGGCCGAGGTCAAGCCGCAGATCATGCCGTACTACTGCTGCGACGGCCCCAACGGTGAAACAGGCCGGTGGACGCATCTGCCGAGCAAGCAGGCGATGCCCGCCGGCTTCGACCCGCTGGCCATTCCGCGCCAGGAGCGCAAGGATTACGGCTACGAAGGTCCGGAGATCATCTACACCTTCTGGGCCAAGCATGGCCCCTGTCAGGTGACCGGCTGCGGCCACCGCACGCCGATCATGAGCAGCCCGGTGATGGCGGTGAAATCGATCAGCGTCAAGCACTGGGAACATGCGTGCAGCCAGTGCGGCGGTGATTTCCACGTTGAAGAAAATGCGGCACGCATGGCGCCCGATGTGCCGCTGTATGTCGCGCCGGGCGAATATCCGCATTCGACGCTGGACCCCGTGCGCGGCGCGCTGTGCCCGCACTGCGGCCACGCGGAAATGATCAAGCTCGGCAAGGGCAAGAACAAGAAGGTGGAACTAAGCCTGCTGGTGCATCCGCAGTGGCTGGCCGGTTCGCCCAGGCAGAACGCGAGCGGCCAGCCCTACGGCGGGTCGGCGCAGGACGATGCGGCCGCGACCACGCGCTGGGATCAGGCGCGCGCCGGGAAGATTCGGCTGTTGGAGGTGCGCGGGGCGCTGCCCGATGCCGTGACCTGCCCGGAGACCGGCGCCACGTTCGCGCCAGAAAAAGGCACGGTGCCGAAAAAGTCGCACTACGCCTGTGGCGCCTGCGGCACGGTGCAGGATGTGTTGAGCACCATCGAGGCCACCGGCAAGACCGGGCCGATGGCGGCCTACGCGGTGCAGGGCCATGCGCCCAAGCGCGATGCAGAAGGCATGCCGTACCGCGGGCGCTTCTTCGCCGCTTACGACGTGGAGCACGCCCGGCAGTACGACGCCGCGCTCGTGGAATGGGATGCGCGCAAAAATGGTGACCTGAAGGACTATTGGCCGCGATCTGCTGTGCCCTTTGGCTTCATGACCGGCATCGCCAATGGCGATATCCGCGAGGGCCACGGCTTCACGCACTGGTGGACGATGTTCAACCCGCGCCAGTTGCTGGTTCACGCGCAACTGCTCAAGGCCGTCACGACTGCCGGGGACTACGACTGGAAGGTGCGAGAGTTTGTACTCGGAGCATTTCAGCAGTACTTGCGGAACCAAAGTCTGTTCACGCTCTGGAATGTGCAAGGCGACAAACTGGAGCCCCAGTTCGCAAACAACAATTACCACCCCAAGTCCACGGTTGTCGAAAACTGCGTTTTCCCATCGCTTGGTCGCGGCAATTGGGCCTCGTGCATCGAGGGCATCAATGAAGGCCGCGAGTGGGCGGCACAACCGTGGGAAGCGGTCAGCATTGAGAGCCTCAAGCGTCGTGACCCTGCGCTGGCGGAGCAGTTGGCTGGCAAGAGCGAAAAGGTCATGCCAGGTGACCCGGTGCGAGGTGCCGCCGTGCTTCAAGGCTCATCGACCGACCTTGCCCAGATTGGCAGCGCCAGCCTCGATCTGGTCATCACCGATCCGCCCTTCGGCGGCCTGCTGCACTACTCGGAACTGTCCGATTTCTTCTACGTCTGGCTGCGCCTCGCGTTGAAGGAAAAATACCCGGATTACTTCGGCGCTGAATACACGCCCAAGTCGCTGGAGGCCGTCGCCAACCGCGCCCGCGAGCCGGAAGACCCGGATGGCTTCTACCAGCGCCTTCTCACCCAGTGCTGGCGCGAAGCGCATCGCCTGCTCAAGCCCGGCGGCATCCTCGCATTCACCTTTCACCACAGCGAAGACGAGCCGTGGGTGGCGGTGCTGGAGTCTCTCTTTGACGCGGGTTACTACCTCGAAGCGACCTACCCGATTCGCTCCGACGAAACCAAGGGCGAAGGTGAGTTCGGTTCCAAGACCATCGAGTACGACATCATCCATGTCTGCCGCAAGCGCACAGAAGAACCCAAGCCCGTCAGTTGGGGCCGGATGCGCCGCGAGGTGATGGCCGATGTGCGCCAGTTGCAGGCGATGCTGGAGAACCACGCCAAGGAAGGCTTGCCCGCCGCAGACATTCAGGTGATCCGGCGCGGCAAGGCGCTGGAATATTTCTCGCGCCACTATGGCAAGGTGTTTGTGGACGAGGGCCGGGCGATATCGGTCAAGGATGCCTTGGTCGGCATCAACCAACTCATCGACGACGATGCCGACAAGGGCAAGGAGGCGCCGCCAGTCAACGCCGAGCCGATGACGCGCCAGTTCCTGCGCACCTTCGGCACCGCCACCGAGATAAAGCGCGATCAGTTGCAAAAATTCCTCAAAGGCTCGATCACCACGCCGGATGAATTCGTGCAGCGCGGCTGGTGCGCGGAAAAGAACAAGCTGTTCACCCGCACCGAGCCGCTGGAGTTTGCACGCGAGTGGTCGGGCCGGCATCGTCGCAAACTGACCTCCGACCTGGATCAGGCGCTGGTGCTGATCGGCGCGTGCATCGATGGCAGCGGCATCAATGCTTCGGACACGCTGAAGAACGGCCACTTCAAGCCGCATGTCGCGCTCAAACCGCTGCTGGAATGGCTGCACCGCAATGGCCCGGATCAGCCCACCCGCAATGCGGCTGCGCGCGCGGTGTCGATCTACACCGCATGGCACGCCAGCCAGGCGCACCGGTCCGTGCAGGGTTCCTTGTTCGATGGCGATGGGGAGTACGAAGCATGAGGCAATTGCTGGACACGGTGTGGCAGCGGCGCGGCACCAGTTGGCTGTGGGATGAGGTGGCGCGCAACCAGATTTGCACGGCCAGCCAGGTGTGGAGCCTGCGCCAGTTCCTGCGCGCCGCAGACAACTGGCCGGACGATCTGCCCAGCAATGACAACCAGACCCTGGTGGTCGCCGGGCTGGATGGCAGCCTCGATCTGCTGGCCCCGGCTGATGCCGAGGCGTGGCTGGGCGATGTGATCAAGCCTGCCGTGCTGTCGTTTCAGGACGGGTACCAGGGCGAAGCGGCCTTGGTGTTCTGGCTGCCCATGGGCGACAAGCGCCTCGATGTGCAGAAATCTACCGACGCGGTGAACTGGCTGTGCGCCGCGCCACATGGCCAGAGCCGGCTCGATTTCAGTCGCATCCTGTGGGGCGAGGCCAACGAGTATCCGCAGGAGATTTTGTTGCGCGACGGCGGCAAGTCTGCGGGTCTGTTTCATCTGCGAATTACATGAGGGTTGACGTTGTGTCTTCCATACTTCCCATCAACGTCGATGATTTGCTGCGTCTGCAAGGCGTTGAGTCAGCGCGCGTCGAGTTCAAGGCATCTTGGGATGAGAAAACCACGGGCTCCCAGATCATTCGGACAATCTGCGCATTTGCAAACGACTTCCAGAACTTGAACGGCGGTTACATCGTCCTTGGTGTTGCTGAACAGGACGGTGCCGCCGTCCTTCCTGCCAAAGGACTTTCTGAAAAAGAGATTGAAGACGCCCAGAAATGGATACGGGGACGCTGTAACGTCATCGATCCGGTATATCAGCCGGTACTCTCGCCAGAAATCCATGAAGGGCAGCGGATTCTGGTGATCTGGGCGCCCGGCAGCCAAGCACGACCACATCAGGCACCAGAGTCTGTCGAAAAAGGTGCGTCCCGGAAGTTCTACATCCGGCTGGGATCGGAAACGGTGGATGCCGACAGGCAGCCAGAGTTGAAAACCCAGCTCATGCAACTGACGGCGCGCGTGCCTTTTGATGACCGGCGTGCGTTGCAGGCCAGCGTGCTTGATATTCGTGAAACCAAGGTGCGTGAGTTTTTGAATGACATCGGTAGTGGTTTGGTGGATGAAGCCGACACCAAGACGCTTTACCGGGCGCTGCGTATTGCAGACCCCGTGAATGGGCATGATGCCCCACGCAATGTCGGGTTACTGTTTTTCAGCCAGAACCCTGAACAGTGGTTTCCCGGTGCGCGGATAGAGGTCGTGCAGTTCGCGGGAGACTCCAGTGGCAACACGCTGGAAGAAAAGGTGTTCAGCAAGCGGCCTGTTCAGGAGCAGCTTCGGGAGTGCCTTGCCTATCTGGAGGGTTTGTCTGTCCGCATGATCCAGAAACTGCCTGGGCGAACCCAGGCGGGCCATTGGGTCAGCTACCCATCGTTGGCTTTGCGCGAAGCTTTGGTGAATGCCGTCTATCACCGTTCGTATGAAGGCGTTCAGGAGCCGGTCAAGGTCTATCTCTATCCAGACCGGATGGAGATCATCAGCTATCCGGGGCCTGTACCGGGCGTTGAAATCAAGCATTTGGATGGCTCTGCGCCTTTGCCACCCGTACCCGCACGTAATCGCCGTATCGGGGAACTGCTGAAAGAGTTGCGGCTGGCTGAGGGGCGCGGCACAGGCATCCCCAAGGTCAGGCGAACGATGGAACAGAATGGTTCCCCGCCACCCCGGTTCGATTTCGATGAGGCGAGGAGTTACTTCCGCGTCACACTGCCGGTGCATCCAGAGTATCAAGCGATTCTTGCGCTTCAGGATGTCGCGCATTTGCGAGCTGTCGGCGATGTCCAGGGGACGCTACAGCGCCTGCAGGAGGCATACAAGGCCAATCCCGCCACGCTGGGTGTGGCGGTTGAATTGGCGAAGGAGTTGGTTTCCAAGGGAGATGTTCATGGCGCAGAAAATATCCACCAGCAGTTCAAGGCCAGCGCCCCAGCAGCAAACTCTGCGTCGCTGATAACACTCATTGCTTCGGCGTGGCTTGATGCAGGTAAGCAGAAGGAGGCAGTTTCTTGGCTTAACAAACTGCCGCTACTGGATGCTATTGGCGATGCCTTTGAGGCAGCGATACAGGAGAAACGCGCAGGTAGGTTTGAAAAAGCGCATCGCTATTTCCAGTTAGCCGGAGATGCTGTTCTTCAGGATGTGAAGGCGCTTCACGAGTTCGCTCAAGTCAAAATGAAACTCGCGGATAAAGCTAGACCACGGCATCGTTCGGAGAGCCGGGTTGCGTACACCAAGCTGCTGGATGAGGCCAGGGAAATGTTGCAGCGTGTAGTGCAGATGAATGCTCCTCGTGCACGCCATGCATGGGCTTGGTATGACTTGGGGCGTGTGCTTCGCTGGAGCAAAGCAGCCTTGCCGGAAGTTCGCCGTGCCTTCGAGAAAGCTGTAGAGAACGACCCCCATGAGGACAGATTCTCGCGGGCGTTGAAGGAGTTGGATGATCGCAATGGCTGAAATTGAAGCCGAAAGCGCCCTCCAACCCGGCGAGCGCATCACCCACCACGAGTACGGCCAGGGCGTCGTGCTCGATCCAGCGCGTGACGGCTACCTGCGTGCATTCTTCAGCGTCGGCGAACGCCGGGTGCCGGTTGGCTCGGTGCAGCGCCAGCTTTCCCGCACCGAGCGCATCCTGCGCGCCGTGGCTGGCGGCGCGGATCGCGGGCGCAAAGCGTGGCTGTCCTGCGAAGCGCATGCGCTGCCGGTGGTGGAGAGCGCCTCGGCGCTGACCTCGGCCAGGATCGATCTGCTGCCGCATCAGGTGGTGCTGACGCACCGCATCGCTACCGCCTCGCCCCGGCACTACCTGATCGCCGACGAGGTGGGCTTGGGCAAGACCATCGAAACCGCGCTGATTTTGCGCGAGCTGGTCAGCCGGGGGGAATTGAAGCGCGCACTGATGGTGGTGCCTGCCGGGCTGGTGAACAACTGGCACCGGGAATTGAACGCGGTGTTCCATCTCGATTTCGAGGTGTTCGGCTCCGAAGGCGACATCACCGACCGCAAGACGAATGCCTTCGCCAGGCACGACCGGCTGATCGCCAGCATCGACACGCTCAAGCGCCCGGCGCGCATCAGGCGGCTGCTGGACGCGCCGCGCTGGGATCTGGTGGTGTTCGACGAGGCCCACCATCTGGCTGCCTACCGCACCGGCGGCAAGGTCAGAAAGACCGAGAACTACAAACTGGCCGAGGCGCTCAAGGGCCACTCACGCGACCTGATACTGCTGTCGGCCACGCCACACCAGGGCAATCACTTCCAGTTCTGGATGCTGGCGCAGTTGCTCAATCCGGCCTTGTTCGGCAGCCCCGAGGAGATGGTGGAAAACCGCCACCGCCTGAACACGGTGATGTTGCGCCGCACCAAGGCCGATGCCTGCCGACCCGATGGCTCGCCGCTGTTCGCGCGGCGCTGGGTGCACACGGAATCCTTTCTGATGGGCCCACAGGAGCGGCTGTTCTACGAGAAGCTGCGGGAATGAATGACGCCAAACCGCATCGGCGAAAAACGAATAATGCGGTTGTGCGCCTTAAATTATAACTTATGAAACTGACCGCGGGATTTATTGCCGGCGCAACGCTTGTGCCCCTTGCGCTTATTCATTTTTACTGGGCATTTGGAGGGGCTTGGGGAAAGGATTCGGCAATCCCTTCCGATAGGAAAGGCGTAAAACTGTTTCAGCCGGGGTTGCCGGCTTGCCTGTTGACGGGGTTACTCCTGCTGTTGTGCGCGGTCAATATTTTCATGGGCGCAGGCATCATGCCCATGCTCTTTGTTTCCCCACCGACGGTAATCCTCGGGCTTTGGGCAACAACGCTGATATTTGTCTTGCGGGCAATCGGGGATTTTAAATATATCGGCTTTTTCAAAAGCATTAACGATACGGAATTTGGCAGGAGGGACTCTTTGTTTTTTTCTCCTTTGTGTCTTTTCTTAGCCATTTTATGTTTGGCAATGGCAATGGCTTAACCCGCCATTGAATTAGGGTTGAACAGCGGTTCAGTCGGCAATCACAAGAGTAAATTTGGATTGAAGCGCCTTATAAAAAGGAGTCCATTTTTGAACAAGTCTTAGCGCGGACAAGTCGTGAGGTGAAACGGAGAGAAGCAATTCTCAGGGCTTTTTGCCATAAAAATAATCAGGCAGTCCTACGGTTTTTAAAATATGGTTTGCCCTGTCCACTTTTTCTTTAAACAGCGGTTGCTCATCGTAGTTGTTGTTGTCCAAGGCTGGATTGTATCTGAAACCTTTGGGAAGGTTTTCAAAGCCTTTGGGGAGTTTTTTTCGGCGCTGTTTTTTCTTGGTCTTCATAATTGAAAATTTAGTCGTTAAGCATTGTGCGACAAAATTAGCAAACTCTTTCATGTCGGCAAATGGTCGGCAAGCCCCGCGCATAACGGGCGTCTCTCATTCGCTATTTGCTCCCGCGGGAGATACCAGGGACATGAAGGGCATGGAACGCCGAGTACACGGGCAACCCCATTAACCATTGCTAAGGCTTCGCTTTCGTCAAAAACTCCAGAGGGATTTAATATTTATAGAAAACAAAGCGCCACATTATTAGAAGCGCGACCCCAAAGGGGGCATATAGGAGAAACATGGCTTCGAAGTTCAGCCGTTAGTCCAAGAAGTCAATGCCGTTGCGGCATAAAGCGGATTTTCTTGCCGCATCTGGCCGATGGCTTCGATCTCGCCCGTCGGCAGGGCCATCAGGGGCGCGCACTGGGCTTTTTGATGGCGATTTTCCAGAAGATCGCGGCGTCGAGCTTTGCCGCCGTGCGGCGCACGCTGAAGCGCCGTTTGCTGATGCTGACGCTGCACGAGGCGCTCCTGCGCGACAAAGACCTGGACATCGAGGGCCGCGAACGCTTGACCAGCCAGGCCAGGGATTTGATCCACGAGGAGTTCGGCCTGCCACGCGACAACATCGGGCGCAGCGAGGTGGAGCGCGTGCTCGCCGACCTCAGGCACCAGTTGATCAGGAAACTGGATGAGGATGCGCTGGAGATGGCCTCGGACCCCCACGGCAGCGAATACGTCGCGGTGCGCGCAGAGGAGGCTGCCGGCGCCGTCGTGGCACTCCATCTGCCCGAAGAGCGCCTGCGCATAGGCGCGTTGCTGAAGGTCTTTCCGCAGCAACGCGAAACCAAGACGCAGAAGTTGCTCGACGGCCTGGGAACCCTGTGGCGGCAAAATCCAAACGAAAAGATCGTCGTGTTCGCCACCTAGTCGGCCCTGCAAATTCTCTGCGACCCGCATGAATGCTGGATTTTTGACTCTTTGTGGTCCACCGAATCTCCCAGGATTCGTTGAACAGGCAGCTGATTCCTGAGAGATTTGCGCAATGCCCGAGCCCACCGACACGGCTGATTTCTTCCGCTCCCGTCTGGCCGAGATGATCGACTTGCGCCACCCGCTGGCGGTGCTGGCGAGCCGTCTTCCCTGGACGCAGATCGAAGCGGCACTGGCACCTTATTTCGCGCGTCGGGTCCGTGCCGGTCGAGTTCTGGAACACGACGATCTCTTCGGCCCTTCGCTCCAGGTCGCGGGCGCCGGTGTCGCCGCCGCGGGCCGCCCGCGTCTTCCCCTGCGCCTCATGGCCAGCCTGCTGTATCTGAAGCACGTCTACAAGCTCAGCGACGAGGAACTGGTCGAGCGCTGGGCCGAGAACGTGCAGTGGCAGTTCTTCAGCGGCATGACCTTCTACGAGCCACGCCTGCCCTGCGACGCCACCCAGATCGGGCGCTTCCGCTCGATCCTGGGCGAGGCCGGTGTCGAGGAACTCCTGAAGGCCACCATCGACACTGCGGTGGCCTCCAAGGCGATCAAGCCGGCCGAGTTCGAGCGCGTGATCGTGGATACCACCGTCCAGGAGAAGGCCATCGCCCACCCCGTGGACTCCCGCCTGCTGGAGATCGCCCGCGCCAAGGTGGTGGCTGCCGCCAAGCGCGCGGGCATCGCGCTGAAGCAGACCTTCGCCAAGGAAGGCAAGAACCTGCGCCGCAGGGCTGGCGGCTACGCCCACGCCAAGCAGTTCAAGCGCTTGAAGAAGGTGCTCAAGCGCCAGCGCACGGTACTGGGTATCGTGCTGCGCGAAGTGCAGCGCAAGCTTTGCAAGTTGCCTGCGACATCGGTGCCTGCCGTCGATCGCTTGCGCGCACTGATGGGCCGCGCCGAGCGCATTCGCACCCAGCGCCCGAAGGACAAGAACAAACTCTATGCATTGCACGCGCCCGAAGTTGAGTGCATCGGCAAGGGGAAGGCGCGCCGGCCTTACGAGTTTGGCGTGAAGGTCAGCGTGGCCGTCACGCACAAGCAGGGGCTGGTGGTCGGTGCGCGCAGCTTCACGGGCAACCCGTATGACGGCCACACGCTGGCCGAGCAACTCGAGCAGGTCAAGATCCTGACGGAGGACACGGGCGCCAGCCCGAAGCAGGCAGTGGTGGACCTGGGGTTCCGGGGCGTGGACGCAGCCAATCCGGGCATCCAGATCATTCATCGGGGGCGCTTCAAGTCCTTGACCGATGCCCAGCGCCGCTGGCTCAAGCGAAGGCAGGCGGTGGAGCCCACCATCGGACACCTGAAGCACGACAACGGGATGGATCGGTGCTGGCTGCAGGGTGCCACCGGTGACGCGCTGCATGCAGTGCTGTGTGCGGCGGGCTACAACATCCGCTGGCTGCTGCGCGCCATCATGCGCCTCGGGCTCAAGGGCCTTTTATTGCGCCTGATCGCCTTGCTGCGCACGCTCATCGGCGTCCCCCACTTCTTCGCATCCAACGAAATCACGCCATCACGCGCCGCCGCGCGGTTCGCTGCGATAGCGAAATGAATTTCGCAGGCCCGACTACCTCGGCACGGTGGATTTGATTGCCCGCGAGATCGACCAGACCTTCCCCGGCCAGGGCGTGGAGGTGTTGCGCGGCGGCGACCACGGAGCGAAGGTGGCGGCGGAGCGCCGGTTTCGCCAGAAGGATGGTCCGCGTGTGCTGATTTGCACCGCTGCGGGCCGCGAGGGCATCAACCTTCAGTTTGCGCGCATCCTGTTCAACTTCGACCTGCCGTGGAACCCGATGGACGTGGAGCAGCGCATCGGGCGCATTCACCGCTACGGGCAAAACCACACGGCACAGGTTTACAACTTCGTGTTGTCGGACACCATCGAGGGCCGCATCTTCCTGATGCTGGACGAGAAGTTGGTCGAGATCGCCAGGACGGTCGGCAAGGTCGACGATCGAGGCAAGGTCGCAGAGGACCTGCGGGCACAGATTCTTGTTTACAACTTCGTGTTGTCGGACACCATCGAGGGCCGCATCTTCCTGATGCTGGACGAGAAGTTGGTCGAGATCGCCAGGACGGTCGGCAAGGTCGACGATCGAGGCAAGGTCGCAGAGGACCTGCGGGCACAGATTCTTGGCCAGTTGTCCGAGCGGCTGAACTACGCCCGCTTGTATCAGGAAGCGCTTTCCGACCCCGAACTCCAGCGCACCCGGGTCGAGTTGGAAGCAGCCCTGTCCAATTCCCGCGAAGCGCGGCAAGTGGTGTTCGATCTGTTCCAGGACCTCGAAGGCTTCAGCCTCGATGACTACAAGCCCTTCTCCGATGTCTCGTCCAGCCTCGATCGTCTGGTGCGATTTCTCTGCGCTGCGGTCATGCAGCGCCAGCAGAAGCTGCTCAAGGTGGATGAACAAACCTACGACCTCATGACGGCCGATGGCGCGCGCCGTGCGCGCTTCACCCTGAACCGCGACAGCGCCACGAACCAGGATGATCTGGAACTGTTGGGTTTGGATCACCCCTTGGTGCAAGAGGAGTTGGGGCGCTGGCGCAGCGTGCCGCCGGAGGACATCGGCATCGCCGTTGCGGGCGATGTCGAGGAGCCTGTGCTGCTGTCGCTCTGGATGGTCGAGACATCCGCAGGCAACGGCGAGCGCCGCGTGGTCGTGCAGCCCATTGCCATCGAGCACGATGGCACGAGAGTGCCGGCCGTCGAGCGCCGCTGCGAGCGGTATTTGCAGGCCCCGGCAAGCGCGCCGAGGCTCGCGCCCGAACAGCGGCTGGCGCTGTTTGCGCAAGCCGTGGAGCCGGCGCTCCAGCGGGAGCTCCAGCAGAAGGGCGCAGTCAATGGCGACGGCAGTTATTCGGCTGAATTGATTGCTTATGCCGAGATAAATTCTGACGGGCGGGGGTGAAAATTTTGACCAGCGGATGCGTGCGATGCCGAGCAGATACGCCTCACGCTTGACTCAAACAGCCCGGACTGCCTGACGATGTAGCCCGTAGCCCGCCGGCTTCTTCCGCTCGTCGATCCCCCCTTCGTCGACAAGACGCCGCATCCGGCCCATCCGGCGCACACCGGCTACACGCGCCTCAAATGCCAAGCCTTGGGCCGGGTAAAGGTTTGAATCCCATAGCGCGACAAGGTGAGGCCGACGCCCGAATCACCCACCCCGCTCCAAGGCAGGCGCGGGCTGACGCGGTCGCAGCAGTTCCAGTAGACGCTGCCGGCATCGATCTGCGCCAGCAGCGCGCGGGCGCGCGCTGCGTCGGGCGTGTAGACGCCGGCGGTCAAGCCGTAGCGGGTGTCGTTCATCAGCCGCAGGGCCTCGGCGTCATCGCTGACACGCTGGATGCCGATGATGGGGCCGAAGCTCTCCTCGCGCATCAGCGCCATGCGGTGGTCCACCTCGATCAACACCGTCGGCTCGAACCAATTTCCGGGGCCGCTCAAGCGCTTGCCGCCGGTGAGCAGGCGCGCGCCCTTGGCCAGCGCGTCGTCCACCTGCGCTTGCAGCACAGCCAACTGAGGCGCGCGCGTGATGGCGCCGATGTAGCTGCTGTCTTGCAGCGGGTCGCCCAGTTTGAAGCTGCGCACGGTCTCGACGAAGGCATGGACGAAGCTGTCGTGAATGGCTTCATGCACATAGATGCGTTCCACCGAACAACAGCTTTGGCCGGTGTTGTACATCGCGCCGTCGGCGAGTGCGGCTGCGGCGGTCTGCGGGTCGGCGTCTGCGCAGACGTAGCTGGGGTCTTTGCCGCCCAACTCCAGTTGCAGTTTGACCAGGCGCGGCGCCAGGGTCTGGGCGATGCGCTGGCCCGTGGCGTGCGAGCCGGTGAAAAATACGCCGTCCAGGTCTTGATCGAGCAGCGCGCTGCCCACGTCTGCCGCACCGATCAGACAGGCCAGCAGGTCTTTGGGCACGCCGGCTTCGTGCCACAGCCGGGTCATGGCCAGGCCCGTCAGTGCGGCAAATTCGGATGGCTTGTAGAGCACCGCATTGCCCGTCAGCAGGGCTGGAATGAGCACATTGCTGCCGACGAACCAGGGGTAGTTCCAGGCCGAGATGTTGGCGATCAGGCCCAGCGGGACATGCTCGATTTGCTCTTGCGTGGTGGCGTCGTCGAACACGGTTTCGCTGGCGATGCTGGCCGCCGTTTCGGCGCTGAAAAAGTCGATGCGCGCCAGCAGGCCGTTCAACTCGTTGCGTGACATGGTGATCGGCTTGCCGGTCTCTTGCGTCATGGTGCGCGCCAGCGACTCCAGCTCGCGCACCACGCCAGCCCGAAAGCGGCCCACGCAGGCCAGCCGCTCCTGCAGCGCAACGCGCGCCCACGCCGTTTGCGCGGCACGCGCCAAGCGGCTCTTGGCGGCAACGCTGGCGGCGTCGTCGGCAGGCAAGATGGCGAGGATCTCGCCGGTGGCCGGGTTGTGGATGGAAAGCATGCTCATGTTTTTTGGCGCGCGGCGGCGCTGAGGAAGTCGGTGAGCAACGCGCTGTCGTCGATCACGCCGTACTCGGGTTTGTGGAATTCGGGATGCCATTGCACCGCCGCGACCCAGGGGCCGCCGCGCGCGCAGCCCTGGTGCCGGATGGCCTCGATGATGCCGCCCTCGGGGCAGCGCGCTTCGACGACAAAGCCTTGGGCCAGCGCTTTGATGGCCTGGTGGTGCACGCTGTTGACGCGGCCTGGCTGCGGCAGCAATTCGGACAAACGCGATTGCGGCTCGATGTGCAGCCCGTGAAACAGCCGGTCATAGGCTTGCATGTCCTGGTGCCGCAGGGTGCTGGCGGTTTGGCTGCTGATGTCCTGGTACAGGCTGCCGCCGAAGGCCACGTTGATCAATTGCAGGCCCCGGCATATGCCGAATGCCGGCTTGCCCGCTGCGACAAAGGCTTTGAGCAGCGCGATTTCGTAGTCGTCGCGCAGCTTGTCGCCGGCCCATTCGGGGCGCAGTGGCTGCTCGCCGTAGTTGCCCGGCCAGAGGTCGGCGCCGCCGTGCATGACGACGCCATCGAGCCATTGCGCGTAGTCGGCCAGCGTCACGTCGCCGCGCGCGGTGTCCCCTGTGGGGCTGGGAATCAGCACCGGCATCGCGCCGCCCGCCATGATCCAGTGCGCGACCGACTGCTCCAGATAGTGCAAGGTCTTGCTGGCAAACGCGCGGCGCCCAGGGTCGGGATGGAACAAGCAGGCACTGACGCCGATTTTCAGACGTTCCATGGCTACATCGCCTGCGCGAACAGCCGCTCGAAATCGGCCTGGCTGCAAGGGCGCACATTGGTTCGATGGCAAATGTCCTGGCTGGCGACCTCGACCAGGCGCGGCAACTGGCTCGGCTGGACATGGTGGGCGGCCAGCCCGCCGCTGATGCCGATGCGGGCCTTGAGCGCTTTGAGCCAGGGCGCAAAGGCCGCGCCGCCGCCGTCGATCCGGCACGCCTGGGCGAGCCGCTCGAACTTGTCCGGCGCGGCCTCCAGGTTCCAGGCCATGACGGTATCCAGCATCAGCGCATTGGCCAGGCCGTGGTGCAGGTCGCAGACCGCGCCCAGCGCGTGCGCGCACGAGTGCACGGCGCCCAGGTCTTTCTGGAAGGCGATGGCGCCCATCATGGAGGCCATCATCATGTCGCTGCGCGCCTGCAAATCGCCCGGTTCTTTGACTGCGGTGTACAACGCAGCGGCAGCGATGCGTGTGCCCTCCAGCGCAATGCCGTCGCACAGCGGATGGTAGGCCGGAGACAGGTAGCTCTCGACATTGTGGGTCAGCGCGTCGATGCCGGTGGCCGCCGTCACCCGGGGCGGCAGGGACAGCGTCAATTCGGGGTCGGCAAACACGCAGCGCGCCAGGATTTTGGGGCTGAACACCACGCGCTTGAGGTGCGATTCGTTTTCGCTGATGACCGACGAGCGCCCGACCTCCGAGCCGGTGCCCGCCGTGGTGGGCAAGGCGACAAAATAGGGCAGGGGATGAACGATGGCGCGCACCTGCGGGTGGTCCCACACATATTCGAGGATGTCGCCCTCATGGCTGGCGGCCAGCCCCACCACCTTGGCCACATCCAGCGCCGCGCCGCCGCCAAAACCGATCACGCAGTCCGCCTGGTGCTGCCGGTAGGCCTGCGCCCCGGCCATGACCTGGGCGCAGGTCGGGTTGCCAAACACGCCGCAAAACAGCGCCACCTGCAGCCCTGACAAATGGGTTTGAAATTCAGCCAGCACGGGCAGCGCGGCGAGCGCCCCGTCGGTGACGATCAGCGGCCGGCGCAGGCCCTGCTCCAGCAGATGCCGGGCCACATGCTTGCGCGCGCCGGGGCCGAATCGAATCGGGGTGGGAAAAGAAAAGCCATGCAGTGGGTCCATCGATTGATCTCCTCGTCAGACGATCTCAAGGTAACGCTTCAATTCCCAATCGGTAACGCCGTCGAGCCACTGGCGCCATTCCCATTCGCGCGTGGCGGCAAAGTGCTCGACGAAGGCGTCGCCCAGCCAGTCATGCGCCACGCGGGAATGTTGCAGAACGCGCGTGGTCTCGATCAAGGTGCGCGGCGCGCGCGCGACATTTTCTGCGCCCTGGTTGGTGCCGGTGATCGGCGGCGCGCTCAGCTTGAGCCCCTGTTCCACGCCGTGCAGACCGGCGGCAATCACCGCAGCCAGCGCCAGATAGGGATTGATATCGGCGCCCGGGCAGCGGGTCTCCAGCCTGGTGGCCTTGGGGCTGCCGGCAATCACGCGGAAGCTGGCCGTGCGGTTGTCCATGCCCCAACTGGGTTTGACCGGCGCCCAAAAGCCATCGACCAGGCGCTTGTAGCTGTTGATGGTGGGCCAGAACAGCGGCGCGAATTCCATCAAAAAGCCGATCTGGCCAGCCAGGTAGCTTTCAAACAGCGGACTCATCTTGCGCTCTGACGAGGCATCGAAAAACAGATTGCGCTGGCCGTCCGACAGGCTTTGGTGGATATGTCCGGAGCAGCCGGGCAGCGCCTGATTCCACTTGGCCATGAAACTCGGCATGATGCCGAAGCGCTTGCCGATTTCGCGCGCGCCGGTCTTGAACAAAATGGCGCGGTCGGCCTGCGCCAAGGCCTCGCTGAAGCTGATCGCCGCTTCATAGACGCCCGGGCCTGTCTCGGTGTGCAAGCCCTCGATGGGCACGTCGAAGGCGGCCATCTCGTCCATCAAGGCGTTGAAAAAGCCCGGGTTGTCGGCCATGCGCAGCAGCGAATAGCCAAACATGCCCGGCGTGATCGGCTCTGGCCCCACCCCTTGCTTGGCAGCCCAGCTTTGCGCGCTCTCTTTGAAGTTGAACCACTCGAATTCCATGCCGGCGAGCACGGTAAAGCCCAGTTTTTCGGCGCGCTTGAGCACGCGCTTCAAGGTTTGGCGCGGGCACAGTGCATGCGGGCTGCCGTCGGGGTTGACGAATTCGCCGAGAAAAAACGGCACCTGCCGATCCCAGGGCACCTGGCGCGCGGTGCCCGGATCGATGCGCACCAGCGCGTCCGGGTAGCCATGCTGCCAGCCGGTCAGCCGGGTGTTGTCGTAGCAATGGTCATGCGCATCCCAGCCCAGTACCACGTCGCAAAAGCTGAAGCCGGACTCGGCTGCGCTTTTGAATTTGTCACGGTGCAGATACTTGCCGCGCAAAATGCCATCGACATCACTGACTGCCACCTTGACCTTGGTGCTGCCCGATTCGAGCGCGGCGGCCACGGCGGGATGAAGCGGCGGGTGCGCCATCGAGCTATCGTTCATCAAAGTTCTCCATGTCGCCGTGCCGACGCCAAGCCATGCGATGCGGCATTGGCGGCTGCGATCGCCCGGCCATCGACGGCGCAAGGCCAGGCGGCTCCGTGCCAGTTCGGGTTCGTGGTCTTTGCGCCCGTTTCTTCGAGCACCGGCACCCAAGGCCAGCAGGCCGACCGATTGTAGGTCAGCCTCCGGCAGCCAAATCGCGGCGGCCCGCCTCGGGCCAGGCCCCGGTGGCGCCAAGCGCAGGCGAAAACGGCGCTTTGACGCAGCAAGGCTACCCGACGGCCCCCGGCGGCTCGATATCGACCTCGAAGTTCTCCAGAAAGCGGCTGACCAGCATGTAAAAGCCGATGACCAGCACCAACTCGGCGACCTGTCCATGCGGCAGCCGCGCGCACAGCGCCTCGAACATCGCGTCAGGGGCCTTCACATGCAGCACGACCTGGTCGGTGAACTCCAGCACCAGCGTCTCGGTGGCATCGAGCGCAGAGCGGTCGGCGTCCTTGCCGAGCGCGTCGATCTTGTCGTCGGACAGTCCGACGCGGCGTGCCACGCGCCGGTGCTGGTGCACCTCGTAGCTGGCGCCGCACAGGATGCCGGTGCGCAAGATGGCGATCTCGCGCAGCTTCGCGTCGAGCGTGTTCTCGCGCAAGATGGCACTGCCCAGCGCCAGAAAGCCCTCGGCCGTCTTGCCCGCATGCGCCAGCATCCGATAGAGGTTCAGCGGCGGCCGCGCCGCGATCAGCCGGGTGTAGGACTCGGGCGCCTGGCTCAGGTCGTAGTAGGGAATGCGGGCCATGGGTCGCTTTCGAAGGTTCGTTGTCCAATCCACGCGCTGCGCGTGCTCACTGTCCGATCCACACGCTGCGCGTGCTCACTGCCCGATCCACACGCTGCGCGTGCGGATGATGCTATTGGTTATGGGGCCCAGGTTCCTGACCTTCGGGCTGGCTATCGCGTAGTAGGTGACCCGGATCGGAATCAGTTGGTAGGCTTCATCGGACACGATCTGCGCGATGTCGCAGTACAGCGCCTTGCGCCTGGCCTGGTCAGGCTCGGCGCGCGCCTTGCCCAGGAGGGCGTCGATCCTGGCGGTGTCGTGCCGGCTCACCGGGGTGCCGTTTTCGCCGCCGAAGTAATAGGCCAGCGCCCCATCGGGTTCGCCGGTGATGTCGCCAAAGCGCCAGACACCCATCTGGTAGTCGCCGCTCAGGCCAACGCGCACGTTCTGGCTTTGCTCGGTCAACCGGATATCGACCTCCATGCCAGCTTCCTTGGCGAACTGCTGCACCATGCCGGCCTGGCGCCGGCCGGTCGGCGTGTTCGTGGACACCAGTTGGAATTTGACCGGTTTGCCGACCTCGGCAAGCAACGCGCGCGCCTTCGCCAGGTCGTGGCTGCGCCAGTTCAGCCGGGGGCAGAACCACGGCGAGTTCGGGCCGAACAGGTCGGTGGTGGCCACCGTGGTGCCGAGAAAGAAGGTGTCGAGCATGGCCTTGGCGTTGAATGCGTGCACCACCGCTGCGCGCACGCGCTGGTCGTTGAAAGGCTCTTTGGCGGCGTTGAAATTCCATGAGATCGCGCCCGAGCCCTGGTACTCGTGCACCTTGATCTGCGGGTTTTTCCTGGCGTCGAGCACATGGCTTGCGGTGTCCATGCGGCCGATGTCGACCTGGCCCGACTTGATGCTCTGGTAGCGCGTGTTGGCATCGGGCAGCACGCGATAGATCAGGCGCTCGAGGTAGGGCAGTTGCGGCTCCCAGTAATGGGGGTTGCGCTCCATCACGATGCGGTCGCCGGCCTGCCATTCCTTGAAGATGAAAGGCCCGGTGCCGATGGGCTTGCGGTGAAAGCCCTCGGGGTCGTTCTTCAGCGCCGCCGGCGAGCCGATGAAGTTCACCAGGTTTTCGGCTGCGAGCGCCGATTGCAGCGCCACCCAGGGTTGCCGCAGGACGAAGCGCACGCTCATCTCATCGACCTTCTCGACGGTCTTCAGGGGCGCGATCGGGGACAGATTGATGCCCGTCCCGGGCGCGAGCAGCCAGGCGTAATGGGCCACCACTGCGTCGGCGTTGAACGGCGTGCCGTCGTGGAATGTCACGCCGGGCCGCAGTCGGACCGTCGCGCTCAGGCGGTCCGGGGCCTCGGCATAGTCCAGCCCCAGGCGCGGCACGATTTGCGCGCCTTCAAAGACGAACAGCGTCTCCAGCACCGAGGACGCGGGCGCGAGGGTGTTCTGGTTGAAGATTCTGGCCTTGGCCGGGTTGAAGCCGCTGAACTCGGCCTCCATGCCGATGGTGAGCGTGCCGCCCCTTTTTTGCGCCTGGGCAGCGGGCGCGAGCAGGGCCAGGCTCAGCAGGCAGCAGGCGGCGGCGGGCAGGTGCAAGGTGGTCATGGAGCGATGTCCTCGGGTTGGAAAAAGGCGCTGGCGTTGGCCGCAGGCCGGGCCACCGAATACGGGAAATGGCAGGCCACCTGGCGCCCGTCGGCGAGCGCCGTCAACGCAGGCTCGGCCGCAGCGCAGAGCGCCTGCGCGCCCGGGCAACGGGTGCGAAAGCGGCAACCCGTGGGCAGCGACAGCGGCGACGGCATCTCGCCCTGGAGCGCCACGCGCCGCGGCGGCACGGCCGGGTCGGCGTGCAGCACCGCGCTGAGCAGCGCTACGGTGTAGGGGTGGGCGGGGTGCTCCAGCAGGTGCTGCGCGTCGCCGGCTTCGCAGATGCGCCCGAGGTACATCACCGCGATGCAGTCGGCCACGTTGCGCACCACCGCCAGGTCATGCGAGATGAACAACATGCTCAGGCCCAGGCGCTGGCGCAGTTCGCCCAGCAGGTTCAGCACCTGCGCGCGGACCGACACGTCGAGCGCCGACACCGGCTCGTCGCAGACCAGCAGCACGGGGTCGAGGATCAGCGCCCGCGCAATCGAGATGCGCTGGCACTGGCCGCCCGAGAACTCGTGCGGATAGCGCCCCAGCATCTGCTGGCTGTCCAGCCCCACGATGTCCAGCGTCGCGCGGATGCGGCGCTCGCTTTCGCTCTTGTCGAACAGGCCGTTCACCTTCAGCGGGAACTCCAGGATCTGGCGCACCGTGCGCTGCGGGTTGAGCGAGGAGATCGGGTCCTGGAAGATCATCTGAAAGCGGCGCCGCAGGCGCTTGAGCGCATCGCCGCCGAGCGGCCCCAGCGCCTGCCCTTCGAGCCGGATCACGCCGCCGGCCGTTGGCACGAGCTGCATCACCGCCTTGGCGACCGATGACTTGCCGCAGCCCGATTCGCCGACCAACGCCAGCGTCTGGCCGCGCCCGATCGCAAAGCTCAGCCGTTCGACGGCGCGCATCTGCTGCCCGCCCGTGAGCGCGTAGACCACATCCAGGTCGCGCACATCGAGCACCGGGGGCGCCGGGGATGCCTGTGGCCTCATGCCGCGATCTCCAGCGGGTGCCAGCACCGGACGGCATGAGCGCCGCCCGGCCGCCCGAAGGCGCTCATGCCCGTCGAAAGCGGAGTACTCCAGTGCGCGCCCTCGGCGCAGGCTACGGACTCGAGGCCGGGCTGCGCGGCCTCGCACTGCATCGTGCGGCGGTCGCAGCGCGGCGCGTAGCGGCATCCGCCGGCGAGCGCGCGCACCACGGGCGGGCGCCCGGCAATGCTGTGCAGCAGCGCGTGCGGCGGATCGTCCAGGCGCGCAATCGCGCGCAGCAGGTCCCGCGTGTAGGGCATGCGCGGCTGGCGCAACAGCGCCGCCGTCGGCGCCTGCTCGACGATCTGGCCGGCATACATCACGGCGATGTCGTCGGCGTAGCCGGCCGCAACGCCCAGGTCGTGCGTGACCAGGATCATGGCCATCTGGCGCCCGCGCTGCAGGCCGCGCAGCAGGTCGAGTATCTCGGCCTGCACGGTCACATCGAGCGCGGTGGTGGGCTCGTCGGCAATCAGCAACTCGGGCTCGCAGGCCACTGCCATCGCGATCACCACGCGCTGGCGCATGCCGCCGGACAGTTGGTGCGGCAACTGTGCCATGCGCCGTTCGGGCGAACCGATGCCGACCTGCGCCAGCAGGCCGGTGGCGCGCTCCTGCGCGGCCTGCCGGCTCAGCCGCAGGTGCAGTTGCAGCCCTTCGGCAAGCTGCACGCCAATGGGCCGCACCGGGTTCAGGGCCGTCATCGGGTCTTGGAACACCATCGCGATGCGCCGGCCGCGCACGGCCTGCATCGCACTGCGCTCCAGGCGCAGCAGATCCTGCGCGCCGAAAAATATCTGCGCCTCGGGCGCGGTCTGCGCCGCCGGGCCGAGCAGCCGCAGGATCGAGCACGCCAACACCGATTTGCCCGAGCCTGATTCGCCAACGATGGCCAGCGTGCGCGCGCGCTCCACATCCAGCGAGACATCGGTCAGCGCATGCAGCGGCCCCTGCGCGGTCTGGAACTGAACGCCCAGGTGGCGCACGCGCAGCAGCGCAGCGTCGTGGAGCCGGGTCTGGCGGTTCATGCCAGACCCGGCGAGCGGCGCTGGCGCAGGCCGTCGCCCAACAGGTTCAGGCTCAGCACGGTCAGGAACATCGCGGCCGCCGGAATCAGGCTGACATGGGGCACGCGCTCGAGCGATTCGCGCCCGTCGGCGATCATGCCGCCCCAACTCGGTGTCGGCGGCGGCACGCCCACGCCCAGAAAACTCAGCGAGCCTTCGGCAACGATCATCACCGAGGTGATGGTCAGCGCGTAGGTCAGCAGGGACAGGGCCATGTTCGGCAGGATCTCGCGCAGCATGATCTGCCAATCGCTGGCCCCTGCGGTGCGCGCGGCCAGCACGAACTCGCGGCCGATCAACGGCAATGCGTTGGCGCGGGCGATGCGCGCAAAGGCCGGTATCGACATCACGCCGAGCGCCAGCGCCACGTTGTGCACCGAGGGGCCGAGCACCACCGTCAGGCCGAGCGCGAACACCAGGCTCGGAAAGGCCAGCATCGCGTCGAGCAGCGCCAGGATGGCCGTGCGCAGCACGCCGCCGTAGTAGGCCGCGAGCAAGCCGAGCGCCGAGCCGAAAACCAGCCCGATCAGCGGCGCCACCGAGCACACGATCAGCGAGACCCGCGCGCCATGCGCCAGGCGCGCGAAGATGTCGCGGCCATCGAGGTCCAGGCCCAGCAGATGCGCCGTGCCCGGGCCTTGCCCTGCGGCCGCGAAGTCCATGTCGGTGGGCGAGGGCAGCGGCAGCCAGTCGGCCGCAAGCGCAAGAAACAGCACCCCGAGCAGCCACGCGCATGGCAGCCCCAGGCGCAGCAGCGCGCGCGCGCGGGGCTTGCCGCGCCACCAGCGCCCCGGCGCGCACCATTCAGCGCGCATGTCGCACCCCGACCCGGGGGTCGAGCAGCGCGTAGACCGCGTCGACGACCAGGTTGACAGCCACGAAGGCCACGCCGATGAACAGCACCAGGCCCTGCAAGGTAACGAAGTCGCGCTGCGTGATGGCCTCGATCAACAGCCGGCCCAGACCGGGCAACGCGAACAGCGTCTCGATGATCACCGCGCCGCCGATCAGATGGCCGACATTGATGCCCAGCACGGTGATCAGGCTGAACGACGAGGGCCGCAGCGCGTGGCGGAGCAGTATCTGGCGCTCCGACAGGCCCTTGGCGCGCGCCACGGTGATGTATGGCGCGCGCAAGGTGCTGGCAATGTCGCTGCGCAGCAGGCGCAGGTAGATCGGCGCCTCCACCAGCGCCAGCGTCGCTGCGGGCAGGGCCAGCGAGTGGATGCTGGCCAGCGGCTCGGCGCCGAACGGCACATAGCCGGTGGCAGGAAACCAGCGCAGCCAGATGGCGAACAGCAAGATCAGCAGCAGCCCCAGCACGAAATGCGGCACCGCCAGCACGCCGAAGGCGCCGCCCGAGAGCCAGCGGTCGACCCGGCGGCCCGCATTGCTGCCAGCCCAGATGCCCAGCGGCAGCGCGATCAGCAGCGCCAACACCTGCGCCAGCAGCATCAGCAGGATCGACACCGGCAGCCGGTGCGTGATGGCGGCGCTGACCGATTCACCGCTCAGCGGCGACCGGCCCAGGTCACCCTGCAGTGCGTTGCCGAGCCAGCCCAGAAAGCGCAGGTGCATCGGCAGGTCCAGCCCCAGCGCATGCTGCAGGCGCGCGATCTCCTCGGGGCGGGCGTTGTCGCTGAGCATCGCATCGACCACCGAGCCGGGCAGCAGTTCCAGCATCGAAAAGGTGGCCACGCTCAGCAGCGCAAGCACGATCAGCACATGGCCTGCGCGGCCGAGCAGACCCCGGAGCGTGGCGCGCAACGGCGCCATCGCGGACGCGCCCACCGGGGTGCCTTCGCCTCCGGCTGCGGTATGAGCGCCTTCGGGCGGCCGTGCGGCGCGCACCGGGGTGCCTTCGCCTTCGGCTGCGGCATGAGCGCCTTCGGGCGACCGTGCGGCGCGCACTGGGGTGCCTTCGCCTTCGGCTGCGGTATGAGCGCCTTCGGGCGGCCGGGCGGCGCGCACCGGGGTGCCTTCGCCTTCGGCTACGGTATGAGCGCCTTCGGGCGGCCGGGCGGCGCGCACCGGGGTGCCTTCGCCTCCGGCTGCGGTATGAGCGCCTTCGGGCGGCCGGGCGGCGCGCACTGGAATACCTTCGCCTTCGGCTGCGGTATGAGCGCCTTCGGGCGGCCGTGCGGCGCTCATGCTGCTGGCCTAGGCCGACGCATGAATCGTTTCATGGCCATGCCGAAAGAAAGGCGCGGCGGCGCGTGGCGGGGCGGCTCCAAGGCGGGTCTCCGGTCGGCTGGGTCGGCTCGGGTCCAGGCGGCCTCAGCCCCCGGAGCTATCGGGCTTCAGGCCGGGCGACGGGGCATTGCCGGCGGTGGTGCCCGCATCCACCGGCAAGATCACGCCCGTGACCCAGCGCGCTTCGTCGCTGGCCAGGTAGGCCACGGCCTGGCCCACATCCCAGCCCGAGCCCTCGGTCTGCAACAGCGAGCGCTTGCGCCGCTGCTCGCGCACCTCGGGCGTCATCCGGTCGGCAACCATCGGCGTGTAGACCATGCCCGGCGCAACGCAGTTGACGCGAATGCCTTCGCGCCCATGGTGCGCCGCCATCGCGCGGGTCATATTGATCACCGCGCCCTTGGAGGTGGGGTACAGCAGCGCCGGCGTGCCGCCGATCAGCCCGGCAATGGAGGCGATGTTCACGATGGCGCCGGCGCCGAGCTTGCGCATCTCCGGGATCGCGTACCTGGCCATCAGCATCATCGAGGTGACATTCACGCGCAGCGCCCGCTCCCATTGCGCGATGTCCAAATCGACGGCGTTGCCGGCCGGCCCGCCGATGCCGACGTTATTGACCAGAATGTCGACACGGCCCCAGGCTTGCACGGCAATGGCAACGGCCTGGCGGCAGGGTTCGGCCTCGGCGACATCGATCTGCGCGCAGATGGCGCTGCCGCCTTCGTCGGCAATCATTCGCTCGGTCTCGCGGGCCGCGTCGAGCCGGGCATCGAGCAGCAGCACTTGCGCGCCACGACGCGCCAGCAAGATGGCAGCGGCACGGCCATTGCCGATCTCCGAACTGCGCGAGCCAGCGCCCGTCACGATGGCGACGCGGCCGGCCAGACTGCTGCTGGCCGGTTCGGCATGGGTGCGTTGTTGGTTCATGGGCACAAGCGGCAAAGCTCCAGGACAGGGACGAGCGCAGATGGCGCCCGGTGCCGTCAAGCGTAGTGGCCGGGACAGAAAACCGGCACAGTACTTTCCCGAATGAAACGTTTCACCACAGGAGGAACGAGACCGATGCCGGCCCATGCAGCGCCGACCAGCGCCCACCAGCGCACTGGCGCTCAAAGTGACGAATCCCGACACGATCGAGGCTGGGCGCCACAGGCCAGTGTCGTGTCACCGATCAAATGTCGTAGGCTGCGCGCAGCCATCGGAGCGCAGCGCAAGGCGCATCGCTTGCCCATACCGAGCTGTATTGGCAAGCGATGCAACGCCGCGATGCGCTTCGATGGCCAGCGCAGACCGACAGATGATCCGTGACGCGACACTAGCCGCACGGGCCAGCCCCTCGGCGCAAACGACGCAGCGCATCCCGACCTGCGCGCAGGGCGCTGCGCGGCTACCGGCACCCAGCGCATGGAAGCGGCAAACGACGGGTGCATCAGGGCGCATCAGGGCGCGGCGGGATGGCTGCGCGCTTCGCGTTTGACCGAAGCGCGCGGCTCACCGCGTGCGCGGCGCGGTGGCTGGAGCCGGGCCGCATGACCCGCGCAGCGTGAATATCGTCGGCACCACCACGCGGCGCGGCGCGGCGGCGCGGCCCTCGCGTATCCGGGTCAGCAGCAGCGCCGTGCTTTCCCGCACTGCGGCGTCGAGGTCGACGGTCACGCTGCTGATGCGCGGTTGGTGGCTGCGCGCAAAATCCGGCTCGCCCGTCGAGACCACCGAGATGTCGCGCGGAATGCGCAGGCCCTGCGCCCTGATGGCGTTGAGCACATCGGCCAGCACGCTGGTGCCGAGCGTGAGCAGCGCCGTGGGACGCGCCGGCCGCTGCAACAGTTCATGCACCAGATCGAACGCCGGCGCGGTGGAGGCGGGCAGCAAGACTTGCAGGTCGGCCCGGGCCGGCAGCCCGCGCGCCGCAAAGCCGGCCTGGTAGCCCTCGATGCGCCGGAGCATGGGCCGGGTCTGCGTGCCCGAGATCACGAGGGCGATCTCGCGGTGTCCTTGGTCGATCAGGTGCTCCATGGCCTGCTGGACCGCCGGCGCATGGTCGAACAGCACCAGGTCCTGGTTCACATTCATGTCGCGGTCGAGAATCACGGCCGGCAGGTCGATCTTCTGCACCGCCGCCAGCACGCTGGCGTTGCGCTCGTTGCCGGGGGCGATGATGATGCCGTCCATGCGCCGGCTCTGGAACATCGAGAGGATCTCCAACTCCCACTCGGGGTTGTTCAGGCTGTTGGCCAGCAGCACCATGTAGCCGTTGGCGCGAAACCGCTCCTCGTAGATGCGGTAGAGATTGGCGTACAGCGGGTTGGTCACGTCGGTGAACATGCAGCCTATCGTGCGCGAGGAGCGCGAGCGCAGCGTCTGCGCCGCGTGGTTCAAGCGGTAGTCCAGTTCGGCAATGGCGTGCAGCACGCGCTGGCGCAGTTCGGGGCTGACGTTCTCGACCTTGTTGATCACACGCGATACGCTGCCCAGCGAGACGCCGGCGCGCGTTGCAACATCCTTGATGCCGGGTTTGTCGGCTTTCGGCTTCATGGCAAAACGGCTTGCTTCTTCTCGTTGGTCGTTGAACCTGTTTTCATCATCCCGCTTGTCGGCTGTCGGCTGTCGGTTCGGCGGCCATCTTACGCGACCTGTTTGCCGCCGGCGCCGGCGGCTTGCCGGGCAGAGCACAGCCAGGGCAAAGGACATATTGCCGGCATGCCGCCCGGGGTTCGCGACAGCCGCGATGCGGGCGCCGACACGTACAAACCCTTGGCGCATGAATCGATCCACACCCTATGATGCGCCTCACTGATGAATCGATTCATCCTCATCCAATACCCCGCCATGACCCCGCCATGACCCCACCATGGAGACCATGGATGAATGAGCAAGCGCCAGTCATGCCGCCAGAGGCCAGATCGCGCCAAGGCGGGGCGGCCACCTCGCGCCGCAGTCTTTTGCTGAGCCTGGCCGGAGGACTGGCGGGCATCGGCGCCCGCTGGAGCACCTTCGGCTTCGGTGTGAGCGCCTTCGGGTGGCCACGCGGCGCCCACGCGCAGCCGGGCAGCTATCCACAGCGACCGCTGCGTTTGGTGCTGGGCTTTCCGCCCGGCGGCGCCACCGACCACTCGGCCCGGCTGGTGGCGCTGAAGATGGCCGAACTGCTCGGGCAGGCGATCGTGGTCGAGAACCGGCCGGGCGCGTCCGGGAACATTGCGGCCGAGCATGTCGCGCGCAGCGCACCGGATGGATACACGCTGTTTTATACGACCAGCACCGTGCATGGAATCAACCCCCATGTCCATGCCAGGCTGCCCTATGACCCGGTGGCCGACTTTGCGCCTGTGCTGTACGTCAGTCGCACGATGCTGGTGCTGTTGGCGCGCAATGGACTGGACGTGAAATCGGTGCCGGACTTGGTGGCGCTGGCCAAGTCCCGGCCGGGCAAGCTCAGCTACGCATCGGCCGGATTGGGCAGCACCCAGCATCTGGCGGGGGCCTTGTTCTGTCGCCAGACCGGCATCGATGCGCTGCATGTTCCGTACAAGGGAAGTTCGCCGGCCCTGACGGACCTGATGTCGGGGCAGGTGGATTGCACGATCGACACCCTGTCGGCGTCGTTGCCGTTCATTCGCGGTGGCAAATTGAACGCGCTGGCGGTCAGCGGCCTCGACCGCTCGCCGGCACTGCCGCAGTTGCCCACCATGGCCGCGTCGGGTGTCAAGGACTACGCCGTGTCGGCCTGGGGCGGATTGCTGGCGCCCAAGGGCACGCCGGCGGCCGTGGTGCATGTGCTCAATACCGCAGGCAATGCCGCGCTGCGCACGCCCGAACTCATCGCGCGCGCGGCCGAGTCGGGCAGCGAATTGCAGGGCGGAACACCCGAGCGCTTCGGCGCCTGGATCGCCCAGGAACTGGCGCGCTGGAAGTTGGCGGTGGCCGCTGCCGGGGATATCGGGCAATGAACGGGCCAGCACCCACCCGGACATGCTCCGCGCTGGCCCGGCAGGCGCACCAGGGCGGCTGCATCGGCGAGATGATCCGCACCGCCATCGGCCGCTTTCCGCAGCGCGTGGCCTTTATCGATGCCGGGCGTGAGATCGACTATGCGGCGCTGGGCCGTCTTATCGGGCAAACGATGGCTGCGCTGCGCCGGCTCGGATTGCAGCGCGGCGACGGCGTGATGCAACTGTCCGGCAACCGCGTCGAGGTGTTCGTCGTGATGGCGGCGGCCTACCTGATGGGATTGCGCTCGGTCACGCTGCACGCGCTCGGCGGCCATGACGACCATGCCTACATCGTGGGCGATGCCGAACCCTCGGTGTTCATCACCGAAGCCGCGCACGGCAAGCAGGCACAGGCGCTGCGTGCGGCCTGCCTCGGGGTGGCGCACTGGTTCTCGCATGACGCCTGTGCCGGGTTTGCCGACTTTCGGGCCTTGGCGGCGGCGCTGGAACCCGAGCCGCTGGTGCCCGAAGCGCAGCCCAACGACATCATCCGACTGGCCTATACCGGCGGGACGACCGGCAAGCCCAAGGGCGTGATGCTGGCCAACCGCTCGGTCTGGATGCAGGCCGTGCTGCTGATGGCGGCGCGCGGCATGCGTGCCGGAATGCGGGTTCTTTGCGCTACGCCGATCTCGTATGGCGCCGGGGCAATGATCGTTCCGACCCTTGCGTCGGGGGGCTGCTTCATTTTGCAGCGCGGCTTCGATCCCGGACAGTTCATCGATGCGCTGCAAGCACAGCGCGCCAATGCGGCCTTCCTGGTGCCGACGATGATCTACAAACTGCTGGACCATCCACGCTGCGCCAGCGCAGACTTCTCGTCGCTGGAACTGCTTTCCTATGTGTAGCATCCCGGACGATTGCATAGACTCTAAACGCTATCCGCTGTTCATGGCCAGAGCAGTCCTGCAGGAGCTGATAGAGTCCTTGCAATCCACCCCGGGGAGTATCAAACCATGTTGATTACCCTGCACAAGAACGCCCGCACCACGCCGGCCGTGCGTGCCGAGATAGCCGCCAGTAGCCAGACCGCCAGTGTCTTGGCCCAGCGCTATGGCATCACCGAACAGACCCCACAGGTTCAACAGCCGCGAGGACATGGAGCAGACCTTGCTGCGCTATGTGGCCTTGTACAACCACCAACTGCCGCAGTCAGCGCTGGGCAGCAAGACGCCTATGCAGGCCATGAAAGAGTGGCATCAGCAGCACCCGCATCTGTTTCACAAGCGGCCATATGATCGTCCGGGATGCGACACCTATGCAACCTTTCTCAATCACGCTTTTCGCAACCACCGGTGATCCCGAAGGCATTCGCCACCTCGACAAGTCGAACTGGTCAGGCCACGGCGTCGTCTTCAACAGGAAGATCTTCCACCTGTTGAAGCAGGAACCGGGCTTCTCCCAGGCCGGTATCTACATCCTGGTGGGCAATGCTGCCGAAGAGACGATCTACATCGGCGAGGCTGATCCCGTCGGCGACCGCTTGAAGAATCACGTCTCGAACAAGGAGAGATGGGTCTGGGGCGTCTACTTCTTCGACCGCAACCACAAGATCGGCAAGACGGAAGTTCAGTACCTGGAGTCGGCATTGGTAGCTCTGGCCAAGAAGCACGACCGGGCCATTCTTCTGAACAAGAACAACCCAACTGCTCCGACGATGGCCCCCGCAGCAAAGGCCACGGCCGAGGCATTCCTGGTCGACATGTTGCTGATCCTGCCGATGCTTGGAATCAACGCCTTCACGCCGCCCAAGCAGGACGACCCGAGCGATCAGGTACAGCCAGTCGGTTCTGAGAGCGACAAGTTCGACACCATCGTTGTCCCGGCACGCGAGGAAGGGTTCAAGCAACGCTTTCTGAACGAGCACTGCTGGTTCGCTGTGCGGATCAATGCGAAGCACATCTCGAAACTGAAGTTCATCGCGGCCTATCAGGTCGCCCCTGTTGCTGCCATCACCCACATCGCCGAGATTGACGCCATCGTTCCGTACAACGACACGGGCAAGTACATGATCAAGTTCAAAGGGGCGGCAACGGCCATTGTTCCGATCCCGCGCCCGGAGAGCAGCGAGGTCAACATGCAGTCGTCGCGCTACGCGCTTCGAGACAAGTTGCTGGCAGCGAAGAACCTGGATCAGGTGTGGGCGTGATCGTTTTTGCGTCAATGCCGATGAAAACAGGCAACGTGGATTAGTTCAAAAAAGCGAGGGGAACCGTCCAATGGAGAAGATCAGAAAAGAGCGAATTCTGATTCTGGCGAAGACTTACCCCTCGCCGAGCGCGCAGTACGTCGAAACATCCTGCGTTGCTGGCATCAGCCAGGATGGCGCAATGCGCCGCCTCTTCCCTGTGCCGTTCCGGATGATCGAGGACGGGCAGCAGTTCAGGAAGTGGCAGTGGATCGACGTGCGCGTCGAGAAAGCCCCAAAGGATCATCGACCCGAGAGCCACAAGATCTATGTCGACACGATCAACTGCGGCGATGTGATCGACACCAAGAAGGCGTGGTCGGGCCGCTGGGAATGGTTGGAGAAGATCCCTGCGTTCGACAGCTACGACGCCATCGAAGCGACGCGGCGCGCGGACGGTCTGTCGCTCGCCCTACTGCGCCCCAAGCGGCTGATCGGTCTCGACATCTTCAAAGCTCGCAACCCGGATTGGACGGACGAAGAGCGGGAGAAGCTGCTTCAGGAGCAGATGCAGGGCAATCTCTTCGATGAGGTCGAAGAGCGGAGGCAGGTGAAGCAGCTACGCAAGGTGCCCTTCGACTTCCACTACCGTTACGTATACGACACGCCGGAGGGCGAGAAAGAGCGAAGGCACAAGATTGTCGATTGGGAAGCCGGGGCGCTGTTCTGGAAGTGCCGCGAGAGTCACGGAACGGATTGGGAGAAGCCGTTTCGCGCCAAGCTGGAGGAAGACCTCGGCGCAAAAGACTTGATGTTCCTGATGGGCAATCAGCACCGGTTCCAAGACCAGTGGCTGATCATCAGCTTGGTCTACCCGCCTAGAGCATTTTTGATTTAAGTAGAAACATATCCAGAAGATGAAAAGTAGTTGGACAATTCCTGTGGTGTAAAACAATCAAGCAGGTGCCCGATGGTATTCCAAAGTCCATCGACAGTACGCTGTTCAGCTTGCCTGAGCAGGGCTTTCAGTTTGGAAAAGAATTTTTCGATAGGGTTCAAATCTGGTGAGTAAGGCGGAAGATAACGCAATGTTGCACCAACCCCCTCAATGGCCTCACGCACACCAGAGACTTTATGGCTGGACAAATTATCAGCGATCACGATATCACCAGGGTGCAGCGTAGGACACAGAAATTGCTGTATATAGGCCAGGAATGCTTCGCCATCCATAGGGCCATCCAAGACCATTGGGGCGGTCACGGCGTTTACCCGCAAGCCGGCAATGAAGGTGGTGATTTTCCGGTGACCATGTGGAACACTGGCTATGCAACGCTGTCCCTTCGGCGAACGGCCTCGTGTGCGGGTCATGTTGGTGGATGTGCCCGTCTCATCAAGGAACACAAGCTTTGTTGCGTCAAGTGCTGGCTGGCTTTCCTTCCATGCAACCCGATCCGCTTGCACATCCTTACGCTCTTGCTCGCTGGCGTGCAGAGTTTTTTTTAAAGCTCAAACCCCATTTATTCAGTTGGTGCCATAGGGCTGGGGCTTTGATCGTTATCCCATGCTCGGCCAGCCGTTCGCACATCTCGCGCAGTGTCAAATCCGCTCTGTCTTTAATCCATTCCCGCAACATAGGCTCCACTGGAGCAAGGCAAGATTTCCGATGCCCGCCAATCTGGAAACTATGTCGAATACCTTCTTCAAGACGCGTCTTGACTTGGTACACCCATACTCGACTGACTTCAAAACGCTTGGCAATATCGGTAGGACGATCTCCTTGTTCTATCGCCTTCAGCACCCTATCTCGCAAATCCTGCGAATACGCTTGCATTGCATACTCCTTCAGAAAAAAGACGCCGCATCATATCATGAATTGTTTGGTTTTAAGTCAAATATGCTCTAAGCGAAAGCCAGCCGAAGTGAGGCAGGGCTCGCTGTTTTAGCGTCCGTCGCCGAGATGTGCTCGACGTCCGCACCGCACGCGTCCCGAACGGCGTTGGCCACCATTGAACGGTGGCAGAAGTTGAAGTCAGCCTCGTAGCAGAGCAGCGCGCAGTTCGACGACGCGGCCAATTCTGATAGCTCGTCGATGGCTGCTTTCTGCGTCTTGAGATGCTTCAGGAAGCCGTCGGTGTAGCGTTTCCAGTTGCCGTCTTCCTGGTAGCGATCACGCACCAGCTTCGGGCAACCCAGCGCGACCATGTGGACGTACTCGAGGCCGGAAAGATTCAGGACGCTGGCCAGCGCCTTCTTCGAAAACCCAGGCTTGCGCGACAGGGGCAGCTCGCGGATGTCCACGACCGTCTCGATGCCGTGCTCAGCGAGCAACGACATGAACGCGTCGATGTCCAGTCCTTCGTAGCCTATGGTGAAAACAGTCATTGATTGAGCCCCTCTAAACAGAGATTTTACAAGGCCGGAGCATCAAATTTCCCGCAGATGAAGGATATTGGCGAGGTAGTCCGGGTTCCAGGCAGCGGCCTTGCGCTTTTTTGGCAGGCCCATGGCGCGAGAGTGGTCAGCACGAAACAGGTTCATGGCGGCACGGCGCAGCAATGAGAAGTCGAGTGCGGCATTGCGTAGCCGGATGGGGCAGGCGTCCTCTCCAAAGGCCACATCCAGGCACCAGTGCAAGCCATTTTCAATGCCCCAGTGCATGCGCACAGCGTGCAAAATTCGCTCACTGTCGGCGGGCAATGAACTGATCACATAGCGCCGATCTGTCTCGGTCTTGCTGCCGATCACGCGGCTGGAGTCGATACCGGCCACCGAAGTGATCTTCTTCCAGCGTTCCTTGAGCCCCAGGGTAGCCAGCCAATCCAGATCGCCCGCCGCCGTGCAGCGACGGGTTTCAATGCGGCCATGGCCCTTGTCCAGCGTTTCATGCACGCAGGTCTGTCTGACCGGGTAGCCGGGCGCGTCGAGCGTGCCAAAGAAGTCGCGCAAGGCGTGAGCCAGATGTGTTGGTTGTCCTTGACGGCAAGCACGTAATCGCCACCACCGTCCACGATCTGCTCGGCCATCGCGCTCTGGCAGCCCATGGCGTCGATGGTGACAACCGCTCCCTCGAGCGCCAGCGTTGGCAGCAACTCGCCAATGGCCGTGATTTCGTTGGACTTTTCTTGGCAGGCCAATGGCCCCAGCGTCAGGCCATATCCGGCGGCGTAGGCCGATACCTGATGCAGTGCGCGCAACCCGCAGGCCGGACGTGCCGCCCCGCGCAGACTCTTGCCATCGATGGCAATGACCAGGCCGCCCACCGCAGGACAGACTTGGCGCCATCCAGGAACTCAAGCAGGCCGACAACTGACTTGGCGAGAGCGCCTCAAATACCCGACGGATGGTGTCGTGCCCGGGAATGCCGTTGCGCAGTTTCAGATAGCGACGCAGCCAGCCTTCGCGCGCGCGTCCCCAGTCCTCTTGTCATCCCACCCTTGCGCCCCTGACATGACCGCGCACAGTGCCAAAACCAGTATGTCGAGCAGGTTGTGGTCGGTGCGGCCTGCAACCCGCGGGTCCTTCAACTGGCGCAACTGCTCAATGAGCTCTTCTAGCGTGTCTTTCTCCGCCATCTCTTGCTCCTGAAACCCCAAGAGTAGACACGATTTCTGAGCTGCTTTTACAATGGCTTATCGTAAGTCGTTGAATGTAAACAAACTTTGATGCTCCGGCCCTGGCAACCCATTACGCCTGCCGTGCGCACCTATTTCCTGTATACAGACGAAGGGCTGATTGCCGAGGCCACACAGACCATCACCATCAACGCCGATCAGTCCATCAGCGCCAGCGCGGCACCGACGATCACAACGCAATATGGCCCAAGGCCCGACAGTGAATTCATGACCGGGGTGCTGTTCATCAAGACCAAGAACGGCAATGGCAGGGATGTCGTCGCCTACTACCATGGCAATCACCTCGAGGTTCCGCTGCAAGCGACGGACAACGCGGGCAACGTGGTATGGGCGGCGAACTACAACGCCTTTGGGCGGGCGGATGTGGTGACGCCGAGGTCTGCGACGGGGGATTCACGGATCAATTCGCAGTTGCGGCTGCCCGGGCAGTATGAGGATGTTGAGACCGGGTTGCATTATAACTTCCACAGATACTACGACCTCGACATCGGGAGATATTCGCAGATTGATCCCATCGGGTTGCGCGGAGGCCTTAATGGGTATGTGTATGTGAATGGAAACCCGCTGAGCTTTACTGATCCATTGGGCTTGGACGTCGAACTGCGATGCCGGCCAGCGGAAATCGTAGCGGGCTTGGTCAATCACTGCTGGCTCAAGACCGATACGATAGAAGCGGGTATGAACAAGCGGATTACTTGCTCACGGGCAGGTAATGAGCTTGTTAACTTAGATTCTATATGGGTAGTTGTTTCAAACCACCAATGCGACATACCGACCGTGATCACGCCTGTGCCCTTTGTGGACGAGGACTGTGTCAACCGTGAGTTGCAAATTGGTAAACCACTCGGTATGTTTCTTCCTCCGTTCAAATCATGCCAGACGTTCGCGCAGGATGTGATTCAGAAGTGCGCTCCGAGTAGTATTAGTCAGCCCTACATCAAATATCCGATAGGAAGATGGCGACCGAGACGATGATGAAAGAATTTATGAAAAAATGGATGACTTGGATGTTGACGGTGCTGCTTCTACTGGCCGCTGCACTCTATCTGATGTGGGCGATACAGTATGTGTGGCAAGGGTCGTTTCCGGGAAGCGACACGTCGAAATTTGCGATGGCAGCGGCGCTCAAATTTGGAGTGGCAGTGCTTTGCGCAGTTGCGCCCATCGTGCTGCGGGTGCGGCATTGGCGAGAAAGCAAGTGGTTACTTTGGATGTTGACGATCCTGCTCTTGTTGGGCGCTTGGCCCTTCCTGCTGTTGGCGATACAAAATGTGTGGTTGGAGTCGCCTCCATGGGCAGACAAGTCGGATGATGTGATACGGGCGGTGTTCCAATTTGGCGTAGCCGTGGTCTACGCGGTGACGCCCCTCGTGCTGTGGAAGCAGCATCGGCAAAGGCGCGGAGGCAGCGCACAGCACCGCAAATCAGGCAACTGATCCGGGATCACTTGCATGCGACACACCGACAATGACCACGCATCCGCCTGATGTGGACGAAAAGTGCTCCCCGAGCAATATCAGTCGGCCCTACATCAAATATCCGATAGAAAGATGGCGGTCGAGACGATGATGAAAGAATTTATGAAAAAGTGGATGCTTTGGGTGCTGAGGGCATTGCTCTTACTGGCCGCTATAATCTCCTTGGAATTGGCGATATTCGCTGCGTGGCAGGGGTCATTTCCAGGGAGCGACATATCGAAATATACGATGTGGGCGGCGCTCCAACTTGGCGTGGCAGTGCTCTACGCCGTGACGATCATCGCGCTGCAGGTGCGGCATTGGCGAGAAAGCAAGTGGCTACTTTGGGTGCTGACGATCCTGCTCTTGTTGGGCGCTACGCCCTTCCTGATATTGGCAAAAATAATGTGTGGTTAATGTCGTCTCCAGAGGGATACGAATCGAATGATGTGATATGGGCGGTGTTCCAATTTGGAGTGGCCGTGGTCTACGCGGTGACGCCCCTCGTGCTGTGGAAGCAGCATCGGCAAAGGCGCGGGGGCAGCGCACAGCACCGCAAATCAGGCACATGATCAGGGATCATTTGCATGCGACACACCGACAATGACCACGCCTCCGCCTGATGTGGACGAAAAGTGCTCCCCGAGTAATATCAGTCGGCCCTGCATCAAATATCCGATAGGAAGATGGCGGCCGAGACGATGATGAAAGAATTGATGAAAAAGTGGATGCTTTGGGTGCTGAGGGCATTGCTCTTACTTGCCGCTGTAATCTTCTTGAATGCGGCGATGTACGCTGCGTGGCAGGGGTCATTTCCAGGGAGAGACATATCGAAATATACGATGTGGGCGATGATCCGACTTGGCGTGGCAGTGCTCTACGCTGTGACGCTCATCGCGCTGCAGGTGCGGCATTGGCGAGAAAGCAAGTGGCTACTTTGGGTGCTGACGATCCTGCTCTTGTTGGGCGCTTGGCCCTTCCTGCTGTTGGCGATACAAAATGTGTGGTTGGAGCCGGATCCATGGGAAGACAAATCGGATAATGTGATGTGGGCGGTGTTCCAATTTGGAGTGGCCGTGGTCTACGTGGTGACACCCATCATGCTGTGGAAGCAGCATCGGCAAAGGCGCGGGGGCAGCGCACAGCACCGCAAATCAGGCACATGATCAGGGATCACTTGCATGCGACACACCGACAATGACCACGCCTCCGCCTGATGTGGACGAATTCAGGTTGATTTGCTGGCCACAGGCAAATGCATCGCTTGCGCCATCGGCCATCGAGGCTTGAATCTTGAGGCTTGAAATCAGGTCGGCGCCGTCGCCCGCAGCCGCTGGAACTTCTGCCACAGCGTTGCGCGGTCTTCCGGATGCTGCGGGTCCGCCGGAATGCAGGCCACAGGGCAGACCTGCACGCATTGGGGGGTATCGAAATGGCCCACGCATTCGGTGCATTTGTGCGGGTCGATCTGGTAGATTTCCAGCCCGAGGGCGATCGCCTGGTTCGGGCATTCTGGCTCGCACACATCGCAGTTGATGCACTCGTCGGTGATCATCAGCGCCATGGGGTCTCCCCGGGCATGGGGCCGCAAGCGCAGGGAGGCAGATGGGCGTTCATGGCCGGCATTATCCTGCGCTGCGTCGTTCGCCGCAGCACAATGCCGTTATGCTTGGCGTAGACGTTGCCTCTGACACTCCACCGCCCTTTTTTCTCCCCACGCCCATGGGTCTGTTTTTCCTCAAGCGCTCGATGACTTTGCTGGCGACGCTGGTCGGCGCGTCCATCGTCGTGTTTCTGGTGCTGGAGATCCTGCCCGGCAACACCGCCCAGATCCTGATGGGGCCGGACGCCGCGCCGGACGCGGTGGCGGCATTGACCGCCAAGCTCGGGCTCGATCGCCCGGCCGGGCTGCGCTATTGGGACTGGGTCAGTGGATTGCTGCAAGGGCGTATGGGCGACAGCCATGCCTACAGTTCGCCGGTGCTCGACCTGGTGCTCGAACGCCTGGCGCTGACGGTTCCGCTGGCCTCGATGGCAATGCTCATCACCACGGTGCTGGCGCTGGCCGCCGGGGTCTATGCGGCGGCGCACCACAACCGGCTCGGTGACGTGGGGGTGATGGGGCTGGCGCAGGTCGGCATCGCCATTCCCAATTTCTGGTTCGCCATCTTGCTGATCTTGCTGTTTTCGGTGCAACTGCGGTGGTTCTCTGCCGGGGGTTTTCCGGGCTGGACCGAGGCCGCTGGCGGCAGCCCGCTGGCGGCCTTCAAGGCGCTGCTGCTGCCGGCCATTGCGCTGGCCGTGGTGCAGGCGGCGATCCTGGCGCGCATTACCCGCTCGGCCGTGCTGGAGGTGCTGCGCGAGGACTTTGTGCGCACCGCCCGGGCCAAGGGGCTTTCGCAGCGGGCCGTGCTCTGGGGCCATGTGCTGCGCAACGCGATGATTCCGATCATCACCGTGATGGGGCTGCAGTTTGCCAACCTGCTGGCCGGCACCATCGTGGTCGAGAATGTGTTTTATCTGCCGGGCCTGGGGCGCCTGATCTTTCAATCGATCGCCAACCGCGACCTGATCGTGGTGCGCAACTGCGTGCTGCTGCTGGCCGCGATGGTGGTCGTCGTGAACTTCGCGATCGACATGCTCTATGCGCTGATCGACCCGCGCGTCAAGGCCAGCGACATCTGATGGCCTCCCACCCTGTCGCCGCCGCTGTTGCTGCTACTGCCGCCGCCACCGCTGCGCCCGGCGGCTGGTTGCAGCGCGCGCTGCGCCAGCGCAACTTTGCCATCGGCGCCGTGCTGGCCTTGCTGCTCATCGCGGCCGCCGCCCTGTCCCTGGTCTGGACGCCTTGGTCGCCCTACGAGATGGATCTGGCCGCCAAGCTGCAGCCGCCCACGCTGAGCCATTGGCTGGGCACCGACGCCTTCGGGCGCGATGTGGCCTCGCTGCTGCTGGTGGGTGCGCGCAACTCGATCCTGGTGGGCGTGATCGCGGTGGGCATCGGCCTGAGCGTCGGTTGCGCGCTGGGGCTGCTGGCCGCTGCCAGGCGTGGCTGGGTGGAGGAGTTGATCATGCGGCTGGCGGACTTCGGCTTTGCGTTTCCGGCCATCCTCTCGGCGATCATGCTGACGGCGGTGTTTGGCGCGGGCATCGTCAACTCCATCATCGCCATCGGCATCTTCAACATACCGACCTTCGTGCGGGTCACCCGCGCATCGGCCAACGCGCTGTGGTCGCGCGAGTACATCCTGGCAGCGCGCGCCTGCGGCAAGGGCGGCTGGCGCATCACGCTCGAACATGTGCTGCCCAACATCTCGTCGGTGCTGGTCGTGCAGGCCACGATACAGTTTGCCGTCGCCATCCTGGCCGAGGCGGCGCTGTCCTACCTGGGGCTGGGCACGCAGCCGCCGCAGCCATCCTGGGGCCGTATGCTCAGCGAGGCGCAGACGTTGATGTTCCAGGCGCCGCTGCTGGCCGTGTGGCCGGGCTTGGCGATTGCGCTGGCGGTGCTGGGCCTGAACCTGCTCGGCGATGGTTTGCGCGACCTGCTGGACCCGCGCCTGGCGCGAAAGCGCTGAAAAACCGATCCAGCCTGCATCGCAATCACTGGCCATGTCTTTGCTCGAAGTCTCCCGGCTGCAGATCCGCCTGCAAACCCACCGAGGCCCGGCCGACGCCGTGCGCGGTGTGGATTTTTCGCTCGCGCGCGGCGCCACCCTGGGCCTGATCGGCGAGTCCGGCTGCGGCAAATCGATCACCGCGCTGGCGCTGCTGGGCCTGCTGCCCGAAGGCGCGCAAGTCAGCGGCAGCATCCGCTTCGACGGCCAGGAACTGCTGGGCCGCAGCGATGCGCAACTGTGCCAACTGCGCGGCAACCGCATCGGCATGGTGTTCCAGGAGCCGATGACGGCGCTGAACCCGGTGCACAGCGTTGGCCGCCAGGTGGCCGAGCCGCTGCGCCTGCACCGTGGCCTGGGCGCCACCGCCGCGCGCCAGCAGGCCACGGCCTTGCTCGATCGCGTGGGCATTGCCGATGCGGCGCGGCGCTTCGATGCCTACCCGCACCAGTTTTCCGGCGGCCAGCGCCAGCGCATCACGATTGCGATGGCGCTGGCCTGTGGCCCCGACCTGCTGATCGCCGACGAGCCCACCACGGCGCTCGATGTGACCATACAGCAGCAAATCCTCGACCTCATCAGCAGTTTGGTGGCCGAGCGCAACATGGCGCTGATCCTGATCTCGCACGACCTGGGCGTGATCTCGCAAAACGTGGACCGGATGCTGGTGATGTACGGCGGCAGCGTGGTCGAGAGCGGCTCCACCGCCTGCGTCTTCGCGGCCATGGCCCATCCCTATACCCGGGGACTGTTTGCGGCGCGGCCGCAGTGGGGCGGCGCCGTGGACGCAATGGGCGCGCCGGGCCAGCGCCGCCTGGCCACCATTGCCGGCACCGTGCCCGAACTGGTGGACCTGCCCGCAGGCTGCCCCTTCGCCGGGCGTTGCAGCTACACCGTGGATGCCTGCCACCACGAACGCCCGCCGGTGCAGCGGGTGGCCGCCGACGCCGACGGCGATCACGAAGTGCGCTGCCTGCGCCACGAGGCCATTGCCGAGGCAGTGCGCAAGCGCTGACCGCAGCGAACGCAATGACCATGATGTCCATGATGACCATGACCGACAGCATCCCTGCCCCCGCCGCCGCCGAGGCCAGCGCCTTGCTCGAAGTCAAAGACCTGGCGCGCAGCTACCAGCTACCGCGCGAACATCTGTTTCGCCCCCCGGGCAAGGTGCATGCGCTCGATGGCGTGAGCTTTTCGATGGCCTCTGGCCGCAGCCTGGGAATCGTCGGCGAATCGGGCTCGGGCAAGTCGACGCTGGCGCGCCTGGTGATGGCGCTGGACATTCCCACGGCCGGCACGGTGCAACTGCTCGGGCGCGACCTGCACCAATTGCCGGCGGCCCAACTGCGCCAGGCGCGGCGCGACTTCCAGATGGTCTTTCAGGACCCCTATGGCTCGCTCGACCCGCGCCAGACCGTGGAGCGCATCGTCACCGAGCCGCTGCAAGCCCAGCGCCTGCACAGCCGCGCTGCGCAGCGTGAGCAGGCCGCCCAGGTGCTGGCCCAGGTCGGGCTGCGCCACAACGACCTGGGCAAGTACCCGCACGAGTTCTCGGGCGGCCAGCGCCAGCGCATCGCGATTGCGCGCGCGCTGATCACCAAGCCGCGCCTGATCGTGGCCGACGAGCCGGTGAGCGCGCTCGACGTGTCGGTGCAGGCCCAGGTGCTGAACCTGATGCAGGACTTGCAGCAGGAGTTCGGCATCACCTACATGCTGATCAGCCACGACCTGGCCGTGGTCAACCACCTGTGCGCGCAAACGCTGGTGCTGTACCAGGGCCGCATCGTCGAGCAGGGGGCGCCGGCCGAACTGTTTCGCAACGCCGAGCACCCCTATACCCGCGCGCTGATCGCTGCCGTGCCCCAGGTGCAGCCGGGCCGGGCGCGGGCGCGCCGTGCAGCGGCAGCCAGCGCGGCGTCCGGCCCGGCAGCCAGCGCGCAGGCCGTGGTGTGAAACACTTGGCCGGCCCCCCGCCCCCCCCCGCCGACCCGGCGCGCCGGGGCCTTCGTCCGTTTTTTTGTCTGGAGAATCCGAACATGCTGAACCGCCGCACCGTTCTTGCCACTGGCGTCTCGGGCGTCACTGGCGCCATCATCGCCTTGCCGCTGACGGCCCCGCTCACCGCCCTGGCGCAGGGCCGCAAAGACGCCGTGGTGCTGGGCATGACGCTGGAACCCCCGAGCCTGGACCCGACCACCAGCGCCGCATCGGCAATCGCCGAAGTCGTTCACTACAACATCTTCGAGACGCTCACCAAGATCAACACCGACGGCAGCGTCGCGCCTTTGCTGGCCGAGAGTTGGGAGGTCTCGCCCGACCTGAAGACCTACACCTTCAAACTGCGCCGCGGCGTGAAGTTCCAAAACGGCGAGCCTTTCACGGCGGCCACCGTGAAGTTCGCGTTCGACCGCTCGGGCAGCGACAAGAGCAGCAACAAGAGCAAGAGCACCTTCGCCAGCCTCACGACCCAGGTGGTCGATGACTACACCGTGGTGCTGCTGAACAAGGACATAGACCCGGACCTGCTGTTCGTGCTCGGCCAGGCCCCGTTCGCCATCGTCGAGCCCAAGAGCGCAGACCGCAACGCCAGCCAGCCCGTGGGCACCGGCCCTTACCGGCTCGGCAGTTGGAACCGGGGCTCTGCGGTGCTGCTGACCGCATGGGAGGGCTTTCGCAACCCCGCTGCGATCAAGATCAAGCGCGCCAGCTTTCGCTTCATTTCAGACCCCGCCGCCCAGGTGGCCGCGCTGCTGGCCGGCGACGTCGACGCCTTCCCGCGCATCACGAATCGCGGCGTGGCGCAGTTCAAGAGCGACCCGCGCTTTCAGGTCGTGATCGGCGGCTCACGCGCCAAGACCATCCTGGCCATCAACAACGCCAGAAAGCCGCTCGATGATCTGCGCGTGCGCCGCGCCATCGCCGCCGCCATCGATCGCAAGGCGGTGATCGCAGCGGCCACCGAGGGCTATGGCGTACCCATCGGCAGCCACTATGTGCCCGGCGCCTTCGGCTATGTCGACACCACCGGTGTGAACCCCTACGACCCTGGCAAGGCCATCCGGCTGTTGGCCGAAGCCGGCGTCAAAACACCGCTGACGCTGGGCATGACGCTGCCCCCCACCCCCTATGCCCGCCTGGGCGGCGAGGTGATCGCAGCGCAACTGGCCAAGGTGGGCATCATTGCCAAGATGGAGAACGTGGAATGGGCGCAGTGGCTCAGCGGCACCTATGGCGGCAAGAACTACGACCTGACCGTCATCGCGCATGTGGAGCCGTTCGATCTGAACAACTTCGCCAACCCCGACTACTACTGGGGCTACCAATCGCCCGCATTCAATGCGCTGTTCGACCAGATCAAGAACACCGCCCGGCCCGCCGAGCGCGCGCGCCTGCTCGGCCAGGCGCAACGCCTGCTGGCCGATGACGCAGTGCATGCCTTTTTGTACCAGGGCCAGTGGGTCACCGTGGCGAACAAAAACCTCAAGGGGCTGTGGAAAGACATGCCGGTGTTCGTGAACGACATCTCGGCGCTCTCCTGGAGCTGAAACCCGTCCATGGCGCCGTTCAGCCCTTGTCCACCCATTGCCCCCCACCGCCACCCACCGCCACCCATTACCCACACCTTGTCCAACCCTTGACCTCGCCCCTACCCGCCATGAGTGACCTGCACGACCTGTCCGCCCACGCCCTGATGGCCGCCTACCGCCAGCGCCAGTTGTCGCCGGTCGAGGTCACGCAGGCCGTGCTATCGCATATCGCGCGTTGGGAGCCGCATCTGCAGGCCACCTACCTGCTGCGCCCCGAGGCCGCGCTGGCGCAAGCCCGTGCCAGCGAAGCCCGCTGGCTGCGCGGCGCGCCGCTGAGCGCGCTCGATGGCGTGCCCGGCACGATCAAGGAAAACATCGCCACCGAGGGCGACCCGACCCCGTTGGGCACGGCGGCGCTCGCGCCGGCGCCTGCCGCTGCCGCCGATGCGCCCCCGGCCGCGCGCATGCGCGCGGCCGGCGCCGTCATCGTTGCCAAGACCACGATGCCCGACTACGGCATGTTGTCCTCGGGCCTGTCGAGCTTGCACCCGCTCACGCGCAACCCGTGGAATCTGGCCAAAGGCCCCGGCGGCTCCAGCGCCGGCGGCGGGGCGGCTGCGGCCGCAGGCTATGGCCCGCTGCACATCGGCACCGACATCGGCGGCTCGCTGCGCCTGCCCGCCGGTTGGTGCGGCATCTTCAGCCTCAAGCCCAGCCTGGGCCGCATCCCTATCGACCCGCCCTACACCGGCCGCGCCGCCGGCCCGATGACCCGCAGCGTGGCCGACGCCGCAGCGCTGATGCAACTGCTCAGCCAGCCCGACGCCCGCGACAGCATGAGCCTGCCGGCACAAGACATTGCCTGGAGCCAGTTCGATCAAGGCGCGGAGCGCCTGCGCGGACTGCGCATCGGCCTGCTGCTGGATGCCGGTTGCGGCCTGGCGCCAGAGCCCGAGGTCACAGCCGCCGTCGAACACGCTGCCCGGCTGATGCAGACCGCAGGCGCGATCATCGAGACCATGCCGCCCTTCATGACGCAAGCCATGCTCGACGGCATGGACCAGTTCTGGCGCATGCGCACGCATACCGACTTGCAGGCCCTGCCCGCCGGGCGGCGCGACAAGGTGCTGCCCTACATCCGCGCCTGGGCCGACAGCGTGGCCGGCATCAGCGGCGTCGAACTGTTCAACGCCAGCCAGCAGTTCCACCTGACCCGCGTGCACACCGTGCGCGCCTGCAGCGCCTACGACTACGTGATCTCGCCGGTGGCGCCGATGCCGGCCTTCGATGCCGAACTGCCCTCGCCCACCAACGACCCGCTGCACGCGATGGAGCACATCGGGTTTACCGTGCCTTTCAATATGTCCGAACAGCCGGCAGCGTCGATCAACTGCGGCTACACCCGCAGCGGCCTGCCCATCGGGCTACAGATCATCGGCGCCCGCTTCGATGACCTGGGCGTGCTGCAACTGGCCCATGCGTTCGAGTCGATCCGCGAACCACAGCGGGCCTGGCCCCGGCCACCCGGCGCTTGATCCGGCCGGGCCTGGCTGCGCAGGGCGGGAACGCAGTCACTCGGCCTCGATGCCGTGCTGGCGGATCAGGTCTCCCCAGCGCCGGCTTTGTTGCAGCGTCAGTTCGCGCAGTTGCTCCGGTGTGCCGGTTTGGGCCTGGTTGCCGACCTTGCGCATCGCCTCACCAAAGCGCGCCGAGCCGGTGATCTTGCGAATCGCCGCGCCGAGCTTGTCGAGCACCGGCTTGGGTGTTCCGGCGGGGGCGAACACCGCGTACCAGGCATCGCCGACGATCTGCGGGTAGCCAAGCTCCTTGAACGTCGGCACCTGGGGCAGCAAGGGCTGGCGCTCGGCGCTGAGCACGGCCAGCGCCCGGTACTGGCCGGCGTTGACGTTCGGCACCGCGTTCGTCAGTGCCTGAACGTTGGAGTCGACGATGCCGCCGATCAGGTCCATCGCCGCCGGCACGGCCCCCTTGTAGTGCACCTGCGTCAGTTGCACGCCCAGGCCCGTGGCCACCAACTCGCCAAGCAGGTGGCCCAGGCCGCCCTGCCCATTGGTCGCGTTGTTCACCTTGCCCGGATGGGCCTGCGCATAGGCGGCGAACTCGCGCAGGTTCCGGGCCGGAAAGTCCTTGCGCACCACAAGGACGAAGGGCGTCGCGCTCACCGGCGCCACCGGCGCGAAATCGTCGAACTTGTATTGCAGCTTGTCGCTCAGGTGCGGCGCCACCGTGAAGGTCGAGCCGGCCGACAGCAGCAACGTATGGCCGTCCTTGGCGGCACGCGCGACGGCGGTCGCGCCGATGGCAGTCGCGGCGCCGGCCTTGTTTTCGACGACGATGGTCTGCCCGAGCTCCTCGCGCAGCCTGTCGGCCAACTGCCGGCCCACGATGTCGCTGCTGCCACCGGGCGGATACGGAATCACCAGCGTGACCGGCTTGCTTGGCCAATGGCTGGCCTTGTCCGACGGTGCTGTGCCCGGCTGCGCGGCAATGCCCGGCTGCGCGGTGGTGCCCGGCTGCGCGGTGGTGCCCGGCTGCGCGGTGGTGCCCGGCTGCGCCGTGGCACCCGACGCAAGGGCGGCGCCCAGCGCCAGCAAGGCGGCGCAGGCAAGGGACTGGACTCGGATCGGCATCTCGATGCTCCTGCATGGGTTCGAACCATCGCCACTGGCGTGGCGGGCGAGGCGCCGGCGGCACCGGGCCAGCGCAACAGAGGCGCCGTCAGCAAAAAACGGGCTGCACTGGCGCAGCAGGGCGGGAGCATCCAGACGGTTCACCCAGTTCACCCGATTCACCCGGCTTACCCGGTTCACTCGGCCTTGATGCCATGCTGGCGGATCAGCCCCTCCCAGCGCCGGCTTTGTTGCAGCGTCAGTTCGCGCAGTTGCTCCGGTGTGCCGGTTTGGGCCTGGTTGCCGACCTTGCGCATCGCCGCGCCAAAGCGCGCCGAGCCGGTGATCTTGCGGATCGCCGCGCCGAGCTTGTCGAGCACCGGCTTGGGCGTTCCGGCGGGGGCGAACACCGCGTACCAGGTTTCGCCGACGATCTGCGGATAGCCGAGCTCCTTGAACGTCGGCACCTGGGGCAGCAAGGGTTCGCGCTCGGCGCTGAGCACCGCCAGCGCCCGGTACTGGCCGGCGTTGATGTTCGGCACCGCGTTCGTCAGCGCCTCGGTGTTGGAATCGACGATGCCGCCGATCAGGTCCATCGACGCCGGCATGGCCCCCTTGTAGTGCACCTGCGTCAATTGCACGCCCAGGCCCGTGGCCACCAACTCGCCGAGCAAGTGAACCAGGCTGCCCTGCCCGTTGGTCGCGTTGTTCACCTTGCCCGGATGGGCCTTTGCATAGGCGACGAACTCGCGCAGATCCCGGGCCGGAAAATCCTTGCGCACCACAAAGGCAAAGGGCGCCGTGCACACCGGCGCCACCGGCGCGAAATCGTCGAGCTTGTATTGCAGTTTGTCATTCAGGTGCGGAATCACCGTGAAGGTCGAGCCGGCCGACAGCAGCAGCGTATGGCCGTCCTTGGCGGCATGTGCGACGGCGGTCGCGCCGATGGCGGTGGCGGCGCCGGCCTTGTTCTCGACGACGATGGTCTGCCCGAGCTCCTCGCGCAGCCTGTCGGCCAACTGCCGGCCCACGATGTCGCTGGTGCCGCCGGGCGGATACGGCACCACCAGCGTGACCGGCCTGCCTGGCCAGTGGCTGGCCTGGTCCGACGGAGCCGTAGCGCCCGGCTGCGCTGCCATGCCCGGCTGCGCGGTAGTGCCCGGCTGCGCCGGGGCGCCCGACGCAAGTGCGGCGCCGAGCGCCAGCAGGGCGGCGCAGGCAAAGGACTGGACGGGTGTCGCCATCGCGGTGCTCCTGCGCCGGGTCAAACCGTGGCCACTGGCGTGGCGGGCGAACCGACGGCGCCGGCCAGGTGCTCGATGCCTATGGCCCGGGCGCCGAAACGGGTTGCCGCACCGTCGGGGCCGGGCGTCGCATCATCCGGGCCGAGCACATCGACGCCGCCGCGAAAGCCGTTGTCATAGACCTTCTCGGGCCGGCCGTCGGCGTCGAACATCTGGCCGACATGGCCGAGGCCGTCCCATTGCGTCGAATACTGCGTGTACAGCATGACGGCGTCGTCCGACACCGCATCGTCGAAGCAGGCGCACAGGTTCGACAACCGGTAGTCGTAGTTGCGCTTTTCGTGGAAGAAGCGCGGCTCCTTGCGGTGCTGGAGCAGTGCGTTGCCGCCGGGATGGTGCAGCGGCAGGCTCAGGCAAAACGCCAGGCCCTGCTGCACCTCGCGAAAAGCCTGTCGCCGGATCTCGGGCGTCCGCAGGTTCATGCGGCCGAGTTGGTCGTCGGGGCCGAAGCCGCCCCGGTGCGAGCCGGCAGGGCGCTGCTTCCAACGGGCGTTCTGCATGGTGTTCACTCCTGTGGCGTTGGCCGATAGCGCAGGCAAAAATACCGTTTGGTATGTAAAAACATAACACCGGTGCCGGGCCATCCGCACAGGGATTACCCTTTTGGCCGGCTAGTGTCGCGTCACCGATCAGATGTCGTAGGCTGCGCGCAGCCATCGGAGCGCAGCGCAAGGCGCAGCGCGCAGCCCATACCGCGCGTATTGGCAAGCGATGCAACGCCGCGATGCGCTTCGATGGCCAGCGCAGACCGACAGATGATCGGTGACGCGACACTAGGATGGCGCGTCGATGCGGGAAAATCGTCCGAGGCCATGGCGGCGTACCCCGTGGCATGCCCCTCCGCCGGGCCTGTCATCGGGCACCGGCCCCATGCACGCGGCGCCAGCCGTTCGACCATGAAGCGCCGCCGTCGCTGCGGCGCCAGACCTCGTGGCGCATCGTTGCGGCGCAAGGCGGTGCTGCGGACGGATTCATGCTGCGGAGCCTTCGAGCACGCCGCGCAGCGCAAATACGGGCCAGGCCTGCACGCTGTCGGCGATCGATTCGGCGCTTTGCCGCCGCTGGCTGCGCCGGATGGCGGCCCGGTTCAGCGCGCCGAAGAAGGGCTTGGTGGCGCGCCGGGGCGGCCGGGGGGGCGGCGCGTATGGTGGTCAGCGCGATCCTGAGGTCGGCCTGCGCGAACGGGAATTTCTCTTCGGCCACCTTCTCCTAGTGTCGCGTCACCGATCAGATGTCGTAGGCTGCGCGCAGCCATCGGAGCGCAGCGCAAGGCGCATCGCGCAGCCAATACCGAGCGTATTGGCAAGCGATGCAACGCCGCGATGCGCTTCGATGGCCAGCGCAGACCGACAGATGATCGGTGACGCGACACTAGGCATGGCCCAGTTGCTTCAACCCGGCCTCGATGATCTGGCATCTGGCGCAGGCAGCAAGCGGTATGCGGCTTCGTCAATCGGACACACGGACACACGGACAAACGGAGCCGCGCCGTAGGTGTTTTCCCTGGACAGCAGGTTCCGATATACGCGCTGACCGAAGTTGGCCGCCCGGCCCCGTCCAGTGAACGGCCTGGAGCGGTTTTCCGTCGTTCAGGCGCGCTCGAAGTGAAAGACCGCCGTGCCGGCGCGGGCGTTCGGCAGCCAGCGCGTTTCCTGCCCGTCTTGCAGGCCGAACGAATCCAGGATGCGCAGGCTGTTCTTGGTGGCCAGCACTTCAAAGTCCTTGTACGTGCCCACGCGGATGTTGGGCGTGTCATACCACTGGTAGGGCAGGCGGCGCGTCACCGGCATGCGGCCGCGCAGCACCGACAGGCGGTTGGGCCAGTGCGCAAAGTTGGGAAAGGCCACCACGCCGGTGCGGCCCACGCGCGCGGTTTCGCGCAGCATGGTTTCGGCATTGCGCAGATGCTGTAGCGTGTCGATCTGCAGGACCACGTCGAACGAGTTGTCCCCGAACATGGCCAAGCCTTCGTCGAGGTTCAGTTGCATCACGTCGACGCCGCGCTGCACGCAGGCGAGCACGTTGGCGTCGGCAATCTCCACCCCGTAGCCGCTGCAGCCGCGCTCGCGTTGCAGGTAGTCGAGCATGGCGCCATCGCCGCAGCCCAGGTCCAGCACCCGCGAGCCGGGCGGCACCAGGCGTGCCAGCGCCTGCATGGTCGCTTTGCCGGTCATCGCAGTTCCTTCGTGATGCTCTCGAAGTAAGAGCGCATCAATCCCGTGTAGCGGGCGTCGTCGAGCAGGAAGGCATCGTGCCCGTGGGGCGCATCGATCTCGGCATAGCTCACGCGGCGGCGGTTGTCCAGCAGCGCCTTGACGATCTCGCGGCTGCGTCGGGGTGCAAAGCGCCAGTCGGTGCTGAAGCTGACCAGCAGGAAACGCGCCTGCGCCCGCGCCAGCGCCCGGGTCAGGTTGCCGCCATGGCTGCGGGCGGGGTCGAAATAGTCCAGCGCCCGGGTGATCAGCAGATAGGTGTTGGCGTCGAAGTAATCGCTGAATTTGTCGCTCTGGTAACGCAGGTAGCTCTCGATCTGGAACTCGATGTCCTGCGTGCTGTATTTGAGCTCCAGGCCTTGGCGCAGTTGGCGGCCAAACCGCTCGTTCATCAGGTCGTCCGAGAGGTAAGTGATGTGGCCGATCATGCGGGCAATGCGCAGCCCGCGCTTCGGGATAACGCCGTGGCGGTAGAAATGGCCGCCGTGAAAGTCCGGGTCGGTGACGATGGCGCGGCGCGCCACTTCATTGAAGGCAATGTTCTCGGCGGTGAGATTGGGCGCACTGGCCACCACCACCGCATGGCGCACGCGCTCGGGGTATTGCAGCGTCCAGGACAGCGCCTGCATGCCCCCGAGGCTGCCCCCGAGCACGGCGGCCAGCCGTCCGATGCCCAACTGGTCCAGCAATCGGGCCTGCGCATTCACCCAGTCCTCGACCGTGACCACGGGAAAGTCGGCGCCGTAGACCGCGCCCGTGTCGGGATGCGGGTGCATGGGCCCGGTGGAGCCAAAGCATGAACCCAGGTTGTTCACGCCAATCACGAAGAAGCGGTCGGTGTCCACCGGCTTGCCGGGGCCGATCATGTTGTCCCACCAGCCCTTGCTGTCGTCCTGCCCGGCGTAGACGCCGGCCACATGGTGCGAGGCGTTGAGCGCATGGCAGACGAGCACGGCATTGGCGCGCTCGGCGTCGAGCTGGCCGTAAGTCTCGAACGCCAGGTGGTAGTCGCGGATCGACGCGCCGCTTTGCAGCGGCAGCGCATCCGGAAAATGCATGGTCTGGGGCGTGGCAATGAACGACATCTGAAAAAACCCGGCAGCGCTCACGGCGCGGCCGGGCCGGGGCGGTGGGGACGGGCCGGGCGCCCGCAGAGCGCCCGCAAGCGGCGGGCCAATATACCAAAAGCGCCCGCCGATCGGCCGCGCCGATCGCCAGGACGGTCAGCCGGCTGGCGCCAGGATCGCCAGCAGCCCCAGCACCAGGAAGATCACGGCCGCCGTCGACTGCACCATGCGTATCGGCAGCTTGCGCGTGATGCGCTCGCCCAGCCAGACCACAGGCGCATTGGCCAGCATCATGCCCAGGGTGCTGCCTGTGACCACCCACAGCCAACTGTCGTACCGGGCCGCCAGCATCACGGTGGCAATTTGCGTTTTGTCACCCATTTCGGCCAGAAAGAAGGCCATGACCGTGGTGCCGAACACCCCCCAGCGCAAGCCGTGGTCCGCCTGGCCTGCATCGAGCTTGTCGGGGATCAGCATCCACAGCGCCATCGCGATGAACGAGGCCCCCAGCAGCCAGCGCAGCAACTGCGGGCCGGCAAAAGTCGTCACCCAGGCGCCCACGGCACCCGCCAAGCCATGGTTCACCAGCGTGGCCACCAGAATGCCGAGCACGATGGGCCAGGGCTTTCGAAAACGCGCGGCCAGCACCAGCGCAAGCAGTTGTGTCTTGTCGCCCATCTCGGCGAGCGCGACCAAGGCGGTGGCTATGAAAAAGGCTTCCATCGGGGGGTATCCTTCGACCCGCAGCGGGCGAACAACGGCTCGGACGGCCGGGCGGGCAATGCCCAAAAGCCGCGTATCTTATCCGGGGCCGATCTGCGGCCGGCCCGGAAATTCACCTCAAAACCACGCCATGGCGGCGCAAGACGGCCACAGACCCCCCTGGCGCAGAAATAAAACACCACAGACCGCGCCAATGGCTGATAATGGGCGGGCTTTGGCTGCTTGCAGCAAAGCGTTTGGCACAGCGGTGAATGGTCAGTCTCGCGTCTTTGAAGTCGTCACAGGTTTGTTGATTGCGTCGGGCTCCATCGCGTTTTCATGTTTTTTCAGGAGTCCCTCATGGGCAACAAACTTTACGTGGGCAATCTGCCCTATTCCTTTCGCGACGAAGACCTGCAGCAGACCTTCAGCCAGTACGGCTCGGTCGGCAGCGCCAAGGTCATGATGGAGCGCGACACCGGCCGCTCCAAGGGTTTCGGCTTCGTCGAAATGGGCAGCGACGCACAGGCGCAGGCCGCGATCCAGGGCGTGCATGGCCAGAACTTCGGCGGCCGTGATCTGGTGGTCAACGAAGCCCGCCCCATGGAACCCCGCGCTCCGCGCAGCGGCGGCTTCGGTGGTGGCGCCGGTGGCGGTGGCGGCGGTTATGGCGGTGGCCGCAGTAGCGGCGGCGGTGGTGGTTACGGCGGTGGCCGTGGCAGCTACTGAGAAAGCCCTCCTCTCTCTTGATGGGCGCTCCCCGGGGCCGGCTGGTGCGCGAGGGGTCATCCGGCCCCTCGCTCCATATCGACCCCCGCGTCGATCCCCATACCGAGGAGCCTGACGGCTCCTTTTTTCATGTCCATGCGGCATCGCCCCCACAGAGCGCCGTGCCGCTTGCTTTTTTGGCCAAAGTGTGGCGCATAATGGCCCGGCGGGGTTTCCCCCGTTTCCCCCAAGTTTGCGGTGATCCGTCAGTTTCGCGCTGAGAGCGTCATTGAGATTAGCTGGCTGCGTTTTCGGGACTCCATCGCTTTTTCCATGTGTTTTTGAGGAGTCCCTCGATGGGCAACAAACTGTACGTCGGCAACTTGCCGTACTCGGTGCGCGACGGCGACCTGGAGCAGGCCTTTGGCCAATTCGGTGCCGTCGCCAGCGCCAAGGTCATGATGGAGCGCGACACGGGTCGATCCAAGGGCTTTGGTTTCGTCGAAATGGGCAGCGATGCCGAAGCCCAGGCCGCGATCAACGGCATGAACGGCCAGCCTCTGGGCGGGCGCAGCATCGTCGTCAATGAAGCCCGCCCGATGGAGCCTCGTCCGCCCCGCAGTGGCGGAGGTGGCTACGGCGGCGGCGGAGGGGGTGGCGGCGGTGGTTATGGTGGTGGCGGCGGAGGCGGTCGCAGCGGCTACGGCGGTGGCCGTGAGGGCGGCGGCGGTGGCGGCTATGGTGGCGGTCGTGAAGGCGGCGGCTACGGCGGGGGGCGCAGCGAAGGCGGTTTCCGCAGCCCTTACGGCTCTGGCAACCGCAGTGGCGGCGGCGGTGGTCGCGGCGGCGGTGGTTACGGTGGCGGCAACAACAGCGGCTACTGATCCCTGATCCGTTGGCGGGAATTTCCTGGCACGACAGCGGCTGCTGGTTCCCTGGCGCACGAGCCTGCCCCCTCGGGGGCTTTTCGCACGGGCCTCCTTGAGGGGGTTCCCGCCACAGCCTCCTTCAAGGGGGTTTTTTCATGGCAGCAGATCGGTCTGGCGGCGCTTGCGCGGCCGGCCGGCGAGCAGGCGGTCCAGCAGCGCGTTCGGCGCCATGCGCAGCAGTGTGGCCACCACCCCCATTTGCCAGGGGATGACCTGGTAGCTCAGGCCGGCGCCGATGGCCCGGAAGGCACGATCGGCAAAGTCGCTGGCCGGCATCAGAAACGGCATACGGTAGCGGTTCGGGCGTGTCAGCGGGGTGTCGATATAGCCCGGCAGCAGCGTCACCACGCGCACCCCGTGCGGGCGCATCTCGCCGCGCAGGCTTTCGCAGTAGCTGATCACCGCCGCTTTGCTGGCGCAGTACGCGCCATGTCCCGGCAGGCCCCGGATGCCGGCCACGCTGCTGATGCCGACCAGTGTGCCGCTGCGCCGCCGGGCCATCGCGTTCACGAAGGGCTGGAATGTGGCGGCCATGCCGATGTTGTTGGTGGCAAAGGTGCGCGCCATCATTTCGATGTCGTCCCGTTCGGCCGTGTCCATGCCCACGCTGATGCCGGCGTTGGCGATGACCACATCCGGCAAGCCCTGGCGGGCAATGCAGTCCTGGCCGGCGGCGATGATGCGCTCTGCCACTGCGACATCTGCGCGGTAAATTTCATGGCTGCCGGCGCCGATTCCTGCGGCACCGGCCCAGGCTTCGATCTCGGCCGTTCGGCGCGCCACCAGGGCCAGGCGATAGCCCGCGCGATGAAAGCGCAGGGCCAGCGCCTGGCCAATGCCGCTGGAGGCGCCGGTGATGAAGACCAGGGGATGATTCATGGGGGGAGCCAGGCAACGGGAGCAACCCGGCCGGGAGCCATAGGGGCCATGGGGGCGATGGTTCAGGGGCCTGGCATCAGCACCCCGCGCACATGTCCGCGCAGTTGCAATACCTGGCTGCGGTGGTCGTACTCCATGCCGTCGGCCGTGAAGCGGTCGCGCCCCCGGGTGAGCGTGACGGGCTGGTCCGAACGCACGCGCTCGGCATGGGCGCTGGTAAAGGCTTGCAGGAATTCGCTGCGCATCTCCAGCCGGGGCCGGGCCGGCGCTCCGGGTTTGGCGGGCAAGGGCTCGCGGGTGACGATGGCATTGCCGAAAAGCTGCACCTGCGAGCCGTCGGCGTTGCTCAGCGCGCGGTTGGCCGTGGCCACGGTGATCTGGCCCTCGGGGCTGATCGAGCGCATATGCGCCTGGTCGATCTCCAACATGCCGGTGTCGGGGTAGTGGCGCAGTTCCCGGCCCTGCACCTGGCTTTGCAGGCGTCCGGCGGCATCGAAATTCTTGACGGAGAAGGTCTTCATCACGTAGTCCGGCTGGTGTCGTTGCTGGCGCTCGAGGATGGGCCACTGGGGCGTCGGTGCGTTGCGCACCAGCCACCAACTGCCCAGTGCCAGCAGTCCCATCAGGGCGACGGGCAGGTATTGCAAGAGCTGGTCCCAGCCCTGCTGGAGCCGGTGCATCACGGGGCGGGCGCTCATGCGTCAAAGTCCGCCAGCAATGCCGCATAGCGGCCGGCGGCCACGAGCAGCAGGTCGCACAGTTCGCGCGCTGCGCCGTCGCCGCCGCAGGCCCGGGTGACGAAGTGGGCGGCGTGGCGCACTTCGATCTGTGCATTGGCGGGCGCGCAGGCGAACGCGCTGCGGCGCAGCAGCGGCAGATCGGGCCAGTCGTCGCCCATCGCGGCGGCCTGGGACCAGGTCAGACCGAGCGTGGTCAATATCTGCTCGGCTGCCGGGCGCTTGTCCGCGACGCCGAACGCGGCATGTTGGACGCCCAGGGCTTGCAGGCGCAGGCGCAGCGGCGCACTGTCGCGCCCGGTGATCACGGCCGGGGTGATGCCGGCTTTTTGCAGCAGCGTCAGACCCTGGCCGTCCAGGGTGTTGAAGCGCTTGAGGGTCTCGCCCGATGCGCCGAAGTACAGGCCGCCATCGGTCAGCACGCCGTCGACATCGAAAAACACCACGCGTAGGCCTTGGGCGCGCAGCAGCAAGGCGGGGTCGATCTGCAGGGCCGGGGCCATTGCTCAAATCACCTTGGCGCGCATCAGGTCGCCGATATGCACCACCCCGGTCAGCCGGCCTGCGCTGTCGATCACCAGCACGCTGGTGATGGCATGGGTTTCCATCATTTCGGCGGCGTCTACGGCCAGCGCGTCGGGCGCGATGCAGCGCGGGTTGGTCTGCATCACCTGGGCCGCCGTGGCGCTGCGCAGTTCGGCCCCGGCTTCGATGCGGCGGCGCAGGTCGCCGTCGGTGAAGATGCCCAGCACTTGGCCGGCCGCATCCACGATGGCCGATGCGCCCAGGCCCTTGGCGCTCATCTCGCGCATCAGCGCGCTGAAGCTGGCCTCGGGTGGCACGCGCGCAATCTCCGGGCCACGGCGCATGACATCGCTCACATGGGTGAGCAGTTTGCGCCCGAGCGCGCCGCCGGGGTGCGATCGGGCAAAGTCTTCGGTGCGGAACCCACGGGCGTCGAGCAGCGCCACGGCCAGGGCATCGCCCATTGCCAGTTGGGCCGTGGTGCTGGCCGTGGGGGCCAGGTTCAGCGGGCAGGCTTCGCGCTGTACGCTGCAGTCGAGCACCAACTCGGCATGGCGCGCCAGCGTGGATTGCAAACCGCCGGTCAGCGCGATCAGCGGGGTGCCCAGGCGCCTGAGCACCGGCAAGATGGCCGTCAGTTCGGCGCTTTCGCCGCTGTTGGAAAGCGCCAGCACCAGATCGTCGCCGGTGACCATGCCCAGGTCGCCATGGCTGGCCTCGGCGGGGTGGACGAAGAATGCGGGGGTGCCGGTCGAGGCCAGCGTGGCGGCAATCTTGCGCCCCACATGGCCGCTCTTGCCCATGCCCATGACGACCATGCGGCCCCGGGTTCGGAGCACCAACTGCACGGCCTGGGCGAACACGCCATCCACCCTGGCCGCCAGCCCGGTCAGCGCCGCCGCTTCGATGTCAAAGGTCGCGCGGGCCATGCGCAGGGCCTGTTGGGCGTCGAAAGGGGGCAGCGTGGGGCAGGCGCGGGTCATGCGGGGATTCTATCGACCGGGGTATGGCGCGCCAGCGGGATGGCGCGCCTGTCGGATAGCATCCGGGCCATGTCCTCTCTTGCGCTCACCCTGATGTACCTGCTGGCCGCGGTGCTGGGCGTGGTGGCCTGCCGCAGTCTCAAACTGCCCCCGATGCTGGGCTACCTGGTCGCTGGCGTGCTGATCGGCCCCCATGCGCTGGCGCTGGCGCAGAACTCCGAAGGGGTGCGGCACCTGGGCGAGTTTGGCGTGGTGTTCCTGATGTTTGCCATCGGGCTGGAATTCAGCCTGCCCAAGCTGCGCGCGATGCGCCGGCAGGTGTTTGGCCTGGGGTTGATGCAGGTGGTGGCGACCATGGCGCTGGTCACGGGCGTGGCGCTGCTGCTGTCGCACTGGATCGGCGGCGTCTGGGACATGGGCTGGCAGACCGCGCTGGCGCTCTCCGGCGTGATGACCATGAGCAGCACCGCGATCGTGGTCAAGCTGATGGTCGAGCGGGCCGAACTGGAAAGCGGGCATGGCCGGTGGGTGATGGGCGTTTTGCTGTTTCAGGATCTGGCGGTGGTGCCGCTGCTGGTGTTGATTCCGGCACTCGGATCGGCCCCCGGGCAGCTATTGCCCGCGCTGGCCTGGGCCTTGCTCAAGGCCATCCTGCTGGTGGGTCTGCTGCTCATCGGCGGACAGCGGCTGATGCGCTGGTGGCTGACGCTGGTGGCGCGGCGCAAGAGCGATGAGCTGTTCATGCTCAACCTGCTGCTGATCACGCTGGGCCTGGCCTGGCTGACGGAACTGGCCGGGTTGAGCCTGGCCCTGGGCGCCTTCATTGCCGGCGTGCTGGTGTCCGAGACCGAGTACCGCCACCAGGTGGGCACGGACATCCGGCCATTCCACGATGTGCTGCTGGGGCTGTTCTTCATCACCATCGGCATGTTGCTCGACTGGCATATCCTGCTGGAGCGCTGGGCCTTGGTGCTGGCGCTGCTCACGGTGTCGCTGATTTTCAAGCTGGCGATCATCTTGGCGCTGGCACGCGGCATGGGCGCCACCGCCGGGGTGGCGCTGCGCACGGGGCTGTATCTGGCCCAGGCCGGCGAGTTCGGCTTCGTGCTGCTGTCGCTGACCAGCAGCAATGGCCTGGTGCAGGCCGCGCTGATGAACCCCATCCTGGCGGCCATGGTGCTATCGATGCTGGCCACGCCCTTCCTGATCATGCACAGCAACCGCATCGTGATGCGGCTGGTGGCCAGCGACTGGCTGCAACAATCGCTGCAAATGACATCGATCGCGCGCAAGTCGATCAACACCAGCGGGCATGTGCTCATCTGCGGCTACGGCCGCTGCGGGCAGAACCTGGCGCGCATGCTCGAGCACGAGCGCATCCCCTACATGGCGCTCGACCTGGACCCGGACCGTGTGCGCCAGGCCGCAGCGGCCGGTGACTCAGTGGTGTATGGCGACGCCACGCGCCTGCAAGCGCTGATGGCGGCGGGCTTGGTGCGGGCCAGCGCCGTGGCGATCACCTACGCCGATGTGCCGGCCGCGCTGAAGGTGCTGGCCAACGCCCGCTCCCATGCGCCCCAGGTGCCCGTGGTGGTGCGCACGCAGGACGACCTGCACCTGGATGTGCTGCAACGAGCCGGCGCCACCGAAGTGGTGCCCGAGACCATCGAAGGCTCGCTGATGCTGGCCAGCCATGCGCTGGCGCTGGTGGGGGTGCCGATGCGCCGGGTGTTGCGGCTGGTGCAAGCGCAGCGCGATGCCCGTTACCAGTTGCTGCGCGGTTATTTCCACGGCGCCGACGACGACACCGTCAACGAGATCGACCAGGAGCGCCTGTCGAGCATCAACCTGCCTGCCGGCTCCACCGCGCTGGGCAAAAGCCTGGGCCAGTTGGCGCTGCCCGCCATCGGTGTGCGGGTGGTGAGCCTGCGCCGCAGCGACGGCCGCCAGGGCGCCGCCGTGGACGCTGCGCTGCTCGCCGAAGGCGATACCCTGGTGCTTTCGGGCCACCCTGCGGCGCTGATACTGGCACAAGACAAGCTGCTGCGCGGGTAAGGCCCGATGCCGGTCACGGCTGGCAATGCCCGAGCGCATTTGGCAATGCCCGAGCGCATCGGCAACTGCGGATCGGCCAATGGGTTGAACCCGATGGCCTGGAGATACGGAGCCAGGCCGCGCAGGCGCTGCCCGTCCGGCCACTACAGCCCGGCAATGGCGGCGCGCAGTTGCGCCACGCTCAGGACTTCGGGCAGCAGCACCGGGGGATGGCCGGGCCGGTAGAGCACGTACACGGGCACTCCGTTGCGCCCCAGGGCGGTCAGGGCGGCGGTGATGGCGGGGTCGCGGCGCGTCCAGTCGGCGCGCAGCAGGGCCACGTTTTTGCGGGCCAGGTCGGCCAGCACCTCGGCGTTGGCCAGCGTGGTCTGCTTGTTGTACTGGCAGGTCACGCACCAGGCGGCGGTGAAGTCGACGAACACCGGGCGGCCGCTGGCCACGATCTGCTCGGCAGCGCCCGGCGCCCAGGCTTGCCAGCGGGTGCTGGCGTCGGCGCTCGGCGTGGCGGGCGCCAGCCGGATCACCTGCGGCGCAAAGGCCCAGAGCAGCAGCGCCATCACGGCGATCGAACCGGTGGCCATCCACCGGCGGGCGCGGCCGGTCAGCGACATGGCCCATACCACCAGGCCCAGGCCCACCAGCAAGATCAGCAGCGCGCCGGCGCCGTCGATGCCGCTTTGCTGCCCCAGCACCCACACCAGCCAGACCACGGTGGCGAACATGGGAAAGGCCAGGAGCCGGCGCGCAATGTCCATCCATGCGCCGGGACGCGGCAGTGCGCGGGCCACGGCGGGCACCCAACTGGCGACCAGGCAGGGCAGGGCCAGACCCAGGCCCAGCGCCGCAAACACGGCCAGCGCCCAGGGTGCGGGCAGTTGGGCCGCAAGGCCCAGCGCAGCGCCCATGAATGGCGCCGTGCAGGGCGATGCCACGGCCACGGCCAGCACGCCGGTCAGGAACGAATCCGCCACCGGGTGCCGCAGGTGCAGGCCGGCCAGCGACGATGGCAGCAAATGCCCGAACTCGAACGCCCCTGCCAGGTTCAGCGCAATCAGCGTGAACAGTGCCGCCAGCGCTGCCACCACGGCGGGCGACTGCAACTGAAAGCCCCAGCCTATGGCCTGACCCGCCGCGCGCAGGCCCAGCATCAGCGCGCCGAGCGCGATGAACGACAGCAGCACGCCGGCGGTGTAGGCCAGGCCATTTGCACGCAGGGCATGTCGGGCGCGTTGGGCGCTCCCGGCGCCATGCCCTGCGCCATGCCGGGTAAAACCGACGAGTTTGATGGCCAGTATCGGGAATACGCAGGGCATGAGGTTCAGGATCAGACCGCCGAGCAGCGCGCCCAACAATGCGGCCAGGAGTGCGGGCGCCGGGGCGCCGGATACGGCAGTGCCGGCAGCCTGCGCCGCGTTGGCTTCGAGCGCGCTCTGGAGCGCAGGCGATACGCCGGCCACGGCGGCGACCGGGGGCCATGGCCCGGGCACCTGAAGCTCGGCACGGTAGCCCGGGCGCTCGGCGCCCTGCCCGACAGCGCGTTCGGCGCTTTGCTCGACCAGCACCACGGGCAGCGTCGCGGGGCTGCTGCTGCGCTCGGGCGATACCGGGATGCGGGCGGTCCACAGGTCGCCGTTCCAGGCCTGGGTCCATGGGCTGGCGCTTGCGATGACTTGCGGGGTCTCGGGGAACAGGTCCAGGGTTTTGCCGCGCAGCGCCGCCGGCAGGCCGGGCACGCTGATTTGCAGATGCTGGCCGTCGGGTTGCGCCTGGCCCTGCGCGCCATCGGCCAGCGGCCGGGGCCGGGCCTGCCAAGCCGCCTCGAACGCTGCGCCGTTGAGCGCCGTGCTGCTGCGGATCGGCAGTTGCAGCGTGAATCGGCCCTCTTCGGGCAGGCAGGTCTCGCGACAGACCAGCCACGAGGCGTGCAGGTCGATGCGGATGTCCTGCGCCAGCGGGCCTGGCGCGAAGGTGCTGGCCACGGTCACGGGAACGGGCAGCAGCATGGTGCCTTCGTAGCCGTAGTTGAGCAGCGTGCCGATGGGGATTTTTCGGGGCAGGGGCCAGGCGATTTCGCCCGCCTCCAGCCCGGCCTGCAGGGTCCAGTCCAGTTGGATCGGCAGGCCCGAATCTCCCGGGTTCTTCCAGTAGGTGTGCCACCCGGGCTGGTGGTCGATGGCCAGGCCGAGCCACAACGGCTGGCCGGCTGTCACGCCCTGGGGCGCATGGGCCAGCAGTTCGGCCCGCAGATGGGGCGTGGCGACCACGCTGCTGCCGGCGGCGGCCCCGAAGCCCAGGCCGGATTGGGCGCTGGCGCCAGTCCACGAAGCGCTTGCAAGGCACAAGGCAAGGACAAGGGCCGCCGCGAGGCGGTGGAATCGGCGTTGGTGCATGGCGGCAATCGGGTGCGGGACAGGCGGCTCGGGTGCGGCCCCCGGCCCCCGGCCCTGCGGGGCGGTCGATTATGCGTCGAACCGTCCCGTCAGCAGTTCGGGCAGGCGGGCCACGCTCATCCTGAAGCCGCAGGCCTGGGCATGGCCGCCACCGCCCATGCTCTCGGCCAGCGCGATGCAGTCGAAATTGCGCTGCGCGCGCAGCCCCGCTTTCACGCCGCTGGCGTCGGCGCTCCACAGCAGCGCGAAGCTGCCGCAGCGGGCCGACAGCATGTCGCCCACCAGGCTGTGGAACATGCCGGGGGCGTTGACCATCAGCCCCTCGATGCCGTTGAACACCAGCGGCTGCGCGCCTTCGGCAATGTCGGCTGCGAGCTTGCGGTACTTTGCGTCCATGGCGGCGCCGCGCGCGATGAACAGGCTCAATTCCTCGGGCGCGAGGGTCGCCAGTTCGTGCCAGCGCGCAAAGTCCTGCCGCTCCATGTCGAGCGCCGACAAGAAGCCCGCGCTCTCGGCAAATTCCCATTTCCAGATGTCGCGGTCTTCCACATACCTGAACAGCGCGGGGAGGGGCTGGTGCGGGTGAAAGAATTCCCAGGCCAGGCGCGCGCCCGATTTGCGCATGTCGAAGTGCAACACGCCGCAGCGGCAGGCAAAGCCGGTGAGTTTCTCGGCCGCGCTCTTGTGGTGGTCGAGCAGCACCAGTTTGGCGGCGCGCTCGTCGATGGCGCGCAGCACGGCGGGCGCAAAAGAAAAGTCCAGGATGTAGACCGCCCGGCCCTGCACCGGTGGCAGGTCGTCAACGGTATGGATCTGGCCGTGGTCCAGCCCCAGGTATTGGGCGCTGTCGCCGTAGTACAGCCAGGCGGCCAGCGCAGCGCCAAAGCCATCAGGGCAGTTGCGCCCGTGGTAGAGAATCAGCGGCGCGGGGTCGTTCTTGTCGGGGGCCACCTGCAGTTGCAAGGGAAGCATGGTTTGGTTTTCCTCCATCATGGTCGCCGATTGTCGCGCGGCCCCGGGCCAACGGCGGGCGCTCTGAAGGAGCGCCGTGGCAACACGCTCTGAAGGTCAAGAACTCGATGCGCATGAGAACCTCCTGGAATGGACTCCCCGACACGGTTCCGAGCGAGTGGATGGTGTCGGAACACTCCGAGCGCTGCGCGCGCGCAACAGTAGCCAGTAACCAGTAACGCACATCGCAGAGGCCTCTGCAGGAGAGTATTCAGCCCGGCCTACCGGCCTACCCGTTGGCTCGCCGTCATGGCACGCCATCGCAGCCTCGATCGCCACACCGTGCTGGCCATGGAAAACGCCACGGATCTGCTGCGCATGCCAGGAATGCGTCGCTCGAAGTTTCTGCTCCCGCACACCCTGGCGGGCACGGTGCTGGGCGCCACCCGCCTTCCCTTGGCCCATCACGCATGGCGCTTGCGTGATGTCGGGCTTGGGCTTGGGCTTGGGCTTGGGCCAGGCGACTATCGGCGCATGCTGCCGGAGCTTGTCGCGTGCGCCAAAGGCGCTTTTGTGCGCTTGCAGGGTATGGGCAGTGCGCCCGGTTGGCCAGGCCCCCAAGCGCGTGCCTGCACCTCCGTCGCGGCCCATGACGGCGCGCTGATTCGCGTGCCGGCTGAGAATCCGTGCTCCCACCGGTGGCTGTACTCTGCCGCGCCTGAAGAACGGCGAGCGCCGTGCCGCCGCCCCGCGCCCGGCACCAGCGCAGACGCCATGCGTTACACTTTTTGGCTCTGCACACGCACTCCACTGCTGCCGGGGAACTCCTCATGCTCCGGTCTTTCTCTTTTGCGCTCGCGGCACCGGCCGCGCGCCAGCCGCCTGTTCGTGATCCGCGTTGCCCATGTTGCCCATCGCGCAGGCCGGCCCATGTCTGAAACGCCCTCCCCTGCGCTAAGCCAGCCCGCCAGCGGCAACCTGCGCGGCATTGTGGCCATGCTGGCGGCGATGTTTTTTTTCTCGCTGATGGACGCGATGCTCAAGGCGTTGTCGGCCAGTTATCCGGCCATGCAGGTGGCGGCGCTGCGGGGCTGGACCGCGCTGCCGCTGGTGGCCCTGTATGTGCTGTGGCGCGGCGAGTGGCACCGGCTGCTGCAGGTGCGCTGGCTGCTGCATCTGCTGCGCGGCGGGCTGACCGTGGCGATGCTGGCGCTGTTTGCCTATGCCCTCCGCGAGTTGGCGCTGGCCGAGGCCTATACGCTGTTTTTCATCTCGCCACTGCTGATCACGGCGCTATCGACCTGGGTGCTGCGCGAGCAGGTGCGCGCCGCGCACTGGGCGGCCATCGCTCTGGGCATGGTGGGGGTGCTGGTGGCGCTGCGGCCCAGCCAGGAGGCTTTTTTCACGCTCGGGGCGCTGGCGGTTTTGGCCTCGGCGGTCTGCTATGCGGTGTCGGCCATCGCGGGCCGGATGCTCACGCGCACCGACCCCAGTTCCAGCCTGGTCTTTTGGACCACCACGATGCTGGCGCTGGGCGCCGGCTTGCTGGCCTGGCCGCAGTGGGTCGGCGTGACCTGGACGCATTGGCCGCTGCTGGCGGGCCTGGCGGTCACCGGGTTTCTGGGCCAGTTGGCGATCACCGAGGCGTTTCGCCACGGGCAGGTGTCGGTGGTGGCGCCGTTCGAATACACGGCCATCGCCTGGGGCGTGGGGCTCGATTGCTTGCTGTGGCAGGCTGTGCCCGGGTATTCGACCCTGCTCGGGGCCGTGATCGTCATCGGCAGCGGCCTGTATCTGGTGCGCCAGGAGCGCACGCAGGCCGTGTTGCCGCCCTGAAACGAGGGCCGCAGTCCGGCCCGCAGGCGGGCGCGTTCAGCGGATGTTCGAAGGGAAGGGCCAAGTTATTCCATTTGGCGATACCTGAATGCTTGAATTTCTGCTTGTGCAATCATCCGGCCCGGGCCAGACTTCGCCCTGCATTTTTTGTGCGCAATGATTTTTCCACCGGAGACAACGATGCAAAAACGCCGCCTTCCTGGTGCCAGGGGCATTGCCCTGTCCATCGCCTTGGCGACCGGGCTGGCAGCGCTGCCCGTATTCGCGCAGGACAAGCCGTTCAAGATCGGTCTGATCTTGCCGATGACGGGCCAGCAAGCCACGACGGGGCGCCAGATCGAGGCCGCTGCCAAGCTCTATATGGCGCAAAACGGCGATACCGTGGCGGGCCGGAAGGTGCAGTTGCTCGTCAGGGACGACACCAGCCTGCCCGACATGACCCGCCGCCTGGCGCAGGAGTTGGTGGTCAACGACAAGGTGAACGTGCTCGCCGGCATGGGCATCACGCCTTCGGCGCTGGCCACGGCGCCGCTGGCCACGCAGTCCAAGACCCCACTGGTGGTGATGTCCGCCGCCACATCGAGCATCACCGAAGCCTCGCCCTATGTGGTGCGCACCAGCTTTACCTTGCCCCAGGTGTCGGTGCCGCTGGCCGACTGGGCATCCGGCAACGGCATCAAGAAAGTGGTCACGCTGGTGAGCGACTATGGACCCGGCATCGACGCCGAGAAGTATTTCAGCCAACGCCTGAGCGCCAACGGCGGCCAGGTGACCGAGGCCCTGCGCGTGCCGCTGCGCAGCCCGGACTTCGCGCCGTTCCTGCAAAAGGTGCGCGATGCCAAGCCCGATGCGCTGTTCGTGTTCGTGCCCTCCGGGGCCAGCGCAGCGGTGATGAAGCAGTTCCTGGAGCGCGGGCTGGGCAAGGCCGGCATCCGGCTGATTGCCACCGGGGACGTGACCGAAGACGACCAACTGAACGCCATGGGCGATGGCGCGCTGGGCGTGGTCACCTCGCACCACTATTCGGCGGCGCATCCGTCGCCGCTGAACAAGCAATTCGTCCAGGCTTTCGAGCAGGCCAACAAGGGGCTGCGCCCGAACTTCATGGCCGTGGGCGGCTATGACGGCATGCGCGTGATCTATGAAGCCCTCAAGACCACCCGGGGGGTTGGCGACGGCGACGCGCTGCTGGCGGCGATGAAGGGCCAGGTGTTCGAGAGCCCGCGCGGGCCGGTGTCCATCGATGCGCAGACGCGCGACATCGTGCAGAACGTCTACCTGCGCAAGGTCGAGCGCGTCGACGGCCAGCTCTACAACGTGGAATTCGACGTGATCGAGGGTGTCAAGGACCCCGGCAAGAGCCGTTGATCGCTGCCCCTGCCCGCTGCCCGCTGCCGCCATGCTGACCCTGCTTTTCGACGGCATTGCCTACGGCATGTTGCTGTTCATCCTGGCGCTGGGTCTGGCCGTGACCATGGGCTTGATGCACTTCGTCAACCTGGCCCATGGGGCCTTTGCGATGGCCGGCGGCTACATCACGGTGCTGCTGATGCAGCGGCTCGATGTGCCTTTTCTGGTCTGCCTGCCGCTGGCCTTCGCCGGCCCGGCCCTGCTGGGCGGGGTGCTCGAGCGCACGCTGTACCGGCCGCTGTACCGCAAGCCCCATCTCGACCAGGTGCTGTTCTCCATCGGTCTGGTGTTCATCGCGGTGGCCGGCGCCGACTATTTCGCAGGCTCGACGCAGCAGATCATGCAGTTGCCCGAATGGCTCAAGGGCCGCACCGAATGGGGCAGCGGCGCCTTCATGCTGGGCATGGGCCACTACCGCCTGTTCATCATTGCCTTGTGCGCGGCGCTCACCGTGGGCCTGCAGTACCTGTTGGCCAGGACGCGCTGGGGCAGTCGCCTGCGCGCCGCCGTCGACGACCAGCGCGTGGCCGCCGGCCTGGGCATCGACGTGAACCTGGTGTTTCTGTCCACCTTCGCCATCGGGTCGGGCCTGGCCGGCCTCGGCGGCGCGCTGGGGGCCGAGATGCTGGGGCTGGACCCGAGCTTCCCGCTCAAGTTCATGATTCATTTTCTGATCGTGGTCGCGGTGGGCGGCACATCGTCGATCACCGGGCCGCTGCTGGCCGCGCTGCTGCTGGGCATCGCCGATGTGGCGGGCAAGTACTACATCCCCAAACTGGGGGCTTTCATCGTGTACAGCCTGATGATCGTGATCCTGCTCTGGCGTCCCCAAGGGCTGTTCGTGCGCCAGGGAGGCCGCAAGTGAAGCTCCCCCGTGTCACCGGCCCATCGGGGACTGGCGCAAGCGCTCGCCCCTGGCAGGGACTGCGCCGGTTTCATGCCGCCGAGGACCACTGACATGGAACCCCGCACCCCGCTGTCGCGAGAGCGCCGCTGGCGCTGGTGGGAGCCGGTGTTCTGGCTGCTGGCCCTGGCCGCGCCGCTGGTGTTGCCCGGCCAGGCCCTGATCATCAACACGATGGCCATCACGGCATTGTTTGCGCTGTCGCTGGACCTGATCCTGGGCTACGCCGGCATCGTCTCGCTCGGCCATGCGGCTTTTTTCGGCCTGGGCGGTTATGCGGCGGCGCTGTTTGCCAAGCATGTGATGCCCGACCCGCTGGTCGGGCTGGTGGTGGGCATGGGCGCGGCCACGTTGCTCGGCGCAGTGGCTTCGCTGACCATCTTGCGCGGCACCGACCTGACGCGCCTGATGGTCACGCTGGGGGTCGGCCTGGTGCTGCTGGAGTTGGCCAACCGGTTCGACGCGCTGACCGGCGGCGCCGACGGCCTGCAGGGCGTGGTGCTCGGCCCGGTGCTGGGCCGGTTCGAGTTCGACCTGTCCGGGCGCACGGCAGCCTGGTATTCGCTCAGCCTGCTGCTGCTGTTCTTTCTGCTCGCGCGGCGCATCGTGCAGTCGCCGTTTGGCGCCACGCTCAAGGCGATCCGCGACAACCGGCTGCGCGCCATGGCCATAGGCATTCCGGTGACGCTCCGGCTGGCGCAGGTCTACACGCTGGCCGCAGCGCTGGCCGGGGCCGCCGGCGCGCTGCACACGCAGACCACGGGCTTTGCCTCGCTCGACCTGTTCGAGTTTCACCGCTCGGCCGATGTGTTGCTGATCCTGGTGATCGGCGGCGTCGGCTGGCTCTATGGCGGCATCCTGGGGGCTGCGGGCCTGATGCTGCTGCAAGACCGGATCTCATCGGTCACGCCGCAGTACTGGATGTTCTGGATCGGCCTGTTCCTGGTGCTGCTGGTGCTGATCGGGCGTGATCGTCTGCTGCGTCCCTGGACCTGGTTCGAGGGGCGCAACGCATGACGCAGACCGCCGCGCAACCGCCGACCGTGCTGGCCACGAGGGGCCTGGGCAAGCGCTTTGGCGGCATCAGCGCCACCTGCGATGTCACGCTGGAGTTGAAAAAGGGCGCGCGCCACGCGCTCATCGGCCCCAACGGCGCGGGCAAGACCACGCTGATCAACCTGCTGACGGGGGTGCTGGCGCCCTCGGAGGGGACCATCGTGCTCGACGGCCAGGACATCACGCGGCTGGCGCCGCACCAGCGCGTGCGCCGCGGCATGGTGCGCACCTTCCAGATCAACCAGTTGTTCGACAGCCTCACGCCGCAGGAAACCCTGGCGCTCGCCGTCGCGCAGCAGCAGGGACTGGGCGGCCAATGGTGGCGGCCTCTGGGCGCGCGCCGCGCGGTGATGCAGCGCTGCGAGCAACTGCTCGAACAGTTTCAACTGACCAGCGTGATGGCCCAAGAAACGCGCGTGCTGGCCTACGGCAAGCGCCGCCTGCTCGAAATCGCGCTGGCGCTGGCCTGCGCGCCGCGCGTGCTGCTGCTCGACGAGCCTGTGGCCGGCGTGCCCGCCGGCGAGCGCGAAGAACTGCTGCAGACCGTGGCGGCCCTGCCCGCCGATGTGTCGGTGCTGCTGATCGAGCACGACATGGACCTGGTGTTCCGCTTTGCCAGCCGCATGACGGTACTGGTCAATGGCGCGGTGCTCACCGAGGGCGACCCCGACAGCATCGCCCGCGACCCGCGGGTTCAGGCGGTGTACCTGGGCGCAGCAGAACAGGAGTCGGCCCATGCCTGAGTTGCTGCGCATCGAAGGACTGAGCGCCGGCTATGGGCAGGCGGTGGTGCTGCAAGACATCGCGCTGACGCTGCCCGAGGGCCAGACGCTGGCGCTGCTGGGCCGCAACGGCGCCGGCAAGACCACGCTCATCGACACCCTGGCAGGGGCCACGCGCCAACATGCGGGCACCATCCACCTGGGCGGCGTGGCACTGCACCCGCTGCCCGCGCACCAGCGCGCCGCCGCCGGCATCGGCTGGGTGCCGCAGGAGCGCAACATCTTCGCCTCGCTGACCGTGCACGAAAACCTCACGGCCGTGGCCCGCCCGGCCCGAGCGAGCGCTGGCACGGGCGAGGCCGCCGGCACGGACGCAATCGCCCCGGCCCGCCCCCGCCCCTGGACGCCCGAGCGCGTCTACGACATGTTCCCGCGCCTGGCCGAGCGCAAAACCCACCTGGGCACGCAGCTATCGGGCGGCGAGCAGCAAATGCTGGCCGTCGGCCGCGCCCTGGTGCTCAACCCGCGCCTGCTGCTGCTCGACGAGCCGCTCGAAGGCTTGGCGCCCATCATCGTGCAAGAGCTGCTGCGCGCCATCCGGCGCATCACGCGCGAGGAGGGCCTGTCGGCGATCATCGTGGAGCAGCATCCGCAGGCCATCCTGGCCATTTCAGACCACGCCGCCGTGCTCGATCGGGGCCGCATCGTGCACACCGGCAGCGCGGCAACGCTGCGCCAGCAGCCCGGGCTGCTCGACGGCTGGCTGGGCGTCACGCGGTAAGCACCATGGCCATCGACCGCAGAACCCTCGTGACCCTGCTCGCCACCTCTTGCGCTGGCGCTGCCGGTGTCGGTGCGGGCGCGGCGGTGCAGGCACAGACCGCCTGGCCCACCCGCCCGATCCGCATCGTGGTGCCCCATGCCGCCGGCGGCGCGGCCGACATCACGGTGCGCACGGTGGGGCAAAAGATGGCCGAACGGCTGGGGCACAGCGTGGTGATCGACAACCGGCCCGGCGCCGGGGGCATCGTCGCGGGCGAACTCGTGGCGCGCGCCGCGCCTGACGGCCACACCCTGCTGCTGATCAGCAGTGGCACGGCGGTCAGTGCGGCGCTGTTCAAGCAACTGCCTTTCGACACGCTGCGGGACTTTGCGCCCGTGTCGCTGCTGGCCCGCTTCGACCTGGCCGTGGCCGTGCGCGCGGGCGGGCGCATGACGACGCTGGCCGAACTGCTGGCCTACGCCCGCGCCAACCCGGGACAGCTCGACATCGGCACCCCGCAGATCGGCAGCACACAGCACCTGGCGGCCGAACTATTCAAGGTGACGGCGGGCATCGATGCACAGATCGTGCCCTTCAACGGCACGCCGGCGCTCATCGCCGCCGTGCGCGGCGGCCAGGTGCAGGTGCTGGTGGACATCCTCGGCGCCCTGATGCCGCACATCGGCGCCGGTGCCCTGCAAGCCCTGGCCGTGCTGGGCGCCCGGCGGGCCACGCAACTGCCGCAGGTGCCCACGGTGCGCGAAAGCGGCGGGCGGCTGGAGCACTTCAACGTCAGTTCCTGGAATGGTCTGGCCGCCCCCGCCGGCACACCCGCTGCGCTGCTGGAACGCCTGTCGCGCACGGTGCAGGCCGCGCTGGCCCGGCCGGATGTGAAAAACCGCCTGCTGGAACTGAACCTCGACGCCCAGGGCAGCACCCCGGCGCAGTTGGGTGAGCACCTGGCGGCCGATATGCGGCGCTGGAGCGAGGTGATCGCCCAGGCCGGGATCGCCAGGCAATGAGCGCTGCCGCTGCGGCGGGAGATGGCGGCCACGCCGTCGATTCCCCGGCTGATCTGCAAGGCGCCAGCACCGGCCCCGTATGCCGGTGCAGGCAAATTCCAGGGGCGGCATCGATGCGCCGACGGGCAAGGCCCCATTTCCACATCCATCACCGGTACAGCGTTTGCAGCGTGCTGCGTATCAGTTGCGCCATGGCCTGCTGCGTGAGTGTGGCCGGGCGCTGCGAACTGACGGCCATGAACAGCTTGCTGCGCAGGCGGGTCTGGCTGGCGCCGTCGATCGGCCGGGCGTCGAACGCATCGGGCTTGCCGCAGGTGCTGACCGCGTTCATCGGCAGCACGGCGCAGCCGGCGCCATCGGCCACTAGGTCGAGGATGGCGGCCACGCCGTCGATTTCCAGGCTGATCTGCGGGCGCTGGCCCCGGGCGGCCAGTTCCGACTCGACCAGCATGCGGAGGGCGTTCGGGCGCGTGGGGATGACCAGCGGGAAGCGGGACAGTTCATCGAGCGGCAACGGCGCCTGGGCCAGGGCCTCGGCATCGGGCTGCCCGGGGCTGCGGCGCTGCACCAGGAACAGGTCTTCTTCCAGCAGCGCCGTGGTTTCCATGCCGGGCCCGGACGCGGTGTTGTACAGCAGCGCGATGTCGAGCAGGCCCGTGGTCAGCAATTCCTGCATGGCCACCGACAAGCCCTCGCTGATGGCCAGCGCCGCATCGGGCAGTTGCGCGCGAAAGGCGCGGGTCAGCGGCACCGTCAGCACCTTGGCGATGCTCGGCGGCAGGCCGATGGCCACGCGCCCGGCCAGCGCGCCGCGCACGCGACCGAGCTCCTCGCGGGCGCGCGCCACCTGGTGCAAGATGCTGCGGCCATGCTTGAGCAGCAACTGGCCGGCCTCGGTGGGGGTGGCGCCCCGACCGTTGCGCAGCAGCAGGCTCTGGCGCAGTTCCACCTCCAGCAGGCGCACCTGGCGGCTCAGCGCGGGTTGGGCAATGCCCAGCACCACCGAGGCCCGGGTAAAACTGCCCAACTCGGCCACGCGCACAAAGTATTCGATCTGTCTGAGGTCCATGAAACATGCCTATGTGGTTGACCGGCGTCGTTCGCAATGGCGGCAACAGCGTCGGCCGGACGATCGCACCCTCAGATCGGCTGGTGTGCCGTCCGGCAAATCGCTGCACGCAATGAAATCGATGCGATTCGTGTCAGGGCGCCATTGTCATGCGCAGCCATTGGCGGGGCGGCACGCCAGGGCCTGTCGACATTTGCCTGAGTCCGCAAGCCCGAACGCGAGGACGGCAAATTGCGCAGCATCATGGCCCGAAGCGGATCGTTTTCGACGGATTCAGGGATGACGATGCCCCAATCGATAGGGTGGCATGACCCCCATGTCGATTGGATGCGCAATTGCGCATCCAATGGCCAGCGTTCGCTCAGGGATTACCCTGGCTGGGATGCGATTTTTGCAATCCGTGGGCTGCGTCGTGCCGGCCCAGCCGCCGCCGGCCATCGGTTCCTCGTGCCAGCGCTCGACAGCGCCCGAGCGGTGCCTGGCGCCCGGGCCAAGGATGCTGCGACGGCCATGATCGAACCACCGGCCTGCGCGACAGATCGGCGCCTGCGCCATGGTCTTGGCGCGTCGGCGTCGGGCGCGGTGGCGCGCCGGCATCCCGGAACCACGCCGCCCGGATGGCCCCCGGCGGTGCCCGCATCGCAGCCCCAGCGCCGGGCCAGCGCCGGCACATCGGTGCTGCGCGGGCTCCACCGGGGAATCCGCCAGCCCACCTGCGGCAAGTCTTGCCCATGGAGCGATTCAATGGAGCGCATCAGCCATCACAACCCGAGACACGCACATTCCGGTGCACACCAGCACCCGTCTTGCCGGTCACGCTGCGCATCCATCCCGGCGCTGTGTGCCACGCCATGCGCTCGGCCGATTCGAGACCGGCGCGCCCGGCACGCAGTGGGCCGTCCCCTGCCGACACCCTGGTGCCACGGGCTGCAATCGGTGCGCGCTGTGGCCACCGTCCGGGCAAGCAGCGACAGATGCAGTGCTGCGGCGGCCTTCATGTTCGCGTCGGTGCCGGCCATAATCGGCGACATGCACCGCACTGTCGCCGATTGCCAGTACCGTCGGCATCGTCAGCCCCCCTCCACAGGGAATCTGCTCGCCCCCCGGCGCCGGCAGATCGTCTGCGGGGGCCGCCGATGACAAGGCTCGGGCTGCGCTGCATCGCGTCGATGGCCACGCGCCAGTTGCTGGTCGAACTGCTGCCCGGGTTTACGCAGCGCTCGGGGCATGGCGCGAGCGTCGAGTCGGTGGCTGGCGTCGATGCGGCCAGGCGCGTGCAGGACGGCGAGGTCTTCGACCTGGTGCTGCTGGCATCGGATGCCATCGACAAGCTGATGGCCGCCGGCCGGCTGCTGCCCGGCAGCAAGGTGGACTGGGTGTGCTCCGGCATGGCCGTGGCGGTGCGCGCCGGGGCGCCGCTGCCGGACATCCACTCTGAAGAGGCGCTGCGCCAGACCGTGCTCGCGGCAGACCGCATTGGCCATTCCACCGGGCCTAGCGGTGTGGCCCTGGTCCGGCTGTTTCGGCGCTGGGGCATTGCCGATGCGCTGCACGAGCGCATGGTGCAGGCGCCGCCCGGTGTGCCGGTGGGCGCGCTGATTGCCGCTGGCGCGGCGGAACTGGGCTTTCAGCAGCACAGCGAGTTGCTGCATGTGCCGGGCATCCACATCGTCGGCCCGCTGCCGCCCGCGCTACAGATCAACACCACTTTTTCCGCCGCTGTGGGCGCGCAGTCGCTGCAGGTCGATGCGGCCCGCGCACTGCTGGCCTACCTGGCATCGCCGCTGGCGCAAGACGCCAAGCGCCGCCAGGGCATGGAGCCGGCCTGACGGCGCAGCACCCGCAGCCGGCGAGCACCAAGGAGCCAAACGCTATGAGTCTGATCATCGACTGCCATGGTCACTACACCACGGCCCCCAAGGCGCTGGAGGACTGGCGCAACGCGCAGATCGCGGGCATCCGCAACCCCGCTGCCATGCCCGCCGTGGCCGATCTGAAGATCAGCGACGACGAACTGCGCGCGTCGATCGCGGGCAACCAACTGCGCCTGATGCAAGAGCGCGGCAGCGACATCACGCTGTTCTCGCCGCGCGCCAGCTTCATGGCCCACCATATCGGCGACTTTGAGGTGTCGAGCCGCTGGGCGGCCATCTGCAACGCGCTGTGCCATCGCGTCTGCACGCTGTTTCCCGAGCATTTCGTGCCCGTGGCGATGCTGCCGCAAAGCCCGGGCGTTGCGCCGGCCAGTTGCATTGCCGAACTGGAAAAATGCGTGCACGAATATGGCGCCGTGGGCATCAACCTGAACCCCGACCCCTCGGGCGGCCACTGGAGCAGCCCGCCGCTGACCGACAGGCACTGGTACCCGCTTTATGAAAAGATGGTGCAGTACGATCTGCCCGCGATGATCCACGTCAGCACCAGTTGCAACCCCTGCTTTCACACCACCGGCGCGCATTACCTGAATGCCGACACCACAGCCTTCATGCAATGCCTGCAGGGCGACTTGTTCAAGGACTTTCCGACGCTCAAATTCCTGATCCCCCATGGCGGCGGGGCCGTGCCCTACCACTGGGGGCGTTTTCGCGGCCTGGCGCAGGAGATGAAGAAACCACTGCTCGAAGAGCACCTGCTGGACAACATCTTTTTCGACACCTGCGTCTACCACCAGCCCGGCATCGACCTGCTGCACCGCGTGATACCGGTCAGGAATGTGCTGTTCGCCAGCGAGATGATAGGCGCGGTGCGCGGCATCGACCCGCAGACCGGCCACTGCTACGACGACACCCGGCGCTATATCGAAGCCTGCGGCACGCTGAGCGCGCAAGACCGGCAGCAGATCTACGAAGGCAATGCGCGCCGGGTGTTCCCCCGGCTCGATGCGCGCCTGAAGGCCAGGGAAATGGCCTGAAACACCCCCGTCGCGCAGGCCGAAGGTGACACGATCGATCCGGGGCCCCATGCGCCAAGCAAAGCATTCCCCCATAGCCACCCAAAAAAGCAGCGAACACCGGATCACGAGCGGCCAACCCCCAGAACCCCCATATCCCCCAGAACCCCCATGAGCGCATTCAGCAAAACCCCCGGCTGGCTCGACTGGCACCCCAACCCGGGCAAGCCCCATTGGCAATTGCCCGCAGGCGCCGTCGACGCCCACTGCCATGTGTTCGGCCCCGGGGCCGAGTTTCCCTACGCGCCCGAGCGCAAATACACGCCCTGTGATGCCGGCAAGGCGCAGTTGTATGCGCTGCGCGAGCACCTCGGCTTTGCGCGCAACGTGGTGGTGCAGGCCACCTGCCATGGCAGCGACAACCGCGCCCTGGTCGATGCGCTGCGGCACTCGGGCGGCCGGGCGCGCGGCGTGGCCAGCGTCGAGCGCTCGGTGAGCGATGAGCAACTGCAGGCGCTGCACGACGCTGGCGTGCGCGGCGTGCGCTTCAACTTCGTCAAGCGCCTGGTCGATGTCACGCCCCGGGACGAACTGATGGAGATTGCGGCGCGCATCGCCAAACTGGGCTGGCATGTGGTGATCTACTTCGAGGCCGCAGACCTGCCCGGGCTGTGGGACTTTTTTGCCGCGCTGCCCACCACCGTGGTGGTCGACCACATGGGCCGCCCCGACGTGAGCCAGCCCGTGGACGGCCCCGACTTCGGGCTGTTCCTCGAACTCATGCACCAGCACCCCCATGTGTGGAGCAAGGTCAGTTGCCCCGAACGCCTGAGCCTGACCGGCCCCCCGGCCCTGAACGGCGAACGAAATGCCTACGCCGACGTGCTGCCGTTTGCGCGCCGCGTGGTGCAAGCGTTCCCGGAGCGCGTGCTGTGGGGCAGCGACTGGCCGCACCCCAACCTGCGCGACCATATGCCCGACGACGGCCTGCTGGTGGACTACATCGCGCAGATTGCGCAAACGCCAGCGCTGCGCCAGCAACTCCTGGTGGACAACCCGATGCGCCTTTACTGGCCCGAAGAATGTTGACCTTGCGCGCACCGCTCACCGCCCGCACTGCGCTACCCCCACCAACCCGGAAAGCCTGACCCATGTCACTGGACAAACCCTATCTGGACGTGCCCGGCACGATCATTTTTGACGCCGAGCAAAGCCGCAAAGGCTACTGGCTCAACCAGTTCTGCATGAGCCTGATGCAGGCCGACAACCGCGCACGCTTCAAGGCCGACGAGCGCGCCTACCTCGACCGCTGGGCGCTGACCGAAGCGCAAAAACAGGCCGTGCTCGCGCGCGACCTGAACCAATGCCTGCGCCTGGGCGGCAACATCTACTTCCTGGCCAAAATCGGCGCCACCGACGGCAAGAGCTTCCAGCAAATGGCCGGCAGCATGACCGGCCTGAGCGAAGAGCAATACCGCGACATGATGATCAGTGGCGGGCGCCCGGCCAACGGCCTGCGCGTGCCCGGAGAAAACGGCGCAACCCGGACGCAGCCCGCGCCGCCGGCGCAGCCAACCGGCGCGCGCCCGGCCAAGGCCCGGATCAGCGCTGCGGTCTTCAGCTCCCATGTCCCGGCCATCGGCGCCGCCATCGACCAGGGCAAGACACAGCAAGACTACTGGAAGCCGCTGTTTGCCGGCTACGACTTGTCCCGGCAATGGCTCAGGGAGCACCGGCCCGACGTGATCTTGCTGGTCTACAACGACCACGCCACGGCATTCAGCCTGGAGATGATCCCGACCTTTGCCATCGGCACGGCCGCCCAATTCCAGCCGGCCGACGAAGGCTGGGGCCCGCGCCCCGTGCCCCCGGTCATCGGCCACCCGGAACTGGCCGCGCACATCGCGCAATCGGTGATACAGCAAGACTTCGACCTGACCATCGTCAACAAAATGGACGTGGACCACGGCCTGACGGTGCCGCTGTCGCTGATGTGCGGCCAGCCCCTGGCCTGGCCCTGCCCGGTCATCCCCTTCGCGGTCAATGTGGTGCAATACCCCGTGCCCAGCGGCCGCCGCTGCTACCAGCTCGGCCAGGCCATCCGCCGGGCCATCGAAAGCTACGACGCAGACCTGAACGTGCAAATCTGGGGCACGGGCGGCATGAGCCACCAGTTGCAAGGCCCCCGGGCCGGGTTGATCAACAAAGAATTCGACAACGCCTTCCTGGACCAACTCATCACGGACCCCGAAGCCGCAGCCAGCATCCCCCATATCGACTACGTGCGCGAGGCGGGCAGCGAAGGCATCGAGTTGGTGATGTGGCTCATCGCGCGCGGCGCGATGTCGGATGTGGCGCGCGGTGCGACGCCGGATGCGGCGGCCGATGGCGCCACCGGCAGGCCCCCGAAGGTCGTGCACCGCTTCTACCATGTGCCCGCATCCAACACGGCCGTCGGCCACCTGATTTTGGAGAACCCATGACCCCCACCATCAAAGTCGCGCTGGCCGGTGCCGGCGCCTTCGGCATCAAGCACCTGGACGGCATCAAAAACATCGACGGCGTGCAGGTCGCCGCGCTGATCGGCCGCGAGTTGGACAAAACCTGCGCCATCGCCGCCCGATACGGCATCGCCCACGCGGGCATCGACCTGGCCGAAGCCCTGGCCCGGCCCGACATCGACGCCGTGATCCTGTGCACCCCCACCCCTTTGCATGCCGAACAAACCATGGCCTGCCTGAGGGCCGGCAAGCATGTGCAGGTCGAAATCCCGCTGGCCGACAGCCTCCAGGACGCGCAAGCCGTGCTGGCGCTGCAACGGCAGACCGCCCTGGTGGCCATGTGCGGCCACACCCGGCGCTTCAACCCGAGCCACCAGTACCTGCACCAGCGCATCCGGAAAGGGGAATTCAACATCCAGCAAATGGACGTGCAGACCTATTTTTTTCGCCGCAGCAACACCAACGCCCTCGGCCAGGCCCGCAGTTGGACCGACCACCTGCTCTGGCACCATGCCGCCCACACCGTGGACCTGTTCGCCTACCAGACCAACAGCCCGATCGTGCAAGCCAACGCCATCCAGGGCCCGATCCACCCGGAGCTGGGCATCGCGCTGGACATGAGCATACAACTGAAGGCGGCCAATGGCGCCATCTGCACGCTGAGCCTGAGCTTCAACAACGACGGCCCGCTGGGCACCTGGTTTCGCTACATCGGCGACAGCGCCACCTACATCGCCCGCTACGACGACCTGTTCACCGGCAACGAAGAACGGATCGATGTCTCCACCGTCGATGTGTCGATGAACGGCATCGAACTGCAGGACCGCGAATTCTTCGCCGCCATCCGCGAGCGCCGCGAGCCCAACGCCAGCGTCGGCCGCGTGCTCGCCTGCTACCAGGTGCTGCATCAGCTCGCGCAGCAGTTGCAGTGAATCCCCCGGAATCGACGAGCGCACCGGCGAACATCGACGAACACCGACGACAGCGAGAGCCTTCAGATGCAATACGACGCCTTTGCGGACTGGGTCCGGCAGACCAGCTTTGCCGGCCTGCCGCTGTGGAACCTGATGCTGGCGCTGGCCGCCGCCGTGGCCAGCTATGTGCTCATCGGGCTGCTGCTGCGCCTGCTCACCGGGCGCGCCAAGACCTGGGCCAGCCTGACCGGCGGCGCAGCGGCCCGCACGGGGGTCGATGTGCTCGAAGGCACCAGCCGCCCGCTGATGCTGGTGCTCGCCTTGCTGATCGGCGCCAGCCTGCTGGACTTGCCCGGGCGCTGGGAAAACCGCCTGGACCAGTTGTGGTTCGTCGCCATGGCCTTGCAGATGGGGCTGTGGGGCCGGCGCGCGATAGACCTCGGCGTGCACCGCTACCTGGAGCGCCATGGCCCGGCAAACGCTGCGACCGGCACGGCGCAGCAGGTCGGCGCCTCGGCCACGCTGCTGTCCTGGGGCCTGCGCAGCCTGCTGTGGAGCGTGGTGTTGCTGGCCATCCTGTCGAACGTGGGCGTGAACATCACGGCCTTCATCGCCAGCCTGGGGGTCGGTGGCATCGCGGTGGCATTGGCGGTGCAAAACATCCTGGGCGATCTGTTTGCCTCGCTGGCGATTGCGGTGGACAAGCCCTTCGAGGTGGGCGACTTCATCACCGTGGGCAGCATTTCCGGCACCGTGCAGGTGATTGGCCTGAAGACCACGCGCATCCGCAGCCTGCAGGGTGAGCAGATCGTGGTGTCCAACACCGACCTGCTCAAACAGACCATCAGCAATTTCCGCCTGCTGGAGACGCGGCGCATCGTGTTCGGTTTCGGCGTCGCCTACGGCACCACGCCCGAGCAGGCCCAAGCCATCCCGGGCCTCGTGCGCCGGCTCATCGAGGCACAGCCCAAACTGCGTTTCGACCGCGCGCACTTCAAAGCCTTCGGCGCCAGTTCGCTCGACTACGAGGTCGTCTACTTCGTCGAAGACCCGGCCTATGGCGTCTACATGGACTTGCAGCAGTCGATCAACCTGGGGCTGATGCGCGAGCTTCAGGCGCTGGGCGTGGAGTTTGCCGTCCCGACCCGCACGCTGCATATCGCCAGCGCGCCCGCGCAGGGGCCGGGTTCCGAGCTCCTGGCGGCACGCTGAGCGCCAGGACCGGCGGCGGCTGGCCGGCGCATCGGAAACGCGCCCTAAGCCCGCAGATACCGCTGCTCATAGATGGCCCTTGCCCGGCCCATATGGGCCACGGCAAGCCGTTCCAACTGGCCTTGGTCGCCGGCAGCCAATGCGGCCACCATCGCCGCATGTTCCGCACAAGCCTGCTCCAGGGCCTGGGGCTCGGCAATGGCGTATGCCCGGGCGGGAAAACTCAGCCAGTCATGCAGCCGAATCGACTCGGCAAGGTAGGCGTTGTCGCACAGGCCGTAAAACAGGCGATGAAACAGCATGTTGCTACGGTGTATCGCCACCAGATCCCCGGTGGCGGCGGCCATCGCGTGGGCCTGGGCCGCATGCCGGACCTGCATCAGCCGATCTGGCGCTACGGGCAATGGCATGCTCGCCACGGCAGCACGGTGCAGCACGGCCCGCAGGTGGTACAGGTCGCGCAAACTTTGCGCATCGAAGCGGCGGATATGCGCCCCCAGGTGCGGAGGTTTGACGACCACCCCCAGTCTCTGCAACTGCGCCAGAGCGGCCCTGACCACATGGCGCTTGGCAGCGTAGTCCTCCATCAGGTGATCTTCGATCAGTCTGTTGCGCGGCAGTATCCGGCCACGGATGACATCCATCTCTATGGCTTCGATGACGGCTTGCACCGGCGCAGGCAGCGCGGCGCACACCCCTGCTGCGCCTGACTCGGAGGCGGCGAACGAGCTTTTCTTACCCATGTCCCGATGGTAGTCAACTGCGCTGCTTTGCATGGCACGGCGCGCGGGCCACGCGCTCATTTCATCGATGGTTTCATCGATGGCTTTATTGATGGTTTGATTGCCAATATTGTCGACAACGCGCTGCTTGTGTTTCGTGGTTTGGCTTCCTGGACTTCGCATCCCGGAAACCATCAGGCAGGCACCATGGCAACGCGGCAAGCCGCATCGGAACTCATCAGCATCGATCCGGCCAACGGGGCCGAGATCGCCCGCGTTCGCATCACCAGCGCGCAGGAACTCGACGCGGTCGTCGCGCGCGCATGGAATGCTTTCCGGCATTCGGGCTGGAAGTCACTGCTGCCGCACCAGCGCGCGCTGGTGCTGCATGCCATCGCTGATGGCCTGGCGGCAGAAAAGCAGGCGCTGGCCCGGCTACGCTGCTGCTCAACACCGGCCTCACGGTGAAAGAGGGCCAGGCGGCCAGCCACGCCGGCAAGGGCTGGGAAGAACTGACCGACGCCGTCATCCGCCATGTGGCCGAAGGCCCGCGCCCGGTGGTCTTCATGCTCTGGGGCTCGCACGCGCAGTCCAAGCGCGCCTTCATCCCGCAGGACCGGGGGCACCTGGTGCTCCTGTCCAAGCACCCCTGTCCGCTGTCGGCGCTGCGCCCGCCGGTGCCGTTCATTGGCAACGGGCACTTCGGCAAGGCCCGGGCGTTTCGGGAGCAGCACGGGTATTGACATGCATCGCAGCAGGGTGTGACGTACAATTTCTTGAAATCTGTACGTCAAACGGAGTATCCATCATGCAAACCAAACTGACCCTGCGGCTGGAGGAGCGCCTGATCACCCAGGCCAAGGCGCGGGCGCAGCGCCATGGCAAGTCGCTGTCGCAATTGGTGGCGGATTACTTCGTCCAGCTTGATGAACCCGTGGCCGCGCAGCGCCAGGCGCTGGAGGCGCCCCTGCCGCCGGTCGTCGCGTCGCTGCGTGGGGCGCTCAAAGGCGTGGCAGACCTGGACGAGGGCGCATGGCGCGAGCATCTGCGGACCAAGCACCAATGAGGGCGGTGCTGTTCGACACCAATGTGGTGCTCGACGTGCTGCTCGACCGCGAGCCCCACGTCCATGCGTCTGCCCAGGCCATGGCGCTGGTGGAGCGGGGTGAAGTGCGCGGCTTTCTGTGCGCCACGACGGTGACCACCTTGTTCTACCTGGCCAGCCGCGCCCTGGATGCCCGCCGCGCGCGCGGGCAGATTGAGGCCCTGCTGCGCCTGTTCGACGTGGCGCCGGTTACCCGGCTGGTGCTGACGGACGCGCTCGGCATCGGCTTTGCGGACTATGAGGACGCAGTGCTGCACGAGGCGGCGCGGCACGCGGGCGTGCTGTGTATCGTCACGCGCAACGTGCGCGACTTTTCCGCTGCCACGCTGCCGGTGCTCGCGCCGGACGAGTTCCTGTCGGGGTGAGCGGCAGGTTGGGCTACCAGCGCTCCGGCAGCCGCTCCTTGAGCAAATCGAGAAACGCCTGCACGGCCACCGGCAGGCTGCGGCCCGCCAGGGTCTGCACTTCCAGGTCGCGCAGGTCCATGCCCGGATCGCTGATGGGCAGGGCCACGATGGCGCCTGCCGCCACCAGGTGGCGCGCGGCGATCTCGCTGGCCACCGACAGGCCGCCCCCGTGCGCCACGAAGTTGAGCACCGTCTTGGCATGGTTGCTGATGAGCACCGGCGCCATCTGCAGACCCTGGCGGCTGCAGACGATGTCGATCATCTGGCGCACCGTCGTCTCGGGCGGAGGCAGGGCCAGGGGGTGCCTGGCCATCTGCGCCAGGGACACGCTGCGCGCCCGGGCCAGCGGGTGGCCGGGCGGGACCAGCGCCCGCACGGGCGCGGTCTGGCGGTAGGCCACCTCGATGTCCTGGTGCGGCGCGCGGCTGAAGCACAGGCCGATGTCGGCCGCGCCGCTGCGCACCGCGCCGGGCACCTGGGCCGTGGGCAGCGAGATCACGCTGAACTGGATGCCCGTGTGCGTGCGCTGGAACTCCACGCACAGGCGCGGCACCAGCTCGTTGGCAAAGGCGTCCGACGTGGCCAGCCGCACCTGGCCCGCGCGCAGGCCCTGCAGCGCGCCGATCTCGCCCAGGGCGCGCTCGGCGTCCAGCACCGTGCGCCGGGCGTGGATGGCGAGGATCTCGCCCGCCGCCGTGAGCACCATGCCGCGCGGGTGCCGCTCGAACAGCGGCGTGCCCAACTGCGCCTCCAGCCCCGCGATCTGGCGGCTCAGCGCCGAGGCCGCCACGTGCAGGCGGGCCGAGGCCTCGGTCAGCGAGCCGCTGTGGGCCACTTCCAGAAAGTAGCGCAGGGTGGTGTCTTGCAGCAGATGGGCGCGCATGGCGAGGGCTTTCAAAAGTGTGCCGTTGGTCCGCCCAAAGCATGGATCGGTTTGCCGTGGCGGCAAAGCTGGTTGCCTATTTGTTGGTAGCCATGCAAGGCATCGCTTCCTAAGATGGGCTTTTCGTCACGCCGCCTTGCGGCGGCTGCCGCAGCCCGGGTTCCGGGTCATCCATTCTTTTTTGCCGTTGGGGAGTGCTCTGTATGCGTCTTATCTCTTGGAGCCGTGGCGCGCTGGGCCTGGCCTGCCTGCTGGCCAGTGCATCCGCCACCGTCCACGCGCAAGCCGCATGGCCCGACCGCCCCTTGCGCGTGATCGTGCCCTTCCCGGCCAGCGGCGCCACCGACCTGGTGGCCCGCGTGGTCACCCAGCGCGTGGCCGCCGACCTGGGCCAGCAGATGGTGGTGGACAACAAGCCCGGCGCGGGCGGCACCATCGGCACGGCCGAGGCGGCCAAGGCCCCGGCCGACGGCTACACGCTGCTGCTGACCACCAGCAGCACGCACGCCATATCCCCCCACCTCATGCCGCGCCTGGCGTATGACCCGCGCAAGGACTTCACGCCCGTGGCCCACGTGGCCGACGCGCCCAGCGTGCTGCTGGTCACCAACTCGCTGCCCGTCAAGACCGTGGGTGAACTCGTCGCTTACGGCAAGGCCCACCCTGGCAAGCTCAACTACGCCACCAGCGGCAACGGCACCATCGTGCACCTGAACACCGCCGCGTTCAGTGCCCAGGCGGGCCTGGAGATGACCCATATCCCCTACAAAGGCACGGCGCTGGCCATTCCCGACCTCATTGCCGGGCAGACGCACGTACTTTTTGACTCCCTGCCCACGGGCATGCCCCACGCCAAGGCAGGCCGCCTGCGCGCCCTGGCCGTGACCAGCGAAAAGCGCAGCACCCTGGCGCCCGAGCTGCCCACGCTGGCCGAATCGGGCCTGCCCGGCTATTCGTCGGTGACCTGGTTCGGCGTGTACCTGCCTGCCGGAGCGCCGCCCGCGCTGGTCGCGCGCGTGCACCAGGCCTTTGCCAAGGCCGTGCAGGCGCCCGAGGTGGCCGCCAGCCTGGCCAAGCTGGGCGTGGAGCCTGCCGCGCCCAGCACGCCCGCGCAGTTTGGCGCCATGGTGCAGGCCGACAGCAACCGCTGGGCGACGGTGATCCGCCAGCACAAAATCACAGTGGAATGACATGAACCCACATCCACTCGACTGGAATCTCCCTTACGCCTCCCACCGCAGTGCGGTGATGGGCCGCATGCCGGACCTGCATCAGCCGATCTGGCGCAACGGGCAATGGCATGCTCGCCCCGGCGGCACGGTGCAGCACGGCCCGCAGGTGGTACAGGTCGCGCAAACTTTGCGCATCGAACCGGCGGATATGCGCCCCCAGGTGCGGGGGTTTGACGACCACCCCCAGTCTCTGCAACTGCGCCAGAGCGGCCCTGACCACATGGCGCTTGGCAGCGTAGTCCTCCATCAGGTGGTCTTCGATCAGTCTGTTGCGCGGCAGTATCCGGCCACGGATGACATCCATCTCTATGGCTTCGATGACGGCTTGCACCGGCGCAGGCAGCGCGGCGCACACCCCTGCTGCGCCTGACTCGGAGGCGGCGAACGAGCTTTTCTTACCCATGTCCCGATGGTCGTCAACTGCGCTGCTTTGCATGGCACGGCGTGCGGGCCACGCGCTCATTTCATCGATGGTTTCATCGATGGTTTCATCGATGGTTTCATTGATGGTTTGATTGCCAATATTGTCGACAACGCGCTGCTTGTGTTTCGTGGTTTGGCTTCCTAGACTTCGCATCCCGGAAACCATCAGGCAGGCACCATGGCAACGCGGCAAGCCGCATCGGAACTCATCAGCATCGATCCGGCCAACGGGGCCGAGATCGCCCGCGTTCGCATCACCAGCGCGCAGGAACTCGACGCAGTCGTCGCGCGCGCATGGAATGCTTTCCGGCATTCGGGCTGGAAGTCACTGCTGCCGCACCAGCGCGCGCTGGTGCTGCATGCCATTGCTGATGGCCTGGCGGCAGAAAAGCAGGCGCTGGCCCGGCTACAGATGCAGGACAACGGCAAACCATGGGGCGAGTGTCGCTCGATGGTGGAGTCGGCCATCGGCACCTTCCGGTACTACGCTGGTGTTTGCGAGACGCTGCAAACCGACGTGACACCTGTGCGCGGCGACTATGTGTCCTTTACCGTCCTCGAACCATTCGGGGTCGTGGCGGCGATCACGCCGTGGAACTCGCCCATCATGAACGACGCGACCAAGGTCGCCCCGGCGCTGGCGGCAGGCAACGCCGTGATTCTCAAACCGTCGGAGGACGCGCCGCTGCTGGCGCCGGAACTGGCGCGCATTGCACACGCGGCAGGGCTGCCCGAGCATCTGCTGCAAGTAGTGCAGGGTCGGGGCGCCGATGTCGGCGCAGCCCTCGTGTCCCACCATGGCGTGCGCATGATCTCGTTCACTGGCGGCACGGATTCCGGCAAGGCCATTGCCCATGCGGCCGCTGAGCGACTGGTTCCTGCGGCGCTGGAACTCGGTGGCAAGTCGCCGCATATCGTGTTTGCCGATGCCCACCGTGAACATGCGGTGGCGGCGGTCGTGGCCGGCATCTTCGGCTCTGCCGGCCAGTCTTGTGTCGCCGGCTCCCGGCTTTTCATCGAGGAGTGCGTCTACGCCGAGGTGCTGGCACAGGTGGTGGCGCAGGCCCGCCGCCTCCGGGTGGCACCCCCTGACGCCGAGGGCGTGGAAATGGGCCCCCTGGCATCGTTGCGGCACCGCGAAAGGGTGATCAGGTTTGTCGCGCGCGCCCGCGCCGAAGGGGCGCAGGTGCTCTGCGGCGGCGCGGTGCCGGCGGGTGCCGAATTCACCGCCGGGGCTTATTACCTTCCCACGGTGATCGATGGTCTTCATCCCCGGGCGGCCACTTGCCAGGAAGAAGCCTTTGGCCCGGTGCTGGTCGCTTTCGCGTTTCGCGATGAAGCCGATTTGATCGACCAGGCCAATGGCACGGCATTCGGGTTGGCCTGTGGCATCTGGACGGAAAACTTCAAGAAAGCCTGGCGTATCGGTCGGGCGCTGGAGGCAGGCTCGGTCTGGATCAACACCTACAAGCAGTCGGTCGCGAGCACCCCTTTCGGGGGGGTCAAAAGCAGCGGCATCGGACGGGAAAAAGGCATCGATGGCCTGAAGCTGTACACGCAAGTCAAGAGCATGTACTTCGGCCTGCATGAACAGCCGCTGGGCATTTCCAGATAAGCCCCAACAAGTCCCGAAAAGCCCCGACAAGTCCCGACAAGGCCGCACCAGTCCGGGCAAAGCATCCCTTCTCACCCATCGGAACCCCATGACCCTCACGCCCCCGGTGGCCATCTACGGCCTTGGAAACATGGGCTATCCAATCGCCGAGCGCATTGGCCGCCACTTTCCGACGCAGGTATTCGACCTGGACGACACCCGCGTCGAAAAGGCCCGCGCCCTCTTCGGCGCTGCGCCGATGGGCCGGCCGCAGGACTTGGCCGATACCCGGGTCGTCGTGCTGTGCCTGCCAAGTCCGGCCAGTTCCCTGAGCGTCATCGAGCAGATCGCGCCCCACTTGCCGCAGGGCGCCGTGGTCATCGAGAGCAGCACCGTGAACCCTGAGCATGTCCATGCGGGCCAGAAGCGACTGGCTCCTTTCGGGGTCGATGTCGTCGACGCATCCATCCTGGCGGGTGTCGAGCAGATGGCGGCAGGCAGTGCCACCCTTGCGCTCGGCGGCAAGCCCGATGCCATTGCCCGCAGCCAAGGTGTTCTCGACGCCATCGCCAGCCGGCAGATTCATTTTGGCGCACTGGGCGCAGGCGCGGCCGCCAAGGTGATCAACAACGCGGTCGCCCATGCGGTCATGGTGGTCGTTGCCGAGGCGGGCGCGATGGCCACCGCTGCGGGCGTGGGTTGCGAAAAGCTGATCGCCCTGCTTTCCGATCCCCGGATGGGCCTGCACCGACCGCTCACCTACCGCTATGCACAGCGGGTCGTCAAAGGCGACTACACAGGCGGCATGCCCCTGGATGCGGCCCGAAAAGACTCGACCCTGGCCCTGCAACTGGCGCAGACACTGGGCGTTCCGCTGTTTGCCATTCAAGGCGCGCACAGCGTCTACGACATCGCCGCCGCCGCAGGTCATGGCCGCCAAGACTACGCCGTGATTGCCAAGCTCTGGGCCGGCTGGGGCTGCCCCACCGTGCCCGGGCCTGGCCCATGAGCACGGGCCGCACGCAAACGACGCACTCAAGGAAAGGAGCGACATATGTCTGATTTGGCGTCTGATTGGGCCTGCCCCCTTTCGGCCGGCACCCGCCGCAGGGCCGCTTGCGCGCTGGGCGCATGGGCGTTCGGCGCATGGGCCACCGGCAACGCCTGGGCCGCCTGGCCCGACAAGCCGATGGAACTGGTCGTGGGGTTCGCTGCCGGCGGAGGCACCGACACCACGGCGCGAACACTGGCGCTGCACCTGTCCAGACGGCTTGGCGTGCCGGTCGTCGTCAGCAACAAACCAGGCGCCTCGGGCGAGTTGGGTTTGGCGCATGTCGCCAAATCGGCGCCCGACGGCTACCTGATCGGAATGAGCAACATGCCAGGCTTGGTCACCCTCCCGATGGAAAGACGGACCCGGTTCAAGGCCGGCGACTTTGCCTACATAGCCAACATCGTTCGCGACCCGAGTGCGTTCAGCGTGCTCGGCAACAGCCCGTATCGCAGCATCGATGACCTGATTGCCGATGCCAAGGCCCGGCCCGGGCAGATCAGCTACGGCTCGACCGGAACCGGAACCGACGACCACCTGGCGCTGGTTTTGTTTGAACGGCTGACCGGCGCCCAATTCACCCATGTGCCCTACAACGGCGCCGGCCCATTGCGCACCGCCGTGCTGGGCGGCCATGTGCTGGTCGGGGGGATGAACCTCGGCGAGGTCATGCCATACCGCGACAAGCTGCGCGTGCTGGCGCAGGCCAGCCCTGGCCGATCCCGGCTGGCCCCGGATGTGCCGAGCTTCAATGAGCAGCATGTCGATCTGGTCTTCAATTCAGAGCGGGGCATCGTCGCCCCGGCGGGTCTGCCAGCCGATGCACGGCAACGGCTGACCGATGCGCTGCGCTCGGTGGCGGCCGATCCGCTATTTCAGCAGCAGATGCAGGCGCAATTCACCGAGATGGATTATCTCGAGGGCGCAGCATGGCAAGCCCGTCTGGAGAAGGCGGCGGCTGAATTCGGTGCGCTTTGGAAGTCCGCCCCCTGGACTGATTCGTAAGCGCCGGCCGCCGTCTTTCAGACGCCGCCGTCGGTCATGCGGTACCAGCCGATCACGGCCGAGACATAGATGCGCCGCAGGCCGTGCAGCGGAAACGGCCGCAGGTCCGACAGCGGCACGGGCAGGGCTTTCGCGTCGCCCGTGCCGAGGTACTGCGCCAGCGCCTGGCCCATGCGCGTTTGCAGCCCGACGCCACGGCCCTGGCAGCCGATGTCGATCAACAGGCCCGGAGCCGGTTCGTGCAGATGCGGGAGGTAGTCGCGCGTGATCGCCACATGGCCGCACCAGCGGTACGCGATCGGCGCGCCGGCTGCTTGCGGGAATAGCTTGGCGACGATGTGTTCGAGGTGCGACCAGTCGCCGGGCTGGCCGGCATCGGGTTCGCGAAAGCTGCCGCGACCGCCCATCAGCAAGCGGCCCATGTGGTCCAGGCGGTAGTACAGCAGCAGGTTGCGCGCGTCGGAGGAAACATGGCCTTCGGGCAGGATGGTCTTGCGCACCGCATCGGGCAGCGGCTCGGTGGCGACCTGAAACGAGTTCGCGTCGATGATGGTCTTGCGCAGGCCTGGCCACAGATCGCCGGTGTAGCCGTTGGTGCACAGCACGACACGCTCGGCCGTCACGCGCAGGCCGCGGCTGGTCCAGGCCTGCCACTTGCCGTTGGCCCGGGCCAGTTGCGTCACCGGCGTGTCGGTGTGAATGACCGCGCCGGCGGCCTGCGCCGCGCGTGCCAGTTCGCGCGCATAGCTCAGCGGCTGCACGCCGCCGCCGCGCGGATCGAGCCAGCCGCCGAAGTACTTGTCGGTGCCCAACAGGCGTGCTGTCTCGTTGCGGTCGAGCGGGCGGGCTGCCACGCCCTGCGCCTGCCAGTCCCGCGCGCGGCGTTCGGCCAGTTGCACGGCGGCCGGCGTGTGGGCGCCCTGGATCCAGCCCTGGCGCACGCGCGGCACGTCCATGCCGTGCTTGTCGATCAGGCCGAACACCGCGTCGGCCGTGCCATTGGCAAAGTCGATCAGGCGCTGGCCCGGTTCAGCGCCGAACATCCGCAGCAGCTCGCCAGGGTCGTGCTTGAGGCCCGCGATGACCTGGCCGCCGTTGCGGCCCGAAGCGCCGAAGCCGACCTGTCTGGCTTCGAGCAGCAGCACGCGCACGCCACGCTCGGCCAGGTGCAGCGCCGTGCTGAGGCCGCAATAGCCGGCGCCGATGACGATCACGTCGGCCTGCGCGTTGCTGTCCAGCGGCGTGGTCGCTGGCGCGGGCACGGCGGTGGCCGCCCACAGCGACGGGGCGAGCGGAAAGAATTCCTGCGTCGGGTTCGGCATAAAAATCCTTCAGAGCGGGTGCAGCACGCGGCGCAGGAAGTCCTGCGTGCGCGGGTTTTGCGGGTGGTTGAGCAACTCGGCGGCGCGGCCCTGTTCGACGATCACGCCGCCGTCGATGAAGATCACGCGGTCGGCCACTTCGCGCGCGAACTGCATCTCGTGCGTGACCACCACCATCGTCATGCCGGTGCCGGCGAGCTTGCGCATCACCTGCAGCACGTCGCCGACAAGCTCGGGGTCGAGCGCCGAGGTCGGCTCGTCGAACAGGATGGCCTTGGGCCGCATGGCCAATGCGCGCGCAATGGCCACGCGCTGTTGCTGCCCGCCCGACAGATCGGGCGGATGCGCTGCGGCCTTGTCCGCCAGGCCGACGCTGGCGAGCAACTCCTTGGCGCGCGCGCTGGCGCTGGCGCGGTCTTCACCCTTCACATAGACCGGCCCCTCGATCACGTTCTCGAGCACCGTGCGGTGCGGAAACAGGTTGAAGCGCTGGAACACCATCGCCACCTCGGCGCGGATCGCCTTGATCGACGCGTGCTGCCGGTCCACGCGCCGACCGTCGATGTCGACGCTGCCGCCCGAGTAGCTCTCGAGGCCGTTGATGCAGCGCAGGATGGTCGACTTGCCCGAGCCCGAAGGCCCGATGATGCAGACCACCTCGCCCTGCGCGATCGAGGCGTCGATGCCCTTGAGCACCTGGTGCTTGCCGAATGCTTTCTGCAGGCGGCGGATCTCGATCATTTCTTGCCCCGCTTTTCGAAGTGGCGCACCAGCAGGATGAGCGGCACGCACATGATCAGATAGAGCAGCGCCACCAGCGAGAACACGGTGGCGTTCTGGAAGGTCGAGGTGGCGATCAGCTTGCCCTGCAGCGCCAGTTCGGTCACGGTGATGGTCGAGGCCTGCGACGAGTCCTTGAGCATCATGATCATGATGTTGCCGTAGGAGGGCAGCGTGATCCTGAAAGCCTGCGGCAGCAGCACGCGCCGCATCGTCAGCCACCAACTCATTCCCATGGCCTGCGCCGCTTCCACCTGGCCCTGGTCCACGGCCTCGATGCCGGCGCGGAAGTTCTCCGCCTGGTAGGCCGAGTAGGCAATGCCCAGACCCAGGATGCCCGCCTGCAGCGCCGTCAGCGAGACGCCGAAGTCGGGCATCACAAAGTAGATGAAAAACAGCAGCACGATGATCGGAATGCCGCGCAGCAGGTTGACCACGCTCGCGCTGACTTTGGCCAGCAGCCCGATGCCCGATACGCGCATCGCGGCCCAGACCAGGCCGAGCAGGGTGGAGATCAGCAGCGAACCGAGCGTCACCAGCACCGTGAGCTTGGCGCCCTGGAGCAGGATCGGCAGGAACTCCAGGACGTTGCGCAAGAAGGCGCTCATGGGCGGGGTCTGTCAGTGGCCGGTGGGCCGGGGCTGGTGGATCGGGGCCGGGGAAAAGGCGCCGATCAGTGGTTCAGGCCCCACTTCTTGAGGATCGCGTCGATGCTGCCGTCGGCCTTGAGCTTGGTCAGCGCAGCGTTCACCTTGGCCATGGTTTCGGTATCGCCCTTGCGCGTGGCGATGCCGATGTCGTTGACCATGGTCGGCTGGTAGGTCGTGGCCATGCGCAGGTTCGGGAACAGGTTCCTGGAAATCGCATAGGCCGCGATCGGGTAGTCGAGCACACCCGCGTCGATGCGCCCGGCATTGGCGTCGCGCATCAGGTCGGCCGTGGTGTCGTAGAGCTTGACCTCGCTGAAGATGCCGAGCTTGTGCAGCGGCTCGACAAAGGCCGTGCCCACCTGCACGCCCATGCGCTTGCCCTTGAACTCGGAGAAACTGCGGTAGGCGGTGCCGTCTTTCACCGGCACCACGATGCCTTCGCCGTAGCTGTAGATGGGCTGCGAGAAGTCCACCACCTGCTGGCGCACCGGCGTGATGAACATCGCGGCCGAGATCAGGTCGATGCGCCCGGAGGTGAGCGAGCCGATCAGCGCCGAGAACTGCATCGGCTCGATCTGCACCGCAAAGCCCGAGGTCTTGCCGACGGCCTTGACGATGTCCGCCATGAGGCCGTCGATGGTGTTGGTCTTGGTGTCGAGAAAGGTGAAGGGGTTGCCGGTGGGCGTGGAGCCGACCTTGAGCACGGCCTGGGCCGATGCCTGGCCACCGCAGGCCATGGTCAGCGTGGCCAGCAGCAAGGCGGCGAGGCGAGAAGCGGGTTTCATCGTGGGTTCCTCTTTGAAAAAAGATCGAATGCCATGCGGCGCGTGGATGGGCCGGCCCCGGGTGCTTTCAGCCGGATGGCCCCGCAGCCGGTCCGGGGGGTCATCCTGGTGAACATGTGATCGCCCACAAGATGGTGGTGCTGGTCTGACCGGGGTTGCGCCACCGGCGCGACATGTCGCCGCCGTAGCAAAAACTGTCGCCGGCCTTCAGCTTGAGCAGCCGTTCCTGCACGAACAGATCGAGCTGGCCCTCGATGACGTAGCCGACCTGTTCGCCCTTGTGCGTGAGAAACAGGTCGTCGCCGGTGGAGCCGCCCGGATCGATCACCGCGCGGTACATCTGAACGCCACCCGAAGCGGCCGGCGGCGTCAGATTTTCCTTGTGGATGCCTTTGTCGCCGAGGTCGATGCGCCTGTGCGTGCCGGCACGCGCCACTGCGCCTTCGGCCTCGCCTTCGCTGTACCGGGTGTTGCGCACCAGCGTTTCGATGGGCAGTCGCAGTTCCTGCGCCAGCGCGCCGAGCGTGCGCATGGAGATGGAGCGAAGCCCGCGTTCGAGCTGGCTCAGCAGACTGACCGAAATACCGCAAGCCCGGGCCACTTGCTGCAACGGCAGGCCCAGCGCCTGCCGCCTTCGGCGCAATTGCTCCCCGAGCCAGAGGTCGATGATCGAATGGATGCGCCGCACCCCGGGGGCTGGAGGCGGACGAGTCGGCAATGGCGGCACGGAATGCTTTGTAAAACTTTCACAAGAGGATCGAGTCTCACACACAATGCCGCCCGCGACCACAGCTTGGCCTCAGGGAATACCCCGGGAGCGCGGATATCGGCTCCAGGCTGGCATTCGCGCCGGAGCAGGGCGAACCTTGGGAGAAGCAGGCTAATTCCAGTCAAAAATCGTCCCCACGACCCCGTCGGGCCGCTTTTTTTGGCGAGAGGGAATGCGGTCGCGCGCCGATCAGCTCGCTGGCGCTAGTGTCGCGTCACGGATCAGATGTCGTAGGCTGCGCGCAGCCATCGGAGCGCAGCGCAAGGCGCATCGCGCAGCCCATACCGAGCGTATTGGCAAGCGATGCAACGCCGCGATGCGCTTCGATGGCCAGCGCAGACCGACAGATGATCGGTGACGCGACACTAGGGTGAAGCGGGTGGACCCTTCCACCCGCCGAGGTCGAAAGGCCGCTTGTTCAGCAGGTGGTCGTAGTCCTTGGTGCCATAGGTCGCGATGACTTCGGACACCACCACTTGGTAGCCAGCAAGCCACTGCGCGCTCTGCGACTTGGCACGCAAGTGTTCGGCCGATGCCATCAGCTCGCGCAGGCCCTCGCGGCCTTCCCAGTAATACACGGTGCAGACCTTGCCGTTTTCCAAGTTCTGCCAGGCTTCTTCCCCGATGTAGCCTTGTGTTGCCTTCGCGATCTCCGCGATCCGGCCGTCGAGTGCGAAGTATTCGTCGTCGTACTCGCGTTGGTTGAAGATGAAAGATGCCGAAATCATGTTCCTCCCCTACGCTGTGGCCGGGACCCAATGGGGCGGGAACTGTGTTACCGGAGTGTTGCCGGAATGGACACGCTCCCCCGCATTCAGGAAATGCAAAGTGTATGACAGTGCCCCGGGCTTCGTGGCCAGGTCGGGCGCGAAATCAGGGCCGGAATCAAAGGATGACAAGCCGGCTGCGGCGCGCAACGCAACCGGCTTGCGTCGTCGCTGCCCGTGCGCAATGCCGGCAGCCACGGTGTGCTTGGGGGCCATGCAGCGTGCGCCATGGCCGGCCGAGCGGTCAACGCCGGTTGGCCCCCCGGGCTGATGCGTGGACATGCGCCTGCTGCTGGCGCTGCTCCCACTGCGTCGCGATGGCCATTTTCATCCCCTGCAGACCACGCGCACCATCTCCAGGCATTTGTTCGAGTAGCCCCATTCGTTGTCGTACCAGCTCACGACTTTCACGAAGGTGTCGTCCAGCGCGATGCCGGCATCGGCGTCGAAGATCGAGGTGCGGGCGTCGCCGCGCAAGTCGGTGGCGACCACCTTGTCCTCGGTGTAGCCGAGCACGCCTTTGAGCGCGCCTTCGGACTGGGCCTTCATCTCGGCCTTGATGTCGTCGTAGCTGGCGGGCCGGCTCAGTTCCACCGTCAGGTCGACCACCGACACGTCGCTGGTCGGCACCCGAAAGGACATGCCGGTCAGTTTCTTGTTCAGCGCCGGAATCACCACGCCGACGGCCTTGGCTGCGCCGGTGCTCGACGGGATGATGTTTTCCAATATGCCGCGGCCCCCGCGCCAGTCTTTGTTCGATGGGCTGTCCACCGTTTTCTGCGTGGCGGTGGTTGCGTGCACCGTGGTCATCAGGCCGCGCCTGATGCCCCATTTGTCGTTGAGCACCTTGGCCACCGGGGCCAGGCAGTTGGTGGTGCACGAGGCGTTGGAGATGATGGCCTGTCCGGCGTAGCTGTCGTGGTTCACGCCGAACACGAACATCGGGGTGTCGTCCTTGGAGGGCGCGGACAGCACCACCTTCTTTGCGCCCGCATCGAGGTGCTTGCGCGCCGAGGCCTGGTCCAGGAACAGGCCCGTGGATTCGATCACCACCTCGGCGCCGACTTCGCTCCAGCGCAGTTGGGCCGGGTCGCGCTCTTGCGTCAGGCGAATTTTGTTGCCGTTGACGATCAAGTGGCTGCCCTCGACCGAGACCGTCCCGCGAAAGCGGCCGTGCACCGAGTCGTATTGCAGCATGTAGGCCAGGTAGTCGGGTTCGAGCAGGTCATTGACGGCGACGACGGTCAGGTCGCTGAAGTTCTCGATGGCGCTGCGCAGCACGTTGCGGCCGATGCGGCCAAAGCCGTTGATACCGATCTTGATCGTCATGGCTGACAGTTTCTCCACGGTTGTTGGTCAATCATCCTCTGCCTGCCCGTCACTTGCGCTTGCGCTTGAGCACGGCCTGCACGGTGGCGGCTACGTTGTCTGCGGTAAAGCCGAAATGCCCGAGCAGCACGGGCGCGGGGGCCGATTCGCCAAAGCGGTCGATGCCCACCACCGCCGCGCAACCGTATTTCCACCAGCCGTCGGTGACCCCCATCTCAACGGCCACGCGGGGCAGGCGGGCCGGCAGAACGGATTTTTTGTACTTGCGGTCTTGGCGGTCGAACCGGGTCGTGCTGGGCATGGAGACCACGCGCACGGGGATTTTCCTGTCGGCCAGCAGGCGCTGGGCCTGCAGCGCCAGTTGCACCTCGGAGCCGGTGGCGATGATCACGACCACGGGTTTCTTTTTCAGGCCCCGGTCCGCCGGCTCGCTCAGCACATAGGCGCCGTGGCCGATGCCGGCCAGGTCGCGCTTGGGCGCGTCGTGGGGATAGGGCAGGTTCTGGCGGCTCAGCAGCAGGGCCGTGGGCCGGTCCTGGTTGGACAGGGCCACGCGCCAGGCCACGGCGGTCTCGACGGTGTCGGCGGGGCGCCAGACATCGAGGTGGGGGATCAGGCGCAGGCTGGCCGCATGTTCGATCGCCTGGTGCGTGGGGCCGTCTTCGCCCAGACCGATGGAGTCGTGCGTGAACACATGGATCACGCGCTGGCGCATCAGCGCGGCCATGCGGATGGCGTTGCGGCTGTAGTCGCTGAAGGTCAGGAAGGTGCCGCCGTAGGGGATGTAGCCGCCGTGCAGCGCCAGGCCGTTCATGATCGCGGCCATGCCGAATTCGCGCACGCCGTAGTTGATGTGGCGGCCGATCTTGCCGCCCGCCGCAGCCTCTGCGCCTGCGGCGGCATCGGTCTTGACATTGCCTTGCGCGTCAAAGCGCAGCGCGGGCGTGCTCGTGGTGTGGGTGAGGTTGGAACTGGTCAGGTCGGCGCTGCCGCCGAGCAGTTCCGGCAATTCGGCGGTGAAGGCTTGCAGCGCCAGTTGGCTGGCCCTGCGGCTGGCCACGGTTTCGCGTTTGCCATCGGCGGCCCGTTCGATGCCTGCGGCCAATGGCTCGAAATGGGCCGGCAGTTGGCCCTGCATGCGGCGCCTGAATTCGGCGGCCAGCGCGGGGAAGGCCTGGCCGTAGGCGGCAAAGCGCTCATTCCATTGGGCTTGTGCGCTCTGGCCCTTGGCCCGGCCGTCCCAGGCGGCGTAGATGTCCGGCTCGACCACGAACGGCGCGCTGGTCCAGCCCAGTTCTGCGCGGGCCAGCGCGACTTCTTCGGCCCCCAGCGGCTCGCCATGGGCTTTGGCGCTGTTGGCGCGGTTCGGGCTGCCCTGGCCGATACGGGTCTTGCAGACGATGAGGGTGGGGCGTTCGGTCTGCTTTTTGGCCTCGGCGATGGCGCTGGCCACCTTGTCGGCGTCATGGCCGTCGATCGGGCCGATCACGTTCCAGCCGCAGGCCACGAAGCGCAGTGGCGTGTTGTCGGCAAACCAGGGCGTGACCTGGCCGTCGATCGAGATGCCGTTGTCGTCGTACAGCGCGATCAGTTTGTGCAGTTTCCAGACGCCGGCCAGGGCCACGGCTTCGTGGCTGACGCCTTCCATCAGGCAACCATCGCCGAGGAAGACGTAGCTGTGGTGGTCGACCACGACATGGCCTGCGCGGTTGAATTCGGCGGCCAGCAGTTTTTCCGCCAGCGCAAACCCCACGGCATTGGCGATGCCCTGCCCGAGCGGGCCGGTGGTGGTCTCCACGCCAGGGGTCAGGCCGACCTCGGGGTGGCCCGCTGTCTTGCTGTGCAGTTGGCGAAAGTTCTTCAACTCGTCGATCGACAGATCGTAGCCCGTCAGGTGCAGCAGCGCGTACAGCAGCATCGAGCCGTGGCCATTGCTCAGCACGAAGCGGTCGCGATCGAACCAGCGCGGGTCGGCCGGGTTGTGCTTGAGGTGCTGGCCCCAGAGTGCCACGGCCATGTCGGCCATGCCCATCGGCGCGCCGGGATGGCCGGAGTTGGCTTGTTGAACTGCGTCCATGGCCAAGGCGCGGATCGCATTGGCCATCTGTGGGTGGGGCTGGATATTGGCCATGGGGCTTTGGTGTGCGGGGAAAACGCGGCATTTTAGGGCGGGTTGCAAAGCCGGCGCCCTGCGGCCCCGGCACTGGCGCTGCGGCGATGCGCTGGCGATGCCCTAGTATTGCAGGCCATGCAAGGGCTGCATCTTACTGCCGATCTCCATGGCTGCCGCTGCGCGCAGGCGTGGCTGCCCGACGCCCCCCTGCCCGGCGGGGCCTGCATGGATGCCGCGCGCGCCGCCGGATTGCAGCCGGTGGGCCAGTCGTTCCATGGGTTTGCGGCCACGGCGCAGGGCCTGGGGGGGTGACCGCGACGGTGCTGCTAGTGTCGCGTCACCGATCATCTGTCGGTCTGCGCTGGCCATCGAAGCGCATCGCGGCGTTGCATCGCTTGCCAATACGCTCGGTATTGGCCGCGCGATGCGCCTTGCGCTGCGCTCCGATGGCTGCGCGCAGCCTACGACATCTGATCGGTGACGCGACACTAGCACAGTCGCACCTGTGCGCGCACACCTGGCCCGAGCAGCGCGCCGTCACGCTCGACGTGCATGTGTGCAACTTCGGCGCCGATCATTCGGGCAAGGCGCAGCCGCTGCGGGAGGCTTTGCCGGCCCTGTTCGGGCCGAGCACGGTGTTGCGCCATGCGCTGCAGCGGGGCGCCCTGCCATGAGCGTCGCCCGGCCGCCCGAAGACGCTCATACCGCAGCCGAAGGCGAAGGTACTTCATCTATCGTCGCCCGGCCGCCCGAAGGCGCTCGTACCGCAGGCGAAGGCCCTCCAGTGAACCCGGGCGCGCCGGCGCTGCAAGTGCCTGCGATGCTGCTGGCCGCAGGCCGGGGCGAGCGCATGCGCCCGCTGACCGACACCACTCCCAAGCCGCTGCTGACGGTGCAGGGCCAGCCCTTGCTGCATTGGCAGCTACAGGCATTGCAAGCGGCGGGGGTCGGGCAGGTGGTGATCAACACCGCTTGGCTGGGCGCGCAGATCAGCGCCCATTTCTCGAATGTCTTTACCCACCGGGGCTTGACCCATCCGCACCGGCCGCTATTGATTTCATACTCGCACGAGGCTGTGGATTTTGGCGCTGCGCTGGGGACTGCCGGCGGCATTGCGCGCGCGCTGCCGCAACTGGGCCCGGTGTTCTGGCTGGCGGCGGGCGATGTGTTTACCCCCGACTTCGTTTTCGACCCGGCTGCCGTGCAGTCCTTTGCGACCAGCGGCCAGTTGGCCCATCTGTGGCTGGTGCCCAACCCGGCCCACCACCCGCGCGGTGACTTTGGCCTGTCGGCGCAGGGGCTGGCCCTGAACCTGCCCGCGCAGGATCCGGCGCCACGCTACACCTACAGCAGCATCGCCTTGCTGCGCGCAGCGCTGTTCGCGCCGCCCTGGTGCGCTATTGCGGCCGGCAACCCCGGCGGCGTGAACGCCGCGCTGGCACCGCTGCTGCGCCGGGCCATGGACCAGCACCGGGTGGGGGCCTCGCTCTACACCGGCCGCTGGACCGATGTCGGCACGCCCGAGCGCTTGGCGCTATTGAATGAGCGCTATTGAATGAGCGCCGCTGAATGGGCGCCGCTGAACGGCGCGGGCCGAGCCGGGGTTTTCGGCCGGCCCGGCCGGTCGGCTTGGTGCCGGAGCATCTGCAGCACCAGAGCAATTGTTTGCAAATGGCCTGGCCAGCCGCTGCGCCGCAGAGCCGATTCGCGAGGAAAATGGCGCATGAGCTCACCGCCCGCCCCATCATCCATCTACGCCCAGCGCCGCGCGCGCCTTGCTGCCCAGTTGGGCCAGGGGGGCATCGCCATCATTCCCACGGCGCCCGAGCGCCCGCGCAACCGGGACAATGACTTTGCGTTTCGCCACGACAGCTACTTTTACTATCTGACCGGTTTCACCGAGCCGGGCGCCGCCTTGGTGCTGGCCCACGATGGCCAGAGCACGCTGTTTTGCCAGCCCAAGGACCCGGAGCGCGAGATCTGGGACGGCTACCGCCTGGGGCCTGCGGCGGCCCCTGCGGCGCTCGGCGTCGATGCGGCGCACCCGATCACCGAGTTCGATGCCAGGCTGCCCCGCCTGCTGGAAAACAGCCGCTGCGTCTGGTATCCGTTTGGCACGCACAGCGGTCTGGCCGCGCGGCTGGAAGGCTGGCTCGCCGCCGTGCGCGCGCGGCTGCGCTACGGCGCGCTGTGCCCAACGATGCAGGGCGACCTGTGCACGCTGCTCGACGAGATGCGCCTGTTCAAGGACGGGCACGAGCAAGACCTGATGCGCCGTGCCAGCCGGATCAGCGCGCAGGCCCATATCCGCGCCATGCAGCGCTCGGCGCGCATGTTGCGCTCGGGCCAGGCGCTGCGCGAATACCATCTGGAGGCCGAACTACTGCATGCGCTGCGCGACGCCGGCGTGCAGTCCACGGCCTACACCTGTATCGTCGCCGCAGGCGCCAATGCCTGCGTGCTGCATTACCGGGCCGATGCGGCCCCGGTGCGCAATGGCGATCTGGTGCTGATCGACGCCGGCGGCGAGCTCGATGGCTACGCCAGCGACATCACGCGCACCTTCCCGGCCAATGGCCGCTTCACCGGCCCGCAGCGCGCACTGTATGACTTGGTGCTGGCCAGCCAGGAGGCCGCCGTGGCCGCCATCCGGGCCGGCGCACGTTTCGACGACCCGCATGACGCCAGCGTGGCCGTGCTGGCGCAGGGCCTGCTCGACCTGGGCCTGCTCGACGGCAACCGGGTGGGCCGGCGCGACGATGTGATCGCCAGCCGCGCCTATTTCCAGTTCTACATGCACCGCACCAGCCATTGGCTGGGCATGGACGTGCACGACTGCGGCAGCTATCTGGAGCCCGGCGAGATCGGCCAGGTCAGCCAGCGCCGCGACCCGCTCACGGGCCAGACCATCAGCCACCGGCCCAGCCGCGTGCTGCGCCCCGGCATGGTGCTGACCGTCGAGCCCGGCATCTACGTGCGGCCCGCTGCCGGCGTGCCCGAGCAGTTCCACCATCTCGGCATCCGCATCGAAGACGATGCCATCGTCACCGCCTCGGGCTGCGAACTGATCACGCGCGACGTGCCGGTGCAGGCCGGCGCCATCGAAGCGCTGATGCGCGACTGAGCAACGCAGCCCCATGCAAGAATCGGCACCCGATCACCACCCATCCATCCCCCGAAAGACCCGCCCCATGCCTACGCGCCGCGCCACCAAGATCGTTGCCACCCTGGGCCCTGCATCGAGCGAGCCGGCGCTGCTGGAGGCCATGATCCGCGCAGGGGTGAATGTGGTTCGGCTGAACTTCAGCCACGGCAAGGCGCAAGACCATATCGACCGCGCCGCCTGCGTGCGTGCTGCGGCGCAGCGCGCCGGGCACGAGGTGGCCATCATGGCCGACCTGCAAGGGCCCAAGATCCGCGTCGGCAAATTCGCCGAAGGCCGGGTGCTGCTGGCGCCGGGCGCTCCCTTCGTGCTCGACGCATCGCGCACCGAACCGGGCGACATCGATGGCGTGGGCCTCGATTACAAGGAACTGCCGCACGATGTGAAGGGCGGCGACCTGCTGCTGCTCAACGATGGCCTGATCGTGCTCAGCGTGGACGCAGTGCGCGGCGAGCAGGTGCACACCACCGTCAAGATCGGCGGCGAGCTGTCGAACAACAAAGGCATCAACAAAAAGGGCGGCGGCCTGACGGCGTCGGCCCTGACGGCCAAGGACATGGAGGACATCCGCACCGCGATGGGCTTTCAGGCCGACTATGTGGCCGTGAGCTTTCCGAAAAATGCGACCGACATGGAAATGGCGCGCCAACTGTGCACCGTCGCCGCCTCGGAGCAGCGCCACAAGCCGGGCCTGATCGCCAAGATCGAGCGCGCCGAGGCGATTCCGCACCTGCAAGCCATACTGCGCGTGAGCGACGGCATCATGGTCGCGCGCGGCGACCTGGCGGTGGAAGTGGGCAACGCCGCCGTGCCGGCGCTGCAAAAGAAGATGATCCGCATGGCGCGGGATATGGACAAACTGGTGATCACCGCCACGCAGATGATGGAAAGCATGATCACCAACCCGGTGCCCACGCGGGCCGAGGTCAGTGACGTGGCCAATGCCGTGCTCGACGGAACCGACGCCGTGATGCTCAGCGCCGAAACCGCTGCCGGCCGCTACCCGCTCGAAACCGTGACCGAAATGGCCACCATCTGCGCCGCCGCCGAAGCCGCCGAGGAGCACCGGCTCGACGCCGACTTCACCGGCCAGACCTTTGACCGCATCGACCAGTCGATCGCCATGGGCGCGCTGTTCACGGCCCACCACCTGGGCGCCAAAGCCATCGTGGCCATGACCGACAGCGGTGCCACCGCGCTGTGGATGAGCCGGCATGGCATCCATGTCCCGATCTACGCGCTCACCCCCAAGGTGGCCACGCAGCGCAAGATGGCCATGTACCGCAACGTGCTGCCGCTGCTGATGGACACCAGCGCCGACCGCGACACCGCGCTGGCCCAGGCCGAGCAGCATCTGAAAAGCCGCGGCATCGTGCAGCAAGGCGATGTCTACGCCATCACCTGCGGCGAGCCGATGGGCGCCCCCGGCGGGACCAACATGCTGAAAATCTGCGTCGTCGCTTGAGGGATCACCCCGCAGCGCCCGTCGTTGCGCCTGTTGCGCCTGTTTCGCCCGTGGCACTGTCCGCATGGCTGCGGCCAACCGGGGTGGCGCAGTCAGCGGACCCGGCGGCGTGACGGTCCTGGCCGTCCGGGGTCGTGGCACCGGCGCTGGCGGCCGATCGCCGGCGCAGTGCGCCAGCCGCCACATCGCACAGCCAGCCGGTGCTCCAGCACAGCCAGCCGGTCCACAGCGTATGGCTCATGAAATGCGCGCCGCGCAACTGTTGCGCGCCACCGAGCACCAGGCCGGCCAGCAAGGCGCCGGCCAGCCACCAGCGGGCGACGCCGGGCAACTGGTGGCGCAGCGCGAAATAGCCGCCGAGAAAGGCAAAGCCCGCAGCGGCATGGCCGGCCGGAAAGCAGCGCCCGCCGCCGCCGTCGCGCACCCCCAGCGCCCAATGCGAGACATGGCGCGCGACACCGCCGAACTGCGCCAGATCCCAGGGGCAACTGGTGGCGCTCAGGCTCTTGGCCGCGCTGACCAGCGCCAGCGCCAGCAAGCAGCTCACGACCATCTGCCACCGGTCGCGGGCGGCCATGCGCCGCAAAAATCCCTTGGGCCACCACAGGCCCAGGGTCAGCAGCAGCAACAGCAAATATCCCAGGCGCCGGGCGCCCTCGTGCAGCACCTGTGTCAAAAACCACTGCTCACGCAACGCAAAGCCGCCCGCAGAGCCAAAGACCCGGGCCAGCGCCAGGTCTTGCCCGCCCGCATCCCAGGCCAGCACGCCGGCCAGGGCCGCCAGGGTCCAGCACAGGTGGGCGTGGCGCCGCAGCGGGGACGGTGGCGCGTCGGAAAGCGACTGGGATGGCATGACCCCGGACCATACCGCATGGCGGCGCGGCCGGCACCGGTCATGCTTTCACGCGCCCCGCCCCGGGCTGCGCCGGGCCGCACCGGGCCGCGCCGGCGCGGCACTGGCGTGCCGCAGGGGGCCGCGTGCAACACGCAGCAGCTTGCCTTGCCGGGACAGCCGGGACAGCGCCCGATCGACGGCGGCCCGGCTGCCGGAGCGCAGAGACTCCCGGGGCGGCGGCGCACCCTGTCGAGCGCATGGCCCATCGCGTTCCGGCCGGATTTTTCCAGGCACCGCCCACCGCTTGTCATCGGCCCTGCCCGATGACCGCCGCGCGCACCTGGTGGGCGAAGTCCTGTGCCAGTGCGGATCTGCACCGGCCTGCGGCCCAGATCACGGCGATGTCGAACAAGATGGCGGGGTGAAAGGGCCGGACCACGACGCCGCGCCCGCAGTATTCGGCCGCTGTGAACGGATCGACGATGCTGACGCCGGCTCCGGCGGCGACCAGTGCGCAGGCGATCATCGATAGCGGTGTTTCGATGCGCACTTCGCGCGTGATGCGTTCGGACGCGAAGAGCGCGTCGATCTGATAGCGCAGTTGCGTCATCTGCTCCAGCGAGACGAAAGACTCGCCGGCGAAATCACGCGGCCCAAGAACCGATCGGGCTGCAAGCCGGTGGTCTTGGGGCAGCACCGCGACCGCCGTGGCCTGCGGCAGGGGCTCGACATCGAGGCTCGGAAAATCCAGCGGCAGTTGGACGAAGCCAAGTTCGCAAAAGCCCGAGACCACCCAGTCCGCTACCTGTGATGAGCTACTGCCGTAGACCGTGACATTCAGGCCGGGCTTGTGCTGAAGGTAGCGGCTCACGAGCCGAGGCAGGAAGCCGACATTGAACGCCGGCAAGGCCGCGATGCGCAGCGTACCCATGCGCCGCTCGCGCAGGCTCAGGGCTGCGGCCTGTATGCGCTCCAGGCCAACGAATTGGCGCTCGACCTCGCGAAAAAGCGATAGCGCCTCGTTCGTCGGCACCAGCCTCGTGCCGCGCTTGACGAAGAGCTTGAGCCCGAGTGCGTATTGCAGGTCATGGATCAGTCGCGTCACCGCAGGCTGGGAGATGCTCAGCGCCTGGGCTGCGGCAGTGACCCCGCCCATGATGATGACGGTGCGGAAGGCCTCGATCTGGCGCGGATTCAGCATGCGGTGCTCTCACTGGCAATACATCACATTTGGACATGGACCGCGCCAAGCATTTGATTTGACCCGGATCACGGTTATCGCTGATGCTCGGCCGACCGATGCAAAACGGGAGAGTGCCTGATGAAGTCCATGTGGTTTGGCGTGCTTTCGGCGACAGCCATCCTGGCTGGCGCCGGTTCGGCTTTCGCCCAGCAGAAAACGCTGTATGTTGCCGGCTATGGCGGCTCCTTCGAGCAGATGATGCGCAAGGAGGTCATTCCCGATTTTGAAAAGCAGGCCAGGCTCAGGATCGAGTATGTCGCCGGCAACTCGACCGACACGCTGGCCAAGTTGCAGGCGCAAAAAGGCAATCAGCAGATCGACGCCATCATCGTCGATGATGGTCCAGCCTATCAAGCGGTCTCGCTCGGGTTCTGCGGCACGCTGCGCCCGGCGCCGATTTATGCCGATGTCGCGCCGGTGATGAAGTTCAAATCGAACCAGGCCATCGGTTTGGGCATGGTGGCGACGGGCCTGTTCTATAACAAAAAGGTCTTCGCGGAGAACCGATGGCCGGCCCCGACGTCCTGGGCCGATCTGAACGACCCCAAGTTTCGCAAGAAGCTGGTGATCCCGTCGATCAACAACACCTACGGTCTGCATACGCTGGTCGCGATGGCGCAGCTCGGTGGCGGCAGCGAGGCGAATGTGGAGCCCGGCTTCAAGATGATCAAGGAGCAGACCAATCCCAACGTGCTGGTGTATGAGTCCTCGGCAGCGAAGATGGTCGAGTTGTTCCAGAGCGGCCAGGCGGTGCTCGGTGTCTGGGGCTCGGGGCGGGTCAAGGCCTTTGCCGACACCGGCTTCCCGGCGGAGTTCGTCTATCCCCGGGAGGGCGGCTTCGTTCTGGGCATTGTCGGCTGCCCGGTCGAGGGGTCGAAGAACGCGGTCGAGGCGAATGCCTTTTTGCAATACATGCTCTCGCCTGCGGTGCAGATGACGCTGGCGCTGCGTCACGGCGCCGGTCCTGCCAACACCCGGGTGGTACTGACGCCGCAGCAGCACCGGGGCCTGCCTTATGGCGGGCAGGCCAGGGCGCTCAAAGCGCTCGACTGGGACACGGCCAACGCCAGGCGTGAGGAATGGACGCGGCGCTGGAACCGCGAGATCGAGCGCTGAGCGTGCCGCCCGGATGCAACCCTGTCCTCCCTGCCCACCCTCCACCCTCCACCCTCCACCCTGTTGCCGATGGCGTCCATGTCGCACCTCGTCCTCGATGGTTTGGGCAAATCCTATGGTGACGTGACCGTCATCGCGGGGCTCGATCTGGCGGTCGAGCGCGGGGAATTCGTTTCGCTGCTGGGCCCTTCCGGCTGCGGCAAGACCACCACCTTGCAGATGATCGCCGGCTTCACCCCGGTCGATCGCGGGCGCATTTTGCTCGACGGCAGTGACCTTGCCACGGTCGCGCCCAGCAAGCGCGGTCTGGGCATCGTCTTTCAGAGCTACGCGCTGTTTCCGCATATGACGGTGGCGCAGAACATCGCTTTCGGGCTGGAAATGCGCGGCGTTGCCAAGTCCGAGCGCGACCGGCGCACCTTGGAGGCGATGGCGCTGGTGGACCTCGATGGCTTTGTCGAACGCTATCCGCGCCGGATGTCGGGCGGCCAGCAGCAGCGTGTCGCGCTGGCGCGTGCGCTGGTCATCGAACCGACGCTGCTCCTGCTCGACGAGCCTTTGTCCAATCTCGATGCCAAGCTGCGCGAGGAGATGCAGGGCGAACTGCGCCGGATACAGCGCTCGGTCGGCACCACCACGATCCTCGTGACCCATGACCAGCATGAGGCGATGGCGCTGTCCGACCGCATCGTGCTGATGAATCAGGGCCGGGTCGAGCAGATCGGTACGCCGGACGCGATCTATGCGCGTCCGAGCAGTGCCTTCGTCGCCCATTTCCTCGGCAAAACCAATATCCTGCAGGGCCGGGGCGACGGTTGCGGCCATGTCGTCATCGGCCCATTGTCCATTCCCGTCGCTGGTGCGGGCGCTGGCGCGGTGGCGCTCGCCGTCCGGCCGGAGCGGCTGTCGATCGACGCGCCGGGCGCCCGTGGTTTCCCGGCGCGCATCACCGGCCGGGTGTTCCAGGGCGCGCATTGGCTGCTGAGCGCCGATAGCGAGGCCGGGGCGCTGTGGCTGCTGCGCAGCAATGACGGCAGCAGCATCCCGGCCGATGGCCAAACCGTGATGCTGTCGTTTGCGCCGGCCGATGCCGCCGTGCTCGAGAACGGGGCTGCGCCATGACCGGCATGACCAAAGAACGCCGCGCGCCCTACTGGCTGGTCGCACCGGGGCTGCTGGTCTTCCTCGGTCTGGTCATCATTCCATTGGGCATGACGGCCTTGCTCTCGTTCTACGACTGGGGGCAATACAAGGGCATCGTGGCCGAGTTCACACTGAAGAATTGGATCGAGATCGCGACCGATTCCTATTTTTTCGAGATCTTCCTGCGCAGTTTCCGGATCGCGTTGCTGGTGACGTTGGCGACGATGCTGATCGGTGTGCCGCAGGCTTACATCCTGCGGCGGATGTCGCCCGGCTGGCGCAGCGTCTTCCTGTTCGTCGTCATCGGGCCGCTGCTGGTGTCGGTGGTGGCGCGCACGCTGGGCTGGGCGCTGCTGCTGGGTTCGACCGGGGTCGTCAACCAGGGCTTGATCGCGCTCGGACTGATTCGCGCGCCGCTGGAATTCATGTTCACCGAGACGGGCGTCATCATCGCGCTCACCCATGTGCTGATACCGTTCATGATCCTGGCCGTCTGGGCCTCGCTGCAACGGCTCGACCCGCAGATCGAGAACGCGGCGATGTCGCTGGGCGCCGGCGGGTTGACGATCTGGCGGCGGGTGATCCTGCCGCAGATCGTGCCGGGCATTCTCTCCGGTGCGATCATCGTCTTCGCGCTGGCCGCCAGCGCCTTTGCTTCGCCGGCGATCATCGGCGGGCGGCGGCTCAAGGTGGCCGCGACGTTGGCCTATGACGAGTTCCTGAACACGCTGAACTGGCCGCTCGGCGCGGCGGTGGCGATGTTTTTGCTCGTTGCGCTGGTGGCCATCATCGTCGGCTCGAACCGACTGATCGAGCGCCGCTTCGCGCCGGTGTTCGAATAGGTGCGCGAATGAGAAGCAACGGCCCCCTGGCGCTGGTTTTCCACACGCTGTTCGTGGTGTTCATGCTGGCGCCGCTGGTGATCGTCTGCATCGTCGCCTTCACGCCGCAGGGCTATCTTTCACTGCCGACGCAGGGCCTGAGCCTGCGCTGGTTCAAGGCGATCTTCGCTTACCCCGAATTCCTGCGCGCCTTCTACACCTCGCTCTGGCTCGCGGCGCTGTCCTCGGGCATCGTGATCGCGCTGGCCGTGCCGGCGGCGCTGGCCATTGCCCGCTACCGCTTCGTTGGCCGCGAGGCGATCACGGCCTTGTTCATGTCGCCGCTGATGGTGCCGCATGTCGTGCTCGGCATCGCCTTCCTGCGGTTTTTCACGCAGATCGGCCTGTCGGGCAGCTTCACCGGGCTGGTGCTCAGCCATTGTCTGATCATTTTTCCCTTTGCCCTGCGGCTCGTGCTCGCCGCCTCCTACGGTATGGACCGCCGGATCGAGCAGGCGGCGATCTCGCTCGGCGCTGGCGCGCTGACGGTGTTCCGGCGGGTGACGCTGCCGCTGATCCTGCCCGGCATCGTCTCGGGCTGGCTGCTGGCTGCGATCAACTCCTTCGACGAGGTCACGATGACGGTGTTCATTGCCTCGCCGGCGACCAGCACGCTGCCGGTCAGGATGTTTCTCTACCTTCAGGACAATATCGATCCGCTGATCGCCGCCATTTCCGCCTGCCTGATCGCGCTGACGGCCGCGCTGCTGTTCGTTTTCGACAGACTCTATGGGCTCGATCGGCTGTTCGCGGGCGCCGCAAAGTGACCTCCATGACGAGCACGGCACAGCGCAAGGAGGCGGACATCGCCGTCATCGGCGGCGGGGTGGTTGGCGCCGCGCTGGCCTTGGGCCTGGCCCGCTGCGGTGCGGTGGTCACCGTGCTGGACGGGGGCGATGGCGCCTTGTGCGCCTCGGGCGGCAATTTTGCGCTGATCTGGGTGCAGTCCAAGGGCCTGGGCATGCCCGAGTACGCCCTGTGGTCACGCCGTTCGGCGCAGGACTGGCATGGCCTGGCGGCCCTGTTGCAGGACGAGGCCGGTATCGATGTCGCCCATAGCCAGCCCGGCGGCTTCACGCCTTGCCTGTCGGAGGCGGAACTGGAAAAGCGCGCCACCGCGATACAGCGGCTGTACCGCCAACCGGGCCTTGCCGACTTCCGCTACGAGGTTCTCGACCATGCCGAGACCCGGCGGCGATTGCCCGATATCAGCAAACATGTGGTCGGTGCCATCTACAGCCCGCTGGACGGTCATGTGAATTCGCTCCGGCTCTGGCGCGCGCTGCGCGCGGCCGGTGCGCGCCGTGGCATCGACTACCGTGCCAGCCATGTGGTCGGGTCGATCAGGCCCCGTGACGGGGGCTTTCGCATCGGTTTTCACTCCGGCTTTCACCGTCCCGGGCACTGGGGCGAGATCGACGCCGGCCGGGTGGTGCTCGCTGCCGGTCTGGGCAATGCGCGGCTTGCGCCCATGGTCGGTCTGGCGGCGCCGCTCCAGCCGCGCAAGGGCCAGATCATCGTCACCGAAAAAACCGCCGCCTTCCTGCACCACCCGATGGCGAGCCTGCGCCAGACCGACGAGGGCGGCATCATGATCGGCGACAGCCAGGAGGATTGTGGCTTCGATACCGGCGTCGGCCAGTCCGTGATCGCGGTCATGGCCGAGCGCGCGGTGCGCACCTTTGCGCGTCTGGCCGCTTTGCATGTCGTGCGCAGTTGGTCGGCGCTGCGCGTGATGAGCCCGGACGGCTTTCCGATCTATCAGCAGTCGCACAGCCATCCCGGCGCCTTCGTCGTCACCTGCCATTCCGGCGTGACGCTGGCCGCCAACCATGTACTGACGCTCGCCCCGGCCATCTTCGCCGGCCAACTGCCCGAGTCGGTGGCGCGCTTTTCCGCACGGAGGTTCGATGTTCCGCCCCATGTTTGATACCGGAAAAGGCCCGGCCGCAGCCAGCGGCGCCAGGCTGGCCTTCACTTTCGACGGTCGGCCACTGACCGGGCGCGCGGGCGACACCGTCGCGGCCGCGCTGCTGGCCAACGGCGTCACGGCCTGTCGCGCGACGCCGGTCTCGGGCGCGCCGCGCGCACCTTATTGCATGATGGGCATCTGCTTTGAATGCCTGGTCGTCATCGACGGCATCGGCAACCGGCAGGGCTGCCTAGAGCCGCTGCGCGCGGGCATGCGCATAGCGACCCAGCATGGCCGGCGCCAGACCGGACAGGTGCACGGATGAAAGCCTTGACTGCGCCCGGCCAACTCGCCCAAAGCTACGACCTGGTCGTCGTTGGCGCCGGCCCGGCCGGTTTGTCCGCCGCCACCACGGCGGCGCAGCATGGGCTCGATGTGCTGCTGGTCGACGAGAACCCGGCTCCGGGCGGGCAGATCTACCGGGCCATCACGAGCACTCCCATCAGCGACCGCGCCGTGCTCGGCCAGGACTATTGGCGTGGCGCCGATATCGTCGCGCGCTTCGAACGTGCGCCAGCCAGCTATGCCGCGCGCTGCACGCTCTGGTCGGTGACGCCGCACGCAACACGGCACCATGGCCAGGCGTTCGAGGTCGGCCTGTCGCAGGGCGGCTGCGCCCGCCTGATCGATGCGCGCCAGCTCATTTTGGCCACCGGCGCACAGGAGCGGCCATTTCCGATCCCCGGCTGGACCTTGCCCGGCGTGATGAGCGCCGGCGCGGCGCAGATCGCGCTCAAGAGCGCCGCCATCGTGCCGGCAGGGCGCACCGTGGTCGCCGGCTGCGGCCCGTTGCTGTATCTGCTCGCCCGCCAGTTGGCGGCGGCGGGGGCCGAGATCGTTGCGCTGCTGGACACCACGCCGCGCCGCTATTGGTCCAGGGCTGCGGCTGCGCTGCCCGATTTCCTGCGCTCGCCGTATGCGCTCGCCGGGTTGAAACTGCTGGCGGGGCTGCATCTGAACCGCCGTCTGCGCTTTGTCGGCGGCGTCACCGGCCTGTCTGGCGCGGGGCAGGACAGGCTCGCCGCCGTCACCTTCGTGCGCGACGGCCGGACCGCGCGCATCGACTGCGATACGCTGCTGCTGCACCAGGGCCTGATCCCCGGCGTCAACCTCTCCAACGCCGCCGGTTGCGCGCATGATTTCAGCGCCGCCGGGCATTGCTGGGTGCCGCGTCTGGACGACTGGTTCACCTCGTCCGTGCCCGGCATCGCCATCGCCGGCGATGGCGCCGGCATCGCCGGGGCCGAGAGCGCGGCCTTGCGCGGTGAAATCGCAGCGCTGGCCGTGGCCGAGCGGCTGGGCCGCATCGACCTGGCTGCGCGCGAGCGCGCGGCCACACCGCTGCGCGCGCAACTGGCGCGCGCGCTGCGCGGCCGGCGCTTTCTCGATCTGCTGTACCAACCGGCTGCGCAATTCCTCGCCCCGCCGCAGGATGACACCATCGTCTGCCGCTGCGAGGAGGTCACGGCCGGCCAGATCCGCGACAGCGCCAAGCGTCTGGGCGTCACCGGCCCGAACCGGATGAAAGCCTTTCTGCGCTGCGGCATGGGGCCATGCCAAGGGCGGCTGTGCGGGCCGACCGTGGTCGAACTGATTGCGCAGACCCATGGCATGACGCCGGCGCAGGTCGGCTACTACCGGCTACGCCCGCCGGTCAAGCCGGTCACGCTCGCCGAACTCGCGGCCCTGCCACAGACCGAGGCGGCCATCGAGGCCGTGGTGCCGTGAACGCGCAGCGCCGCCATGCCGACGTCATCGTCATCGGCGCGGGCATCCATGGCTGCTCGAGCGCATTGCACTGCGCGATGCGCGGGCTGTCGGTGATCGTGCTGGAGAAAGACCATGCCGGCCGCCATGCCTCGGGCGTCAATGCCGGCGGCGTGCGCCAGCTCGCCCGCGATGTCGCGGAGATTGCGCTCTCGAACGCGGCCATGGCGCTCTGGCACCGGATCGGCGAACTCGTCGACGATGATTGCGGCTTCAGTTCGGACGGCCAGGTCCTGGTCGCCGAGACCGAAGCCGATCTGGCGGACTGCCGCGCGCGCGTCGACATGTTGAGATTGCGCGGCTTTGACCATGAGGAACTGATCGACGCCCGGGAATTGCGCCGGCTGATACCCGCGATTTCCGGCGCCTGCCCCGGCGGTGTGGTTTCGCGGCGCGATGGCGCTGCCAACCCGCTGCGCACGACGCAGGCCTTCAAGCGCAAGGCGCAGGCGCTCGGTGCCAGCATCCGCGAGGGCGTGCATGCAGCAAAGGTGCTGCGCGACGGTGCGCTCTGGTGCGTTCAGACCGATGCCGGCAAGTTCACCGCGCCGCGCCTGGTCAATGCCGCCGGTGCCTGGGCCGACCGGATCGCCGCCGGCCTGGGCGAACCAGTGCCGCTCACGGTGATCGCGCCGATGCTGATGATCACGGAGCCGCTGCCGGCCTTTATCGCGCCGGTGGTGATCACGCGGCGGCGCAAGCTCTCGCTCAAGCAATGGGCCAATGGCACGGTGCTGATCGGCGGCGGCCACCGCGGCTGGCCCCTGCGCGATGAAAATCGCACCCTCCTCGACTGGCAGCAGCTCGCCACCAGTGCCCGGACGGTTCAGGATCTGTTCCCGGTCATGCGCACGGCAAGCATCCTGCGCGCCTGGGCCGGCATCGAGGCTCGCATGCCCGACGATCTGCCGGTCTTCGGACCCAGCGCCAGGCATGAGGGCGTCTATCACCAGTTCGGCTTCTCCGCCCATGGCTTCCAGCTCGGCCCCGGCGCTGGCGCGGTCATGGCCGAGATCATTGCGACAGGCCGCAGCAGCGTTGCGATCGACGGCCTGGGCATTGGCCGCTTTGCCTTGGCAAGGCAAGACGCAGCGCCCGATGCGGGCCAGGGCCGCAGCGCCTGAGCATCGGGCCGGCCGGTCTGGGCACTTGAACGGATCGACCGGGATCGGGCCTGTCTTCAACGCTGCACGTTGCGCCAAAGACGATCGGTCCGGCGCCCGGTGCCCGAAGACGAGCCTAGTGTCGCGTCACGGATCAGATGTCGTAGGCTGCGCGCAGCCATCGGAGCGCAGCGCAGACCGACAGATGATCGGTGACGCGACACTAGAGATGGCGGGCGCAATATGACGGTGCCGAAACCGGGGCCTGCGCTGCCGTCTGCGCCGTAGCGGTCGCTCGGCGGTCGCTCGGCGGTCATTCGGCAGCCATTGGTTGCGTCCGGGCCACGGGGGGATCGAACCGCTGCGGCGCAAGCGCCAGTGCATGCGCGTCGAATCCCTCGTAAATGGCCAATTCGCGCCCCATGGCTGCCATGGGGGGAAATGCCTTGGTGGTGACGTAGCCTATCGATGTGCGTTTGATGAAATCATGCACCGACAAGGCGGACACGGTTTTGGCCCCGAATGATGTCGGCAGAACCGCGTTCGGCCCCAGTACGAAGTTGGCGATCGACATGGGTGTGGCATGGCCCAACAGTATCTCGCCGGCGTTGCGGATCTGGTGGAGATACCCGAATGGTTCTGCGCCGAGGATTTCGAGGTGTTCCGGCGCGTAGTCGTTGATGAAGTCCATCGCGCTGGGCACTGAATCGGCCAACAAGACGCCGCCGCGCGGGCCGGTCAATACCGTTGCCGAGAACTCGACGCGCCGGGCGCTCATTTCGTTCCAGAAATGCGCTATCCAATCGATGGCTGCGGATGCAATGGCCCTGCTGGTGGTCACCAGAAATGCGGATGAATCCGGGCCATGCTCGGCTTCGATCAACACATCGAGTGCCGCCAGACGGGCGTCGGCAGAGGCGTCGGCAAACACGATCGATTCACTCGGCCCTGCGGGGATGCCCGGGTCCAGGTGGTCGACCAGCGCCCGCTTGGCCGCCATGACCCATGGGCTGCCCGGGCCCAGTATCTTGTCTGCCTTGGGGATGGTCGAGGTGCCAAAAGCCGCAGCCGCAACCGCTTGCGAGCCGCCGACTTTGAAGATGGTTTCGATACCGGCGAGCCGGGCGGCAACCAGGGTGGCGGCGTCGACCCGGCCATCGGGTCCGGCGGGGGTCAGGATGTAGGCCGTCGGGACTTGGGCCACCACGGCCGGAACACACAGCATCATCACGGTGCTGGGAAATGAGCCTTTGCCGCGCGGCACATACAGGGCGACCGTATCGATGGGGGTGATCCGTTCGCCGGCAAATGCACCGGGACGCAGTTCTTTCATCCAGTACTGAACCGGCTTTTGGGCCGTATGAAACGAGCGGATGTTCTCGATGCCGTATTCGATGGCGGCCACGACCTTGGGGTCGAGCATGGCGAACGCGGCGTCGAACTCGGCAGGGGATACCCGGATGGAGTCCAACCCGATCGCTGCGCCCTCGAATTGCGCTGCGTAATGCACCAGGGCCGCATCGCCTCGGTTTCTGACATCTTCGATGATGGGCAATACCGCATTGGCATAGGTGGACAGGTCGCTTTCCGTGCGCAGCATCAGGGATTTTCTCTGCTGCGGGGAGAGTTTCGACAGTTCGATGAGGTTGATCGATTTCATGGCCTTGAATCCGTGGTCTATCCGATGCGTCATTCCATTCCTGAATCATCCGTGCGCTTTGCCGGCGTCGCGTCCACGAACGATGGGGAAATGGAATCAGTTGGCGCCCATGGGGGGTGCATTTTTCAAGGAAGTATGCCCTTGCCATCCGGCGCGGGCGGCATTTGCCAGCCGTTGGGCGCAACTGTCGGCCAGTTGCGCGTCGCGGGCCTCGACCATGACGCGCAGCAGAGGCTCGGTGCCGCTGGCGCGGATGAGCACGCGGCCCGATGCGCCCAGTTGCTGCTCGACCGCCTGGATGGCGTCGGCCAGCAGCCGGTTCGTCGTCCAGTCCTGGTCCGGGGGCAAGCGGACATTGAGCAGCACCTGGGGGTACAGCGTCACTGCGGCCAGCAACTGCGCCAGCGTGCTGCGGCTGCGCACACAGGCTTGCAGCACCTGCAGGGCGCTGCCGATGCCATCGCCCGTGGTGTGCCGGTCCAGTGCCAGCAGGTGCCCGGACCCTTCGCCCCCGAGCGCCCAGTCGCGGCGCGTCAGTTCTTCCAGGATGTAGCGGTCGCCGACCTTGGCGCGCACGAATTCCACGCCCCGGGCCTGCAAGGCCAGTTCGACCGCCCGGTTCGTCATCAGGGTGCCGACCACGCCGGGCACATGCTCGTCGCGGCCCATGCGGTCCGCGACCATCAGGTACAGCAGTTCGTCGCCGTTGTACAGGCGCCCGGTGGCGTCAACGATCAGCACACGGTCTGCGTCGCCATCGAGCGCAATGCCGTAGTCCGCATGGTGGGCATGGACCGCGCGCACCAGGGTGTCGGGGTGCGTAGCGCCTACCTCATGGTTGATGTTCAGGCCATCGGGCGAGCAACCGATGGCGATCACCTCGGCCTCCAGTTCACGCAAGACCTTGGGGCCCACCTGGTAGGCCGCGCCATGGGCTGCGTCGAGCACGATTTTCAGCCCCTTGAGGGACAGATCCTGCGCAAAGGTGTTTTTGCAAAATTCGATATAGCGCTCGGCCGCATCATTGAGCCGCCGCGCCTTGCCCAGGTTGGCGGAGTTGGTCCATGCCGGCGGCTCGCCCAGTGCCGTTTCCACGGCCTGCTCCCAGGCGTCGGACAGCTTGCTGCCCTGGGCGCTGAAGAATTTGATGCCGTTGTCGGGATACGGGTTGTGGCTCGCGCTGATGACCACCCCCAGGCTGGCGCGCTGGGCGCAGGTCAGGTAGGCCACGCCGGGCGTGGGCAGAGGGCCTAGCAACACCACGTCGACCCCGGCGGAGTTGAAGCCCGACTCCAGCGCGCTTTCGAGCATGTAGCCGGAAATCCGGGTGTCCTTGCCGATCAACACGACAGGGCGCTCTTGCGTCTGGCGCAGCACGCGGCCCACGGCGTGGGCCAGGCGCAAGACGAAATCGGGCGTGATCGGCGGCTGCCCGACGGTGCCGCGAATGCCATCGGTGCCGAAGTGTTGGCGCGTCATGGGGGTTGCGTTTCCTTGGGTGTCGAGCGCGTGGTCGCAGCGGTCGAAGTCAGCCGGCCTGTTGCAGCGCCGCCCACACCGCCAGCGCTGCCACCGTTTCGCGCACATCATGCACGCGCACCACCGATGCGCCGCGCTCGACCGCCAGCACGGCCGCCGTCACGCTGGGCACCAGGCGCTGTTCGAGCGCCAAACCGGTCGCAGCCCCCAAGGATGACTTGCGTGACCAGCCCACCAGCAGCGGGTAGCCCATTGCCAGCAGCGCCGGCTGCTTTGCCAGCAAGGCGAAGTTCTGCTCTGGCGTTTTGCCAAAACCAATGCCCGGGTCCACAACGATGCGATGGTTTGCGACCCCTAGCGCCAGCAGATCATGCGCCGCCATCTCTAAAAATGAGCGCACCTGAGACAGCACATCGCCGTGCATCGGTGCCAACTGCATGGTCTGCGGGTCGCGGTGCATATGCATCAGGCAAACGCCGCAGCGCGGATGCGCCGCGACGACGGCCGCAGCCCCGGGCTGGCGCAGCGCCCGGATGTCGTTGACGATGTCGGCGCCCACATCGAGCACCGCCTGCATCACCTCGGGCTTGCAGGTGTCGACGGAAACCGGAGCGCCCAAAGAAACCGCAGCGCGCACCACGGGCAGCACGCGGGCCAGTTCCTGCTCCAGCGGCACTGCCGTGCTGCCGGGGCGCGTCGACTCGCCGCCGATGTCCAGGATGTCGGCGCCATCCTTGAGCAGTTGCTCGCAATGCTGCAGGGCGGTGGCCGTGCTGCCATGGCGCCCACCGTCGGAAAACGAGTCCGGCGTGACGTTGACGATGCCCATGACCCGGGGGCGGGTCAGGTCAATGGAAAAGCGCGCGGTCTGCCAGATCATGAAGCCATCAGTGAGAGGCCGTGCTCCACGGCGCTGCGATCGGAGAGATTGTGGCAAGGGACAGGGCACGAGGCCCCGTCCGGGCGGCGGCGCGAAGCCCGTTTGCAGTCCGGGCTGCGGTCGCCGCTCGCCTCATGCGGCCGTTGGCGCGGTGTTCGTTGTCACCTCTGGCGTGCCCCCGCTGGAACTATCGCCGCCCGGGGGCGGTGTGCGCGGCGTCCAGTCCTTGGGCGGACGGGGCTCCTTGCCGGCCATGATGTCGTCGAGTTGTTCGGCGTCTATGGTTTCCCATTCGAGCAGGGCCTTGACCATGGCGTGGATTTTGTCGCTGTTGTCTTCGATCAGGCGGCGTGCCTGGTGGTATTGCTCATCGATGATGCGGCGCACTTCGCCGTCGACCTTTTCCATGGTCTGCTCGCTCATGTTGGTGGTCTTGGTCACCGAGCGGCCGAGAAAGATTTCGCCTTCGTTTTCAGCATAGACCATGGGGCCCAGGGCCTCGGTCATGCCATAACGGGTGACCATGTCGCGCGCAATATGGGTCGCGCGCTCGAAGTCGTTGCTGGCGCCGGTGGTCATCTGGTGCATGAACACTTCTTCGGCGATGCGGCCGCCAAACAACATGCTGATCTGGTTGAGCATGTATTCGCGGTCGTAGCTATAGCGGTCATGCGCCGGCAGGCTCATGGTCACGCCCAGCGCCCGGCCACGGGGAATGATGGTGACCTTGTGCACCGGGTCGCACTTGGGCAGCAGCTTGCCGATCAGGGCGTGGCCGGATTCGTGGTACGCGGTGTTGCGCCGCTCTTCCTCGGGCATGACCATGCTTTTGCGCTCGGGGCCCATCAGGATCTTGTCCTTGGCCCGCTCGAAGTCCTGCATCTCGACGGTGCGCGCGTTGCGGCGGGCCGCCATCAGCGCGGCTTCGTTGCACAGGTTTGCCAAGTCTGCGCCGCTCATGCCGGGCGTGCCACGGGCGATGATGCCGGGGGCCACGTCCTGGCCCATCGGGATCTTGCGCATGTGCACGTTCAGGATCTGCTCGCGGCCACGGATGTCGGGCAGCGTTACATACACCTGGCGGTCGAAGCGGCCGGGGCGCAACAAGGCCGCATCCAGAATGTCAGGACGGTTGGTGGCCGCCACCACGATCACGCCGAGGTTGGTTTCGAAACCATCCATCTCGACCAGCATCTGGTTCAGCGTCTGCTCGCGCTCGTCATTGCCACCCCCGAGGCCGGCGCCGCGCTGGCGACCGACGGCATCGATTTCGTCGATGAAGATGATGCACGGCGCGTTCTTCTTGGCGTTGTCGAACATGTCGCGCACGCGGGCTGCGCCGACACCGACAAACATCTCAACGAAGTCGGAACCCGAGATGCTGAAAAACGGCACCTTGGCCTCGCCCGCAATCGACTTGGCCAGCAAGGTCTTGCCGGTGCCCGGAGGGCCTACCAGCAGCAAACCGCGCGGGATGCGGCCGCCGAGCTTCTGGAATTTCTGCGGGTCCTTGAGGAAGTCGACGACTTCCTTGACCTCTTCCTTGGCCTCGTCGCAGCCGGCCACGTCAGCGAACGTGACCTGGTTGTTGTTTTCGTCGAGCATGCGCGCCTTGCTCTTGCCGAAGCTGAATGCGCCGCCCTTGCCGCCCCCTTGCATCTGGCGCATGAAGTACACCCAGATGCCGACCACCGCCAGTATGGGGGCCCAGTTGATCAGCAGCGTCAGCAGCAGGGAGCCTTCTTCGCGGGGTTTGACGTCGAATTTGACGTTGTGGTTGAGCAGGTCGCCCACCAGGCCCCGGTCGAGCACCGATGCATTGGTGCGAATCTTGCTGCCATCGGTGGTCGTGGCAACGATTTCACCGCCGCTCAAACCCTCGGGGATGGTGGCGCTCCTGATGCGGTCATTGCGGACTTCTTCAAGAAATTCGGAATAGCCGATAGCCCCCGCGCCGGCTGCGCCACGGGCATCGAACTGTTTGAACACCGTGAACAGCACCAAGGCAATGACCAGCCAGACGGCAATTTTTGAAAACCACTGATTATTCAAGCGGAACTCCAGTTGCGGGGGACAGAGAAACGGACACCTGGCCGCCATGGCCCACAGCGCATGTACATGGGGCGTATTTTAAGGCTTTCAAGCGGCGCTGCCGGGCTCAATCTCCGTTGGCGGGCATGGAATTGGTGCCGATCGGCACCAATGGCGCAGGCTCGGCGGCCGTGCCCGATCGGGAGTCAAGCCCGTTCGGGCTGGCCTTTTTCAGACCCCTGCCGAGCAAAAAGGTCTCGGACGACTTGTCGCGCGAGGCTTTGGGTTTCAATGGCACCACCCGCAGGAAGGTCTGCTTGAACAGCGCGGCCAGATCACTGTAGCCGCTGCCGTGGAACAGCTTGACCAGCAGCGCTCCGTCCGGTTTCAAATGCCGGCAAGAAAAAGCCACGGCCAACTCCACCAGGTCGGCCATGCGGGCCGCATCGGCGCACGCGATGCCCGACAGGTTGGGCGCCATGTCGGACACCACCACATCCACCACCCGCCCGGCCAGGGCCTGCTCCAGGCGCTGTTGCACATCGGGTGCGCGAAAATCGCCATGCAGACAGGTCACGCCTTCCAGGGGTTCCATCGGGAGAATGTCCAGTGCGATGATGGCGCCCTCGGCCGCCATGCGCCGGCGCAGGTACTGGCTCCAGGCCCCCGGGGTTGCGCCGAGGTCGACCACGGTGTAGCCCGGTCTGATCAGTCCCAGTTGCTCGTCGATCTCCCTGAGCTTGTAAGCGGCGCGGGCACGGTAGCCCTCTTTGCGGGCCCGTTGGACGTAGGGGTCATTGACATGCTGATCGAGCCAGGCTTTGTTGACCTTCTTGCTGCGGGTTTTGACTTTCATCGCTTTTTCTTCCTGCCCCGATAATACGGCCCATGCCCTCTATCGAACTGACGCCTGCGCAATGCCGGGAACAGCGCGCCCATGCCCATCGCCTGGCCCCCGTGGTACTGATCGGCAGTGATGGCCTGACGCCTGCCGTGCTCAGGGAGATCGACGCTGCACTGAACGCCCACGGGCTGATCAAGGTGCGGGTTTTCAATGACGACCGCGCCGCCCGCGAGCGCATGTACCAGCAGTTGACGGCGGATCTGAACGCGGCCCCGGTCCAGCATATCGGCAAGCTGCTGGTGCTGTGGCGCCCGCTGCCGGTCAAGGAGCGCGTGGTCGATGAAGACCGTGGCCCCGGCCCGCGCGATGTCAGAGTGCTCAAATACAGCAAACGTGGCGGCCAGCGCCCCGAAATCAAACAGTTGCGCGTGCTGGGCAATCAGCGCTTGACGCCGGGCGGGCGGATCAAGCGCGCCCGGCCCCTGCAAAAATCGGTCAAGAAGCGCCAGGCCAACGGATGAGCCTCCTGGCAGAACCGGCCAGCGCGGCCCGGGCGCGCCATATCCTGTGCATGAAATGGGGCACGAAATACGGCCCCGAATATGTCAACCGGCTCTATGCGATGGTGCGGCGGCACCTGCGGGGCGAGTTTGGTTTTGTCTGCCTGACCGACGACGGCGCCGGCATCCGCAGCGAAGTGCAGTGCCTGCCCATACCCCCGCTGGCGCTGCCTGCGGGCATTCCCGAGCGCGGCTGGAACAAACTGCTCACCTTCAGCGCAGACCTGCATGGGCTGCAAGGCACGGCCTTGTTCCTCGATGTCGATGTGGTCATCACCGCCGGGCTGGATGAGTTTTTCACCCACCCGGGCGAGTTCCTGATCATCCATGACTACAAGCGCCCTTGGCGCGTCACGGGCAATTCGTCGGTGTACCGCTTCGAGCTTGGCGCACATGCGGATGTGCTGGAGCATTTTCGCGGGCATTGCGCCCAATTGCGGGCACAGTTTCGCAACGAGCAAGCCTACCTGTCCGACTTTTTGCATCGGCAGGGCAAATTGCAGTATTGGCCTGCCGCATGGTGCCCGAGTTTCAAATACCACGGCATACCGCCCTGGCCGACCAACTACTGGCGCCCGCCAGTGTTGCCCGCCGGGGCGCGCATCGTGATTTTTCACGGGGAATGCAATCCGCCGGACGCGCTGGCCGGACGGCGCAATCGCCGTTGGCGCCATATCCGCCCTGCCGCCTGGGTGGCAGAGCATTGGCGCGAATAGCGGGCTCGTTCCACGGGTCCGGGTTTGGTTGTTCGGAGTACCGGCGCACCCAGTGGTTGAGCGGTGCCCCAATGCAAGGCGGCCCCGGATTGCGCCCGGTGCGCCACCGAATCAGTGCGAACGGAACATCCGCAGCACCTCCGTTCGCACCATGGCCAGCAGTGCGTCCAATGACGCCTCCGGCGGCGCCGAACGCAGGCGCATGATGCCCACGCGCGGCAAGGACATGCTGGGCACCACTTCCAGCATTCTCAGCCCATGGTGGTGGATGAGATAGCGGCCAGCGTCGGCACGGAGCGCGCCGACAGTCCCCGCCGCATGGTGCAAGATGGTGCCGATTGCCGGGATCGAGCTGGCTTCCACGACACCGTGTGGCAAGCCGTGGCCGTGCAGTGTCAGTTCACGCCGCAGCGTCATCCAGACCAGGGAGTTGCGCGGGGGCAGCACCCAGGGCAGCCGGCACAGGTCGGCCAAGTCCAGCGGACCCTCCAGCCCTGGGGTGTCGGCGCCAGTCACGAAAGTAATGGCATCTTCATACAGCGATTCGAAGCGCAGTTGCTGCAACTCGTCGTCGCTGCAGGAGCCATCGTCCAGGCTGCCGATGACAACGTCGAGCTCCCCCGCATGCAGCATGGAAAGCAACTGCGCACTGACGCCGTCGCTCATGATGACCCGCCCTGCGGGCGTGCAGCCCAGCCATTGGGCCACGGGGCGCGCCAGCAGTGCTGCTGCGGTGAATGACGGCGACCCGATGCGCAACGCCGCGCCCGAGCCTTCGCGGTGGCTGGGAAGGTCGTCGACCAACTGTTCCAGATGCGCCAACGAACGCTGCACCTGCGACAGAACGGCCAGCCCGAAGCGGCTCAGCCGTACCCCTGTCGCCTCCCGCTCGAACAACGGCGCGCCCAATGTGCGCTCGAGCTCGCGCGCCATCTTGGTGATCGCGGGTTGGGTCACATGCAACGCCTCGGCCATCTTGCGGAAGTTGGCACCTGCGCCGGCCATGCGCACCAGTTGCAGTTGGGGCAGCCGCAGCCCACGCAGCAGCGAAGGGAACTGGCGCAGTTCGGAAGTGGAAGACTTAACCATGGGCGTAACCCTCGAAAGAATTTGTCAATTGAAGTGAAGCGGTGCTCGTTCCTAAAATGAATTCACAGGTTCGGCAAGGGCATTGCCCCCTTCCTGCCCCTCCCGCCCCTTCCACGGGCCTGTGCCGCAGGGCGCACCCACCGGCCCCAAGGCATTCGATGACAACGATTGGAGACAATACACATGCACCAGCCATTGGCGTTCATGCCAGCGTTGCCAGTGTCGCGTCACCGATCAGATGTCGTAGGCTGCGCGCAGCCATCGGAGCGCAGCGCAAGGCGCATCGCGCAGCCCATACCGAGCGTATTGGCAAGCGATGCAACGCCGCGATGCGCTTCGATGGCCAGCGCAGACCGACAGATGATCGGTGACGCGACACTAGCCTGCGCCTGCGCGGCGCAAGCGCAAAGTTCCGTCACCGTGTTCGGCGCGCTGGACGCCGCTCTGACCCACTCCAAAGGCTCGGTCGCCAGCGGCACCACCCTGTCCAACAACAACTGGGCTGCGTCGAAGCTCGGGTTCCGTGGGGTCGAAGACCTCGGCGGCGGGCTCGAGGCGGGCTTCTGGATCGAAGGCGCCATTCTTCCCGACAGCGGAGCAGGGGACGCGACGAACACCAACAACCCGCCGGGTGGTCAAGGCAGCGTGGGGGGACTCACCTTCGGGCGCCGCTCCACGGTGAGCCTGTTCGGACCCTGGGGCGAACTGCGGGCTGGCCGGGACCTGCAGCCGCACTACCTCAACATCGGCCTGTTCGACCCCTTCGCGCATATCGGCATCGGCCAGGCCCGGTTGCCGACATCCACGGTCGCAGGCGTCGCCATCGGCATCGAGCACACTTTCTGAGCACGGTGCACCTGCAAGCCCGCATCGAGCCATCCGATCCCCCGAGGACATTTGCATATGCCTGATCGACGTCGTTTCCAACTCCAGCTGATGGCCCTGGCAGCCGCCGGCACGGGCCTGTCCCGTGCGGCGCAGGCACAGGCCGGCGATTTTCCGAGCCGCCCGGTGCGGCTCATCGTGCCGTTTGCCGCAGGTGGCGGGCCGGACCTGCTGGCGCGTGCCATGGCGGTCCGCCTGGCGCCGGCGCTGGGCACAGGCGCTGTCGTATTTGTCGAGAACATCGTCGGCGCCGGTGGCATCGTGGCAGCGCAGAACGTGGCACGCATGGCACCCGATGGTTACAACTTGCTGATGGGGGCTTCGTCGCACATGGTGCAAAAGGCCATGCAGCCGAGCGTGAAGTTCGATCCCCAAAAGGACTTCGCGCCCATCTCGCGCATAGGCCTGGCGCCTTCCATCCTGGTGGTGGCCGCCGATGCGCCTTACCGCAGCGTCGCAGACCTGATCGCCGCAGCACGCAAAAATCCCGGCACGCTCAACTACGCCTCCGGTGGCGTCGGCAGCGCCGCCCACCTGTGCGGTGCGGCGCTGGCAGTGCACAGCCAGGTCGATGTGGTGCATGTGCCCTACAAAGGCTCTGTCGAGATCGTGCCGGCCATCCTCGCGGGCGCGGTTCATTTTGCCTTCCCCATCGCATCGACGGCGGCCGCGCATGTGCAGTCGGGCAAGGTGCGCGCGCTGGCAGTCACCGGTGCGAAGCGTCTCGCGGCCTTCCCGCTGGTGTCGCGTCACGGATCAGATGTCGTAGGCTGCGCGCAGCCATCGGAGCGCAGCGCAAGGCGCATCGCGCAGCCAATACCGAGCGTATTGGCAAGCGATGCAACGCCGCGATGCGCTTCGATGGCCAGCGCAGACCGACAGATGATCGGTGACGCGACACTAGTGCCCACCTTGCTGGAGTTGCTCGGCGCCAGCGATCTGGTGCTCGACGCGTGGTTCGGGCTGTGGGCTCCCGCCGGCACGCCGGTGGCGATCGTGCAAACCGTGTTCAAGGCCCTGCACCGGGCGTTCGAGGACCCGGCCCTGCGCAAGGAGATCGAGGACACCGGCACGGTGGTGGGCCTGAGCGCGTCGCCGCAGGAGTTCACCGGCTTCATGCAGGCCGAGGCCGCGAAGTTCGAACGCCTCGTCAAGGCTGCGCAGGCGGGCATGCAGCGATGAGCGCCGCTGCATGGCAGGCGCCGCCACAGGCGCTGCGCGGGGTGCGTGTGCTCGACTTCAGCCACGTCATCGCCGGCCCGTTCGCCACCTTTCAGTTGGCCCGGATGGGCGCCGAGGTGATCAAGGTCGAGCGCCCCGGGGGCGGCGATGTGATGCGCCGCAGCGGATCCGGCGCCCACGCGTTCACGGCGCTCAACGCGGGCAAGCAGGCGCGCGCCATCGACCTGGCCACGCCGCCGGGCCGGGCCGAGGCGCTGGACCTCGCGCGCCAGGCCGACCTGATGGTGGACAACTACCGCCCCGGGGTGCTCGAACGCCATGGCCTGGGCTACGAACAGGTCAAAGCCATCAACCCGCGCATCGTGTACTGCGCCATTTCTGGCTACGGCCGCAGTGACCCGGCACTGGCAGCGCGCGGCGCCTACGACCATGTGGTGCAGGGGCTGACCGGCATGGCGATGCTGGCCGGCCAGGAATGCGACCCGCCGATCAAGGTCGGCTTTCCGGTCATCGACGCGGCCACCGGCTTGGTAGGTGCGCTGGCCATGATGGCTGCACTGCGCGAACGCGACCAGACGGGCCACGGCAGCTTTCTCGACGTGAGCATGTGGGCGAGCGCCCTGCAACTGATGTACCCGTTCGCCTGCGATGTGCTGAGCACCGGGCAGGAGATCGCGCGGGTGGGCAACAAGGGCTTTTCTGGCAGCCCGGCGGCCGACATGTTCGCCTGCCGCGACGGGTGGCTGGCGCTCGGGGCCAACACGCCGCAGCACATCGCGGCACTGATGCAGGTGCTGGGCGTCGACCCGCAACGCTATGCCCCGCTGCTGGACGCCGGCTCCGGCAAAGGCCCCGCGTTCGCACGGGCCCGGGACCCCGCCGCCTTTCGCGAACTGCTGGCCGAGCAACTGGCCGGCCATCCGGCCGCCGAGTTGGAACAGCGCCTGAACGACGCCGGCGTGCCGGCCGCGCGCGTGCGCAGCCTGCGTGAATTCACGCAGCAGGCCGTGGACACCGGCTTGCTGCAGCCGCTGGTGCTTGGCGCGGGCGAGGAGCGCGCCGTCACGCCCGGCCTGGGCTGGCGGGTGGCCCGGTGAGCGGCCATGCCGTGCAATGGCATGGGGGGGGATCGACCATGACCGCTGGACTCGACAGGAACACCATGGCACGGGCGGCCCTGCTGTGCCTGACCGCAGCCATGCTCGGCTGCGCCTCGTCCCCCTGCTTTGCACCGCCGCCCGGCCGCACTGCGGGCGCTGCGCTGCAACTGCGCGCCGATTGGGACGCTGCCGCGCTGCAGGAGGTGCTGGCCTACGCCCGGTCCCAAAAGACCACGGGGCTGCTGATCATCCACGACCGGCAGGTCGTCGCCGAGCAGCACTGGCCGCTGCCCGGGGACGCGGCTGCTTTCCGCGCCGCATTCGTGCACGGCCAGGCTCCCGACGGTGCGCTGCTTGAAGACGTGGCCTCGCAGCAAAAGAGCTTCATCGCCATCCTGGCCGGCGCAGCGGTCGACCGCGGGCTGCTGGATGTCGAACGGCCGGTGTCGGCCTACCTGGGTGCGGGCTGGTCCAGGGCGGCACCTGCGGCCGAGGCGCGCATCCGCGTGCGCCACCTGCTGGAGATGAACTCCGGCCTGCGGGAAGACCTCCGCCCCGAAGCGGAACCGGGCGCGCGGTTCTTCTACAACACGCCGGCCTACGCAGTGACCCAGCGCGTGCTGGAACAGGCGGCCAGGCAGCCCCTGGACGAGCTGACGCGCCGCTGGCTCACCGAGCCGCTGGGCATGGCGCAGACGGACTGGCGCGCGCGGCCTGCGGTGCTGGCCGACTCCGGCAACCCCACCGGGCTGGTGACCACGCCGCGCGACATCGCCAGGATGGGCCAGTTGGTGCTCGACCGTGGCCTGGCGCCCGATGGCCGCCGCGTGATCTCCAGCGCGCAGTTCGATCTGCTGCTGCAACGCAGCGCCACCAACCCGGCCTATGGGCGGTTGTGGTGGCTCAATGGCGGCAGCCACGCGCTCCTTGCCGGTGCCGGCGCGCCCCGGCGCGAGGGCCCGCTGATCGCAGCGGCGCCCGCCGACCTCGTGGCGGCCCTGGGTGCGCACGACCGCAAGCTCTTCGTCGTGCCGAGCCGGCAACTGATCGTCGTGCGCACCGGCCAGGCAGCGCCGGCGCGCGACTTCAACCAGCAACTGTGGTTGCGCCTGGCGCGGGCCTTGCCCGGCGGGGCCTGAGGCACCACGGCGCAGCCCCCGGGTGGCGGCCAACGGCCAGGGGCTGCGGATGCCGCGCAGAAAGATGTCGGCGAACCGGTCCGCCAAGTTTCCGGCGCGGGTCTGTTCGCACGGAATGCATCTTTTGAGAGCGCCACGTTGGCCGCTCGCCGCTGGCGCAGATGCGTCACCCCCTGGCTCGGCTGCCTGCTGTGGGCGAGCACGCTGCGCGCGCCGTGCATCAGCAAGGTGCGCAGGCAGGTGTCGCCGCATTTGCTGCTGCCCGGCATCCGCATGCGCCCGCCCGTTCATGCAGCGCCAGACAGCATCGCTGGCAAAGCCAGGGGCCAGGCGGCTGGCCTACGGCAATGCATCCGGCGCGTCATCCGCCCAGCCCTTCAACTGAGCGCTGATCCGGTGGCGGCACCCAGGCCGATTTGCGCCAGCCGCTTGTACAGGTAGGAGCGTGAGATACCCAGTTCGGCGGCGACACGTTTCTTGTTGCCTTGCAGCCGGGCCATGGCCTGCCGAATCAGTTGCTCTTCCACTTGTTCCACCGCGTTGCTGACGCGCAGTGACGCGCGTGGCGCCGCGCCAGTCAACGCCAGGGCGGCATGGCCTGCGCCGTCGGACAGCATCGGCGGCAGTTCGGCCGGATCGGCGTCGATGATCCCGAAGTCGGCTGGCACGACCACCTCGGATTCGCAGAAGATGGCCGCGCGCTCGACGGTGTGCATCAACTGCCGCACATTGCCCGGCCAGCGCTGGTTTTGCAGGAACTCGCAGGCCGCGTCCGAGAGCTTTTTCGGGCGTTGCCGGTGCCGCTCGGCAAACTGCCGGAGCGCCAGTTCCGCCAATTGCGCAATGTCCTCGATCCGCTCGCGCAGCGAGGGCATGCGGATGGTCACGCCGCCGATCCGGTAAAACAGGTCCAGCCGGAACGAACCGTTGGCGATCATGGCCTCGAAGTCGCGGTTGCTGGCGCTGATGAGGCGGAAGTTGGAGTGGCGCAGTTCGTTGCCGCCCACGCGCTGAAAGTTGCCATCTTGCAGCACGCGCAACAGCTTGACCTGCACATCCGCCGGCATGTCTCCGACCTCATCGAAGAACAGTGAGCCGCCATCGGCCTGCTCGATCTTGCCCTTGCGACCCTTGCGCTCGGCCCCGGTGAAGGAGCCGGCCTCGTAGCCAAAAAGCTCGCTTTCAACCAGCGTGGCAGGCAGGGCGGCAGCGTTGACCATCACCAACGTGTCATCGCGCCGGGGGCTGAGCTTGTGGATCGCATGGGCTGCAAGCTCCTTGCCGGTGCCGCTTTCGCCGGTCAGCAGCACCGGAACGTCCAGCGGCGCGAGCTTGACGATCTGCTGCTTGAGGCGTTGCATCGCCGGGCTGTTGCCCAGGATTTGATCGAGGCCGTAGCTGCGGTTGCGCAGGTCGCTGAGCTCGCGCCGGTAATAAGCGACTTCGGACTTGAGCTTCGATAGTTCGGCAGACAATGCCTGCAGTTGCTCCGGCCCTTTGAACATGATCTGCCCGATCGCGCCGACGATATCCCCGTGGCGGTTGCGGATCGGGTGGCGCGATACCACGCGGGTGATGGCGCGCATTTCGTGCAGCAAACCGATCTCTGCCTTGCCGGAGGCGACCACATGGTGCAGCCGCGAGTTCTCGATCACTTCGGTGGCATGGCGGCCGGTGCCGCCGCCCGGCGGCAGGCCGAAGAAGCGTTCGTGCACCGGGCTCATGTAGCGGACGATGCCCTGCCGATCGACGACGCTCAAGGCCTCAAACGGATTGGTCAGGAAGTGCGCCAGGATGTCGGCCGCGAAATCGACGGCACCAACGAACTCGAAGAGCGCGTCGCGGCTGTCGCGCTCCATCGCGACCAGCACCGTGGCGTCTGCCGCCGGCAGGGCCACCACCACGATCGGCGCGCCGTCCGGCGTCTCGGCGGGAAAGACCTTGCGCTGGCGCCGGCGGGCTTCATGCCATGCGGCAAGGATGCAACGGGCCACCGCAGGTTGCAGTGCAATGCCATTGGTGGCCATCGCTTTGCCATCCGCGCCCAAGACCAACACGCCGCGCAATGCATGCAGGGCGGTGCTGCTCGAACCTGTCTTTGGTGTCTCCATGGCGGACATGATTTGATGGCTTTCAAGCACCCCTGTCTTCGGCAAAGACATCGGGACGATGATCATTCGGCGCGGCACGGGTCCGGGATGCCGGTCGGGACGGTATTTTCTGACTACCGGATGAAAGCGCAAGGCATGGCACGCGCTTTGCACGAAACCATGCAATGTCTACGCCAGAAACCCCGCTCCCGTTGCATGGCCTGCCGGCCAAATCCGCTGCTGCGCTCGACCTGTTGGCGGGCCTGAAAGTCCTCGATCTGACCACGTCGATCGCGGGGCCTTATGCCGGCCAGTTGTTGGCCGACCTCGGCGCCACGGTCGTGAAGGTGGAAAAGCCCGGCACCGGCGATGATGCCCGCGCCTGGGGGCCGCCGTTCCTGCATGGCGAGTCGCTCTGGTTCATGAGCGTCAACCGTGGCAAGCAGAGCCTGACGCTGGATATGGCTGCGCCGGCCGGCCGGCAAGTGCTGCGGCAACTGGTGGCCGAGTGCGATGTGATCTTGCTGAACCTGGTGGCGCGCGCGCAGTGCAAGCTGGGCCTGGATGCCGATGTGTTGATGGGGCTCAATCCGCGTCTGATCCATGTCTCCATCACCGGCTTCGGGGTCGGATCGAGCCGCGCGGATCTGCCCTGCTACGACCTGATCGCGGAAGGCTATTCCGGCGTCATGGATCTGACCGGCGAGGCCGATGCAGCGCCGCAAAAGGTGGGCACGCCGGCCGCAGATCTGTTGGCCGGCAGCGATGCCGCGATGGCGGTACTGGCCGCGCTGTGGCGCCGCCAGCGCAATGGCAAGGGCTGCGTGATCGATGTCTCGATGGTCGAGAGCATGTCGCGCTTCATGGCGCCGCGGCTGATGCCCTACCTGGGCTCGGGTGAGCTCAGCCGGCGCACCGGCGGGCGCGACAGCGTCGTCGCGATTTACCAGGTTTTTGATGCCGCCGACGCCCCGATGACCTTGGGGCTTGGCAATGACGCGATCTGGAAGCGCTTCTGGGACGCCGTGGGCCAGCCTGAAGTAGCGGTCGATCCCGGGTTCGCCAGCAATGCCCTGCGACGCGCCCGGCGCGAAGACCTGGTCGAACGCATCGCCGCACTGATCGGCTCCCGGCCGCGTGCCCATTGGCTGGAACTGCTCGGGGCGGCGCGCGTTCCTTGCGGGCCTATCCAGCGTCTGGACGAGTTGGCGCAAGACCCGGCGCTGCACGCGGCCGGCTTCCTCTACCGTATCGACGGGCCGGACGGCCCCATTCCCCAGGTCGGTCTCGGCATCCGCTTTGATGGCCGCACCGAGGGAACGGCGCTGCCGCCGCCCAAACTGGGCGCCAATACCCAAGAAGTGCTTGGCCAGTGGCTCGGCTGTGCTGCGGCGCAGATCGAACGACTGCGCGCGCAGCGCATCGTTTGACAGGAGCATCCCATGCAGTTCGAGGAAATCACGTATGAGGAAGACGGCCCCATCGGCACGATCACGCTGAACCGGCCGCATGACGGCAACATGTTCACACCCCGGATGTGCCACGAAATCCGCGATTGCATCGACGGCATTCGGCGCGAGACGCGCACCCGCGTGATCGTCGTGACCGGCGCTGGCGAGAAATTCTTTTGCATCGGCGGCCGCAAGGAGGGGATGCAAGACACGCTGCTGTATGCCGGCGTGCTGCCGACGCTGGAGATGTACGAGGCCATCGACAAGCTGCAAAAACCGGTCATTGCCTCGGTCAACGGTTTCGCCGTCGGCGGCGGCAACGTGCTGCATGTGGTGTGCGACATCACGATCGCCAAAGACAGTGCCATGTTCCGACAGGTCGGGCCGATGATGGGCAGCTTCGATGGCGGCTACGGGACTTGGTATCTGGAAGACCTGATCGGCAAGAAGCGCGCCAAAGAGATGTGGTATCGCAACCCCAAGCTGACGGCGCGCCAAGCGCTCGAATGGGGTTTGGTCAACCATGTGGTGCCCGATGCCGAACTCCAGGACTTCACCCGCAAGATCGCGCTGGAGATCGCCGACCGGGGCGCTTTTGCGCTGGCTTCGATCAAGGCCTCGTTCAACGCGCGCCATGGCGGCGTCTCGGGCCTGTCGCGCATGGCGCATGACCTGCTGCTGCGCGGCTACCTGGACAGCAGGGAACACACCGAGCTGGCCGCCGCGTTCGCCGGGCGCAGGGCGCCCGAGGCCTCGGAGTTCGGCCATTGAAGTGCGCCCGTGAGACACATGCAGGAGGCCCCGGACATGTCGCATCTTCTGACCTTGCACGACCCGGCCAAAGCGCGCGAGCACTATCTCTCGGGCGTCTGGCAGACCGACACGCTGTATTCGCTGGCCCGCCGGCATGCGGCCGAGCGCGGCCAGGCCTATGCCGTGCGCGATTGCGCGCGGCGCCTGAGCTGGAATGCGCTCGTCGCCTGGGTGGATGTGCTGGCGGCCGATCTCCACGAAGCCGGCCTGCGGCGCGGCGACCGGGTCTCGGTCTGGCTGCCCAACCGGATCGAGAGCGTGCTCGTGTTCCTGGCTTGCTCGCGCAACGGCTATGTCTGCAATCCATCGCTGCACCAGAACTACACGGTGGCAGAGATAGCAACGCTGCTGTCAGGCATCGGATGCCGGGCCTTGTTCGCGCAACCGGACTATGGCGCGGATGCCCGCAGCGCCGACATCTTCGCGCGCGCTGCCACATTGCCCGGCATGCAGCGCATCTATGCGCTGCCCGGGCTGAGCCACCCGGGCAGGGCCATTCCTGCGCCCGCGCATGCGCTGCCCGAGCCTGGGCGGCCGTTGCGCCTGCCATTGCCTGCGGTCAGCACCAACCCCGACCAGGTCGTCTACCTGGCGTTCACCAGTGGCACGACCGGCCAGCCCAAGGGGGTGATGCACAGCGACAACACGCTGCTGGCCAATGGCCGCGCGTTGGTCCAGGACTGGCGGCTGGGACATGGCACGGCGCTGCTGACCCTCAGTCCGATGAGCCACCACATTGGCACCGTGGCGCTCGAGCAGATGCTGGTGGCCGGCTGCGAGCTGGTTCTGTACGATCCTTTGGCCGAAGTCGCCGCGCTCGACTGGATAGCAACCACCGGGGCGACCTATGTCATGGGCGTTCCGACGCACGCCATCGACCTGCTGCAGGAGTCGTCCCGGCGCGGCTGGCAAAAGCTCGGGGCGGTCAAGGTCTTCTACATGGCAGGCGCGCCGATCCCTTCGGAAACGGCGCGCCGACTGTTGGCGCTCGGCGCCACGCCGCAGAACGTCTATGGCATGACCGAGAACGGCTCGCACCAGTACACCAGGCCATCCGACCCCGTCGAGGTGATGACCGGCACCTGCGGCAAATCCTGTTCGGGCTACGAGGTGCGCCTCTGGAACGCGCAGAACCCTGACCTGGAGGCCGCGCCGGGCGAGATCGGCGAGATCGGTGGCCGAGGCGGCGGGTTGATGCTCGGCTATTTCAGCAATCAGTCGAGCACCGAGCAATCCTTCAACCGCAGCGGCTGGTTCCTGAGCGGCGACCTGGGACGGCTCGATGCCGAGGGCAACCTGCAGATCGTTGGCCGCAAGAAGGACCTGATCATCCGTGGCGGCCACAACATCCATCCGGCCCCCATCGAAGAACGCGCGCATCGGCATCCCGCCGTCAGGAAGGCCGCCGCCTTTGGTGTTGCCGACGCGCGGCTCGGCGAAAAAGTCTGCCTGGCCGTCATCTGCGACGAGCGGGCGCCGATGCCGCAGGAGATGCTGCAACATCTGGCGCAAGAAGGTCTGTCGAAGTTCGACATGCCGGAGTTCTACGCCGTGGCGCAGGAGTTTCCGCTGACCCCGAGCGGCAAGATTTCAAAGCGCGAGCTGGTGCAATGGGTGGCCAGCGGCCGCTTGCAGCCCGAACCCGTGCGCTACCGCGCCGCAGCCCAATGATCGAACTCGCACGAGACGAAGAATTTGCCGTTCTGACCATCCGGCGGCCGGCGGCATTGAACGCGCTGAGCTTCGATTTGCTCGGCAAGATCGGCCCGTGCATCCGGCAAGCGGGGCAGTCGGGCGCCCGCGCGCTGATCGTCACCGGCGAAGGCGACAAAGCCTTTTGCGCCGGCGCCGATATCAAGGAGTTGCAAAACCGCGAATTGCGGGCACAACGCGAAGGCGCCGAGTTCGGACAGGCGGTCTTCGCGTTGCTCGACCGGCTGCCGATTCCTTCCGTGGCATTGGTCAATGGCTTTGCCTTCGGCGGTGGCTGCGAGCTTGCGCTGGCCTGCACGCTGCGCCTGGCCTTGCCGAACGCCCGATTCGGCTTGCCCGAGGTCAAGCTCGGCCTGATTCCCGGCTACGGTGGCACGCAGCGCCTGCCGCGCCTGGTGGGCCTGGGGCGCGCGCTGGAACTGGTGCTGACGGGGCGCACGGTGGACGCGCCGGAGGCGCTCGCGATCGGCCTGGTCAACCGCGTCGTGCAGCCGCCCGGGCTGGCTGCGGCCAAGGCTTATGCGCGCCAGTTCAGCGGGCATGGCTTGCGCGCGTTGCAGTTCGCGCGCGAAGCCGTCTTGCGCGCGGCGGACATGCCGCTGCACGATGGCCTGCGCATGGAGGCCGACCTGTCGACGCTGGCCTACCGCACCAGGGATGCGCAAGAGGGCCTGCAAGCCTTTGTCGACAAGCGCCCGCCCAAGCCGGCAGACTGCTGATGGAGCAGCCGATGGATCGATCCTGCATCGTCGTCACCGGGGCCAGCCGCGGCATTGGCGCGGCCATTGCCTGCGCCTTGCTGCAACAGGGCCGTGATGTGATTGGCGTATCGCGCAGCGGCGCCGTGCCGGCCTGCGCCGGCCTGGCGCCTGAGCTGGCTGCGCGCTGCACAGCCATGCAGGCCGACGTGACCCGCCCGCAGGCCATGACCGACGTTTGCCGCGAACTGCGCGAACGAGGCTGGCGCATCCAGGGCTTGGTGAACAACGCCGGCATGCACGCCGACGCAGCCTCGGACCGAATGCCGCTGGCGCAGTGGCACCAACTGATGGACAGCAACGCGCGCTCGGTCGTCAGCGCCTGCCAGGCGGTCTACCCGCATCTGGTCCATGCCGGTGGCGGCGTGATCGTCAACATCGGCTCTTTTTTTGACAAGCTCGGTGTCAAGCGCAACCTGGCGTACTGCGCCAGCAAGGCGGCGGTCGGGGCCATCACCAGGGTTCTGGCCGTGGAATGGGCCAGCCAGGGCATCCGCGTGATCGATGTCGCGCCCGGCTACATCGTGACCGATCTGAACGCCAAAGCGCTGGCCGCCGGTGCGCCTTTGCGCGCCTACCTGGAGCAGCGCATTCCCGGCAAGAAACCGGGCACAGCGGCAGATGTCGCGGCGCTGGTGGCGGCGCTGTTCACGCCCGCTGGCGCCTTCCTGAGCGGCGAAACCATTTATCTCGATGGCGCCCAGGGCATTGCCCATTGAAGGAACGAAAGCCGATGAACATCCTGCAACGGCTCGATGCGCGCCTTGCGCTCTCCGACGAGGAACGGATGCTGCTGGCGAGCGTGCAGCAACTGGCCCGTGAACAGGTTGCGCCGCGCGCCGGGCATTTCGATCGCAGCGGCGAATTTCCGTCGGAGAACCTGCGCGCCATCAACGCGCTCGGCCTGAACGCCATGTTCATACCGGCGGCCTACGGCGGCGCCGAACTGTCCTACACCGCCTACCTGGCCTGTGTCCGCGAAATCAGCCAGGCCTGCGCGGCCACCGGCATCATCTGGGCCACGAACTACCACGCCATCAAGCCCTTGATCGACTGGGGCAGCGAGGAGCAAAAGACCCGCCTGCTGCCGCGCATCGCCGATGGCGCCCTGGCCGCGCTGGCCATCACCGAGCCGGACGCAGGCTCGGACGCCACCGGCATGCGCACTTCGTTCCGGCCGGTGGGCGATGATGTCCTGGTCAACGGCGGCAAGAGCTTCATCACCAACGGCGACCGGGCCGGGCTGTACCTGCTGTTCGGCAAATGGGAAGGCATTGCCGGGGCCAGGCAGAGCATCTCCGTGCTGATCCTGGAGCAGGGCACTCCCGGCCTGTCGGTGCTGCGCCTGGAAGACAAGATGGGCATGCGCGCGTCCGGCACGGCCACGCTGGCGTTCGACGGCTGCCGCGTGCCGCAGGCCAACGTGCTGGGCCAGCCGGGCGATGGGCTGAAGATCCTGTTCGCTTCGCTGAACAAGTCGCGCCCCAGCGTGGCGGCCCACGCGCTCGGTATCGCCCGGGCCGCTTTCGAGGACGCCGTGGCTTACATCAACCAGCGGCGCCAATCCGGCCAGCGCATTCTTGAATTCCAGGGCATACAGTTCATGGTGGCGGACCTGGCTGCCGAACTGGCGCTGGTGGAAAGCTGGCTCTGGCAGGTCGCAGGCTGGGTCGACGCCGGCGCCCAGGACTTCGGCATGGAGGCATCGCTGCTCAAGTTGCGTGCCACCGACCTGGCCATGCGTGTCGCCACCGACGCCGTGCAATTGCTCGGCGGCTACGGTTACTGCAAGGACTATCGCGTCGAGCGGCTGATGCGCGATGCCAAGATCACCCAGATCTGGGAAGGCACCAACCAGATTCACCGCCAACTGATCGGCCGCAGTTTCTTGCAGCGCTGAAGCCTGTCCAGGGAAAACCGCATGAGTGACATCGCATGAGTGACATCGAAACCATTGGCATCGCCGGCGCCGGAACCATGGGTGCCGGCATCGCCCTCGTCTGCGCCCGGGCCGGTTTTCGCACCCGCGTGTTCGACATGCAGCCCTCGGCGCTGGAGCGCGCGCGTGACCAGGCCGGGGCCTTCTTGCGCAAGAGCGTCGAGCGCGGCAAGCTGGCCGCAGAAAGGCTGCCGCAGATCATGGGGCTGTGGCATGGCAGCACCAGGCTCGAAGACTTTGCCGACTGCGCGCTGGTGATCGAAGCGGTTTTCGAGAGCCTGCCGGTCAAGCACCAGTTGTTCGGCCAACTCGACAAGATCTGCGCGCCGCAGGCGCTTTTCGCCAGCAACACCTCGACCCTGAGCATCACCGGGATTGCCGGCGGCTCAGGCCGCGCCGACAGGTTCATCGGCATGCACTTTTGCCTGCCGGCGCAGCTGATGAAGCTGGTCGAGATATCGCCCGGCCTGGCCACCAGTCAGCAGACATTCGCGCGCGCCTGGGACTGGTGCGAGCGCCTGGGCCAGCAGCCCGTGAAGACGCAGGACACCCCGGGCTTCGTGCTGAACTACTTCCTGATCCCGTTCCATAACGACGCGATACGTTTGGTCGAGCAAGGCGTGGCCGAGCCGGCCGACATCGACTTGGCGATCAAGACCGCCATGGGCTATGCGATGGGCCCGATGGAGTTGCTCGATCTCGTCGGCATCGACACCCAGAAACTGCTGTGCGAGGCCCTGTACGACGCCACCGGCGAGCCCCGTGCCGCCTGCCCTGCGCTGGTCAAACGCATGATCGCGGCCGGCTGGCTCGGCAAGAAGAGCGGCCGCGGCTTCCACCCGTACCAGGATGACAAGATGTTCGGAGCCTGAGCCATGGACAGCAGCTACAAAATCATCCAGGCCGGGGACAGCCGTTCCTTCGACGGCCCGCACCCATTCGTCGACAACTCCGATCCGCAAGGCGCCGCGCGCGTGTTCATCGGCCAGCATGCCGGCAGCGCCTTCGCCGCCGCCGGGCCACTGGATGCCTGCCCATTCATCGCCATCGAATTGGGGCAGGAATGCCTGGGCGAGCACACCGGCGAAGACGGTGGCCGCGAAGGCTCGAATGTGCTGGGCTTGGCCCGCTTTCGCCTGGGGTCTGCGCCGCCGACAGCGCTGGTCGAACTGGTGCGCCAACCGCAGACGCGACCGGCGGCCATCGCTGCGGCCCGTGCCGCGCTGACCGCCGCTGGTCTGAAAGTGGCCATTTGCGGCGACTTCCCGGGCCGCATCGTCGATCGCCTGATCCGCCCCTACCTGAATGCCGCGCTGCGCCGACTCGATGAGCGGCTGGCCAGCGCGCAGGATTTGGACAAAACCCTGTGCCTGGGCCTGGGCTATCCCGAAGGGCCGATCGCGCTGCTGGAGCGCACGGGCCTGGCGCAGCACCACGATGTCACGCAGGCCCTGTACCGCGCACTGGGCGAACCGGCCTATGCACCGGCGCGCCGCGCCCAGGTGGCCAAGGCGCGCCAGCGCCGGGCCGGGTTCAACTGATCGGACGGTCTTGGCCGCCAGGGGTCTGCTGACGCACCGGGTGGGCCGCAGCGCCGACGAAGTCCGCAGGGCGCCCCGCGATGGCGGCCGCCAGACCCTCGCGAAATTCGGGGTGGGACATCGCCAGCGCCTGCCCGAGGCCCTCGAATGCCAACATGTCGTGCAGCGTTGTCTCGAAGCTGCGCGCCATCAGGGTCTTGGCCAGACCCATGACCTCGGCCGGACCGGCAGCCAGGCGCGCGGCCTCCTGCAGGCCGGCGGCATCGAGCTGTTCGTCCGGCACCACCCGGGCCACCAGGCCGAGTTCGAGCGCCTCCTTGGCCCGCATCGTCGCGCCGCCGAACAGGAAATTCTTCGCCCGTGCCATCCCTATGAGCCGTGGCAGTTGGTACATCACGCCGATGTCCGGAATCGTCCCCAGGCGGAAAAAGCCGGACATGAATTGGGCGCTCGTGCCGGCGATCACGACATCGCCCGTGAGCGCCAAGCCCATGCCGCCTCCGACCGCGTGACCGCGCACGCCCACCACCACCGGCTTGTCCAGCGCCATCAGTGGCGTGAACCAGCGGATCAGGTCGCGAAAGCGCCGGTGCACGGGCCATGGGTCGCTGTGGGTTTGCAGCATCCTGAAGTCGCCGCCGGCACAAAAACTCGGCCCCTCCCCGGTCAGGTATAGCGCGCGCACGGACCGATCCTGCGCGGCACGGTCCACGGCGGCGCCGAGTTGCTCGCGCAGCGCGCTGGTCAGCGAATTCCGGTTTTCCGGGCTGTTCAGCCGAATGACGAACACGCCACCCTCTTGCGCTGTCTTGACCCACTGCATGGCGCTCATCGTCGATCCTCCTTGGTGTTCCTTGGTGTTCCTTGGTGTTGCACTGCACGCGGCGGCAGGTCCGTGGCACCGCAAAGCCTGTGCCAAGCCGGCTAGTGTCGCGTCACCGGTCAGATGTCGTAGAGATGATCGGTGACGCGACACCAGGCTCCACGGGGTGCTGCGCCGCCGGCCGTCGGCCAGGCAATGTGTCTTCGAGGACAGCAGACCGGTGCGCGCCAAAGACACTCGGGCAGCGTTTGCGCCGGGCCATGCCTGCCGGGCGGGATGGCACAGGGCTTGCGCATCGTCGACCAATGCACTTGCGACGATCGGGAAAATACGGATGTTCACCAACGACACGCTCAAGGGCCGTACCGCCTTGATCACCGGCGGCGGTACCGGCATCGGCCTGGAGATCGCCAGCGCCTACGCCCGATTGGGTGCCTCCGTGATGCTGGTCGGGCGCAACCAGGAGCGCGCGCAGGAGGCCGCCGAGGGGCTGCGCCGCGCAGGCGGTCAGGCCGCAGCCTGCCGATGCGATGTGCGCGACTACGACCAGGTAACGAACGCCGTTGCCGCCACGCTCGCCCGCTTCGGTGCGCTCGACATCCTGGTGAACAACGCTGCCGGCAACTTCGTCTGCCCCAGCGCCGAGCTATCGCCCAATGGTTTCCGCACCGTGATCGACATCGACTTGAATGGCACCTTCCATGGCTGCCATGCGGCCCACCCGCACCTGAAAGCCTCGCGCCATGGCGGCTCCATCATCAGCATCATCACGATGCGCGGCGTGACCGGATGGCCGGGAGCCATTCATGCCGCTTGCGCCAAGGGCGGCATCTTGTCGCTGTCGCGCACCCTGGCGGTCGAATGGGGCGGCGACGGCATCCGGGTGAACACCATCTCCCCCGGACCGATAGCCGACACCGAAGGCGTGCGCCGGATGTACATCGAGTCCGGCAAGGGGCCATCGGAGGTGGGCAAGACCGCCCTGGGCCGCTGGGGCCGCAAGGCCGACGTTGCCAACGCCGCCGTCTTCCTGGCGTCGGATCTTGCCGATTACGTCACCGGCGCGAACCTGATCGTCGACGGCGGCCGCTGGCTCAAGCAGGCGGCGGACTGATCCGACGGCCCATCTTCTGCAACCCATCTTCTGCGGCCTGATGCCAGCACCAGGAAACGAGACCCCAGCATGCAAGCGTTCAAAAACACATTCCGTGCCGCAACCGCCGCACTGGCCCTGATCATGGCGGCGCCCGTGTCTGCCCAGGAATACCCGAGCCGGCCCGTGCGCCTGATCTGTCCCTATGCCGCCGGTGGTTTGACGGACATCCTTGCCCGGACCGTGGCGCAGGAACTGTCCCGGCGCCTGGGGCAGCCGGTGATTGTCGAAAACCGCGCTGGCGGCGGCGGCATTGCCGGCACCGACTTCGCGGCCAAAGCCGCGCCGGACGGCTACACACTGACTTTGGCAGGACAGGGATTGGCCAGCGTCAATACCTCGCTCTACCCCCATCTGCCATACGACACATTGCGCGATTTCAAGCCCCTGTCGCAGATCGCCAAGTTCTCTTTGGTGCTGGTGGGCCATCCACGGCGCGCGCCGGAATCGGTTTCCGATCTCATCCATCTGGCGCGCAAGAACCCGGATGCGCTCAGCTATGGATCTGCCGGCAATGCGTCTACCGCGCATCTGGCGATGGAGATGTTCAAGGAACACAACGGCCTGTCGCTGCTGCATGTTCCGTTCAAAGGCGAATCTGCGGCCTTGATGGAACTGGTCGCAGGGCGCATCGACAGCATGTTCGCCACCGTCGGCGGCTCGCTCGCCCTGATCCGGAGCGGCAAACTGCGTGCCATTGCGATTCCTGACGATGCGCGCAACCCCCTGCTTGCCGATGTGCCCACCATGCGGGAAGCCGGCATCGAGGACTTCAATGTGTTTGGCTGGTTTGTCGTGTTGGCGCCCGCGAATGTGCCTGAGCGCGTGGCGGACCGGCTGGGCAAGGAGTTCATGGCCATCGGCAGCGATCCCGGGTTCCGCAAAGCCATGCTGGAGCGGGGCATGCAAGCGGTGGGCAGCTCTGCGGCCGAGGCGGCGCAGATGATAGAAAAGGAAACCGGGCGCTGGGCCGCGTTGGTCAAGAAAACCGGCATCGCGCTCGACTGATCGATGCCGATCGATGCGCGGCGCATGGCCGAGCGCCATGGCCGGATTCCTGCCGCCGATTCCTGCCGACTCCTGCTGCGTCCTGCCGCGCAGGAACCAACGGCGCCGGGCTGAATGCGCGCCCGGTGCAGGGCATCGGATCACTCGATCCTGGCGCCGGAGATGGCGATCAGTTCGGCCCATTTCCTGATTTCAGAATGGATGAAAGCCGCGAAAGCCTCGGGCGAATTGGCCATGCTTTCTATGCCCTGGGATTCAAACTTGGCCCGCATGTCGTCAGACTGGCTGATCTTGTTCACCAAGGCGCTTAAGCGCTGGACGATCGCAGCGGGCGTGCCGGCCGGCGCCACCAGCCCGTACCAGGCCCGCACGTCGAACCCCGGGTAGGTTTCTGCGATGGCGGCCAGTTGGGGATAGATCGTCAGGCGCCGGGGCGCGGTGATCGCGATGGCCCGCAGCTTGCCGCCGTGCACGTAGCCCATGCAACTGCTGACATTGCAGAACGTGATCGGCGCCAGGCCGCTCAGGGTCTCGAGGATGGCCGGGCTTTCTCCCTTGTAAGGGATATGCTGCATGTCGATTTTCGCCATGGTCTTGAGCAACTCGCCGCTCAGGTGCTGGGTCGTCCCGTTGCCGCCGGAAGAAAAACTGTACTTGCCCGGGTGTTCCTTGATCACCGCGACGAACTCTGCCAGCGTGTTGGCGGGAAAGCTCGGGTGCACGGCCAGCACGTTCGCGTTGGCCGAATAGTTGGAGATGGGCGCAAAGTCCTTGACCGGGTGATGGGCCATGGTCTTGAACAAGCTCAAATTCCCGGCCAGCGGACCGTTCGATGAGAACAGCAGCGTGTAGCCGTCCGCTGGCGCACGCGCCACGACTTCCGCACCGATGTTGCCGCCGCTGCCGCTGCGGTTTTCCACGAAGACGGGCTTGCCCAATTCATCGGCCATCCGCCGGGCCAACTCGCGTGCCTGGGCATCCGTCGGCCCGCCGGCGGCGAACGGGACGATCATGCGGATCGGCTTTTGCGGATAGTCCTGCGCCTGGAGGCCGCTGGCGGCTGCGATCCACGCGCAACTGCCGAGCAGCATCGAAACGAGACGGCGGGCATGGGCATGTCTGGAATTCATTGCACGGCTCCGGTGGGTGGGGGATGCGAGAAAAACGCCGAAAAGTGCCGAAAAACACCGAAAAGCGCCGGTACGCAATGGCGCGTCGGGCCAGCCGCTTCACGCCGGCGGCCGGCGCCGGTACATCAGCGTGGCCCGCATTTCCTGCACCACGCTGCCGTCTTGCTTGAGGCATCGGCGCGCAAAGGTGACGACGCCGCGATCGGGCCTGGAGGTTTCCTTCTTGCCGACCACGGTCGAGCGCATGTGCAGGGTGTCGCCATGCCTGACCGGGGCCAGCATGCGCCAGGCGTCGATCTGCAACAGCGCGAGCAAAGTGCCGTCGTTGATGCCGCTGGCGTACTGCAAGCCGCCCATGATGGAATAGACCAACGGGCCATGCGCAATCGGCTCGCCGAACGGCGTCCGCTTGCAATACTCGTGGTTGGCGTGGATCTCGTTGAAGTCGCCCGACAGGCAGGCGAAGTTCACGATGTCGGTCGAGGTGATGGTGCGCTCGGGCGTGCGCAGTTCCTGGCCGATCGCAAAGTCCTCGAAATACATGCCGCGCGCAGCATCGATGCTCGTCATGGTGTGTCAATCCGGTGTGTTGCTGAAGATGGCGGTGCAGTGCGAAGACAGGATGCCCCCTTCGTTGTGCACCAGAGCGACCCGGGCATCGGCCACCTGGCGCTCGCCGAGACCGCCGCGCAACTGCCGCACCGCTTCGACGATGCCGAACAGGCCGCCTGCGGCGCCCGCATGGGCATGGGAGAGCATGCCGCCATGGGTGTTTACCGGGAGTATTCCGTCCAGCGCGGCGTGGCCGGCTGCGTAGAACGCACCGCCTTCGCCGCGGCCGCAAAAGCCCAGCGCTTCGAGCTCCAGGATGGGAACGATGGAAAAGCAGTCGTACAACTGCGCCAAATCGATGTCGCGCGGCCCCAGGCCCGCCATGCGGTAGGCGATCTGGCCACTTTGCCGGACGCCGAATTCGGTCAGGCTGTCGGCGCAGATGAGGTGCTCGTGGGTATGGGCCTCGCCAATGCCGGCCAGGTAGACCGGGGCCTGGGCGCAATCCTTGGCGCGCTCGCGCGCGGTGACGATGAACGCGCCGCCGGCATCCGAGATCAGGCAGCAGTCGAGCAGGCGCAGCGGGTCGGCGATGGGCTTGGAGGCGGCCACGTCGGCCAGCGTCAACGGGCTGCGCATCTGGGCGTTCGGGTGCAGGCTGGCGTGCCGCCGGCTGGTCACGGCCACCGCCGCGAGTTGCTCCGGGGTGCTGCCGAACTCATGCATGTGGCGCCGCGCGATCAGCGCGTACAAGGCCGGGATCGATGCGCCGTAAGGCGCCTCGAAGTACGGATGGCCGACGGCGCTCAAGGCCGCCAGCGTCTGGTCGCGCGACTGTCCGGTGGCACGGTTCTCGCCGGCGCACACCAGCACGGTGTGGCAGCGGCCGGCCGCGATGGCATCTGCCGCATGCCCCAGCATCACGCCGGGCGATGCGCCTCCGGCCACCACCGAGGCCGCATACCGGGGCGCGAGGCCGAGGTATTCGCACAGCACCGAGCCGAGCATGAAGTACGGCTCGGTGAACGAGTAGGCGGTCAGCAGGCCGTCGATGTCCGATACCTTCAGGCCCGCGTCATCGAGCGCGCGCCGGGCCGCCTGGGCGTTCAGGCCCAGGCCGCTCATGTGCGGCATCTTGCCGATGTCGGATTCGCCGACGCCCACCACGGCGACCTTGTTCTTGAGCGTCACAAGCCCAACTCCCTGGCGATCAAGCCGCGCTGGATTTGCGAGGTGCCGCCGCCGACGGTGCAGTTGCGCGCGTCGCGCCAGTAGCGCTGCATGTCGTGATCGGTGGTGTAGCCATGGCCGGCCAGGATCTGCATGCCCTGCGTCGTCGCCCGCACCAGCATCTCGGAGACGAACAGCTTGGCCATGCTGGCTTGCTTCGCGCAGGGCAACTGCATGTCGTAACGCCATGCGGCCATCGCCACCATCCAGCGCGCGGCTTCGACCTCGGTGGCCATGTCGGCCAGCATGTGGGCGATGACCTGGAAATCGCCGATCGGGCGTCCGAATTGCCGGCGCTCACAGGCATAGGCGATGGCATCGGCCAGCGCACTGCGGGCGCTGCCCAGATAGTTGGCCGCCAGCGTGATGCGCTCGCGCTCCAGATGGCGTGTGATGTAGTGCCAGCCGTGGTTGACTTCGCCGATCAGGTAGCGCCGGGGGATGCGCACGGCGTCAAAGAAGATCTCGCACAGGCCGACGATCTTGCGCCCGACCGTATCCAGCCGCCGGATGGTCAGCCCCGGGCTGGTGTTGGGCACCAGAAACAGCGAGATCCCTTTGTGCCTGGGCGCGTCGGGGTCCGTGCGCGCGGCGACGATGATGTGGTTGTTCAGCGCATCGGCGCCGCTGGAAAACAGCTTTTGCCCGTTGAGCACCCACCCGTCACCGTCGGCCCGGGCCCTGGTCTGCAGGCTGGCGGCATCGGAGCCGGAGCCCGGCTCGGTCAGGCTGAACGACAGCTTGACAGCGCCGCTGGCCACGCGCGGCAAAAACTCCTGCTTGATCTCCTCGCTGGCGAAGTCCGACAAGATCATGCTGCCCCATGCAAGCAGGGCCAGCCGCGTGCCCAGGTCGACGCTGGGGCGGGAGATTTCCTCGTAGACGATGGCACAGTCCTGCATCGAACTGGCGCTGCCGCCATAGGCCTGCGGCACCATCATTGCGGGAAAACCGGCCGCCACCATCTCGTGGTGCAGGGTCTCGGGGAACTCGCCGTCGCGGTCCCAGCGGCGCACATCGCGGGGCGCGCAGTTGCGTTCAACGAAGCGGACAACCGCCTCGCGCAGGATTTCCTGTTCGGTGCCGGGCGCGAAGTGCATGGTCGATGACTCCCTCATCCGTGGTGAACCAGCCGGAACTGGGGCAGTTGCGCGCCGTCGGCGCAGGTTTCGAAGCACAGCTCGACGGCAGCGCCGATGTGCGCCTGCAATGCGTTCTCGCCGAGGATCTGGCTCATCATTCGCGGGCCTTCGGCCAGGTCGATCAAGGCCAGCACATAGGGCACGCGGTCGGCGAACGCGGGCAGGGCCGCGCGGCGCACGATGCAGTAGCTGTGTATCGTTGCCCGGCCACTGGCCGGCGTCCAATGCAGATCGTTCGACCAGCATCGAGGGCACTGGTAGCGGGGCATGAAGAATCGGTGGCCGCAGGCGCCGCAATGCGGCAGCATCAGCCGGCCGGCTGATGCGCCATCCCGGTAGGGACGGTTGTCCGCATTCACGGGCGGGGCGGGCAGCAGGTTCATCCGTTTTCCTTTGCCGATGCCCGGGTCTGTGGCCGCATCCTGGCCATCGCTTGCGCATGCCCGGGCAAGGCGGTGACCAGCGCAAAGGCGTCGGCCTCATGGGCCAGGGCGCCGGGCATGCGCGCGGCCCAGGTCTGGCGCATCAGCGACTTGGTCAGCAGCAAGGATTGCGCCGGCAACCGCGCCAACTCTTCGGCCAGCGCGCGGGCCTGCGGAGCCAGTCGATCGGGCGGCACGACGCGCCGCGTCAGGCCGCAGGCGAAGGCTTCGGCCGCCGCCATCACGCCCCCCGACAGCAGCAGGTCCAGCGCCATGGCCGTGCCCGCTTTGGCCTGCAACAAAAAGGCCGTGCCGCCGTCGGGAATCAATCCGAGCCGGACAAACGGAAAGCGCAGGCAGGCGTCGTCGGCCATCAGCAAAATGTCGGCCGCCAGCGCCAACGCTGCGCCACCACCGGCGGCCGCGCCTTGCACTGCGGCGATCACCACCGGGTTCATCGTGGCCATCAGCTGGTGCTGGCGTTGCGCTGCAATGACGCGCTCGCGCCAGTCCAGCGCGGTCGTGGGCAGGCTGCCCAGGTCTGCGCCGGCGCAAAAGGCGCGCCCCTCGGCGTTGAGCAGCAGCACCCGGACGCCGGCATCGTCGGCCACCCTTTGCAGATGCGCGCCGAACAGGGCGCGGGTTTGCGCCCCCATGGCATTGAGCTTGTCGGGGCGGTTGAGCGTGAGGGTCGCGATCGGACCATCGATCTGCAGCCGCAGGCTGTCATCGCTGCTCATACGGGTCCTTCCTGCCGGTCGATATCCCTGGAGCGCTGGATGGATGCACCGGGTGCTCCGGGTGCTCCGCCCACGGTTGCGCCGGTGGCTGCCAGCGCCGCAATCGCGGCATCGGACAGGCCGGCCTGGCGCAAGATGGCATGGCTGTGCTCGCCCAGGCCGGGGGCCAGCGCCGTGATCGCGCAAGCGGTCTTGCTGAAGTTGACGGGCGGCCTGACCTGCGTGATGTCCCCCTCGCTGGGGTGTGGCGCGCGGATGAAGGCGCCGACCGCCTGCAGGTGCGGGTCCTCGAACAGGTCTTGCAGGCTGTTCACCGGCGCGATCGGAATGCTCCGGGCACGGCACTGCCCGATCCAGGTGGCCGTGGCGCGGGTGGCGATGATGTCGCCCAAGGCCTGGTACAGCGTTTCATAGTTCTTGCTGCGCTCGGCGGTCGTTGCATAGCGCGGATCGACGGCCAGTTCCGGGCGCTCGGCCAGCGCAAAGAAGTCGCGCCAGTTGCGGTCGGTGTAGGGCAGCACGCAGACAAATCCGTCGAGCGTGCGGTGTGGTTTGCGCAGTTGGCTGAGCACGCGCGGATAGCCGACCGCGCCATGCCTGGGGTCGTAGGCGCGCTCCCACAGGTGTTCGACCAGCATGAACGATGCGAGCGACTCGAACATCGGCACCTCGATGCTTTGTCCCTCGCCCGTGCGCTGCCGGTGCAGCAAAGCCGCCAGCACGGCATAGGCGATGCTCAGTCCGGCCACCTTGTCTGCCACGATCGTCGGCGTGAAGCGCGGCTCACCCGCCAGATACTTGTTGCTGTCGGCCAGTCCGCACATGCCCTGGATCATGTCGTCATAGGCCGGCTCCAGTGCATACGGGCCGGACTTGCCATAGCCGTAAGCGCCGCAATAGATGATGTCGGGCGCGACCGCCGCGATGGCTTCGTACCCCAGGCCGAGACGCTCGATGGCATCCGGCCGCATCGAATGCACGAACACGTCGGCATCGCCCGCGACCCGCAACAACGCGGCATGGGCGGCAGGTTGCCGCAGATCGAGCACCAGACTGCGCTTGTTGCGATTGACCGACAGGTGGATAGGCCCCATCGCAGGCCCGCGCGTGGCCCCCATGTGCCGCATGATGTCGCCCTGCGGGCTCTCGACCTTGATCACATCGGCGCCCATGTCCCCGAAGATCTGGGTCGCATACGGCCCCATCACGACGCTGGTCAAATCGACGACTTTGAATCCTGAAAGTGCGCCCGGCATATTGGTTCGTTGCCCCCTCGTGTCCTTGTGTCGATGGTTTCTGGCGCGCGCCGGCGCCCGATTCCGCGTGCCCCTGCCGTCAGACGGTCGAAGCCAGTTTCGGCGCATGCGCCAGTCCCGGCGCGGCCCGGAATTGCCCGGACAGCGGCACGGGCAATGCCGGCATCGGCACACCGTCGGCGCCACATACCTGATGGGCGAACAGACCCCGCTGGACGAAGTGGGGATCGTTGACCGCCTGCTCCAGCGCGACGACCCGGTTCACGCAGACATCGATACCGGCAAAGCGCGCCTGCCAATGCGCCGCGTCATGCCGGGCAATGGCCTGCGCGACCTGCTCGGCGCTGGCCGTCTCGGGCAACTCCAGCCGCCGGGTGAAATTGCGCCAGAACTTCTCCTCCAACGGCGCCACCGCCAGGTACTGGCCATCGGCGGCGCGGTACACCTGATAGCGGGGCGTCCCGCCGCTGATCAGATCGGCGCCCGGCTGCGGCCACTGCTGCGCCGCCCAGCCGGCTCCCAGCCCCCAGTACTGGAAGGTGAACAAGTTGTCGGCCATCGAAACATCGAGCATGCAACCCTGGCCTGTCTGATCCCGCTGGCGCAAGGCCAGCAAGATGTTGATGACGGCCGGGTAGGCGCCGCCGGCAATGTCCGCAATCAGCGCGGGCGGCAAGGCGGGCTGCCGGCACAGGCCCAGCAGGCCCGTGCTGGCCAGATAGTTCAGGTCATGCGCTGCTTCGAGGGCCTGCGGACCCGACTGGCCATAGCCGGTGATGGCGCAATAGATGATGCGCGGATTGATCGCCCGCACCGACTCGTAGTCCAGGCCCAGACGCGCCATCACGCCGGGCCGGAACTGCTCGATCAGCAGGTCGGACTCCCCGATCAGCGCATGCAGTTCCTGCGCCCGCGTCTTCAGATCGATCGCGATCGACTTCTTGCCCCGGTTGAGCAGCACGAAGTTGGCGCTGTCCTCGCCGGCCTTGGGCGCGTAGCCACGCATCTCGTCACCGGCCTGGGGGCGTTCGATCTTCGTCACCTCGGCCCCGGCCTCGGCCAACAGCAGCGTGCACAGCGGGCCTGGCACCAGGGAGCTAAAGTCCAGCACCCGGATGCCCGACAGCGGCTGCGCCCGCGCCCGGCCCGGGGTCGCGTTGGCAACGCTTGCGGCCTGCGGGCACGCGATGTCTTCAAACTCCATGGCGGGTCTTTCCTTTGCACAACGGCATGTGCACACATGGCCCGGTTGCGCAACATCCATGCCTGCGGAAAATGCGCCGCATCCCCGAGGCTGCGCGGCCCGAAGCCCGGCGCCGGAATCTGGTGGCTGTCCCCCGAGTGTCGCCAGCAGTGCATCCGGCAAACACACATCGATGCACCAGCGTCCTTGACAAGGACATGGTGCCGATATGCCAGCCCCGCTTTGGCGGGTGGGCTGGTCGATGGACCAGGTGGCGGGTCTGTCGACAGCAGACCTGAACGTGCCCGACCACCCCGGAATCAACCTCTGCAACGACATCGCCGCCGCTCTGGCCGAAGCGGTCGCGCGCGCCTGAAATGCCGATGCTGATACCGATATCGATATCGAGACTATCGACATCGAGATCGATCCGGAAGGCCACCGGATCGGGATCGCCGATGACGGCATGAACGGCAAGTGCGGCTTGGCCCTGGTGACGCGACACCAGGAAAACGGGCATTTCACTGCCGGATGTCGTGGGCGCACCGGCAACCCGACGGCGTTGTCGATGGGCTTGTCGATGCCTGACACGCCATGTCGGTCGCCCCCAACGCAGCCTGTCCGGCTCCGGCCCTGCCAGCCTGGGGAATACACCTACCCCCACCACCCTCCCAAGTGGCACCAACGCAGCCGATCGATACCTACAATGAAACAAGGTGTATGTAGTGTATGGTCATGCGCTTTTTCCATACACTTGCCCCGAAGCCTCCATCCGCCAACCCACAAGGATCTCTGACATGTCTCGCACCTTCTCTACGGCACGCACCGCCTGGCAACAACGCGGCCAGGGCATGACTGAATACATCATCATCGTCGCGCTGATTGGCGTGGCGGCGATTGCCGTCTACCAGTTCTTTGGCGAGACCATTCGCGCCCAGACATCCGGTATTGCCAACGAAGTGGCCGGCAAATCCGCCAAGACCGCCATCACGGCGGCAGGGGCGGCGGCGGCCAAGGCCGATGGCGAGCGCAAGACCAAGGGTCTCGACGCCTACGAGAACAAGTAAGCCGCCCTCCCATGCACTGCGTCGGCCAGCGCGGCGGGCAAATGCGAACAAGGCACGGACAACGCGGACAGGCGCTGATCTACGGCATGTTTGTCGTGATCGGCGGGCTGGCCTCACTGTTCTTTTTGTTCAACACCGGCCAGCTCTCCCAGGAAAAAACCAAGCTCGTCAACACGGCCGATGCCGTGGCTTACAGCGCCGGCGTGATGCACGCGCGGGCGCTGAACTTCATCGCCTATGGCAACCGCGCCTTGGTGGCCAACGAGGTGCTGGTGGCCCAGATGGTCAGCCTGTCATCGTGGGCGCAGTATGCGCGCACCCATGCACAGAACCTGCCGACCCAGTTCGTCGAATGCGCCGATCCGTATGGCTACGGAGAGACGCTCGGCGCCGCGTTTCACTATGGGCCAAAGTATGCGGTGATGTGCTACTTGACCGTGCAGTATGCGGGCGATTACATAGCGCAGATCGCCGAGCAGGTGCCGCCCTTGGCGCAGGCCGTGGTGACGGGGGCGGAGACCAACAAGCAGGCGATCAAACTGGCCCATGGCCTGCTCCATACCCCCGGCCATCTGCAAAGCATGCGCACTGCGGTGATGCAGGATGTGGCCCAGGCCAACTATGCCGGCGATGGCAGCGTGCGGGTGGAGCCTGCGGGCCTGGTGGGCGCCTCGGGCGCGCCCCTGACCGACGACTGGGGCGGTTTCACCCGCCACTACAGCGGCCAGGATCGCGCCCGCATCGCCGAACTGGCCGGCCTGGCCGCCCACACCGACCCATTCACGCGCGAGCGCAGATGGGATGCCACCGCAGCCTTCCCCGGGCCGGACCCTGTTTGCATAGATCTGGGGCGCAAAAGCGAGGTGCGCCGGCGTGGAGGCACCGATCTGGTCAACTACGACGAGTGGATCGCGCAAGACACCGAATCCTTTTGGCGCGCATATCAACCAAGGGGCTTCATTCCCCGCTGCAGGTACCAGGAAGAGCCCATCGCTTACGGCGAGCAGCAGGCCCATCCCGATGGGCAGGACCAAGACGATTCGGGCGCCCGATTGGGCGGCGCGCGCAGCAACGGCGGCGCAGCCAGCCAGGCTTCGTCCTCGCACTGGACGAACTACAGCGGCCTGCCCAGCTACTACGAACTGGACAGTGGGCAACTGGGCAAGGACGATCCGGCGCTGCGCATGAGCGTGCGCCTGGTTCGCGCACGCAGCGATCTGCGCACCTCCGACGGCAGCAGCCAGATACAGCGCAGCGCCGGCAGCCGCATCGACGCCTATGAAAGCCGGGTGGCCAAAGACGAAATGGCGGCGGTGGCCAGTTCCGAGGTGTACTTCGAGCGCCCGTTCGCGCAGCGCCCAAACGGCTACGGCGCCCCCCAGGGCCGCCCCCGGGAAGTAGGCAGCCTGTTCAACCCCTATTGGCAGGTGCGCCTGGTTCACTCCGGCAACGATGTGCGCAACCAGCAGCAACGCCAGGGAGCGCTGATTCAATGAACCACGCCCCCGGCAGCCGCGCGCCGCAGCACGGCCAGGCGCTGCTCGAATTCCTGGTCATCGCTGCGGCCATCCTGGGCCTGTTCCTGCTGACGCCGGTGGTCGCCAAGTACCAGGACATTGCCCATGCGACGCATATGGCCAGCCGTTATGCGGCATTCGACGCGACGGTGCACAACGATGCCAGCGGCGCCTTCAAGCCGGAAGGGCAACTGGCCGGCGAAGTGCGCAAGCGCTACTTCGGCAACCCCGATGCGCCCATCGAGAGCGCCGCCGTGGACGATGCGGCCGGCGCCGCACAGACCCGGCGCAACCCGTTCTGGAGCACACCCCACGGCGCGCCGCTGATCCGCAGCCTCGCCGATGTCTCGGTCACCTTCGGCGCAGGCCAGGCGTCCTCGCACCACCAGGCTTTCAGCAGCAGCAGCGACGGCAAGCCCTTCAGCCAGGCGCCCCTGGTCAACCACGCCACGCTCGGCCTGCAGGCCCGGGGCATCTACCGCGCCAACATCTCCGTGCCCCTGGTCGACCTGCCCGAAGGCCTGCAGAGCTACACGCCCTTCGACGAGATCGATCTGCGCATCACACGCCACACCAGCGTGCTCATCGATCCATGGGCCGCGCGCTCGGTGCAGCAGAACATGGAGCGCTTTGGCAAGCTGGCGCCGCTCAACAGCGTCTTCTCCTCGATGGAAACGCTGCTGGACGTCGCCATCCCGGCCTTCGAGCTATTTGGCGAAGTTCCGGCCCCCCGATTCGGGCACCTGCAGCCATGGCAGGACGCCGTGCCCGCAGACCGGCTCAAGCCCGAGTACTGAACCAGCGCGCCGGCACCTTCGAGACCCCTTGGACCATGCAACACTGCCCGCCTGCACCACGCCCGCCACGCCCGCCGCGCCTGCGCGGCACCCGCGCCAGCCTGTGCCTGGCCCTGGCATTGACCCTGGGCGCAGCGGCCAGCGCGCAAGCCCCCTGGCCCGAGGTGGCCTTGCCTGCGCAGGCCCGGAGCTACGGCATCGGCCAGCAACTGGACATGAACGGCCTGCCGATGCGCCTGACGGGCTTTGCCACCGAGACCGGGCCGGAGCAAACCACCGCGTGGTTTCGCCGCACGCTGGGCCAACCCTTGGTGGAAAACCGCCTGGGCCAGCAGCGCATCCTGGGCCGCGCCGACGGCGAGCACTACATCACCGTGCAGGTCGAGCCTGGCGCCGATGGCACGGGCAGCCGGGGCATGGTTGCGCTCACGCAGTTGCGCGGCGTCTTGCAACAGCAGGAAACGATCGCCCGCTGGCGCCGCCTGCTGCCCGCCGGCACCGACATCACCAGCCACCTGCGCACATGGGACAACGGCAAACTGGACAACCATCTGGTGGCCTTGAACCGGCACAGCGAGCAACTCAATGCACAGCGGCTCACCGCAGCCTTGAGCGAGCAGGGCTATGAGATCGAGCGCGAATTCAGCCCCGACGCCGACACCGCAGCCCGCTTGCCCGCAGCGCTGGCAGGGGGCGTGATCCTGCTCTTTCGCGGCCCGGGCAAACAGGCCATGGCCACCATCACGCGCGACGCGCAAGGCCAAACCAGCATCGTGCTGCTGACCAGCGTGCAGATGGAGTCGGTGCGATGACTCGGGTTCGTCGCCTTCGGCAGTGCGGCCAATCCTCGGTGGAGTACGGCGTGGTCTGCGCGGCCCTGGCCTTCGCGCTGGGCGTGGGCATGGTCGATGACGGCAGTGTGCTGCACGAGTTGCTGCAGGCCCTGCGCTCGGCCTATCAAAAATTCAGCTTCGCCATCTCGCTGCCCCTCTGAGCGCTCATCTGAACGGTCATCTGAAGCGGCCATTGGCACCACTTGCGCACCTCCTGCCCGATGAAACTCCCACTGTCCCGACTCGCCACCCTGCGGCCCGGCAAGACCTGGCTGGCCCTGGGGGCGGCCTTGCTGATCGGCCTGGCTGCCGCCTTCAGCGTGCGCGGCTACCTGAGCCGCCAGGTGGCGGCGATCGAGGCCCGCTCGAAGAAGGAAACCATCGCCTTGCTGGTGGCCAAGCGCGAGCTCAAAAAGGGCGATCTGCTGGCCACCGGCAATGTGGCGGTGCGCGAGATTCCGCTGGACTACGCGCACTCGAACGCCATCGCGCCCGAGCATTTCGAGCGCATCGAGGGCCAGGGCATCGAACACGGCCTGAAGGCGGGCGAGATGCTGCTGTGGAGCCTGATGCAGACCAGGAAGGCGGCGACCTTCTCCGCGCGCATCGAGATCGGGCGCCGCGCCATCACCGTGCATGTCGATGAGATCAACTCCATCTCCGGTCTGCTGGAGCCAGGCGACGCCATCGACCTGATGGTCACCCTCGATCGGGGCGGCAAGAAGATCACCTTCCCGCTGCTGCAGAACGTGCAGGTCATGGCCACCGGGCAGCGCTCGGCAGACGACCCCAAGAGCGGCGAGCGGCGGCAGTACTCCACGGTCACGCTGGACACCACCCAGGCGCAGGCGCAAAGCGTGATCGTCGCGCGCGAGGCCGGCAAGATCACCGCCTTGCTGCGCAATCCGCAAGACACGCAGGTGCAAGCGGGCGACAGCGCTGCCATCGCGGCGCTGCTGGGCCAGGCCGGCGATGCGCAGTCCCTGGCCGACGGGGCTGCGGGGCGCGCGGTGCCCGTGCTCTACGGCGGCCGGCATATCGACTTCAAGCCCGAGGAGTTGACGCTCGGCCAGGCCGCGCAGCGCAGCAACGACAAACCGGCGCCGCGCACCGCGCCGCCCCCGGCGGGCAGCGCCCGATGAGCGCAATTTCTTCCTGACCCTTCCGTTCATGTCCATCCGCCCGCCCGCTCGCCCGTTCCTGCGCTGCCGCCCCTTTTTCCGGGCCGCCGCAGCGGGCCGCGCACTGCGCCGGGGTCTGCTCCTGGCCTGCTGCGCGGCCTGGCCCGCCAGCGCCCAGACGCCGCCTGAAACGGCCGATCTGTCGCGCGGCGGTTTTGCGCCGCAACTGCAGGCCAGGAAACCGGCGCCGACGCCGAGCCAGCCCTACCTGCCCATCCGCAAGCAAGACGACCAGGCCCAGGTGCCCGAGATCGAGATGTTCGTCGGCGAGTCGCGCGTCTTTCCCAGTCCCGGGGTGGCGCGCATCGCCGTGGGCAACGGCAAGGTGCTGACCGCCGCCGCGCTCGACGAGCGCGAGGTCATCGTCTTTGCCAACGAGGTGGGCACCTCCTCGCTGTTCGTGTGGAACGAGGATGGCCGCTACCAGCGCGTCAAGATCAATGTCGTGCCGGGCGACACCAGCCGCTATGCGCGCGAGATCGCCGCTTTCCTGAGCACCATCGCCAACACCAAGGCCTCGATCATCGGCGACAAGGTCATCGTCGAAGGCGACAACCTCAGCGACATCGACCTCAGGAAGATCGAGGATCTGAGAAAGCATTACCCGCAGATCGTCAACTTCACCAACCAGATCGGCTGGGAACAGATGGTGCTGATGGATGTCAAGGTGGTCGAGTTTCCGGTCAACGAACTGCGCGAGCTCGGTCTGCGCTGGGCGGCCAAAGGCGGCGCCAGCATCGGCGGCATCTGGTCGCCGATCCGCCGCGTGCACCAGGACGGGCTGCGCATCGATGTCGAAAGCCCGCCAATCACCGCCGCCGATGGCGACCTCATCCCGCTGCCCAAGGGCCTGAACATACTCAGCGCGCTCAACATGGGCCTGGGCGCCAAGCTCGACTTGCTGGCCAGCCAGGGCAAGGCCAGCATCCTGGCGCAGCCGCAACTGTCGGCGCGCAATGGCGCCAAAGCCGAGTTCCTGGCTGGCGGCGAGTACCCCTATGTCGCATCGAGCATCAACGGGCCGACCGTCATGTTCAAGCCCTACGGCATCAGACTCAAGATCACGCCGCGCGTGGATCGCAATGGGGTCATCCGCGCCGAGATCGACAGCGAAGTCAGCAACATCGACCCCTCCATCTCGACCGCTGCCGGGCCTGCGCTGAGCGTGCGGCGCACCTTCACCGAGTTCAACGTGCAAAACGGCGAGACCATGGTGCTGTCCGGGCTGATGTCGCGCAAGACCAGCCAGAACATCGACAAAGTTCCGTTCCTTGGCGACCTGCCGGTGCTGGGCGCCCTGTTTCGCTCCAAGCGCTTTCAAAACGACGAGACCGAACTGGTGGTGTTCGTCACCCCGACGGTGATCAACAGCCAGTCGCCCGGACTGGTGCAGCGCATCGAGCGCATCACCGACGACCTGCGCCAGCGCTACGGCCCCGCGCCCTGGCTCGACCAGCCCGGCCCCGCCCCCGCGCATCTGCCACGGCTGGCGCCAGCCCCGCTGGCCAGTGCCGACGCCAGCATCGCCAGCGCCCCGATGCCTGCCGCCGCCGCCATCGTGCGCCCCGAACGACTGGCCACGGTGCCGGCCCGGCGCAACCCGCTGGAACCACCGCCGATCGACCACTGGCGCGTGGTGCATGACGGCCTGGTGCTGCACGCCGGGCCTGATGCCGGCAGCCAGGCCCTGCTGCAACTGGGCCAGGGCAGCTTCGTGCGGGCCGCGCCCGACCGGCCCCCGATGTCCGATGCGCACCAAGGCTGGCGCGCCGTCGCCGTCGGCGCATTGCAAGGCTGGGTGCGCGACGCCAGCCTGCGCCCGGTGGCACATGCGCCAGACGCCAGCGCGCCGCCCGACGGCCCGCATGCCCAACAGGCCCGGCAGGGCCAGGAAATCGCCGCGCACCACACCGGCGGCAAGCACGCCCATCCCGCGCCCGGCAGCTACCGCGTCGCACTCGGCGCGCTGGCCCTGCGGGTCGCGCCCGACATCAACGCCCCGGTTCTGCAACGCCTGGCGCAGGGCAGCCTGCTCGAAGTCCTGCCCCAGGCCCCCCAAGCCCAGTTCTCGGCGGTGCAGGTCGATGGCCGGCGCGGCTGGGTCGAGACCCAGTGGCTGTTCCCCGCCTTCTGAAAGCCCATGATCCATCTGGAACTCACCCACCCTGACGGCCAGCGCCAGCAGATGCAGGTGCCTGGCATATGCTCCATCGGCAAGGGCACGCAGTGCGAGTTGCGGCTTGCCGGCTGGCGCATCGCCAAGGAGCATGCGCGCTTGCTCAAAAGCCCGGCGGGCGTGCTGCTCGACGCTGGCGACAGCTTTGCCGGCGTGCAGGTCAATGGCCGGCGCATCGAGACCCAGTGCGGCCCATTGCAGGCCAGCGACATCATCGGCATCGGCCCCTTTCGGCTGCGCGTGCTCGACCCGCAAGCGCCGCCCGGCGACGAATGCGCGCCGGCGCCCGCAGTGCGCGACAGCGCCGAACCCGATGCCCCACGGCCCGGTGCCGGGCCAAAGACCCACCCGCCCGGTGCCGGGCCAAAAACCCCTTGGCCCACCCCTTGGCCCGGTGCCGCGCCAACCATCCCCCGGCCCGGCGCGCCGGCGATGGCGCCGCCGCAGGGCGCGGCCACTGCCGCCATGCCAGCGCCAGCCACACCTGCGCGCGCAGCCACGGACGCAGCACCGCCGCCCGCCGCCGAACGACTGGCCGCGCGCGCGGACGCGCCGATGCGCGCCCTCGAATTCGAGTGGCGCAAGCGCCTGCACGCCAAGCTCATCGAGGCCATGGATCTGCGCCGCCATGATGTCTCGCGCATGTCCGACGAGCACCTGCGCGCCGAGGCCGACCGTCTGATCGTCAAGATCATGCAGGACATGGCGGCCGACATTCCGGCCGCGCTCGAGCACGGCGCGCTGCGCAAGCAGATCCTCGACGAGGCCGTGGGCCTGGGGCCGCTGGAGGAGTTGCTCGCCGACGACTCGGTCACCGAAGTCATGGTCAACCGCTTCGACGAGATCTACATCGAACGCGCCGGACGGCTGCAAAAGCACGCGCTGAGCTTCACCAGCGACCAGGCCGTCATGGGAGTGATCGAGCGCATCGTCGCGCCGCTGGGCCGGCGCATCGACGAGTCCTCGCCGATGGTCGATGCGCGGCTCAAGGACGGATCGCGCGTGAACGCCATCATTGCACCGCTGGCGCTCAAAGGCTCGACCCTGACCATCCGCAAGTTCGCCAAGCGCAAACTCGACGCCGGCGACCTGGTGCAGTTCGGCTCGCTCAGCCCGGCCATGGCCGACTTCCTGCGCATCTGCGTGCAGGCGCGCAAGAACATCATCGTCTGCGGCGGCACAGGCTCGGGCAAGACCACGCTGCTCAATATCCTGTCGAACTTCATCCCGCCGGGCGAGCGCGTGATCACCGTCGAGGATGCGGCCGAGCTGCGGCTCAACCACGAGCACTTGATCAGCCTCGAATCGCGCCCGGCCAACGTCGAAGGCAAAGGCGGCGTTGCCATCCGCGAACTGGTGCGCAACACCTTGCGCATGCGGCCCGACCGCATCGTGGTCGGCGAATGCCGGGGCGCCGAGGCGCTGGACATGCTCCAGGCCATGAACACCGGCCACGAAGGCTCGCTGACCACGCTGCATGCCAACAGCCCGCGCGACGGGCTGGCGCGCCTGGAAACCATGGTGCTGATGGCCGGCATGGAACTGCCGCTGGCGGCCATCCGCGAGCAGATCGCCAGCGCGGTGGACATCCTCGTGCAGCAAACCCGGTTTTCTTGCGGCACGCGCATGGTCACGCACATCACCGAAATCAGCGGCATGGAAAGCGGCAAGATCCAGTTGCAAGACCTGTTTGGCTTCGTCAACCGGGGCTACGCCATGCAAGCCGACGGCCTGAGCAAAGTGCAAGGGCACTTCAGCGGCTGCGACACGGTGCCCCATTTCTATGACGAACTGCGCGCCAGCGGCGCCCGGCTCGACCTGGACATCTTTCGCCCCGCCCCCGACAGCGGCAGCGGCGGCAACGCGGCTGGACAGCGGCCATGAACAGCCTCGCGCCGAACGACCCCTTGCTTGCCGCGATCATCGCCGTCGTGGTCTTGTCGGTCGCGCTGCTGGCGTGGCTGCTGATCGACATCGGCAGCGCCACGCTGGAGCGCTACCGCGCCAGCTTCACCGAGCGCGCGGGTTTCCAGGCCGCCGAGTTCTTCCTGTTCATCGATGCGCGCAAACTGTTCCTGGCCAACCTGGCGGTCATGGCGCTCGGCGGCTTGCTGGTGTGGCTCATCAGCGGCAGTGAACTGCTGGCCCTGCCGGCTTTCTTTGCGCTCGGGCTGCTGCCGCGCCTGCTCTATCGGCAGATGCGCAAGCGCAGGCTGCGCAAGTTCGAGGAACAACTGCCCGACGCGCTGATGATGCTCAGCGGCGGCCTGCGCGCAGGCCTCGGCCTGAGCAGCGCCATGGCGCAACTGGTGGCCGAATCGGGCCCGCCGCTGAGCCAGGAGTTCTCGCTGATGCTGCGCGAGCAGCGCCTGGGCGTGACGCTGGAGCAGGCGCTGAGCAACCTGAACCACCGCATGCCCACGCAGACCACCGTGCTCATCACCTCGGCCATGCGCATTGCCAACGAAACCGGCGGCGGCCTGGCCGAAACCCTGGAACGCACCTCCGCCACGATCCGCAGCCGGCTACGGATGCAGGCCAAGATCGGCGCCCTGACGGCCCAGGGAAAGCTGCAAGCCTGGGTGGTCGGCGCCCTGCCCATCGCGCTCATGCTCATCTTGAACGAGATGGAGCCGCAGGCCATGTCCATGCTCTGGCACACCCGCGTCGGCTGGGCCACGCTGGCCGTGATCGCCCTCTTCGAGTTCCTGGGCGTGTACGTGATCCGCAAGATCATCGCCATCGACGTCTAGCGCACCGTCCCGCAAACGACTGCACACACAACCAATAACCAATGGAGGTCTCCGATGGAGTCGAACACCCTGATCCTGACCCTCATCGCCACGGCCGCCGGGCTGAGCGCCGCGCTGCTGGCCTGGCTGATCGGCCACTCGATGGCCAGCGTCCGGCCCGAAGACCGCAGCTACAAAGACCCGCCGCCCCTGGCCATGCGCCTGCTCTGGTGGCCCATCCAATGGATCGGCCAGCACCTGGGCCCGCGCCTTGGCACGGGCAAATCCGTCCGGACCCTGCAACTCAAGCTGCGCCAGGCGGGGCTGGACTACACCCTCGACCCCGCGCAGTTCATCGCCAGCCGCATCGTCAGCGCCTTCGTCGCGACAGCGCTGCTCTGGTGGGCCGTCTCCAGCTTCGACGGCCTGCCCATCGGTGCCGGCGGCGTCGACGCCGCGCGCCGTTACATCGCCACCGGCACCTATCTGCAGGCCATGGCCATCGGCGCGCTGCTGGGCTGGTTCTACCCGGCGATCTGGCTCAAGGACCGCATCGCACTGCGCCGGCGCGAGTTGCTGCGCATGATGCCGTTCTTCCTGGACATCATCACGCTGTGCGTCGAGGCCGGACTGAACATGCACGGCGCGATCGCCCAGGCCGTGGCCAAAGGCCCCCAGGGGACGGTGCGCGAAGAGTTTCAGCGCGTGCTGCGCGACGTGCGCGCCGGCAAGGCGCGCACCGAATCCCTGCGCGACATGGCCGAGCGCCTGAACGAGCCGGGCGTGACCCAGTTCGTCATGGCCGTGATCCAGGCCGAACGCATGGGCATGAACCTCGGGCCAGTGCTGCGGGCGCAGGCCGACCAGCAGCGCAGCGAGCGCTTCCTGCGCGCCGAAAAGCTGGCCATGGAGGCGCCGGTCAAGATGCTCCTGCCGCTGATCGCCTTCATCTTTCCCTGCACCTTCATCGTGCTGCTGTTTCCGATCGCGATGAAATTCATCAATACGGGGTTGTGATGGGCCGCCAGCCAACGCCCCCACGGCCCCTGCCGCCCCTGCTGCCCCGGCTGCGCATTCGCCAGGCCCAAGGCTTCTGGGCCCGCTTCATCGGCCTGATGGGCCGCCCCGACCCGCGCGCCGCTGCGGCCCGTGATGCCGGCAACGCCGCCCGCACCGGCGGCGCCAGCGCCTTGCTGATTGCGCATTGCACCAGCGTGCACACCTGCTTCATGCGCTATGCGCTGGACATCATCTACCTCGACGCCCAGGGCCGCATCACGCGCCAGGCGCTGGCACTGGCGCCCTGGCGTTGCAGCCGTGCCGGCCCGGGCGCAGCCCATGTGCTGGAGCTGCCCGCCGGCGCCATCACGGGCCTGCAACCGGGCATGCAGTTGCAACCCTGGCCCATCGATGCCGCCACGGCGAACGCCCGGTTCGTCCGGGTGGCAGACCCTCGAGGGGCCGCATCTGCGCCGCCTGCCGCCCCCATCGCCACCACATGAAAGGAGACACCCCGACGACGCCATCCCCCATCCCCCAACGACCTGCCTTGCAGTGCCGGCCCCGGACGGCAGCAACGCTTTTTCCCATTTCTCGATTCAACCAACATGCAACATCGACTCTCGCATTTGCGCCTGGCCATGGCCCACCGCCGCTGCGCACCCCTGTTTTCCTGGTTCCCGGCCTGCTTGTTTGGCCTGACCCTTGCCGCCTGCGGCGGTGGTGGGGGCGGCGGCGCTGACATATCTGGCGCCGACGGCGGCGCTGCCGGCGCTGGCGGCGCTGGCGGCACCACCAGCGCCGGCACCTTCATTGCTGCGGCCGGCCCACTGTGCGCCAAGCGCGCGGCCAACAACCACTGCGTTCAGCCCACCTCGTCCTCCACCACACCATTCGCGCTGATGAAGGCCATCACCGACCCGAACGGTCAAGTCATCGACTTCGACAGCATGGGCTCCACAATGAACTACGCCGTCACTTTCAAAGGCACTCCGCCCGGTCCCGAATACACCTACACGTCCTATGGCATGGCGCGGCGCAACATCCAGGCTGGGCGCAATACCTTCACCGTGGATGACCGGTACTACGGAAATGCCCGGGCCTTCCCCGCCGCAGGAGAAATCAAGTACCGTCATGCGCGCGACGACGCCACCGTTACCTTCAACGTCGGCCGGCAGAAAGATCAAAACGACGAAAACCTCTCGTCCCTGACCCTTTCGGAGGACCAGGCCAGCGGCGGCGGGGGTCGCGCTTGGTCTTCCGCACTCAGACTGCTGACCGACCAGACCGACGCCCCCCCAACCCCGACAATCACCTATGTCGGCCGCGTCCTGCCATCGGCAGGATCGGCGGCGCTGCTCGATGAGCACACCAGGGACTTTCTGATCACAGGCGTCACCTACGAGGCCGTGCTGAACACGGTCACGGGCACGCTCACCGGGGTCAGCATCGACTACACCGAATCCAAGAGCCAGAGGCACACGCGCCTGGAACTGCCCGAACTGAGGTTCCAGAACTCGCAGCTCGACAGCGCCTCACGCCAACAGCGTATCCACGCCCGCATGGAAGGCCCCGGGCAGGACGATCGCGGGGACGAACCGCAGCCTGACACCGCCCGCACCCGGCATGAATTCACCACCGATGGCCTGGAAGGCGAGATCACCGGTAGGCAGGCCGAGATCATCGAGCTCGTCGGAGGCGGCCCCAAGGGCATTCTGCACGTGGCGCTGGTGCGCAAGGACCTGACAGAGGACGACTTTGTCATCGACATCCCGAGGCCAAAACCCTGAACCCTGAACCGGTGCTGGCGCTCGCGGGCCGCCAGCGCCAAGCTGATCTGGTCGAGCAGATTCACGATGAACCACGCAAGCACCCCGGCATCCGTCGCGCCACGCCAGCGCGGCAGCGCCATGGTCGAGGCCCGGTTGTCCAAGGCAGCCATCGCATGGATGGCGGCCTTCATCGCTCGTCAAAACACAGTCGATCGACTCTTTGAAGCAGCGCGTGCCCGGATAAACATCATGAAATCAACAGCCACGACAGCCATTTTCATCCTCGCCGCAGGTCTTGGATCTGCAAGTGCCAAATTGAACATCGAAAACATCAGCCCCCAGCAAACGGATCGGCCCTACTCGCAAATCATCCTGAAAGACAAAAAGCCCTATTGGCTTTCTGCCGGACAAACCGATGTGGCCGGTGCGCAGGGAGATTTTCTTGTGCTACAGGAAATGGACTGCCGCGCCAATGGAAAAGCAAAAAATATCAACATGCCAGCCGACTACATGGCTTTGGCACCACTTGCCGAATTCATGTGGCAAAAAGCCTTGGTGATCGGAGTGAACTTTTCAGGTGAATGGAGCCTGACCCCATTGCACGACGACCTGTCAGGCACCCAACAGTCTCTGCCCTTGAGCAATGTGGGAGCCATTTGGGCCAGCACCTCGTCCAAGGCCGGGTACTTCATCGCAGGAACCAGTGCGAACAAGCAACCGATGCTCATGTATTTCAGCGGCGATCTCAAAAGCAAGAAGGCGTTGGGTCAGGCCAACGACCATCATGGCGAGGTATCGAGCGTATTCGAAAGCCGAGGCCGTGTTTTTGCACTGTTCAACCGCTATCCCGGCGCCAAAGACACGGGCACATCCCCCGGCGCAGAGCTGCGCGAGTATTCCGCTACCGGTGCTCCTGTTTCACGCACGCCGCTGAATGGCACGGCGGCAACAGGAACGGCACTGAAAGATGGCGGCATCGCCATCAGCTACTGGATAGGCAAGCAACTATTCATGGAAAAGCGTGCCGCCCACCTCGCCACCCTGTGGACCGCCCAACTGCACCAACGCAGCGGGATTGCTTCGATGAAAGGCCATCTGCTCGAAGCCGGCAGCGATATTGCCTGGATCGGGGCCAACGACAACCAATTACTGGTGCACCGGGTAACGCAAGACGGTGCATCAGTTCAAACCTCGGTCGACACGCAGAGCAAGATGGGCATTCCAACCCCCCGCATTTACTCCGCGAGTTCATCGGGCAATGACATCAGTATTCGCGGCACGGCAGGACGGTCGACGAGCCCCCGGCCCGGGCAAGTCACCAGGTTTTGCTTTACGGAAAAGCCTGACTCCTGAATCCACGGGTAACCCGCCTGCGCCCAATCCGCCATGAATCGCCCAAGCACCCCGGCATCCGTCGCGCCACGCCAGCGCGGCAGCGCCATGGTCGAGTTCGTCGTGGTCGGCCCGATCATCACCTTGTTCGGGCTGGCCATCTTGCAGTACGGCCTGCTGTTCTTCTCCAGGAACCAGATCAATCACGCCAGTTTCATGGCCGCCCGAGCGGGCACCATGGCCCATGCCAAACTCTCGGACATCCGCGAAACCTACCTGCGCGCCATGGTGCCGCTGTATGGCGGGGGCCGCAACAGCGACGAACTGAGCCAGGCCAAGGCCAAAGCCGTCGCCGACCTCGATGGCAATCTGCGCATCGACCTGCTCAACCCCACGAGCGCGAGCTTCGACGACTGGAGCGCGCCCTACCTGCAGAAAAAATACAATGCCCGCGCGATCCCCAACGCCGGTCTGGCATACCGCGACAAGAACGACATCGGCGGCCAATCGGGCCAAAGCGTGCAAGACGCCAACCTGCTCAAGCTGAAGGTGACCCACGGCTACGAGCTCAAGGTGCCGCTGGTCAACACCATCTACAAGCACTACCTGCAATGGCTGGACGACGGGCACGACCCGTTGCACACCGAACTCATCAAACGCGGCCGCTTGCCGATCGTCACCCATGTCACGCTGCACATGCAAAGCGACGCCATCGAGGGCCAGACCACATCGTTGAACCAGGGCCATGGAGACAATGACAGCCCCTGGGGTCAGGGTGGTTCTGGCGGCTCTGGCTCTGGCTCTGGCTCTGGTGCTGGTGCTGGTGCTGGTGGTTCCGGCTCTGGTGGCTCTGGTGGCTCTGGCGGTCCGGACGATTCAGACGACGCAGACAGTCTGTCCAGCCGCAAACCCCCGCCCGACTGCCGCACCATCGGTTGCACGCTGCTCGACCCATCAGACGCGAAAGAACCGGAGCCAGATGACGGCGCAGGAAACGGCGCAGGAAACGGCGCCGGTGGCAGCGCCGGCCAGGGCGGCGCAGATGGAGGCAGCCAATGCTTTTGAGGCATACGGCGCCGCGCAGCCTGCGCACCGCGTTGTGGCGGGTGCTGGTCTTGGTGCTGGCCCTGGCGCAACTGCACCCGGCACTGGCGCAGCTACCCACGGGCACCCCGCAGACCAGCACCCCGGCCGCCCCGCCGAGCAGCGCCATCACCTGGAAAACCTGCAACCCCCCGCCCATGTGCTTTCGCAGCAAACAGGCGCGCCAGCAATGGGCCAAGGACAACCAATGCCAATTCCTGGAGGATGTCTGCGAGGGCACGCCCGCGAAGCCGGACAACCAAGGCGCCAAGCAAGAAGACAAGGGCTTTTGGGGCGCGCTGTGGGACGACGTCAAAGGCGCCCTGGTCTACGGCTACGAATTCGTCAAGGGCCTGATGCATGGCCTCAAAGACCAGGTCACCGACCTGTGGCAGATGCTCACCAATCCCGCCGAGGTGATCAGCGGCCTGGTCGAACTGGGCAAAGCCTTCTTCAACGACCCCGATGGCACCCTGAAGATGCTCGCCGGACTGCTCGGCCAGGAGGCGATAGACACCATCAAGCGGGCCACCCAGTGCGGCGCCTACGACCTGGGCAAGGTGATTGGCAAAAACGTCAATCCCGGCGCCATGTTCAAGCTGGCCGTCAATCTGAGCAAATACGGCGGCAAACTGGCCGATGCGGTCAAGGGCACCCGGCGCGAGTTCGGCTGCGCCAGCTTTGCCGCCGACACCTTGGTGCACACGCCCCGGGGCATGGTGCCGATCGAGCAGATCCGCGCCGGCCAGCAGGTGCAGTCGCGCCACGACCGCCTGTTTGCCGACGCCCCGCAAACCGTCACCAAGACCTTTGCGCGCACGGCGCCCAGCTACCGGCGGCTAAGCACCGAGTTCGATCAATTCAAACTCACCGACGAGCACCCGCTGTGGGTGCAGGGCAAGGGCTGGACGCAGGCCCGGCACATCACCGACGACGACGTGATCGCCGGCGCACAGGGGGATGTGCGGGTGCTTGGCAACGAGCCTGTGCAGCAACCCCTGCCGGTATACAACTTCAGCGTCGCAAAAACCGCCAATTACTTCGTCGGCACCGGTGCGATATGGGCGCACAACGCGAATTGCGACGCAGCGGTTCACATCAAGCCATGGAAAGACTGCACGCCCCTGGAAAAGGGATTCAGGGGCGAGGTGATCACTTTCATGGACATGATCAAGGCAGGCGCCGAACCTTTGGGCAGAACATTGGGCCTGAATCCAAAGGGTCGATCTCCGGTCCAGGCATTCAAGGCGTGGCATGGACGGACCGGAATCGATGGCATCTACAAAGTCAGAAGCAAAGTCAGGGATAAGCATGGGAATGTGGTCAAGGACAAGGATGGCAAAGACGTTGAAGAGGTCACCTATGTCATCATCGAATCCAAGGCAACGGGCGGTATGAAAAATGGGATACTGGATGATATTGTCGCGAAATTGACGAAGAACAAAAACGACGAACGTCAGATGAGCGAGGCATGGATCGAAAGAAATTTAGAAAATATGGGATTGAGTGCCGCAGATAAAGACGCCATCATCAATAATCTGGGAAAACCTGGAAAAGTGAAGAGAATATACGCTCAGACCGATGCCGAAGGAACGACATACCACGAGATCAGAGGAATTGACAAAGCCGGCAACCCCGACCCATTCGAGGCGCGGGTTAGCAATGTAGCATTCGACCCACAATCACTGAAAGGAACATGAAATGCGCGACCCGGATGGAAAATTGGAAACCTACGAAGGGAAGATTGAATTCTGCATTCGCAGGTTGAAGCAACTTTCCAAAAATGAAGATAAAGAAATTTTTACGCGCTGGCACAATACTCTCAGCACGTTCCCGCGAGTTATTGAGTACATGCTCTTTCGATATGGAAGAGGGGATCCATTGGCGGATATCTGGAGCTACTTTGAAAAAGATGGCTGGCCTTTTTACCAGCGAGTAGTAGTACATGCCAAGCAGTTACCACCGCTATCTCCTGATAAAGATCAGGAACGCCCCTCCATTGGGTTATTTATTGGAGCGCGCTCGGCTCGCACGGTCAACTTTTTCCTCGCCTTTCTCCTTTGCATGGATGAATCGTCCGAGCGTATCATAAATCACCGCAATTGGTTGTTTATGGATCCTCCATGCCCCTTGGTTGATGTGATGCTCAAGTCCTTCATTCCAAACCATCGTGGTGTTCCAAACTACAAATACAACAAATACCGACAATGGTGGACGTTCCCTTTGGTAAATGCCTTGGCGCAGCCTCCGGAGCAACGTCCGGCAGCATTGGCCGCCCATATGAACAACTGGTATCGGCTGATGCGCCCACTCGGTTGGAAACCCAATCGTGATCCAGCCCTTGAAAAAGATGGCTTGTTCTGCGATTTCGCCTTCGAGGTCGCCCTGGCCGTCTGCGCCTACGATATCGACGACAGCAGCTTTCGCGACCATCCCCATTACCCGCGTGATCTGGTTGATCATTACCGCCAACATATCCGCCATACCCGCGACGCCTGGCGCGCCGAAGGCCTGGGCGCAGGCATCGAATTGCCGCCACCCGTGCCACCCAAGCGCGTCGATCTGGCCAAGTCCAAACGCAAAAACTTCGCCCGCTGGGTGGAATTGGCCTGCGACGGCTATGACGATGCGGTCGAAAGCGTGCTGGAGACCACCGGCAAGCCGCGCAAGATTCAGGATTTTTTTCAGTTACTCGAAGCCTTGCAGGACGTTGGCCACGCCATTCATGCCGATGGGAAGGACAGCGACACCCTGGACAGCCAGGCCGCAGACCTGGCCGATGCACGCGGCATCGGCCCCTTCGAGGCACCGGACAGCGACCCGCCCCAAGGCGGAGCGCGCTGCACCGCAATCCTGCGCGCCCTGCACGCCTGGGCCGCGCCACGCGGTTACCAACTGATCGACCTGGATGACCAGGACGATGCCTGGCATGCCGTGCTGGTCAAAACCGAGTACCACGATGAATTCCTTGCCCTCAGCCAAGCCCTGGGCCTGCGCACGCGCAAGCCGCAGCAGGCTTACCTGGATTGATCGGGCAGGACAGGTAATTTGCCGTCATTCGCATTGCACAAGGATGTTTCATGCTTGCCAACTTGCCGACCCACCGGGCGCGAAAGAACCGGAGCCAGATGACGGCGCAGGAAACGGCGCAGGAAACGGCGCCGGTGGCAGCGCCGGCCAGGGCGGCTCAGATGGAGGCAGCCAATGCTTTTGATGCATACGGCGCCGCGCAACCTGCGCACCGCGTTGTGGCGGGTGCTGGTCTTGGTGCTGGCCCTGGCGCAACTGCACCCGGCACTGGCGCAGCTACCCACGCGCACCCCGCAGTCCACGGGCACCCCGCAGACCAGCACCCCGGCCGCCCCGCCGAGCAGCGCCATCACCTGGAAAACCTGCAACCCCCCGCCCATGTGCTTTCGCAGCAAACAGGCGCGCCAGCAATGGGCCAAGGACAACCAATGCCAATTCCTGGAGGATGTCTGCGAGGGCGCGCCCGCGAAGCCGGACAACCAAGGCGCCAAGCAAGAAGACAAGGGCTTTTGGGGCGCGCTGTGGGACGACGTCAAAGGCGCCCTGGTCTACGGCTACGAATTCGTCAAGGGCCTGATACACGGCCTCAAAGACCAGGTCACCGACCTGTGGCAGATGCTCACCAATCCCGCCGAGGTGATCAGCGGCCTGGTCGAACTGGGCAAAGCCTTCTTCAACGACCCCGATGGCACCCTGAAGATGCTCGCCGGACTGCTCGGCCAGGAGGCGATAGACACCATCAAGCGGGCCACCCAGTGCGGCGCCTACGACCTGGGCAAGGTGATTGGCAAAAACGTCAATCCCGGCGCCATGTTCAAGTTGGCCGTCAATCTGAGCAAATACGGCGGCAAACTGGCCGATGCGGTCAAGGGCACCCGGCGCGAGTTCGGCTGCGCCAGCTTTGCCGCCGACACCTTGGTGCACACGCCCCGGGGCATGGTGCCGATCGAGCAGATCCGCGCCGGCCAGCAGGTGCAGTCGCGCCACGACCGCCTGTTTGGCGACGCCCCGCAAACCGTCACCAAGACCTTTGCGCGCACGGCGCCCAGCTACCGGCGGCTGAGCACCGAGTTCGATCAATTCAAACTCACCGACGAGCACCCGCTGTGGGTGCAGGGCAAGGGCTGGACGCAGGCCCGGCACATCACCGACGACGACGTGATCGCCGGCGCACAGGGGGATGTGCGGGTGCTTGGCAACGAGCCTGTGCAGCAACCCCTGCCGGTATACAACTTCAGCGTCGCAAAAACCGCCAATTACTTCGTCGGCACCGGTGCGATATGGGCGCACAACGCGAATTGCGACGCAGCGGTTCACATCAAGCCATGGAAAGACTGCACGCCCCTGGAAAAGGGATTCAGGGGCGAGGTGATCACTTTCATGGACATGATCAAGGCAGGCGCCGAACCTTTGGGCAGAACATTGGGCCTGAATCCAAAGGGTCGATCGCCGGTCCAGGCATTCAAGGCGTGGCATGGACGGACCGGAATCGATGGCATCTACAAAGTCAGAAGCAAAGTCAGGGATAAGCATGGGAATGTGGTCAAGGACAAGGATGGCAAGGACGTTGAAGAGGTCACCTATGTCATCATCGAATCCAAGGCAACGGGCGGTATGAAAAATGGGGTACTGGATGATATTGTCGCGAAATTGACGAAGAACAAAAAAAACGATCGACAGATGAGCGAGGCATGGATCGAAAGAAATTTAAAAAATATGGGATTGAGTGCCGCAGATAAAAACGCCATCACTGCCGGTCTGAGAGACCCCAAGAAAGTAAAGAGAATATACGCTCAGACCGATGCCGAAGGAACAACATACCACGAGATCAGAGGAATTGGCAAAGACGGCAAACCCAGTGTGACCGAAGCACGGGTTAGCAATGTAGTATTCGATCCACAATCACTGAAAGGAACATGAAATGCGCGACCCAGATGGAAAATTGGAAACCTACAAAGAGGAGATGGAACACTACATTTACGTGTTGAACCATTTTTCTAGAAATGAACACCGGGACAATACTGTGCGTTGGAACAACAGTTCCGGAGTACTCCCGTACGTCATAAAGTGCATGCTCTTCCGATATGGAAGAGGTGATCCATTGACGGATATCTGGAGCTACTTTGAGAAAGATGGCTGGCCTTCTTACCAGCGCGCAGTGGCCCTCGTCAAACAGTTGCCACCGCAATCTCTTGATGAAAATCAGAGAGGAACCCCCATTGGGTTGTCCACAGAGGAATCTACAGCTCTTGAGGTGCATTTTTTTCTCGCCTTGCTCATTTTCATGGATCAATCGCCCGAGCGTCTCATGAACCATCGCAATTGGTTGCGTGTGGATCCTCCACGCCGCTTTATTGATGTGATGCTCAAATCGTTCATTCCAAACCATCAAGGCTCGTCAAACTACAAATCCAGCACGGAACAAAAATGGTGGACATTTCCTTTGATGAATGCATTGGCGCATCCTCCGGAGCAGCGTTCAGCGGCATTGGCCGCCCATATGGACAACTGGCACCGACTGATGCGCCCACTCGGTTGGAAACCTAATCGTGATCCAGCCGGTGACAAAGATGGCTTGTTCTGCTATTTCGCCTTCGAGGTCGCCATGGCCGTCTGCGCCTACGATATCGACGACAGCAGCTTTCGCGACCATCCCCATTACCCGCGTGATCTGGTTGATCATTACCGCCAGCATATCCGCCATACCCGCGACGCCTGGCGCGCCGAAGGCCTGGGCGCAGGCATCGAATTGCCGCCACCCGTGCCACCCAAGCGCGTCGATCTGGCCAAGTCCAAACGCAAAAACTTCGCCCGCTGGGTGGAATTGGCCTGCGACGGCTATGACGATGCGCTCGAAAGCGTGCTGGAGACCACCGGCAAGCCGCGCAAGATTCAGGATTTTTTTCAGTTACTCGAAGCCTTGCAGGACGCTGGCCACGCCATTCATGCCGATGGGAAGGACAGCGACACCCTGGACAGCCAGGCCGCAGACCTGGCCGATGCACGCGGCATCGGCCCCTTCGAGGCACCGGACAGCGACCCGCCCCAAGGCGGAGCGCGCTGCACCGCAATCCTGCGCGCCCTGCACGCCTGGGCCGCGCCACGCGGTTACCAACTGATCGACCTGGATGACCAGGACGATGCCTGGCATGCCGTGCTGGTCAAGGCCGAGTACCACGATGAATTCCTTGCCCTCAGCCAAGCCCTGGGCCTGCGCACACGCAAGCCGCAGCAGGCTTACCTGGATTGATCGGGCAGGACAGGTAATTTGCCGTCATTCGCATTGCACAAGGATGTTTCATGCTTGCCAACTTGCCGACCCACCGGGCGCGAAAGAACCGGAGCCAGATGACGGCGCAGGAAACGGCGCAGCAGACGGCGCCGGTGGCAGCGCCGGCCAGGGCGGCGCAGATGGAGGCAGCCAATGCTTTTGAGGCATACGGCGCCGCGCAGCCTGCGCACCGCGTTGTGGCGGGTGCTGGTCTTGGTGCTGGCCCTGGCGCAACTGCACCCGGCACTGGCGCAGCTACCCACGGGCACCCCGCAGACCAGCACCCCGGCCGCCCCGCCGAGCAGCGCCATCACCTGGAAAACCTGCGAACCCCCGCCCGTGTGCTTTCGCAGCAAACAGGCGCGCCAGCAATGGGCCAAGGACAACCAATGCCAATTCCTGGAGGATGTCTGCGAGGGCACGCCCGCGAAGCCGGACAACCAAGGCGCCAAGCAAGAAGACAAGGGCTTTTGGGGCGCGCTGTGGGACGACGTCAAGGGCGCCCTGGTCTACGGCTACGAATTCGTCAAGGGCCTGATACACGGCCTCAAAGACCAGGTCACCGACCTGTGGCAGATGCTCACCAATCCCGCCGAGGTGATCAGCGGCCTGGTCGAACTGGGCAAAGCCTTCTTCAACGACCCCGATGGCACCCTGAAGATGCTCGCCGGACTGCTCGGCCAGGAGGCGATAGACACCATCAAGCGGGCCACCCAGTGCGGCGCCTACGACCTGGGCAAGGTGATTGGCAAAAACGTCAATCCCGGCGCCATGTTCAAGCTGGCCGTCAATCTGAGCAAATACGGCGGCAAACTGGCCGATGCGGTCAAGGGCACCCGGCGCGAGTTCGGCTGCGCCAGCTTTGCCGCCGACACCTTGGTGCACACGCCCCGGGGCATGGTGCCGATCGAGCAGATCCGCGCCGGCCAGCAGGTGCAGTCGCGCCACGACCGCCTGTTTACCGACGCCCCGCAAACCGTCACCAAGACCTTTGCGCGCACGGCGCCCAGCTACCGGCGGCTGAGCACCGAGTTCGATCAATTCAAACTCACCGACGAGCACCCGCTGTGGGTGCAGGGCAAGGGCTGGACGCAGGCCCGGCACATCACCGACGACGACGTGATCGCCGGCGCACAGGGGGATGTGCGGGTGCTTGGCAACGAGCCTGTGCAGCAACCCCTGCCGGTATACAACTTCAGCGTCGCAAAAACCGCCAATTACTTCGTCGGCACCGGTGCGATATGGGCGCACAACGCGAATTGCGACATAGCGGTTCACACCAAGCCATGGAAAGACTGCACGCCCCTGGAAAAGGGATTCAGGGGCGAGGTGATCACTTTCATGGACATGATCAAGGCAGGCGCCGAACCTTTGGGCAGAACATTGGGCCTGAATCCAAAGGGTCGATCGCCGGTCCAGGCATTCAAGGCGTGGCATGGACGGACCGGAATCGATGGCATCTACAAAGTCAGAAGCAAAGTCAGGGATAAGCATGGGAATGTGGTCAAGGACAAGGATGGCAAGGACGTTGAAGAGGTCACCTATGTCATCATCGAATCCAAGGCAACGGGAGGTATGAAAAATGGGATACTGGATGATATTGTCGCGAAATTGACGAAGAACGATAAAGAGCGCCAGATGAGCGACGATTGGATCATGAAAAATATCAAAAATATGGGATTGAGTGCTGCAGATCAAAACGCCATCACTGCCAGTCTGCAAAATCCCAAGAAAGTAAAGAGAATATACGCTCAGACCGATGCCGAGGGAACAACATACCACGAGATCAGAGGAGTTGATAAAGCCGGCAACCTCGACCCAACCGAGGCACGGGTTAGCAATGTAGTATTCGACCCACAATCACTGAAAGGAACATGAAATGCGCGACCCGGATGGAAAATTGGAAACCTACAAAGAGGAGATGGAACTCTACATTTACGTGTTGGACCATATTTCTAAAGATGAAAGTCTGGACGCTATTGTGCGTTGGAACAACGGTTCCAGAGTGCTCCCGTACGTCATAAAGTGCATGCTCTTCCGATATGGAAGAGGTGATCCATTGACGGATATCTGGAGCTACTTTGAAAAAGATGGCTGGCCTTTTTACCAGCGTGCAGTGGCCATTGTCAAGCAGTTGCCACCGCAATCTCTTGATGAAAGTCAGAGAAGAGCCTTCTTTGGGTTGCTCACAGGGGAATTTGCAGCTCTTGAGGTGCACTTTTTTCTCGCCTTGCTCATTTGCATGGATCAATCGCCCGAGCGTCTCATGAACCATCGCAATTGGTTGCGTGTGAATCCTCCACGCCGCTTTATTGATGTGATGCTCAAATCGTTCATTCCAAACCATCAAGGCTCGTCAAACTACAAATCCAGCACGGAGCAAAAATGGTGGACATCTCCTTTGATGAATGCATTGGCGCATCCTCCGGAGCAGCGTTCAGCGGCATTGGCCGCCCATATGGACAACTGGCACCGACTGATGCGCCCACTCGGTTGGAAACCCAATCGTGATCCAGCCCTTGAAAAAGATGGCTTGTTCTGCTATTTCGCCTTCGAGGTCGCCATGGCCGTCTGCGCCTACGATATCGACGACAGCAGCTTTCGCGACCATCCCCATTACCCGCGTGATCTGGTTGATCATTATCGCCAGCATATCCGCCATACCCGCGACGCCTGGCGCGCCGAAGGCCTGGGCGCAGGCATCGAATTGCCGCCACCCGTGCCACCCAAGCGCGTCGATCTGGCCAAGTCCAAACGCAAAAACTTCGCCCGCTGGGTGGAATTGGCCTGCGACGGCTATGACGATGCGGTCGAAAGCGTGCTGGAGACCACCGGCAAGCCGCGCAAGATTCAGGATTTTTTTCAGTTACTCGAAGCCTTGCAGGACGCTGGCCACGCCATCCATGCCGATGGGAAGGACAGCGACACCCTGGACAGCCAGGCCGCAGACCTGGCCGATGCACGCGGCATCGGCCCCTTCGAGGCACCGGACAGCGACCCGCCCCAAGGCGGAGCGCGCTGCACCGCAATCCTGCGCGCCCTGCACGCCTGGGCCGCGCCACGCGGTTACCAGTTGATCGACCTGGATGACCAGGACGACGCCTGGCATGCCGTGCTGGTCAAAGCCGAGTACCACGATGAATTCCTTGCCCTCAGCCAAACCCTGGGCCTGCGCACACGCAAGCCGCAGCAGGCTTACCTGGATTGATCGGGCAGGACCACCATTATCAAAGGAGCTTGAAAATGATGCGCGACCCGGATGGAAAATTGGAAACCTACGAAGAGGATATAAGACTCCAAATTTACGTGTTGAATCATTTTTCTAGAAATGAACACCGGGACAATACTGTGCGTTGGAACAACAGTTCCGGAGTACTCCCGTATGTTATAGAGTATATGCTCTTCCGATATGGAAGAGGTGATCCATTGGCGGATATCTGGAGCTACTTTGAGAAAGATGGCTGGCCTTCTTACCAGCGCGCAGTGGCCCTCGTCAAACAGTTGCCACCGCAATCTCTTGATGAAGGTCAGAGAAGAACCCCCATTGGGTTGGCCACAAGGGAATCTGCAGCTCTTGAGGTGCACTTTTTTCTCGCCTTGCTCATTTGCATGGATCAATCGCCCGAGCGTCTCATGAACCATCGCAATTGGTTGCGTGTGAATCCTCCACGCCGCTTTATTGATGTGATGCTCAAATCGTTCATTCCAAACCATCAAGGCTCGTCAAACTACAAATCCAGCACGGAGCGAAAATGGTGGACGTCTCCTTTGATGAATGCATTGGCGCATCCTCCGGAGCAGCGTTCAGCGGCATTGGCTGACCACATGAACAACTGGCACCGACTGATGCGCCCACTCGGTTGGAAACCCAATCGTGATCCAGCCCTTGAAAAAGATGGCTTGTTCTGCGATTTCGCCTTCGAGGTCGCCATGGCCGTCTGCGCCTACGATATCGACGACAGCAGCTTTCGCGACCATCCCCATTACCCGCGTGATCTGGTTGATCATTACCGCCAGCATATCCGCCATACCCGCGACGCCTGGCGCGCCGAAGGCCTGGGCGCAGGCATCGAATTGCCGCCACCCGTGCCACCCAAGCGCGTCGATCTGGCCAAGTCCAAACGCAAAAACTTCGCCCGCTGGGTGGAATTGGCCTGCGACGGCTATGACGATGCGCTCGAAAGCGTGCTGGAGACCACCGGCAAGCCGCGCAAGATTCAGGATTTTTTTCAGTTACTCGAAGCCTTGCAGGACGCTGGCCACGCCATCCATGCCGATGGGAAGGACAGCGACACCCTGGACAGCCAGGCCGCAGACCTGGCCGATGCACGCGGCATCGGCCCCTTCGAGGCACCGGACAGCGACCCGCCCCAAGGCGGAGCGCGCTGCACCGCAATCCTGCGCGCCCTGCACGCCTGGGCCGCGCCACGCGGTTACCAGTTGATCGACCTGGATGACCAGGACGACGCCTGGCATGCCGTGCTGGTCAAGGCCGAGTACCACGATGAATTCCTTGCCCTCAGCCAAACCCTGGGCCTGCGCACGCGCAAGCCGCAACAGGCTTACCTGGATTGATCTGGTACCATATGACAGACGATTCATTGTCATTCACCCATCATTTACTCGTCCTTCACTCACCCTTCACATTTCACGGAGATTCTCATGATTGCCAGCCTGTTCAACTTCTTCATCAAAAAGATAATCCGGACCGAACCGCCAAAGCAGACGCGACAGCCGGAATTGATGGTTTTCAAATACGAGGGCAGAAATTATGCCGTCGTCAAATCCAAGGCGGTCGGCGGCTCGACCAATGGCGTGCCGGATGATACTGTCCAGAAATTGACCATGGACAAGGATGGCGTGCGTCAGATGAGCAGTGAGTGGATTGAAAACAATCTTCGAATCATGGTGAATGACGGTGAAATAAGCAAGGAGGCGATGCAGGAAATCATGGCCGGGTTGCAAGATGGGGCAACCAAGAGAATTTATGCCCAAACAGATGCCAATGGAACGACATACCATGTCATCGAAGATGTCATGAAAGAGGGCAAGCCCGACCCCAAAGATGCCTGCGTCAGCAATGTGGCGTGGAAACCGGGAGACTTTGACAAGCCCCGATCCGGGCCGCCAGAGGTTGAACCGCCGACGCTGGCGTTGCGCCGCAAACAACTGGTGCCGCGCATCAAGCATGTGAACTTTCGCAAGGCGCTGCAAGAGCGCGGCTTGCCGGAGGAGCATCTGCCTGCGACCACGCCGCTGTGCGGGGAGTTGCTGGTGAGCTATGCCTTCGACTTGCCGGAGCAATTCGTCATGGTCTCCCCGCGCCAGTTGAAGCAGGCCGGTATCGCCGTGTCCGAGATGCCTGCGTTGGCGCTGGACAACTTGGCGCGATCGATGCCAGAGCCGCAGCAGTCGCGCCTGAACGGCTGCATCGCGATCAACACGGGTGGCGACCTGGAGGCCACGCTGCTGCTGCTCGATGCCTTTTGGGAGCAGATGCAGGCCAGTCTGGGCGGCGAGATCGTGGCGGTAGTGCCACGGCGCAACCGCTTGCTGCTGTGCGCTGGCAACGATGCCCAGGCGCTGGAGCAGTTGGACCGGCAGGCCCGGGTTTTCTTCGCCGAAGAGCAGGACGCCCACGCCCTTTCCTTGCAGAAAATGGTGCGCCGCAACGGGCGCTGGCAATTGTTCGGGGCGCATTGATTCCCCCCGGTGCATGGCTACGAGGCCGCAGGAGTACGAGGTGTCGATCAGCTTTATCTTGGGCAATCTGGCAGGGCGCGCGCTGGTGAGCTATGCCATCGTTTTGCTTGTCTGCTGCGCAGCCCGGCGCTTGGATTGGCGCGCGGCATTGCGTAGTTCCGTGCGTTGGTACAGTTGGCTGGCGGTGGCCGCGCTGACGGTGCTCGGCATGGGTGGCGCCTTGGTGCGCCAGGGAGGGGCGTTGTGACGCCCGCCGCAGGCAGCGGGCGCCGCCGGGTCGTTGGCGCCACCGTGCTGGCGCTGCTGGGCGCCCCGGTCTCTGCGCAGGCGCAGACGGCGGCGCAAAACCCGCGCGCCCTGCGCGAGATGCAGATCCATCGCGTGGCGCAGTTGGGTTTGGAAATCTGGGTGGAAAACCAGCCCGCCTGGGAGACCCGGCTCAGCACCACGCCCCATGGCCACCCCTGTTTCGAGGCGCAAAGCCCGGACAGCTATTTTCCGCCGGCCGTCCTGACCTATGCCTCCTGGCCCAAGGAGCGTGTGCCGCAGGAGCAACTGCTGCCGATCGCCACGACCGCAATCCGCCAGGCCAGTCAGAACTTTGGCTGGAACCCGGGCCAAAGCCGTGGCCTGCATCCCGTCGCTGCGACCCATGGCGTGCTGCAAGGTTTCGAGGCCGATTTTCCCGGCCAGGCCGACGGCCAGCCATTGGATGTGAAGGTCTTCGTCGGCCAGACGCCAGGACGCTTTCCGGTGGTCGCGTGGGTCTATACCCAGCGCAAAAGGATGGAGCAACTGCGGGAGGTCTTGCGCCGTTCCTGGGGGAAGCTGAAGTATCTCGATGCGTGACAGCGCCTGCGCGCCGTATTTTTCCAACCCCGGCCGGGAGCCCCGGCCCGGGCGCCTCATCTTCCTGCCAACTCCCGCACCTGCTGCAACGCCGCCGGGTCTTCCATCGTGCTCAGGTCGCCCGGGTCGCGGTGCTCGGCAATGGCTTGCAGGGTGCGGCGCAGCAGTTTGCCGCTGCGGGTCTTGGGCAGCGCGCTGACAAAGTGCACGCGCGACGGCCGCGCCACTGCGCCCAACTGGCTGTCCACCTGTTTCATCACCTCGCCTTCGAGCTTCAAGCGCGCAGCGTCCGAGTCCAGCGCCGCGCTGTCACGCGCCACCGCAAAAGCCATGGCCTGTTGGCCCTTGAGCGCATCGGCCACGCCGACCACCGCCACTTCGGCGATCTGCGGGTGCGCGGCAATGCATTCCTCGATCTCGCGCGTGCCCAGGCGGTGGCCGGCCACATTGATCACGTCGTCGGTGCGGCCCAGGATGAAGTGGTAGCCATCGGCATCGCGCAGGCCCCAATCGAAGGTGTTGTAGATCAGCCGCCCGGCCAGGCTCTTCCAGTAGGTGTCGACGAAGCGCGCATCGTCGCGCCACAGGGTCTGCATGCAGCCCGGTGGCAGCGGGCCTTCGATGGCGATCACGCCTTTGTGCCCGGGGCTGGTCAGTTCCTGGCCGCTGGTGTCGTCGATCAGCTTGATCTGGTAGCCATACATGGCCTTGCCCGGGCTGCCAAAGCGGCTCACCTGCGGCTCCACGCCGTTGGCCAGCGTCAGGATGGGCCAGCCGGTCTCGGTCTGCCAGTAGTTGTCGATCACCGGCACCTGCAGCGCGTCGCTGATCCACTGCGCCGTGGGCGCATCGAGCGGCTCGCCGGCCAGCCACAGGGCTTTGAGGCTTTTGACGCTGTACTTGCCGAACCACTGCGGGTCGTGCTTTTTCAGCACCCGCAGCGCCGTGGGGGCCGAGAACATGTGCGTGACCCGGTACTTCTCGACGATGCTCCACCACACGCCTGCGTCGGGCCGCATGGGCAGGCCCTCGTACAGGATGGTCGTCATGCCGGCGATCAGCGGGCCATAGATGATGTAGCCGTGGCCCACCACCCAGCCGATATCGCTGGTGGTGAAGAAAACCCCTGCCGGCGCCGCCCCGTCGTCAGCCACAGAAAAAATATGCTTCATGCTCGCCGCCAGCGCCACCGTATATCCGCCCGTGTCGCGCTGCACGCCCTTGGGCCGGCCGGTGGTGCCGCTGGTGTACAGCGTGTAGCTGGGGTGGGTGGACTCGACCCACTCGCAGGGCACCACGGCGCCGAGCTGCTGCTCGCGCAGCAAGGCCCATTCGTGGTCGCGTCCCGGTTGCAGCGGCATCTCTGCCAGGCCCCGGTCGACCATCAGCACGGCGGCGGGCTTGTGCTTGGACTGCGCGATGGCCGCGTCGAGCAGCGGCTTGTAGGGCACCACCTTGCCGGCGCGCGAGCCGGCATCGGCGCTGACCACGAGCACGGGTTCGGCGTCTTCGATGCGCGCCGCCAATGATCCCGAGGCGAAGCCGCCGAACACCACCGAATGCAGCGCGCCGATGCGCACGCAGGCGAGCATCGCAAAAACGGCCTCGGCAATCATCGGCAGGTAGATCAGCACGCGATCGCCCTTTTTCACGCCCAGGCAGCGCAGCACGGCCGCCATGTGCTGCACCTCGGCGTGCAGTTCGGCAAAGCTGTAGCTGCGCTCGGTGCCGGTTTCGGTGGAGATGGCCACCAGCGCGGGCTGCCGTGCCCGGCGCGCCAGGTGCCGGTCGAGCGCGTTGTGGCACAGGTTGGTGCGGCCTCCGACAAACCACTGGGCAAACGGCGGGTTGCTGTAGTCGCAGATCTGCCGGGGCGGGGTCTGCCACTCGATCAACCGGGACTGCTCGCTCCAGAATGCGTCGCGGTCGTCGATGGACTGGCGGTAGAAGTCGGCGTATCGGGGCATCGAGAGTCTCCTTTTGATGATTGATCGATCGATCGACGGACAACTTGGCTGACTGGTTGACTGGTTGACTGGTTGACTGGTTGACTGGTTGACTGGTTGACTGGCTGATTGGCTGATGGCTACTTGATCAGCCCGAGCACCGGTTTGAACGCCGGATGCGCGCAACTGCCCAGCCATTCGAACGCCACCATCTCGGTCGTGACCAGTTCGGCGCCGGCAGCGGCCAGGCGGTCGAAGGCGGCGTCGCGGTTGCGTTCGGTGCGCGAACCGCAGGCGTCGGTGACCACCCACAGCTCGAAGTCGTCGTCGATCAGGTCCAGCGCGGTTTGCAACAGGCACACATGGGCTTCGCAACCGGCGATGACGATGCTGGCGCGCTCGGCGCAGGCTGCGACGGCGGGCTTTTGCAGTTGTCTGGGCAGGCTGCGCACATTCCCGCCCCGGGTTTCGCCCGGAGCGCTGCCCTGGGGCTTGGCGGGCGGTCGCAGCCAGTCGCCCAGGCCCTCTTGGGCAGCGCTGAAGCGCATCTTGGCCAGCGTCTTGCGGCACTGGGCGCGCAGCGCGGCGTCGTTGGCGCCCAGGCGCGCGGGGTTTTGCTCGGTGCCCCACACGGGTATGTCGATCATGCGGGCGATCCCGGCCAGGCGGCGGGCATTGGCCAGCACGGCGGGGCCGTCGAAGATGGCGGGCATCAGGCGCTCCTGGTAGTCGATCAGGACGAGTTGGGAGTCGGTGGCGTCAAGCAGCATGGTGTGTCGGTTCGTTCGGTGTGCGCGGATTGCCGCAGGCGCGGCCCATGGCCCGTCATCCGTGGCCGGACAAGGCCCGCTCGAAATCGTCCTGCAGGTCTTGCACCTCCTCGAGCCCCACCGACAGGCGGATCATGCTGTCGGCAATGCCCATCGCGGCGCGCACTGCGGGGCCGGCCTCCCAGAAGATGGTGTGGGCCACCGGGATGATCAACGTGCGCGCGTCGCCAAGCCCTGTGGCCTTGATCGGCAATTGCAGCCGGTTGCACAGGGCCAGGCATTGGCCGGGGTCGCGCAGTTCGAAAGACAGCAGCCAGGCGCCGGCCTTCAGGTGCCGGAGCGCCTGCGCATGCTGGGGGTGCGAGGGCAGCATCGGGTACAGCACGCGCGCGACGGCCGGGTGCTGTTCGAGCCATTGCGCCAGCGCCAGCGCGCTGGCGCTGCTGTGCTCCATGCGCAATGCCAGGGTCTCTGCGCCCAGCGCCAACTGATGGGCGGCCTGGGAGGACAGCGTGCCGCCCATGTCGCGCAGCCCCTTCTTGCGCAACTGTTGCAGCCCCCATCCTTGGGGGTCGCCCTTGCGGTATGCGGCAAAGATGTTGGGGTAGCCGGACCAGTCGTACAGCCCGGTGTCGGTGATGGCGCCGCCGAGCGCGTCGCCCTGCCCGCCTATGCTCTTGGTCAGCGCGTTGAGCACCAGCCCCGCGCCCACGGTCGCGGCGCGAAACAGGTAGGGCGAGGCGATGGTGTTGTCCACCACATAGAGCGCCCCATGCTGCCGGCACAGCGCGCCGATGCCCGCCAGGTCCGGGATCTGGGTGCCGGGGTTGGCAATGGTCTCGACAAACACCATGCGGGTCTGGGGGCGCAGCGCAGCGGCGACGTTGGCCGCATCGGTCACGTCCACCGTGGTGACGCTGATGCCCAGGTCTGACAGCGTGCCGAACACGCTGTGGGTGTTGCCGAACACGAACTGGCTGGCCACCAGGTGGTCGCCGGCCTTGAGCAGGGTCAGAAAAACGGCGCAGATGGCCGCCATGCCGGTGGCGAACACGATGGAGCCGTGGCCATGCTCCATCTGCGTGATCTTGCGCTCGAGTGCGGCCGTGGTTGGCGTGCCCTGGCGCGCATAGTTGAAGCCGCCCTTGGCGCTGCCCTGGAACACGGCGATCAGGTCTTCGACCTTGTCATGGCCGTACTGCACCGACGAGTGGATCGGATAGTGGACGGCGCCCTGCTCGGCGCCGCCCCAGCGGTCGGCATGCACGATCCGGGTGGTGAAGCGGGGGGTGTTTGCTGTGGTCATGGTGCTTGGCCGGAGAGCCATCAATGCTCGGGCGCGATCTGCTCGGCGTAATCGTACAAGGCGCCGAGGATGCCCTGCCCGCGCTCGTCTGCGGTTTCCGACAGCTCATCGATCCGGGCATGGAACTGCCCGACCGTGCGCGCCCCGCCCGCGCCATGGAACAGGCGGGCGGCGCAGTGCGCCTGCCAGCGTCCGGCCTCTTCGGGTGCGAGCGTCGCCGGGAAGTTGCGCGCCCGGTAGCGCCAGAACAGTTCGACCAGGCGCGGGTCGTCGAAATGCACCCGGGCCTTGCCGTTCATGCCGGCCGCGCTGGCGCGCAGGTCATCGAGCAGGCGGCGGTCGCGGTCGCCGACGAACCCGCAGTACAGGTCCTGGTCCACATCGGGGGCCGGCTCTGACGGTCGGGCGAACACGGCAGCCCAGACGCGGCCCATGTCGGGCAGCGCGCGCGCCGCCTGGGCATGCTGCGCCGCCTGGGCCAGATCGATGCCCCAGCGCCGGGCCAGCGCGGGCGTGAGCGTATTCACATTGCCCACCACCATCGGCGACCGGTTCAGGTGAATGGTCTTGACCGGCAGGCGCGTCACGCCCTCGGGCAGCGCATCGGTTCGGGTGAACATGCGCAGGCGCATTTCGTCGACGCCCAGGGTGGCCAGGGCTGCGGGGTCATGGGCCAGGTCCCAGGCAATCAACTCGTTCTTGTTCACCGGGTGGCCGGCCAGCGGCCACATCACCGCCAGGCAGCCGCGCTCGGCCGGGAACATGCCCGACACATGCAGAAACGGCCGCGCCGTGCCGGCGCCACCGGACAGGCGCAGTTCGGCGGCCACCCGATCCTTTTTGTGCAGGCCCAGCGCAAAGTCGAACAGCGGGCGGTTGTGCTGGCGAATCAGCCGCGCCAGCGCAATCGTGGCGCGCACATCCGACAGCGCATCGTGCGCGGCCTCGTGCAGCAGGCCGTTGGCCCGACACAGGTCTTCGAGCCTGAAACTGGGCGCGGCGCCGTCTTCATGGCGGGGCCAGTGGATGCCGTCGGGCCGCAGCGCGTAGGTCATGCGCACCACGTCGAGCAAATCCCAGCGGCCGCACTGGTTTTTCCACTCGCGCGCGTAGGGGTCGATCAGGTTGCGCCAGAACATGAAGCGCGTGATCTCGTCGTCGAACCGGAGGGTGTTGTAGCCCACGCCAATGGTGCCGGGCCGGGCCAGCTCGGCCTCGATGCGGGCCGCAAACTGGTGCTCGGGCAGGCCATGCGCGCAACAGTGCTGCGGCGTGATTCCGGTCAGCAGGCAAGAGGCCGGGTCGGGCAGGTAGTCGTTGGCCGGCTGGCAATGGAGCATCAGCGGTTCGCCGATGGCGTGGAGCTCGGCATCGGTGCGGATGGCAGCAAACTGCGCCGGGCGATCGCAGCGCGTGTCGGTGCCAAAGGTTTCATAGTCGTGCCAGAGGAAGGTGTGGGCAGGCATGGCTGTCGGGTGCCGGGTAGAAAAGGGCAAGTCGGGGCGAGCAGGGACAGGACGCCAACTGTAACCAGAATTGGCCGCCGGGAAACCGGCTTTTCGAGCCGCTGTCGGGCGCATGGCAACGCCATCGGCGCCAAGCGCGCTGCATCGCAGGGGCTGCGCGATGCACCGGTCAATGCCGGCGCATTCAATCCTGGCGCGTTCAGTCGGCGGGCCTGACGTTGGCGGCCTCGATCACCTGGCGCCAGAGGATGGTCTGCGCGGCCAGCAGGTCGCCAAAATCTTGCGGGTTGGCGTAGCTCATCTGCGCGCCCAACTGCACCATCGACTGCTCCATCCCGGGCTCTTGCAGCAGGCGCGCGATCTGGCCCGAGAGCCTGTCGACGATGGGCTGTGGCAGGCCCGCCGGGGCCAGGATGCCATACCATGTGGTGCCCTCGTAGCCGGGCAGGACGGACGACAGCGGCGGGATGTCCGGCGCCAGCCGGCTCACGCCGGGCGTGGTCACGCCGAGCGCGCGCAGTCTGCCGGCACGGATGAACGGCAGTGCGCCGGGCAGGCTGTTGAACGACAGCGGGATCTGCCCGCCCACCACGGCCGACGCCGCTTGCGCCGAGCCTTTGTAGGGCACATGCTGCAGTTTGACTTGGGCTGCCGCATTGAACATCTCGCCCAGCAGGTGGTTGAACGAGCCTGCGCCGACCGAGCCGTAGGCGATGCCGCCCGGGTTCTTCCTGGCCAGCGCAATCAGTTCGGCCGTGCTCTTGGCCTCGAAATCCGGATGCGCCACCAGCACGAAGGGGCCGCGCGCCAGCAACGCGACGGGCGTGAAGTCGCCCAGCGCGTCGTAGCCGGCCTTCTGGTGCAGCACGGCGTTGATGTTGTGCGACGGCGAGGTCAACAGCAGCGTGTAGCCATCGCTGGCCGCCCTGGCCACGTAACGGGTTCCGATCAGACCGCCGGCGCCGGCGCGGTTTTCGATGACCACGGGTTGGCCCAGCGCGCTCGCCAGCCTGTGCATGACGAGCCGGGCCAGCAAATCCACGCCGCCACCGGGCGCTTGCGGCACGACCATGGTGATGGGCCGGCTCGGGTAGGCCACATCGGCCCCGGCGGCCCCGGTAACCCCGGTGGCCCCGGTTCTGGCGAGCGCCACGGAACCGGCCAGGGTTGCGGCGGCAAGGCCGATGCAGCGCAGCGATCTGGTCACGGACATGCCGCTCTCCCCAGCAGTGCCACGCCGCCCGACGGTGGTTTGCGTTGGGTTTGGATCACGCCGCGCGCCGCCGGCTTTGCCGGAGCGCTGGCGTCGCGCCCATCGGGATGCAGGCGCTGCGGGCGGGATGGGCGGGATATGGAGCGGCCCACATCAATCCGCCACGGCCATGCTGCGGATGACGCGCCGCAGAAACGACTCGCACTCGCGCAACTGCTCCAATGCCACGAACTCATCGGCCTTGTGCGCCTGTTCGATATGGCCGGGGCCGCAGATCACGGTCGGAATGCCGGCGGCCTTGAACAGGCCGGCTTCGGTGCCGTAGGACGCTTTGCGCTTGTCGTGGTCCTGCGTCAGCGCGCGCACCAGTTGCGTGATCGCGCCTTCCTGCGCGTCGTCGAGCGCCGGTGCGACGGCGATCCTGGAGAACTCGATGCCCGCGTCCGGATGCTCGGCGCGCATGCGGGGCAGCAGCACATCCTGCGCATGAGACTGGATCTGCCGGATGATCTGGTCTGCGTTCACGGTCGGCAGGTTGCGCACCTGGAACGAGAACTCGCACAGCGCCGGCACCACATTGTTGGCGATGCCGCCGCTGACCATGCCGGTCTGGGCCGTCGTGAAGGGCACCTCGAAATGCGGGTCATACGGCCCTTCGGCGCGGTGCTTGTCGGCCAGGTCGCGGATGAAGCAGATCATGCGCGCCGCGTATTCGATGGCGTTGACGCCCTGCGGCGTCAGCGCCGAATGCGCGGCATGGCCATGGACCCGGCAGCGATACAGGTTGATGCCCTTGTGGGCCACCACCGGCCGCATGCCGGTCGGCTCGCCGACGATGCAGCCCTCGGGCAACACGCCGCGCGCTTGCAGGTCGATGATCATCAGCGGCGCGCCGACGCAGCCCACCTCCTCATCGAACGAGAGGGCCAGGTGCAAGGGCTTGGCGAGCCGCGTGGCCTGCATCGCCGGCAGCAGTGACAGCGCCGTGCCGATGAACCCCTTCATGTCGCACGCGCCGCGCGCATACAGCTTGCCGTCGCGCAGGCTGGCCCTGAAAGGATCGGAGCTCCAGGCCTGGCCGTCGACCGGCACCACGTCGGTGTGGCCGGACAGCACGATGCCGCCGGTGCTGCTGCCGTCGTGCGCGGGCAGCGTGGCGAACAGATTGGCCTTGGCGCCCGATGCGTGGTGCGTCAGCACGGGCTCGACGCCCGCACTGCGCAGGTGGTCGCGAACGGTCTCGATCAGCCCGAGATTGGAGTTGCGGCTGGTGGTGTCGAACGCCAGCAGTCGCTCGATCCAGGGCATGGCCGCGATATCGGCGCCGGTGGGAGCAAGAACATCCGTCATCTGGTCTTTCCTTTGTGGCTTGCGGGGCACAGCGCAGCATGCAGGCGCCGGGGTCAACGAGGCGGGGCGCATCGGGCCTTTGCGCAGTATATGGCCGGCGGTTGCGGAAAAAGCGCGCGGCGCTCGGGCCGGATCTGCGCCGGCCACACAGCCTGGTGCCGCCGGCTTTGCCCAACCAACATCTGCGGCCCCGCATCGGGTGCCGGGGCTTTGGCGTTGCAGCAGCGAGCGCGTCGCTTTGCGCAAGCCCATGGCCGTAGGCGGACTCATTGCCTACCTGCGCGGGCGCCGCGGCTTCGGCAACTGACCCGCTGCGCCCCGGTACGGCGCGCCAAGGCGCCGAAGTCAAAGCGCCAGCGCCCCCTGCCCTGCATAGGCCATGCCGAACCGGTTGGCCAGAAAATCTGCCAACGCCACCGCCTCTTGCCCGACAAAGCCCCTGTGCGGCAGGCGGCCTTGGGCGAGCAGGTCGAGCGCAGTGCAGATGCCGGCGGCTGTGGTCAGTTCGATGGCGCTCAGGGCATGGCCGGCCACCTCGGTGCCAAAGATGCGGGCGCAGTAGGCGTGCTGCGCCAGCCGCCCGCCGCGCAGGCCGCAGGCCGTGGCGCACACCACGATCACGTCCTGATCGGTGCTCGGGATGGCGCTTTCCAGGATGTCCCGGAGCAGTTCGCGCCGCTCACGCAGGCGCAGGTCGTTGAGCAGCAGTTTCACGATGGCGCAGTGGCCGGGATAGCGGATCGACTGGTAGTCGACCTGCCGGGCCCGGCCGGCCAGCGTTTCGGTGAGTGTGCCCAGGCCGCCGGAGGTGTTGAAAGCCTCGTACTCGACACCGTCGAGCACGAAATTCTCCAGCCCCTCCAGCGGCGCCACCGTGGTGCGCAGGCCGTCGACGATGGCTTCGCAGGGGTTGCAGTATTCGTTGATCAGGCCCTCGGTGCTCCAGGTCAGGTTGTAGCGCAGCGCGCCCTGCGGGTAGCGCGGCAGTGCTCCGACGCGCAGGCGCAGGCTGTCCAGGCGCTCGAAACGGCGCGCCAGGTCGTTGCCCACGATGCCGATGAAGCCCGGCGCCAGGCCGCATTGGGGCATCAGCACGCTGCGGGCCCCGGCGGCCAGCGCGCGGATGGCCTGGGTGCTTGGCACGTCTTCGGTCAGGTCGAAATAATGCACGCCCGCCTGGGCGCAGGCGCTGGCGAGCGCGATGGCGCAATGGAATGGCAGCGCATCGAGCACGGCAAAGCGGCCGTCGATGACGGCCGACCAGTCCGCGTCGGCGGCTGTCTGCCGCGTGGCGATGCCCAGGGCGGCCACTTTGGCCAGCCGCATCGGGTCGCGGTCGGCCACCAGGATGTCGTAGTCGCCCGTCTGTTGCAGCAGCAAGGCGATGGCAAAGCCGATATGGCCCGCGCCCAGGATGCTGACCGGGCGGCGCAGGTGGCTGGTGCCGTCACCGGGGTGGCAGGGGGGGCGGGCGATGTGGGTGATGTCGGTCATGTCAGTCATGGCAGCGCTCCTGGTCGCAGGGAAAATCAAGCGATGCAGGCCCTGATGCTAGGCCGGAGTGCTGTCGATGTGTAGTATCCGAAACGTCGAAATTCCGGTTCTTGCTCGTCGTAACGGCGAGCGTGATGGCCGTTATCACTTTTTCGAGCACAACCCCGATGACCGCACCGCTGGATGACACCGACCGCCAACTGCTGAGCCTGTTGCAGGCCAATGCGCGCGAAGGCACTGCCACGCTGGCCCGCAGGCTGGGCTTGGCGCGCACCACGGTGGTGGCGCGCATTGCGCGGCTGGAGCGCTCGGGGGTGGTGGCCGGGTATGGCGTGCGGCTCGGCGCCCGGCTCGATGCCGGCACAGTGCGGGCCTGGTGCTCGATCAGCGTGCTGCCAAAGACGGCGCCCGCCGTGCTGCGCGCGCTGCAAGCGATGGCCGAGGTCGAGGAGGTTTCTGCCGTGAGCGGGCCGTTCGACTACCTGGTGTTCCTGCGCTGCGCGAGCCACGAGCAACTCGACGCCCTGCTCGACCGCGTGGGCCAGCTCGACGGCGTGCACCAGACGCAGACCAGCATCGTGCTCAGCCGCAAGATCGACCGCCGCAGCGTGGGTGCGTGAGCGCTGCACGGCCGCCCGCAGGCGCTCACACCGTAGCCGAAGGCGAAGGTACTCCAGCGAGCGCCGCTGCCCGGCAAGATGCTCCAGGAGCTACCCATTCAATAGCAATAGTGCAGGGCAAATCGTGCGCCAGCGGCCTGTTTGACGCAAAACCACTTTGCGCCAGCGGATGCCGCCGGGGTGGGATAATCGCCGCCCTGCCGGTGCGCTGCGCCACTGACACCAACGCCCCGGCTGCGCCACCGCCCACCCCCGACTTGCTTTTGCCCGTGCCATCCTCCCCGAGCCCCTGGCGCCTGTCCGTCGCGCCGATGATGGACTGGACCGACCGCCACTGCCGTTACTTTCACCGGCTGCTGACGCGCCAGACCCGGCTGTACACCGAGATGGTGAATGCCGGCGCGGTATTGCACGGTGGCACCGAGCGGCATTTGCGGCTGAACGCCGAAGAGCATCCCGTGGCCCTGCAACTGGGCGGCAATGAGCCTGCCGACCTGGCCCGGGCCGCGCGCCTGGGCGCGCAGTGGGGCTATGACGAGATCAACCTCAACTGCGGCTGCCCCAGCGACCGCGTGCAGCGCGGCGCGTTCGGCGCCCGGTTGATGCAAACCCCGCAGCGGGTGGCCGACTGCGTCAAGGCGATGCGCGACATGGTCGATCGGCCGGTGACGGTCAAGCACCGCATCGGCATCGACCAAGGGCAAAGCTACGGCTTCGTGCGCGACTTCGTGGGCGTGGTGGCCGATGCGGGTTGCAGCGTATTCATCGTGCATGCCCGCAATGCCTGGCTGCAGGGCCTGAGTCCAAAGGAAAACCGCGAAATTCCGCCGCTGCGCTACGCGCTGGTGCACCAGCTCAAAGCCGATTTTCCCCGGCTCACCGTGGTCATCAACGGTGGCATCGCCACCGATGCCGTGGTGCAGCAGCAGTTGCACCTGCTCGACGGCGTGATGGTGGGCCGCCAAGCCTACCACCAGCCTTGGTGGCTGGCGCGCTGGGATGCGCTGTACTACGCCAATCGGTCCGGCCCCTGCGCTGGCGCCAGCCCACTCACCCGCGAGGCAGTGGAGCGCGCGATGGTGGCGTACATGGAGCGCGAGGCTGCGCTGCACGGCACGCCCTGGCCCCATATCGCGCGCCATATGCTGGGGCTGCGCCACAGCCTGCCGGGAGCACGCCTGTGGCGCCAACTGTGGAGCGACCACCGGCTCAAGGATCGCCCGGCACGCGAGGTCCATGCGCTGGCGCTACGCTCGTATGCCGCGCGCGCCGGGGACAGCGGGTGAGCCCCAACTGCTGCTATATTGCAACGCAACAAAATATTGCAACGCAACAAAAACGGAGTTCCGTCCATGCTGTACCACCTCTACGAAACCCAGCGCTCGCTGATGGAGCCCTTTACCGACTTTGCGCAGGCGGCATCCAAATTGCTCAGCAATCCGGGCTCCCCGCTGAGCCAGACCGGGACGGCCCAGCGCATGGCCGCAGCCTATGACCTGCTCTACCGCTTGGGCAAGGATTACGAAAAGCCGGCGTTCGGCATCCACACCGTGGATGTCGACGGTGTCGGTCTGGCCATCCATGAGCGCGTCGAGATCGACAAGCCGTTTTGCGCACTGCGCCGCTTCAAGCGCTTCTCGGACGACCCGGCCACATTGACCGGGCTCAAGGGCCAGCCTGTGGTGCTCATCGTGGCACCGCTGTCGGGCCACTATGCCAGCTTGCTGCGCGATACCGTGCGCACCATGCTCCGGGAGCACAAGGTCTACATCACCGACTGGAAGAATGCACGCATGGTGCCGCTGTCCGAGGGGCCATTCCATCTGGACGACTATGTCAATTACATGCAGGAATTCATCCGCCACCTGCAGGCCAAGTATGGCCATTGCCATGTGGTCAGCGTCTGCCAGCCCACCGTGCCGGTGCTGGCGGCCGTGTCGCTGATGGCCAGCCGTGGCGAGCAGACACCGCTGACCATGACCATGATGGGCGGCCCCATCGATGCGCGCAAATCGCCCACGGCGGTGAACAACCTGGCGATCAACCGCAGCTTCGAGTGGTTCGAGAACAACGTGATCTACCGCGTGCCGGAGAAGTTTCCCGGCGCCGGCCGCCGGGTCTATCCCGGCTTCCTGCAATACACGGGCTTTGTCGCGATGAACCCCGACCGCCACGCCAGCAGCCACTACGACTACTTCAAGAACCTGGTCAAGGGCGACGACGCCAGTGCCGAAGCCCATCGCAATTTCTACGACGAATACAACGCCGTGCTCGACATGGATGCCGACTACTACCTGGAAACCATACAGACCGTCTTTCAGGACTACAAACTGGTGCACGGCACCTGGGACGTGCGTTCGCCCGAAGACCGGATCGAGCGCGTGCGCCCGCAAGACATCACCAGCACGGCGCTGTTCACGGTCGAGGGCGAGCTCGATGATATTTCCGGCTCCGGCCAGACCGAGGCCGCCCACGGGCTGTGCAGCGGCATCGCGCACCAGGCGCAGCGCCATCTGGAGGTCAAGGGTGCCGGCCACTACGGCATCTTCAGCGGCCGCCGCTGGCGCGACATGGTGTACCCCCAGGTGCGCGACTTCATTCTTGCGCACCCGTCGCCGCCAAAGAACGCGCTGGCACCGGCCGTTGCCGCTGCTACCGCTGCTGCGGAGGCGCCGGTCGCAGTGCCGGTGACCCCCGCCAGCAAGGCCGGCAGCGAACCGGCGCAGCAGACGGCACAGACGGTCGAGGCGGTGCCGCCGGCGACTTCTGCGCCCCGCGCTGCGGCCAAAACCCCGGCAGCGCCTGCGATAGCCACGCGCTGGGTATCGCCCGAGCCGGCCAGCGCCGTGGCCGCCGTGGCCGCCGTGGCCGCCGTGGCCGCCGAGTCGGCCGGGCCGGGCACGGCCCGCAGGGCCGCCAAGGCGGCGGCAACGCCGGCCCCCCGCAGCAAGGCGCGCAAGGCTTGAGCCAGCCGCCAGCCGCCGACGCCTTGGCCGATCTGGCGGCGCGGATCGACGCCGCGCTGCCCCAGACGCAATGCACGCGCTGCGGCTATCCCGACTGCCGCGCCTATGCGCAGGCCATTGCCGAGGGCGCGGCCGCGATCAACCAATGCCCGCCCGGCGGGGCCGAGGGGGTGGCGCGCCTGGCCGCGATCACCGGCCAGACAGCGCTGGCGCTGAATGCCCGGCATGGGAGCGAGGGGCCGCGCTCGGTGGCGTTCATCGATGAGGACTGGTGCATCGGCTGCACGCTGTGCCTGAAGGTCTGCCCCACCGACGCCATCGTCGGCGCCAGCAAGATGATGCACACCATCATCGAACGCTACTGCACCGGGTGTGAACTGTGCCTGCCCGTGTGCCCCGTGGACTGCATCGCGCTGGACACCGCCAGCGGCGCCACCACCGGCTGGGCCGCCTGGTCCGCAGCGCAGGCACAGCAGGCGCGCCAGCGCTATCGACGGCATCGCCAGCGCATGCCGGGCGAAGACCCGTTGGCGCAGCGCAGCGCAGCAGCCGGCAGCGCCACGGAACAGGCAGACCAGGCAGCAGACCAAGCGCGCCAGGCGCGCATCGCAGCCGCCCTGGAACGCGCGCGCCAGCGCCGGCAGGCAGGCCCGCACTGAATCGGCACCGGCAAAGACGCGCTCGCGGCACCAGCGCGCGCAGCGCGTCGGTAACCAACACTTACATTCCGTCGACCCGACCCCTGCCGATAATATGCTGCATGAATCCCTTGCTTTCCCGCCTGCAGCCCTACCCTTTCGAGCGGCTGCGACAGCTCTTTGCGGGGGTGACCCCGGCTGCGGCTTACAGTCCCATCAGCCTGGGCATGGGCGAGCCGCGCCATCCGGCGCCGCAGTTGGTCAAGGACGCATTGATCGGGCATCTGGCGGGCCTGGGCCATTACCCGGCCACCGCCGGCGAGCCGCAACTGCGCGCGGCCTGCGCCGCCTGGCTCCAGCGGCGCTACGGACTGGCGCTGGACCCGGGCAGCCAGTTGCTCCCGGTGAACGGCTCGCGCGAAGCATTGTTCGCGTTCGCCCAGACCGTCATCGACCCCTCGCAAGGCCCGCCGTTCGTGGTCTGCCCGAACCCGTTCTATCAAATCTACGAAGGCGCTGCGCTGTTGGCCGGGGCCAGACCGTACTACGCCTGCAGCGACCCGGCGCGCAACTTCGCCGTGGACTGGGACGCAGTGCCCGCCAACGTTTGGCAGCGCACGCAACTGCTGTTTCTGTGCTCGCCGGGCAACCCTACCGGCGCCGTGATGCCGCTGGCCGAATGGCAAAAGCTGTTGGCACTGAGCGAGCGCCATGGTTTCGTCATCGCCTCGGACGAGTGCTACAGCGAAATTTATGCCCATGACCCGCCCCCGCTGGGCGGCCTGCAGGCGGCCGCCGCGTCGGGCCGGGGCGACTTCAAGAACCTGATTGCTTTCACCAGCCTGTCCAAGCGCAGCAACGTGCCCGGCCTGCGCAGCGGCTTCGTGGCCGGCGACGCGGCGCTGATCAAGTCCTTTTTGCTCTACCGCACCTACCACGGCAGCGCCATGGGCCCGAGCGTGCAGGCGGCCAGCATCGCAGCCTGGGGGGACGAGCAGCATGTGCAGGAAAACCGCGCGCGCTACCGCGAGAAGTTCGCCCGGGTCACCCCGCTGCTGGCCCGGGTGATGCAGGTCGCATTGCCCGACGCCGGCTTTTACCTGTGGGCCCGGGTGCCCGACGCATTCGGCCTGGACGACACCGGGTTCGCACAAGCCCTGCTGGCCCAATACAATGTCACAGTACTGCCGGGCAGTTATCTGGCCCGGGCAGTCCAGGGCCACAACCCCGGCGCCGGGCGCGTGCGCATGGCCTTGGTGGCCGAAACCGAAGAATGCATGCAGGCTGCGGAGCGCATCGTGCAGTTCGCCCGATCCCATGCGGACCGACCCCCATCATCGATATCGACATGAGCTCATCACTGCAAACCATCATCGACCAGGCCTGGGAGCAGCGCGCCAGCCTGTCTGCCGGCGCCGCGCCAAAGGAAACGCTGGACGCCGTCGCCCAGGTGCTCTCCGAACTGAACAACGGCCGCTTGCGCGTGGCCACGCGCGCCAGCGTCGGCCAGTGGACCGTGCACCAGTGGATCAAGAAGGCCGTGCTGCTGTCGTTTCGGCTGAGCGACAACGCCGTCATCGAGGCCGGCGCCCTGCGTTTTTACGACAAGGTGCAACCGAAGTTTTCCCACCTGGACGAGCAAGGCATGAAGGCCGCCGGCGTGCGCGTGGTGCCGCCTGCCGTCGCCCGCCACGGCAGCTTCATCGCCAAGGGCGCGGTGCTGATGCCCTGCTACGTCAACGTCGGCGCCCATGTGGGCGCAGGCACCATGGTCGACACCTGGGCCACCGTCGGCTCATGCGCGCAGATCGGCGCGCATGTGCACCTGTCGGGCGGCGTGGGCATCGGCGGCGTGCTCGAGCCGCTGCAAGCCGGCCCCACCATCATCGAAGACAACTGCTTCATCGGCGCCCGCTCGGAGGTGGTCGAAGGCGTGGTCGTGGAGGAGAACTCGGTGCTGGGCATGGGCGTGTACCTGGGCCAAAGCACCCCCCTGTTCGACCGCGCCAGCGGCCAGATCAGCTACGGCCGCGTCCCCTCGGGCAGCGTGGTGGTCAGCGGCAGCCTGCCCAAGACCGCGGCCAATGGCGCGCCCTACGGCATGTATGCAGCGATCATCGTCAAGCGCGTCGATGCCCAAACCCGTTCCAAGACCAGCATCAACGATCTGCTGCGCGAGTGATGTGCAAAGTGATGTATGTCGCAACCGGAGGGTACGGTCATGGGCACGATGGAGCGGATTTTGCGCCTGATGAACGAGAAAGGCGCCTCGGATGTTTTCCTGTCGGCCAATGCACCGGCGCTGCTCAAGATCAACGGCGAGTGCATGCCGATCAACAACCAGATCCTGCCCACCGATGCGCCGCGCAACCTGCTGTCCGAAATACTGCCCCCGAACCGCATCGAAGAATTGGAAGAAACCGGCGAGCTCAACATGGGCCTGCCGTTGGACGGTGTCGGGCGCTTTCGCATCAGCGCCATGCGCCAAAGCGGCAGCTACGCGGTGGTGATCCGCTTCATCACGCAACAGGTCCCGGATTTCGACTCGCTGAACCTGCCCCCGGTGCTGCGCGACCTGATCATGGAAAAGCGCGGCCTGATCCTGCTGGCAGGCGCCTCGGGCTCGGGCAAGAGCACCACGCTGGCATCGATGATAGACAGCCGCAACACCTATCTGCGGGGCCATATCCTGACCATCGAAGACCCGGTGGAATACCGCTTCCACAACAAGAAGTCGATCATCAACCAGCGCGAGGTAGGCGCTGACACCCAGTCGCTGCAAATCGCCTTGAAGAACGCGCTGCGCCAGGCCCCGGATGTGATCCTGATCGGCGAAATCCGCGACCGCGAAACCATGACGGCCGCTATTGCCTATGCCCAGTCGGGCCACCTGTGCCTGTCGACGCTGCACGCCAGCAACAGCTACCACGCGCTCAACCGCATCCTGTCCTTTTATCCGGTCGAAGTGCGGCCCACGATGCTCGGCGACCTGGCCTTTGCGCTGCGGGCCATCGTGTCGCAGCGCCTGCTGCGCACCCTCGACACCCGCCGCGTGCCGGCGGTGGAAGTCCTGCTCAACACCAGTCTGATCGCCGATCTGGTGGAAAAAGGCGACTTCTTCGGCGTCAAGGAAGCCATGGAAAAGTCCATCGCCGAAGGCTCGCAAACCTTCGAGGCGGCATTGGCCAAACTGGTCATGGCAGGCAAGATAGAACGCAAGGAGGGCCTGGCCCATGCCGACTCGCCGGCCAACCTGATGTGGCGCCTGCAAAATGACTTCTCGCTGGCGGACAAGGCCGCCCGTGCCCAAATACAGGCACGCGAGCATGTGCCCGACGACCAGCCCACATTCACCGAGATCGTGCTCGACGACTCGCCCGATGCCTGAGCCTTCTTCCTGACCGATGTCCTGACCGATGACCCGCACCCTGCACCTGGCCGAACAGCTCATTGCCCGGCCTTCGATCACCCCCGATGACGCGGGCTGCCTTGATCTGCTGGCCGCCAGGCTGGCGCCGCTGGGCTTCGTCTGCGAGCGCATGGACAGCGGCCCGGCCCGGCAGCGCGTCAGCAACCTATGGGCAAAACGGCCCGTTGCGCAGGTGCCGGATGCGCATGACGCCAGCAAAACGGCAGTCAAAACCATCGTCTTCGCGGGCCACACCGATGTCGTACCCACCGGCCCACTGGAGCAGTGGAGCAGCAACCCGTTTTTGCCCACCCGCAGGGATGGCCGGCTCTATGGCCGTGGCGCCAGCGACATGAAGACCTCGATTGCCGCTTTCATCGTGGCGCTCGAAGAATTCCTGGCGGCCACGCCCGAGCCCCGTATCGCTCTGGCGCTGCTGCTGACCAGCGACGAGGAAGGCCCCTCGGTAGACGGCACCCGGGTGGTGGTCGAGCAACTCAAGGCACGCGGCGACAGCATCGACTACTGCATCGTCGGCGAACCCACCGCCGTCGAAAAAACCGGCGACATGGTCAAGAACGGCAGGCGCGGCACGCTCAGCGGCCGGCTGCTCGTGCGCGGCATACAGGGGCATATCGCCTATCCGCAACTGGCACGCAACCCGATCCACCAGGCCCTGCCCGCCCTGGCGGAGTTGGCCGCCACCGAGTGGGACCAGGGCAATGAATTCTTCCCGCCCACCAGTTGGCAGATCAGCAACCTGCACGCAGGCACCGGCGCCACCAACGTGATTCCCGGCGAGATGGTGCTGGACTTCAACTTCCGCTTCTCCACGCAATCGTGCGCCGAAGGTCTGCAACGACATGTGCAGCAACTGCTCGAACGCCACGGCCTGAGCTACGAACTGCACTGGACGCTGGGCGGCCAGCCGTTTCTGACCACGCCGGGCGAACTGCTGCAAGCCGTCGAGCAAGCGATCAGCGCCGAAACCGGGCTGAGCGCCGCGCTCTCGACCACCGGCGGCACCAGCGACGGCCGCTTCATTGCCCACATCTGCCCGCAGGTGATCGAACTCGGCCCGCCCAACGCCAGCGTCCACAAGATCGACGAGCATGTGCTGCTGACCGACATCGAAGCGCTCAAGAACATCTACCGCCGCACACTGGAAAACCTGCAAGCGCAGGCATTGGCCGCAGCGACGATGCCGGCATGAGGGGGCGGCAGGCAGCCACCGCCGGCGCCATCATTGGCAAAATCGCCGGCGGCGCCATCGGCGAAATGGTCGACGGCACCATTGGCGCCGTGGTCGAAACCGGCGCGCGACAGTTGGCGGCGGCGGGCCTGTCCTTCGGCCATGGCACCACCAATGCGCATGACGAGGCCGCATGGCTGGTGCTCTGGCGCCTGGGCCTGCCGCTGGACAGCGACCTGTCGGCCTTGAAGAACCAGCCGGTGACGCAGGCGCAGCTTGCGCAGCTTGCCGCACTTTTCGAAGAACGCATGCACAGCCGCAAACCCGCCGCCTATCTGACGCGCGAGGCCTGGTTGCAGGGCGTGGCGTTCTACATCGACGAGCGCGCCATCGTGCCGCGCAGCCTGATCGCCGAACTGCTGGCCGACGGCAGCGTCGACGAATTCCTGGGCGCGCACACCCGCCAGGTGCTCGACCTGTGCACCGGCAATGGCAGCCTGGCAGTGCTGGCCGCGCTGGCCTGGCCCGAGGTGCAAGTGACCGGCGCCGATATTTCGCCCGAGGCCCTGGCCGTTGCCCGCATCAACGTCGAGCGGCATGGCTTGCAGCAGCGCATCGCACTGCAACTGTCGGACGGCCTGTCCGCCCTGCCCGGTCCCTGGGACCTGATCCTGTGCAATCCACCCTATGTGAATGCGGCCAGCATGGCAGCCCTGCCCGCCGAATACCGCGCCGAACCCCGGCTCGCGCTGGCCGGCGGCGCTGACGGCATGGACTTCATCCGTCCGCTGCTCAGAACCGCCGCAGCCTGCATGAGCGACAATGCGGTGCTGGTTTTGGAAATCGGCAATGAACGGCCCGGCTTTGAAGCCGCGTTCGCGCAGCACCCCGTGCACTGGCTGGCCACCAGCGCCGGCCCGGACCAGGTGCTGCTGCTGACCAGGCAGGCCCTGGCCCTGTTTTTCTGCTCCTGATGATCACCCTCAAAAACCTCAGCCTGCGCCGTGGCAGCAAGCTACTGCTGGACCAGGTCTGCGTCAGCATCAACCCCGGCGAGAGCATCGGCCTGGTCGGCCGCAACGGCGCCGGCAAATCCACGCTCCTGGCCTTGCTGACCCGCCAGTTGCACGAAGACGCGGGCGATTTGTTCATCCCGCCCCAATGGCGCATGGCGCAGGTGGAGCAGACCATGCCGGAGACCGCCGAGCCGGCCACCGATTTCGTGCTGCGCGGCGACAGCCGCCTGACCGAACTGCGCGCGGCGCTGGAAAAAGCCCAGGCCGACGGCGATGGCATGGCCATCGCCCACGCATATGGCGACCTGACCGACGCCGGCGAACATGACGCCCGGCCGCGCGCGCAAGCGCTGATCCTCGGGCTGGGCTTCAAACTGGCCGAGCTCGACCAACCCGTGAACAGCTTCTCGGGCGGTTGGCGCATGCGCTTGCAACTGGCGCGCGCGCTGATGAGCCCCTCCGATCTGCTGCTGCTCGACGAACCCACCAACCACCTGGACCTGGACGCGCTGGTATGGCTCGAAACCTGGCTCAAGCGCTACACCGGAACGCTGATCGTCATCAGCCACGACCGGGAATTCCTCGACGCCATCACCGAAGTCACGCTGCACATCGACAACGCCCGGATCACACGCTACGGCGGCAACTACAGCCGTTTCGAAGAACTGCGAACCCAGCAGTTGGAACTGCAACAAGCCTCGTGGGCCAAGCAGCAAGACCGGATCGCCCACCTGCAAAAATTCATAGACCGCTTCAAGGCCAAGGCCAGCAAGGCCCGGCAGGCGCAAAGCCGCGTCAAGGCGCTCGAGCGCATGGAAAAGATCGCACCGATGCTGGCCAGCGCCGACTTCAGCTTCGGGTTCAAAGAGCCTGGCCAACTGCCCAACCCGATGCTGGCCATCGCCGACGCTGCGTTCGGCTACACCGGCCAGGACCGCACGGCAAACACCGTCTTGCGCCATGTCAACCGCTCGGTGCTGGCCGGGCAGCGCATCGGCATCCTGGGGGCCAACGGCCAGGGCAAATCGACACTGGTCAAGACCATTGCGCGCGCCATGCAACCGCTGGCGGGCCAGATCACCGAGGGCAAGGGCCTGGTGATCGGCTACTTTGCCCAGCAGGAGCTGGACCTGCTGCGCCCGGCCGACGACCCGCTCGCGCACATGCTCCGCCTGGCCAAGGACATCGGCCCCGGCAGCCGCGAACCCGCCCGCGAACAAGACCTGCGCAACCACCTGGGCCGCTTCAACTTCTCGGGCGACATGGTTCGGCAGACCGTGGGCACCATGAGCGGCGGCGAAAAAGCCCGCCTGGTGCTGGCCATGATCGTCTGGCAACGCCCCAACCTGCTGCTGCTCGACGAACCCACCAACCACCTGGACCTGGCCACACGCGAGGCGCTGACGATGGCGCTGAACGAATTCGAAGGCACCGTGCTCCTGGTCAGCCATGACCGCGCCCTGTTGCGCGCCGTCTGCGATGAATTCTGGCTGGTCGGCCGGGGCGTGGTGGCGCCATTCGACGGCGATCTGGACGACTACCAGCGCTATCTGCTCGACGAAGCCAAGCGGCTGCGCGAACAGGCGCGGCTGGCACCGGAGACCTCCGTGCGCGCCGAAGCAACGGCGGCCCCCATTGCCGCCCCGGCAACCCGACACACCGACCCTGCGGTAACCCGACACACCGCCGCTGCGGCAACCCAGCGCAAGCTCGACGCCCAGGCGCGCCAGCAACTGGCCGACAAGACCCGCCCACTGAACCAGCAACTGCAACAGATCGACCAGCGCCTGGCGCTTTTGTCCACCGAACGGTCGGCACTGGAGCAAAAGCTCAACCAGGCCCTGCCCGCCACCGAAATCGCCGCCTGCGGCCGGCGCCTGAAAGCCGCAAACGCCGAGACCGCCCGGCTGGAAGAGCGCTGGCTGGAAATTTCTGCCGCGCTCGAAGAAATTTCTGGAGCCACAGTCAACGGACCATGAATCGACCACGTTGTGGCTGCATTACAGGAGTTTTCCAACATGCACACCACCACCTTGTCCGCCTGGCCCGAAGACGAACGCGATCGCAAGCGTTGAAAAGACAGCCTGCCCCAGCCCTCGACCCGGCCAGGATCGGGGCGGCCATGCCGAATTCCATTTCCAAATCGTTCGCGAACGCAAAGGCGAAGCGCAGGTAGCACCCATGTACGGCAAGCGACGCCGACGAAGCGCACGCATGATTCAGGAATGCAATCCAATCAGCCGTTCCCGGGGTCTGTGGCAAGGGTGCCGACATCAGCACCGCCCGAAGTGACTGTCTCATCCCGCATTTGTCCCACGGCAAACAGTACCGCCAAGCAATCGAGTTTCTGCGTGATTTCTGACGACAAACCTGCTGTCGGTGCGAGCGGCACCAAACGGTGCAGTTCGCCTTTGGTCAACAGCATCGCCCCGCCCATCCTGGCTGCCAATTTTCTGAAAAATTCTTCCGCCACCGTGCTTAGCTTTCGCCGCTCGGTCTTGGCCTCCCACACCAAACGCATGGCGTCGGGAGGAGAGTTGGTCCAGGCTTGGTAATCGTTCCGTGCGCCATCGAAAACCTGCTCTGTGATGACTTCGGCCAAGGCTTCTTCAATCGACGAGTGCGTCTCGTCAGCCAACGAATCGTCAGATGGGTATTCGTTCCGGGCATAGGTGCGCAACAGATCCGGGGTTATGAAATAGTTCTCCACTTCATAACGCCGCCAATATCTTGTTTCCAACGCACCTTCATTGCGATCTTGCCGATTCTGTCCATCGTTATCGAGTATGGCCAGACCTTTCAGATCGGGCAACAGATTGCGCAGCCCATTGAAGTGCTCACGCGGCGCCACGCCAAATCCGCCTTGGACACGTTCCAACTCGGCCTGGGTATCCTGCTGCGGGTAGTTGTTTTGAACATAAAACGTATTGATGCGCTCGTCCCAGATGGAGGCCACCGGGTGCCCCATGCGTTCGGCCAAGGCCCGCAGCATGTCCACGTCGGTGCCGCCTCCCACGTAGTCGGCCCTGCAAATTCTCTGCGACCCGCATGAATGCTGGATTTTTGACTCTTTGTGGTCCACCGAATCTCCCAGGATTCGTTGAACAGGCAGCTGATTCCTGAGAGATTTGCGCAATGCCCGAGCCCACCGACACGGCTGATTTCTTCCGCTCCCGTCTGGCCGAGATGATCGACTTGCGCCACCCGCTGGCGGTGCTGGCGAGCCGTCTTCCCTGGACGCAGATCGAAGCGGCACTGGCACCTTATTTCGCGCGTCGGGTCCGTGCCGGTCGAGTTCTGGAACACGACGATCTCTTCGGCCCTTCGCTCCAGGTCGCGGGCGCCGGTGTCGCCGCCGCGGGCCGCCCGCGTCTTCCCCTGCGCCTCATGGCCAGCCTGCTGTATCTGAAGCACGTCTACAAGCTCAGCGACGAGGAACTGGTCGAGCGCTGGGCCGAGAACGTGCAGTGGCAGTTCTTCAGCGGCATGACCTTCTACGAGCCACGCCTGCCCTGCGACGCCACCCAGATCGGGCGCTTCCGCTCGATCCTGGGCGAGGCCGGTGTCGAGGAACTCCTGAAGGCCACCATCGACACTGCGGTGGCCTCCAAGGCGATCAAGCCGGCCGAGTTCGAGCGCGTGATCGTGGATACCACCGTCCAGGAGAAGGCCATCGCCCACCCCGTGGACTCCCGCCTGCTGGAGATCGCCCGCGCCAAGGTGGTGGCTGCCGCCAAGCGCGCGGGCATCGCGCTGAAGCAGACCTTCGCCAAGGAAGGCAAGAACCTGCGCCGCAGGGCTGGCGGCTACGCCCACGCCAAGCAGTTCAAGCGCTTGAAGAAGGTGCTCAAGCGCCAGCGCACGGTACTGGGTATCGTGCTGCGCGAAGTGCAGCGCAAGCTTTGCAAGTTGCCTGCGACATCGGTGCCTGCCGTCGATCGCTTGCGCGCACTGATGGGCCGCGCCGAGCGCATTCGCACCCAGCGCCCGAAGGACAAGAACAAACTCTATGCATTGCACGCGCCCGAAGTTGAGTGCATCGGCAAGGGGAAGGCGCGCCGGCCTTACGAGTTTGGCGTGAAGGTCAGCGTGGCCGTCACGCACAAGCAGGGGCTGGTGGTCGGTGCGCGCAGCTTCACGGGCAACCCGTATGACGGCCACACGCTGGCCGAGCAACTCGAGCAGGTCAAGATCCTGACGGAGGACACGGGCGCCAGCCCGAAGCAGGCAGTGGTGGACCTGGGGTTCCGGGGCGTGGACGCAGCCAATCCGGGCATCCAGATCATTCATCGGGGGCGCTTCAAGTCCTTGACCGATGCCCAGCGCCGCTGGCTCAAGCGAAGGCAGGCGGTGGAGCCCACCATCGGACACCTGAAGCACGACAACGGGATGGATCGGTGCTGGCTGCAGGGTGCCACCGGTGACGCGCTGCATGCAGTGCTGTGTGCGGCGGGCTACAACATCCGCTGGCTGCTGCGCGCCATCATGCGCCTCGGGCTCAAGGGCCTTTTATTGCGCCTGATCGCCTTGCTGCGCACGCTCATCGGCGTCCCCCACTTCTTCGCATCCAACGAAATCACGCCATCACGCGCCGCCGCGCGGTTCGCTGCGATAGCGAAATGAATTTCGCAGGTCCGACCACGTACAGGGCATAACCCCGCTCGCGTGCCTTTATATAATGCTCTGCGCCGAAATGCTTCAGACTGTCGTGTATATCCGGCTTTTTCGCCAGATCGTCCGCTCGGCCTTCCAGCAGCAGGGTCAGGTTATTGTCCAATGCCTCATCCAGGATGACCTCGGAGTGCGTCACCAGCACCACTTGTGATTGGTTCTCGCTGGCAATGTCGCGCAGCAGCACGTACACCTGTTTTTGCCGCAGAATTTCCAGATGCGCGTCCGGCTCGTCCACCAACAGCACGCTGCGTTTATGTGAAAAAAGGTAGGCGAACACCAGCAGCATCTGCAAAAAACCGCGCCCGGCGGATGAAATGTCCAGCACTTCCTTCACGCCCGGCTGGCGGTAGCCCATCCCGATACTGCCTCGCGTGGTTCCCCGTGGCACTTCCAGCACCACATTGAATAAGCGTTTCATCAAGTCGGTGACACGCTGCCAATCTTCCTTCGACGATTGCACTACCGACAGGCACAGATTGCGCAGCACATCCGCAGTGCGGCCTTGGCCCAGCAGCACGTCCACTCGGCCAGGCTGCAAGATCGGCTCCTCCGTGTCCAGCCCGGACATCGGGTAGAGCAACTCCACCTTGAGGGATGCGGCGTGGGCCATGAGTTCCATGTTCGCAATAACCGATGTATCCGGCGTGCAATAGACGAGATCGTCGCCCTGGTTGCGAAAGCGCATGGGCAAAGCCACGACCTTCCCTTCGAACTCGACACCCACGGTGATGACCAGCGCAATGTCCTTGGTCCCCTTGCGCACCTGTGTGTCGTGCCAGAAAAAGCGCGTCCGTTGCACCGGTACGGCCACTATATTGAGCCGGTTCAGCGAGGTGGCTGTGCGTTGCTTGGCGGAAGAATCCCGGCGCGCGTCATACCAGGTTTTGACGCCCTGCGACCACAAAGCCAGCGCCTGAATGGCACTGGTTTTGCCGCAGTTGTTGGGCCCGATCAGCACGGCAGGGTGGTTTAGTTCGATGCGCTGGCGTTTGCCGAAGCGTTTGAAATTTTCAATGTCGAGATAGTGCAAAAGGCGCATGGTCAGGCTGCTTCCTTCAGAAGATTGGTTTCCTGGCACACAGACCCGAAAGCAATGAAACAGGAATGAATTCTTGCCATCAGCAATTTCGGCCCATTTTATGCCCGCCGACCACCAAGCCAGCGCTGATGTATCGACGATTTGAATTCCGGATCGCCGATTTGCGCTGCCCGCAGGCTTGAACCGCCCGGAACCCGACTGCCTGCGCCAGGGTGCCGTATGCCCCAAGAGCCTTCGGCGCCGGAACCCGGATTGCAAATGTCCGCGCGTTGGTCTCACAAGCCGCAAACCGGCGGCCTGGGTCCTCGGGCCTGGGCCATCCACATGGCTTGGTGCGTGGTCATTTGCTGCACAAAGGCTGCGCGCGAATCACCGTAGACCAGCAATGGCGTTGGCATGATGGCCCGTTTCAATCGCGGGACCGGGGGTAAAGACGATGATCAGGCCGTGGCTGACGGGCGCGTCTACGGCGAGCGATCCGTCGGGCTGCGCCGTGTAGGCGATGCCGGTCTGATCGAAAAACTGCTGCGTCGGGCCAATGGCCGTCACGCGAAAATGCAGTGCGGCGAAACAGGGCAGGCGACGCGCTGGCGCCCGCGCGCACGGATAGGTCGCGGCAAGAGCGGACGGCGCCAGTATCCGGATGGGCGTATTCGTATTTCCGGTGGCCATCAGGCATGTCGGGAGGTTGGCGCAGCGCTGTCCGGCCAGGTCAAAAAATCGTTCGTAGGCGCCGCACACTGCGGCAAACCGTGCTTGGTCGGAGGCGATGCTGATCGACTGAAGTCCGATGGCCCCGTTGGCATGGCGCAGGTATTGCGGACGCCAGACGACATCGCGCGTGAAGTGCTGGCAAACGAAAAGGCGCCCGCCTGGCGTTTCGGCGACGTCGACCTGCGCGATGCGGAAAGCCGCATCGCGCACACCTTCCGGCAAGACGACCGGGCGCGAGAAATCGACCGGCGCCTCGCAACCGATTCCGGCCTCGTTCATTTCGGCGTGAAAGGCGGCCGCGTCGTCGGTTTTCAGTGCCACCGCCGCCAGACCGTCGCCCTGGCGCAGGAAGTCGCTGTAATAGCGGGTTGCGGGGTGATCGACCGGGACCGCCAGAAGCTCGAAATAGTCGTCGGGGAACATCGCGCAATGATTCTCCGAGCCCTTCGTATGGCGGCCGCGTGGCGTCAGTGTGAAACCGAGGTGTTCGAAATCGGCCTGGGCGCGGTCGAGGTCAGCGACGGCGATGACAGCGTGATCGACGCCCTGCAGGTGCTTTCTCATGGTCTGTCTCCTTATATCTTTCAGATCATTCAAACTTCAGTGGTCAAGGCGTGGTTGCCAGCCTTGATTGCTGAACTGGTTGACTCACCACCGTGCAGCCTGTGTCTCCTGCGAGCCCGAGCTCGAATTTCAGCCCAGGGCGCACGGTGGTGGTCTGTTTGTTCTGCCGCATCCCGAATGGTTGACCGAACACATTTCGTATTCATAAGGCTGGGAGCCACAGGACTTGTATGAGTGAACCCGTTTATGTAGGTATCGACGTGGCCAAGCGCACCTTCGAGGTGGCCACCACTGGTCAAGCACAGACCTTCAGTCTTGGCAACGATGAGGCCGGGCATGCCCAGTTGTGCCAACTGCTGGCGCCGCTGTCGCCGCGCCTGGTGCTGCTGGAGGCCACTGGCGGCTACGAGCAGGACCTGGCGCTTGCCTTGTCCGCGGCAGGCTTGCGTGTGTCGGTGATCAATCCGCGCCAAGCACGCGACTTTGCCCGCTGCATGGGCAAACTGGCCAAGACCGATCGCATCGATGCGCAGGCGCTGCGCGGCTTTGCAGCCTTGCTGGACGCCCAGGGTCACGAGCCGCGCATGCTGGCCGACGAGCAGCAGCGCGAGTTGACCGCCCTGGTGGTGCGCCGCCGCCAACTCGTGGCCATGCTGGTGGCCGAACGCCAGCGACTGGCCCTGGCACATCCCAAGGCCAAGCCCAGCATCCTGCGGATCATGGCTACCATTGCCGAGCAACTCAACGACCTGGACGGGCAGCTCAAGGAGCATGTCCTGGCACACCACGCCGATCTGGCGGCCTTGCTGACCTCGGTCAAGGGCGTGGGTCCCACCACGGCCAGCACGCTGCTGGCGCAACTGCCCGAGTTGGGCCAGCTCAATCGCAAGCAGATCACCTCGCTGGTGGGCTTGGCCCCCATCAATCGGGACTCGGGCACGCTGCGTGGGCAGCGCCACATCTTCGGTGGTCGCGCCGACGTGCGCCGCGTGCTGTTCGTGGCCGCCTTGGTAGGCACGCGCTTCAATCCCGTGCTCAAAGCCTTCTATGCAAGGCTGCTGGCCGCCGGTAAGCCCAAAAAGGTCGCTCTGGTCGCCTGCATGCACAAGTTGTTGGTCATCTTGAACGCCATCGCTCGCACCAAGTCGCCTTGGCGCAACGAACTTGCTGAAGCGGTTTGACTTAGTCATTCAAGATGGTTGCTGGTTTCTTCTGCACTCCGCCTTCGCATTCACGAGCGATTCAGCAATGGAATCAGGGTGCAGCGCGCAGACACTGCGCCAGATGCTGCCCCGTATGGCTGGCCGGGTTGGCCGCCAGGTCCTCGGGCCGGCCCACGCCGACCACGGTGCCGCCTCCGGCGCCGCCTTCGGGGCCCATGTCGATGAGCCAGTCGGCGGTTTTGATCACGTCCAGGTTGTGCTCGATGATGACGATGGTGTTGCCCGCGTCACGCAACTGGTGCAGCACCTTGAGCAGCAGCGCGATGTCGGCAAAGTGCAGGCCGGTGGTAGGCTCGTCGAGGATGTAGAGGGTGCGGCCGGTGTCGCGCTTGCTCAGTTCTTGCGCCAGTTTCACGCGCTGCGCCTCGCCGCCCGACAGCGTGGTGGCAGCCTGGCCCAGGCGGATGTAGGACAGGCCCACATCCAGCAGCGTTTGCAGCTTGCGCGCGATGGCCGGCTGGTCTTTGAAGAAGGCATGCGCGTCTTCCACCGTCAGTTCCAGTATCTGCGCGATGTTCTTGCCCTTCCACAGCACTTGCAGCGTCTCGCGGTTGTAGCGCTGGCCGTTGCAGATGTCGCAAGGCACGTAGACATCGGGCAAGAAATGCATCTCCACTTTCACCACGCCGTCGCCCTGGCAGGCCTCGCAGCGGCCGCCGGCCACGTTGAAGCTGAAGCGCCCGGGGCCGTAGCCGCGTTCCCGGGCGGCGTTGACCTCGGCCATCAGTTCGCGGATCGGCGTGAACAGGCCGGTGTAGGTGGCCGGGTTGCTGCGCGGCGTGCGCCCGATGGGGCTTTGGTCGACGTTGATCACCTTGTCGAAATACTCGATGCCGACGATCTCCTCATGCGGCGCCGGCTCGTCGTGCGCGCGGTAGATCTGGCGTGCCACGGCGGCGTACAGCGTGTCGTTGACCAGCGTGCTCTTGCCCGAGCCTGAGACACCGGTCACGCAGGTGAGCAGGCCGACGGGGAAGTCCACGCTCACCTGCCGCAGGTTGTTGCCGCTGGCGCCGATCACGCGCAGTGCTTGCACCGCGCCCTGGCGGGCATGGTGCCCGGCCATGCGTTCGGCGCGGCGCTGGCCGGCCGCTGTCTCGGGAAAGCGCGGCCGGCCTTTGCCGACCACTGGTGCCGGCGCCAGCGCCAGCGCCGGCCGCCAGGGCGTGCGCCGCCCGGGCACTGCGATCGACAGGCTGCCGGCCAGGTAGCGGCCGGTCAGCGACTCGGCGTGGCGGCATATCGCGTCGTAGCTGCCTTGTGCCACCACCCGGCCACCATGCACGCCGGCGCCCGGGCCCATGTCGATGATCTGGTCTGCGGCGCGCATCATGTCCTGGTCATGCTCGACCACGATCACGCTGTTGCCGATGTCGCGCAGGTGCTGCAGCGTGGCAATCAACCGCGCGTTGTCGCGCTGGTGCAGGCCGATGCTCGGCTCGTCGAGCACATACATCACGCCCGTCAGGCCCGAGCCGATCTGCGAGGCCAGGCGGATGCGCTGGGCCTCGCCACCGGAGAGTGTCTCGGCGCTGCGGTCCAGGCTCAGATAGCCCAGGCCCACATCGTTGAGGAACTGCAGCCGCGTGGCGATCTCGCGCACCACCTTGTCGGCGATTTCGGCCTTGGCGCCGGTCAGGCGCAAGGCTTTGAACCAGGCCTGCGCGTCGCTGAGCGTGGTGTGGCTGATGTCATGAATGGCACGGGCCTGCGCACCCTCGCCGACCTTGACATGGCGCGCCTCGCGGCGCAGGCGCAGGCCGTGGCATTCGGGGCAGGGCTGGGTGCTGCGGTAGCGCGCCAGGTCTTCGCGCACCAGCGTCGAATCGGTCTCGCGGTAGCGCCGCGCCATGTTCGGCAGTATGCCTTCGAAAGCATGCTCTTTGACGATGGTCTCGCCCTTGCCGGGGCCGTTGTCCAGGATGTAGTCGAAAGCGATCTGCTCTTGGCCCGAGCCGTGCAGCACGGCCTGCTGCACCCGGGCCGGCAGTGACTCGAACGGCGCTTGCAGGTCGAAGCCGTAATGCCTGGCCAGGCTTTCGAGCAGCGCAAAGTAGTAAGCGTTGCGCCGGTCCCAGCCCCTGATGGCGCCGCCGGCCAGGCTGAGCGCAGGGAAAGCCACCACCCGCGCCGGGTCGAACTCCTCGCGCTGGCCGATGCCGTCGCAGGCCGGGCAGGCGCCCAGCGGGGAGTTGAAGGAAAACAGGCGCGGCTCCAGTTCGGCCAGCGCGTAGTTGCACAGGGGGCAGGCGAATTGGGCGCTGAACAGATGCTCCCGGCCCGAATCCATCTCCAGCGCCAGCACCCGTCCGTTGCCGTCGGCGCCGCCCACGCGCAGCGCGGCTTCCAGGCTTTCGGCCAGCCGTTGTTGTATTCCGGAGCGCACTTTCAGGCGGTCGATCACCACGTCGATGCTGTGCTTTTCGGTCTTTTTCAGCGCCGGCAGGTCGTCGTATTCGTAAATCTGCCCATCGACGCGCAAGCGGACATAGCCCAGCGCCTGCATCTGTGCCAGCAGTTCGGTGAACTCGCCCTTTTTCTCGCGCGCCAGCGGGGCCAGCACCATCAGCCGCGTGTCCTCGGGCAGGGCCAGCACGGCGTCGACCATTTGGCTGACGGTCTGCGCCGCCAGCGGCAGGCCATGGTCGGGGCAAAACGGCGTCCCGGTGCGGGCATACAGCAGGCGCAGGTAGTCGTGGATCTCGGTGACCGTGCCCACGGTGGAGCGCGGGTTGTGGCTGCTGGCTTTTTGCTCGATGGCGATGGCGGGCGACAGGCCCTCGATCAGATCGACATCCGGCTTGTCCAGCCGCCCCAGGAACTGGCGCGCATAGGCCGACAGGCTTTCCACATAGCGCCGCTGGCCTTCGGCGTACAAGGTGTCGAAAGCCAGGCTGGACTTGCCCGAGCCGGACAGGCCGGTGATCACCACCAACTGGTTGCGCGGGATGTCCAGGTCAATGTTCTTGAGGTTGTGCGTGCGCGCCCCCCGGATGCTGATCTGCTGCTCGCGCAGCGCGTGCCCGAGGTAGGCGCCATCGGCAGGGCGCACGCCATCGGCAGGACGCATATCGTCATCAGGGACGATGAGGGATGAAATCACAGCGAAGGCCCAGGGAGAAAAGCCGGCCATGATAGGCGAGGGCCGCCGGGGCATAGCCTTCAATTGGGCCGGAATCGGGCGGGAATTGGACAGGCCGGGGGCGGGAACTTCAGCCGGGCGCCGGGGGGCTGGCCAGCAGATGCTCCACGAGCACGCGCACCGGGCGGGCAACGGCGTTGAAATCCTTGGCGCCGATGAGCAGTTGCCGGTGCACCCAGTCGCCCTGGATCGCCACTTGCTCCAAGCCCATCGATTGCAGGTATGGCTGCACCGCCGTTGCGGGCAGCACCGCGACGCCGAGTCCGGCCGCGACCATCTGGCACATCGCGTCGAAGCTGCGCACGCGAATGCGCAGCCGCATCCGCCGCCCCAGCGTCTCGGCCACGCCTTGCAGCCGCTGTGCGAGCGAGGTGTCGGCCGACAGGCTGACGAACTCGAACTCCAGCGCCTGCTCGAAATCGATGGCCCTGCGGCCCGCCAGCGGGTGCCGCTTGGGCAGCACCAGCACCAGCCGGTCGTGGCGGTAGTTGAGCGTCTGTATGCCCAGCAGTGGCGTGCGGTCGGCAAAGATGCCGATGTCGGCGCGGCCGTCGAGCACGGCGTGCACGATCTCGCTGCTGTTGCGTTCCTCCAGTTCGATGCGGATGCCGTTGTTCGCCTGGACGAAGCGCGCCAGATCGGGGGGCAGGAACTGCGTGGTCGCCGAGGTGTTGGCCCACAAGCGCACCACGCCGATGATGCCGCGCGCGTAGTCTGAAAGGTCGGCGCCCATTTGCTCAATGTCGCCGAGGATGCGCTGCGCATGCTGCTGCAGCGCCCGGCCGGCGAGCGTCAGTTTCACGCCGCGCGAATGCCGCTCCAGCAGCGGCACACCGACGGCGCTTTCCAGATCGACGATGCGCTTGCTCGCTGCGCCGATCGACATCCGTGCCAGCGATGCTCCCTGGCTGATGCTGCCGGATCGGACGACGACACAAAACAGCGACAGGGAAACCAAGTCGATGCGATACAGGTTCACGGCGGCAAACGGGCGGGTGAAGCCCGGATTGTGTTACCTGTGTGTGTGTTGTCTGTGCCGGTCAGTTCGGGCGCCGCAGAAGGTCCGCAGCATATTCCCCGATCATCATCGTCGCGGCACAGATGTTGGCGCTCGGGATCGTCGGCATCACCGCCGAATCGGCCACGCGCAAGCGCGCCACGCCATGCACGCGCAATTGCGGATCGACGACCGCCATCGGGTTCGAGCGCGGCCCCATGCGCGCGGTGCCGTTGAGGTGGTAGGACGAGACGCCGTAGCGTTTGGCGAAGTCGAGCAGTTCGTCGTCGCTCGTCAGCCAGGGGCCAGGCAGTGTCTCGCTATCGACATAGGGTTTGAGCGCGCCTGTCTGCAACAGCCTGCGCGCCAGGCGAATGCCATCGACCAGCACCAGGCGGTCGTTCTCGTGTTCCAGGTAGTTCGGCTGGATGAGCGGGTCCGCGCGCGCGTCCCTCGACTGGAGCCGCACATGGCCACGGCTTTGCGGCCGGTGCTGCCAGACGCCTGCGGTGATGCCGGGGAATTTGTCGAGCATGCCGACATAGCCCTCGCGGTAGCTGGCCGGGGCGAACACGCCCTGCAGGTCCGGCGCGTGCAGTCCGGCGCGCGAGGTCCAGAAGTAGTGCACCAGCGACGGCGTCAGCGCCATGATGCTCGGGCGCTTGAGCGCCCAGCGCGCGATCTGCAGCGCGAGCGCCGGGCCGGTTGCGTATTCGTTCATCGTCCGGATGCCGCGCACACGCGCCACGAGGCGCACCGAATAGTGGTCGCTCAGGTTCTCGCCGACGCCCGGCAGATGCTGCACCACCGGGATACCGAGCGCCTGCAGGTGTTGCGCATTGCCGATGCCCGACAGTTGCAGCAACTTCGGGGTGTTGATCGCGCCGCAGCAGACGATGACCTCGCGGTTCGCATCGACCCGCCCGGGCGCCCCTGCCTGGCCTTTGACGATGTACTCGACGCCACGCGAGCGCTGCTGCTCGACCAGGATGCGCGTCGCTTGCGCCAGGGTGCGGATGACCAGGTTGGCGCGGCCGCGCACCGGCCGCAAGAAGGCGCTGGCGCTGCTCATGCGCCAGCCGCGGTCGATGGTGCGCTGGAAGTAGCCGACGCCCGCCTGCGTCGCCCCGTTGTAGTCGGCGTTCCTGGGAATGCCCAGACTGACGGCACCTTCGATGAAAGCCTCGCACAGCCGATGAGTCCAGTCGTTGTCGGTCACCGGCAGTTCGCCGCTGCGCCCGCGATAGGCATCGTCCCCGCCGGCGCGGCGCTCGGTGCGCTTGAAATAAGGCAGCACCTCGGCATAGCTCCACCCGGTGTTGCCGAGGCTGGCCCAGTGGTCGTAGTCCGCCGCCAAGCCGCGGTTGTAAACCAGGCCGTTGATCGCGCTGGAGCCGCCGAGCGTGCGCCCCTGCGGCACCGGGATGCGCCGGCCGTTGGTCCATGCCGTAGCTTCAGTCTGAAAAGGCCAGGTGAAGCCCGGGTTGAACAGCATCTTGATGAAGCCGGCCGGAATGTGCAGGAACGGGTGCCAGTCGGGCGGCCCTGCTTCGAGCAGGCAGACCGTGGTCTTGCCGTCGGCGCAAAGCCGGTTGGCCAGGATGGCGCCTGCGGCGCCGGCGCCAACGATGACGTAGTCGAACCGCTCGGCGCCGGGCGGCGGGGTGTCATGGGGCGGCGCAGACATCGGAGCGGAACGGGTATGCGCCTAATGCGCGCCGAGATAGAACGCCCGGATGCCGGGGTTGGCCAGCAGCGCGCTGCCGCTGCCTTCGAGGGTGATGCGGCCGGTTTCGAGCACATAGCCACGGTCGGCCAGCGCCAGCGCCTGGTGCGCCATTTGCTCGACCAGCAAGATGGTCAGCCCCGCGTCGCGCAGCACGCGGATGCTGCGCAAGATGTCGCGGATGACCAGCGGCGCCAGGCCCAGCGAGGGCTCGTCGAGCAGCAGCAGCCGTGGCTTGCTCATCAGCGCGCGCGCCAGCGCCAGCATCTGCTGCTCCCCGCCGGAGAGCGTTCCGGCCCACTGCGCCTGGCGCTGCGCGAGGCGCGGGAAGAGCTCGAAACCATGGCCGACCAGGGCGTTGATTTCGGCCGCCGTGGCCTGCAGGCTGTACGCGCCGAGCAGCAGGTTGTCGAGCACACTCTGGTCGGGAAAGATGCCACGGCCTTCGGGCGCGAGCGTTACGCCGCATTGCAGGCGCTTGTGGGCGGGTATCGCGCCGATGTCCCGGCCATCGATCAGGATGCGCCCCGACGCGATCGGCTCCAGCCCGGCGATGCTCTTGAGCAGGCTGCTCTTGCCGGCGCCGTTGGCGCCGATGATCGTGACGATTTCGCCGGCACCGACCTCGATGGAAACCTCGCGCAGCGCCTCGATCGCGCCGTAGCGCACCGAGACGCGCTCCAACTGCAGCAGCGGGCCGGACTTCATGCCGCACTCTCTTCTTCGGTGCCCAGGTAGGCTTCGATCACACGGGGGTTGCGCTGAATGTCGTGCGGGCGGCCTTCGGCGATCTTGACGCCGTAGTCGAGCACGATGACATGGTCCGAGATGCTCATGACGAGGTCCATGTGGTGCTCGACCATCAGCAGCGTGATGCCGAGTGCGCGCACCTTCACGAGCAGTTTGCCGAGTTCGACCGTCTCCTGGGGGTTCAGGCCGGCGGCCGGCTCGTCGAGCAGCAGCAAGGCGGGCTCGCCAGCGATGGCCCGCGCCAGTTCGACGCGACGTTGCAGCCCGTATGGCAGGCTGCCGGCGGGCAGCCCGGCCTGCGCCGCCAGGCCGACGAACTGCAAGATGGCAAGCGCCCGAGCCCGCGCGGTCTGCTCTTGGCGCCTGGCGCCGGGCAGGCCCAGCAGCGATGCGCAAAAGCCGTTCGTCATCCGGCTGTGCCGGCCAGTCATCACGTTGTCGAGCACCGACAGCGCGCCAAAGAGCCGCAGGTTCTGGAAGGTGCGCCCGATTCCGAGCGCGCAAATCGCGTGGCCTTGCGCGCCGGCGATGGCCTGGCCGCAGAAGGTGATCGTCCCCTTGTCGGGGGTGACGACGCCGGTCAACATGTTGAGCATCGTGCTCTTGCCGGCGCCGTTCGGACCGATCAGCGCGTAGATATGGCCGTGCCGCAGCTCCAGGCTCAAGTCCTGCGCGGGCTGCACGCCGCCGTAGGCCTTGCAGACGCGGCTCACCGTCAGCAGCGGGCCGGCGTCACCGCAGCGCGGCGCGGGCATGCCGGCCGGCATGTCCGTCGGTGCCACGGTCTGCGGCCGGCGGGGCCGGCGGGGCCGAAACCGGGCCAGAATGCCGGCCATGCCCTGGGGCATCAGGTACAGCGCGAACAGCAGCAGCGCGCCATAGACGAAGTGCTGGGCCGAGGGCCATTGCGCCAAAAAGGCGTCGACGAGTGTCAGCAGCAGCGCGCCGAGCAGCGGGCCGAGCGTCGAGCCTGCGCCGCCGAACAGCACCAGCAGCAAGATGAAGATCGACAGGTTGAAGCTGATGAAGTCCGAGTTGATGTACTGGTTCTGCTGCGCCACCATCGCGCCGGCGATGCCGCAGGTCACGGCAGCGATCACGAAGGCCAGCACCTTGCTGCGGTAGACCCCGATGCCGACAGAGCCGGCCGCGATCTCGTCGGCCTGCAGTGACAGCAGCGCGCGCCCGATCCGGCCCTGCAGCAGGTTGTGCAGCAGCAGGTGCGTGAGCGCACACAGCGCGATGCCAAACCAGACCCACTGCAGGTGGGTCAATGGCCTGCCGCCGAACGCCAGCGGCCCGATGCCGAAGATGCCGGCGGCCCCGCCGAACAGCTCATCCCACTCGGAGACGAGCTTTTCGATCATCGTCCCGAAGGCCAGGGTCACCATCGCCAGATACGGGCCTTTGGCGCGCAGCGACGCCAGCGCGATGAGCGCGCCGCACAGGCCGGCCACCACGCCAGCGGCCAGCAGCGCGAGCCAGGGCGACCAGCCGTGGCGCGCCGTGAGCAGCGCGGCGGTGTAGGCGCCAGCGGCGAACAGACCGGCCTGGCCGAGTGATTTCTGCCCGGCATAGCCGACCAGCACGTTCATCCCCAGCGCGCACATCAGGTGCACGGTGACCATGAACAGCACGCGCAGGTGGTAATCGTTGCCGGCCATCGAGGCTGCGGCTGCGGCGACGAGCGCAATACCGGTCACGGCCAGCGTGTGGCGCCCGCCCAGGCGCGGCGGCGCAGCCGGGGCACCGGCGGCCGGCGCGGACGGCACAGGCCGCCGGGCACGGCTCATCGGGCCAGCTCCATGCGCGCCACGGCGCTGCTGCGCCGGGGCTTCGGGGCGGCCCGGCGGCGACTCATACCTTCTCCGTCACGGCCCTGCCGAACAGGCCGTTCGGCCGGAGCGCCAAAACCAGGATCACCAACGCGAACAGCACGATCTCGCGCCACTGCGCCTGCCAGAGGTTGATCAGCGATTCGAGCAGCCCGAGCACGAAGCCGCCGAGCACGCAGCCGCGCGGATTCGTCAGCCCGCCCAGGATGGCGCCGCAAAAGCCTTTGAGCGCAATGCCCAGACCCATGAAGAGCGAGGCCGATGCGATGGGCGCGAGCAGGTAGCCGCACAGCCCTGCAAGCCCGGCGCTGACGAAGAAGGCGCCGAGCATGATCGCCGCGACATCGATGCCCATCAGACTGGCCACGCGCCGGTCGTGCGCGACGGCGCGCAGCGCCTTGCCGATCATCGTGCGCTGCAGCACGAAGTCGAACAGCGCCATCACGGCGAGCGCGGTGACGATGATCAGTATTTCCTGCGAGCGCAAGCCGACGCCGGCGATGCGTATGACCTCTTCGCCGAACGGTGCCGGCACTTTCAACGGCGCCGGGCCCCAAAGCGCCAGCCCGATGCTCTGCACGATGATCCCGAAGCCGATCGTGCTCATGACCCAGGCCATGCCGGGCTTGCCGGCGAACGGGCGCACCGCCGTCAGGTACAGCACGCTGCCGAGCAGACCCATCGCGAGCACGGCGAGCGCCAGCGCGACGAGTTGGGCCATGCCATCGACTGCCAAGGCATCCATCCCTGCGCCCAGCGGCGCGCCGGTCAGCAGCAGCATGACGGACAGGCCGATGAACGAGCCGGCGGACACGAAGTCCCCGTGCGCAAAGTTCAGTGTCTTCGTCGTCGTGAAGGTGATGCCCAAACCCAGCGCCACCAGCGCATAGGCGCCGCCTGACGCAAGGCCGCTGACCAGCGCCTGGAGCAATGCCTGCATCATCTTTGGTCTCTGTCTGGAGCCTGCGGGTCTTGGCCCTGCTCATTGCTTCAGGTTTTCCGGCGTGATCGTCCTGGTGATCGCATCGTCGTAGCAGACGACGCGGCCAGCCTGCCACTGCGCGAGGTGGAAGTCGGCCACGGACAGCGCCTCGTGATTGGTCTTGCCAAAGGGCTTGTCGTAGGTTTTGACGATGCCCTCGACCTGCGGCAGATTCTCCAGCGCCTGCTGCACCTGCGGCCCCTGCGTCGAGCCGGCCGCCTTCATCGCGGTGGCGAGCAGCAGCACCGCGTCGTAGGCCTGCGCCGCAGTGACGAAGGCAGTCATCTTCGGGTGCTTGTCCAGCAGCCGGGCGTTGAGCGCGGCAGCCTTGGGGGTGCTCGTCGCGGTGCTGGAGGCGGTGAAGATCAGCTTGGCAGCGAGCGCGGGGCCGGCCAGTTGGAGCAGCGGCGTGTTGATGTTGCCCCACGCGCCCAGCGTGACGGGAAAGTAGTTCACCTTCTCCATGCTGCGCAGCACGTAGGCGTTGGCGTCGGCCAGGCCGTAGATGATCAGCGTGTCCGCGCCTGCGGCCTTGATCTTGCTCAGTTGCGAGGTCATGTCGGTGTCCTTGCCGCCGAACTTCTCCTGCGCCACGGGGTCGAGCGCGTGCAGCTTGAGCACCGCCAGCAGGTCCTTCATGCCCTGCTGGCCGTAGCCGGTGGAATCGGCCAGGAAGGCGATTTTCTTGTTCTTCGTGGCCTTGACGGCATAGGCGACGAGCAGCGCGATCTGGTCGCGGTCGACCATCGAGACGCGGAAGATGTAGTTCTCGCCCGAGCTCTCGAAGCGTTTGGTGATGTCGGTCGCGGTGGCGATGGGCGAGATCACCGGGATCTTCTTTTGCTGCGGCAGATGCAGCCAAGCCAGCACGTTGCCGGAGTTGGCCGAGCCGATCAGCGCGACGACTTTTTCGCTGTCGAGCAGTTCGGTCACGCCCTGGATCGCTTTCGGCGGCTGGGCCATGTCGTCGCGCGCGACGATGGCGAGCGGGCGTCCGAGGACACCGCCAGCGGCGTTGATGTCCTGCGCGGCCTGCTGCGCGCCCCAGAGGGCGCCGAGGCCAAACTCGGCCGCGCCGCTGGCGCTCATGTCGCTGATGTAGCCGATCTTGATGTCTTGCGCCAGGCCCGGCGTGGCGGCCGCGAAGGTTGCGGCGGCAAAGGCCGGGACAAGCCCCCGGCAGCGGCGCACGAATGTGGAAAGCACGGTCAGTCTCCTTATATCTTTCAGATCATTCAAACTTCAGTGGTCAAGGCGTGGTTGCCAGCCTTGATTGCTGAACTGGTTGACTCACCACCGTGCAGCCTGTGTCTCCTGCGAGCCCGAGCTCGAATTTCAGCCCAGGGCGCACGGTGGTGGTCTGTTTGTTCTGCCGCATCCCGAATGGTTGACCGAACACATTTCGTATTCATAAGGCTGGGAGCCACAGGACTTGTATGAGTGAACCCGTTTATGTAGGTATCGACGTGGCCAAGCGCACCTTCGAGGTGGCCACCACTGGTCAAGCACAGACCTTCAGTCTTGGCAACGATGAGGCCGGGCATGCCCAGTTGTGCCAACTGCTGGCGCCGCTGTCGCCGCGCCTGGTGCTGCTGGAGGCCACTGGCGGCTACGAGCAGGACCTGGCGCTTGCCTTGTCCGCGGCAGGCTTGCGTGTGTCGGTGATCAATCCGCGCCAAGCACGCGACTTTGCCCGCTGCATGGGCAAACTGGCCAAGACCGATCGCATCGATGCGCAGGCGCTGCGCGGCTTTGCAGCCTTGCTGGACGCCCAGGGTCACGAGCCGCGCATGCTGGCCGACGAGCAGCAGCGCGAGTTGACCGCCCTGGTGGTGCGCCGCCGCCAACTCGTGGCCATGCTGGTGGCCGAACGCCAGCGACTGGCCCTGGCACATCCCAAGGCCAAGCCCAGCATCCTGCGGATCATGGCTACCATTGCCGAGCAACTCAACGACCTGGACGGGCAGCTCAAGGAGCATGTCCTGGCACACCACGCCGATCTGGCGGCCTTGCTGACCTCGGTCAAGGGCGTGGGTCCCACCACGGCCAGCACGCTGCTGGCGCAACTGCCCGAGTTGGGCCAGCTCAATCGCAAGCAGATCACCTCGCTGGTGGGCTTGGCCCCCATCAATCGGGACTCGGGCACGCTGCGTGGGCAGCGCCACATCTTCGGTGGTCGCGCCGACGTGCGCCGCGTGCTGTTCGTGGCCGCCTTGGTAGGCACGCGCTTCAATCCCGTGCTCAAAGCCTTCTATGCAAGGCTGCTGGCCGCCGGCAAGCCCAAAAAGGTCGCTCTGGTCGCCTGCATGCACAAGTTGTTGGTCATCTTGAACGCCATCGCTCGCACCAAGTCGCCTTGGCGCAACGAGCTTGCTGAAGCGGTTTGACTTTGTCATTCAAGATGGTTGCTGATTTGGAATGGAAGGCGGGGGTCTTGCCACTGCATGGGGTGATCGGGGCAGCGGCTCAGGCGCGCGGGCGCGGCCGGGCATGGGCATGGGCACGGATCGCGTCCAGGTCGGACGGCGGCGGGTGCACATCGAGCCGGCGCCCGGCCTGGACGATCTGGCTCGGGATGGCGTGGCCGACCAGGGCCGGCAAGCGCTGCGCGGCCGCGATCAGCAGGGCCAGGTCGATGCCCGTGTCGTAGCCCATGCATTCGAGCGCATGCGCAATCCCTTCGCTGCAGACGTTGCCACTGGCCCCGGGTGCGTAGGGGCAGCCGCCGAGGCCGCCGAGCGACACATCGAAGTGGGTCGCGCCGGCATCGATCGCCGCCATGACATTCGCCAGACCCATGCCGCGCGTGTCGTGAAAGTGCAGCGTCAGTTCGGTCCCGGGCCAGCGGGCGCGCAACGCGCAGGTCAGCGCGAAAACCTGGCCAGGGTAGGCCATGCCGGTGGTGTCGCAGAGGGTGACGCCCTGCGCGCCGAACTGCTCGATGAACCGCGCGCATCCGTCGAGCACCGTCGCCTCGGACATGTCGCCTTCCATCGGACAGCCGAAACTGCACGACAGCGAGATGTTGACGCGCACGCGCGCCTGGCGCGCGATCCGGCTCACGCCGGACAGCGCCTCGAACGATTGCGCGCGCGTCATCTTCAGGTTCGCAAGGTTGTGGCTTTCGCTGGCCGACATCACCAGGTTCAGTTCGTCAGCGCCGGCGTCGATCGCCCGCTCGGCGCCACCCGCGTTGGGCACCAGCGCGCTGTAGATCACGCCGGGACGGCGCCCGATCGCGCGCAGCACCGCCGAGGCATCGCGCAACGCAGGAATCGCCTGCGGCGAGACGAAAGCGGTGGCCTCGATTTTTCTCATGCCGGCGTCGGCCAGCGCATCGATGAGGGCGATCTTCTCGTCGGTCGGCACAAAGGCGGTTTCGGCTTGCAGCCCGTCGCGCATGCCGACCTCGTGCAGCGCGATGCGCCGCCCGCCGCCCTGCCAGACGCCGCCCGCCGTATTCATGCCACCACCTTTTTGTCGCGCAGTGCGGCGATGTCCCGGGCCGTCAGGCCGATCTCGCCGAGCACCGCATCGGTATCGTCGCCAAGGCCGGGTGCGGCCGAGCGCACGCTGCCCGGCGTGCCGAGCAGTTTGGGCACGATCCCCGGCACATCGAGTGGGTAGCCAGCGCGCGTCGTCTGCTGCAGGATCATCTCCCGCGCGCGGTAGTGCGGGTCTTCGGCGATGTCTTTGGCGGTATAGACCCGGCCGGCGGGCACGCCTGCGCGGGCCAGCCGATCGAGCACTTCATCGACGCTGCGGCTGGCGCTCCAGGCCGCGATCGCCATGTCGATTTCCGCGACGCGCTCGATGCGGCCGGCGTTGCTGGCCAGCGCGGGATCGTTGCCCAGGTCAGGGCGGCCGATGCACTGCATCAGACGCTTGAAGATGCTGTCGCCGTTGCCGGCAACGAGCGCGTAGCCGTCCGTGCAGCGATAGGCGTTCGAGGGCGCGATGCCCGGCAACGCGCTGCCGGCGGCCTCGCGCACCGCGCCGAAGGCGCTGTACTCGGGCAGCAGACTTTCCATCACGTTGAACACGGCCTCGTTCAATGCCACATCGATCACCTGGCCCGGGCCGCCGTGCACCTTGCAGTGGTAGAGCGCTGTCAGGACGCCGATGGTGCCGTGCAGGGCCGCCAGCGTGTCGCCGATCGAGATGCCGCAGCGCACCGGCATACGGCCAGGCTCGCCGGTCAGGTGGCGCAGGCCGCCCATGGCCTCGCCGATCGCGCCGAAGCCGGGCCGGTCGCGGTAAGGCCCGGTCTGGCCATAGCCGGAGATGCGCAGCATCACCAGGCGCGGGTTCAGCGGCGCGAGCGTGTCGTAGCCCATGCCCCAGCCCTCCAGCGTCCCGGGGCGGAAATTCTCGATCAACACGTCCGCCCGTGCGATCAGGCGGCGCGCGATGTCCTGGCCTTCGGGCACGCGCAGGTCGAGCGCGATGGAACGCTTGTTGCGCGACTGCACCTGCCACCAGACGGAGGTGCCGTCCTTGAGCATGCGCCAGTTGCGTAGCGGGTCGCCGCAGTCTGGCGCCTCGATCTTGATCACCTCGGCGCCGAATTCGCCGAGCGTCTTGCCGGCGAAAGGGCCGGCGATCAGTTGCCCCATCTCGACGACTTTCAGGCCGCTCAGTGCGTTCGCCGCCAGGGTGCGGGTGGGCTGATTCAGTGGCATGGGCCGGCTTTCGATGGCAGGTGGTTTTGCTGTGCGCCGTATCGTAGGAACATCGGCGGTGTGCAGGAATGCACCGGGCGTCGAGGAGAGCTTTCGGAATTTTCGAAAGCAGACAGGGGTAAACCCTTGAACTGCCGATCCGCCGCGCCCAAGCCCGGCGGCAGCGGACACAGCCGGCGGCGCACCGGCGCCAGCCACCGGGCAGCGATGCGCGAGAATGTCGGCTTTGCCCCTTGCGCAGCCTCGTGCCCGATCCCTTGCCCATTTCCCCCTCGGATACCGCCGTGCCCGAGCACCGCAGCCCGTCCCCGGCCGGCCATTCGATGACCGCGCTGGAGCGCCGCTCCAGCCTCAGTCTGGCGCTGATCTTTGCGTTGCGCATGCTCGGTCTGTTCCTGGTGCTGCCGGTGTTCGCGCTGGAAGCGCACAAATACCCCGGGGGAGACAACCCGGCGCTGGTCGGCTTGGCCATGGGCATCTATGGCCTGACACAGGCGCTGCTGCAATTGCCGCTGGGCATGGCCTCGGACCGCTTTGGGCGCAAGCGCGTGATCCTGCCCGGCCTGCTGGTGTTTGCCGCCGGCAGCCTGCTGGCCGCGCAGGCCGATTCGCTGACCGGGCTGCTGCTGGGCCGGGCGCTGCAAGGCGCCGGCGCCGTGTCGGCTGCCGTGACCGCCCTGCTGGCCGACCAGACCCGCGACGCCGTGCGCACCAAGGCCATGGCCTGGGTGGGCGGCAGCATTGGCCTGATGTTTGCGCTGGCGCTGGTGGCCGCCCCGGCGCTGGCGGCCCATATCGGGCTGTCGGGGCTGTTTGGCCTGAGTTGCGCATTGGCGCTGGCCGGCGTGGCCGTGCTGCTGTGGTGGGTGCCACCGGAGCCCGGTCGGCAGGGGCAGGCCCTGCGCGGACGGATGGCGGCGGGACTCGCCGAGGTCTGGACCCACCCCGATCTGCTGCGCCTGAACCTGGGCGTGTTCGTGCTGCACACCGTGCAACTGTCGATGTGGGTGGCCGTGCCCGCGCTGCTGGTGCAGGCCGGCCTGGGCAAGGAGCAGCACTGGCGGCTCTACCTGCCCGCCGTGGTGCTGTCGTTTGCCGCGCTGGGCGGCTTGTTTGCGCTGGAGCGCGCCGGGCGCCTGCGCGCTGCGCTGTTGGGCGCGATTGCGCTGGTCCTGCTGGTGCAGGCCGGCCTGGGCGCGCTGGCCGTCAGCGGCGCCACCCCGACGCTGTGGCTGCTAGGCCCTCTGATGTGGGTTTTCTTTTGCGGCTTCAACGCGCTGGAGGCGAGCCAGCCCAGCCTGGTCTCGCGCATGGCGCCCGCGCATCTGCGCGGCGCAGCGCTGGGCAGCTACAACACCTTGCAGTCGCTGGGCCTGTTTGCCGGCGGCGCACTCGGCGGCGCGCTGGTGAAATGGTCCGGCACCCCCGGCCTGTTTGCCGTGACCAGCGCGCTCACGGCGCTGTGGCTGGTGCTGACCTGGCCCCTGCGGCCTGTGGGACGCAACGGGCACTGAGCCAGGGCCAGCGCGCCAGCGCCGCCTCCATCCCCGATCTGCCACCCCTGATCTGCGCCAAAGAGATGGCGCATTCGCGCCAGGGCGGGCGCTTCGGCGCATGTTGCTCGTGGCGGCGCATGTTGATGCGTGCAGTGGTTTCTTCATCCACAAGGCGGACAGAATAATTTGAGTTTCTGCCAGAACTGCTGACGACGTTGCGCGACTGACCACATGCGCCGTGGGCGTTGCCAGCGCTGGCGCGCCGCCCCGGCCCTGCCGATTCCGGCAAGGGCAATGCCAGCGGGGTTCAGGCGCAGATGGCCCTGGCCACGGAACGCATTGCGGCACAATCGGGCATTTGCTTGGCGCGCGGGCTTGTGGCGCAGGGATCGCAGCGTTCGGGCGCCCTTTAACTTTCGAGGCAGAGCAGCATGGCATCCGTGAACAAAGTCATCATCGTCGGCAACCTGGGCCGCGACCCTGAAATGCGCACCTTCCCCAGTGGCGGCCAAATCGCCAATGTCACCGTCGCCACCACCGACAAGTGGAAAGACAAGCAGACCGGTGAAATGAAGGAAGCCACCGAGTGGCACCGCGTGGTCTTTCGCGATCGTCTGGCGGAAATCGCCAGCCAGTACCTGCGCAAAGGCTCGCAGGTGTATCTGGAAGGCAGTTTGCGCACCCGCAAATGGACCGACCAGAGCGGCGTGGAAAAGTTCAGCACCGAAATCCACGCCCATACCATGCAGATGCTCGGCAGCCGCCAGGGCATGAGCGGCCCGCAAGGCGGGCATGACGATGGCGGCGGCTATGACAGCGGCGGCTACGAGCAGGCGCCGCGCCAAGCGGCAGCACCGGCACGACCTGCTGCACCAGCAGCGGCGGCCCCGGCAGCCCCGGGGCCCCGCGCTGCGTCGGGCTTTGACGATATGGACGACGATATTCCGTTCTGACGCCCTCGATGCCCTCGATGCGCTGAAGCAGCTTCGCGCGCGAACACGCACCGGCCCTCAGCCCCCGGGGCCGGCAATCATCCCGCAATCACCCCGCCCCCCAGGCAGACGTTGCCGTCATACAAGACCGCGCTTTGCCCGGGCGTCACGGCCCATTGCTCCTCGGAAAAGTGCAGGCGAAAGCCGGCCTGCCCGGCGCTGGCCATCGTGCATGACGCATCTTGCTGCCGGTACCGGGTCTTGGCCGCATAGCGGCCCGGGGCCGGGGCCGCGCCGCAAATCCAGCGCGCGTCCTGGGCCTCCAGGGCACGGGACAGCAGCCAGGGGTGGTCATGCCCTTGCACCACGCGCAAGGTGTTCGTGGCCAGTTCCTTGCGGGCCACGAACCAGGGCGCATGCGCACCGCCGCCACGCTGCGCGCCCTGCTCCTTGAGGCCGCCTATGCCCAGCCCCTGTCGTTGGCCCAGGGTGTAGAAGCTCAGTCCCGAATGCTGGCCCAGAACGCGGCCCCGGTCGTCCTCGATGGGGCCGGGGGCGGGGCCGATATAGCGGTTCAGGAACTCGCGAAACGGCCGCTCGCCGATGAAGCAGATGCCGGTCGAGTCCTTCTTCCTGGCGTTGGGCAGGCCGATGTCCTCGGCCAGGCGCCGCACCTCGGTCTTGCGCAGCGCGCCCAGCGGGAACAGCGTTCTGGACAACTGCCGCTGGTCCAGCCGGTGCAAAAAGTAGCTTTGGTCTTTGGCCGGGTCTGCCCCCTTGAGCAGCTCGAACCGGCCCGAGGCCGGGTTCCGGCGCACGCCGGCGTAGTGGCCGGTGGCGATTTTCTCGGCGCCCAGACGCAGCGCATGGTCCAGAAAGGCCTTGAACTTGATCTCGGCGTTGCACAGCACATCGGGGTTGGGTGTGCGGCCGGCCTGGTACTCGCGCAGGAACTCGGCGAACACGCGCTCCTTGTAGTCGGCCGCGAAGTTCACATGCTCGATCTCGATGCCGATCACGTCGGCCACGGCAGCGGCGTCGACGAAGTCGGTGCCCGACGGGCAGTAGCCGCCGTCGTCATCGTCTTCCCAGTTCTTCATGAAGATGCCGACCACCTCATGGCCCTGCTGGCGCAGCAGGTAGGCGGTGACGGCCGAGTCCACGCCGCCGGACAGGCCGACGACGACGCGCTGCTTGGGGGAGGCTGTCATCGCGCCGATTGTATTTTTTGTCGCGCCGGGCCATTGCGCAGGCGCGCAGAGCGGGTGGCCGCCAGCAGTTCATACAGTTGCTGCGCGGCCGGTGACAGGGACCGCCCCCGGCGCTTGATCAGCCCCATCTGCCGCGTGACCACCGGCTCCACCAGCGCGATGCTGACCAGCGTCGGGTGCTCCCGGCCCGGCATCGCCAGGCCCGGCACGGCCGCCACGCCCAGGCCGGCCTCGACCAGCCCGAGCAGCGTGGTCACATGCTTGGCCTCGTACAGGCATTGCGGTCGGTCGGGAACATTGGCCAGCGCCAGGTCCATCAGCAGCCGGTTGCCCGAGGTCTTGCCCACCGACATGTAGTCATGCTGGCCCAGGTCGGCCCAGGTCACCTTCTTGCGCCGGGCCAGCACATGGTCGCGCCGGCAGGCGGCCACGAAGCGCTCGACCAGCACCGGCTTGAATTCGATCTCGGCCTCCTGGCTGCCGATGAAGTTCAGGCCGAAGTCCGCCTCGCCCTGCGCCACGGCCACCAGCACCTCGTTGGCGCTGGCATCGTGCACCTTCACGCGGATCTTCGGAAAGCGCTCGTGGTAGCGCTTGACCACCTGCGGCAGAAAGTAATACACGGCCGACGGCACGCAGGCAATGGTCACCTCGCCCATGCGCCGCGCCGCCACATCCCCCAGGCCCATCAGCATGCCGTCCAACTCATCGAGCCACAGCCGCGTCTTGCGCGCAAAGTCGCGCCCCACGGCGGTGAGCGTGACGCGGCGCGTGCTGCGGTCGAGCAGGCGCACGCCCAGGGCCTGCTCGAGCTTGTCGATGCGGCGGCTGAAGGCCGGCTGCGACAGGTGGATGGATTCGGCCGCAGCGCGAAAGCTCTGCAACTCGGCCACGGCGGCGAAAGCCTGTATGTCGGCCAGATCGAATTTGTGCGGCATGGTGTGGCCCTGGTGTGATGTCCCGTCAATGGCTGCGCATGAAAATGGCGCAAATGGCGTCCTTCGCGCCAGGGCGGCGTTGCAGATCCCCGCGATGCCTGCGCACGTATCCGTACCGCTGCGGTCTGCGCCTTGCCCTGACACGAAACGCATCGGCTTCATCCCGTGCCGGCATTTGCGGGACGGCACACCCGTGCAGAAAAGAAGAAGCTCGCCCGGCAACCCGGCAGCGGCCATTGCAGCATGTCCATGCGCCCCCAATCCATTGCGCGGCATGCATCGATCGTTGTCAACAATGCAATTCACAACGGGTCGATGGCGCAGCAACATGCCGGCCCATGAGCTACCACCTTCCTTGCGTCCTGATGCGCGGCGGCACCTCCCGGGGGCCTTTCTTCCTGGCCGACTGGTTGCCGCAAGACCCTTTGCAGCGCGACCGCACGCTGATCGCGGCCCTGGGTTCGCCGCATGAGTTGCAGATCGACGGCCTGGGCGGCGGCCACTCGCTGACCAGCAAGGTGGCCATCGTCTCGCGCTCGGTGCATGCCGGCTGCGATGTCGACTATCTGTTCGCCCAGGTCAGCGTGGGCGAAGCCCGTGTCGATACCCGCCCCAACTGCGGCAACATGCTCGCCGGCGTCGGCCCGTTTGCGATCGAGCAGGGCCTGGTGCACGCCGGGCGCCAGGCCGACGTGACGCAGGTGCGGGTCTACAACCTGAACACCGGCGCGCGCATCGACCTGCAGGTGCAGACCCGCGACGGCCGCGTGCGCTACGAGGGCGACATGCGCATCGACGGCGTGCAGGGCACGGCCGCGCCGGTGCTGATGAGCTTTCGGGACGCCTGGGGCGCCGTCACCGGCCAGCTCTTTCCCACCGGCCAGCGCATCGACACCATCGCCGGCCTGCAAGTCACCTGCATCGACGCCGCCCAGGTGATGGTGCTGGTGCCTGCCGCCGCGCTGGGCCTGCGCGGCGACGAGAGCGCAGCCGAACTCGATGCCGACACCGCGTTGCTGGCGCGGCTCCAGGCCCTGCGCTGCCAGGCCGGGCTGCGCATGGGCCTGGGCGGCATCCCGGACAGCGTGCTGCCCAAGCCGGTGCTGGTCGCGCCAGGGCCGGCGCCCGGCAGCATCGTCTCGCGCTACTTCACCCCCTGGCGCTGCCACCGCTCGCACGCCGTGACCGGCGCCATCGGCGTGGCCGCGGCGCTGCTGCTGCCCGGCACCGTGGCCACCGACGCGCGCACCCCCGCCAGCGCCGGAACGCACCGCGTGCAGGTGCTGCACCCGGCAGGCCGCACCCCTGTGGATGTGCAACTGGCCTTGGTCGATGGCCACTGCACGCTGGTGCAGGCCGCGCTGGTGCGCACCGCCCGCAAGATTTTCGAGGGCACGCTGTTCGTCGCGCAAAGCGCAATGGAGCCTGGATGCCCCGGGCCATGGCCCGCCGATGACCGGCCGTAGCCCCGCCGATGAGCACATGAAAGGAGACAGCAAATGCCCCCACCCAACCCCAACCCCAACCCATCGACCCGGCAACGCCCGGCGCGCCGGCGCGCGCTTTGCCTGGCCCTGCTCGCCGGCGCGCTCGCCTTGCCTGCGGGCGCGCAAGCGGCCTTCCCCGAGCGCCCCATCACGCTGGTGGTGCCGACAGCCGCCGGTGGCGGCAACGACGGCATGGCGCGCGTGGTGGCGCAGAAAATGTCGGCGCTGCTGGGCCGGACGGTGATCGTGGAAAACAAGGCCGGCGCCAACGGCGCCATCGCCGCCGAGTACGTGGCGCGGGCCGCGCCTGACGGGCACACCATCCTGTTTGGCTACATTGCCACCCACGGCATGAACCCGGCGCTGCAAAAGCTGCGCTACGACCCCATCACCCAGTTCGAGCCTATCGGCATGGTCTGCTACTCGCCCACGCTGATGGTGATCAACCCCCGGGTGCCGGCCACAACGGTGGCCGAGTTCGTCGCGCTCACCCGGGCCAACCCCGGGGCCTACAACTATGCGTCCGCAGGCAATGGCACGGCGCCGCATTTCTCGGCCGAGATGTTCAAGCTCGAAAGCGGCGCGCAGATGGCGCATGTGCCCTACCGTGGCTCGGCCCCCGCGCTGAACGACACCATGGCCAACCAGACGCAGGTGATGTTCCCCAGCCTGTTCGCCTCCTCGGCCCATGTCAAGAGCGGCAAGCTGCGCGCGCTGGCGCTGGCCGGCCCCAAACGCTCGCCGTTGCTGCCCGGGGTGCCGACGCTGCAAGAGGCCGGCGTCGAGGGCGTGGAGATCACGCAGTGGTACGCCTTGTTCGCCCCGGCCAAGACCCCCAGGGCCGTGATCGGGCAGCTCAACTCGGCCCTGAACCAGGCCCTGGCCGACAAACAGGTGGCGCAACGCATCGAGGCGCAGGGCGCGGTGGTCGACAGCAGCACCCCCGAGGCCCTGGCGCTTACCGTGCGCCAGGAGATCGCCAAATGGCGCGGCGTGGTGCACAGGGCGCAGCTCAGCGCCGACTGAGGCCGGAGCGGGATCACTTAGACTGGCGCCTTTCCAGCACCACCGACCCTCATCCCCGAAGGAGCTCCAATGAAGAAAACGGCGGCCCTTTGCGCCCTGCTGGCCAGCGCGCCAGTCATCGCACAAACCAGCAGCTTGACACTCTACGGCATCGTCGACCTGGGCCTGCACTGCAGCCGTGGCATCACGTCGGCCCATGCCCCGGCCACCGGATCGCAGACCAGCCTGGGCAGCGGCATCCACACTACCAGCCGCTGGGGCCTGCGCGGCAGCGAAGTCCTGAGCGGGGATACCCGCGTCCTGTTCAACCTGGAAAGCGGCGTGCGCGTCGACAGTGGCGCGCCGGGCATGGCCAGCAAATCCTTCGACCGCGCCTCATGGGTCGGGCTGCAAGGCGGCTGGGGCAGCGTCCAAATCGGACGCCAGACCAGTTTGCTGGCCGACGCCATCGCGCCGGTGGACCCGCTGGGCTTGCGCTTTGGCGGCGCCAACGTGAATGCCGGTGTGGTCGCGCTCAGCCGGCATGGCCTGGGCGCCGATTTCGGCAACGCGGGCTCGAACAGCAGTTCGTACCGGCTGGACAACGCCTTCAAATACATCGGCCAATTTGGCGGCTTCACGGCGCGGGCCATGCTGGGGCTGGGCGAGGTGGCCGGGCAGGCATCGGCCCTTTCATCGCGCGGACTGGGCCTGGCCTATGCGGCCAACGGATGGACGGTATCCGGCGCCTTCCAGACCTTCAAGGACGCCGACCGGCGCTCGCTGAACGGCTCCACGCTGGGCCTGGCCTACCAGTGGAACAGCCTGCGCCTGGCCGCCAATGCCGGACGCAACGAGGCGCAAACCGCAGCCGGCACGCACACCGGGCAGCGCGTGCTTTCCAGTGGCGTCATCTGGACGGCCCAGCCTGCGCTGAACCTGGGCCTGACCTACTACCATGCCGGCCGCTCCCGCACCGGCGCCCACAAAGATGGCTACGGCCGCTGGGTGACCTTTGCCGAATACAAGCTGTCGCGGCGCACACAGTTGTATGCCGAACTGGACAGCACCCGCTGGCGCGACGGTTACCAGGGCGCAGCCAATCCGGCCACGGCCACGGGCATCGCAGCCGGCGTGGTGCACCGCTTCTGACGTTGCCAACATTTCGGGGCGGGTGCCTTGCCGCAGCGCGCACCACGGCGGCGTCGGCCGGCCCGGCGCGGCCGTGCTCCCGGATGGCGCTGCCCGGCAAGCCACGGGCCGGCGCGCGCCACGGCTTGCAGCGGGGCGCCACGGCGGGCCAAGGCCCGCACGCACATCGGCTGGCGCGGCACTGAACAGGGGCCGCAACGCAGCGCCCCGTGCCCCCGGCGCGACGCCAGCGCGATCGTCGTACAGTGGCAGCGCCATGGCTGCCGGCCCCTGTGACCGGCCCCGACCCCTCGACAAGCACCCAAGGAACCCCAGGAGACCCCCCGCATGACCACGCAAGCCTATATCTGCGACGCCATCCGCACCCCGTTCGGCCGCTACGGCGGTGCGCTCAGCAGCGTGCGCACCGACGATCTCGGCGCCATCCCCATTCGGGCGCTGATGGAGCGCAACCCCGGTGTCGACTGGGCCGCCCTGAGCGATGTGCTCTACGGCTGCGCCAACCAGGCCGGCGAGGACAACCGCAACGTGGCCCATATGTCCAGCCTGCTGGCGGGTTTGCCGGTGGCCGTGCCCGGCGCCACCATCAACCGCCTGTGCGGCTCGGGCCTGGACGCCGTGGGCACGGCGGCGCGCGCCATCAAGGCCGGCGAGGCCGATCTGCTGATTGCCGGCGGCGTGGAGAGCATGAGCCGCGCCCCCTTCGTGATGCCCAAGGCCGAGTCCGCATTCAGCCGCAGCAACATGGTGTATGACACGACCATAGGCTGGCGCTTCGTCAACCGGCTGATGAAAGACCAGTACGGCGTCGATTCGATGCCCGAAACCGCCGAGAACGTGGCCGCCGACTTTGGTATCGAGCGCCAGGCGCAAGACCGCATGGCCCTGGCGAGCCAGCGCAACGCGGTGGCCGCGCAACAGGCCGGCCACCTGGCCCGCGAGATCTGCCCCGTGACCATCGCGCAAAAAAAGGGCGAGGCCATCGTCGTGCGCCAGGACGAGCACCCGCGTGAAACCAGCCTCGATGCGCTGGCCAAGCTGCGGGGCGTGGTGCGGCCCGACGGCACGGTGACGGCGGGCAACGCCTCGGGCGTGAACGACGGTGCCTGCGCGCTACTGCTGGCCAACGAAGCCAGCGCCGCCCAATATGGCCTCAAGCCCCGCGCCCGCGTAGTGGGCATGGCCGTGGCCGGTGTCGCGCCGCGCATCATGGGCTTTGGCCCCACGCCGGCAACGCTCAAGGTGCTGGCGCAAACCGGCCTGTCCCTGGAGCAGATCGACGTGATCGAGCTCAACGAAGCCTTCGCCGCGCAGGGCCTGGCGGTGCTGCGCGCGCTCGGGATCAGGGACGATGACGCCCGTGTCAACGCCTGGGGCGGCGCCATTGCGCTGGGCCACCCGCTCGGCGCCAGCGGCGCGCGCCTGGCCACCACGGCCGTCAACCGCCTGCACAAACACGCCGGCAGGTACGCGCTGTGCACGATGTGCATCGGCGTGGGCCAGGGTATCGCGGTGGTTCTGGAACGGGTGTGAGCCCGGGTTGACGCGGAGGGAGGAAGGGGCGGCGCGCCTTCACCCCGGATTCGGCTCTCGGCCCCGCCGTGCGGGCCGGAGGCCGGATCGGCGCAGCCGTCGGCTGCGCCGCGTGGCGGCGGCTTGCGTCATGCAGATCTTTTTCCGGCGGCGGCAGGCACCAACGGATCATGCGCCCCGTGCTCCGGGCCATCCGGGCCGATCGGACCATCGGGCCATTCGATCATTGGCTCATCGACGACGATGGCCTGCCCTCGTGCCGGCCCTCGTTTGGGGCACAGGAACAGCCGGTAGGCCGGGTTGTGCGTTTCTTCCACCCAGGGGTAGCCCAAGGTGACCAGAAAGGCGTCGAAGGTGGCGCTGTCTTCGCTGGGCACCTGCATGCCCACGAGGGTGCGGCCGTAGTCTGCGCCCTGGTTGCGGTAGTGGAACAGGCTGATGTTCCAGGTCGGCTGCATCAGGCTCAGGAATTTGAGCAATGCGCCGGGACGTTCGGGGAAGGTAAAGCGCAGCAGCCGCTCGTCCTGCGCCAATGCCGAATGCCCACCCACCAGGTGGCGCAGGTGTTCCTTGGCCAGTTCGTCGTGGGTCAGGTCCAGCGTCTCGAAACCGTGCTGGCTGAAGTTGCGGGCGATTTCTTCCGACTCGCCCCGGCCCTGCGTGGTCAGGCCCACGAACACATGGGCCAGTTGGGCGTCGCTGATGCGGTAGTTGAATTCGGTCACGTTGCGCGGGCCGCCGGGCAGGCCGCCGACCAGTTCGCAAAAGCGCCGGAAGCTGCCGCGATCTTCGGGGATGGTGACGGCCAGCAGGGCCTCGCGCTCCTCGCCCACCTCGGCCCGCTCGGCGACGAAGCGCAGGCGGTCGAAGTTCATGTTGGCGCCGCTGAGGATGGCGGCGTAGGTCTCGCCCCGGGTCTGGTGCGTGGCGACATATTGCTTGATCGCGGCCACGGCCAGCGCGCCGGCTGGCTCGACGATGCTGCGCGTGTCGAGAAACACGTCCTTGATGGCCGCGCAGACGGCGTCGGTGTCGACGCTGATGAAGCCATCGACCAGGCCCTGCGCGATGCGCAAGTTCTCCCGGCCCACGCACTTGACGGCCGTGCCGTCGGAAAACAGCCCCACATCGGCCAGCGTGACGCGCTGCTGCGCCTTGACCGATTGGATCATCGCGTCCGAGTCGTTCATCTGCACGCCGATGATCTTGATCTCGGGCCGCAGGGCCTTGATGCAGTTGGCCACGCCGCTGATCAGCCCGCCGCCGCCGATGGCCACGAACACGGCGTCGAGCCGGTCGCTGCCCAGGCTTTGCAACTGGCGCAGGAGTTCCATCGCGATGGTGCCTTGGCCGGCGATCACGTCCGGGTCGTCAAAGGGGTGGATGAAGGTCAGGCCCAGTTCCTGCTCCAGTTGCAGCGAGTGCCCGTAGGCGTCGGAATAGCTGTCCCCGGAGAGCACGACCTCGCCGCCGAGCATCTTCACGGCGTCGATCTTGAGCTGGGGCGTGGTCGTCGGCATCACGACGAGCGCGCGCGCGCCCAGTTTGCGCGCGCTCATCGCCACGCCCTGGGCGTGGTTGCCGGCCGAGGCGCAGATCACCCCGCGCTGCAACTGCTCGGGCGCGAGTTGCGCCATTTTGTTGTACGCGCCGCGCAGTTTGAAGCTGAACACCGGTTGCTGGTCTTCGCGCTTGAACAGCACCCTGTTGTGCAGCCGGCGGCTCAGGTTGTGGGCCGGCTCCAGCGCCGATTCCAGCGCCACGTCGTAGACACGGGCGGTGAGGATCTTCTTCAGATAGTCGTCGGGGGTCAGGTGCGCGGTCATGGCAGGGGCGGCAAGGGCGGATGGCAGGGCAGCACATCATAAGTGCGCCACCTGCCGTCGATGCCATCGACGGCGAGCGCCTGCGGCCCTGGCGCATCGGTTGCATCGGCACGGTCGAGGCACGCCAGTGTCGCGTCACCGATCAGATGTCGTAGGCTGCGCGCAGCCATCGCCCCCGATGGCGCCTTGCCGGCACACCAGGCGCGTGCACCGCATGGTGCTGCGCCCTATGATGCCTGGCCCCCACCCCTCCGAAGACTGCCTCCATGACCCAGGGACTGATCCGTATCCGCGGCGCACGCCAGCACAACCTCAAGAATCTGGATCTGGACATCCGCACCGGGGAACTGACGGTGGTCACCGGCCCCAGCGGCTCGGGCAAGTCCAGCCTGGTGTTCGACACGCTGTACGCCGAGGGGCAGCGGCGCTATGTGGAGACCTTCAGCGCCTACGCGCGCCAGTTTCTCGAGCGCATGGACCGGCCCGCCGTGGACAAGGTAGAGGGCGTGCCCCCGGCGATTGCGATCGACCAGACCAACCCGGTGCGATCGAGCCGCTCGACGGTGGGCACGATGACCGAGTTGAACGACCACCTGAAGCTGCTGTTCGCCCGCGCCGGCCAGTTGTTTGACCGGCAGACCGCGCAATGGGTGCGCCACGATTCGCCCGAGACCATTTATGCCGCGCTGCGCAGGCGCTGCGGCTTCGGCGCCGAACCGGGCGAGCCGACCGAACCGGGCGTGCCGGACGAACGGCCCGGACAGCCCCCGGCCGACCCGCGCATCGCGCTGACCTTTCCGGTGCAACTGCCCGCCGACACCTCGGCCGAGCAACTCGCGCAATGGCTGTCGGCCAGCGGCTTCACCCAGGTGCAGGCCGAGCGTGTGCTGGCGCCGCAGGCGGGTGCCGCGCCGGTCAAGGTGCTCGACGTGGTGGCCGACCGCTTGCGCTTGGGGCAGGCCGGCAAGGCGCGCGTGATCGAGGCCATCGAGGTGGCTTTGAAGCGCGGCAATGGCCGGCTCGATGTCTACCGCCTGGACGACGAGGGCACTGGCACTGGCACTGGCACTGGCACTGGCACTGGCACTGGCACTGGCACTGGCGTTGGCGTTGGCACTGGCGTTGGCGTTGGCACTGGCGCGCCCGAGCCATGGCGGTTTTCCGACGGTCTGCACTGCCCCGACAGCGACCTGCGCTACCGCGACCCGATCGCGTCGATGTTCTCGTTCAACTCTGCCGTCGGCGCCTGCGACAGTTGCCGGGGTTTTGGCCGCGTGATCGGGGTCGATTACGCCTTGGTCATCCCGAACGACCGGCTGACGCTGCGCGCCGGCGCCATCAAGCCGTTGCAGACCCCGGCCTGGCAAGAGGCGCAGGACGACCTGATGCGCCATGCCGAGACGGCAGGCATTCCGCGCGACACGCCCTGGTACCGGCTGACCGGGGAGCAGCAAAAATGGGTCATCGGCGGCGCGCCCGGCTACAAGGCGGGGCAGTGGAGCACGCAGTGGTACGGCGTCGGGCGCTTTTTCGAGTACCTGGAGAGCAAGGCGTACAAGATGCATATCCGCGTGCTCCTGTCCAAGTACCGCAGCTACACGCCCTGCCCGGCCTGCGCCGGCGCGCGCCTGAAAACCGAGAGCCTGCAATGGCGCATCGGCAGCCGGCAGGACGCCGACGCCGTGATCGAGCCAGCGCGCCGCTTCATGCCCCAGGGCCTGTCATGGAGCCGCGCGCAGTTGGAATCCCTGCCCGGCCTGTGCCTGCACGACCTGATGCTGCTGCCGATCGACCGGCTGCGCCGGTTTTTTGCCGGCATGCAGTTGCCGCAAGGGGACGCGGCCAAGGGCGGCGACGCCCAGGCGCTGCGGCTGCTGCACCAGGAGATCACGACGCGCCTGCAATACCTGTGCGATGTCGGCATCGGCTACCTCACGCTGGATCGGCAAAGCCGCACGCTGAGCGGCGGCGAGGTGCAGCGCATCAACCTGACCACGGCGCTGGGCACCAGCCTGGTCAACACGCTGTTCGTGCTCGACGAGCCCAGCATCGGCCTGCACCCGCGCGACATGCACCGCATCACCGAGGCCATGCTGCGCCTGCGCGACGCCGGCAACACCCTGGTGGTGGTCGAGCATGACCCGGCCGTGATGCTGGCGGCCGACCGCATCATCGACATGGGCCCCGGCCCCGGCCGCCTGGGCGGGCAGATCGTGTTCGACGGCAGCACGGCCGATTTGCGCACCGCCGACACCTTGACCGGCGCCTACCTGGGCGGGCACAAGCAGGTCGGCCTGCACTTCAAACGCCTGGTGACCGATGCCACGCCGCGCCTCATCCTGGAAGGCGCGCGCGCGCACAACCTGCACAACCTGTCGGTGGAGTTTCCGCTGCAACGCCTGGTGACCATCACCGGCGTCAGCGGCTCGGGCAAGTCCAGCCTGATCCAGAACGTGCTGGCCCCGGCGCTGCTGCGCCACTTTGGCCGGGCCACCGACAGCCCGATGGCGCATACCCGCCTGCTGGGCGCCGAGCAACTGGCGGATGTGGTGTTCGTCGACCAGGCGCCGATCGGCAAGACCGCGCGCTCCAACCCCGTGAGCTATGTCGGCGCCTGGGACAGCATCCGCGCGCTGTATGCGCTGACCCCGCTGGCCTGCCAGCGCAGCTACAGCGCCAGCAAATTCAGCTTCAACCATGGCGACGGGCGCTGCCCGGCCTGCGGCGGCTCGGGCTTCGAGCATGTGGAGATGCAATTTCTCAGCGATGTCTACCTGCGCTGCCCGGACTGCGATGGCCAGCGCTACCGGCCCGAGATCCTGGAGATACGCCTGGAACGCGGCGGCCGGGCGCTGAGCGTGGCCGATGTGCTGGCGCTGACGGTGGCCGAGGCCGCAGCGCTGTTTGCCACCGACCCCGGGGTGCTGCGCGCGCTGCAACCCCTGGTCGATGTGGGCCTGGCCTACCTGGCCCTGGGCCAGCCCGTGCCCACGCTCTCGGGCGGCGAGGCGCAGCGCCTGAAACTGGCCGGTTACCTGGCCGAGGCCGCCCGCACGGGGGCCTCGTCGCGCCAGGCGCTGGCACGCAAAGGCAGCTTGTTCCTGTTCGACGAGCCTACCACCGGACTGCACTTCGACGACATCGCCAAGCTCATGCGCGCGCTGCGCAAGCTCATCGATGCCGGGCACTCGCTGATCATCATCGAGCACAACCTGGACGTGATCCGCGCCAGCGACTGGCTCATAGACCTGGGCCCCGAGGGCGGCGATGCCGGCGGCCTGATCGTCGCCGAAGGCCGGCCCGAAGACCTGCGCCAGCACCCCCGCTCGCACACCGGCCAGGCACTGCGCGACTACGAGCAGGCGCTGGGCGAAGGCGGCCACTCGGTGCACGAAAAAGCGGCAGCGCTACGAAAAACAGAGCGCACTGCGCGAGAAAAACACGCGCCAGCGGCGCAAAACGTCATTCGAATCGTGAACGCCAAAGAGCACAACCTGAAGAACCTGAGCGTGGACATCCCGCGCGGCAAGTTCAGCGTGGTCACCGGCGTCAGCGGCTCGGGCAAATCGACGCTGGCCTTCGACATCCTGTTCAACGAAGGCCAGCGCCGCTACCTGGAAAGCCTGAACGCCTACGCGCGCAGCATCGTGCAGCCGGCAGGGCGGCCCGAGGTCGATGCCGTCTACGGCATCCCGCCCACCGTGGCCATCGAGCAGCGCCTGTCGCGCGGCGGCCGCAAAAGCACGGTCGGCACGACCACCGAGGTCTGGCATTTTCTGCGCCTGCTGTACGTCAAGCTCGGCACCCAGCACTGCGTGCACGACGGCGCCGCAGTGCAACCGCAAACCCCCGAGAGCATCGCGGCCCAACTGCTGACCCGGTTTCGCGGCCAGCATATCGGACTGCTCAGCCCGCTGGTGACGAACCGCAAGGGCGTGTACACCGAGTTGGCCGACTGGGCCCGCCCGCGCGGCTACAGCCATTTGCGCGTCGATGGCCAATTCCTGCCCACCACGGGCTTTCCGCGCCTGGACCGCTTCAAGGAGCACAGCATCGAGCTGCCCGTGGCCAGCCTGGACATAGCGCCCGCCAACGAGGCCCTGCTGCGCCAGGCGCTGGCCGAAGCCCTCACGCATGGCAAAGGCGTGGTGCATGTGCTCAGCCACATCGATGCCCTGCGCGCGGCGCTGACCGCAGGCAGCCCCACGACCGGCATAGGCCAGGTGCAGGTGTTTTCCACCCGGCGCGCCTGCCCGGTCTGCGCCCGTTCCTATGCCGAACTCGACCCGCGCCTGTTCTCGTACAACAGCAAGCATGGCTGGTGCCCCGACTGCGTGGGCACGGGCCTGCGACTGACCCAGGACCAGCGCCTGCGGCTCGACGGCTCGCTGGCGCAGGACAAGGAAAAAGGCCGCGAGCAGAGCTTTGCCGAACCCGAACTGGCAGACCTGGCCGACGGCGCCGGCAGCGCCTGCCCCTCCTGCCAGGGCACGCGCCTGAACCCCGGCGCCCGCGCGGTGAAATTCGCCGGCCTGGGCATCACCGACATCGCCGCGCACACGGTGACCGATCTGCGCCGCTGGATCGAGGCGCTGCGCACCGGGGGCGGCATGAGCCAGCGCGAGACCGGCATCGCCCGCGACCTGTTGCCCGAAATCGGCAGCCGCCTGGAATTCCTCGAAGAAGTGGGCCTGGGCTACCTCACACTCGACCGGGCCGCGCCCACGCTCAGCGGCGGCGAGGCGCAGCGCATCCGCCTGGCCGCGCAACTGGGCAGCAACCTGCAAGGCGTGTGCTATGTGCTCGACGAGCCGACCATCGGCCTGCATGCGCGCGACAACCAGATCCTGCTCGACGCGCTGCACAAACTGGGCGACAAGGGCAACACGCTGGTGGTGGTCGAGCATGACGAAGGCACCATCCGCCGCGCCGACCACATCATCGACATCGGCCCGAGCGCCGGCAAACGCGGCGGGCGGCTGGTGGCGCAAGGCAGCGTGGGCGACATCACCGCTGCGGCCGATTCGCAAACCGGCCGCTACCTGCTGCACGCGATCACGCACCCGCTGCAAACGCGCCGCAGCGTGGCCCCCGAGGCGCCAGCCGAGACACAGGCCAACGCGCAGGCCGGGACACAAACCAAGGCGCCAGCCGGGGCACAGGCCAAAGCGCAGGCCAACGCGCAAGCCGGGGCACAGGCCAACGCACAGGCCGGGAGCGCCGTGCGCTGGCTCACGGTGCATGGCGCGCAACTGCACAACCTGCAAAACCTCAGCGTCGCCGTGCCGCTGCGCCGCCTGGTGGCCGTGACGGGCGTGAGCGGCTCGGGCAAATCCACGCTGGCGCGCGACGTGCTGCTGACCAATGTGCAAGCCTGGGTGCAGCAACGCGCCAGCCGGGCCGGGCGCGACGCGATGGACGCGGGCAAAGCGCCGCCGCTGGTCGGCTGCACCGGGCTGTCGGGCTTCGAGAGCATAGACCGCGTGCTGGAGGTGGACCAGACACCGATCGGCAAAACCCCGCGCTCCTGCCCTGCCACCTACATCGGCTTTTGGGACAGCATCCGCAAGCTGTACGCCCAAACGCTGGAGGCCAAGGCGCGCGGCTACGCGGCCGGGCGCTTCAGCTTCAACACCGGCGCAGGCCGCTGCCCCGGCTGCGAAGGCGCTGGCGTGCGCACCATAGAAATGAGCTTTCTGCCCGACGTCAAAGTGCGCTGCGAAACCTGCCATGGCGCGCGCTTCAACCCCGAGACGCTGGCCGTCGGCTGGCGCGGCAAAAGCATTGGCGAGGTGCTGCAAATGGAAGTCGACGAGGCCGTGGACTTCTTTGCCAGCATGCCCGGCATCGCCCACCCGCTGCAACTATTGCAGGACATGGGCCTGGGTTATCTGACGCTCGGCCAGCCCTCGCCCACGCTCAGCGGGGGCGAGGCGCAGCGCATCAAACTGGTGACCGAACTGAGCAAGGTGCGCGACGACATCGCCCGCCGGGGGCAAAAAGCGCCGCACACCCTTTACGTGCTGGACGAACCCACGGTGGGCCTGCACATGGCCGATGTCGACAAGCTGATCCGCGTGCTGCACCGCCTGGTCGATGCCGGCCACAGCGTGGTGGTCATAGAGCATGACCTGGACATGATCGCCGAGGCCGACTGGATCATCGACCTCGGCCCCGAGGGCGGCCAGCAAGGCGGGCGCATCGTCGCCGCCACGGTGCCGCAGGAACTGGTGCGCCAGCGCAGCCATACGGGCCGGGCGCTGGCGGCGGTGCTGGCCCGCTGATCCGGGAGCGCGCCGCAGTGCGCCGCCCGGCCACGCGGCGCAAAGCCGTCGGCGGTCAGCGCCGGTTCAACCCGCGCCACCGGCCGCCATGGCCTGCGCGGGCGCGCCGGTCGCAGCCCAGCCTGCCGCCGGCACGTTGACCGGCAGGTACCAGACGGCCGCCTCGCGGGCCGCCTTGCGGGCCTGCTCGTCAGGGTCGGGCGCAACGCACAGAAACAGCGTGCGGCCATCCGGGCCGCCCAGCGCGCAGGCATACGCCCGCATCGCCCGCCCCGTCGAGACCTCCTGCAACACCCTGCCGCCCCGGGCCACGCGCAGCACCCGGTGGCCAATGGCGTCGGCCAGCCACACCGCGCCCGCATCATCGAGCGCCACGCCGTCGGGCGCCACCTCGATCTGCTCCTTGACCGCCGGCAAATCACTGCCCTCGGGCAGCGGCCCGAACTTGGCCCAGTCGGCGCGCGCGCCCAGGCTGCCATCGTCGGCGATGGCAAAGGCCGAGAGCCGGTTGCCCAGGGTCTCGGCCACGATCAGGGTCTGGCCGTCGGGCGTGATCACGATGCCGTTGGGAAAGCGCAGATCGTAGGCCACGGCAACCACCTGGCCGTCGGGCGCCACGCGCGCCAATTGCGCGCTGCGCACCGGCCCGCCGCCCATCAGGTCGAAACCGAAATTGCCCACATAGGCATTGCCATGCCGATCGACCGCCATGTCATTGGCATGGCCGCCCGCCAGCGCCGACAGATCGGCATGCACGAGCAGCCGGCCATCGGCCTCGCGCCGCATCAGCTTGCGGTCGCGCATCGAAACCACCAGCAGCCGGCCATCGGGCAGCCAGCCCAGGCCCGATGGCTGGTGCGGCAACTCGGCAATCTTCTCGACCCGGCCCGCCATATCGCAGGCGATCACCTGGTGCGTGTAAAAGTCCGACAGCCATAACCGGCCCGCGCGCCAGCGCGGGGATTCCAGAAAGCTGAGCCCGGAAATCAGAATGGAAAACGAGCCGGGGATTGCGCTGTCGTTCATGGCTTTCTCCTGGTGGTGCCCAATGCTTGCGTTGCCATCGCCTGCTTGGCGTTCCAATGAATGGGGGGCCGGCGCAGACAAGCATTTGTTTACATATGGTAGCCGTCATTTACTTAGCAGTCATGGCCAGCACTTACATCGCCGCCACGGGCTCGTCGATGACTCGCTGCGATCGCCGATGGCCGGCGCCAAGCCCGGACGGCCATGCTGCGTCGGGCTTGCGGCGGGGCTGAACGGCCGCAGTCCGGCGCCGCCTGGCATTGGCGCGACGGCAGCCTGCGTCGTCGATGCGTGCCTCGGCCCGGCAAGCCCGCCCTGCGGCCGGGCCCGTCAGGCGCCGCCGGCGACATCGGGCAGAGGGTGTTTCACCCCACGCCGGCACGAAGGCGCCGTGCAGACCCGGCGGCAATGCGTATGGCAGCCGGGCCTGCGCCACCGGGCCTGCGGCCAGGTCATCTGCGGCAAAGCAGGACAGAACCGTTGTCCGTTGCACGAAGTCCAGCGCCGTGCCCCGTATCCAGCCCGGCTGCGCGCCGTCCGGCACGAAGACATGCTCCTCCACGAGGAACTGCGCGCAACTGCGCGCCATGGCTGAACCGCTGGCTGTGGCCGCTCTCGACATCGGTGCGCGCGACCGCGCCGAAACCCGGCAGATCGGGCCGGATCTGCGTGGCAAGGCGCACAGCGGGGCGTTCAGCGCTTGGTGCGCGGCAGGGCCGCAGGTGCCGGCGTGGCGCGCGCATCGCCGGGGGCATCAGGGGCGCCGGGTGCGCCGGGTGCGCCGGGTGCATCGTCGGGCCAGTGGCCGGCGTCGAGCACCGCGTGCGCACGCGCGCGGTCGATATCGCCTTCCCAGGCCGCGACCGCCACGGTTGCCACGCAGTTGCCGATCAGGTTGCCCAGCGCGCGGGCGATGCCCATGAACCAGTCCACCGACAGCACCAGCACCAGCCCGATCGAGGGAATCGCCGGGATGGCTTGCAACGTCGCCGCCAGCACCACGATGGCCGAGCCTGGAACGCCGTGCGCGCCTTTGGAGGTGAGCAGCGCAATCGCCAGGATCGTCAGCAGGTCGGCCATGGCGATGGGCGTGTTGGTGGCCTGCGCGATGAACAAGGCCGCCAGTGTGATGTAGATCGAGAAGGCGTCGAGGTTGAACGAGTAGCCGGTCGGAATCACCAAGCCCACCGTCGAATCGCGGATGCCCATCTGGCGCAGCTTGGCCATGACCTGCGGCAGCACGCTGTCCGACGAGGTGGTGGCCAGGACGATGGCCAGTTCTTCGCGCAGGTAGCGCAGCAGTTTGTACAGACTCAGGCCCGACATGCGCATCACCAGACCCAGCACCACGAACACGAAGACCAGCACCGCGCCATAGAAAAGGGCGACCAGCATGCCCAGTTGCCGCAGCGAGCCAACGCCGTACTTGCCGACCGTGAAGGCGATGGCGCCCAGCACGCCCAGCGGCGCCAGATGGATGATCAGGCCCATGACCTTGAACAGCACCAGCGCGAGCGCGTCGACCACCGTGGCCACCGGCTGGCCGCGTTCGCCGAGCAGCGCGAGCGCACAGCCGAACAGCACCGCGAACAGCAGCACCTGCAGCACATCGCCGGTGGCAAAGGCGCTGACCGCCGTGGCCGGGATCAACTTCATCAGGAACTCGACCGTGCCGCCGCTCGTGAGCTTGTCGGCGTTCGAGGTGTAGGCGCTGATGGCGCTCGCGTCGAGCTGGCCGGGGTCGATGTTCATGCCCGCGCCCGGCTCGAACCAAAAGCCCAGCACCAGGCCCAGCACCAGGGCGATGGTGGTCAGCAACTCGAAGTAGATCAGCGCCTTCACGCCCACCCGGCCCACGCGCCGGAGGTCGCCCGCGCCGGCGATGCCGTGCACGACCACGCAGAACACCAGCACCGGAATGATCATCTTGATCAGCCGGATGAAGCCGTCACCGAGCGGCTTGAGTTGGACGGCCAGCCCGGGCGCAAAAAGACCGACGAGCAGGCCGAGCAGCAGCGCGATGAGCACCTGTCCGAAAAGCGATTTGGCAAAGCGGAGCATGGGGTTCGTAGACATGGGGTTGCGTATGGACGCCGCCATTTGCGAAGATCGATCGGCGCTGCTTTGGCGAACAGGAACCGGCGGCAGCCTCATCTCCGACCTGTCGTGCAGGGCGCACTGCCCGCTGGCCCTGATCGAACCCGCTGGCCTGCCCCGCATGGCCTCGTCGGACGGCCCATGCCCGGCCAAGCGATTCAGGTGGGGCCGGGCATGGTCTGAATGGTCTGACACCTGTTGGCCATCACACAGTCGATCGGGCCTGCGCAACCTTGGGCAGCGAACCCATCCTTTCCGTAAGCGTTGGTTGATCTCTCGTTGTCTCGTGCGCCGGCCCTGCGCGGGCCGACCCAGGCACCCGTTGCCGCACCCACACCCATGCGCCAGCAGCGCCCGGATCGTTCGCGCCGCCTGGTGGATGCCGGTGCCTGCAGGACATGGCAGCCCCGCCGACCGCCTGCCATTGGGGTCATTTTGGGTCATTTTGGGTCATGCAAGCCGGCCTCCGTCGATGGGCAATGCAACGCCGGTGGTAAAGCCGGCGGCGTCGCTCAACAAGTACAGGACGGCTGCAGCGACTTCCTGCGGCGCGCCGAAACGCCCGGCAGGGATCCGCGAGCGAATGGCGGCCTCCCGTGCGCTGCGCGCCTGGCCTTCGCCCGCCAGCGAAAAGCTGGCTTCGGTCATCGGGCCATCGATGGTTCCGGGACACACGCAGTTGACCCGAATCTTTTCCGCTGCATGGTTGAGCGCGAGACTTCGCGCCAGAAGCACCACGGCGCCCTTCGACGCTGAATAGCCGGACAAGAAAGGCGAGCCCGCGAGTCCCGCCGTGGACGAGAACATGCAGATGGCGCCGTGGCCAATCTGCCGCATATGCGGCACGAAGGCCCGCGCGGCGAGCCAGGGGCCTTTGACGTTCACGGCAAAGAGCCGGTCCCATTCCTGCTCTTGCAGTTCGATGGCCGGTTTCGCCGGGCCGAGCATGCCGGCTGCCGGCACCAGCAACTCCACCGGGCCGAGTTCGCGCAGCGCTTGCGCCTCGGCACGCGCGATATCGGCGGCCGAGGACGCATCGCCCACGGCGCTCACGGCCCCCGGACAAGCGCGGGCCGTTTCAGCAAGGCCGGCCTCGTCGCGGTCGAACAGCAGGATGCGCGCCCCCTCGGCCGCCAGCGCCAACGCGGTGGCGCGGCCCAGGCCGCTGGCCGCGCCGGTGACCGCCGCGACCTTGTGGGCAAAGCGCGCATGCATCGGCCAGTCCTGCGCCGGCGTCAGCCCGTGGTGCGCGGCAGCACATGCCGGTATTGGATGAAGCCCGGGCGTTCAGCCATCTGGTCGTACAGCCGCATCGCCGTGGTGTTGCTTTCGTGGGTCAGCCAGTACACGCGCGAGGCGCCTTTCTTGCGCGCCTCTTCGTAGACATGCCCGATCAGTTGCCGCGCACAGCCGAGTTGCCGCGCGGCCGGAGCCACATACAGGTCCTGCAGATAGCAGTAGTCGCCGGATGTCCAGGTCGAGCGATGAAAAAGGTAGTGCACCAGCCCCACCACGCGCCCCTGCATCGACGCAACGGCACCGTGCATTGGCTCGTCCCGATGGCGCAGCCGTGACCAGGTGGTGGCCACCGCCGCATCGTCGAAACTCACCCCGTAGAACTGTTGGTAACCCTGCCACATCGAACGCCAGCCTTCAAAATCATGCTCTTCGAGCACACGCACTTGAGCGGAATCGGTCATGGTTTTGCATGGACGCCCCCCATTGGCCAAGATCCATCTGCGGTGCTTTGACGAGCGCGAACGGGCGGCCGCCCCATATCCGCCCTGTCGTGCAGGGCGCTGCCCGCCGGCCCTGATCGCACCGGCTGACCGGCCCCCATTGCCTTGCCGGACGGTGCATGCCCGGCCAAGCCATTCAGGTAGGGCCGGGCATGGTCTGACCGGTTTGCCATCACACCTTCCAATGAACCTGCGCAACCTTGGAGAGCGAACCCATCCTTTCTGTAAACGTTGGTTGATGTCTCTGTCTCGTGTGCCGGCCCTGCGCGGGCTGACCCACGCACCCGTTGCAGTACCCACGCCCGCGCGCCAGCAGCGCCCGGATCGCTCGTGCCACCTCGCTGGCCAGCGCCGCCACGGCCGCATTCACCGGTGGTCGCCGGGTCCGATGCATTTCCTTTGCCTGGGGTGCCACCGACCGGTGGCCTCGATCTGCGCGGCCAACTGTACGACAACGTCGTCGCACCCGAAGCGTCCGATGATCTGCGTGCCTACCGGGAGCATCTGCGCCGTCCAGTGCGTCGGCAGACTGGCTGCGGGTTGGCCCGAGGCATTGACGATGGCCAGGTGGCACGAATACCGTGCCATGCGCCGCCTGAAGCTCCGGAAATCGTCGCGCATCTCGAGCTCGCCCAGCGGTGCCGGCAATTGCACCAGCGCGGGCGTCATCAGGATGTCGAAATCGCCCAGGCAGTCGTCCATGAACCGGGCGATCGAATGGAATCGGTGGATGGCGGCGGCATACCGCGCCGCGCTGATGCTTCGCCCCTGCGCGTACCCGTCCATGATGGACGGCTCCAGATCGGTGGGCCGCAATGAGCGCCCCAACATCTGCAAACGCGCATCCACCGACAACACGATGTTCACCCCCAGGACATCGGTATGCGCCTCCACGAAGCCGGCATAGTCGAAGTCCGCAGGCGGCGCGCCATCGATGACCTCGTGGCCCAGGGCGCGACAAAGATCGGCGGTGGCGTCCACGGCCTCGACGCACTCCGGCGCGATGTCGATGCCCGCGAAAGCCGCGCGCCAGACCCCGATGCGCAGCCTGCGCGGCGCATCGCCGACCGCCGATCGAAGGCTGCGCGCAAGGGCCGGCGCGGCATAAGGCGCGCCCCTCTCGATGCCGGCCACGGCATCGATGGCCGCCGCCGTGTCCCGCACGGTGCGGCTGAGCACGCCATCGACGGCAAGACCGCCCCAGCCCTCGCCGCGCAGCGGACCCATCGGCACGACGCCGCGCGATGGCTTGAGCCCGAACAGGCCGCAGCAGGCCGCCGGGATGCGGATGGAGCCGCCCCCATCGCTGCCGTGCGCGATCGGCACGATGCCGGCGGCCACGGCTGCGGCTGCGCCGCCGCTGGAGCCTCCGGCGGAGCGCCCCCGATCCCAGGGATTGCGCGCCGGGCCGCCATTGCGCAGGGCTTCGGTGGTCGGTGCCATGCACAGTTCGGGCACGGTGGTCCGGGCAAAGGCAATGAAGCCGCCAGCCTCGAAACGCGCAACCAGGGTCGCATCTTGCGCATATCGCGTGTCCTCGAAAAGCCGCGAGCCGATGCTCGAGGGCAAGCGCCTGGACGCCAGGCCCGAATCCTTGAGCAGGAACGGGATGCCGCCGAACGCGCCTCGCGGGGCCCAGTCTTTCGCGCGCGCCAACGCCTCCTCGTAGCGTGGATAGGTCAGCGCGTTCAGGCCAGGCGCGCGCGCTGTCGCCAGGCGTATTGCGCATTCCATCAACTCCGACGCGCTGACCTGGCCGTCCTTCATCAGCGCGGCCAGCGCGAGGCCATCGAGCGCTTCGTATTCGTCATCTTGCATCGGGAATCTCAAGGTCAAGGGGCGATGCCCCGGTTGGACAGGCACGCATCCGTCCAGGCCTGTGCGATCTCCGCGCCGCGCGCGAACCACACACCCGGGAAACTGCGCATCCACGCGATGAATGCACGCAGCAGCGCGATGCGCGACGGCCGGCCCATGACCTGGGGGTGCATGGTGAGCGAGAACAGGCCGCCCCAGCGGTAGATCTCGCTGAATTCGTCCTGCCACACCGCCAGGATCTGCTCGTTCGACACGATCGTTCGCGGTGACTTGACGGAGAACAGCGCAAAAGGCGCGTCGTCCAGGCTCCAGTGCACCGGCAGTTCCACCGGGCCGCGCCGACCGTCGGCCAGGACATGGTGGTAGGGGTTGATCTGGTCCATCAGCGAGCTGTCATAGCGCAACCCGTGCTTGTCGATCAGCGCCATCAGGTTCAGGCTCGCCTCCCAGGCCGGCGATCGGTAGCCTAGTGTCGCGTCACGGATCAGATGTCGTAGGCTGCGCGCAGCCATCGGAGCGCAGCGCAAGGCGCAGCGCGCAGCCAATACCGAGCGTATTGGCAAGCGATGCAACGCCGCGATGCGCTTCGATGGCCAGCGCAGACCGACAGATGATCGGTGACGCGACACTAGAGGCTTGACGCCCACCGTGCGCTGCAGCGCTTGCAGGCCCTTGAGGAAGATCTCTTCCTCGCGCGCAGGGTCTTGCGGATCGACCCACTCATGCAGGTAGCCGTGGTGGCCGACCTCGTGCCCGTGCCGCAGGATCGACTCGACCCTGCCGGTATGGTGTTCTGCGGTCCACCCCGGCACGAAGAATGTCGCGGGCACGTCGGCCTCGTCGAGCGTCTCGATGATCCTGGGCACCCCCACCTTGGCGCCATAGGTGCCTTGGGAGAGAACGCCCAGGCGCTTGGCATTGGCGGGGTCGCGCGCGAGCCAGAGCGTCTCGGCGTCGAAGTCGAAGGCGAGCATGACGGCGCAGCGCGCGCCGTGCGGCCAGGCAACGGGGTCGTTCGGATGCATGCTGTCGTAGCTCCTCAGGAAACTTCGCTTGGCGCGGTGCCATGGGCGCGGCAGGTCAGCCATCCGCCGTCCACCGCGATCACCTGGCCGGTCACGAAGGCTGCGTCCGGGCTGCACAGAAAGGCGATGACCGCAGCGACATGCTCCGGCGTGCCGACAAATCCGAGCGGGGTCGATCCGGTCATGTTGCGCCGGTACTGCTCGTCATGGTCCAGCCAATGCGCAGTCATCGCAGTGCGAATCACGCCGGGCGCCACGGCGTTGACGCGGATGCCACGCCACGAGAGGTCCGCGACCAGTTGCCGCGTCAACTGGGATATGCCCCCCTTGGCCACCGCATAGGCTGCCGAGTTCGGATAGCCGATCTCGCCAAAAACGGAGGCCAGGTTCACGATGCTGCCGCCGTCGGACATGATCGCAAGCATGTCGCGCGTGAGCCGCAAGACAGCGCGAAGATTGACGCCGAGAATGCGGTCGATCGAGGCATCGTCGCTTGCGGTGAGGGCCTTCGAGCCACCGATGCCGGCATTGTTGACCAGGCAGTCCACGCGCCCGGCGCCGAAAGCGCGCGCGGCCGCCACCGTGCGTGCCGGCGCTTGCTCGGTGCCCAGGTCGATGGCCAGCGGCTCGACGCCGATGTCCGCGAGCGCATCGGTGCGCAGGTCCACGGCCAGCACGCGCGCGCCTTCCCCGGCCAAGCGCACGGCCGTCGCGCGACCAATGCCGCTGTTGGCGCCCGTGACGACCACGGTGCGACCGGAAAACCTCATCGCGTTCCCTTTCCGAGATAAAACTCTTGCAGCGAAGCCAGGTCCACGCCCGGCCCGTTCACGCAGGAATGCGCGACCCGCCCTTCGCGCAGGATGTGCAGTTCGTCGGCCAGTTCGAGTGCCATGGCGACGTTCTGCTCCACCAGCAAGATCGAGATCCCGCGGCCGCGCAAGCCCCGGATGACTTCGGCGATTTCACCGACCACTTTCGGCGCCAGGGCTGATGAAGGTTCGTCCAGCAGCAGCATCCGTGGCCTGGCCAGCAGCGCGCGGCCAATGGCCAGCATCTGGCGCTCTCCGCCGGACAGCAGCCCTGCCAGGGCCTTGCGGCGCAGCGCCAGCCGCGGAAACAGTGCGTAGACCTGTTGCAGGTCGTCCCGCAGCCGGGCCTTCTCGCGCCGGCGGTGGTAGCCGCCCATCAGGATGTTTTCTTCCACCGACATGGCAGCGAAAACCTCCTTGCCTTGCGGCACGAGCACCAGCCCGCTGGACGCCATGCGGCAGGCCGGCACCTGGTCGATGCGCTGCCCTGCGAGGGTGATCTCGCCTGCGCTTGGCCGCACCAGACCGGCCAGCGTCTTGAGCGTGGTCGACTTGCCCGATCCGTTGCCACCGAGAACGGCCACGAGGGCCCCATCGGAAACGCTGAACGACACGCCGTGCAGCACCTTGGTGCGTCCATAACCGGACTCGATGTTTCTGACCTCAAGCATGCGCCGCCTTTCCCGCGCCGAGGTAGGCCTCGATGACGCGCGGATCCGCCACCGCTTCCGACGGCTTGGCGTCCGCAATCTTTTCGCCGTAGTCCAGCACCACTACGCGGTCGCACACCGTTTGCACGACCCGCATCACATGCTCGGCCAGCAGCACCGTTACGCCGTGATCGGTGCGCATGCGCCCGATGACCTCGATCAGGCGCTCGACCATCGGCGGCGAGAGTCCGGCCGCAGGCTCGTCCAGCACGAACACCCGGGGCCGCGTGCACAGTCCGCGCGCCAATTCCACCATCCGTTGCTGGCCGATGGACAAGGCGGTCGCAGGCTCATCGACGAAGCGTTCGAGTCCGAACAGCCGCAGCATCTCGATGGCACGGCCGCGCGCTTGCGCGTCATCGCGCCGCGCCGACGCCATGCGCAGCACGGATGCGCAGTAGCCGCTGCCCAGTCCCGGCTGCATCGCCAACGCCAGGTTCTGGCCCACGGTCAGGCTGGGAAACGAGCGCAGCATCTGGAACGTGCGCGCCACACCCAGCCGGGCGATGCGCCAAGGCGCCATGCCTGTCAGACAGATGTCGCCCATATGGATCGCACCGGCGGTCGGCGCGCATTCGCCGGTGGCCAGATTGACCAGCGTCGACTTGCCGGACCCGTTCGGGCCGATCAGCCCCAGGATCTCGCCTTGCCGGACCTGAAAGCTGATCGCATTGACCGCGACCAGTCCGCCAAAGTGCTTGCTGACGGCATCGAAACGCAGCAAGGGCGGGGTCATCTGCGCTTCCTTGACATCCAGGCGCCGACCACGCCCTGCGGCAGCGCGATGACCATCACGATCATCAGCAAGCCGAAGATGATCAGTCGGTAATTGGCGGCAAAGCTCAGCCATTCCGGCAGCACGGTCAAGACCACCGCGCCCAGCAGCGGGCCCCACAGCGTGCCGCGCCCGCCGACGACGAGCATGGAAACGATCAGGGCCGAGGTCATGATGGTGTAGTCGTTGGGCGTGACACCGCGGATGTGAAAGGCGGCCAGCACGCCTGCCGCCCCGGCGATGGCGGCGGCGATGACGAAGGCCCCGAGCTTTGCCGCCGTGGTGTCGAGCCCGATGGCGCGCGCCAGCGTTTCGTCGTCGCGCAGCGCCTGCCAGGTTTGCCCCAGGCGCGAATGCGTCAGCAGCCAACTGACCAGCACAGCCGCGAGGCTGACGACGAGTGCGAGGCAGTAGAAACGGGCCATGGTCTCGAAGCCGGCAATCGGCTGGATCGAAATGCCGTTCTGACCGCCGGTCAGGGATGTCCATTGGGTCAGGCCGAGATAGACGATGGTCTGGAAGGCGATCGTCACGATCGAAAGAAAATGCCCGCGCAAACGCAGCGCCGGCAAGCCCAGCAGCAGACCGCAGACAGCGGCGACCGCGATGCCTGCGGGCAAACCGCTCCAGAACCCGGCGCCGAAGTCGCGCTGCGCGATGGCGGCCGTGTAGGCGCCGATCCCGAAGAATGCGGCATGCGCAAAGGAGAACTGGCCCGCCCAGCCCAGCACCAGATCCAGGCTGACGGCGAGCATGGCGTAGATGAAGATCGTCACGCCCACGCTGAGCACGTAGCCGTCGGCAGCGAACGCCGGCAGCAGCAGGGCCGACACGGCGAGAGCGCCGATGGCAATGGCAAGCGGCTTGCGCATCAGGACCGCTCCGTGGATTGGCCGAACAGGCCTTGCGGGCGCAGCAGGAGCATCAGGATCACGAGGAAGAACCCGGCCATGTCGCGCATGCCATTGCCGATGTAGCCCGAGACCAGTGCCTCGATGATGCCGAGCGCCAAGCCCGCGACGACCGCGCCGCCGACACTGCCGATGCCCGCCAAAATGATGGCCGTGAAAGCCTTCATGACCAGCATCGCGCCGTTGCCGGGCTGCACCAGGAAGACGCCGGACATCAGCGCGCCTGCCAGGCCCGCCAGCGCTGCGGACACCGCGAAGGTCACGAGTGCCACGAAGCGCACGTTCACGCCGGCGATTTGCGCCACCGTCGGGTGCTGCGCCATCGCGCGCAGCGCGCGGCCGGTCCAAGTGCAGCGCAGCAGCAGAAACAGCGCGAGCACGACCAGCGCCGCCAGCGCCACGATCAGCACGCGCTGGCCGGTCAGGAACACCGGCCCGATCTGCACCGGCACCCCGGCCAGGTCCGACCTGAGCGCCATCGGCTCGGCGCCGAAGGCGACCAGCGCGCCATTTTGCAGCAGCGCCGACAGGCCGAAAGAGGCAATGATGCTGCTGCTGTGGTCGCGCCCCGTCAGCGGGCGGAATATCGTGCGCTCCACCAGCAGACCGAACAGCGCCAGACACATGACCGCGAACAGCAGGGTCGGCACGAGGGAAAGTCCGAACAGGCTGGATGCGGCGACCGCCGCATAGCCGCCCAGCATGTAGAACTCGCCGTGCGCGAAGTTGTAGATGTGCAAGGTGCTGATCACCAGCGTCAGGCCAGCGGCCACCAGCATGTAGCTGGCGCCCGTGACCAGTCCATTGGCGAGGAACTGCGCCAAAAGGCCCGATGACTCCATGCTCTTGCGCCCAGGGCCTCAGTCGAAGGGCAGCCAGACGCGCTTGCCGTTGCGGACGATCGCCAGCCCGATCCTGAAGGTCGATCCACCCTTCGCATCGAACTTGACCATGGTGTTGGCCGGGCCCTGGACCAGCGGCACGTCGCTCATCTTGATCAGCTCGGCGCGCACCTGCTCTCCGTCGAGTTTCGCGGCGCGGCGCGCGGCCTCGATGAGCAGGTGCATCGAGTCGTAGCCGAGCGCAGTAAAGACATCGGGCTCTTTCTTGTAGCGCTCGCGGAACATCCTGGTGAACTTCTGGCCGAATTCATTCGGCGTGGACGGCTCGAACATGGACGAGACGGCGAAGCCCTCCGACGCATGGCCCGTGAGCTGGATCAGTTTGTCGCTCATCATCGAGCCCGATCCGACGAGTTGCGTCTTGAGGCCGACTTCGGATGCCTGGCGGATCACCTGCACCCCGGCATCCATCAGTCCCGCCAGATAGATCGCCTCGGGCTGCCTGGCGCGCACCTTGGTCAGCACCGAATAGAAGTCGCGCTCGTCGGTGTTGTAGATTTCCTCCGCCACGACCTGCCCGCCGAACCGCGGGATGTCCTTGCGCATCTGCTCGGCCAGGGACATGCCGTAGGGTGAGTTTTCATAGATCACGGCGACCTTTTTCGCCTTGAGCTTTTGCACGATGTCGCGCGCCGACTGCTCGCCCTGTTCGATGCTGCCAGGGAAAGCGCGGAAGAACCACGGGTCGCCCGGCGTGTTGGCGTCCGTGGCGGACACGGAAGTGGAGCCGCCGGAGACCACGGGAACCTTGAACTCCCTGGCGACCTTGGTCGCGGCAATCGCCGCCGCGCTGATATAGGAGCCGCTGATGCCAATGACCTTGTTCGACTCCACCAGCCTGCGCGCGCCGGTCACGGCCTTGGTGGTGAGCCCTTCGTCGTCTTCCTCGAACAGTTGCACCTTCTTGCCCTTGACTCCGCCCTGCGCATTCGCTTCCTCGGCCGCGAGCCGCATGCCTTCAACGATGGATGTGCCGGAAAGCGCAGCCGGACCCGTCAGCGGAAGCAGCACGCCAAACCGCACCGTGTCCTGGGCCAGCGCGGACGACGGCATCCATGCCGCTGCGGACAAGGCCAGCAGGGCCTTGGGGATGAACGAAGTTTTCATGCCATCGACTCCTTGGGTTGATGAAGCGGCGCAAGCACAAAGGCACTTGCTTCGTGTCTACCTCAGGTCATAATGTATTGATTAGCAATACATTACTATCAATTGGTAATCTTAAATGTCTTTTTTCCATTGGTCAAGCATCAAAAATCAGAGGCATGGCGTAGCATCGGACAGGCGGGCACAGGCGCCGCGACACATGAAGGAGCAGTTTTTGGGTTCGGATAACTTGTTCGTGCAATCGCTTGCCAAAGGCATTGGATTGCTGGAAGCCCTGGGAGCGCGCCCCGGTGCCCTGAGCCTGACCGACTTGGCCGACCTGACGGGAATGGATCGCAGCACGACGCAGCGCATGACGCATACGCTGGTGCAGTTGGGCTATATCGAGAAGGGCGCCAACGGCCGCGGCTTCGTGCCGGGCCGCAAGATCCTCGATCGCACCTTCGACTACCTCAGCCACAACCTGCTGATCGAACGGGCGAGCCCGATCCTGACAGACCTGCAGCGCGAGGCCGGCGAGCGCGTGGACCTGAGCCTGTTCGACGACCTGTCCATCATTTACGCTTGGCGGCGCCAGACGAAGCGGCAGACCTTCTTTGCCACGCTGGTGGGACGCCGGATCCCGTGCTATTGCTCGTCAGGGGGAAGGGCGATCATGTCGCACCTGCCGCAGCAGCGCGTCGACGACATCCTTGCGCGTTCGACGCTGCGACCGATCACGCCCAAGACCGAAACCGATGTGGCGGTCATCAAGCGCCGTATCGCACAGGCGCGGGAGTCGAATTACGCGCTGGCCCTGGAGGAAACACTGCTGGGCGAAATCGCGGTGGGCTGCGCGATCCTCGACCATGACCGGCAGCCGATGGCCGCGCTGCACATCGCCGGATCGCTGTCAGAGTGGACTGTGGAGGCCTTCGTCCAGCGCTTCACGCCGTTGGCCATCGAAGCGGCGCGTGCGCTCGGAGGCGGCATACCGCGTTAAGGCCGGCGCCAACACCGCCAGCACCTGGCTACAGGCATGGTCTGACGTTGCTGCGTTGCGGCTTGTCTCCAACCCTTGCTGCGTTGCAGCGACCGCGCGCTGCATGGCCGGCACGGTCCATCGCCTTTGACGGTCAATGGTTATACTTGCCCGGCAGTCTTGCTCCCCGCCGCCCGCCGCTCTTGCCCACCCTTGCCGCCCCCTTGCCGCCTTCATACTGCCGGCACCGGGGTCCGGCCTGCCAGGGACCCCTGCCATTCAACGCTGAACCCGCTGCGGCCCGTCCCTTGGCGGGTTGTTCGTCGCCTCCGGTTCCCGATTCATGAACCCCTCTCCTGCCCGTGGCGCCACTCCTGCCGCCTCGCCGGTGATCGCGCCGCTGTCGAGCCTGGCCGGTTTCGACCCCCGCCTGGTGCCGGTGCGCTGCGTGGATGCGCATCTGCCGGTGGTGCCGCCAGAGGCGCAGACGCCCCAGGCGCTGCGTGCGCGTTTTGCCAATCCGCCGCCGTGGGAACCCGAAGTGGTGCTGGAGCGGAAATTCATCGAACGCGCGCCGGCACGGGCCTCGGTGCTGCTGGCCATCGTGCTGCGCGAGCAGCCCATGGTGCTGCTGACCGAGCGCACGGCGCATCTGTCCACGCATTCGGGGCAGGTGGCTTTTCCCGGCGGCCGGGCCGACCCGCAAGATGCGTCTGCCACCGACACGGCTTTGCGCGAGGCGCAGGAAGAAGTCGGGCTCGAGCCCGGGTTCGTCGAGGTGCTGGGCACCCTGTCCACCTATCTGACCGGGTCGGCCTTCATCATCACCCCGGTGGTGGGGCTGGTGCAGCCGGGCTGTGTGCTCCGGCCCAATCCCTGCGAAGTGGCACAACTGTTCGAGGTGCCGCTGGCCTTTTTGCTCGACCCGGCCAACCACCGGCGCCATGTGTTCGATCGTGATGGCGTGCGCCGGGAATGGTTTTCCATGCCCTATCAGGACGGCGACAAAAACCACTACATCTGGGGAGCCACCGCCGGCATGTTGCGCAATTTCTATCGCTTCATGCGGGCATGACGCTGCTGGCGTGCGCGCCAGGGCATGGACCATCCATCGGTATCATTGCCCCCCATGAGTTTCTTTGCCATCTTGTTTGCGCTGCTGATCGAGCAGGCCCGTCCGCTGGCGCGCAGCAATCCGATTCACGCCGGTCTGCGCGCCTGGGCCTTGTCGGTGAGCCGCAACTTCGATACCGGCAAACCGCAGCATGGTTGGCTGGCATGGTGCCTGGCCGTGCTGGTGCCGGCCTGCGCGACGCTGGCCATGCATTGGCTTTTGCTGTGGGGGCCGGGCTGGCCGTTTGCGATGCTGTGGAGCGTGGCGGTGCTGTACGTCACGCTCGGGTTTCGGCAGTTCAGTCACCATTTCACGGGCATTCGCGATGCGCTCGAAGGGGGCGACGAGGACGATGCCCGCGCGCGCCTGGCGCACTGGCAGCAGGTCGATGTGGGCCTGCTGCCCAGGCGCGAGATCGTGCGCCATGTGATCGAGTACTCGGTGCTGGCGGCGCACCGGCATGTGTTTGGCGTGCTCGCCTGGTTCTCGGTGCTGGCGGCGCTCGGCCTGGGGCCGACGGGCGCGGTGCTGTACCGGCTGTCGGAGTTCGTCGCGCGCCACTGGCATCCCCGGCCGCGCATGGGGCCGGCTCTGGCCAGTGCGTCGCTGCAACAGGCTTCGGCCCGGGCCTGGACGGTGATCGACTGGCTGCCGGCCCGCCTCACGGCGCTGAGCTTTGCCGTGGTGGGCAGTTTCGAGGAGGCCATCGAGGGCTGGCGCTTTCACGCGCAGCGCTTTCCGAACGACAACGACGGCGTGGTGCTGGCGGCCACCGCCGGGGCCATCGATGTGCGTCTTGGTGGTGAGGCATTGAAGGCGCACGCCGGGATGCGCACTTCGCAGGGGCTGGAGATCGATTCCGACATGGATGACAGCGATGCCACCCCGGGCCGCGAGCCCGAAGTGGGCCACCTGCGCAGCGTGGTCGGCCTGGTATGGCGCTCGGTGGTGGTCTGGATGCTGTTGCTGGCCTTGCTCACGCTGGCGCGCCTGCTCGGCTGAGCCGGCGCGGGCCGGCTCGTCAATAGCGCGTGTGGCTCAGTTCGGCGAACAAGTCGCTGTAAATCTTGTGGCGTATGGCGCTGGCACCATCTGCGCCAGCGCCTTTCTTGACGGCCTCCAGGACGCCGCAGCCCGGTTCGTGCAAATGCGTGCAGTTGTAGAACTTGCAATGGCCGGCATGTGCGGCGATGTCGGGCATGCAGGCGGCCAGTTGCATCGGAGCAATGTGCTGCAGGCCGAACTCCTGGAAACCCGGCGAGTCGATCAGCGCGCTGGTGCGCGCCTGATCGATCCAGTACCAGTGGGTGCTGGTGGTGGTGTGCCGGCCGGAGTTCAGCGCCTGGGATAGCGCGCCGGTCAGCACGGCGGCGCCCGGCACCAGCAGATTGATCAGCGTGCTCTTGCCCGAGCCCGAGGGGCCCAGTACCAGCGTGGTCTTGGCGGTCAGTTGCTGCATCAGCGCGGCCCGATCCACAGCGCTGGACAGGGCCAGCGACAAAGGCAGCACGCCATAGTGCTGGCCGGCGCCCATGCGGCGATAAGGCAGCAGGCGCTCCCAGGCCCGCGCGAAGGATTCGGCCAGGTCGCTCTTGTTCAGCGCAATCAGCGGCCTGATGCCCGCCGCCTCGGCAGCGATCAGCGCGCGCGCCAGTTGGCTTTCGGAAAACACCGGCTCGGCGGCAATCAGGATCAGCACCTGATCGAGGTTGGCCGCGAACGATTTGGTGCGGATCGTGTCCTGGCGGTAAAAGAGGTTGCGCCGCTGCAGCACCTTCTCGATGCTGCCCGCTGCGCCCTGACCGGGCGGTGCTGCCTGCCACAGCACATGGTCGCCGACCACGGCCTGGCTCTTCTTGCCACGGGGGTGGCAGATGCGGCGCTCGCCGTCGGGCGTTTCCACCATGCAGTGGCGCCCATGGCTGGCGACCACGGTGCCCTCGATCAGGGCGCTGCGTTCAGCCATGGTGTCTGCGCTTGGGCCATGCGGTCATGCGGTCATGCGCTCAGGCCAGCAGCGCATCGAACCGAGCGGCGCAATCGAAGTCGGTGGCCGAGATGCCGCGCACATCGTGCGTGTTCAGCCGCACCACGCAGCGGTCGTAGTGCACCGACAGATCGGGGTGGTGGTCCTGGGCATGGACGATGAAGGCCAGCGCGTTCACGAACGCGATGGTTTCGTAGTAGCTGGCGAAGTGGTAGGTCTTCTGCAGCGCCACGTCGGCGCCATCGCCGCTCAGGCGCCAGCCCTGGAGTTGGGCCAGCCGGGCGACGACCTCGGTCGCAGTCAGCGCGCGGCGGGCCGGCGCAGCTTCATCTTGGGTCTTCGGCATGGCGCTCATCAGCCGTTGCCGGCAGGTATGCGCGCCAGCCTCTCGGCAGCGGGTGGATGCGAATAGTGGAACCGCACATACACCGGATCGGGCGTGAGCGTGGCGGCGCTGCCCTCGTACAGCTTGAGCAGCGCCGATGACAGATCAGCGCCGCTGGCCTGGGCCACGGCGTAGGCATCGGCCTGGAATTCATGGCGGCGCGACAGTTGCGCGAGCAGCGGCGCCATAAAGAAAGTGAACACCGGCACCACCAGCAGGAACAGCAGCAAAGCCAGCGCATCATTGGGCGCGGCGGCCAGCGCAGGGTCCAACGCGATGCCCGGGCGCACGCCCAGCCCGATGTAGAACCACATTTGGCCCGAGAGCCAGCCCAGCAAGGCAAAGCCCGCCAGGCTCAGCGCCGACATGAGTGCGATGCGCCAGGTGATGTGGCGGTGCTTGAAATGCCCCAATTCATGGGCCAGCACCGCCTGCACCTCGCCCGGTGTCAACTGCTGCAGCAGCGTGTCGTGGAACACCACGCGCCTGGCGGCGCCGAATCCGGTGAAGTAGGCATTGGCATGGGCGCTGCGGCGGCTGCCATCCATCACGAACAGGCCCTTGGCCGAAAAGCCGCAGCGCTGCATCAATGCGCTCACGCCAGCCTGGAGCGCCGGGTCTTGCAGCGGCCGGAACTCGTTGAACAACGGGGCGATGAAGGTCGGATAGACCAGCATCAGCAGCAGTTGCAAGCCCATCCACAAGCCCCAGGCCCAGAGCCACCACAGCGGGCCTGCGGCAGCCATCAGCCACAGGATCAGCGCCGCGATCGGCAGACCGATGAGCACCCCCAGCAGCAGCCCCTTGAGCGCATCGACCAGCCACAGGCGCAGCGTCATCCGGTTGAAGCCAAAGCGCTGCTCGAGCGCAAAGATCCGGTACAGCGACAGGGGCAGGTCGATCAGGCCGCCGATGGCGGCGAAGGCCAGCAGCAAGGCCAGTTGCTGCAGCAGCCCCGCGCCGGAGACGGCCAGCAGCGCCTGGTTCAGCGCATCCAGGCCGCCCAGCAGGGTCCAGCCCAGCACGGCGACGGCGCCCAGGGCCATCTCCAGCACCCCCAGCCGCGCCTTGGCGATGGTGTAGTCCGCCGCCTTCTGGTGCGTGGCCAATGCGATGCGCCCGGCAAACCGTGCCGGCACCTCGGCGCGGTGGCGCGCCACATACCGTATCTGGCGCGTGACGAGCCAGAATTTGAGCGCCAGACCCAGCACCAACGCAACGGCAAAGGCCAGTGTGAGCCCTATGGCGGGGGAAAGGTCTTCGAGGGCGAACATGTGGGGCGAGTGTAGCCTGCCTGTTTCACTGGTGTCGCGTCACCGATCAGATGTCGTAGGCTGCGCGCAGCCATCGGAGCGCAGCGCAAGGCGCATCGCGCAGCCAATACCAAGCGTATTGGCAAGCGATGCAACGCCGCGATGCGCTTCGATGGCCAGCGCAGACCGACAGATGATCGGTGACGCGACACCAGGGGTGCGCTGGGGGCAGGTCTGCGCCGACCAGCGCCAACGCGCGCCCCCCGGCCAACGCATCAAACCAAGCCAAGCCATCGGCGACAATGCGCGCCATGCCAGAAACCACCCCCCCCAGCCCGTGCACGCTTGCAAAATCCGACCAGAACCTGGTCTGGCTCGATTGCGAAATGACCGGCCTCACGCCCGATACCGACCGTTTGCTGGAGATTGCCGTTGTCGTGACCGGCCCGAATCTGGAGCCGCGCATCGCAGGGCCGGTGCTCGTCATCCACCAGTCGCAGGAGTGGCTCGACAAGATGGACGCCTGGAACAAGGGCACCCATGGCCGCAGCGGGTTGATCGACAAGGTCAAGGCATCGGGCATCACGGAGGCGCAGGCCGAGCAGCAGATCATTGCCTTCCTGAGCCAGTATGTGCCCAAGGGCCAGGTGCCGATGTGCGGCAACAGCATCGGGCAAGACAGACGCTTTCTGGCGCGCTACATGCCCGAGCTCGAGCGCTTCTTTCATTACCGCAACGTGGACGTGAGCACCCTCAAGGAACTGGCCAAGCGCTGGAAACCGCAGGTCTGCGCCGGCTTCAAAAAAGCACAAAAGCACACCGCCCTGGCCGATGTGAACGAGTCGATCGACGAACTGGCGCATTACCGCAAGCATCTGCTGGCGGTTTGATGCGCCGTGCGGGGGATGAAATAGGGCTTGCGGGGAAACCCTGATTCATGCGATAGTTGCGGGCTGCACAGGGCACAGCGCCCCGCGCAGATGCACATCTGCCCTCACACATTGGGCTGGTAGGGGACTGGCAGGCGGCCAGCGGACTGCCGACGGGCTACCCGACTGTTGCAACAGTGCCGGGCTGGCCCAATGCCCACCCACCCGCATACGCCCCGAGCGCAGGCAGGTTTCGTTTGATGGTTGGTGTTTTCTTAACCATTGACGAAACCCTCGCAGGCCCATGCCTGCGACCATGAAAGAAATCATGTCCGACACCTCTTTGGTGCAGCGCGACTTTGCGCCTGTGCAAACTACTCCCTCGCCTGCGCAAACCACTCCCTCGCCTGTGCAAACTGCCTCCTCGCCTGCGCCAACCACTTCCGCGCCCGTGCAAATTGCTTGCGCGCCTGCACCCATGACTCCCGCCCCTGCGCCAACCCCCTCTGCTGCCGATGACGCCGCGCCGAACGGCTTTATCGAGATGGGCCTGGCGCCCGAGTTGGTGCGGGCCGTGGCCGACCTGGGCTACACCGGGCCCACCATCGTGCAGCGCAAAGCCATTCCGCTGGCCATGGGCGCGGGCCATGGCGCCACCCGATTCATTGATCTGATGGTGTCCAGCCAGACCGGCAGCGGCAAGACAGCGGCCTATTTGCTGCCGCTGCTGCACACGCTGATCGGCCAGCAGGCCCAGGTCCAGGCCCAAGAGCGCGCGGCCCTGGAGCGCGCCGCAGCAGACGCGGCAACCCGCGACGCACCGGCGCCGAAGCGGCCCAAGCGCAAAGACCCCATGCACACGCGCCATTTCAAGGCCGCCACCCCGGGGGCATTGATCCTGTGCCCGACACGCGAGTTGGCGCAGCAAGTGGCGCATGATGCGATTGACTTGGCCAGGCATTGCCGTGGCCTGCGCGTGGCCAATGTGGTCGGCGGCATGCCTTACCAGATGCAGATTGCCAAGTTGCAGAACGCCAGCCTGGTGGTGGCCACCCCCGGGCGCCTGCTGGACTTGCAGCGCTCGATGCAGATCAAGCTCGACAAGGTGCAGTTCCTGGTGGTCGACGAAGCCGACCGCATGCTCGATCTGGGTTTCTCGGACGATCTGGCCGAGATCAACCAACTGACCAGCCAGCGCCAGCAGACCATGATGTTCAGCGCCACTTTCGCCCCCCGCATCCAGCAACTGGCGCTGCGCGTGATGCACGATGGCGGTTCGTCGGTGCAAAAGCTGACCATCGATTCGCCGCAAGAAAAGCACGCCAACATCCGGCAGATGCTGTACTGGGCCGACAACGCCCAGCACAAGCGCAAGCTGCTCGACCACTGGCTGCGCGACACCCAGATCAACCAGGCCATCGTGTTCGCCAGCACCCAGGTGGAGTGCGATGCCCTGGCGGGCGAACTGCAACAGGCCGGCTTCTCGGCAGTGGCACTGCATGGCGCACTGAACCAGGGTCTGCGCAACCGCCGCCTGACGGCGTTGCGCGACGGCCAGGTGCAGATTCTGGTGGCCACCGACGTGGCCGCGCGCGGCATCGACGTGCCCACGATCACCCATGTGTTCAATTTCGGTCTGCCGATGAAGGCCGAGGACTACACCCACCGCATTGGCCGCACCGGCCGCGCGGGCCGCGATGGCCTGGCCATCAGCTTTGCCGAGTTCCGCGACCGGCGCAAGATTCACGACATCGAGTCGTTCAGCCGCCAGTCATTCAAGGCCGAGGTGATTCCCGGCCTGGAGCCTGCGCAACGCCCGCCCCAGGCCCCGCGCAGCGCCGACTTTGGCGGCCGGGGTCGCCCGGGGGGTTACGAGCGCGATGGCCGCGAGCGCAGGTTCGGCGGCCCGGCCCGTGGCGACGACCGTGGCTTTGCGCCCCGCCGTGAGGCGCAGGGCCATGGCCGCAAGCCCGGTTTTGGCGACGCCGGCCGCAGCGGCTTTGCTCCCCGTGGCGCTGTCGGCGCTGCCGCCGGCGCGGCGCGCAAGCCCGGCTTTGCCCGGCCGGCAGGCGGTGGCGGCAAGCCCTTCGTGGCGCATGAGGCGCGCAGGCGCACGGCACGCCCGGAGCGTTGATTGCGCGGGCGGCCCGCGCATCGATCGCGTTCGGCGGCCCGCGCGCATCGATCGCGCTCAGCGGCCCTGCTGCTGCGGTTGCGCCGCCGCGCGCAGCCGCCCCACCACGCCGGAGGGGAAGTAGTACACCGACACGACGAACAGCAGGCCCAGCCAGAGCAGCCAGCGGTCCGGCGACAGCAATGCCGACAGCCAGGGCAGCCGGGATGCGGCCTCGCTGCCCAGACGCAGCAGGTCTTGCAGGTAGCTTTGCGCCGCCAGAAAGAGCACGCTGCCGATGACCGGACCGTAGATCGTGCCCATGCCGCCGATCACCACGATCAGCAGGCAGTCGATCATGATCTCGAAACTCAGCGACACGTCCGGCCCGTTGTAGCGCAGCCAGAGCGCCAGCATGGCCCCTGCCATGGTGGCAAACAGGGCCGACAGCACGCTCGACAGCGTGCGGTAGAGCACCACGCGGTAGCCGATGGCTTCGGCGCGGAACTCGTTCTCGCGGATGGCTTGCAGCACGCGGCCGAACGGCGAGTTCACAATGCGCAGCAGCGCCAGCACCAGCACCAAGGCGCTGGCGAACAGCAGGTAATAGCACAGCAGCCGGCCATCGAGCGCGACGCCCGGAAAGGGCTGCCCGAAAAACTCGAAATCGGGCGAAAGGAGCGCGGGCAGATTGAACGTCAGCCCGTCTTCACCGCCGGTGATGTCCGGCAACTGCGAGGCCAGCGTCTGGAACGCCGAGGCCACGGCCAACGTGATCATCGCAAAGAAGATGGCGCGCACCCTGAGCGAGAACAGCCCCATCGCCAGCGACAGCAGCAGTGACAGCAGCAGCGCGCCGCCCAACCCCAGCGCCAGCGCCGGCCAGGTAGGCCCCAGGCGCGTGCTGGCCACGGCGATGCCGTAGGCCCCGATGCCAAAGAACATGGTGTGCGCAAAGCTGACGATGCCGGTGTAGCCCAGCAGCAGGTCGAAACTGGCCACCAGCACCACGAAGACCAGCACCTTGGCCGCCACCGACAGGGCCTTGACCCCGGGCAACAGAAAGGGCGCCAACGCCAGGCCCAGCAAGACCGCGATCAGGATCACCGCCAGCGGCTTGCTGCGCGGGTAGTCGTTCGACACGAGACGATCAAGCACGGGTTGCTCCTGGTGTCGCGTCACCGATCATCTGTCGGTCCGCGCTGGCCATCGAAACGCATCGCGGCGTTGCATCGCTGGCCAATACGCTCGATATCGGCTGCGCGCTGCGCCTTGCGCTGCGCTCCGATGGCTGCGCGCAGCCTGCGACATCTGATCGGTGACGCGACATTGGCGCACCGCCGCGCCAATGACTGCGGACGACACGGCGCCTTGCGCGCCAGGCAGGCGTTGCCAATCCCCGCGACATACGGCAGGCAGCGCGGGGATTTTCGCCTTGCCCTGACACGAAACGCATTGATTTCATTTTGTGCAGCCATTTGCCGGACGGCACGTCAGCGGTTGACCACCGGGTACAGGCCCTGCGGGCGCCACAGCAGGATGGCCGCCATCAGCGCGATGTTGGAAAACAGCGCCACCTTCGGCGCCAGAAAACCGGTGTAGTTGGCCACCAGGCCCACCAGCAGCGCGCCGATCAGCGCCCCGCCAGTCGCGCCCAGGCCACCGATGATGATCACGATGAAGATCAGCACATTCACCTGCGTGCCCATTTGCGGCACCAGGTATTGCTGGTACAGGCCCCACATCACGCCGCCCAGGCCGGCCAGCGCCGAGCCGAGCACGAACACCGCGACGAACAGGCGGCGGATGCGGTAGCCCAGCGCCTCGACCATCTCGCGGTCCTGCACGCCGGCGCGGATCAGCAGGCCGAGCTTGGTGCGCGCCAGCATCCAGGCCAGCGCGCCGAACACCAGCAGGCCCACGGCCACGGCGACCAGGCGGTATTTCTCGATCGCGGCGTCGCCCATCAGCAGCGCGCCGCGCAGGCCCTCGGGCAGCGGCAGCGGAATCTGCGCCGGGCCCCAGATGAGCTTGATCAGTTCTTCGCCAATGATCATGCCGCCCATGGTGATCAGGATCTGCTTGAGATGCTGGCCGTACACCGGCCGCACGATGCAGCGCTCGAACGCCAGGCCCACGGCGGCGGCCACCGCCATGGCCACCAGCATCGCGGACAGCACCGCGACCAGGTTGCGCCAGAGTTGCTCCGAGCCGGTCCAGTCGCCCATCGCGCCCAACACCGTGCTGGCGATGAAAGCGCCCAGCGTGATGAACAGGCCGTGGCCGAAGTTGAGCACATCCATCAGGCCGAAAACCAGCGTCAGGCCCGAGGCGATGATGAAGATGATCATGCCCATCGCCAGCCCGGCCACCGTGAGCGTGAGCCAGGTGCCGGGCGAGCCGATCAGCGGCAGCACCAGCAGGGCCAGCGCCGGCACCAGCGCCAGCGGCGCCCAGTCACGGTCGCGCAGGGCCATGGTGCTGTCCTCGTTGCGTGCCCGTCGCAGGCGCCCTGGCTGCCATGCCCTCGATGGCCAAAAGCAAAAGCAAATCGGGCGCCACAGGCCGGAAAGACCGGAGGCTCATAGCGCCAACCCGAGCAGCGCGCGCTGCAGCGCCGCGTCCTGCGCCAGCGCGGCCATGCTGCCCGCATGCACCACGCGGCCGTTGTCCATCACGGCCACGCTGTCGCCGAGCCGCTGCGCAAAGTGCAGGTTCTGCTCGACGAGCAAGATGGCAACGCCACTGCTCCTGAGCTGCACCAGGGCCTCGATCATGCGGTCGATGATGGCGGGCGCCAGGCCCTTGCCAGGCTCGTCCAGGAGCAGCAGCGCGCGCGGCTCGACGATGGCGCGGCCCACGGCCAGCATCTGCTTTTGCCCGCCCGAGAGCTTGCCCGCCGGGTGGTTCCAGAACTTTTCCAGCGCCGGAAACAGCCCGAAGATCCACTGCAGCCGCTGCGCGTCGATCTGCGCGGCGCGGCGCGCCTGGCGCGCCGCCAGCAGCATGTTTTCCTTGACGCTGAGGTCGGCAAAGATGCCCATGTTCTCGGGCACATAGGCGATGCCCAGGCGCGCGATCTGCGCCGTGGCCAGGGCCGTGATGTCCTGGCCGGCGCAGTGGATGCTGCCCCGGGACGCCTGCCACAGGCCCATGATGGTGCGCAGCGTGGTGGTCTTGCCGGCGCCGTTGCGGCCCAGCAGCAAGGTGATCTGGCCCGGGGGAACTGCCAAGTCCACGCCGTGCAGGATATGGTAGGCCCCGATATGGGTGTGCACGGCGCGCAGTTCGAGCAGCGGCGTCTGGGGGTTCATGGGGCGGCCATGCCGGTCCGGAGGGGCCAGGGGGTCTGGAGAGTCTGGAGGGTCGAAGGGGCCTGTGCCGTGCCCAGATACGCCTGCTGCACCACGGGCGAGGCCATCACCTCGGCCGGTGCGCCGTCCGCCACCAGGCGGCCGTTGGTCAGCACGATGACGCGGTCGGCCAGTTCCCGCACCACCTCCATCTTGTGCTCCACCAGCAGGATGATTTTGCTGCGGTCTTGCTTGAGCGCGCGGATCAGGTTCAGGATCACCGGCGCCTCGTCCTGGCCCATGCCGGCCGTGGGCTCGTCGAACAGGTAGACCTGCGGCTCGAGCGCCATCAGCAGCGCCACCTCCAGCTTGCGCTGGTCGGCATGTGGCAGGCTGGCCGCAGGGCTGTCGGCGCGCTCCGTCATGGCCAGCGTCTGCAGGATCAGCCGGGCACGCTCTGTCAGCGCCTGGTGGTCGCTCCAGATGCTCCACAGGTTCAGCCCCCGGCGGTGCCGGCCCGCTTGCCTGGCCTGCACCGCCAGGCGCAGGTTCTCCAGCACGCTGAGACGGGGGAACAGTTGGGTCAGTTGGAACGCCCGGCCCAGCCCGGCATGCGTGCGCGCCGCGACCGACAGCCGCGTCAGGTCCTGCCCGCCCAGCATGACGCTGCCGCTGCTGGCGCGCAGTTGCCCGCAGATCAGGTTGAAGTAGGTGGTCTTGCCGGCGCCGTTGGGCCCCACGATGGCGGTCAACTGGCCCGGCTCGAAACTGCAACTGAGGCCATCGACCGCCACATGGCCGCCAAAGCGGATGCTCAAGTCCTTGGTGACCAAGCGGCTCACCGGGGCACCTTCGGCTGCGGTATCAGCGCCTGCGGGCGGCCGTGCGGCGCTCATGGTGCGTTCATGGCGCGCTCATTGGCGCCGGTTGCGGATCGGCACATTCATCTCTTGCGCCCCGATCTCGCGCACCAGCACGGGCACGCCCCAGGGGAAGGCCGGGTCGACCTCGATCCTGAAGTGGTACATGCTCTGCATCGCTTGGTGGTCTTCCTTGCGAAAGTACATCCGGCCCTTGGGGGTGTCGAACTCCATGCCCTCCATGGTCTTGATCAGCAGGCGGCTGTCGGTGTCGCCCTTGGTGGCCTCGAGCGCCGTGACCAAGGCCATGGCCGCGCTGAAGCCGCCGGCGGTGAAAAAATCCGGCGGCGTCTTGTACGCCTTGTAATGCGCGGCCACCAGGGCCTGGTTGACCGGGTTCTTCGGGATGCCGAAGTAGTAATAGGTGGCGCCTTCCATGCCGGGGAAGTTCTTGTACGTGACCAGGCCGGGCAAGGTGCTGCCGCCGGAGGTGATCTCGATGCCATAGCGCTTCAAGTCCATGTCGGCAATCTTGAACGGATTGCTGTTCGGGTTGGCCCAGAGGATGAAGATCAGCTTGCGCCCGGGCAGGTCCTTGAGCTTGTCGATCAGGCGTTGCGCACCGGCGGTGAAGTCGGTGGTGTTGGTCGGCAGGTATTCCTCGTGCACCAGCCGGGCGTGCCGGAGCACGTCCTTGAAAGCCTTTATGCCGTCGCGGCCAAATGCGTAGTCCGGCGCCAGCGTGGCCACCGAGACGCCGGGCTTGTCGATGGCCGCAGCGTTGGCGATGGCGTCCTGGCTGCTGTTGCGGCCGGTGCGAAAGATGTACGGGTTCCATTTGTCGCCGGTGATGGAGTCGGCCACGGCGGGCTCGACCAGCAAGATCTTCTTGTACTCCTGCGCCACCGGCAGCATGGCCAGCGCCACGCTCGACAACGCCGGGCCGATGGCAATGTCGGCCTTGTCATCGGCGTAGGCCGCAGCCAGCAGGCTGCGCCCCAAGTCGGGTTTGCCCTGGTCGTCTTTTTCGATCAGCACCAGCTTTTTGCCATGGACCATCATGCTGCCGCCCGTGGCGTAGTCCAGGCCCAGCAGCAGGCCGGCCCGGGTCTGCATGCTCAGGGATTGCTGCGGGCCGGTCTTGCTGTGGATATGGGCGATGCGGATCTCGCCGGTTTGCGCAAAGGCAGCGGCGGCGGCGGAAATGGCAAGGGCAAGGGCAAGGGCCGCAAGGGCTGCGCGTGCGGGCAGATGGTGGTGGCGCATGGCGGATGTCTTGTCTTGCCGGTGCCCGGCAGTGTGCCTGATGTTCGCACGGGTTCGCACGCGCCATATGCAGGGTTTTCCAGCCATCCGCTGCGTCGGGCGATCACTGTTGCACCCGGTTTTCGGTGGCTGGCACGCGGCTTGGGTTGCGCTGCCCGGCACGCGCCACAGGCCCCCGCTCCCGGGGTGTTCAGGGACATTCACTGGCGCCGGTTGCGGATCGGCACATTCATCTCTTGCGCCCCGATCTCGCGCACCAGCGCGGGCACGCCCCAGGGGAGGGCCGGGTCGACCTCGATCCTGAAGTGGTACATGCTCTGCATCGCTTGGTGGTCTTCCTTGCGAAAGTGCATCCGGCCCTTGGGGGTGTCGAACTCCATGCCCTCCATGGTCTTGATCAGCAGGCGGCTGTCGGTGTCGCCCTTGGTGGCCTCGAGCGCCGTGACCAAGGCCATGGCCGCGCTGAAGCCACCGGCGGTGAAAAAGTCCGGCGGCGTCTTGTACGCCTTGTAATGCGCGGCCACCAGGGCCTGGTTGACCGGGTTCTTCGGGATGCCGAAGTAGTAGTAGGTGGCGCCTTCCATGCCGGGGAAGTTCTTGTACGCAGCCATGCCGGACAGGGTATTGCCGCCGGTGGTGATCTCGATGCCGTAGCGCTTCAAGTCCATGTCGGCGATCTTGAACGGATTGCCGGCGCCGGCCCAGAGGATGAAGATCAGTTTGCGCCCGGGCAGGCCCTTGAGCTTGTCGATCAGGCGTTGCGCACCGGCGGTGAAGTCGGTGGTGTTGGTCGGCAGGTATTCCTCGTGCACCAGCCGGGCGTGCTGAAGTGCGTCCTTGAAGGCTTTCACACCGTCGCGGCCAAAGGCATAGTCCTGCGCCAGCGTGGCCACCGAGACGCCGGGCTTGTCGATGGCCGCAGCGTTGGCGATGGCGTCCTGGCTGCTGTTGCGGCCGGTGCGAAAGATGTACGGGCTCCATTTGTCGCCGGTGATGGAGTCGGCCACGGCAGGCTCGACCAGCAAGATTTTCTTGTACTCCTGCGCCACCGGCAGCATGGCCAGCGCCACGCCCGACGACGAAGGGCCTACGGCAATGTCGGCCTTGTCATCGGCGTAGGCCGCAGCCAGCAGGCTGCGACCCAAGTCGGGCTTGCCCTGGTCGTCTTTTTCGATCAGCACCAGCTTTTTGCCATCGACCATCATGCTGCCGCCCGTGGCGTAATTCAGGCCCATCGACAGGCCGGTCTGGGTCTGCATGCCATAGGCTTGCAGCGGGCCGGTCTTGCTGTAGACATGGGCGATGCGGATCTCGCCGGTTTGCGCAAAGACAGCGGCGGCGGAAATGGCAAGGGCAAGGACTGCAAGGGCGGCGCGTGCGGGCAGATGGCGGCGGTGCATGAGGGTGTCTCCGGTGCTCAACGGTACGCCTGATGTTCGCACGGGATGGATGCAGGGGTTCAGCCATCCGTCAAGATGGGTGACTCCCGTTGCGCCGGATTTTCAGTTGCTGGGGCCTGGTTGCTGGCGCCCGGCTTGGGCGGCGATGCCTGCCGGGCAGACAGCGCCCCTCCCGATCAGCCATCCCGTCACGACATCGATGCCTGAAACACCCGCCACACGGCGAACCCGGCCGGCGGCGCTGTAGCGCCCGTTCTCGCCCGTTCTCGCCCGTTTGCGCCCGTTTGCGCCACCCACCGCCACCTGGGCCTGCATGGCCTGCTGAAGTCGAAGTGGTGCGGCATGGTGCCCGTCCATGGCGCTGCATCGACGCCCATCAATGTGCACTTTTCATCTCGATGATGGAACGCAGCAGGCTGCGGCCCTACGATGCGTTCCATCCTGCCCGCCAACGCACCAGCGCCAAACCGAACCATGTTCTTGGGTCTTTGCATGAACCAACGCAAGCCACTCGGCGGCAGCGCCGTTCCCGGTTCCGTGCCTGGTTTTTCTTGCCGGTAGCGCAGCCCATGTCCGAGGGCCTGCATCAACCTTTGGGGGGCAATCAAATGCCCCGGTTTGGCGGCCTGGCGACGATGATGCGCCTGCCGTCGGTCGACGATCCGGCGGCGCTGGATGTCGGCTTCGTCGGGGTGCCCCTCGATCTGGGCACATCCCATCGATCCGGCACCCGTTTCGGCCCGCGCCAGATCCGCGCCGAGTCGGTGCTGCTGCGGCCGTACCAGATGGCGACCCGGGCGGCGCCCTTCGATGCGTTGCGCGTGGCCGACCTCGGCGACGTGGCGATCAACCCCTACAACCTGATCGACTCGATCGCGCGCATCGAGCGCGCCTTCGATGCCATCGTGGCGGCCGGCTGCAGGCCGATCACGCTGGGCGGCGACCACACGATCACGCTGCCGATCCTGCGCGCGCTGCACAGGCGGCATGGCCCGATCGGGCTGATCCACATCGACGCGCACGCCGATGTCAACGACACCATGTTCGGCGAAAAACTGGCGCATGGCACGACCTTTCGCCGCGCGCAGGAGGAGGGGCTGCTGGATCCGCTGCGGGTGGCGCAGATCGGTCTGCGCGGCACGGGCTACACGGCGCAGGACTTCGATTGGTGCCGCGACCAGGGGTTTCGTGTGGTGCAGGTGGAGGAATGCTGGGGCCGATCGCTGATGCCGTTGATGCAGGAACTGCGCGCGCGGGTCGGTGGCGGCCCGGTGTACTTCACGCTCGACATCGATGGCATCGACCCGGCCTATGCCCCCGGCACCGGAACCCCGGAGATCGCGGGGCTGACCGTGCCGCAGACGCTGGAGCTGATCCGCGGCGCCTGGGGGTTGAACCTGGTGGGCGCGGATGTGGTGGAGGTGTCCCCGCCCTACGACCCGCTTGGCAACACCGCATTGCTGGCCGCCAACCTGGCTTTCGAGTTGCTGTGCGTGATGCCCGGCGTCCCCAGGCGCACCTGCGCGTAGCGCTGGCCACCGTTTGTGCGTAGCGCTGGCCACTGTTTGCGCGTAGCGCTGGTCACTGTGGTTACGGCCGTTGTATCGGTGGGCACGGAACATGCGTCGCGCCTGGGTTGGGGGTCTGGAGATCGGTATGCGCCATGGCCTGGAGCCACCTGCCGCCACTGGTTTTTCGGCAAAACGCCCGGGGCGGTTTCAAGCGCAGTGGCCGCAGGGACATGGGGCTTGCAGGCGTTCCGGAAACTGCGCCATCGTTGCGGCCACGCTGACCGGCCGACTTTTTTCTGAACGCAATCCGAAGGAGACCCGCATGTTCCGTTATCTGTGGTGCCTGTTGTCTGCCATCGCCCTGAGTGCGATGGCGCTGTCCGTCGATGCCAAAAGCTACAAGGAAATCACGATTGCGACGGACGCGACCTATCCGCCCTTCGAGTCGGTGGCAGCCGATGGCCAGTTGGTCGGTTTCGAGATCGACCTCAGCCACGCCCTTTGCGAAGAGCTCAAGCTCAAGTGCAGGCTGATCAACGCCTCCTTCGATACCTTGATCCCCGGGCTGGTCACCAGGAAATCCGACGCGCTGATTACCTCCATGAACATCAACGATGAGCGCAAGCGCGTGATCGACTTCACCGATCCCTACTACCGGATGGAAAGCCGTTTCGTTGCCAGGAAAGGCGCCGGCATCGTCATCTCTGCCGCAGGTTTGACCGGCAAGACGATCGCGGTGCAGGCCGGAACGTTGCAAGCGAGCTATGTGCGCAAGGTCTACGGTGACGTGGCCCGGATCAAGTATTACCAGGGCGGCAGCGAGCCCTTCCTGGAATTGCTCAGCGGCCGCGCGGATCTGCATTTCGGCTTCATCGTGCAGGTCAACGACAGCTTTCTGAGCAAGGATGGAAAGGACTTCGAGTTCATCGGCCCGACCTTGTCCGGCAAGGATGACAAGACCCTGGGCGAGGGCGTGGCGATCGCGATTCGCAAAGAGGACAAGGAACTCAAAGCACTGCTCAACCAAGGTCTGCAAACGTTGCGCAAGAATGGAACCATGAAAAAGATCAACGACAAATACTTCCCCTTCACCCTGGTGATGGATTGAGCCTGGCGCCACGCCCGCCACACCGGACAGGGAGCAGCGATGGAATATTTCTGGAACGTCCTGGCCGCCGCCTCGGTCACGCTGGAAATGGCCGCAGGGTCGTTGCTGGCGGCCATCGCCTTGGGCCTTTCGGGGGCCTGGGCCAAGCTCTGCGGCGGTCGATGGCTGGCGGCTGTGGCGGGCGCTTACACGACGCTGGTCAGAGGTGTGCCCGACCTGGTCCTGATGCTGCTGTTCTTCTACGGCGTTCCGGCGCTGGTCCAACTGGCGCTGGACAAATCGGGCAGCGATGCCGGCTTCGATGTCTCCCCGCTTGGCGCGGGACTGGCGACCCTGGGGCTGATTTTCGGGGGCTATCTGACCGAGACCTTTCGCGGCGCAATCCTGGCCATTCCGAAAGGGCAAATCGAAGCGGCCTGCGCTTTTGGACTGGGCCGCCTGCGGATCGCCTGGCGCATCGTGCTGCCGCAGATGGCTCGTCTGGCGCTGCCGGGCTTTACCAATACCTGGCTGGTCCTGGTGAAATCCACCGCGCTGGTTTCCGTGTTGGGTCTGGAGGACATCATGTTCCGGGCCAAGAACGCGGCGCAGGCCACGCGCCAGCCTTTTACGTTCTTTCTGCTGACTGCGGCCGTTTACCTGTCGATCACCACCGTTTCGATGCTGGCGCTGCGCTGGCTGGAACGCCGTGGCGCCCACGACACCAGGCGGGCGCCTTCAGACCGGGCGGGACGAGCGGCATGAACTGGGACCTGATCGCAGCGCATTGGCTGCTGTTCGCGCACGGTGTCGCGCTCTCGTTGGCGCTGACCGCAGGCACGGCGGTGCTCGGTTTGCTGATGTCGGTGCCGTTGGCTTTTGCGCGCCACTCGACCCGCCGCCTGTGCTCGCAGCCGGTGGCTGCGTTCACCTTCGTCGTCCGTGGCACGCCGTGCCTGGTGCAGTTGTACCTCGTCTACTATGGCCTGTCGCAGTTCGAGGCGGTGCGCAACAGCTGGCTGTGGCCCTGGCTCACGAATGCCAGCTTTTGTGCGCTGCTGACCTTTGCGATCAATACGACGGCCTACACCACCGAGATTCTTTCTGGCGCATTGGCCCGCTTGCCGCCGGGAGAAATCGAGGCCGGGCAAAGTTTTGGCATGTCGCGCTGGACCTTGGTGCGCCGTATCCAGGTGCCGGCGATGCTGCGCCGCGCATTGCCGCAGTACGCCAACGAGATCATCATGCTGCTGCACATGACCTCGCTGGCGGGCCTGGTCACATTGCTCGACATCACCGGGGCCGCCCGCTTCATCAACGCGGAGTTTTATCTGGCTTTCGAGCCCTTCATCACCGCCGGCGCTTTGTACCTGGCGATCACGCTGGTGCTGGTCCGATGCTTTGGTGCCGCCGAGAATCGCTGGCTCGCGCATCTGCGGCCCAGGCACAGCCCGATCCAGATGCGCTCTTGAACTTCGTCACCGGACCTTTGCATGAACATACCGACAGACGCCAGCGCCCGGCCGGCGCAAGCAGGCCCGGTCCCCGCCGGCAGGGACGGCGCCGCAGCCATCGAGGCAACGGCCACCTGCCCGCTGCAACTGAGAAATCTGCACAAGCGCTACGGCAGCCACGAAGTATTGCAGGGCGTGTCCTTGACGGCCCGCAAAGGCCAGGTGCTGAGCATCATCGGCTCCAGCGGGTCGGGCAAAAGCACATTGCTGCGCTGCATCAACCTGCTGGAACAGCCCACGCAAGGCGAGATCGTGGTCAATGGCGAGCGCTTGCGCTTGAAGCGCGCCGCGCATGGCGACCTGGAATGCGTCGATCGCAAGCAATTGCAGCGCGTGCGCACGAAGTTGGCGATGGTGTTCCAGGGCTTCAATCTCTGGTCGCACATGACGGTGCTGGAGAACATCATCGAAGCGCCGGTGCATGTGCTCGGAATGAGCAAGGCGCGCGCGCTGCAAGCGGCCGAGGCCTATCTGCACAAGGTCGGTTTGTACGAGCGCCGTGACTATTACCCCGCGCATCTTTCCGGCGGACAGCAGCAACGGGCAGCCATCGCCAGGGCATTGGCGGTCGAGCCGGATGTCTTGTTGTTTGACGAGCCGACCTCGGCACTCGATCCCGAACTGGTCACCGAAGTGCTGCGTGTCATGCAGTCGCTGGCACAAGAGGGGCGCACCATGGTGGTGGTGACCCACGAAATGGGTTTTGCGCGCAGCGTCTCGAACCATGTGATCTTCTTGCACCGTGGGCTGATCGAAGAAGAAGGCGACCCGGCGCAGGTGCTGCGCCAGCCCCGCAGCGAACGGCTGCGGCAATTTCTCAGCGGCTCGCTGAAATAGCAGGGAATTCCCGATGACGATCACCCTCGGACAAGTCCTGATCCGGATACTCGAAGACTACGGCGTCGAGCATGTCTTCGGCATCCCCGGCATTCACACGGTGGAGCTCTACCGTGGCCTGGCCGCTTCATCGATCCGCCACATCACGCCGCGCCATGAACAAGGTGCCGGCTTCATGGCCGATGGTTACGCAAGAGCGAGCGGCAAGCCCGGCGTCTGCTTCATCATCACCGGCCCCGGCATGACCAATGTGGCCACCGCGCTGGGCCAGGCGTACTCCGACTCGGTTCCGATGCTGGTGCTGTCCAGCGTCCATGCGCGCAACCACTTGGGCGCCGGCAACGCGGGCAGCGGGCGCCTGCACGAACTGCGCTCGCAGCAGGCGCTGGTGGCAGGGTTGACCGCTTTCTCACACACGCTGATGCAGCCCGATGATCTGCCCGTGGCGCTGGCGCGCGCTTTTGCGGTGTTCGATAGCGCCCGGCCACGGCCCGTGCATATCGAAATTCCGCTGGACCTGATCGGCGCCGACGCCAGCCACCTGTCCCCGAAGTCCCTGGTGCGCTCGCGCAAACCGCTGGCCGGCCAGCCATCGATCGACGACGCGGCAGCATGGCTGGCAGGGGCCGCACGCCCGCTGATTCTTGCCGGCGGTGGCGCCGTGCATGCGGCGTCTGCGCTGCGGGCATTGGCCGAGCATCTGCAGGCACCGACTGCGCTGACCGTCCATGCCAAAGGTCTGCTGCCAGCGGCCCATCCGCTGCTGCTGGGATCGACGCAATCGACGGAGCCGACACGCCAACTGGTGCGAGAAGCCGACGTGGTGTTGGCCGTGGGCACCGAACTCGGAGAAACGGACTACGACACGGTGTTCGATGGCGGCTTTGGCATCAGCGGCGCGCTGATTCGCGTGGACATCGATGCGGACCAACTGGCGCGCAACTTTGCCCCCACATGCACCGTGCTCGGCGACAGCGCAGATGCGCTGGAGCGTCTGTGCCGGGCCTTGCAGCAGGCCCCGGCGCGGCCCCCGGGCACCCCACCAAGCCATGCCCCGGCAGGCGAGGCCAGCGCCTGGGGTGCCTGCCGTGTCCATGCCGTGCGCGCGCAGTTGGAGAGCGCCTGGGATCTGCCCTTCAAAGCCCAGCGGCACTACCTGGAAACGGTGTTGGCTGAACTACCCGATGCGCTGTTTGCCGGCGACTCCACCCAGCCCGTGTACCAGGGCAATCTGGCCATCGATATGCCCGGGCCGAGGCGCTGGTTCAACTCGTCCACGGGCTACGGGACTTTGGGCTACGGCTTGCCGGCGGCCATCGGTGCCCAGCTCGCAGCGCCAGACCGCCCCGTGGTGTGCCTGATCGGTGATGGCGGCCTGCAGTTCACACTGCCCGAACTGGCCAGTGCAGTCGAAGCCGGCCTGGCACCCATCATCTTGCTGTGGAACAACGGCGGTTACGAGGAAATCCGACGCTGCATGCGCCAGCGCGACATACGACCCATCGGCGTGGACCTGTACACGCCGGATTTTCAGTTGCTCGCGCGCGGCTTTGGCTGCGATGCCTGCCGGGCAGACGATGCCAGCGCATTGCGGCGGGCGCTGCGCCAGGCACGCTCCGGCACGCGCGACAGACCGGTGTTGATCGAAACCTCGCAAGCCCATTGGCATGCCCATGCGTATGCCGCCGATCGGCAAACGGCAACCACCCCGCCAGGGCCACTCCATGGAGACACCGATGCTTGAAACAGAAAACGCGCTACGAACCCGGCTGGCGTCGCTGTACCGCTTGCTCGCGTTCTTCCGGATGACGGATCTGATCGATACACACATCAGCGCACGCATTCCCGGCACGGCCAACCAATTCCTGATCAATCGGTACGGTGTGCTGTTCCATCAGATGCAGCCGCAGGACTTGATCAGGATCGATCCCGAAGGCCAGCCCATTGATGCGCCCGACGCTGCACAGCGGGTCAACGCAGCGGGGTTCACCATTCATTCGGCCATCCACATGGCAAGGCATGATCTGGCTTGCGTGATCCATACCCATACGGCCGATGGCATTGCGGTGTCTTGCCAGCAGCAGGGGCTGCTTGCGATCAGCCAACATGCGCTGAAGTTCTATCGCCGCCATGGCTACCATGACTATGAGGGCATTGCGCTCGACTTGGACGAACGCTCGCGCCTGGTGGCGAGCCTGGGCAAGCACCAGGTGCTGATTTTGCGCAACCATGGCCTGCTGGCAGCGGGGCGCTCGATCGCCGAAGCATTCCTGAACATCTGGTTCCTGGAGCGCGCCTGCCAGGCACAGGTCAAAGCACTGAGCGGCGGCGCGAAGATCGTCATCCCGCCGGAATCGGTGTGTGAACGCACCGCTTTGCAGTTCGAGCAGGAAGACAACCTCGAGCACGCCGAACTGGTCTGGAATGCCGCGCTCGGGCTTATCGAGTAATGCCATTTCCACATCGTTCGTGAACGCGAAGACGGAGCGCAGCTTGCGTGTGGGCTGCAGCGTCTACGGTCGGCAACGTGCTTACCTCGGAGTACAAGCTCAACCTGATGGCGCCCGGCACCGGCGATCAGTTGCGCGCCGAAGACCGGGTGCCGAAGGCATCGGGCCGCAACCTGGTGTGCATGGCCGACGTGTACGCCATCCACCAGGTACCTAGTGTCGCGTCACCGATCATCTGTCGGTCTGCGCTGGCCATCGAAGCGCATCGCGGCGTTGCATCGCTTGCCAATACAGCTCGGTATGGGCTGCGCGATGCGCCTTGCGCTGCGCTCCGATGGCTGCGCGCAGCCTACGACATCTGATCCGTGACGCGACACTAGCAGCCATGGGCAGGAAACTGAACCGAGGGACCACTTCAAGCACTTGCCGGTTGCAGCATGATGATGAGCATGCCCACCATGGCCACAGTGGCTCCTGCAACATCCCAGCGCGTCAGTGAAACACCATCGACCCAATGCAGCCAGGCCAAGGCCACCGCGATGTATATCCCGCCATAGGCAGCGTAAGTGCGCCCCGCAGCGCTGGGGTGCAAGGTCAGCAGCCAGGCAAACAAAGCCAATGACAGCGCAGCAGGCAATAGCAGCCAAAGGGGTTTGTTTTGCTTGATGACCAACCAGGGCAGATAGCAGCCGACAATTTCAACTACGGCGGTAATGGTGAAAAGCACGGTGGCTTTCAGAAGTTCCATTTGATGTTTTCCATTTCAATGTCAGGCGGTTGGTGCAGATAACACAAGTTGCGCCAACACAGCGCCACCGACTACTGGCATCCACACCGAGCCGCCCCTGGCAATCAGCGCCACCAGCCCCACTGGCGCCAGCCATGAAAATCCTGCCCCATCCAATACCACCACGGCACCCATGGGCCTGAATCCATCGTTGCCAAGGCACCCGATTCAGTGCCCATGGTTGCCTGGTCGCAAATCAACCGTTCTCCCTCGACAGCCTGGGGCCGCAGTATCTCAGCGCCTTCAGCAAGGGTCGGTATTCCGTCAAAACCGCGCCGTAGTAAATCCTATGGTGGTCACACCCCCTGTGCTGGCGGCAAACACGCTGCCGCCGTGCATCAGCGCAATGGCCTTGACAATCGCCAGGCCGAGGCCGTGGCCGTGGATGCCGTTGATGTCGCGCCGTGCCGTGTCGACGCGATAAAAGCGGTCAAACAGCCGGGGCAGATGGCCTTGTTCGACCGGTTCTCCCGGGTTGGATACCGCGATTTGCACGCCGTGGTTTTTGGCGTCGATCGCGACCTCGATGCAGGCGCCTGCCGGGGAGTGCTGGATGGCGTTTTGCAGCAGGTTGGTCAGTGCGCGACGAAACAGCGAGGTTTCAATCAGTGCGGTGGCGTGGGTGTCGCCGCTGATTTCCACGCGCATCCCGGTTTCGTCGAGGACGAATTCAAAGAAGTCCATGGTCTTTTGCACCTCGTCTGCAATCAGTGCGTGCACCAGGCCGGTGGCGGCTTCGCCCTGGTCGCAGCGGGCCAGAAACAGCATGTCGTTGATGATGGAGCGCAGCCGGTCCATTTCTTCCAGATTCGATTGCAGCACCGATTCAAATTCAGGCGCGCTGCGTTCGCGCGACAGGGCGACCTGGGTTTCGCCAATCAAATTGGCCAGTGGTGTGCGCAATTCGTGGGCGACATCGGCATTGAAGGCTTCCAGTTGCTTGTAGGCGTTTTCCATCCGATCCAGCGCGCCGTTGAAGGCTTGCGCCAGATCGGACAATTCATCCGGCAAGGCCGAGAGGGTCAGCCGTTCCGAGAGGGTTTTCGGGCTGAGCGTCTGTGCCTTGTCCGACATTTTCTTCAATGGCTGCAAGCCGGTGCGGGCAATCCAGTAACCGCACAGAATGACCAGCAGAACGCCGGCCAGCGACAGGCCCGTCATGGCGGCGACGAAGGTACGCAGGGTTTCAAAATAGGATGCGGCGTCCACGCCGACGGTGAGGCGAATGGCGGGGCGGTCGAGATAGGCGGGCAATATCCTGGTCAGCGTGTGGAGCGGGTATTTTTTGCCTTTGATGCTCATCCTGCCGAGGTTATTGGGGTGGTTGGCGAATTCGTGCAATTCGGCCAGGTCTTTGCCGTAGCCAAAGCGCGGGTCGTCGCTGAAAATCCAGAATCGCACCTTGCCGTCGGCTGGCGTCAATGTATCGAGTTTGACCTGGACATGCGCCCAGCGCTCGGTGGTGCCTGCCCGCGACACCATGTATTCGATGTCCTTGAAGGTCGTGACCAGGCTGTTGCGCTCGTGGTGCAGCAATTCATTGTCGACCACGGCGTAGAGCACGCTGCCGATCAGCGAGAAAATGATCAGCGCCGCAGCGGCAAACATGATGACCAGACGCGCAATGATGGAGTTTTTCATCCGCCTTCCCCATCATGCGCGGTGGCGCGTGGTTCCAGCACATAGCCCATGCCGCGTATCGTGTGCAGCAGTTTCTGGCTGAACGGCGCATCGATCTTGGCGCGCAGGCGTTTGATGGCGACTTCGACGACGTTGGTGTTGCTGTCGAAATTCATGTCCCAGACCAGTTCGGCGATGGCGGTCTTGGATAATATCTCGCCCTGGCGGCGCGCCATGATGGCCAGCAGCGCAAATTCCTTGGCGGTGAGGTCGATGCGGGTGTTGTTGCGCAAGGCTTTGCGGCTGAGCAGGTCGATTTGCAGGTCGCCGATGCGCAGTTGCGCCGGCTCCTGTGCGCGGCCGCGCCGCGTCAGCGCCTGCAAGCGTGCCAGCAATTCGAGAAACGAGAAGGGTTTGATCAAATAATCGTCGGCACCGTCGTGCAAGCCTTTGATGCGGTCTTCCACACGGTCGCGGGCGGTCAGCATGATGACGGGCGTCTGTTTGAGGATGCGCAGCGAGCGCAGCACCGAAAATCCATCCAGACCGGGCAGCATGGCATCGAGCACGATCACATCATAATCGTGCCAGATTGCCAGATGCTGGCCGTCGATGCCGTTGGCGGCCAGATCGACGGTGCAGCCCTGCTCGCTCAAGCCTTTGCGGAGATACTCTGCCATCTTGTGCTCGTCTTCGACGATCAGGATTTTCATGCCTGCTCCGGTTGGCGCGTCAATACGCATCAGATTCGATGGCTGGTATCATTCCCGCATGTTTTGATTTTTTCCTGCCCATGTACCAGTAATGCGCACGGTCCAGATACAGATAGATCACCGGTGTGGTAAACAGCGTCAGCGCCTGCGATAACACCAGGCCGCCGACCATCGCATAACCCAGCGGACGGCGCAGTTCGGAGCCGGCGCCATGGCCCAGCATCAGCGGCAGGCCCGACAGCAGCGCACACATGGTGGTCATCATGATCGGGCGAAAGCGCAGCAGGCAAGCCTGGTAGATGGCTGCTTGCGGTTTCATGCCCTGTTGCCGCTCGGCGGTCAGTGCGAAGTCGATCATCATGATGCCGTTTTTCTTGACGATGCCGATCAGCAAAATAATACCAATCAACGCGATCACACTGAGATCATAACCGCCCGCCATCAGAATCAGCAGCGCGCCGACGCCAGCCGATGGCAGCGTTGACAAAATCGTCAGCGGATGGATGTAGCTTTCATACAGCAGACCGAGCACGATATACACCGCAATCAGCGCCGCCGCGATCAAGTAGGGCTGCGACGAGAGCGAATCGCCAAAGGCTTTGGCCGTGCCCTGGAAGGCGCCGGTCAGCGTGGTCGGCACGCCCATCTCAGCCTGCGCCCGGTTGATCGCATCGACGGCTTCGCCTAACGATACGCCTGCGGCCAGGTTGAAGGAAATCGTCACTGCCGGAAATTGGCCCTGATGGCTGATCGATAAATAGGCGGTTTTGCTCGTATCGACCTCGATGAAGGTGGACAGCGGCACTTGCTGGCCGGTGAGCGGCGAAGTCAGGTAGAGCTTGTTGAACAGCGCCGGGTCTCGTTGCAATGCCGGCGTCACTTCCAGCACCACATGGTAGCTGTTGATTTGCGTGAAATATTGCGCCACCTGGCGTTGGCCGATGGCGTCGTAAATGCTTGCATCGATCAGTGCTGGCGATATGCCGAAACTGGAGGCGCGGGCGCGGTCGATGGTGATGGTGGCGGTGGCGGCATTGTTTTGCTGGTCGGAGACGACATCGGTCAATTGCTTCATCCGGCGCAGGCGCTCGACCATTTTGGGCGCCCAGGTATCGAGCTCATCCAGATTCGAGTCGGTCAAGGTGTACTGATATTGCGTGCGCGCCAGACGGCCACCGACGTTGATGTCCTGGCTGGCCTGCATGAACAGGTTGACGCCCTGGATGCCGGCAATTTGCGGGCGCAGGCGGGTGATGATCTCGCTGGCGCTGGCCGTGCGGCCTGCATCCGTGGGTTTCAAGGCAATGAAGAAATTGCCGGTATTGAAGGTGGTCGAGCCGGCGCTCATCGCAAAACCAGCCACATCGGGGTCCTTGCGCACGATTTCTGCCACCTGCAGCAAATGGCGCTGCATCGCTTGTGAAGAAATATCCTGCGCCGATTCGGCAAAGCCGACGATCACGCCATTGTCCTGCTGCGGGAAGAAGCCCTTGGGAATCGCCACGAACAGCATGACCGTCATGGCCATGGTGCCGATAAAGGTCAGCAGCGTCACGAACTGATGGCGCATCACGACATCGAGGCTGCGCTGGTAGCCCTTTTGCAGAATGTCGAAAAAGCGCTCGAATAGTTGATATGGCTTGCCGTGCCGCGCCGCATGGCTGTTTTTCAGAAAGCGCGAGCACAGCATGGGCGTCAGCGTCAGCGAGATGATGACCGAGACGGCAATGGTCAAGGTCACGGTGACGGCGAATTCGCGGAACAGCCGACCGACGATGCCACCCATCAGCAGCAGCGGAATGAACACCGCCACCAGCGAGACCGAGATGGAGATAATGGTAAAGCCGATTTCGCTGGCGCCTTTGAGCGCGGCCTGCATCGGCGTCATGCCTGCTTCGACATGGCGGTAAATGTTTTCCAGCATCACGATGGCGTCATCGACCACGAAGCCGACCGCAATCGTCAGCGCCATCAGCGACAGATTATCGAGGCTGTAGCCGGCCAGATACATCACGCCCGCCGTGCCCATCAGCGCCAGCGGCACGGTAATGCCGGGGATCAGCGTGGCGGCCACATTGCGCAGAAAGACGAAAATCACCATCACCACCAGCGCGATGCTCAGCACCAGCGTGAACTCGACATCGCCGACCGAGGCGCGAATGGTCTGGGTGCGGTCGATCAGCGTATCGACGCGCACGCTGGCGGGAATCGCGGCGCGCAGGCGCGGCATCGCGGCCTTGATGCGACCGACGGTTTCGATCACGTTGGCGCCCGGTTGTTTGGTAATCGCCAATACGATGGCGCGGCCATTGGCAAGCGTGTCATCGGACGGCGCCATCGCACCGGCATAGGCCCAGGCCGCGATTTTATTGTTTTCCGGCGCATCGATGGCCACGCCAATATCGCGCACGCGCACCGGCGCGCCATGGCGGTAGGCCAGCACCATGTCATTCCACGGTTCGGCGCTGAGCAACTGGTCATTGGTATAGACGGTAAAACTCTGGTGCGCGCCATCCACCGTGCCCTTGGGCTGATTGACCGAGGTGGTGGCAATGGCACCGCGAATATCCTCCAGACTCAGCCCCAGCGTTGCCAGCCTGGCCGGATCCACCTGGATCCGCACCGCCGGTTTTTGCTGCCCGTGGACACTGACCAGACCGACGCCGGAAATTTGCGAAATCTGCTGCGCCAGAATATTGTCGGCGTAATCATTGACCTGCGTCAGCGGCAAGGCATCCGATTGCACCGACATGATCATGATTGGCGAATCGGCAGGGTTGACCTTGCGGAAGGTCGGCGGGTTCGGCAGGCTGGTCGGCAACTGCCCGGTGGAGGCATTGATCGCCGCCTGCACATCCAGGGCCGCAGCATCGATATTGCGGTTGAGATCGAACTGCAAGGTAATCTGGGTGCTGCCCAGTGCGCTTTGCGAAGTCATTTGCGACAAACCGGCGATCAGCGAAAATTGGCGCTCCAAGGGCTGCGCCACATTCGAGGCCATGGTTTCCGGGCTGCCGCCCGGCAAACTGGCGGAGACCTGAATCGTCGGAAAATCGACTTGCGGCAGCGGCGCCACCGGCAGTAAAGGCCAGACGGCGATGCCGACCAGCAAAATGGCAATGGCAAGCAGCGTGGTGCCGATCGGGCGCTGGATGAAGCGGGCGGAAACACTCACTTTGCATATCCTTTCGCAGCGCTGGCCTCGGTGATGCGGCTGCCCGGTTTCAGTTTGTATTGCCCATCGAGCACGACGCGCTGGGCCGATGCCAGCCCCTTGCCAATGACGGCCATGCCATCCTGAATGCGAACCACCTCGATGGGCTGGATGGCGACGGTGTCATCGGCCTTGACGATATAGACATAGGTGCCGTCCTGATTGCGCTGCACGGCGGCGGCAGGCAAGGTCAGCGCCATGCCGCGCTCGCTCATTTGCAGATTGACGTTGACATATTGGCCGGGCCACAGCGCGTGCTGCGGATTGGCAAAGCGCGCCTTCAACTGCACCGTGCCGCTGCTGGTGTCGATCTGGTTATTGAGCAAAATCAGCTGGCCCGTCGCCAGCGGCGCATCATTATTACTGCGGGCATAGGCCGTCACCTTGAGCGGCTGGCGGCTGGCGCGTTGCGCGCGATTGATTGCCGGCACGGCTTCTTCCGGCAGCGTGAACTGCACGGTCATCGGATCGATCTGGTTGATCACCACCAGGCCGTTGGCATCGGCGGCGTGCACGATATTGCCCGGGTCCACCAGACGCGCACCGGCACGGCCACTGATCGGCGCCTTGATCGTGGTGTAGCCGAGTTGCACCTTGGCGTATTTGATTTGCGCCTCATCGGTCTTGACGGCGGCATCCAATTGCGCGACCAGTGCTTTTTGCGTATCGAGTTGCTGCTGCGTGGCGGCGTCTTGCCGGCGCAATGTCATATAGCGCTGCAAATCGGCCTGCGCATTGCCCAACTGCGCCTGGTCCCTGGCCTGTTGCGCCTGCGCTTGCGCCAGTTGCGCTTGCAGCGCGCGCGGATCGATTTGCGCCAGCAACTGGCCTTCCCTGACATCCTGGCCTTCGCTAAAACCAACCTTGTCGAGTTGGCCATCGATGCGCGCCTTGACCGTCACGCTGGCGTTCGCCGTGGCCGTGCCAACACCCGCCAGATACAACGGAATATCGCGCTCCTGCGCCCGCACTGTCGTCACGGAAATGGCCGGGGCGTGCGCGACTTGCGGCGCCTGCGCAACCGCATCGCTGCGCCGCATCAGCGCCGCGCCACCCACAAGAACGGCAAGCGCCGCCAGAAGGGACGATTTTTGAATGAATGAAGTCGTCATGGCTTTATTCGCAGAGTGGTCTTTGCTTGATCTTCGCATCGATGGATGAAATTCGGTGCAGCCCGTTTTCAACTCTGTGTGCATCTGCGGATGGAACGAAATCATCCGCAGATTGCGCAGATTGCGCAGATTGGCGCCGATGGCATGGCCTTGGCTTCATTTATCCGGTTCTCAATGATTGGCCGCAGCCTGATTCATGTCGCTGGCATGCCAGCCGCCGCCAACCGCCTTGATCAGGGACACGCTGGCCAGCAGTTGGCGCCCCAGCAATTGCACAGCGCCGCGCTGATTGGCGAGCGACGCCGCCTGCGTGGTGAGCACGGATAAATACGTGCTCGTGCCGGCCTGGTATTGGCTCATTGCCAGCCGTTCGGACAACTGCGCCGCCTTGACCGCCTGATCCTGCACCTGGCTTTCCTGCGCCAGTACGCGCAAGGTCGAGAGATTGTCTTCCACCTCTTGCAGTCCGCTCAAGACGGTTTGCTTGTAAGTCGCTACCGCCGCATCGAACGCAGCCCGGGCCTGGTCATTGCGCGCATGGCGGGCGCCGCCATCGAATAACAGCGCCGCCAATGCGCTGCCGAGCGACCAGACCCGCCCCGGCGTGTCGAACAGTTGCGAAAAAGCGCTGCCGCTGTAGCCACCGGCAGCGCTCAGCGTCAGCGCCGGAAACCAAGCCGCGCGCGCCACACCGATATTGGCATTGGCAGCGGCAGCCAGGCGTTCTGCATTGGCGATATCGGGACGGCGCTCCAGCAAATCGGAGGGCACACCGGCAGGAATGGACGGCATGCTGGCTTGCAGCGTGGTCTGCGCAGCCAATGTGAATGCAGCAGGCGCCTTGCCGATGAGAATGGCGATGGCATGCTCCAGTTGCGTGCGCGTGGCATCCAGATCGATCCACTGCGCCTGCGCCGAGCGCAACTGCGTTTCTGCCTGCGCCACATCGGAGCGCAAGGCGACACCGGCATCATACTGATGCCGTATCAATTGCAGCGAGCGCGTGTAATCAGCCACGGTACGCGCATACAAATCCTTTTGCAAATCGGTCACGCGCAATTGCAGATAATTCTGCGCCAGCGCAGCCTGAATACTCAAACGCGCCGCCGCGAGACTGGCGGCACCGGCCTCGCTGCCGGCATCGCCAGCCTCCGCCAGACGCCGAACGCGGCCCCAGATATCGACCTCCCACGAGGCATTCAGACCAGCGGCGTAGGTATTTTCTGCGCCATTGCTGCTGCGCGCACGCGAAGCATTGCCGGAAACCTCCGGCCACAAACCGGCATGCGCAATCGCAGCCGCCGCCTGCGCCTGGCGATATTGCGCCTCGGCGAACCGGATATTCTGATTCGCCCGGTTCGCCTGATCGATCAAATCGTTCAGCACTGCATCCTGATAGGCCTCCCACCAGCGCTGCCGGCTATCGATCCGGCCCGGCGTGGCGATTTTCCACGGCCCCTGCTCCTTGTAAACCACCGGCAAATCCATGGCCGGACGCACATAGTCAGGGCCGACCGCGCAAGCACCGAGAAACAGCGCGCAGGCGAGCACGCCAAGCAGGGAGAATATTCGTGCGAGTGGCGCGGTCGCTGTCATGGTGGCAGGCATTGCATTGGCGGATCAAAATAGCCACCAGATGGGAACATCCCCACAGGCAACTGGCGCCACTGTACGGGGGCGCGCTCAACCGGAGGCTGACAGAAATATGACATTTCTGTCAGTTTCATTGGTTTGGGTTGATGCGCTGGCATGGGGTGGGCGCACTGCCGGGTGCTTTGGGGAAGATCGGGCAGTCAGGCGTTTCGCCCGTTGCGCCATGGGGGACGGGAGTGGCGGGGATTTCATCACCACGCCGGTCCGGGCATTGCGGCGTATGGCTTTCTGATGGCACAGCGACTGCACTCTGGCTGTTGCAGGCAGAACCCCGTTCCACGAACAGCCCGCCGCGCTCCCGGATGGGGAGTACGAGCGCCCGCCATCGCGGGGCTTGAACATGGCCCGGGTAAGAACGGTTGCTGAATTTGCAGAAATGTGAAACATTGCAACCTGATTTCTTGCCAGTGCAGGCAGCCATACGGCCCGACACTGCAACGGAAACCCACTGACGCAACAGCCCAAAAGCAAGCCGAATGCTTCAGGGCGAGGTTGCCTGTCCCGACATGACTGGGGGCTCGTATGGCGATACTGGCTTGGATCGTTCTGGCGATCGTTGCTGTGGCGGCGGGCGTCGCGTTTTTGCAGCGCTTTTACCGAAAATCGAGCCGCGACACGGCCATTCTGCGGACCGGTGCCGGAGGGCAGCGCGTTGCTCTGGATGGCGGTTTTTTTGCCTTGCCAATTTTGCACCGGCTCGATGAAATCAACATGCGGGCACAGCGGGTGCTGATAGCCCGTTCCGGCGCCAGCAGCGTCCTGACCAAGGACTGCCTGCGCGCAGACGTCAGCCTGGAGTTCCGGGTCAGAGTGGCCGCTTCCGGCGAGGCCGTTGCCACTGCTGCGCAGACGTTTGGCGCGCGAACCCTGCGCTCGGATGAGTTGGGGCGCATGCTGGAGGGGCGCTTTACCGATGTCATCCAGGCCAGCGCTGCCGAGCGCACTCTGGACGAGTTGCACGGGCAGCGTGCCGCATTCGTTGCCTCGGTGCGCGAGACCCTGTTGCCCGAACTGACCCGCAACGGCCTGCTCCTTGAGTCGGTTGCGCTCACGCATTTTGATCAGACGCCGTTTTCTGCCCTCAATGAAAACAATGTGTTCAATGCCGTCGGCATGCGCAAGCTGGCTGAAATCGTCGCCAGCAACAAGAAGCGCCGGGCGGAGACGGAGGCGGACGCCGAAATTTCCATTGCCCAGACGCAGTTGCAGGCCAACAAGCGACGCATCGAAATGGCCTTGCAGCAAGATGCGGCACAACTGCACCAGCGCCAGGAAACAGAGAGCCGTCGCACGAAGGTTGATGCCGATCTGGCCAAGGCCAGGGAATCGGCGCAACTGACCGCCGAGAGCGCCAAGCTGGAGCGCGAACGCGCGTTGTCCGTGCTGCAAATCCAGCGCGACCATGGCCTGGAGCAGACCAAACTCGAAACACGTCTGGCCGTTGAATTGCAGCGTGTGCAGCAAGCCATGGCCCTGTCGCGCGAGCAGGAGCAGGAGGCCCTGGCCGCGATCTCCGGTGAAAAGGCCAGGACGCAGTTGTTGTTGGCGCAAGAGCTTGGCCACACGGAGCGCGAGAAAGCCATACAGTTGCGCGAGCACGAGTTGGCGCTGGCGCGCACCCGCCAGGAAGCCGAAACAGAAAATTTGCGCACCAAAGCGCAGGCCGGCACGTTGCTGGAGTTGGCTTCGGCGGAGGCGCAAGCCATGCAGGTTCGTGCCCAGGGCAAGGAGGCCGGCATGCGCGCCGAGGCGCAAGGCACAGCCGCAGGCATTGCCGCTGACAACGCGCAAAGCCCGGACCTGATGCGCCTGCGCCTGGAGTTGGCACGGCTCGAGGCCCTGCCGCTGCTGGCGGAAAAAATGTCCAAGCCGCTGGAAAAAATTGAGTCCATCCGCGTGCACCATGTCTCCGGCATCGGTGGTGGAGGCGGGGATGGTGGCAAAGGCGGGCCGCTGGATTCGATTTACGACATGGCGATGAATTTGCCCATGCTCAAAAAACTCGGCGAAACGCTGGGCGCAGACCTGGAGATGGGCATTCCGCAATTGGCACGCGCCGAGAGTGACCATGCGCGTGCCGCGAACGATCACCAGAGAGCACAAAACTCCCTCACCCCTCCCGCTCAACCTCGCCCAGGAGATTCGAAATGAAAGCTACCCGCAGAAGCGTCTCGATCCGGTTCGCAGGTCTTGCCGCCGCGCTTGCATTGCCTCGATGGGCGCATGCAGCCGACCCCATCAAGTTCGGCAGTTTGCTGGATACCTCGGGCAACTTCGATGCCTACGGCAAGCCCATGAATATGGCCACCGACCTTGCCATCGACGAGATCAACCGCAGCGGTGGCTTGATCGGCCGGCAGATCAAAAAGAGTGCTTACGACACCCAGTCCAACATGGCGATGTACACCAAGTTCGCGCAGCAACTGGCAAGGCAGGACAAGGTGGATGTGGTGATTGGCGGCATCTTGTCCGCCTCGCGCGAGGCCATTCGTCCTTTGCTGAACCGCGAGAAGATTTTGTATGTCTACACCCCTTTGTATGAAGGCGGTGTTTGCGATGGCAATACTTTTCTGACCGGAACCACGCCCGCGCAGCAGGCTGAAGTGCTGGTTCCCTATGCCGTCAAGAAATGGGGCAGGAAGGCTTACATCCTGGCTGCCGACTACAACTACGGCCAATACATGGCCAAGTGGTTCCAGAAGTTCTTGGCGGAAAGCGGCGCTGCCGATGTCGGCCTTGAGTTCTTCCCGCTGGATGTGTCGGATTTCAATTCGACCATCGCCAAGATTCAGGCAGCCAAGCCTGATTTCGTGATCAGCGCGCTGGTCGGCGGCGCACACCTGTCCTTCTACCGGCAATGGGCGGCAGCCGGGATGAAGGGCAAGATTCCGCTGGTCTCCACCACGCTCGGCGTCGGCAATGAGCATCAGGTGCTGACGGCCGCAGAAGGTGACGGCATTCTGGTGGCTTACAACTACTCCCCGGAGTTGCAAACACCCGCCAACAAGGTGTTTCTGCAAGCCTGGGGGAAGATGCATGGCGGCAACACCAAGGCCATCAATGAGTTGGCGGTCTTGCACTACCAGGGCATCAAGCTGTGGGCAGAAGGCGTCAGGAAGGCCGGCAGTCTGGAGCGCGCCAAAGTCATCGGCGCCATGGCCTCCGGGATTTCGATCGATGGCCCCTCGGGCAAAGTCAGCATCGACGGCCCAACCCACCATGTGACGCTGGATGTGCATGTGATGGAAATACGCGGGCAGCAGTTGAAGGTATTGCAGAGCTTCGCCCAGCGGCCTCCGCGGGAAACCCAGGCGGTCTGCAATCTGGTCAAGACGCCGGCATCGAGCACGCAGTTTGAAATCAAGCTCTGATGCGCGGGCGATCCTCCGGTCACAGCCCCCTTTTTGAACAGGCCACACGCCCACGAGCGCCGCGCGGCCTCCCGAGGGCGCTCATACCGTAGGCGAAGGCACTCCAATGAGCATCGACATTGTTTTTGTCAGCGTGTTCGATCTTGCCTATACGGTGGCGACACTGGCCTTGGTCTCGGCCGGGCTGGCCCTGATCTTTGGCTTGATGCGTGTCATCAATCTGGCGCATGGTGAATTCATCGTGCTGGGCGGCTACACCACCATCGTGGCCTTGCGCATGGGCTGCAACATCTGGCTGGCCATGCTGATCGTTGCGCCCATCGTGGTGGGCTGCTTTGGTTTTCTGGTCGAACGCCTGGTCATTCGCCACCTGTATGGCAGAACGGTGGACACCATGTTGGCGACCTGGGGCTTGTCGCTGGCGCTATCGGGGGCGCTGTCGATGATTTTTGGCACCACGACGACGGGTGTTCCCAATCCCGTTGGTTCATTGTCGATCGGGCAGTACCAGGTGGGCGGCTACAGCCTGTTCATCATCGCGGTCAGCACGCTGTTGCTCGCTTCGCTCTATTTCGTGCTGCGCTCGATGCGGGTTGGCATGATCGTGCGTGGCGCGATGCAGTCGGCCGAGATCGCTGCCGCGCTGGGCCACTCGCCGCAGCGCATTTACATGGCGACCTTCGTGGCTGGCAGCATGGTGTCGGGCCTGGCCGGCGGCGTGCTGTCGCCACTCGTTGGCCTGACGCCTTCTGCGGGTGGCCAATTCATCGCCAAGGCCTTCATCACCGTTATCGCCGGTGGCGCCTCGGTGGTGGCTGGCACGGTGTCGGCCAGCGCCCTGCTGGGCACGGTAGCCAAGGTGTTCGAACTGCTGAGCAGTCCGGTGGTCGGTGAAATGGCTTTGCTGATCTGCGCCGTCATTTTGTTGCGGGTGTTGCCCCAAGGCATCACGTCGCGCTGGTTCAAAGGTGCCGCATGACAAATCCTGATGCGCAACTCGGCCCGACGCAACGACGCTTGCAGCGCACCGTGCGTGCAGACCGCATTCCCGCCTCCTGGTGGAGCGGGTTCGCGGCGACCTTGCTCGTCCTTGCGGCGGCGCCTGTCGCCGTCAGCGAATACAACCTCACGCTGCTGCTCACCTATGCGCTGCTGGCGCTTTCATTGGCCTTCGTCTGGGGCGTCGCCGGCATTTTGTGCTTTGGACAGGCCGCCTTCTACGGCCTGGGGGCCTATACCTATGCCGTCGTGGCGATCAACATGGGGGGCTCGACGCTGGCTGTCGTGCTTGCCATCACCGTGGCGGGCTGCGCCGCGCTGGCGCTGGGCGCGATGATGTTTTACAGCCGCATGGCGGATGTCTACCTCGGCGTCATCACCCTGGTCGCCACCTTGCTGCTGTTCAAGTACGCCAACAGCACCGCCGGGCAAGCCTACGCGATTGGCACGGCGCGTCTGGGGGGCTTCAATGGCATCCCCGGTTTTCCGGTCCTCGGTGTGCCGGGGTGGCCCGATACGCTGGTCACGGGCATGGCCTTGTACTTTGTGGGCATGGTCGCATTGCTGCTGTGCTGGCTGATGTTCCGGTGGCTGGCAGTCAGGCCCTTTGGGCGACTCCTGGCCGGCATACGTGAAAACGAGTTGCGCGCCGAACTGTCCGGCCACGACGTGCGGCTTGCCAAAACCCTGGCCTTTGGCCTGGGCGGCGCGGTGGCTGGCCTGGCCGGTGTGCTCTACGCCTGTTGGGCAGAGATCGTGACGCCCGAAGTGTTTTCCTTGGGTGTTTCCGCCGAGATCATCATCTGGGTGCTGGTCGGCGGACTCGGCACACTGTGGGGCCCGATGTTCGGCGCGGTATTGCTGGGCGCATTGAAAGGTCTCCTGGGCAGCCAGCAGTGGATGGACAACGGCGTGGTCATGGGCCTGTTGCTGGTGGTCGTCGTCCTGTTCCTGCCGAGTGGCTTGCTGCCGTCGGTACTGCGCGGGGTGCAGTATTGCAGCCGCCGCGCTGCGCTGAAGGCGCGCCATGAAGCATGACACCGTGCTCGAAGCCCAGGATGTCGTGATGCGCTTTGGCGGCGTCACGGCAGTCGATGGCGCATCCATGAAACTCAAACGCAATGAATTGCGCTGCCTGATCGGTCCCAATGGGGCGGGTAAATCGACCTTCTTCAAATGCCTCAGCGGTCAACTGGTGCCGACCGAAGGCGACATCATCCTGAACGGCGAACATGTCGCAGGCCGCCTGGTGCATGAGATTGCGCGCATGGGGGTGGCGCTCAAAACCCAGGTTCCCAGTTTGATGAATGGCCTGAGCGTCCATGAAAACCTGTGGCTGGCGGCGCTGGCCCGCCACTCACGCGCCGATGCCAATGCCCAGGTGGAGCGCCTGATCGGCGAACTGGGCCTGGCAGCCCATGCGCGCAGCCTGGCCGGCGCGTTGGCGCATGGTCAACGGCAGATGGTGGAACTGGGTGTCGTGCTCGCCACCGAGCCATGGCTGGTACTGCTGGACGAGCCTGCGGGCGGCCTCACCCGTGACGAGGTGGAGCGCATGGCAGAGATCGTCAAGAACCTGGCCATGCGCGCCACGGTGGTCGTGGTCGAACATGACATGAACTTTGTGCGTGCCATCGCCGAAACCGTGACCGTGTTCCACCATGGCCGCATCCTGGCGCAGGGCAACGCCGAAACCGTTCTGTCGGATGAGCGGGTGCGCGCCGTGTACCTGGGCAAACAGCACGGAACGCCGGCATGAACGCAGCAGCACAAAAAACGGCGCCCGCCTTGCAGGTGGACGGCATCGAGGCCGGGTATGGCGCCATGCCGGTGCTGCGCGGACTCACGTTGAACGTGCAACATGGCGAGATCGTGGGCGTCTTGGGTGCCAATGGCATGGGCAAGAGTACGCTCATGAAAACCCTGGCTGGCGTATTGCCGCTGCATGCAGGCGCCATTCGGGCCGATGGCGTCTTGCTGAACCCATTGCCCATCCATGCCCGCGCGCGCCTGGGCCTGTCTTACGTGCAGCAAGGGCGTGGCATCCTGGGAGGACTGAGCGCCCGTGAAAACCTGCGCATGGCCTGGTCGCCCGGGTTGGGGGAGTCCGAAGACGCTGCGCTGGAGCGGGTTCTCGGCCTGTTTCCCCGTTTGCAGCGATTGCTCGAACGCAAAGGTGCTGCGCTTTCGGGCGGCGAACAACAATTGCTGGCACTGGCCCGCGCCTTGGTGTCCCAACCCTGGCTGTTGCTTCTGGACGAGCCCACGGAAGGCATTCAACCGAACATCATCAGCGAAATGGCGCACACCCTCGCACAGTTGCGCGCGCAGCAGGGCCTGACGATCTTGCTGACCGAGCAGAACCTGGACTTTGTGCTGGACTGCGCCGACCGGATTTTGATGCTGGAAAAAGGCGCAATCGTCAAGAGCTTCGGCGCAGCAGAGTTGAAATCGTCGCCTGCGCTGGATGGCCTGATGGGCTGGGGCGCCGCCAGATCGACGCGCACGCCCGACATCAGCGCCCCCATCGAGGCGCCTGCGGCACCGCCGGCGCAGGCACCAAGCCAGGCGCCAGCTCGGGCGCCCATCACGGCCACCACCCCGGTTCACAAGGAGAACACCATGGCACTGCGCCGTCCCAACATGGAGCAATTGCGCACGCTGACACGCAGCCTGCACATGAACCTCAGCGATGCCGAACTGGCCCAGTACCTGGAGCAAATGGAAGCCAGCTTCCAGGCCTACGACCGTGTCGACGCCTTGCCCGACTTTGTCCCCGAAGTGAAATACGCCCGCACCCCGGGCCGCCGACCCTCGGCCGACGAAAACAAGTTGAATGCCTGGTACGTCAAGACCGATATTCGCGGCGCAGAGACCGGGCCGCTCAAGGGGCGCCAAGTGGTGCTCAAAGACAACATCGCATTGGCTGGCGTACCGATGATGAACGGCGCGTCAACCCTGGAAGGCTACGTGCCAGCGTTCGACGCGACCGTGGCGCAGCGGGTGCTCGATGCCGGCGGCACCATCATCGGCAAGGCGCACTGCGAATATTTCTGCTTGTCCGGCGGCAGCCACACCAACGCCACCGGGCCGGTGCACAACCCCTGGCGCATGGGCACCATCGCTGGCGGCTCCTCATCCGGTTGCGGAGCACTGGTCGGCTCAGGCGAGGTCAGCCTGGCCATTGGCGGCGACCAGGGCGGCTCGATCCGCATTCCTTCGGCGTTTTCCGGTTGTTGCGGCATGAAGCCAACGCATGGGCTGGTTCCGTATACCGGGGCGATGCCGATCGAATCCACCATCGACCATCTGGGCCCGATCACTGGCAACGTGGCCGACAACGCCTTGCTGCTGGAAGTGCTGGCCGGCGAAGACGGTTTGGACCCGCGCCAATATTCCCCCAAGCTGGCGCAATACACCGATGCGCTGTCGATGGGTGTGGAAGGTCTGCGCATAGGCATCTTGCGCGAAGGCTTTGGCATGCCCGGCGAAACCCCGGGTCTCGGCGCCAAGGTTCGCGCTGCGGCAGATCAGTTGGCGCGCCTTGGCGCCAGAGTGCGCGAGGTCAGTGTGCCCATGCACCTGGACGGCGCCGCGATATGGACGCCCATCGCCCTGGAAGGCTTGCAAGCCCAAATGATGAATGGCAATGGCATGGGCTTCAACTGGCGCGGCCTGTACGACGTCGGCCTGATGGACCGCCACGCCGCCTGGCGCACCCGCGCAGATGCGCTTTCCCCATCGCTCAAGGTCTCCATGTTTGTTGGCGAATGGTTTATTCGCAACCATGGCGGACGATTCAACGCCAAGGCGCAGAACCTTTCCAGGCAGTTGCGTGCCACCTATGACCGCAGCTTCGATGAGGTGGACCTGCTGCTGATGCCCACCTTGCCGATGATCGCCCGGCAAATTCCCAAGCCCGGCTCGCCCATTGCCGAAATCATCGCGCGCGCCTTTGAAATGCTCGCCAATACCGCATCCTTCGATGCCACGGGACACCCCGCAATGAGCCTGCCCTGTGGTCTGCTGGATGGCTTGCCCGTGGGCGTCCAACTGGTGGGCAAGCATTGGGATGAATTCACGATCTACCGCGCCGCGGCATCACTGGAACGCGCCGCAGACTGGAGAACCCTGTGAGCCGCAACCCTTTTTCCAGCATCGAGGTGGACATATCCGCGCAACGCCCACTGCGCGGACTGTCCCATGTGCGCGGAGCCACTGTGCCAGACCTGGTGACAGAGACCATCGGCGGCTTGCTGGACCGCGCTGTCGAAACACATGGCGCTCAGCCCGCCTTTGTTTTTGTCGAGCACGGGATCCGCTGGAGTTGGCGCCAGTTTTCTGAAGCCGTAGACCGGGTGGCGGCAGGACTTCTGTGCCTGGGAGCCCAGCGCGGGGAGCGTCTCGGCATTTGGTCGCCCAATCGTCCCGAATGGGTATTGACCCAATTTGCCACGGCCCGCCTGGGGGTCATCCTGGTCAACATCAACCCCGCCTACCGCACCAGTGAACTGGAATATGCGCTGAACGAGGCAGGGGTTCACATCCTGATCAGCGCCGTCGGTCTCAAGAGCAGCGACTACCTGGGCATGCTCAGGGACCTGGCACCGGAGTTGGCAGATTGCGCGCCAGGGAAATTGCAGGCCAAGCGACTGCCAGAGTTGCGCAGCGTCGTGCAGATGGGTCGATGCGCGCAGCCCGGCATGTTCAGCTTTGAGCAATTGCAGTCGCTTGCCGGCCCGGCCCAGATCAACCGATTGAGCCTCATCGAGAGCCAGTTGGATGCACACGACGCAATCAATATCCAGTTCACCAGCGGCACCACGGGCCAACCCAAAGGCGCCACGCTGACGCACCACAATGTGGTCAACAACGCGCGCTTCGTAGCGCATGCGATGCGCCTGGGCCCGAGCGACCGCCTGTGTGTGCCGGTTCCCCTTTACCACTGCTTTGGCATGGTATTGGCCGTGCTGGCCGCCACCTCCACGGCAAGTTGCCTGGTCTTTCCCGGCGAGTCATTCGATGCCGCCGCAACCCTGGCAGCCGTTGCCACCGAGCGTTGCACTGCCCTGCATGGCGTTCCCACCATGTTCGTCGCCATGCTGGGCCTTGCGCATTTTGCGCAGTTCGACCTGAGCAGCCTGCGCACTGGCATCATGGCGGGCGCTCCGTGTCCGATCGAAACCATGCGACAAGTGCTGTCGGACATGCACATGCCCGAAGTCACGATCGCCTACGGCATGACAGAAACGTCGCCGGTGTCTTTTCAAAGCGCGGTGGATGATTCGATCGAGCAGCGCGTCGGCACGGTGGGGCGAATCATGCCCCATCTCGAAGTCAAGATCATTGGCGAAGACGGCAAAACCCGCCCCATCGGGCAAGTCGGCGAGCTTTGCACCAAGGGCTATGCCGTGATGCAAGGGTACTGGGCTGACCCGCAACGCACGCGCGAAGCCGTTATCGACGGCTGGATGCACACAGGCGACCTGGCCACCATCGACGCCTTCGGTTATTGCAGGATTGCAGGTCGCCTCAAGGACATGCTGATCCGTGGTGGCGAGAACATCTATCCACGCGAAATCGAAGAGTTCCTGTATCGCCACCCCGCCGTTTCGCAAGCGCAGGTATTCGGCATTCCGAGCGCCAAATACGGCGAAGAAGTCTGCGCATGGATTGTGCTCAAACCACAGGCACAGGCCTCGCCTGAATCCATCCGGGAGCACTGCCGTGCGCACCTGGCGCATTTCAAGGTGCCGCAACACATCAAGCTGGTTGCCAGCCTTCCAATGACCGTCACTGGAAAGGCACAAAAATACCTGATGCGCGAAGCCATGATGAAAGAATTGGGGTTGGCAACCGGCTGACCCCGCAATGGGTGTGTTGCCGGTCACCGCCGAGCGCGCCGATTGGAAAGCATGGGGGCGATCGGGCGCGTGGCCATCGACCATCACCTGCTGCCCGACCTTCGATCACGCGCACCGCCTGCTCGGCCATTGGCGATGCCGGCCGTCTCTGCTCACCCGTTCGCGGCCGCCGCCGGGGCCGGTTGCGCACCGGGCAGCACCGGGGCTGGCTGCGCGTCGGGCAGCAGCGCGATGCCCAGGCTGTGGCGCACCTTGTTTTCGATCTCGTGGGCCAGGTCGGGGTTTTCGCGCAGGAATTCGCGCGCGTTGTCGCGGCCTTGGCCGATTTTTTCGCCGTTGTAGGCGTACCAGGCGCCCGACTTTTCCACGATCTTGGCGTTCACGCCCATGTCGATGATTTCGCCCTCGCGGCTGATGCCTTCGCCAAACAGGATGTCGAACTCGGCGGTCTTGAACGGCGGGCTGACTTTGTTCTTGACCACCTTGACCTTGGTTTCGTTGCCAATGGCTTCATCGCCCTTCTTGATGGTGCCGGTGCGGCGGATGTCCAGGCGCACCGAGGCGTAGAACTTGAGCGCATTGCCGCCGGTGGTGGTTTCGGGGCTGCCGAACATCACGCCGATCTTCATGCGGATCTGGTTGATGAAGACGACCATGCAGTTGGTCTTCTTGATCGTCGCGGTGAGCTTGCGCAATGCCTGGCTCATCAGCCGCGCTTGCAGGCCCGGCAGGGCGTCGCCCATGTCGCCTTCGATCTCGGCCTTGGGCGTCAGGGCGGCCACCGAGTCCACCACGATCAGGTCGACCGCGCCGGAGCGCACCAGGCTGTCGACGATCTCCAGCGCTTGTTCGCCGGTGTCGGGCTGGCTGATCAGCAGGTCGGACAGTTGCACGCCGAGTTTTTGCGCGTATTGCACGTCCAGCGCATGCTCCGCATCGACGAAGGCGCAGGTGCCGCCCTGCTTTTGCATCTCGGCGATCACCTGCAGCGCCAGCGTGGTCTTGCCCGAGGATTCCGGGCCATAGATTTCAACCACCCGGCCACGGGGCAGTCCCCCCACGCCCAGCGCGATGTCCAGGCCCAGCGAGCCGGTGGAGACGACCTGTATGTCCTCGATCACCTCGCCTTCGCCCAGGCGCATGATCGTGCCCTTGCCGAATTGCTTTTCGATCTGGGCCAGCGCGGCCGCGAGTGCCTTGGCTTTTTCGGCATTGACCGGGAATGCGGGGTGGCTACCTTTGACTGCGACGTCCATGATGAAACTCCTTCGAATCAACCAACAAGCTGGATGCTTGAACAGTAGTCTACGCGAGAGATCGAACTCGGATGAAGCGATTTTTGGTCAGTTTGATTGACAATAAACCATGGCTGATCCCACCCCCACGGCACCTGCTGCCGCCCCTTGCGCGACACCCCCCGCCGCACCCCTCGCCGCACCATCGACCACGCCATCGACCACGCCATCGACCGCGCCACCGGCCGCACCGGACGAGCGCTGGCGACAAACCCATCTGGGCCGCCTGATGGGCAGCGCCCTGCGCCGCTTTGACGCCCGGGTGTTGCAACTGATGGCCCGCAATGTCGAGGTGCCACTGGCGCTGTCCAACCTCGCGGCGCGCGCCCAGGTGATGGCGGCCCATGTGCATATCACCCGCCACCTGGCATTGTCGGGCGACCGGCTGACCGATCTGGCCCGGCGTGCCGGCATGACCAAGCAGGCGATGGCCCCATTGGTCGATCAATGCGCGGCCTGGGGCTTGGTGACCCGCGCCGTCGATCCCCTCGATGCGCGTGCGCGCCGCGTGCAATTTACCGCTGTCGGGCTGGCCTGGCTGCAGGCCTTTCGGGATGCGGTGGCGCAGGCGGAGGCCGAGTTCCGCGAGGAGGTGGGCCAGGAGGTGGCCACGGTGGTGGCCATCGGGCTGGAGGCTTATGCCGGCGCGTGACCGGCCAAAGCGCCACCGCCTAAAATCGCGGCGCCGGGTCAGGCGGGTCAGGCCGTTGCCACTTACACCAGGAGATACCCCATGCGCATTCTCATTGTCGAAGACGATCAGGTGCTGGCCGATGGCCTGCTGCGCACGTTGCGCGCATCGGGCGCCGTGGTGGACCATGTGGCCAGCGGCAGCGAGGCCGATGCTGCGCTGCTGACCAACAATGAGTTCGACCTGCTGATCCTGGACCTGGGCCTGCCCAGGATGCACGGGCTGGAGGTGCTCAAAAAGCTGCGCGGCCGGGGCATGGCCCTGCCCGTGCTGATCCTGACCGCCGCCGACAGCGTCGACGAGCGCGTCAAGGGCCTGGATTTGGGTGCCGATGACTACATGGCCAAGCCCTTCAGCCTGCAAGAACTCGAGGCCCGCGTGCGCGCCCTGACCCGGCGCGGCATGGGCGGCACCAGCAGTGCCATCCGGCATGGCCCGCTGGTGTACGACCAGGCCGGGCGCGTGGCCACCATAGACGGCAAGATGATCGAGCTTTCGGCGCGCGAACTGGGCCTGCTGGGGGTGCTGCTGCAGCGTGTTGGCCGCCTGGTCAGCAAGGAGCAGTTGGTCGAGCGCTTGTGCGAGTGGAGCGAAGAGGTCAGCAACAACGCCATCGAGGTCTATATCCACCGCCTGCGCAAGAAGATCGAAGGTGGCCCGATCCGCATTGCCACGGTGCGGGGCCTGGGCTACTGTCTGGAGAAAATCCCGGTCAGCTATTGAAACAGTAGCTCCAATCCGATATGAATCCTGCGCTGACAGGATGTTTCGTTGACCACCATGGGGCGTCATCGACGGCCATGGATGGAATGACCCGGCGGCGGCCTTGAAGATCTTCCAGCGCGAGCAGCGCTCCCTGTTCGGCGAGATCCTCGACTGGATGCTCACGCCACTGCTGCTGTTGTGGCCCGTGAGCCTGGCGCTGACCTGGCTGGTGGCGCAGGGCCTGGCCAACAAGCCCTTCGACCGCGCCCTCGAATACAACGCCCAGGCCCTGGCCCAGTTGGTGGGCGTGGTCGGCGACAAGGCGCAGTTTCACCTGCCCCTGCCGGCCAGCGAGCTCCTGCGCGCCGACGATTCCGACACCGTCTACTACCAGGTGATCGGCCCTGGCGGCTACTTCCTGTCGGGCGAACGCGAACTGCCCGGCCCCCCTGACGACGAGTTGCCGCTGCCGGGTGAAGTGCATCTGCGCGACGCCGAAATGCGCGGCATCGATATCCGCGTGGCCCATCTGTGGGTGCGGCTGCCGCTGCCCGGCAACCCCCTGGCGCTGGTCCAGGTGGCCGAGACACGCGCCAAGCGCAGCGTGCTGGCCACCGAAATCATCAAGGGCGTGATGCTGCCGCAGTTCGTCATCCTGCCGCTGGCCGTGCTGCTGGTGTGGCTGGCGCTGGCGCGCGGCATCCAGCCGCTGCACCAGCTCGAGCAGCGCATCCGCGCGCGCAACCCGGACGACCTCTCGCCGCTGGACGAGCGCGCCGTGCCGCTGGAGGTGGCGCCGCTGGTCTTGTCCGTGAACGACCTGCTCAAGCGCCTGAACGACTCGGTGGCCACGCAAAAGCGCTTTCTGGCCGACGCCGCCCACCAGCTCAAGACGCCGCTGGCCGGTCTGCGCATGCAGGCCGATCTGGCCCAGCGCGAAGGCACCAGCACCGAGGAGATCAGGCGCTCGCTGCAACAGATCGGCCGCTCCAGCATCCGCGCCACGCACACCGTCAACCAATTGCTGGCGCTGGCCCATGCCGAAGGCAGCGGCGTGGGCATTGCGCGCCAGCCCTGCGACCTGGCCCGGCTGGTCATCGAGGTGGTGCGCGACTCGGTGCCGCGCGCACTCGACAAGCACATCGACCTGGGCTACGACGGCGCCCAGCCCGGCACGCCCGGTCTGCTGCTCGACGGCAACCCCACCCTGCTCAAGGAACTGGTGCGCAACCTGCTCGACAACGCCATCAACTACACGCCCTCCGGCCCCGACAAACCCGGCGTGGTCACGGCCCGCGTGCTGGCGGACCGCTTTGGCCAGGTGCTGCTGCTGCAAGTCGAAGACTCCGGCCCCGGCGTACCCGAGGCCGAGCGCGAACTGGTGTTCCAACCCTTTTACCGCGTGCTCGGCAGCGAGGCCGACGGCTCGGGCCTGGGGCTGTCGATCGTGCAGAAGATCGCGCGCAAGCACGGTGCCGAGGTCACGCTGGAAGACGCCCGGGCCGGCCAGCATCCGCCGGGCGCGCGCTTTGGCGTGCGCTTTACGGCGCTCAAGGTGCAGCCGGGTTGAAGAACGCCGGCCTGCCGCGCAGGCGCCCGAAAGTGCGCCAAAACGCTGCGGTCGCACAGTGGATGCGCATCAGCGTGCCGGGCGCCAGCAGATGGCCCGCGCCGGGCATGCGCTGCGGCAGCGCCTCGGCGTCCACCTGTCCACCCCCCATGTCCCACCAGCCAAACAACCCGCCGGTTCGGTCGCAAAGCGGCAGCCCGCCTCCAGCGCCCGCTTGACGTTGCGCGCCCGTGCCGCGTCGATACCACTTGTACGAACTGGCCTGAATATCCGCTTTGACGCTGTGTGCGCGTGCTGCGTCGAGCCGGCTGCACAGGCGCTCGGCATGGCGGCGCAACGGCCCCTGCCCGATGCACGGCGCCAGGGCTTTTGTCAGTCAGGCGGAAACGCGCCCAGCCCGGGCTGGTCACTGACCTTGTGGAACATCCCCCGGATCAACACCGTGGCATCGATCGGCCACAGGCTGCGGCCTGCGCTGCGCAGCATCTGCCGCCAACCGGGCGCTGCCCGGGGCCGGGTCACCCCAGCGGGCATCGGCGCCGGCCGCATGGCCGCTTTCATGCACAAAAAGCCCCGATTCTTGCGCGCCTGCACCAACGCTTGCGCGAGCAACGGGTTATGGGCGGCCGACCACGGTCGGCGGGCTGACCCCGTTTTGCTGCGCGCACCTGACCCACTTTCGCCATTCGGCACCTGTTTGCTCTTGCGCTCCTGGTCATGGGCCGTCGCTGCATTTATTTTTTCTGCGACCGGATTTCTTTCTCCGAAACGATGATCTCATGAACGAGGCCGTACTCGACGGCCTGTTCTGCGCTCATCCAGAAATCGTGTCCGGTGTCGGCCGTAATTTTTTCGAGAGTCTGGCCGGTTGCTTCGGCAAAAATCCTGTTCAACCGGGCCCTCATCACATTGGTTCTGTATTCGTGAAGTGATTTGTTAACTGGTTCCGGCGGTTTTTTTCTGTATGAAGAAGATACAAATTGCGCAAACCTTTCCCGGGCAGCCCGGTCGTCAGCCGTTTCGGTGTACGTCATCTCTCCTGCTGGGATGATTTCCTTCATGTGCAGCAGGAAGTGTGTGTTGGGCAGGGAATACCGATTCTCCTTGTCAGCCGCAACATAGATTAAAGCCCCAGCACTGGCCACCCAGCCGGAACTCACGACGATGACCTTCGGAGTGATAAACCGGATGGCGTCAAAGATCAGGTCGCCGGATTCGACATGTCCACCGGGCGAACTGATAAATACGTAGATTGGGTCATCGTTGATGGAGGCCAGAATGTGCAACTGCTGCACAGCTTCCTTGGCCATCTTGTGATCGATGGTGCCGATGATGAACACTTTGCGAGCGTTGATAGCATATTCCATCAGCTTGGCACTCATCGTGCCCGGTGGCTCTGTGCTTTCTTTTTGCTCATCGTTCATATCGTGCTCCAAAAGTAAAAGTTTTGAATTCCAGGCACGCGAATCCACAGGGCTTCAGCCGCACCTCACTGCATAATGGCAAAGAAGGGCACCATCAAACACGCATGCTGACCGACCCTGCTGCCTGATTATGCACCAGGCTACTCCTCTGCGAAGGTCTTGAAGGGTGGAATCGGCGGGAATCAACACAGCCTTCCAACACGTTCAATACCCATTGCCTGAAAGATGCGCGCCAGAGCGCAACCGAACGATCTGCCAGCCACCAGCGGCAGGACCTCGGCGCGCTGCACCGAGCGCATGGGCACTTCGGCGCTGCGCGAAATCCGCAACGCCACCGAAAAGTCCGGCATCACCCGTTTGGCCGGCGGCCGGCCCTTCCCCCGGCCCTTCCCCCGGTGCCCGGTCGGCGCGTTGGCCGCATTGGCGGCAGTGCTGGCCCATAATGGCGTCGCCACCTTGCAATACGCCGCCAGCGCAGGCTTCGCACCGCAGCGTGAGAGGGGGCGCCACAGATGGCATTGCAGACACTGCACACACCAATACCAATACCGTTTTCCCCATGAGCGCTGCTGAACTCACTGCCCTGCTGTTGCTGTGCGCCGCCATGAGCTTTTCGCCGGGGCCCAACACCACCATGTCCACTGCACTGGCCGCCAACCTGGGCCTGAAGCCGGCGCTGCGCTTTTGCCTTGCCGTTCCTGTGGGCTGGGCCTTGGTGATGCTGGGTAGCGGGCTGGGTCTGGGCGCATTGATTGCCGGGCGGCCGGCGCTGCGCTGGAGCGTGACCTTGCTGGGCGCGGCCTACATGTTCTGGCTGGCCTGCAAGCTCGGCCGCACAGGCCGGATGACCGAGTTCGACGCCCGCCGCCTGAGCCTGGGCTTTTGGCAAGGCGTGGGGCTGCAATTCGTGAACATCAAGGTCTGGATGCTGGCGTTGACGCTCAGCGCAGGCTGGGTGGTCAATGCGGCCGGCCGGCCCGCCAGCAACCCGGGAGAGCGGCTGGCCATCATCTGCGGTGTGACGATGGTGTTTGCTTTCGGCTGCAATTTCGTCTACGCCCTGCTGGGCTCCTTGCTGCGCCAGTGGCTGGCCCGGGGCGCGCGCCTGCTATGGTTCAACCGCACGCTGGCCTTGGTGCTGGTAGCCACCGCCGTCTGGATGCTGATGCTGTGAAGCCGCCATTGCCAACACCCACCGCCGCAGCACAGAATGCCAACGAGTTCCCCATCGCCTTCGCCCACCACCACGTTCAACACCCCTTACCTCAGAGCTGCAAGGAGAGCCACCGTGAAACTGAACGATCTGCCCCCCGCCATCGACTGGACCCTGGCGCGCCGCACCACGCGCATGAACCCCTCGGTCATTCGCGAAATCCTCAAGATCACCGAACGGCCCGGCATCATCAGCCTGGCCGGCGGACTGCCCTCGGCGCGGACCTTCCCGGTCAGCGCGTTTGCCGCCGCATCGGCGGCAGTGCTGGCGCGCGATGGCGCCGCTGCCTTGCAATATGCCGCCAGCGAAGGCTTTGCACCGCTGCGTGAGGCGGTTGCCGCCTTCCTGCCCTGGAAGGTGGCGCCGGAGCAAGTGCTGATCACCACCGGATCGCAGCAAGCCCTGGACCTGGTCGCCAAGGTGCTGATCGACACCGACAGCCGCGTGCTGGTCGAGACGCCCACCTACCTGGGCGCGCTGCAAGCCTTCGCGCCAATGGAGCCGCGCGTGGTCTCGGTGGCCGGCGATGACCAGGGGGTGCTGATCGACGACCTCCGGGCGCGGATGGGCACGGGCGCCGACAAGGCGCGCTTCCTGTACGTGCTGCCCAACTTCCAGAACCCCACAGGCCGCACCATGAGCGCCGCACGCCGTGCCGCGCTGGTGGCCGCCGCCGCCGAACTGCGCCTGGTGCTGGTGGAAGACAACCCTTATGGCGACCTGTGGTACGACACCCCGCCACCGGCCCCGCTGACCGCCGGCAATCCCGAAGGCTGCATCTACATCGGCTCGTTCTCCAAGGTGCTGGCCCCCGGCTTGCGCCTGGGCTACATCGTTGCGCCCGCAGCCGCCTACCCCAAGCTGCTACAGGCCAAGCAGGCCTCCGACCTGCACAGCCCCGGCTACAACCAGCGCTTGGTGGCCGAGGTGATCAGAGACGGTTTCCTGGAACGCCATGTGCCCACCATCCGCGCGCTGTACAAGCAGCAGTGCGCCGCCATGCTGGCTGCTCTCGACGAGCAAATGAAGGGGCTGTCCGTGCAGTGGAATCGCCCCGACGGCGGCATGTTCCTGTGGCTGCGCCTGCCCGAAGGCATGAGCGCCCAGGCGCTGCTGCCCAAGGCCGTGGCGCGCAACGTGGCCTTTGTGCCCGGTGCGGCTTTCTATGCCGACAACGCCGACCCGCGCACGCTGCGCCTGTCATTCGTTACCTCTACGGTCGAGCAGATTGCCACCGGCATCGCGGCGCTGGCGGGCGCCATTCGCGAGTTGGCGTGAAGCCGATGAGGCAGGTGCAGCACCTCCCGTGTCGTCTGCGGCGTCAGCCCCTCGAAAGGACGAGGCCGGCGGCATCGCCCCGTCGATGCAGCGTCCCTGGTGTCGCGTCACCGATCATCTGTCGGTCTGCGCTGGCCATCGAAGCGCATCGCGGCGTTGCCTCGCTTGCCAATACAGCTCGGTATGGGCTGCGCGATGCGCCTTGCGCTGCGCTCCGATGGCTGCGCGCAGCCTACGACATCTGATCGGTGACGCGACACTAGCGCGGGCCGTGCCCGCTGCATGGGTCGGTGACACGCAGCGCCACGGGAAACGGCGATGACGACACGCGCTTTCGCCGCCATCGAGCCACCAGAGCCACCTCCCTGCATCGACCATCTGATCGTGCTTGCAGCCGATCTGGCCTCGGGCGTGCAGTGGTGCGAGCGCCAGTTGGGCGTCACACCCGCAGCGGGCGGAGAACACCCGCTGATGGGCACGCACAACCGGCTGCTCAATATCTCAAGCCCGGCGCACCCGCGTGCCTATCTGGAACTCATAGCCATCCAACAAGGAGCGACAAAGACCATACCCGGCGGCGCAAAACGCTGGTTCGACATGGATGACAGCAGATTGCAGCGCCAGGTCGCGCAGCATGGCCCGCAGCTGATCCATTGGGTGGCGGCAGTGCCCGACATGGTGGCCCGGTGCGCGGCATTGGCCGCCCAAGGGCTGGACCGGGGCGCCATCATCAGCGCCAGCCGCGCCACGCCCGAGGGTCTGCTGCAATGGCAGGTCACGTTGCGCACGGACGGCCAGCGCCTGATGGATGGTTGCCTGCCCACCTTGATCCAGTGGGGAGCCACACATCCCTGCGCAAACCTGCCTGCCAGCGGCCTGCAATTGCACAGACTGACATTGCGGCACCCGCAGATGGCGGCCCTGCAGGCGGCATGCGCGGCCCTGGGCCTGCTGCCCCAGGTGGTGCTCGAAGCGGCGCCAGCCCCTGAACTACTGGCGCAGTTGGGCACCGCCCGTGGCCCGGTTTGCCTGACATCCCGGCCTGATATGGATGCACGGCGGGCGGTATGAGGCCGGGAGCCTGGCCTGAGCAACAGGATCGGCTTTTGGCATCGGCTTTGGCACAATCGCCCGGATGGGAATCCTCTACCTCGTGCGCCACGGCCAAGCCTCGTTGGGCGCAGCCGATTACGACCAACTCAGCCCCCGTGGGCAAGCGCAGGCGCTGCGCCTGGGCGAGTACTGGCGCGCACAGGGCCAGACCTTCGATGCCGTCATCACCGGCACATTGCGCCGCCACCGGCAGACGCTGGCCGGCATCGCCCAGGGCCTGCAGACCCGCACCCCCGAGGTGTTGCAACTGCCAGGACTGAATGAATACGACAGCCACGCACTCATTGCCGCCGTCCACCCGCAGCCCCTGGGCCCACCGGACAGCCCCGAGCGCTACCACCAGCACTTTCGCCTGCTGTGCGCAGCGCTGGCGCAGTGGATGGCCGGCACCATCAGCCCGCCGGGCATGCCCCGTTGGAGTGCGTTCTCAGCCGGCGTGCATGCGGCCCTCACCCATGTGCGCCAGCAGCATGCCGGGCAGAACGTGCTGCTGGTCAGCAGCGGCGGACCGATCTCCACCGCCGTAGGCCAGGTGCTGGGCACGCAGGCGCAGGTCACGATTGCGCTGAACATGCGCATCCGCAACAGCGCAGTGACCGAACTGTCGGTGTCGCCCAAGCGTTTGATGCTGCAAACCTTCAATACCTTGCCGCATCTCGCTGCGCCGGAGTATGCGCACTGGGTGACGCATGCCTGATTCAATTGATTGACATCGACGCCCTCATGCCCCGGCCAGGGGTGGACGGCGCGCAACATCGTCGCGACGGTAGTGATCGGCCAGCAGATTTGACCGGGTGGCCAACGACCGGGATACCCAGATCGACGAGAACACCGCCTTGCGCGAGATCGACGTGCCAGCGTGTGCCTGCTGGCACACGCCACACCGGCGGCTTGACGGGCCGGGCAATGACCATGCGCTGTCGCGCGCGACTTCCGGCCGCACTCACTGGGCAAAGCCCAACACCACCCGGCGGGTGGTAGCGCTCTTTTTTTCGATCTTGGTGACCACGATGGCGCCGATCTCGGCGGTGTTGGCCACATGCGTGCCGCCACAGGGCTGCAGGTCGATCAGCGCAGCGGATGCGCTTTGCCCGCCAATGCGGATGGTGCGGATGCGCCCCGTGCCACGGGGCGGTTGTACGCTCATGCTCTTGACCAGCGCCGGGTTTGCGTCGAGTTCCGCATCGCTGATCGAGGCCACGGTCAGCGGATGCGCGGCGGCCACCAGCGCGGCGATGCCGGTATTGAGGGCCTGCTTGTCCAGCGGGTCGGTGATGGCAAAGTCCAGCCTGGCGTAATCGGGGGTGATCGAGCAGCCGTTGACCAGATGCGGCACCAGATGGCATAGCAGGTGCGTGGTGGTGTGCAGCCGCATCATGCGGTGGCGACGCTCCCAGGCAATGCGCGCGGTGACTGCGGTGCCGGGTGTCCACTGCGCCATGCGGTCTTGCTGCCCCGGGGCCGGGATGTGCACGATGTCTGCGGTGGCATGGCCTTGGGCGTCCTTGCCTTTGCGGGTGTCGGCAATGGTGATGCTGCTGCCATCGGCCCGTAGCAGCAAGCCGCTGTCGCCGGCTTGGCCGCCACCTTGCGGATAGAACACGGTGCGGTCGAGCACGATGGCGCCGTCAGCGGTGACGGCCGTGATCTGGGCGCTGCATTCACGCAAGTAGGCATCTTGACGAAAGAGGTCTTGGGTCATGCGTTTGATGGTATCCGAGAACCATGCGCCAAGGGCTGCGACTACCATGGCGGCATGACCGCTGCCGCTTTTCATCTGCCCTCGCGTTTCTGGGCCGAGCTTTCCACGCGCGCTTTTGCACAGCTCAAGGCATCAGGCCAGGCGGCGCAGACCGTGGCGGTGCTGCCCGTGGCCGCGATCGAGCAGCATGGCCCGCATCTGCCGCTGTCGGTCGATGCGACGCTGCTGCAGGGCGTGATCGACGCGGCATTGCCGCAATTGCCTGCCGGACTGCCGGTGCTTTTTCTGCCCCCGCAAAACCTGGGGCTGAGCCCGGAGCACCTGCGTTTTTCGGGCACTTTGACGCTGTCGCCAGCCACGGTGATTGCGCTGTGGACCGAGATCGGCGAATGCGTGGCGCGTGCCGGGGTCAGGAAGTTGCTGCTGTTCAACGGCCACGGCGGCCAGGTGAGCGTGATGGACATCGTGGCGCGCGAGTTGCGCACGCGCTGCGATCTGATCGTCTATGGCGCCAGTTGGTTCAGCCTGCCGTTGCCCGATGCGGTAGCCGGGCAGTTCAGCGCGCAGGAACACCGCTTTGGCATCCACGCCGGTGAGATCGAGACCTCGATGATGCTGCACCTGTCACCCGCCACGGTGCAGATGGAGCAGGCGCGGGACTTCCGTTCGAGCGCACAGCATCGGGCCGGGCAGTACGCCATCCTGGGCAACGGCCGGACTGCCAAACTGGGCTGGCAGATGCAGGATTACCACCCGGCCGGGGCGGTGGGGAATGCGGCGGCAGCAACGGCCGAAAAGGGACGCTCTGTGGTGACGGCGGCGGCGGCGCAGTTGGTGGCCTTGCTGCAGGAGTTGCATGCGCTGCCGTTGTCCACGCTGGTCGGCGAGACCGAGGTTTTTTAGATGCTGTAGGGCGCTGGCTTGTTTTTCAGCACCCATTGCCATTGGACTTGCTGCATCTGAAGCAACTGCTGGACGTGGACGTCAGCCTGACCCACGAGAAGGTGCGTCTGCTCGACGGCATCTGCCCGGAGGCGGTCGAGATGCTGAAGGATCAGCGCTTCGCCGCCAACCTCGGCGCGGTGCTGCGCAAGATGAAGCCGACTCGTCCGATCGAGTGCGTGGAACGGATGCTGACGGCCAACGGCTTGTCTGCACAGGCCCGCCATCGAGGACAATTTTTCAGTCAAGGGTCGGGCGCGCCGCAATCATCAGCGCGCATCAGGCCCCAAAAAATGCCTGCGATAACGTGGATGCAACTGGGCCAGACGCATCAGCATGGGCAGGTCTGCGGTGTTGAAATCGGGGTCCCAGGCCGGGGCGCCCAGCACCTGTGCTCCCAGACGCAGGTAGCCCTTGATCAGGGCGGGCGGTTCTGCGGCCATCGAGCCATCGAACTGCTCCACCGGCAGCGGCAGGCGCGCCTGCACCTGGTATTCGGCCGGCGCCAGATGGGTCTGGCGCAGTCGTTGCCAGATGCTGGCCGCAGCAGCGCCGCTGACCACGCCGTTGTGGAGCATGGGGATGCTGGCGCAACCGACCATCGTATCGAGCTGGTTGCGCAGCATGAAGTCCGCCAGCGCCGTCCACAGGGCCATGATCACGGCGCCATGGCGATGCTCGGGGTGTACGCAACTGCGGCCGAGTTCGACCATGCGGGGGCGCAGCGCGTGCAGGCGCCCCAGGTCGAATTCGGTGTCGCTGTAGATGCCGCCGATCCGCCGGGCCTGCGCCGGCGTCAGCACACGGTAGGTACCGATGACTTGCTGGCTCTGGGCGTCGCGCACCAGCAGGTGCTCGCAATAGTCGTCGAACCGGTCCACATCGTGGCCGGCAAGGGTGGTGCTCAAGCGGGCGCCCATTTCGGTCGCAAAAACCCGGAACCTCAGCCGCTGCGCCTGGCGCACTTCATCCAGATGCCGGGCCCAGGCCACCCTGATGGCAGCGCGCTCTTGCCCGGGGTTGGTGGTTTTGGGCGCAAGGCCCGGGCGCTGGCCGAGGTCGCCGGCAATGGCCGGAGCAATGGCAGCGGTGACGGCGGCAGGCGATGGGTGTGACGCATTCATCATGGTGCAAGCGCTCGGTCAGGATGCGGATGGGCTCGACAGGAAGTGCAATGAGTGTCGAATGGGCCGGTGACGCGCGCATGTCGCAGGCATGTCAACGAGGTGACAGGCGGCTGCGCCGCCACTTCGTCACAGGCCGGATCATTGCGGCATTCCGGGCCGGGCCAGGGCCGTCCCCTGCGGGGTTATTGGCCGGCATAATCGATTGCAGGAAACTGCGCTGTGCCCGTATCCACCCCTTCCCTTCGCCCCCTCACGGCCTTTGTGGGGGTGTTCGCGCTGGCTGCGGCCTGCGCAGGGGTCTTGATCTGGACGTTGGAGAGCCAGGACCGCGCCGAGCAGCGCAGCCAGGCGGCCGACATGGCGGGCGACCATGTGCAGGCGCTGCAACGCGCGATAGAGCTGGCGCTGTCGGCCAATAACGCATTGGTGGCACTGGTGCGCCAGGGGCGGGGCAGCGTGCCCCAGTTCGAGGAAATCGGCACGCAGATGCTGCCGTTTTATCCCGGCATTGCCGCCATGGGACTGTCTCCGTCAGGGGTGGTGCGGCAGGTGGTGCCGCGCCAGGGCAATGAGGGTGCGATGGACTTCGACATGCTGCACGACCCGCAGCAAGGCACGGAATCGGCGCACGCGCGCGCGTCGGGCCGGCTCACGCTGGCCGGCCCCATGGAGCTTGCCCAAGGGGGGCTGGGGGTGGTGGGACGCCAGCCGGTTTATCTGGACGATGAGCAGGGGCAGCGCAGCTTTTGGGGCTTCACCTATGTCGCCATCCGGTTGCCGGATGTGCTGGCGGCTGCCAGGCTGGACCAACTCACCGCACGGGGTTATCGCTACCGCCTGTGGCGCGTCCGGCCCGACAACGGCCAGGAGCAGACCATTGCCGCCTCCGCGCCCCCTGCCGGTGCCGGCGCGATGAGCCGCTCACTGGCCTTGCCCAACGGGCAGTGGACGCTGGGCCTGACCCCGGCGCAAGGATGGGGTGCGGCGGGCGTGCTGGCGCTGCGCTGCGCCTTGGGCCTGCTGTTTGCGCTGCTGATGGCCTATCTGGCGCGCCTGCTGTTCGCGTTGAAGGCGCATGAGCGCGGGCTGGCCGACCAGGTGGCCCAGCGCATCTCGGAGATACAGGCCACGCAGCAGCAACTGCGCGCCACCATCGACGCCATTCCCGATCCGCTGTTCGAAATCGACCAGGATGGCCGCTATTGCAGCGTGCACAGCCAGCGCGCCGAGTTGTTGATGGGGCCGGCCGAGCAACTGATCGGCCGCAACGTCACCGAGGTGCTGCCCACGCTGGCAGCGCTGTCGGTGCTGGATGTGTTGCATGAAGCCCAGGCGCAGGGCTGGTCCGTGGGGCGGCAGATCATGCTGGACTTGCCGGATCTGGGACCCACCTGGTTCGAGCTGTCCGCAGCGCGCAAGCCGCAAGCCGCCGGGGCCAAGCCGCGCATCATCTTGCTGTCGCGCGACATCACCGAGCGCAAGCGCTCGCAGGAGCAGTTGCAACTGACCGCCCAGGTGTTCGATCAGAGCAGCGAAGCCATCGTGATTGCCGATGCGAGCCACCGCATCGTGCGCATCAACCGGGCGTTCAGCCGCATCACCGGGTACCAGGAATCCGAGGCCGTCGGGCAGTCGGTGCGCCTGCTGACCATGGCCGAGGCGGGCCCTGATTGCAATGCCGATGCCGTGTACGCCCGGCTGGCCCGGCAGGAGCGCTGGGAGGGCGAGAGTTGGGGGCGGCGCAAGGACGGCTCCGGCTATCCGCAGTGGCTGTCGGTCAGCAGCGTGCGCGATGGCGACGCGAACGGGCCCATCACCCATTCGATCACCTTGTTTCGCGACATCAGCTTGCAGCGCGAAGCGCAGGAGCGGATACAGCGCCTGGCGCATTTCGACCCGCTGACCGACCTGCCCAACCGCGTGCTGCTGGCCGAGCGCACCCAGCGGCAGATTGCGCAGGAGCAGGCCCGTGGCGGCCAGTTGGCGCTGCTGTTCCTGGACCTGGACCACTTCAAGAACGTCAACGACTCGCTGGGCCACCGCATTGGCGACATCCTGCTGGTGGCGGTGGCGCGGCGGCTGCAATCCCTGATCGGCCCGCAGGACACCGTCTCGCGCCTGGGCGGCGACGAGTTTTTGCTGCTGCTGCCGGCCACCTCGGCGGCCCATGCGGCCAAGGTCGCCAGCGCTTTGCTGACCGCCGTGGCCCAGCCTTTTCAGATCGACCCTTACGAGCTCAGCACCACGCTGTCGGTGGGCATTGCGATGTGTCCGGCCGATGGCGAGTCGTTCGACACGCTGTACCAGCGCGCAGATGCCGCCATGTACAGCGCCAAGCAAAGCGGGCGCAACCGCTATGGTTTCTTCACCGCCGACCTGCAAGCGCGCACCGCGCGCGCGCTGCAGATCGAAAATGCGCTGCGCCGCGCGCTGGAACGCCAGCAGTTCGAATTGCACTACCAGCCCCAGGTCTCGCTCGGCACGGGCCAGGTCGTCGGCGCCGAGGCGCTGCTGCGCTGGCACCACCCGGAGTTGGGCGTGGTCGCGCCGGCCGAGTTCATTCCGGTGGCGGAGAACAGCGGCCAGATCGTGGCGCTGGGCGAATGGGTGCTGCACACCGCCGCGCGCGATGCCAAGCGCTGGCTGGACATGCAACTGCCTTTGCGGGCGGTATCGGTGAACCTCTCGGCGGTGCAGTTTCGCCACCCGCAGTTGCCCGAGATGGTCACGCGCTGCCTGCAGCAGGCCGGGCTGCCTGCGCGCCGCCTGGAACTGGAACTGACCGAAGGCGCCGCCGTCGACGATCCGGTGGCGGCGCTGGCCATGATGGACCAACTGCACGACCGGGGCGTGCGCCTGTCGATGGACGACTTTGGCACCGGGTACTCGTCGCTCAGTTGCCTGAAACGCTTTCAGATCTACAAACTGAAGATCGACCAATCGTTCGTGCGCGATCTCGACGACGACGCCAACGACCGGGCCATCGTCAGCGCCATCATCCGCATGGCGCAGGCGCTGGGCATGCAAACCACCGCCGAAGGGGTGGAGACCGACGGCCAACTCCAATTCCTGCGCGCCCAGGGCTGCGACGAAGGCCAGGGCTACCTGTTCAGCCGCCCCCTGCCGGCCGATGCGTTCGAGGCCTATTTGCGGGCGATGAAATGACGCATCGAACCGGTGCCGTGCCGGCGCCGCCGGTTCAGGGATGGGCGCAAGCCCCGACAGGCCGGTCATCCGGTTGCGCGATCGAGGCTTTCATTGCCTCGCTCAGCGGCAGGTCGATGACGGTATTCGACGGCGGCGCCGGCTGCATCGACCACTGGTCGCAGCGCCTTGCCAACTCGCCGCTGCGTGCGGCGGCGCTCTGCTCCCGCTGGTCAAGGCGATAGCGCCGCGTCGAAGAACGCGACAGAGAACGCGACAGCCTGCGCCACAGTGTCACGATGCACCTGGGCGCGACTGAGGCCCGAAGGATCGGTGCAAATCTGGCGCTGCTGCGCCTGGCCCGACGGGGTGCATTGCGCAATGAACATGTAGTGCGTGCCGTTCCTGATCTCGCGCAGTTTGGCATGCTGCATTTGCGCCGCCATCCAGGCAGCATTGGTTTTCGCCGGGGCCTGGTCATCGTTGTCTCCGACGAGCATCGAGACCGGGATGACGATACGCGCCAGGCTGCCACGATCGAAGGCTTGGGCGAGGGCCGGAGCCATCACGAATGCGGCGCGCACACGCTCGTCGCGGTAGTCGTCCCCGGCGCGCAACGGGGCGCGCATCGCATGGGGCCCGCTGAGCAAAAAGGCGGTTGGCCATTCCTGCATGGCGGTGCCGGGCGGCACTGGATACCAGAATCAGGCCCGGCGCGCTGCCTGCGTTGCCAGCGATACCTGTGTCAAACTGTCACCAAAGGGCGCGCTGCCGTCGCCGAAGGGCGTGATAATGGCCTTCTCTTTCTCATTGGCAAAGACCATCGTTTCCCATGTCCCTGGCGACACAGAAAATCGACTGGCGCATCGTTGCCTCGGGCGACAGTTGCCTGGTGGTCGAAATCCGGACGGCCCCTGCGGCAGGCCGGATCGACCCGGTGCTGGCCAGCCAATGGGCCGGCGCTGCGGCGACGGCGCTGCGCCAGGCCGGGCTGCCGGGGGTGACGGATGTGGTGCCCGCGATGGTGACCGTCGGGGTGCACTATCGGCCGCAGGCGCTGCAATCGTTGGCGCTGCCGGGCGAGAGCAGCTATCAGGCGGCGGCGCGTGTGGTCGCTGCGCTGCTGGAGCCGCTCGAATGGCAGGAGGCGCAGGCCGCGCGCGTGGTCGAGGTTCCGGTCTGCTACGGCGGCGAGCATGGCCCCGACCTGGCGTCGGTGGCCGCCGCCTGCGGGCTGTCACCCCAGGGCTTGATCGATCTGCACGCGGGCGCGCAGGTGCGGGTGCTGATGATGGGCTTTGCCCCGGGCCTGCCCTATATCGGCAGTTTCGACACGCGCCTGGCCGTGCCCCGGCGCCCGCAGCCGCGCATGGCCGTGCCAGGCGGCTCCATCGGCCTGGCCAATCGCCAGAGCGTGATCTATCCGTTCACCCTCCCGGGCGGATGGAGCCTGATCGGCAGAACGCCGATGCAACTGTTTGACCCGAACCGCGATCCCGCCTGCCTGCTGCAAGCCGGCGATGGTCTGCGCTTCGTGCCCATCAGCGCCGCAACCTTCGGCGCCCTGGCAGGGGCCCGGTGATGATCGAAGTGCTCAAGCCCGGCGCCCTGTCGAGCTTTCAGGATTTGGGCCGCAGCGGCTACCAGCACCAGGGCATCCCCGTCTGTGGCGTGATGGACGAGCGCGCCCACCGGCTGGCGTGCATGCTGGTGGGCAATGGCGCCGGCGAGGCCACGCTCGAAGTCACGCTGATCGGCCCCGCCTTGCAGTTCCACTGCCCGGCCATCATCGCTGTCTGCGGCGCCGATCTGGGCGCCACCCTCGGTGCCCGGGCCTTGCCGCTGGCCCGGCCCGTGGCCGTGGCCGCCGGCGAGCAACTGTGTTTCGGCAAGCGCGTCAGCGGGCTGCGGGCGTATCTCGCCGTGGCCGGCGGCTACGCGCTGCAGCCGGTGCTGGGCAGCACCAGCACCTATCTGCGCGGCGGCTTTGGCGGAGCGCAGGGCCGGGCGTTGCAAAAAGGCGATTGGATCGCGCTGCGCCAAACGCAAAGAACCGCCACGCCGGCACCGAGGGCGCGCCTGCCCCTGTTCCCCGGGGACATACAGCGCCCGCCGGGGGCGCCGCTGCGCATCGTTCCCGGCAGGGAATGGGCGGCGTTTGCGCCGCGCGCGCGGCAGGCCATGAGCGCGCAGACCTTTCGCGTCAGCCCGCGCTCCGACCGCATGGGCTACCGGCTCGAAGGCCCGGCACTGCATTTGTCGCAGCCGCTGGAATTGGCCTCCGAGGCGGTCAGCTTTGGCAGCATTCAGGTGCCCCCGGACGGGCTGCCCATCGTGCTCATGGCCGACCGCCAGACGACGGGGGGCTATCCGCGCATCGCGAACCTGGCGACGGTCGATCTGCCGCTGCTGGCGCAGACCATGGCGGGCGAGTCGCTGCGTTTCGAGTGGGTCACGCTGGGCCAAGCGCAGCGGCTGGCCAGCGCGCAAAGCGCGGTTTTCAACCAGATGGAGGCGGGCCATGGCCAGCATTGACCTGAACAGCGACGTGGGCGAGAGCTACGGGCGCTACCAGTTGGGCGACGATGCCGCCGTGCTCGACCATGTGAGTTCGGCCAACGTGGCCTGCGGCATGCATGCCGGCGACCCGTCGACGATCGCCACGACGGTGGGCCTGGCGCTGGCGCGGGGCGTGGCCATAGGCGCGCATCCCGGCTTCGCAGACTTGCAGGGCTTCGGGCGCAGACCCATGCAGTTGGCCCCGGATGCGCTGTACCACCTGGTGCTCTACCAGATCGGCGCACTGCAAGCCTTCTGCACGGCGGCAGGAACGCGCCTGGCCCATGTCAAGGCGCATGGCGCGCTGTACAACATGGCGGTGCGCGACAGCGCGATGGCGCATGCCATTTGCTGCGCCGTGCGCGCTGTCGATGCGCGGCTGATCTTCTACGGCCTGGCAGGCTCGGAGCTGGTGCGCACGGCGCGCGCGGCGGGGCTGACGGTGGCCGAGGAGGTGTTTGCCGACCGCAGCTACCAGGACGACGGCTCATTGACCCCGCGCACGGACCCGCGCGCAATGATCACCGACATCCAGCAGTCGGTCGAGCAGGTGCTGCGCATGGTGCGCTCGGGACTGGTGCGCTCGGTCCATGGCGTCGATGTGCCGGTCCGGCCCGACACGCTGTGCATTCACGGCGACCAGCCGGGCGCGGCGCAGTTCGCCCAGGCGATACGCGCGGCGCTCGAGGCCGAGGGCATCGCCATCGCTCCGATCACCCGCCCGAACGGCAGCCCGAACAGTGGCCCGATCGCCGACCCGCACCGGCGCGCAGCGGCCACGCCCTGACCCATCGTCCATCGCGCGACCCATGGCCGCGCCGCAGGCCGCGCCATCCTGGTGTCGCGTCACCGATCAGATGTCGTAGGCTGCGCGCAGCCATCGGAGCGCAGCGCAAGGCGCATCGCGCGGCCCATACCGAGCTGTATTGGCAAGCGATGCAACGCCGCGATGCGCTTCGATGGCCAGCGCAGACCGACAGATGATCGGTGACGCGACACTAGTCTACGGGGGCGCCGCCACCGATCGCAGATGGCGCAGCACCAGGCTTTTCAACAGCGGCAATTGCCCGTGAAAGAAGTGGCCGCCGGCGGGAATCACGGTGACCGGCAGGACCTGGGGCCTGGCCCAGTCGAGCACGGCCGACAGCGGCACCGTATCGTCGTGCTCGCCATGCACGACCAAGGTGCGCAGATGGGCCTCGGGCGGCAGCGGCGCGGCGGCGCAGCGGCTGGCCGCCAGGCCCACCAGCACCAGATGCTCGACCCGCCCCTGGGGCCAGAGGGCGGCCAGCGCATGGCTGGCGACAGACGCGCCAAACGAGAAGCCGGCCAACGCAATGCGCTGGCCTGCGCTGTGCGGGGCCACCTGCTCGGCGACGGCCAGCAGGTCCTGCAACTCGCCCCGGCCGGCGTCATGCAGGCCGGCGCTGGCGCCGACCCCGCGGAAGTTGAAACGCAGCGCCGTCCAGCCGCATTGCACGAAGGCGCGCGCCAGGGTCTGCACCACCTTGTTGTCCATCGTGCCGCCGAACAGCGGATGGGGATGCGCAATGATGGCCACGCCACGGGGCGCCTCGACGCCATCGCGCACCGCCTCGATGGCGCCTGCGGCACCGGACAGGAGCAGGCGTTCGCTACGGGAATTCATGGGTTTTGCCCCCTTTGTCGAAAACCACAGGCGCATGACGGCCCAGGCCCGTTCAGCGCCCGTTCAGCGCCCGATTTCCGCCGGCATCCGCAGGCGCTCGACCACCTGGCCGTTTTTCAGATGCGCTTCGACGATATCGTCGATATCGGCCGCATCCACATAGCTGTACCAGATGCCCTCGGGGTAGACCACGGCGACGGGGCCGCCCGCGCAGCGGTCCAGGCAACCGGCCTTGTTCACGCGCACCTGGCCGGCACCGGCCAGCCCGGCGGCCGCCACCTGCGCCTTGCAGCGCTCGAAACCGGCCTGCGCGTGGTGCCGGGCGCAGCAGTTTTCGCCATTGCTGCGCTCGTTCAGGCAAAAAAAGATATGGCGCCGGTAGTAGCCGGGCGCAGCGGCCGGCGCGCAAGGGGGGGTGTTCATGCCGGCATTTTAGTGTCGCGTCACCGATCATCTGTCGGTCTGCGCTGGCCATCGAAGCGCATCGCGGCGTTGCATCGCTTGCCAATACAGCTCGGTATGGGCAAGCGATGCGCCTTGCGCTGCGCTCCGATGGCTGCGCGCAGCCTACGACATCTGATCGGTGACGCGACACTAGGCAGGCGCGCCGAACCCTTTCAGGGCAGTGACTCCGGCGATCATTCGGCGGCCACGAGCCCTGCCGCGCAGGAGTGCCGCAGCGGCGGATCGACCAAGACCCAGGCTACCGCGCCCGCTGCGCGCTGGCCGACACCGCGCTGCTGCTGCCATGCGGAGCTGGCAGGCGGATATCTGCCGCACCATCCGCCTGCTTGGCGCCCAGGCAGGGTGCCTGGGCGCTGGTGCCGATCAGTACCAGTCAGTACCAAAAGCCGAACGAATGGGCATCCGACGCCTGCCCGACGATGGACAGCGGCATCTTCGCCACGGCGCCGGGCGCACTGATGCTGCCGTTGACCTGGCCGTCGGCGTCGTACTGGCCGCCGTCCTGGATCTGAAAGTCCAGCCGCGTGCGCCCGCCTTCGCTGGCCACCTTGCCGCCATACGGTTCGCTGGCCAGGTTCACCCAGATGCCGGCGCTGTTCTTGAGCCAGTAGCCGTTGGCGCCGAGCGCCGGGTCTACGTACAGGCTGAAGCTCTCGGTGCTGCGGCCCTCGGCCAGCGACGCCTTGAATGAGGTCAGCCCGATCGGCATCTCCATGCCCTTGGGCAGATTGGCCGGGGCATCGCTGCGCACCAGTTCGGTGATGCGCGCGTTGCTGTCCGGGAGCAGTTTGCCGTTCTGGCTGCCGGCCACCAGGGTCTGGTCGCGGGTCGAAGCGACGGCGGCCTGCTGGCTGTCTTTGACGCCATCGCCGTTGCCGTCGCCAGCCAGGCCGGCCGAGCCATCGGGGCGCAGCAGGCCGGGGGCCAGGTCCTCCAGGCTGTTCGGCACACCGTCGCGGTCGTCGTCCGGCGCACCCGCACCCGGCGCCTCCGGTGTGGCGGGTGCGACCGGGGGCTGGGTGAGGTTGGTCACCGCCCTGGCCGCGAAGCTGGCCGCGTCGTCACCGGTGCCGGCTTCCTGTAGCGCTTTGTTGTCGCTGGTGTCGGTGTCCTGGTAGGCGACGGTCACCGTCTGGCCGGTGGTCACCGCGCGGGCCAGGGTCAGCGTGACCGTCCTGGCCGCTGCATCCACCGTCACCCGGCTGACGTCGATGCGCGTGCCATCGACCAGCACGGTAAAGGACTCGTTGGTCGGGGCATGGTCCGCGTTCCCGTCGAGCGCCGTTGCGTCGCTGTAGCTCAGCACCAACTGGTCGCGGTTCGCCGTGGCGCTGCTGAGCGCAAAGACCATGGTGTCTACGGTGTACTGGTTGAACGCGTAGGTGTTGTTGGCGACGGTGTTGCCTGCGGCATTCCTGACATTGGCCAGGTTCAGGGTGAGCCGGTGGTTGGTGGTACGCGCCAGGTTGGCCGTGGGTGTGAAGGTGGCGGTCCAGACTTTGCCGTCGGTGCCGACCGCCGTCAGGTCGCCGAGCGTGCCGTTGGCCTGGGACAGGTCGATGGCCTCTTTCGTGAAGCCGGTGACGCGCTCGTTGAAGGTGAAGGTGATGGTGGCGGTTTCGCCAGCGGTGAGGCGGTTATCGCTGATCGTCACGTTGACCGGGGGGCGGGTGTCGATGCTGAAGTTGCCGCTGGTGGCGGTGCCCTCTCCGGCGTTGTCCCGCGCGTCCCGGACGCCGCTGAGGTTCACGCGGATGGTGTTTTCGGTGCTCTCGATGTCGGGCCGGGGCGTGTAGGTGGCGCTCCAGACCTTGCCGTCGGTGCCGACCGCCGTCAGCGCGCCCAGCGTGCCTTTGCTGGTGTCGTACTGAACGTCACCGAGATCGAAGCCGGTGACGCTCTCTCTGAAAGTGAAGGTGATGGTGGCGGTTTCGCCAACGGTGAGGCGGTTGTCGCTGATCGTCACGTCGACCGTGGGGCGCAGGGTGTCGATGCTGAAGTTGCCGCTGCTGGGGGTGCCCGATCCGGCGTTGCCCTGCGCGTCCCGGATGCTGGCGAGGTTCACGCGGATGGTGTTGTTGGCGTTCTCGGTGTCGGACCGGGGCGTGTAGGTGGCGGTCCAGACCTTGCTGTCGGTGCTGCTTTGCGTCAGCGCGCTCAGCGTGCCTTTGCTGGTGTCGTACTGGATGGCGTCGAGACCGAAGTTGGGGACGTTCTCGCTGAAGGTGAAGGTGACGATCATCGTCTCGCCGGCCTTCAGGCTGGTGGCCGACAGCGCGATGGTGCCCGTGGGCGGCACACCGTCGTCGATGTTGTAGCGGGCCGGGACGCTCACCCCCCGGCTTGCGCCTGCGTTGCCCGGGACATCGGTGATGCCGTCGAGGTTGATCCGTATCTGGTTGCCATGCAGGCCCGTCGCGGGCCGGGTGGCCGGGGCCTCCAGGTCGACCAGCCAGGTGGTGGCGGCGGCGGTGGTGGCTGTGGTGTCGGAGGGGGCGACGCGCAGGTTGCTCAAAGTGCCCTTGCCGGCGTCCACCTGCAGGTCTTCGAGGGTGAAGCTGCTGCGGGTCACCCGTTCGCTGAAGGTGATGGTGATGGTGGTTTTTTCCCCGAGGCGCAGGTCGCTTTTGGCGATCGAGGCACTGGCAACGGTGGGCCGCAGGGTGTCGATGGCGAAGGTGAGCTCTCCGTCGGACTCATCGTTGGGGCTGTCGTAGCGGACTTTGGCGTCGGATTTCTCCAAGCCTTCGGTAGGTATGAATTGGACTCTATAGGTATTAGTGCCGGCGCCAATCCTGATGAGGGTGCCGTGGTTCAACGAGCCGCCGGTGACGGTCAAGAAACGGACCAGGCCATTCGCGCGATACATGGTCTCGTTATTGGGGAAAGTAAGGGAGATCCAGGCGGTCTCACCGGCTTTGACGATGGTCTTGTCAATCGTGATGGTGGAGGCCATGGTGCTATCCTTTCGACGAGGCGAGGATTACGCTGATGCGCTGATGCGCTGATGCGCTGATGCGCTGATGCGCTGATGCGCTGATGCGCTGATGCGCTGATGCGCTGATGCGCTGATGCGCTGATGCGCTGATGCGCTGATGCGCTGATGCGCTGATGCGCTGATGCGCTGATGCGCTGATGCGCTGATGCAGGGAGAAGGGCGACGATCACGGTGCTTTCCTTTCGATGGAATGGATGGATGCAAGAGCTTGGTCGGGTTCCGTTCGTCTCTTGCGGCCAGGGCCGCAAGAGACGATGGTGTCAGCGATGCCTGTTACCCACCCGGCGGGAGCGCAACAACGATTTGCACCGCTGACAACCGTGGAACAAATTCCACTGCCAGAATATAGCGTAGCGGCAACCCATCACCCTGGCGGCCGCTGCCTGTCTGGTGCACAGGTTTCAGGAAAGCGGTTCATGCCGCTGCCGGCCCGATACCCGCAGCAGCACATACAGCAATGTGGCATAGGGCCAGAGCCAGCCGAGCCACTGGCCCAGGCCATAAAAGCGGATGAAGCGGCCCTGCTCCCAAAGCTGCAAGGTCTGGGCAAAGTAAGCGCTGGTGGGCGCCTGGTTGAGCAGCGCCAACTGCCAGACCAGCGCCAGCAGCAGCATGGCCGCGCAGGCCCGGCGCGGCAGGGCGAGCAGCAGCAAGGCCAGCGCCAGCGCAGCCCAAAGCCCGGCGCGCGCGGGCCGGTTCAGCCACTGCCAGGCATGGACCGGACCCCAACTCAGCGCGGCCGACAGCGCCGTGAGCGCGATGCCCAGTGCCGCCAGCGCCAGCGCCAGCAGCACGCGGTGCCGCGCCTGGCGGATCACGCAATAGCCCAGCAGGCAGGGGGCGAGCAGCCCCAGCGCGACGCATAGCAGCTCGCCGCCGGGGGACAGCGGCGCCAGCGCGGTCTGGCGCAATGGCAGGCCGTCGGGCAGCGGCATCGATGGCATCGATGGGGTATGGGCCAGCCAACCGATCAGCGCCGTCTCCAGCCGCTGCTGCACCTGGCCCAGCCCGAAAGGCACGGCGGCCGGAAACAGCAATGCCGGCGGCCACAGGGCCAGCAGCACCATGGCGCCGCTGGCATCGGGCAGGAGCCAGCGCTCGCGCCAATCGTGCCAGCGCCCGAGCACGCCCAGGCGCGCCAGCAAGGCCGCGATCGAGGCCCCCGCCAGCGCGCCAGCGGCATTGAGCGCCAGATCCAGGTTGGACGGCACCCGCCGGGGCAGATAGATCTGCAAGAACTCCATTGCCAGCGACAGCAGCGCCCCCGCCAGCGTGGCCAGCAGCACCGCCCTGCGGCCCGAGCCTGTGCGCAGCAGGCCCAGCGCCAGCAAAAAACCCAGCGGCGCATAGCCTGCGGCATTGGTCAGCACATCGAACCAGGTCCAGTATGGCGGGGGCAGCGCCGCCAGCAGAAACACCAGCGGGTCGATGCCCTGCGCGCGCCAGCCCTCGAACGGGAACAGGCTGGCAAAGACGATCAGCGCCGCGTAGCTCAGCGCCAGCGGCCCAGCGGAGCTCTGGTGCATGCGCGCTGGCGTCAAAACGGCTTGAGCACCACCAGCAGCACCGCCGCCGTCAGCAGCAGCAGCGGCAGTTCGTTGAACCAGCGCAGCCACACCGGGCTGCGGCGGCAACGGCCATCGGCCAGTTGGCGCAACAGCCGGCCGCAGCCATGGTGGTAACCGATCACCAGCAGCACCACGGCGAGCTTGGCGTGCATCCAGCCGCTGCCCGGGCCGCGGCCAATGCCGTAGCCGAGCCAGAGCCAGACCCCCAGCGCCAGCGCCGGCGCCGACAGCAGCGTGGTAAAGCGCAGCAGCTTGCGGGCCATCAGCAACAGGCGCTCGCGCTCGGCGGCAGCGCCCGGGGCGAGCAGCGCCAGATTCACGAAGATGCGCGGCAGGTAAAACAGGCCGGCGAACCAGCAGGTCACGAAGACGATGTGAAAGGCTTTGATCCAGAGCATGGCCGCAGTTTACGTGCCCGGGCGCAGAACCGCTGCCTGATGCCGATGGCGACTTGCCATGGGGTGCGCCGCCAGGGTTTGTACGCATGTACAAGATATTTGTACGCATGTGCAATAAGCCCGATGCAGGCCCGTACCCCTATCGTCAAGCGCAGCGCCCGCCGGACCGCCGCGATCACCGAGGCCGGCCGGCCCGACCGCCGGCAGGCCATCCTGCTGGCGGCCGAAAAGCTCTTCGCGCAGCACGGCTACCACGCGGTGACGATCCGCCAGATCGCCGAGCAAGCCGGTGTGCCGCTGGCGCTGGTGGGCTATTACTTCGGCCCCAAGCACGCGCTCTTTCATGCCATCTTCGAGCACTGGAGCCACACCATCGACGAGCGGCTGGCCGGCTTGGCTGCGCTGGACAACGACCCCGATGATCCGCGCACGCTGGTGCGCATCATCGAGGTCTTCACCGGCCCGGTGCTGGCCCTGCGCGCGGGCGCCGAGGGCGAGTACTACGCGCTGCTGGTCTCGCGCGAGTTGGGCCATGCCACGGCGGAAGTCGATCGCGTGCTGCGCGGCTACTTCGACCCGTTGGCACAGGCCTATATCGACGCGCTCCACCTCGCGCTGCCTCATGCCACGCGCAGCCAGGTGGCGTGGGGCTATCAGTTCACTCTTGGCGCGCTGCTGCACCACCTGAGCGACACGCGCATCGAACGCCTCTCGCATGGCCAGAACAAGCGCAGCGACCCGGCCGTGGCGCCGATGCTCGTGAACTTCATCGTCGGCGGCCTGCGCGCCGCGCTGCCGCGCCCCCAGCCCGGGCGCGCGCAAGAAACCATCCCCGGGAGTGAACCGACATGACGCCGAAAAGACGCACCCTGCTATGGGCGCTTGCCGCCGCCACTGCGCCGGCTGTGCGCGCGCAGTCGAACCCGAAGATCGTGTTCGGCTACACGGCGGTGACCGACTTCGCCTCGGTCTTCGTGGCGGCAGAAGAAGGCGGCTTCAAGAGGCGCAACCTGGACGTGGAACTGAAGTTCATTGCGCTGAACTCCATCATTCCGGCGGCGCTGCAATCGGACTCGCTGCAGATCGGCGGGCCCACGCCTTCGGTGTTCTTGCAGGCGGTGGACGGCGGGCTGGACCTGGTGCTGGTGGCCGGCGGCGCGGTCACGTCCAAGACCATCACCAGTTTCGGCCTGGTGGCGCGCGCAGGCTCCGGCATCAAGAGCGCGCAGGACTGCGTGGGCAAGAAGATCGGCGTGCCGGGCCTTGGCGCCTTCCTGCATGTGACCTTCCGCGCATGGCTCAAGAACAGCGGCGTGGATTACCGCAAGGTCCACTTCGTCGAGGTCGCGTTCCCGCAGCACGGCGACTTGCTGCGCGGCGGCTCGGTGGACGCGGTGGTGTCGGCCGACCCGTTCATGAGCCGCATCACCGACAGCGGCGCGGGCTACGTGGCCTCGTACTACTCGACCTTCCTGCCGGAGAACAACCAGACCATCGTGCACGCGGCCAAGCGCGAGTGGGTCGCCAGCAACCCTGCGGCGGTGCACGCCTTTCGCCAGGCGCTGCTCGAATCCGCGAACTTCATGCAGCAGCCCAAAAACGACGCAAAGGTGCGCGCCGCGATCGGCAAGTACATCAAACTGCCGCCCGAGGTGCTGGTCAAGTTGCAGATCTCGCCGCCCGGCCCGATGGTGAGCGACCGGCAACTGGCCTACTGGAGCGCTCTGATGAAGGAGCAGGACATGCTCAAGACGGACATCGACGTTGCGCGGTTGATCGTCAAGTGATCTGCGCTCCCGCATCGATCACCGCATCTGCCGCCTCGACGGCGGGAGCGCCCGGCGCATTGCGCGCGCCCGCAGGTTCTGCGGCGCCGCCCGCGCCCTTCCTGCGCCTGGATGGCGTGGCGATCCGGTTCGGCGGGCGCGAGATTCTGACGCCCACCTCGTTCGACGTGGCACATGGCGAATTCGTCTGCATCGTGGGCCCGAGCGGGTGCGGCAAGACCACGCTGCTGCGCGCAGCCAGTGGGCTGGTCCGCGCCAGCGCCGGCGAAGTGCGGCGCAACGGCGTGAAGATGACCGGGCCTGTGCGCGAGGTGGCCTTTGTGTTCCAGGACTACGGCCGCGCGCTACTGCCTTGGCGCACGGTGGCAGGCAATGTGAGCCTGGCATTCGAGGCGGCCGGCGTGCCTGCGGCCGAGCGCGGGCCGCGCATCGCCGATGTGCTGGGCAAGGTCGGTCTGGTCAAACATGCGCAAAAGTTCCCGGTGCAGTTGTCGGGCGGCATGCAGCAGCGCGTGCAGATTGCGCGTTGCCTGGCGCAAAAGCCCGAGTTGATGATGATGGACGAGCCTTTTGGCGCGCTCGATGCGCTCACGCGCCAGAGCTTGCAGGACGAACTGGCGCGGCTGGTGCGCGACGACGGGCTGACGGTGCTCTTTGTCACGCACGATCTCGAAGAAGCCATCTACTTGGCAGACCGCGTGATCGCGCTGCGCGCCAACCCTGGCCCGGGGCGGCCGAGCCTGGCGCGGATGATCGACGTGGGGCTTGAGCGTCCGCGCGACCATCTGACGACCAAGGAACATCCGGACTACCTGCGATTGCGGCGCGAGCTGTTCGCTTTCATCGAGCACAGCCATGACTGAAATGGCACAGGGCCGCTTGTTGCGCTGGCTGCGGCCGTGGGTGTTTCCTGCGCTGCTGGCCGCTGCCTTCGAGTGGTACGCGCGGCGCGCAGCCGCGCTGGGCAGCGATGCACTTGCGCCGCCGAGCGCTGCGACCAGGGCTTTGGTCGGCGCGGCGCTGGACGGCTCGCTCTGGCACGCCACAGGCTTTACGCTCGGCACGGCGGCGCTCGGCCTGCTGCTGGGCACGGCGCTCGGGCTGGCGCTCGGACTGGTGCTCGGGATCTCGCGCCGCGCGGCGCAACTGGGGTTTTTGTCGATCGAGGTGCTGCGGCCCGTGCCTTGCGTTGCGCTGATTCCGCTGTCGATGCTGACCTTCGGCTTTGGCGTGCGCATGGAACTGGGCATCGTCGCCTTCGCCACCTTTTGGCCGCTGCTGGTGCTGGTGCAGTCGGCGGTGCAGCAGATCGAGCCCCGGCTGCTCGAAGTCAGCCGCGTGCTGGGTCTGTCGGCACGCGAGCGGACTTTCAAGATCGTGCTGCCGGCCATCGTGCCGCGCCTGTTTGTCGCGTTGCGGCTTGGCGTGGCGCTGGCGCTGGTGGTGGCCGTGACGGTGGAGATTGCGGCCAACCCCTACGGCATGGGCTACGCGATGATGATTGCGCAGCAGAGTTTCGAGCCTGCGCTGATGCTCGCGTGGCTCGGCTGGATCGGCGTGGTGGGCTTTGCAGTCAATGCCGGCATGGTGCTTTTGCAGCGGCTGGTGGCGCGGCGCATGGGGGCGCTGTCATGAACGGCAACGGGCACCCGCGCCTGGGCGCCGATGGTCTTGGCGCGCTCGGTGCGCTCGCCGTTCTCGGCGCGCTGGTTGCGCTGTGGTGGGGCGCGAGCAACGCGGGCTGGGTGAGCCGCGTGTTCTTGCCGACACCGCAAGCCGTCTTTGCCAGCCTGCTCGAAGGGCTCGATCTTTCGCGGGACGCCGGCAACGGCGAACTGATCGCCTTCACGCAGGCCACCGTCGGCCACATGCTGCAGGGCTGGCTGCTGGCCTCGCTCTTCGGTGTACTGCTGGGCACGGCCATCGGCGTGTCGCCGGTGGCGCGTGCCTGGGTGCAGCCGACGCTCGAATTCATCCGGCCGCTGCCCGCTTCGGCGTTGCTGCCGCTGGCGCTATCGATCTTCGGGTTGAATCGCGGCACGGTGCTGTTCGTGGTCGCTTTCGGCGCGATGTGGCCGGTGCTGCTGGCCACGGTGCACGGCCTGGCGACGCTGGAGCCGCGCCTGTCGGAAGTGGCGCGCTGCCTGCAGATGTCGCGTGGCGCCCAGGTCTGGAAGATGGGCCTGCCCAACGCCATGCCCGATATCCTGGCCGGCATGAGGCTGGCGCTGACCGTTGCCCTGATCGTGGCGGTGGTCGGTGAAATGATCGCCGCGCAAAGCGGCCTGGGCCAGGCCATTCTTCTGGCCGCGCGCGCCTTTCGCGCGAGCGATTTGTTCGCCGGCATCGCGCTGCTCGGCGGCATCGGCTTTGTCAGCAACGCGCTGCTGGCCGGCGCAGAAAAGCGCTGGCTGCGCTGGCAGCACCCCTGATGTGCAGAACCCTCCATCCATCCACCCACCCATCCACCCCCCCACCCGGGATACGCCCATGCCACGCAAGTTTGTCGACCTGTCGATCTTCCTGGAAAACGACGTGCTCTCCGACCCGCCGGCCTTCGCGCCGAAGATCGAGTACTTCACGCACGATCAGACCTATGAGCAGATCGCGTCCTTCTTTCCGGGCTTGCAGCGCGCAGACCTGCCCGATGGCGAAGGCTGGGCCGTGGAACGGGTACAGATGTCCACGCACAACGGCACGCACCTCGATGCGCCCTATCACTTTCACTCGACCATGGACAAGGCGCTGGGCAAGCGCCGGCCGGCCATCGCGATCGACGAGGTGCCGCTCGATTGGTGCTTCCAGCCCGGCGTGAAGCTGGATTTTCGCCACTTCGCTGACGGTTACGTGGTCACGGTCGACGACGTTCAGGCCGAACTCCAGCGCATCGGCCACACGCTGAGCGCGCTCGAAATCGTGCTGGTCAACACGCGCGCCGGCTCGCGCTACGGCCACGGCGACTATGTGTCGGCCGGCGCGGGCATGGGCTACAAAGCCACGATGTATCTGCTCGAGCGCGGCGTGCGCCTGACCGGCACCGACGCCTGGAGCTGGGACGCGCCCTTCGTGCACACCGCGAAGAAATACGGCCAAACGCAGGACGCATCGCTGATCTGGGAAGGCCACAAGGCAGGCCGCGAGATCGGCTACTGCCACCTGGAGAAGTTGCACAACCTGGAGGTGCTGCCGCCGACGGGCTTTTTCATCAGCTGCTTTCCGCACAAGATCCGTGGCGCTTCGGCAGGCTGGACGCGCGCAGTGGCGATCTTCGACGATGCCTTGATGGCGTCGGCCTGAGACCTGTTCAAACCCCGGGGGGGAAAGCCTTGTCGAACGGCCTTGCCGAACGCGCCATCGGCTTGGGTCATCGGCCTGATGCGCAATGCCGGAGCATGAGGGGCAGGCAGCACCGGCGCTGCGCGCTGGTGACTTCAGGCAAAATTTCCCCATGCCTGTCCAAAGCCCCGCCCCCTTTCCGCAAAGCCGCCCGCGCCGGCTGCGCCGTGACGCCTTCACCCGCGCGCTGGTGCGCGAACATGCGCTCGCGCCGCAGGATCTGATCTATCCCGTGTTCGTGCACGAGGGCCAAAACCAGCGCCAGGCCGTTGCGTCCATGCCCGGCGTCGATCGGCTGAGCCTGGATTTGTTGCTGCCCGTGGCCGAGGACTGCCTGCGGCTGGGCATTGTCGTGCTGGCGCTGTTTCCCGTCATCGCCCCGGCCCTGAAGACGCCCGATGCCAGGGAGGCGCTGAACCCCGAGGGCCTGATTGCGCGCGTGGTGCGCGCGTTGAAGAAGGAGTTGCCCGAACTCGGCCTGATGACCGATGTGGCGCTCGACCCTTACACCAGCCACGGCCAGGACGGCGTTCTCGGCCCGGCCGGGGACATCATCAACGACGACACGGTGGCGCTGCTGACGCGCCAGGCCCTGACCCATGCCGAGGCCGGCGTGGACATCATCGCCCCCAGCGACATGATGGACGGGCGCATCGGCGCGATCCGCGAGGCGCTGGAGGTGCAGGGCCACATCCACACCCGCATCATGGCCTACAGCGCCAAGTACGCCAGCGCCTTCTACGGCCCTTTCCGCGACGCCGTCGGCTCGCGCAGCGCGCTCGGCCAGGCCGACAAAAACACCTACCAGATGGACCCCGGCAACAGCGACGAGGCCCTGCGCGAGGTGGCCATCGACATCGCCGAAGGCGCCGACATGGTGATGGTCAAGCCCGGTATGCCGTACCTGGACATCGTGCGCCGCGTGAAGGACGAGTTCCGCATGCCCACCTTCGTCTACCAGGTCAGCGGCGAGTACGCGATGATCAAGGCCGCCGCCGCCAATGGCTGGCTCGACCACGACGCAGTGATGATGGAATGCCTGCTGGCCTGCAAACGCGCAGGCGCCGACGGGGTGCTGAGCTACTTTGCCCGCGATGCGGCAAGATTGCTCCTCAAAAGATAGCTCAAAGCGCATACGGAACGGGCGCCACGGGCGCGTTCAGGCGTTCACGCACCCACGCACCCACGAATCCACGCATCGACGAACCCCGGCCCGGGCCACATGCGCATCTTTCACATCCATGGCGGCGGCGTGCAGGAACTGGCGGCCCTGCCGGCCCGGATGCCGGCGCAGGGCTTTGTCTGGATCGCCTGCTCCCGCCCGGTCTTCCAGGCCCGGCTGGCGGACATACAGGGCAGCCTGCAAGCCCTCGCCGGTCTGCAACTGGTGGACTTGCATGTCTCTGACCTGCTCAACGCGCAACTGCCTTCGCATTTCGACTACACCTCGCAGTACGACCTGCTGGTGTTCCGCCGGCTGGCCAGCGCGCAGGGCCATGCCGCCGCCGCGCCGCAGGATGGGCCTGCGCCTGCCGGCAAACGCCGTGGCCCGCCGGTGCTGCGGCGCATCGACACCAGCCCCGTCGGCTTTGCGCTGTTCGACCAATTGCTGCTGACGGTGCACCCCGACGACTGCGCCGTGCGCAATGCCTATGCGGCGCGCCTGCTGGCCGCCCTGCCCGGCGCCAGCCCCGCAGAGGGCCGCAGCAGCCCGCTACCCGGCGCCCGCCTGCCCGGCAGCCCGGCCGACCTGATGCTGCGCGTGATCCACCTGATGGTCGATGGCTACCTGGACCTGCGCCGCGAACTCACGCGCCAACTCGACCACTGGCAGACCGAGCTGCTCAAGCCGCGCGCGCGTGGCGTGAACTGGGCCTCGCTGCTGCAGGCGCGGCTGGCGCTGCACGCTCTGGACGAAATCTGCGAAGGCCAGCGCGCGGCCTTGCAGGACTGGATCGAGACGCTGGAGACCTGGGCCTTGCCCGACAGCCCGGCGGGCCTGCGCGAGCTGGACCTGCTCAAGGTGCGCAGCCGCGACGTGCTCGAACACATAGAGCGCGTGGTGCGCCATGTGCGGCGGCTGGAGCAAAGCACGGAGACCGCCGTGCAAATCCATTTTTCGGTGCAGAGCCAGCGCACCAACGACACCATGCGCACGCTGACGGCGCTGACGGCGGTGTTCCTGCCGCTGAACCTGATGGCCGGCATCTTCGGCATGAACTTCGAGTTCCTGCCGCTGACCGACAAAGCCAATGGCTTTTGGTGGGCGCTGGCAGCGATGCTGTTCATCGCGCTGGCGTTGCTGCTGCTGTTTTGGCGCAAGCGCTATCTGGCGCGCAGCGGGCGCTGAGCCGGGGCCGGTTCAGCGGCTGACGAAACTGCCCGACGCTCCGCCATGCTTTTGCAGCACCCGCACCCCGTGGATGACCATCCCCCGATCCACCGCCTTGCACATGTCGTAGATGGTCAGCAGCGCGATCTGCACGGCCGTCAGGGCTTCCATCTCGACGCCCGTCGGACCCACGGTCTCCACGGTGGCCGTGCACGATATGCCGCTGGCGTCCGTCGGGGCCGGGGCTGCGGCGTCGAATTCGATCGCGACGCGGGTCAATGCCAGCGGGTGGCACAGCGGGATCAGCTCGCTGGTCTTTTTCGCCGCCTGTATGCCGGCGATGCGGGCAACGCCCAGCACATCCCCTTTGCGCGCCGTCCCGGTTTTGATCAGCGCCAGCGTTTCTGGCAACATTTCGATCCGCCCGCAGGCAATGGCCATGCGGTGGGTGGCAGGCTTGGCAGCCACATCGACCATGTGCGCATGGCCTTGGGCATCGAAGTGGGTGAGTGCGGACATGCAGTGGAAAAACAGTGCGGGACAGGCTTTGCCTGAACCATCATCGGACATCGGACGGGAGCATCATACGATCATGCGAAATTGGCTAAAGCGCCTGTGCGCCAGAGAAAAAGAGCGCCTGCACGCCGGTTGGGCGGGGCGCCTGCGCGCCAGCGGCATTCATCTGGGCATCAGCCTGGGCATTGCAGCGCTGGCAGCGCTGCTGGTTTTTGGCCTGTGGTACCCGTATCCGTACCGGGACGTTTCCGGCGGGCGGACGCTGTTCCTGCTCGTGGTCAGTGTCGACGTGATCATGGGGCCGCTGATCACCTTGGCCATTTTCAACCGCACCAAGCGCCGGCGCGAGCTGGTGCTGGACCTTTCCGTGGTGGGCATGCTGCAACTGGCGGCCCTGGGCTATGGCCTGTGGACCGTCTTCGTGGCCCGGCCGGTGCATCTGGTGTTCGAATACAGCCGCATGAGCGTGGTCCATGCCATCGATGTCGATGACCAACTGCTGGCCAAGGCGCCGCCAGCGCTGCAAAAGCTGCCGATCACCGGCCCCACGCTGATTGCGCTGCGGCCTTTCAAGGACGCCAACGAGCAATATGACGCCACGATGGCCGCGCTCGACGGCGCCGCGCTGCCGGCGCGCTGCGATCTGTGGCAGCCCTATGCCAGCAGCACCGCCGACATCCTTGCCGTGGCCAAGCCGATCACCGATCTGCGCCAGCGCTTTGCCCAGCAGACGGCGCGGATCGATCGCGCGGTGGCAGACAGCGGCCAGCCGGCAGCGCAGTTGCGCTACCTGCCGCTGATCGATCGCGGCACCGCCTGGACCATGCTGCTGGACGCCGCCACGGCCGAGCCCCGGGGATTTCTGGCGCTGGACCCGTTCTGATGCCGCCGTTCCTGTGCCGCAAGGCCAAAGCCGTGGTGCAACGGGCGCTGCTGGCCCTGACCGTGGGCGCGTGCGCGCTGGCATGGGCGCCACCGGCCAGCGCGCAGACCGGCCTGCCGACCCTGGGCGACGGCAGCGAACTGGGCAGCAGCGCCGAGCGCCGCCTGGGCGATCGCATCATCCGCGAGCTTTACCGCGACCCCGACTACATCGACGACCCGGTGCTGGAGGACTATGTGCAGGGCCTGTGGCAGTCGCTGCTGGCGGCGGCCCGCGCCCGCGGGGAACTGTCGGCCGAACTCGACGAGCGCTTTGCCTGGGAGGTGCTGCTCGGGCGCGACCGGAGCGTGAACGCCTTCGCCCTGCCCGGCGGCTATCTCGGGCTGCACCTCGGTCTGGTCGGCGTCACCAGCACGCGCGATGAACTGGCCTCGGTGCTGGCGCACGAGCTCAGCCATGTCCTCCAGCGCCATGTCTCGCGCCTGCTCACCGCGCAGAAAAAACAGACACCGCTGTTGCTCGGCGCGCTGGTGCTGGGCGCGCTGGCCGCGAGCAAGAACCCGGACGCGGCCCAGGCCCTGGTGGTCGGCGGCCGGGCGCTGCTGCTGCAAAACCAACTGAACTTCTCGCGCGACATGGAGCGCGAGGCCGACCGCATCGGCTACGGGCTGATGGCGCCTGCCGGCTTCGCCCCCCAGGGCTTCGTCGGCATGTTCGACAAACTGCAACAGGCCAACCGCCTCAATGACAACGGCTCCTGGCCCTATCTGCGCAGCCACCCGCTGACCACCGAGCGCAGCGCCGACATGCACGCGCGCATCCCGCCGGGCACGGCCATCGGCGCCACGGCGGCGGCGCCCGCGACGCTGGAACACGCACTGGTGGCAGCGCGCGCCAGAGTGCTTGCCAACCCGGGCGTGGACAGCCTGCGCCAATGGATCGCCGAACCGCACAGCAGCGGCTGGGCCAGCCAGCCGCTGCCGCACCGCGCCGCCGCGCTGTACGTCGCCGCCTTGGGCAGCAGCCAACTGCGCGATGCCGCCGGCGCGCGCGCTGCGGCCCAAAAGCTCGACGATCTGGTGCGCAACGCGCCCGATGCCCGGCAGGCGTCGGACCCGGCCACCCGCAGGCTGCTCGGCCTGTTGAACGCCGAGATCGAACTGGCCGCTGGCGCCGCCGACGCCGCGTTGCAGGCCCTGCAAGCCCTGCCCGCAGGCAGCGACACCGGCCGGCCGGAACTGCTGCTGCGCACCCGGGCCCTGCTGCAGGCCCGCCGGGCAGGCGAAGGCGCGCAGGCCCTGCAAACCTGGGTCGCCAACCACCCCAAGGACGCCACGGCATGGCAGTTGCTGGCCGCCGTCGCACAGGCCCAGGGCCAGACCCTGCGCGCGGTGCGGGCCGAGGCCGAGGCCCATGCTGCGCGCTACGACTATGCCGCCGCCGCAGACCGCTTCAAGGCCGGACAAGACCTGGCGCGCCGCAGCGGCGCGGCCGTGGACCACATCGACGCCTCCATCATCGACACCCGGCTGCGCGCGATGGAGTCACTGCTGCGCGAACAGGCCGCCGAGCGCTGACTCGATCAGCACCCCGAGCAACGAATAGATCAGCGAGCCCAGCAGCGCGGCAGCAAACCCGGTGACCTGAAAGCCGTCGAGCAGGCTGGCGGCGGCCCAGAACATCAGCGCGTTGATGACGAACAGGAACAGCCCCAAGGTGACGATGGTCACCGGCAGCGTCAGCAGCACCAGCACCGGCCGCAGCACCACGTTGAACAGGCCAATGACGAAGGCCGCGATCAAGGCCGCGCCGAAGCTGCGCACCTCCACCCCGCTGTACACATAGGCCACGAACAGCAACGCGACAGCGCTGAGCAGCCATTTCAAAAGGACTCGCATGGCGACACGATAACATCGGCGCAGCGCCTGCCGGCAGCGCGCGGCGGGCATCCCGAAGCGGCCCCCGAGCGCCGGACTTCAGCCACGCAGCGCCACGGCAGGCAGCACGACGCCATTTCTTTTTGCCATCCCCGAGAGGCCACCCAATGACGACCCCAACGCCTGCCGCCGGCCAAGCCATGACGGCAACCCCTGCCACCGTGCGCCGGCTGGACGCCGATGAGGCCGCCGCCAGCGTTGCGGCGCTGGCCGATGTGCTGATCGACTGCGTACAGGGCGGCGCATCGGTCAGCTTCATGTGGCCGCTGCCGCGCGACAAGGCGCTGGCGTTTTGGCGCACCGTGGCCGAGGGCGTCGCCCGCAACGAGCGCGTGCTGCTGGTAGCCCAAGACCCGCATGGCGGCATCGTCGGCACCGTGCAACTGGTGACGGCCATGCCCGACAACCAACCCCACCGCGCCGACGTAGCCAAGATGCTAGTGCACCGCAAGGCGCGCCGCCAGGGTCTGGCCCGGCGCCTGCTGGCCGCCGTGGAGGATGCCGCCCGCGCCGAAGGCCGGACCGTGCTGGTGCTCGACACCGTGACCGGCGGCGACGCCGAGCGGCTGTACCGGCGCGCAGGCTGGCAGCAGGTGGGCATGGTGCCCGACTACGCGCTGATGCCGGACGGCGCATTCTGCAGCACCACGTTCTTCTACAAGCGCCTGCGCGGGCCAGACCGATGCGATGCCGGCCCGGTCTGAGACCGCGCTGCGGCACCCGCTTGCGCCGCACCGGGCCTGTCAGCGCCGCCATTGGCAGGCCCGAGGATGCGTCATGCGCCAGGCCCGGAACGAGACCGGGCATGGTCCGGGGCATGGCCCAAGGGAAAGCCCAAGAGATGGCCCAAGAGATGGCCCGGAATGAAGCCCGGACGCATGGCTGATATGCAGCTTGCGCCATCGGGAAAGCGGTCACCAGGCCCTGGGGTTTACCCCAGGTCCGTGAAGCGCCGTTCGGGCGGCGGCTGCGTGCATCATTGGGCGGTTGGCAAACCTTTTCCGGAGACTACATGCGTCGTGCCATTTTTCTGAAATCACTGGCAGCCATGGCTGCTGCGGGCGTGCTGCCCGTGTCGGCCCAAAAGGCAGCCGCCTTGAAGATGATGATTCCCGCCAACCCGGGCGGCGGCTGGGATTCCACCGGCCGCGCGCTGGGCAAGGCGATGCAGGATGCGGGGGCGGCAGCGTCGGTGTCTTATGACAACCGGGGCGGCGCCGCCGGGATCATTGGCCTGGCGCAGTTCGTCAATGCCAGCAAGGGCGACCCGAACGCATTGATGGTGATGGGCGCCGTGATGCTCGGCGGCATCATCGCCGGCAGGCCGCCGGTGGGGCTGGACAAGGTCACGCCGCTGGCGCGCCTGACCAGCGAGTACAACGTGTTCGTGCTGCCCGTCGATTCGCCGCACAAGACCATGAAGGATTTGCTCGAACAGCTCAAAAAAGACCCGGGCAGCGTCAAGTGGGGCGGTGGCTCGCGCGGCTCGACCGAGCACATTGCCGCCGCGATGATCGCCCGCGCGGTGGGGGTGGACCCGGCCAAGATCAACTTCGTGGCCTTCCGTGGCGGCGGTGAAGCCATCGCCGCCGTCCTGGGGGGCAATGTCACCGTGGGCGGCAGCGGCTACAGCGAGTTTGCCGAATACATCGCTGCCGGCAAGATGCGCGCCGTGGGCGTGACTTCCGGCACCCGCCTCAAGGGGGTGAACGTGCCCACGCTCAAGGAGCAGGGCATCGATGTGGAGATCGGCAACTGGCGCGGCGTGTACGGCGCCCCCGGCATCACGGACGGGCAGCGCAAAGTGCTGATCGATGCGCTGCACCGAACCTTCAAGCACCCGGCCTGGCAAGACCAGATGGACAAGAACCGCTGGACGCCCGCCTGGCTGGCCGGCGACGAGTTTGCCAACTTCGTCGATGCCGAGTTCGCCAGCCTGCGTGCCACGATGGCCAAGTCGGGGATGGTCTGACGTGGCGCCAGCACATTCGTCGCACCATCCAGCGCGCCATTCGTCGCATTCGTCGCACTCGCGGCCCTTGCAGACCCTGCTCGGTGCCGGCTTGGCGCTGCTGGCGCTGTTGCTGGCCTGGGGCGCCAGCGCGGTCAGTTCCGAGGCCGGCTACGGCGGCGTAGGCCCGAATTTTCTCCCCTGGCTGGTGAGCGCGGCGCTGCTGGTCTGCGCGCTGCTGTGTGTGCTGCATGCGCTGACCGGGGGCTTGCGCGATCTGCAAGCAGGCTCTGGCGCCGAGCGCGCGCATTGGCAGGGCTTCCTCTGGGTGTCGGCCGCTTTGCTGCTCAATGCGCTGCTGATCACCACGCTGGGCTTCATCCTGAGCTGCGCGCTGTGCTTCGTGCTGTCGGTGCGGGGCTTCAAGAGCGCTGAAGGCCAGCTCGACCTGCGCCTGCGGGCCTGGGTCAAGGATGGCTTGATCGGTGTGGCCGTGGCAGCGCCGGTGTTCTGGATGTTTACGCAATTGCTGGCCATCAACCTGCCCGGCCTGACCCGCACGGGGTGGCTGTAGGGCCGACACGCCATGGAGACGCTCGATCTGCTGATGCACGGTTTTGCCACCGCAGCCACCCCCGTCAATCTGCTGTGGGCCTTTGTCGGCTGCATGATAGGCACGGCCGTGGGCGTGCTGCCCGGCATCGGGCCTGCGGTGGCCGTGGCCATGCTGCTGCCGATCACGGTCAAGGTCGAGGCCACGGCCTCGATGATCTTTTTTGCCGGCATTTATTACGGCGCGATGTACGGCGGCTCGACCACGGCGATCCTGCTGAACACGCCGGGCGAGGCCGGCTCCATGGTCACGGCCATGGAGGGCAACAAAATGGCCAGGAACGGGCGCGCCGGCGCGGCCCTGGCCACGGCGGCCATCGGCTCGTTCGTGGCCGGCAGCATTGCCACCGTGCTGGTCACGTTCTTCGCGCCGCTGGTGGCGCGGCACGCGGTGCGCCTGGGGCCGCCGGAATACTTCATGCTGATGGTGCTGGCCTTCACCACCGTCAGCGCGGTGCTGGGCAAGAGCCTGTTGCGCGGCATGGTGGCGCTGCTCGTCGGCCTGGCCCTGGGGCTGATCGGCATCGACCAGATCACCGGCCAGGCGCGCTACACCGCCGGCATGCCCGAACTGATGGATGGCATCGAGGTGGTGTTGATTGCCGTGGGCCTGTTTGCCGTCGGCGAAGCCCTGTACAGCGTGATGTACGAGGGCCAGACCGAAGAAACCCAAAACCGCCTGACCAGCACGCACATGACGCGGCAGGAGTGGCGCCGCTCCTGGCCGGCCTGGCTGCGCGCCACGGCCATCGGCTTTCCGTTCGGCACCGTGCCTGCGGGCGGCAGCGAAATTCCCACCTTTTTGAGCTATGCCACGGAAAAGAAGCTCAGCCGGAACCCGCAAGAATTCGGCACCACCGGCGCCATCGAGGGCGTGGCCGGCCCCGAGGCCGCGAACAACGCGGCCGTCACCGCCACGCTGATTCCGCTGCTCACGCTGGGCATCCCGACGTCGAACACCACCGCCATCTTGCTGGGCGCGTTCCAGAACTACGGCATACAGCCTGGCCCGCAACTGTTCGATAGCAACGCGGCGCTGGTCTGGGCGCTGATCGCGTCGATGTACATCGGCAACGTGATGCTGCTGATTCTGAACCTGCCTCTGGTGGGCCTGTGGGTCAAGCTGCTGAACATCCCCAAGCCCTATCTGTACGCGGGCATTTTGGTGTTCTCCACCCTGGGCGTGTATGGCATGCGCCAGAGCGCGTTCGATCTGCTGCTGCTGTACGCGATCGGCCTTTTGGGGGTGCTGATGCGCCGCTTCGACTTCCCGGCTGCGCCGGTGGTGGTGGGCATGATCCTCGGGCCTTTGGCCGAGACGCAGATGCGCAACGCCGTGGCCATCGGTGAAGGCAAGTGGACGATCTTCCTGGAGCGCCCCGGCTCGCTGGGCCTGATCGTCGTCGTGCTGGCGGTGCTGCTGCTGCCGCGCCTGCTGCGCCGCCGGGCCGCGCGCACAGCGGGGTAGCCGCCGGTTTTTTCCCTCATTGCCAGCCGTAGCGCCGGGTGTAGCAATTCTTCATGGCCTGAATCAGCGCGCCGTAAGCGATCAGGATCGCCAGCAGCCACGCAAAGTAGCCCGGCGGCAGCGCCTGCAGCTTGAAGTAGCTGGCCAGCGGCGACATCGGCACGATGATGCCGATGGCCATGATGACCAGCGTCATGCCCATCAGCGGCCATGAAGCGCGGCTTTGCAGGAACGCAATGCGCCGGGTGCGGATCATGTGCACGATCAGCGTTTGCGACAGCAAGCCTTCGATGAACCAGCCCGATTGGAACAGGGTTTGACGATCCGGCGAGTTTGCGCCGAACACGTACCACATCAGGGCAAACGTGCTGATGTCGAAGACCGAGCTGACCGGGCCGAAAAACACCATGAAGCGGCCGATGTCGCCCGGGTTCCAGCGTTGCGGCTTCTCGATGAATTCCTTGTCGACGTGGTCGAACGGGATCGGAATTTGCGATGCGTCATACAGCAGGTTCTGCACCAGCAGATGCAAAGGCAGCATCGGCAGGAAAGGCAGGAACGCGCTCGCCACCAGCACCGACAAGACATTGCCGAAGTTGGAACTGGCGGTCATCTTGATGTACTTGAGCATGTTGGCGAAGGTCTTGCGGCCTTCCAGCACGCCGGCTTCGAGCACCATCAGGCTTTTTTCCAGCAAGATCAGATCGGCCGCCTCCTTGGCGATGTCGACGGCGGTATCGACCGAGATGCCGACATCGGCCGCGCGCAATGCCGGCGCATCGTTGATGCCGTCGCCCATGAAGCCGACCACATGCCCCTCGTCATGCAGCACGCGCACGATGCGTTCCTTGTGCGCCGGGCTGAGTTTGGCGAAAACGGTGGTCTTTTCCAGCGCAAGCGCCAGTTCGGCATCGCTCATCTTTTCCAGCTGCGCGCCAAGCAGCATGCCCTGTATCTCCAGCCCGACTTCGCGGCAGATCTTGGCGCTCACCAGTTCGTTGTCGCCGGTCAGGATCTTGACGGTGACGCCATGCGCGCGCAGCGCGGCCAGCGCCGGCGCCGTCGATTCCTTGGGCGGATCGAGGAAGGCGATGTAACCGATCAGCACCAGGCCCGACTCATCGGCGACGCCGTATGTTTCCTTGGTCGGCGGCAGGTCTTTGGCGGCCACGGCCACCACGCGCAGACCTTCGGCGTTCAGGCTGGCGGTGGTCGCGCCGATCTCGGCCAGCAGTTGCGGCGTGAAGGGCACGATCGCACCGCCGTTGCGCGCATGCGTGCAGACCGAAACGATTTCTTCCACCGCGCCTTTGCAGATCAGTTCGTGGTGGTCTTCGCGTTCACTGAGCACTACCGACATGCGGCGGCGCTGGAAGTCGAACGGGATTTCATCGACCTTGCGATAGGCCGAGGCCAGCGCCATTTCGCGCTGCAATTCGGCGTGCTCCAGCACGGCCGTATCCAGCAGATTTTTCAGGCCGCTCTGGTAGTAGCTGTTGAGGTAGGCGTATTGCAGCACTTCGTCATTGGGCGCGCCGAGGATGCCGGTGTGGCGCTCGAGGAAGATCTTGTCCTGCGTCAGCGTGCCGGTCTTGTCGGTGCACAGCATGTCCATCGCGCCGAGATTTTGAATCGCGTCCAGCCGCTTGACGATGACCTTCTTGCGCGACAGGGCCACCGCGCCTTTTGCCAGCGTGGAGGTGACGATCATCGGCAGCATTTCCGGCGTCAGGCCGACGGCGATCGACAGGCCGAACAGGAAGGCCTCGATCCAATCGCCCTTGGTGAAGCCGTTGATGAAGAACACGATCGGCGTCATCACCAGCATGAAGCGGATCAGCAGCCAACTGACCTGGTTGACGCCGCACTGGAATGCCGTCGGCGTGCGGTCGGTGGCGGTGACGCGCTCGGCCAGCGCGCCGAAATAGGTGCGGTTGCCCGTGGTCAGGACGACCGCCGCCGCCGCGCCGCTGATCACGTTGGTGCCCATGAAGCACACATTGTCCAACTCCAGCGGATTGCCGGCGGCGCTGCCGCGATGCTCTGCGAATTTTTCCACTGGCAGCGATTCGCCCGTCATGGCGGCCTGGCTGACGAACAGGTCCTTGGCCGAGAGCAGGCGCAGGTCGGCGGGGATCATGTCGCCGGCGGACAATTGCACGATGTCGCCGGGCACCAACTCCTCGATCGGCAGCTCGATGCGCCGGGAGCCTCTGGAGTGCGGGCTGGCATCGGCGTGGCGCGGGGCTGGTTCGGCGCTGTCTTGCGCGGCGCCGCAGCGGCTGACGGTCGCGGTGTTGCTGACCATCTCCTTGAGTTTGTCGGCGGCGCCGTTCGAGCGCGACTCCTGGATGAAGCGCATCAGCGTGGACGAGAGCACCATCGCGCCGATCACCATCGCGGCCTTCATGTCTTCGGTGAAATACGACACCGCAGCCAATGCCGTCAGCAGCAGGTTGAACGGGTTCTTGTAGCAATGCCACAGGTGAACCCGCCAGGTCAGCCGCTTTTCGTGCCCGACGGCATGGGGGCCGACGGCGGCGCGGATGGTATCGGCCTCCTGCCCGGTCAGGCCGCCCGGGCGGGTGCCCAACTGGCGCAGCAGCGCGTCGGGCTTCGTTTGTGACGCGCAGACCAGACTCTGGGCAATGGTTTGCGGGACTTCCCGGGCCAGCGCAGCGCTGCGGAACATGTCCCTGCCAAGGCGGCGGAAATGGTGCTCGATGCCGCGCGCGCGGATGAAGCCGACGAAGGCTGCTTTGAGCAGGTCCAGATTCATGCGGAGGCCCTCTTCCTTTGCCACGGTTTGCCGTTCGCGCCCGGCGCGGCTGCGCGCCGTTTCGTGTGGAATCGGACAGGCATGATGGCCGCTGAGCGCAGCGCTGGCTGGGCAGATCGCCTGCCGGCCTGTCCACAGGTTCGCCGGGCGGTGTCGCGCCTGCCGCGCTCTGATTCTGATGGGCGCCGGCGTTCGAAAGTTGCTCCCCACGCGCTGGATTTGTGCGCGCCCGATCACGTATAACGGCATGTGCCACCCACGGGCTGCCGCGCCAGCCGCGCGCGCACCCCGCACCCGCAGAAAGAAGACTCCATGAGCGACCCATCCATTTCTGATTTCAGCACCGCAGGCAACGACGAGGGCGAGACCCTGGGCCTGGCGGACTACGCCCAGCGGGCTTATCTGGAATACGCGTTGTCGGTCGTCAAAGGCCGCGCGCTGCCCGATGTGTGCGACGGCCTCAAGCCCGTGCAGCGGCGCATCCTGTACGCGATGGGCCGCATGGGGCTGGGCTACGGCGGCGCCGCAGGCAACACGGCGGCCAAGCCGGTCAAGAGCGCGCGCGTGGTCGGCGATGTGCTCGGGCGCTTTCACCCGCATGGCGACCAGTCGGCCTACGACGCGCTGGTGCGCATGGCGCAAGACTTTGCCCAGCGCTACCCGCTGATCGACGGCCAGGGCAACTTCGGCAGCCGCGATGGCGACAGTGCTGCGGCCATGCGCTACACCGAGGCGCGCCTGTCGCGCATCGCCCGTTTGCTGCTCGACGAGATCGACGAAGGCACGGTCGACTTCATGCCCAACTACGACGGCAGCACCGAGGAGCCGCGCCAGTTGCCCGCCCGGCTGCCATTTGCGCTGCTCAACGGCGCCAGCGGCATTGCCGTGGGCCTGGCCACCGAAATCCCGAGCCACAACCTGGGCGAAATTGCCGCCGCCTGCATTGCGTTGATCAAGACGCCCGCGCTCACGCAAGAGGAACTGCTGGCCCTGGTGCCTGGCCCGGACTATCCCGGCGGCGGCCAGATCATCAGCAGCGCCGCCGAGATTGCCGGGGCCTACCAAACCGGCCGTGGCAGCCTGAAGCTGCGCTCGCGCTGGAAGATCGAAGAACTCGCGCGCGGGCAGTGGCAGTTGGTGGTCAACGAGTTGCCGCCCGGCGTGAGCACGCAGCGCGTGCTCGAAGAAATCGAGGAACTGACCAACCCCAAGATCAAGGTCGGGAAAAAAGCGCTCAGCCAGGAGCAGACCCAGCTCAAGGCCAGCCTGCTGGCCGTGCTCGATCTGGTGCGCGACGAATCGGGCAAGGACGCGCCGGTGCGCCTGGTGTTCGAGCCCAAGACCGGCAAGACGCCGCAGCAGGAACTGATCACCGCGCTGCTGGCGCACACCAGCCTGGAGACCTCGGCGCCGATCAACCTGACGCTGGTGGGCCTGGACGGCCGGCCGGTGCAAAAATCGCTGCGGCAGATGCTGCAAGAGTGGATCGCCTTCCGTCAGACCACCATCACCCGCCGCTCGCAGCACCACCTGAACAAGGTGCTCGAACGCATTCACATCCTGGAGGGGCGGCAAATCGTTTTGCTCCACCTCGATGAGGTGATCGCGATCATCCGCCAGGCCGACGAGCCCAAGGCAGCGCTGATGGCGCGCTGGAGCCTGAGCGACCGGCAGGCCGAGGACATCCTGGAAATCCGCCTGCGCCAGTTGGCACGGCTCGAAGCGCTGCGGATCGGGCAGGAACTCAAGGAACTGCGCGACCGCCAGGGCAAGCTCGAAGACATACTGAACCACCCCGGCGCGCTGCGCCGCACCCTGATCAAGGAAATCGAGACCGACGCCAAGACCTTTGCCGACCCGCGCCGCACGCTGATACAGGCGGAAAAAAAGGCCGTGATCGAGGTTCGGGTGCCCGACGAGCCGGTGACCGTGGTGGTCTCGCAAAAGGGCTGGGTGCGCGTGCGCAGCGGCCATGGGCACGAGGCGGCCAGCTTTGCCTTCAAGGCCGGCGACGGGCTGTACGGCACGTTTGAATGCCGCACCGTCGACACCTTGCTGGCCTTTGGCAACAACGGCCGGGTGTATTCGGTGGCCGTATCGCTGCTGCCCGGCGCGCGCGGCGATGGCCAGCCCGTCACCACGCTGATCGAGCTGGAAGCCGGCACCCAGGTGCTGCACTACTTTGCCGGCCCGGCCCAGGCCACGCTGCTGCTGTCCAACTCGGGCGGCTACGGTTTTCTGGCGACGGTCGAACACATGATCTCGCGCCAGAAGGGCGGCAAGACCTTCCTCACGCTGGCCGGGGGCGAGACACCATGCCCGCCCTCGCACGCCTTCGGCAGCACCGGCAGCGCGCCGGTGCTGCCGGCCACGCATGTGGCCTGCGCCTCCACCGGCGGGCGCATACTCACGTTCGAGCTGGGCGAACTCAAGACCATGGCCAACGGCGGCCGGGGTCTGTTGCTGATCGATCTGGAAGACAAGGACCGCCTGGCAGGCGCCGCCGCCTATGTCCGCAGCGTCCGGATCGATGGCCTGGGCCGGGGCGGCAAGCTGCGCGAAGAAACGCTGGAGTTGCGCTCGCTGAACAACGCCCGCGCAGCGCGTGGCCGCAAGGGCAAGGCGACGGATCTGGGCTTCAGGCCGTCGGGCGTGACGCGGATCCTCTGAAACACCACTGCACCCAGGCCCGAAGGCGGCAAGGGCGATCGGCACAGCGCCGCCGCCGCCCCGTGCCAGTGACCGGCGCCGGGTGGGTCGCCAGCGGCCCGGCAAAGCCCGTTGCGCAGCGTCCGCTGGCATGGAAGGCAGCCGTTGCATGTGCTGCCGTTGCAATACGCAGAGTTACCTGGTGACGGCTTCTTTTACTGCTTTTGCCCGTGTGAATCGTGAAAAAATGCCCCGCAGCCGCGCGCAAACGGCACACACATGCACACATGCACGAGAGGGAGACCCGCCATGCCCACACGCTTTCGAATGGCCCACAAACTGTGGCTGGCGGTGGTTTCGACCGTGGTCTTGCTGCTGATCGTGCTGGGTTTTTCCGGCTATCGCCTGGACCGGGCGCAGGCCCGGGCCGACGCCATGGCCAGTGACATGGCCAGCCGTGTGCAGGCGGCGATGCGCTGGGCCGGCCTGGTCGAAGTCAATGCCGCACGGACACAGATCCTGAGCGTCATCTCCGATCCGCAGGCCGAGGCGCAATTCAAGGATGTGATGCTCGCCACTTCGGCGCAGATCGGCGCGGTGCAAAAGTCGCTGGAGGCCATGGCGCTGACCGATGCCGACAAGGCGCAGATGGCCCAACTGGCGCAACTGCGCCAGACGGCGGTCGATCTGCGCGACCAGGCCCTGCAACTCAAAAGTGCGGACCAGCAAGAGCCGGCGCGGGCCGTGCTCCAAAAGTCCTACAACCCCGCCGTGGCCATTTATCTGCAGGGGTTGCAGGATTTCGTGCGGCAGCAGCAACGAAACGCGCAACAGAGCCAGCAGGAGATGGACGATGCGCACGCGCTGATCATGCAGATCAGCGCCGTCACGGCGGGCCTGCTGATCCTGCTCATCATCGTCGGCGCCCATTACCTGATCGGCAGCATGCAGCGCCCGCTGGCGCAGGCCAACGCGCTGGTCGAACGCATGGCGGGCGGCGACCTGAGCATGCAAGAGCCGGTGACGCGCGGCGATGAGTTCGGCGACCTGCTGCGCTCGCTCTACACGATGGGCAACGCCTTGGGGCGCATGGTGCACCAGGTGCGGCTGAGCACCGACAGCATTGCGCTGGCCAGCGCCGAGATCGCCACCGGCAACCAGGACCTGTCGGCCCGCACCGAGCAGACCTCCAGCAACCTGCAGCAGACGGCGGCTGCGATGGAGCAATTTACCAGCACCATCGCGCAAAGCGCAGGCAGCGCCCAGCAGGCCAGCAGCCTGGCCGCCGGGGCCACGGGCGTTGCGCGCAAGGGCGGCGAGGTGGTCACGCAGGTGGTGTCCACGATGGAGGACATCAACCACAGCAGCAAGAAGATTGCCGACATCATCGGCGTGATCGACGGCATTGCGTTCCAGACCAACATCCTGGCGCTCAATGCAGCCGTGGAAGCAGCCCGCGCCGGCGAGCAGGGCCGTGGATTTGCCGTGGTGGCGTCTGAAGTGCGCAACCTGGCGCAGCGCAGCGCCGAGGCCGCCAAAGAGATCAAGCAACTGATCATCGCCTCGGTGGAAAAGGTCGAGGCCGGTTCCCGGCTGGTATCGAACGCCGGGAGCACGATGGCCGACATCGTGCAGTCGGTGCAGCATGTGACCGACATGATCGGCGCAATCACGGCCGCGTCTTCCGAGCAAAGCGTGGGCGTGTCCCAAGTCAACAAGGCCATCAGCAACCTCGACCAGATGACACAGCAAAATGCAGCGCTGGTGGAACAAAGCGCCGCCGCAGCGCAAAGCCTGCGCGAGCAGGCCGACCACCTTGCGCGGGAGGTGTCGATATTCAAGGTGAATGCCGCAGACTACGCCAGCCATGGCCCCGCGCAAGCCGCAATGGCGCAAGCCGCGATGACGACAGCACGCACGAGTGCGGGCGCGGCCATGCCAGCCGCCTCTGCCCGGCCCGCCAAACCCGCAGCAGGCGCGCGCACCCAGGCGGCCCCCCGCCTGGGTGCTGGCGCAGCACCCACCCCGGCGGGCGCACCGGCCCTGCCGGGCAAGGCCGGCGGCAAAAAACCGGCCATGGCCAAGCAAGACCCCGAAGAGGAGTGGGAGTCGTTCTGAGCGCCGAGGCCCCGGGCGTCAGGCCGCGCAGGTGCCAGCCCGGCTGGCGCGAAACTGCGGCATCATCCGCTTCAGCCGCACTGTGCCGGATGATGAACGATCCGGCTCATGCCAAGCTGCGCACCCATGCCGGCGAAATATTTACCGGGAAAAACCTGCAACGCCGCTTTGGAAGGCAGAAAGATTTCACGATGCAATTCAATAGAAAAACATCGATCGGCATGGGTCTGGCCCTGATGGCGGCCTTCATGAATTCATTCATCGCCATATTGAGCAAGCAATTGTCGTCCGCCAACCTCAACCCGAGCAGCATCGCTTTCTACCGGGCATCGATCGTTTTCTGCATCATGCTGCTCGTGGCGTATGGCGTCAATGTCACGCGGGCCGGCGGCAGGCCGGAAAAACCGGCGGCCATGGCTTCGATCGGCAGTGTCAAGGTTTTCGCCATTGCCGCATTGTTCGGTCTGTTCGGTTTGTTCTATTTTGAAACCTCGGCCTACAAATACGAAATGGCGTCGAACGTGGTTTTCGTGATGATGGCCTCTGCGGCAATATCGTCATTGCTTCTCGAATCGTCGTTGAAGATGGAGCGCATCACCGGCAAGAAAATTCTCGCGCTGGGCGCCAGCATTCTGGGCCTGCTGATCGTTTTCGACCTCGCGCACCTGAGAAATATGAATGGAGTCATGCTGGCCATGGCGGCCGGGACTTCATACGGGCTGTTTTCCGTATACCTGAGAAAACAGGGCGTGAAGGCGAGCATGCATTTCATGCGGAACATGTTTTTCTTTGGCGCCATCTATCTGGCCATCCCCGCGACCATCGACGGCTTCTCGGCCGTCAAACCGGCCCATGTCCCTGCGATACTGGCATTGGCGATTGTGCCATCGTTGCTCGGCACGCTGTGCACGATGAAGTCCCTGGAGTATTTGTCGGCGTCCAGGGTGCAAACGATCGAACTGACCGAGCCGATATTCGTGGCCATCATGGCATACCTGATGATTGCAGAAACCCCGGGGCCAACGCAGATGATGGGCTATGCATTCATCCTGGCCGGGGTTTTCTGCATGAATTCACCAGACCGGACGGCAAACACATGACGGTATGCCGGCCGGTCAGGCCAGTTCGGCAATGAGCTCGATTTCGACGCAGGCGCCCATCGGCAGTTGCGCGACGCCGAAGGCGCTGCGCGCATGCGCGCCCTTGTCGCCAAACAAGCGGACGAACAGTTCGCTGGCGCCGTTGGTCACCAGGTGTTGTTCGGTGAAGTCGCTGGTGCAGTTGACCAGGCTCAGCAGCTTGACGATGCGCTTGACGCGGTTCAGATCACCGCCACAGGCGGTTTGCAGCGTGCCCAGCAGATCGATGGCGACAGCGCGGGCTGCGGCTTGGCCTTCTTCGGTGCCGATGTCGCGGCCCAACTGCGCCACCCAGGGTTTGCCGTCCTTGCGGGCGATATGGCCGCTCAGGAACACCAGCGGGCCGGTCTGTACATAGGGCACATACGCGGCGGAGGGCACCGACACGGGGGGCAGGCTGATGCGCAGTTCTTTGAGTTGCTCGTAAACGCTCATGGGGGTTCTCCTTTGCATGAAGTCGAGGGTGGGAGTGTTGCACAGCCCGGTGCGCCGAATCGCCCAAGCCGGCGTTTTTCCGGCGTTTTTCCGGCGCATTAGCATCGACCCATGCCCGCCATGCGTTCCCGCGTCCCCGATGGCGCCCCTGCCGCAGCGCGCGCCGCCTGGCGGCTGCCTGCCCTGCTGCCGGGTGTGGTGTCGGGCGCGGCGCTGCAGTTGTTGCAGCCTCGGCTGTGGCCGCCCCTGGTGTACGGGGCCTTGCTGTGCGCCGCGTTGGCCTTGGGCTGGTACGCTGGTGCGGCGGCAACGAGGCGCCGCCATGCAGCGCTGTGGGCTGCGGCGCCGGCCCTGCTGGCAGCGGGCCTGGCGGCCGCCGCCATGTTCGCGGTCTGCGGTCTGCGGGCCTGGGGCTATATGGAGCAGGCCCTGGCGCCCGCGCTGGAAGGGCAGGACATCCGCGTGACGGGGCTGGTGGCGGCCATGCCACAGGCCAGCGAGACCGGTACCCGGCTGCGGCTGGAGGTCGACAGCGCGCTCTTGCGGGGCCAGGCCGTGCGTTTGCCGCCCCGCATCGAAGTGGGCTGGTACGGCGCGGGTTTCGGCGACGCGAATGCAGACGCCGGCCAGGCCCCGGGCTTGCGGGGCCGGCCTCCGGTGGTGCGGGCGGGTGAGCGCTGGGCGCTGACGGTGCGTCTGAAAGCGCCGCACGGCATGCGCAACCCCCATGGCTTCGACTACGAGTTGTGGCTGTGGGAACAGGGCGTGCAAGCCACCGGCTATGTGCGCACCGGTCCCAAGGATGCGCCGCCGCTGCGCCTGGGCGCCACTTGGCGCCATCCCGTGGAACGGTGGCGCCAGTCTGTGCGCGATGCCATCGTGGAGCGCTTGGGGCGCGGCGCCCAGGACAGCAGCGAGCCGTTTCGCGCGCGCATTGCCGGTGTCGTGGCGGCGCTGGTCACGGGCGATCAGCGCGCCATCGAGCGGGCCGATTGGGAGCTGTTCCGCGCCACCGGGGTGGCCCATCTGATGAGCATTTCGGGGCTGCACATCACCTTGTTTGCGTGGCTGGCTGCGCTGGCGGTGCGCACGCTGTGGCGCCGCTCCACGGGCCTGTGCCTGGCTGTGCCGGCGCCGTCTGCGGCCCTGGTGGCCGGGGTGCTGCTGGCTGCCGGCTATGCGCTCTTCAGCGGTTGGGGCGTGCCCGCGCAGCGCACGGTGATCATGTTGGGCAGCGTGGCCTGTTTGCAGTTGAGCGGGCGGCGCTGGCCCTGGCCCCAGGTCTGGCTGCTGGCCTGCGCGGCGGTGGTGCTGGCGGACCCCTGGGCGTTGGCGCAGGCGGGTTTTTGGTTGAGCTTTGTCGCCGTGGGGGTGTTGTTTGCCACCAATCCCACGGTCGATGACAGCTATCGGCTTGGCGCCATGGGCCGGTTTCATGCCTTGCTGCGCGAGCAATGGGTGGTGACGCTGGCGCTCACGCCGCTGACTTTGCTGCTGTTTGCCCAACTCACCCTGGTGGGCTTTGCGGCCAACCTGGTGGCGATACCGTGGGTCACGCTGGTGGTGACGCCGCTGGCGCTCGCCGGCCTGCTGTGGGCGCCACTGTGGAGCCTGGCGGCCTTGGCCTTGCAGCCTCTGATCGCGCTGCTGCAATGGCTGGCGCAGTGGCCCTGGGCGCAGTTGTTTTTGCCGGCTGCGCCGTTGTGGGCCGGCGGCGCTGCGGTGGCTGGCGGCGCGCTGCTGGCGCTGCGCATGCCTTGGCAGTTGCGGCTGCCGGCGCTGGCGCTCCTGGTGCCCGTGCTCTGGTGGCAGCCGCAGCGGCCTGCGCCGGGGCAGTTCGAGTTGCTGGCAGCAGACATCGGCCAAGGCAACGCGGTGCTGGTGCGCACCGCAAACCACACGCTGCTCTACGACGCGGGGCCGCGGTTTGGCCGCGACAGCGATGCCGGCCAGCGTGTGCTGGTGCCGTTGCTGCGGGCCCGGGGTGAGCGCCTGGATCTGCTGATGCTCAGCCATCCCGATGCCGACCACACCGGCGGCGCAGCGGCGGTGCTGGCGCAGCAGCCACAGGCCCGGCTCACCGGGTCGATCGATGCCAGCCATGCCGCCTTGCACGGACTGCGCCCGGTGCAGCCCTGCCTGGCGGGCCAGCGCTGGCAGTGGGATGGCGTGGCCTTCGAGGTGCTGCACCCGCTGGCCGGGCCGGTGGGCAAGACCGGGGGCACCGGGGCCGCCGGAGAGACGGGGCCGGCGCCCCGGGCGCCAACGTCCCGGACGCCAGCGTCCAATGCCTCGAGCTGCGTGCTGCGTATCGCGGCCAACGCGGCCAGCACTGCCAACGGTGCCAGCGGTGCTGAGAGGCCCGATCCGCCCGTGGCCCTGCTGGCCGGAGACATCGAGGCGCCGCAGGAGCAGGCGCTGGTGGCGCGTGGCGCGCCGCTGCGGGCCGATCTGCTGCTGGTGCCGCACCATGGCAGCAAGACCTCCTCGACGCCGGCGTTTCTGGAGGCCGTCCGGCCACGCACTGCGCTGGTGCAGGCCGGGTACCGCAACCGCTTCGGTCATCCGGCGCCCGAGGTCTTGCAGCGCTACCGCGAGCGCAACATCCGGGTGCTGGAGTCCGCGCGCTGCGGCGCCGCCACCTGGTCGTCGGCGCAGCCGGGGCGGGTGGCCTGCGAGCGCGACACCGACGGGCGGTACTGGCAGCACCGCCTGCCGCCACGCGGCGCTGGCCGGGACGCTCGATGATGCAGGTCAATGGCTGGCGCAATACCCGGTGGTTGCGCCCGCGCCGGGTGCGCAACTTGCTATCCTCTGGCCTGTCCGCAGGAGGCCGTTCATGCAGAAGTTCGACGAGATGTATGCCATGCTGCCTTTGGCTGGTCGTGCCGTGCGGGAGCATTACCAGCGCTATGCGCAGTGGTTGGACCAGCAGCCGCCGGATCTGATGCAGGCCCGCCGGGCCGAGGCCGAGATGATCTTCCGGCGCGTGGGCATCACCTTCGCCGTCTATGGCGCCAAGGACGAGGACGGCGCGGGCAGCGAACGCCTGATCCCGTTCGACCTGATCCCCCGCATCATCCCGGCCCACGAGTGGAGCCGCCTGCAACAGGGGCTGGTGCAGCGGGTCACGGCGCTGAACCGCTTCATCCACGATGTCTACCACGGCCAGGACATCCTGCGCGCCGCCATCGTGCCCGCCGATCTGATCGTCGGCAACGCCCAGTACCGACCCGAAATGGTGGGCCTCGATGTGCCGCAGGACATCTACGCGCATATCGCCGGCATCGACATCGTGCGCACGCCCGATGCGCAGGGCGAGTACTACGTGCTCGAAGACAACCTGCGTGTGCCCAGCGGCGTGAGCTACATGCTGGAAAACCGCAAGATGATGATGCGCCTGTTCCCCGAACTGTTCAGCCGGCACAAGGTGGCGCCGGTGGCCCATTACCCCGACATGCTGCTCGACGCGCTGCGCGCGAGCGCACCGGCCACGGCCGACGAGCCGACGGTGGTGCTGCTCACGCCCGGCATGCACAACAGCGCGTACTTCGAGCATGCCTTCCTGGCCCAGCAAATGGGCGTGGAACTGGTCGAGGGGCAAGACCTGGTGGTCAAGGACGGCTTCGTCTACATGCGCACCACACGCGGCCTGCAGCGGGTGGATGTGATCTACCGCCGGGTCGACGACGACTACCTCGACCCGCAACTGTTTCGCCGCGACTCGACACTCGGTTGCCATGGCCTGATGGGGGCCTACCGTGCCGGCCATGTCGGCATCTGCAACGCCGTGGGCACCGGCGTGGCCGACGACAAATCGGTCTACCCCTATGTGCCCGAGATGATCCGCTTCTACCTGGGCCAGGAGCCCATCCTCAAGAACGTGCCCACCTGGATGTGCAGAAAGCCGGACGATCTGCAATACGTGCTGGCGCACCTGAGCGAGTTGGTGCTCAAGGAGGTGCACGGCGCCGGCGGCTACGGCATGTTGATCGGCCCGGCCGCCACGCGCGCGCAGATCGAGGACTTTCGCCGCGCACTGCAAGCCCACCCGGCCGGTTACATCGCGCAACCGACGCTCAGCCTGTCGAGCTGCCCGACCTATGTCGACAACGGCATCGCCCCGCGCCACATCGACCTGCGCCCCTTCGTGCTCAGCGGGCGCGAAGTGCAGATGGTCGCCGGCGGCCTGACACGGGTGGCGCTGCAAGAAGGCTCGCTGGTGGTCAATTCATCGCAGGGCGGCGGGACCAAAGACACCTGGGTGTTGGGACAGGCAGGGACTGAGCCATGCTGAGCCGCACCGCCGACCATCTGTTCTGGATGTCCCGCTACACCGAGCGGGCGGAGAACACCGCCCGCATGCTCAACGTGAGCTACGAAACCTCGCTGCTGCCGCAGTCGGCCGATGTGGCGCAGGAGGGCTGGGAGGGGCTGCTGTCGATCAGCGAACTGATTCCGGCCTATACCGCCAGGCATGGCAAGGTCACGCCCGGGCGGGTGCTGGAGTTCATGGTGCGCGACGGCAGCAACCCCTCGGCCATCCTGTCGTGCCTGCGCGCCGCGCGCGAGAACGCGCGCGCCGTGCGCGGAGCGCTGACCACCGAAGTATGGGAAACGCAGAACCAGACCTGGCTGGAACTGCACCGGCACCTCGAAGGCGGCGCCTTCGAGCGCGACCCGGGGCAGTTCTTCGAATGGGTCAAGCACCGCTCGCACCTGTCGCGCGGCGTGGTTCTGGGCACCATGCTGCAAGACGAAGCCTTCCATTTCCTGCGCATGGGCACCTTCCTGGAACGGGCCGACAACACGGCGCGGCTGCTCGACGTGAAGTTCCACGCGGTCAAGAACGACTTTTTCGGCCGCACCAGCGAGCGCAACCAGGAAAGAGACTTCTACCACTGGAGCGCCATCCTGCGCAGCGTCTCGGCGTTCGAGGTCTACCGCAAGGTCTACCGCGACGTGATCACGCCCGGCCGCGTGGCCGACCTGCTGATCCTGCACCCCGGCATGCCGCGATCGCTGCATGCCTGTCTGCGCGAGGTGGTCGACGACCTGGCCGTGCTGGCCAACGAACAATCGGCGGAAACCCGACGCCGGGCAGGGCGCCTGCTGGCCGACCTGCAATATGGCCGGCTCGACGAAATCCTGGCCACCGGCCTGCACGCCTTCCTCACGCAGTTTCTGGACCGCGTCAACGACCTTGGCAGCGGCATCAGCCGCGACTTTCTGGTGGCTGCGGGGGACTGACTTGCGGGTGTGGCGCAATAGCGCAATAACGCAATGGCGCGATACGCCGATCGGCATTTCAGTGCGTTGCCCTTCACGACATGCGCGCCCCGCGCCATCATGCAGCGCAATACGAGACCAGGGGACGAGCATGAATCGACGCGAAATGCTGCTTGCGACAACCCCGCTGGCGCTCGGCGCGCGCGCCGGCACCTTCCCGGACAAGCCCATCCGCTACATCTGCCCCGTTGCCGCAGGCGGCGGCAGCGACATGATCGCGCGCGTGTTCTCGCAGCGCTGGGGGCAACTGCTGGGGCAGCCCTTCGTGGTCGATAACCAGAGCGGGGGCGGCGGGGTCGTCGCGTGCCAGAGCACAGCGCATGCCAAGCCCGATGGCTACACCCTGATGCAGGGCTACGTGGCAACGCACGGCACCGTTCCGGCAACCCGCACCGTTGCCTACGACCCGATCGGGGACTTCACGCCGATCGGCATGATCGGCGCCACGCCCAACGTGCTGGCCGTCACGAGTTCGCTGCCCGTCGACACGCTGGCGCAGTTCGTCGAGTACGCCAGGAAGCACCCCCGGCAGATCAATTACGGCTCGGCGGGCAGCGGCTCCCTGACGCATCTGGCGATGGAACTGTTCATCCAGGCCAGCGGTGCCAGCATGCTGCATGTGCCCTATCGCGGCATCGCGCCGGCGTTCAATGACCTCCTCGGCGGACAGATCCAGGCCATGTTCCCCGGCCTGGCGGCCACGCTGCCCTATCTGCGCGCCCACCGCGTGAAGGTCCTTGCGCTCACGGGAAACCGGCGCAGCCCGCTGCTGAAGGGCGTTCCGACGCTCGACGAGGCGGGCTTCAAGGGGTTCGTGGCGGCGCAGTGGTACGGCGCGCTCGGCCCGGCGCAGATGCCAGCCGACATCGTCGCGCGTCTGAACCAGACCCAGGTGGCGGCGCTGAACGACCCGGCGCTGCGCGAGAAACTAGTGTCGTGTCACCGATCAGATGTCGTAGGCTGCGCGCAGCCATCGGAGCGCAGCGCAAGGCGCATCGCGCAGCCCATACCGAGCGTATGGGCAAGCGATGCAACGCCGCGATGCGCTCCGATGGCCAGCGCAGACCGACAGATGACCGGTGACGCGACACTAGCGCTCGAGGCCGTCGAGCCGATGCCCATGACAGCCACTGCATTCGGCCAGTACATCGCCGCCGAAGTGCAGCGCTGGAGCGCGCTCGCGAAAGCGCGCAATATTCGTTTCGACATGTAGCCGCAGCGCTGCGAATTTCCATCCACCACGCCTGAGACCCATCTTGACACGCAACACCCATGTCGCCGCCGACACCGACCCTCCGGCCATCACCGCCATCCTGGCGCGCTTCGTCAGCACCCATCCGGGCCGTGGCTGGAACGACGCGGTGGAACGCGAAGCCGTGCGCACCTTCTACAACTGGCTCGGCTGCGCCATCGGCGCCGCGCGCCACCCGGCCGCCGACGCTGCGCTGGCGGCCCTGCAGATGCTCGAGCCGGCACCGCAGGCCGCCGTGCTCGGGCGCTCCGAGCGGCTGGACATGGCCAGCGCCGCGCTGCTCAACGGCATCACGTCGCACACCTTCGACTTCGACGACACCCACCTGAAGACCATCATCCATCCGGCCGCTCCGGTCGCGTCGGCCATCCTGGCATTGGCCGAGCAGCGCGGCGCCTCGGGCCGCGCACTGCTCGATGCGCTCGTCATCGGCATCGACGTGGCCTGCCGCATCGGCAACGCGATGTACCCGGAACACTACGACCGTGGCTGGCACATCACCGGCTCGACCGGCATGCTCGGCGCTGCCGCCGGTTGCGCGCGCCTGCTGGGGCTGGACACGCAGCAGACGGGCATGGCGCTGGGCATCGCGGCATCGCAGCCGATCGGGCTGCGCGAGCAGTTCGGCACGATGACCAAGCCCTTTCATCCCGGCGCGGCGGCCCGCGCGGGGATGCTGTCGGCGCTGCTGGCCAGCAAGGGCTTTACCGCGAGCGCACGGGCCCTGGAAGCACCGCGCGGCTTCGTGCAGGTGGTGTCGAACAAGCGCGCTTGGCACGAGGTCAGCGACGCGCTCGGCGAACGTTTCGAAATTTCCTTCAACACCTACAAGCCCTTTGCCTGCGGCATCGTCATCCATCCGGGCATCGACGCCTGCGTGCAGTTGCGCGCACAGGGTGTGCAGCCGCAACAGGTCGAGCGCATCGAGCTGCGCGTGCACCCGCTGGTGCTCGAACTCACCGGCAAGAAAACGCCGCGCGATGGCCTGGAGGCCAAGTTCAGCGTCTACCACGGCTGCGCGGTCGGGCTGATCTTCGGGCGTGCAGGCGAGGCCGAGTTTCGCGACGAAATCGTCAACCGCGCCGACGTGATGGCACTGCGCGGCAAAGTGCACGCGACGGTGGACGACAGCATTGACGAAGCTGCGGCCGACGTGACCGCAGTGCTGCGCGACGGCCGCAGCCTGCATGTGCGCATCGGGCACGCGATCGGCTCCTTGCAGCGCCCGCTCGATGACGCGCAACTCGACGACAAGTTCATGTCCCTGGTCGAACCCGTGCTGGGCCGCGCCAAGGGCACGCGCATCGGACAGGAATGCCGCGCTTTGGCAACGCTGGCCGACATGCGCGCGCTCACGGCCCTGTGCGTGCCATGAATCCGCATCCAGCAGTACAGTGCCCCCTGGACAGGGCCGGAGCATCAAATTTCCTGCAGAAGAAGGATGCTGGCCAGGTAGCTTGGGTGTCGCATCCCGGATGATCATATGGCCTCTTGTGGAATAGATGCGGGTGCTGTTGATGCCACTCTTTCATGGCCTGCATAGGCGTCTTGCTGCCCAGCGCTGACTGCGGCAGTTGGTGGTTGTACAAGGCCACATAGCGCAGCAAGGTCTGCTCCATGTCCTCGCGGCTGTTGAACCTGTGCGGTGATGCCATAGCGCTGGGCCAAGACACTGGCGGTCTGGCTACTGGCGGCTATCTCGGCACGCATGGCCGGCGTGGTGCGGGCGTTCTTGTGCAGGGCCATCGACATGGTTTGACACTCCCCGGGGTGGATTGCAGGGACTCTATCAGCTCCTGCAGGACTGCTCTGGCCATGAACAGCGGATAGCGTTTGGTGTCTATGCAATCGTCCGGGATTACACACATGCACTGCTATCATCACGTTACGATCACGTTACGATCACCGTTATGAAAAGGGAGCAATCATGAAAACGGAACATTCGAAGCTGCCGGAGGCAGCATCAACCCGGCGCCAGTTCATCCATGGTGCGGCAGCGCTCGGTATCGGCATCGGCCTTGGGGGGCGCGCCAGCGCCGCAGCGCCACGCCGCGGCGGTACGCTCAAACTGGGCATGGGCGGTGGCAGCACCACGGACTCACTTGACCCGGCGCTGCTGGTGGACTGGGTGTCCTTGAATCAGGCCTACATGCTGATGAATGGCTTGGTCGAGATCAACGAAAAGATGGAAGCGGTGCCGGAACTGCTGGAGAGTTGGGAAGCCAAGCCCGGCGCGGCGGAGTGGCTGCTGAATGTGCGCAGCGGCGTCACCTTCCACAACGGCAAGACGCTGGACGCGGATGATGTGGTCTATTCGCTGAACCTGCATCGCGGCCCCGCGACGCGCTCGGCGGTCAAATCGAATCTGGCCGATGTGACCGATGTGCGCAAGAGCGGGGCGATGCAGGTCACGATCACGCTCAAGAGCGGCAATGCCGACTTGCCCTATCTGCTGTCTGACTATCATTTGCTGGTGGTGCCCCATGGTTTTCAGGATTGGGCCAAGCCGATTGGCACCGGGCCTTTCGTCTTCGGCGAGTACACGCCGGGCGTGCGCTCGCTGTTCAAGCGCAATCCGGATTACTGGCGGCCGAATGCCGCGTGGGTGGATGCGGTCGAGTTGCTTGTCATCAATGATGTCGCGGCCCGCACCAATGCCCTGATATCGGGTCAGGTGCATGCGATCAACCGCATCGATTTCAAGACCGTCGATCTGCTCAAGCGCAACCCGGCCCTGAGCATCGTGCGCTCGGCGGGCGGCCAGCATTTCACGTTTCTGATGAATTGCACGACCGCCCCGTTCACCGACAACAATGTGCGCTTGGCAATCAAGTATGGCATCGACCGTCAGAAACAGTTGAGCACCATCCTGCGAGGTTACGGCTCGCTCGGCAATGACCATCCGATTCCGCGCACCGACCGTTTCTTCGCCGCCGATCTGCCGCAGCGCGCATACGATCCGGACAAGTCGAAGTTCTATCTGAAGAAGGCTGGCTTGAGCACGCTCGATGTCGAGCTATCGAGTTCCGGCTCGGCTTTTGCCGGGGCGCTCGACTCGGCGGCCTTGCTGCGGGAACAGGCTGCGGCCGGCGGCATCACGTTGTCCATCCAGCGCCAGTCTGCGGATAGCTATTGGGACAAGGTATGGATGAAAGCGCCATTTTGCATGGGCTATTGGGGTGGACGCCCGACTGCAGACCAGATGTTTTCCACCGCCTACAAATCCGACGCCAAGTGGAATGATGCGTACTGGAAAAATCCGCAGTTCGACACCCTGCTGCTACAGGCGCGGGCGATGCTCGATGACAACAAGCGGCGCGAGTTGTATGGCGAGATGCAACGGATGGTGAGCGACGAGGGCGGCACCATGATTCCGCTGTTTGCCGATTACATCGATGCCACATCGAACCGGCTCAAGGGTGCGATACCGCATCCGCTGTTCAATTTCATGGGCGGTCGACTCGCTGAGCGTGTCTGGCTGGAAGGCTGATGCGCAGGCTGTTGATGCAGAGGGTGCTGCTGGGCTTGCTGACCTTGTGGCTGGTGTCGGTGCTGATTTTCGTCGGCACCGAGATGCTGCCCGGCGATGTTGCCTCGGCCATTCTCGGCCAGTCCGCCACGCCTGAAACGGTGGCGGCGTTGCGCGCTTCGCTCGGCCTCGATCAGCCAGCGCTGCAACGTTACCTGATGTGGTTGCTGCATTTCCTGCAAGGCGATTTGGGCACTTCGCTCACCAATGGCCGCTCGATTGCCGCAGACCTGATGCCGCGCCTTTACAACACGCTGTTTCTGGCCAGCTATGCGGCGCTGGTGGTGATACCGCTGTCGATACTGCTGGGCATTGCGTCGGCGATTTGGCAAAACAGCCTGTTTGATCGGGCCGCCAGTGTGCTATCGCTTGCCAGTATCTCGATGCCGGAGTTTTTCGTCGGTTATGTCCTGATCATCCTGCTGGCGGTGAAGTGGGCGCTGCTGCCCAGTCTGGCGGTGGTCTCGGACAGCATGTCCTGGAGTGAACGGCTGTACGCGACAACGCTGCCCATGCTCACCTTGCTGTTCGTCGTCACTGCGCACATGTTGCGCATGACGCGCGCATCGGTCATCGCGGTGATGGGCAGCGCCTATATCGAGATGGCCATTCTCAAGGGGCTCCCCAAGTGGCGCATCGTGGTGCAACATGCCTTGCCCAATGCGCTTGCGCCCATTATCAATGCCGTGTCGTTCAACCTGGCTTACCTGGTCGTTGGCGTCATCATGGTCGAGGTGGTGTTTGTCTATCCCGGCGTGGGGCAGTTGATGGTCGATGCGGTATCGAAACGCGATTTGCCGGTGGTGCAGGCATGCGGCTTGTTGTTCGCTGCTGCCTACATCGGTTTGAACACGCTTGCCGATGTGCTGGCGGTCTGGGTCAATCCGCGTTTGCGGCAGGCGAGATGAGTTCCATATGAAAATATTTGGCAAAACCGTGGCCGCCAGCGCTGTCGGCGGCGGCCTGATCGTCGTGGCGCTGGCGGGCCTGGTCTTGCTGGCGCCGCTGGTGGCACCGCATGGCGAGACCGAAACCGTTGGCGATATCTGGCTGCTGCCGGGCGCGGAGCATCTGCTTGGCACCGACAGCATCGGGCGCGACATGCTTTCGCGGCTGTTATACGGCGGGCGCACTACGCTTGGCATCGCGCTTGCAGTCAGTTTGCTCTCCTTTTCCCTGGGCATCGTCAGCGGCTTTGCCGCCGTGGTGCTCGGACGCTACGTCGATCTGCTGCTCTCGCGTCTGGTCGATACGTTGATGGCGATTCCGGTGCTGATCTTCGCGCTGATGATTCTCTCGGTGCTTGGCACCTCGGTGCCGGTGTTGATCTGCACCATCGCCGTGCTGGACGCCACGCGGGTGTTCCGGCTGGCGCGGCTGGTGGCGCAAGGCATCATGGTGCAAGAGTATGTGGAAGCGGCGCGGCTGCGTGGCGAAGGGTTGGGCTGGATTATCCGGCGCGAGATTTTGCCCAACGCGGTGCCGGCCTTGCTGGCGGAATTCGGCATGCGCTTTGGCTTCACCATCCTGTTCGTCGCCGGCCTGAGTTTTCTCGGCCTGGGCATTCAGCCGCCGTATGCAGACTGGGGCGGCATGGTGCGTGACAACGCGCAGGCGATCAATTTCGGCGGTATCGCGCCACTCTTTCCGGCGCTGGCAATTGCGCTGTTGACGATAGGCATCAACCTCGTGGTGGATTGGCTGCTGTCCGTGCGGGCACAGGGGCAGGCGGGGTCGATGGCATGAGCAACATACTCGACATGCGCAATTTGCGGGTGCAGGCGCCCACGGGCCAGGTGTTGGTCGATGGCGTCAGTCTGACGCTGGCAGTGGGTGAGGTGCTGGGCTTGATCGGCGAATCCGGCGCGGGCAAGTCAACCATCGGCCTGGCCGCGCTGGGTTATGCGCGCGGCCAGTGCCGCATCGTGGATGGCGAAGTCTGGCTGGCGGGCGAAAACATCATGGCGGCCAGTTCTGCGCAACGTCGCGCCTTGCGCGGCAGCCGCATCGCTTACGTGGCGCAGAGTGCGGCAGCAGCGTTCAACCCCGCATTGACGATCGGTGCGCAAGTGGTGGAAGGGCCGCTGCGCCACGGCTCGATGACGCGCGCGGCAGCGCTCGCATGGGCACGCGAGCTGTACCTGGCGCTCGATCTGCCGGACCCTGACCACTTTGGCCAGCGCTATGCGCATCAAGTGTCCGGGGGGCAGTTGCAACGTGCGATGGTCGCCATGGCAATGTCGTGCAAGCCGGATGTGCTGGTGCTCGACGAGCCGACCAGCGCCCTCGACGTGACCACGCAAATCGAAGTGCTGGTGATCTTGCGCAAGGTGGTGCGCGAGTTTGGCACTGCCGCGCTCTACATTTCGCACGATCTGGCGCTGGTTGCGCAGATTGCCGACCGGGTGCTGGTGCTGCGTCACGGCAAGCAGGTAGAGGAGGGCCGCACGGAGGCGGTGCTGCATGCGCCACGCGAGGCTTATACGCAGCAACTGGTGGCCGAGCGCGCCGCCACCACTGCCCCGCAGGCGCAGGCCGGCACTGCGCCTCTGCTGACCGTCGAAAACCTCACCGCCGGCTACCACGGCAACACCATTTTGCGCGAGATCAACTTCACGCTTGGGCGCGGCGAAACCCTGGCGCTGGTCGGAGAATCGGGCAGCGGCAAGAGCACCGTGGCACGCGCCATCGTCGGCTTGATCGCGCAGCAGAGCGGCCGCTTGCGCTTCGATGCCGAGCCGTTGCCGGCGCAGCTTGGCGCGCGCACACGCGAGCACAAGCGGCGCATACAGTTGGTGTATCAGTTGCCGGATGTCGCGCTCAACCCGCAGCAAAGCATCCATGAAATCATAGGCCGACCGGCGTCCTTTTATTTTGGCCTCGATGCAAAGGCTGCGCGCTCGCGGGTGCGCGAGCTGCTGCAATTGGTGGCCCTGCCGGAATCCTGCATCGACCGCCGACCCGGGCAATTGTCGGGCGGGCAGAAGCAGCGTGTCTGTATCGCAAGGGCGTTAGCAGCCAAGCCCGACCTGATCATTTGCGATGAAGTCACGTCCGCACTCGACCCGCTGGTCGCCGAAGGCATACTGCAACTGCTGGAGTCGCTGCAAGAACGCATCGGCCTGTCATACCTGTTCATCACACACGACCTTGGCACCGTGCGCCGCATCGCGCAGCGCGTGGCGGTGATGCTGAGCGGCGAAATCATCGCCTGCGGTCAGACCGACACCATTTTCAGCGCGCCAATGCACCCCTACACCGAGCGGCTTTTGTCCTCGGTGCCAGAGATGCGCATGGGCTGGCTGGACCATGCACTGGCGCGCCAACGACCATGACACCACGCTACGACAAGAGACAGGCGCCATGCAAGACAAGCACGTGATCGAGAACGTCTGGATAGACTTGCAGGACGGCACCAGGCTCGCCGCCCGCATCTGGCTGCCCGCCGATGCGCACGCGCGGCCGGCGCCCGCGATTCTCGAATACATTCCCTATCGCAAACGCGACGGCACGCGCATGCGCGATGAACCCATGCACGGTTACTTCGCCGCGCATGGCTACGCCGCCGTGCGCGTCGACATGCGCGGCTCAGGCGATTCGGATGGTTCGATGGCGGACGAATACCTGGCGCTCGAACAAGACGACGCGCTCGAAGTGATCGCCTGGATTGCGCGCCAGCCCTGGTGCAACGGCGCGCTCGGCATGATGGGCAAGTCGTGGGGCGGCTTCAATGCGCTACAGGTCGCTGCGCGCCGCCCGGCAGCGCTCAAGGCCATCATTACCGTCTGCTCCACGGACGATCGCTACGCCGACGACATCCACTTCAAGGGCGGCTGCCTGCTCAACGACAATCTCTGGTGGGGCAGCATCATGCTCGCCTATCAGGGGCGGCCGCCTGACCCGGCCCTGGTCGGCGATGGCTGGCGGCAAGCCTGGCTGCAACGGCTCGACCAGATGCCGCTGTTTCCCGCGTTATGGATGGCGCACCCGTGGCGCGACGCGTATTGGCAGCACGGCTCCGTGTGCGAGGACTGGTCGGCCATCGAGTGCCCGGTGTTTGCCGTGGGAGGTTGGGCGGATAGCTACACGAACGCCGTATTCCGCCTGCTGGCCCATCTCAAGGTGCCAACCCAAGGCTTGATCGGACCCTGGGCGCATATCTACCCGCAAGATGCCGTGCCCGGTCCGGCCATCGGCTTTCTGCAAGAGGCGCTGCAATGGTGGGACCGCTGGCTCAAGCCTGACGCCGCGCCCGCCGCTGCGCCCACTGTCTCGCCCGCCGCCTTGCGGATCTGGCTGGAGACTTCGCGCTCGCCCGCCACCACACACCTGCACAGCCCCGGACGCTGGATTGCCGAAGCCGCCTGGCCCAGCCGGAACGTGCAGATGCAGACCTGGTATCTGGGCCAGGGAACACTGGTCGCTGCGCGCCCGCAAACTGCCAGCATCACGGTCTGCACACCGCAGGGACACGGCATCGCCGCAGGCGAGTGGATGGGCACCGGCGTGCCGGGCGAATCCCCTGCCGATCAACGGCTGGATGACGGCTGGGCCACCGTGTTCGACAGTGCGCCGCTGAGCGCGCCGCTGGTCATACTCGGCATGCCGGAGTTGGAGCTGGAACTGGAAAGCGACAAGCCGGTCGCCCATCTGTGCGCGCGGCTATCGGAAGTGCTGCCAGACGGTGCCGTCACCCGTTGCAGCTATGCGGTGTTCAACCTGACACAGCGCGATGGCGCCGCCACGCCAACGCCGCTCGAGCCGCAGCGCCGCTACACGGTGCGCATTGCACTGGACGCCTGCGCACATGAATGCGCGCCGGGCAGCCGCATCCGGGTAGCGCTCGCCACCACCTATTGGCCCTTGGTGTGGCCAGCGCCCGAACACGCGACGCTGACCGTGCAGTCGGGGGCCAGCGCGCTGCATCTGCCTGTTCGCAAGGTCGGGCACGAGATCGCGGTGGCGCCCTTCGCCGCCCCCGAACGCGGCCCGGCCACCCCCGTCGAAGTCTTGCGCAACAGCAGCATCGAGCGCAGCGCGACATACGATCTGGCGCGTGACGAATGGACTTATGTGACCGAGAGTCTTGGCGGACTATTCGGCGAAGGCGTGCTGCGACTGACGGAAATCGACACCAGCGTCGAACACAATTTGCGCCGCCAACTGACAGTGCGCGGCAAGGATCCCTTGTCGGCGCGCTACACGATCACCCAGAGCTACAGGATGGGTCGGCCTGGTTGGGAAATCGACATCGAAACGGCGCTTCACATGCGCGCCGACGCAACGCACTTCCACCTGGACGGGACCTTGACGGCACGCGAGAATGGCAGCGAAGTCCGCCAGCGTCGTTGGCAAGAGACATTGCCGCGGTTGTTGTTCTGAATCTCCTTGTGCGATCATTGCGCATCCAGCGGAGGCATTTATGTCTATTCCTCTGTCACTGCCCGAAAACCTGGAAACCCGGGTAAAAAACTGGTATCGATATTGCCGCGCCGCCCATCCCGGAGCACGGCTCGAAGCGGTGACGGGTCGGCCACTCTCGTTGGCGACAGTGGGCAAGGCGGCCAGTCACGCGGCCAGACGCAGGTTTATTTGACGCCCTTGCATGCAAAAACCCAAACGATCGGGTCGCTCATCGTCAACATCCGCACGGCTTCACGGCATGTCCATCTTGAATCACGACAGGTGGTCAGGTGGTTGTGATTTCTCCCATGAGAAATCCTGCGATGATCGTGATTTGTGCAAGACCCCATCATCTGCGATGAGTCTGCGCAATCTGCGGATGACTTTGTTCCAGCCGCAGATTGCGCAGATAACGCAGATTCCGGCATCGCCATGATTTATGCAAAGATCAACAGCCGCCCGCAGCAGCCTCAGCCCACGGAAACACCGGATGAAAAATACGCTCCAGCGGCGGCTGGCCGAAGGCGCGTGATGGGTGGCTGGCCATCAGTTTAGCGAATTGCCTGTCCGCCTGCGCTTGCAAAGCGGCTGAATCCGTGGCGCCGACCTGAAAATCTTCCATCACGCAACGCCCGCCGATATAGCTGGCGCGGCAGTCGCTGCCTCGTCCGGCCAGGATCAGGTTTTTCAGCGGCTCGAAGAATGGCCCCAGGTGCGCGCCCTTCAGATCGAACACGACGATATCGGCCAGGGCGCCGGCGCTGAGCCGCCCCAGGTCGTCTCGCCCCAGCGCCTTGGCGCCGCCAAGGGTGGCGGCGTTGAACATGTCGGCGGTGCTGGTCTGTGTGCTGTCGCCTTCCAGCACGCGGGCGATATACAGGCCGATTTGCATGTTGTGCAGCAGGTCTGGCGGCCAGGTGTCGGTGCCCAGCCCGAGGTTGATGCCGGCGGCCCGGTAGCGGCCAAAGGAGTTGAGCGCTCCGCCGCTGCGCGCAAATACCGCCGGGCAGTGCACCAGGCTGACTTCCGAGGCTGTCAGGCGCTGCCAATCGTCGGCGGATGGGTCGGACACCTGCGGGTGGCCGCTGAAATAAATGCCGTGCGGAAGGATGGCGCGCGCGTTCAGCAGGCCGGTGCGTTCCAGCCAGCCTAGCGGGGTGGTGTTGCGCAGGCGCTTGACCATTTCAAATTCATACACCGATTGGCAGCAGTGCAGGCGCACCGGTGCGTTCAATTCGGCGCTGGCGGCGGCGGTGCGCTCCAGCAGGGCTGGCGTGCAGGTTTCTATCCGGTCTGGCGCCAGCAGGCCGCGAATGAGGCCGTTGCCGCTGCCGTCGAAATCGCGGCAAAAGCGCAGCGCTTCATCCAATCCGGCCAGTCCGCGTGCTTCGTCCCAAAACTGGCCCAGGCTGCGGTCCCGGCGCACGTAGCTGATGCCGCTCATGTAGGCCGGGCCGATATAGGCCCGAATGCCGAGTTCGATGGCAATCTCGGCAACGTTGGCAAATTCCTGATAATGCTCGGCCCACTGGCGGTAGTACATCGAGGTGATCGGCAGCGCGGTGGTGATGCCGTTGCGGATCAATTGCGTGAATGCGTAGCGATATTTGAAGCGTTCTTCTTCTTCGGTGTAGGTTTCCCACGGGCCGCGCTCCAGATATTCTTCCGACCACATCCGACCCATTTCGAGCCGGTTGCCGTTGTCCAGGGTCAGTACCGTGGAATCGAGGTCGCCCAGCGCATCCAGATCGATGAGTCCGGGGCAGATGAGCGCATGTCCATAATCGACGGTGCGGTCGACGGTACCAGGAAAGTTGCGACCGACAAACTCGATCCGGTCGCCGGAAAAGACCACTTCGCCGTTTTGCCATAGCTCATGGCCAGCGCCGTTGAAGCCAATGACATAAGAAGCCTTGAGACAGGTGCGCATGTTTGCCCGCCTTTCATTGCTGTCCTGCAAATTGGCCGGCGCGCGCCACTATCCGCCCACGGCTGATGACGGTGCGCATGGCGGGACGATTGATCAGTGCTTCGCTTGGATTTTCTGCCGGCACCAGCACGAAATTGGCGGGGCATCCAACGTCCAGGCCGTAGTTGGCGATTCCCAGCGCCCGGGCACCGCCGGCGCTCACGATGTCGAAGGCCATGGCCAGTTCCTGATCTTTGTTCCAGCGATAGCGCAGCGCAATCAGCATCGCCCGCTCCAGCATGTCGCCGTTGCCCATGGGGCTCCAGGGGTCGCGTATGCCATCCGAGCCGGAGCAGACATTGACGCCACGGCTGCGCAGCAAGGCAACCGGCGGCACGTCGATGCCTGCGTTGCCGGAGGTCATGATCGAGATGCCCAACTCGGCCAGCCGGTCGGCCAGCGGCAGCAATTGCTCGGTGGGCAGCATGCCAAGGCAGAAGGCGTGGCTGATCATGACGCGGCCAGACCGGCCGCAGGCTTTGGTGAAGTCGGCGATGCGTTCCACCTGCCACAGCCCCAGGCTGCCACGGTCGTGCAGATGGATGTCGATGCCTCGGTCGTAGCGCGTTGCCAATGCAAATATGCCTTCGAGATGCCGGATGGGGTCGCCGTCCATGCCCGCCGGGTCCAGCCCGCCGACATGCTCCACGCCCAGTTCCAGCGCTGCGCGCATCAACTCCAGGGTGCCCGGCTGAATCAGCATGCCGGCTTGGGGAAAGGCGACAAACTGCATGTCGATGACATCGCGGTAGCGTTCGCGCAGCGCCAGCATCGCGTGGACACGCTCCAGCTTCAACTCCGGGTCGATATCGATGTGACAGCGAAAATACAGCGAGCCACGCGCAATGCAATGCTCGATCAAGGGGCCGGCGCGCTCTGCCAGCGGCACGTCGATGGCCCTGAGCACGCGCCGCTCATTGGCAACCTTGTCGCTCAAGCCTGGCCCCGAGGTGTTGGAATGCCAAGCCATGCCCCACAGCGTTTTGTCGAAATGGACATGGCTTTCCACCAATCCGGGCAATAGCAACCGAGCGCCGCCATCCAGCAGGCAGGGGATATCCGCTGCGGCACTGCCGGCGGGCACGATGGCGCCTATCGTTGCCCGATGCAGCACGATATCGACGGCAGCCGCGCCCAGCGGACGCACATTGCGTATGACTTGATCGCCTGTCATGGAAATGCTCCTGTAAAAATAGTCAGGATGAGGGCTGAAGGAGGAAGGCTGAAAGATGGAGGATGAAGGATGAAAATTGCCCTGCAACGGTGGGTGCGGGGTTCGGCCTTCATCCTTTCGACTTCAGCCTTCAGCCTTATCAATAATGGCTCGCCCCCCAGAGCCGGGGCGGCGCGTCGAGCAGATGGCGCAGGCCGCTGCGCTCCAGCATGCGTTCGGCCTCGATCGTGACGCGCTCCAGCACTTCGGTTTCATCGACGGACAGCACGCGGTAATCTTCCATCAGGATGTTGCCATCGACGATGGTGGTGCAGACGTCGCCGGCATTGGCAAAGCAGGTGATGCGGTAGACCGGCATGTTCAGCGGCATCAGGTGCGGCTTGAACAGATCGACCAGAATGATGTCGGCTTTCTTGCCGGCTTCGAGCGAGCCGATGTCCTGCTCCATCGATAGCGCCCGGGCCGCATCGATGGTCACCATTTCCAGCACTTTGCCATGCGGCAATACGCCGGCATCGCGGAAGTGGCGCCGGTGGTAGTGCATGCACTGCGACATGTGGCGGAACATGTCATAGCCGCGATCGGGCGCTGCGCCGTCGGAGCCGATGGCCACGTTGACGCCGGCGTCGATCAGTTCCGGCACCGGGCAGCGCCCGCGAATCGACATGATGGCGCTGGGGTTGTGCACGATGGAAGTGCCGGTTTCGCGGCACAGGGCAATGTCTTCCCCGGTCAGGTCGATGGCATGCGACATGAACGATGCGCGACCCAGCAAACCCAGTTCCCGGTGGGCAAATGCGAGGGTGCCGGCGCGATGGCCGTCCTGCGTGAAGGTCAGCCCGCGTGCACGCGCCAGCGCCATGTATTGCCCGGCCTGGCTGCGATAGATGGCTTCGAAGGCGGCGAGTTCAGGGTCGAAGGCCGGGCCATACACCGGCAATGTCAGCGCGATCTTGATGCGCTGGTCTGCGCTGTCGTGGCATGCGTCGATGATGGCTTGGCAGACCGCATACATGGTGTCGAAATCGACCGCCCGCACGGTCGCGCCATGGGCTGCATAAGTGGTGTAGTTGCGCGGCGCCGGCGGGCGCGACGGGCCGACGGCCACCACGGAGCGGGTGCCGGTTTTGGCCACCGCCGCGCAGTGGCGCTGCGCATACACGGGGTCGTCCACGCGCATGATGGAGTCGCCCCCGCCCAGCAGCGACACGCCCGTGGTCACGCCGGCTTTCAAGCGCTCCAGCGCGGCCAGATGCGATTCGACTTCCCAAAAATTTTCGTCGGAGGCGCTGGTGTAAATGGTTTTGCAGGCATGCATCCAGGCCTCGCCGTTGCCGCCGCCCATGGTCTTGAGCATCGCGTGGCCGGCGTGCGCATGCGCATCGATCAAGCCCGGCAATACCGCCTTGCGGCGCGCATCGAGCACGCGCGCGGCCTGGTAGCGCTGCCGCAATGCGTCCGTGGCGCCGACGGCGACGATCCGCTGGCCGTGGACGGCCAGCGCGCCATCGTCGAGCACGCGGCGCTGCGCATCCATGGTGATGATGCAGCCATGTTCGATCAATACATCGATCTGCTGTAAGTTTTGCATGATGTGTGAATGCTCAGGCCGCTGATGCGTGCACGGTGGGAACGACCGCATGGCAGGCCACTGCGCTGCCGTCGGCGGCGGCTTTGAGCAATGGCGTTTCGCTGCGGCAGCGCTCCATGGCCAGCGGACAACGTGGATGAAAGGTGCAGCCGCCGGGCGGATCGAGCGGGCTTGGCACATCGCCGCTGGCATTGCGCACGCGACGGCGGCCATGTTCCAGCCGGGGAATCGCATCCATCAGCAGTTGCGTGTAGGGATGCTGTGGCCGCTCGAACAGCATTTCGGTCGGCGCCACCTCGACCAGTCGCCCCAGGTACATGACGCCGACCCGGGTCGAGATGAAGCGCACGACCGCCAGGTTGTGGCTGATGAACAGGCTGGTCATGCCTTCCTCGCGCTGCAGGCGCTTGAGCAGATTGAGTATCTGCGCCTGCACCGAGACATCCAGCGCCGAGGTCGGCTCGTCGCAGACCAGAAACGAAGGCTCTCCCGCCAGCGCGCGCGCAATCGAAATCCGCTGCCGCTGTCCGCCAGAAAATTCGTGCGGAAACTTGCTCACATCCGCTGCCGCCAGGCCAACCCGTTGCAGCAGTTCGACCACGCGCAGATCGACCCCGGCCGCGCCGCGCAAGCCCTGAAAGCGGATAGGCTCGGCGATGGTCGAGCCGACCCGCCAGCGCGCATTGAGCGAGGCATACGGGTCCTGGAAAATCATTTGCACCCGGTGCGGGCGTTGCGCACCCTGCGCATCGAACGCGATGGCACCCGCCGTCGGACGGTCCAGTCCGGCGACCATGCGCGCCAAGGTGGTCTTGCCGCAGCCCGATTCGCCGACCAGACTGAACGTGGTGCCCAGCGGAATGTCGAAACTGACGCCATCGACCGATTTGACGGTGCGCCCCTGCGCCTGGAAGTAGCGCTTGACCTCGCTGACCTTGAGATACGGCCGGTCCATATGCTCCATATCAAGCTCGCTCATCATCATTGAGAACCATCACTGTCAACGCCATGTCGTCTGCACCCATCTGCGCAATCCGCAGAGGGCGCAGATTCACGCCGATTGGGAAACAGGCTGAACCGAATGTGTGTGCCATCTCTCTATTTGTGCGAAGGTCAATGATCAACCGGATGCCAGCAATCGACCTGACTGTTGCCGAGCGACCGGATTTCTGCCCGGCGCTCCCGGCATTGCGGGGTGACCGCCGGGCAGCGCGGATTGAAGGCGCAGCCTTGCGGCTTGGCATTCAGGCGCGGCATGGCGCCTTCGATTTGCGTCAGCCATTCGACGGCATGCTCGAGCGGCGGAATGGCGCCCATCAGACCGCGTGAATAGGGATGGCGCGGCGCCGATACGATATCTTCCACCGGCCCCTGCTCCACGATGCGACCGGCGTACATGACGGCCACCCGGTCGGCGTTTTCTGCGATCACGCCCATATCGTGCGTCACCAGCAAAATCGCGGTGCCGCGCTCGCGGCACAACTGCTTCAACAACTCCAGCACCTGCGCTTGCACCGACACATCCAGCGCCGTGGTGGGCTCGTCGGCGACCACCAGTTTCGGCTCGGCGCACAGCGCCAGGGCAATCACGATGCGTTGGCGCATGCCGCCGGAAAACTGGTGCGGATAAGCATGCAGGCGCTCTTGCGGCGCAGGAATGCCGACGGCGCGCATCCACTCCACTGCGCGCTGCGCCGCTTCTTTTGGCCCGATCTCCAGGTGGGTCGTCATGGTCTCGATCAACTGGTCGCCGATTGTCAGCAAGGGGTTCAGGCTCACCAACGGGTCTTGAAAAATCGCGCCGATCTGCTTGCCGCGAATTTTCCGCATGGCTTGCGGCCCCAAGGTGTCCAAACGCCTGCCGTCGAACAAAATGGCGCCAGACGCCACCCGCGCCGGGGCATCCAGCAGGCCGAGCACCGCCATGCCGGTGAGCGATTTGCCGGCGCCGGATTCACCGACAAAGCCGACAATCTCGCCCGCATGAATCGCAAATGAAACGTCCTCCAACGCCTTGAGCACACCGTGGCGCGTGGGAATCTCCACATGCAGGTTCGCTACTTGCAGCAACGGCGGGCGCTGGCTATGGCGCTCGTTCATGACAACCATGTCGCTTCCTTATTTCAAGCGCGGATTGAGCACATCGCGCAGCCAGTCGCCGAACAGATTGATCGCCAGCACCAGCACCATCAGGCACACGCCGGGCATCACCGTGACCCACCACTCGCCCGCAAACAGCACCTCATTGCCCAGCCGGATCAAGGTCCCCAGCGAAGGCGAGGTCGGCGGCACGCCGAGACCCAGAAAGCTCAGCGTGGCTTCCGTCAAAATCGCCATGCCGATGGACAAGGTGGCAATCACCAAGACCGGGTTGAGCACATTGGGCAAGACATGGCAAAACAGAATCCGCCATTTCCCCAGACCAATCAGGCGCGCCGCGTTGACATAATCCTTGGACTGCTCGACCATGGTCACGCCGCGCACGGTGCGCGCATACTGCACCCAGTTCGACAATCCGATCGCTGCCACCACGACCCAAATGGCGACCTGCTCCTGGATTTCCTTGGGCAGCACGGTGCGCGCCAGGCCATCGATCAGCAAGGCCACCAAAATCGTCGGAAAACTCAGTTGCACATCGGCCACGCGCATGATGAAATTATCCAGGCGGCCACCCGCATAACCGCTGAACAGGCCGAGCGTGACGCCGATGACCATCGACAACACCGTCGCGGTAATGGCAACGATCAGCGATACGCGCAAGCCGTACAACATCACCGACAGCAAATCGCGCCCCTGGCCATCCGTGCCGAACCAATACATCGGCGCGCCGCCCTCCAGCCAGGCCGGTGGCATGCGCGCATCCATCAGATTCAAGGCGGCGGGGTCGAAGGGGTCTTGCGTCGCCAGCCAGGGCGCAAACAGGGCGAACATTGCGTAAAGCGCCAGCACCGCAGCGCCGATCAAGGCTTCCGGGCTGCGCAAAAAGCTGTAACTCAAATCCGAGTTGCGGGCGCGCTGCAAAAAGGCGAGTAGTGCGGCCATCTCTCTATTCCCGTGTTCCTGTGTTCCTGTGGACCGGCATCAGGAGACACGCAAGCGCGGGTCGACCAGAAAGTAAAGCAGGTCGGCGACCATATTGATCAGCACGAACATCAGCGCAATCAACATCAGATAGGCGGCAATCAGCGGCACGTCGCTAAAGGTAATCGCCTGGATGATCAGCATGCCAAGGCCGGGCCATTGAAATACCGTTTCGGTAATGATGGCAAACGCGATCATCGAGCCAAGCTGCAAACCGACCACGGTAATGATGGGAATCAAGGTGTTCTTCAAGGCGTGGTGAAAATGGATGGAGCGCTCGCGGATGCCGCGTGCCCGCGCAAACTTGATGTAATCGCTGCGCATCACCTCCAGCATTTCTGCGCGCGTCAAGCGCATGAACAGGGTGAGTTGGAACAGGGACAGCGTGATCGTCGGCATGACCAGCGACTTCCAGCCACTGGCAGTCAACAGGCCCGTGGTCCAGAAACCGACACTGACCACCTCCCCTCTGCCAAACGACGGCAACCAGTGCAATTCGACGGAAAACAGCAAAATCAGCGCGATGCCGATCAGAAAGGACGGCACCGAAATCCCGATCAGCGACACCACCTGCAAAGCGCGGGCACCCCAGGCTTTGCGCCGGATACCCGCGTAAATGCCCAGCGGCAGGCCCAGGCCGAGTGCCAGCAAAGCCGCGCACAGGCTCAGTTCCAGCGTGGCCGGGATGCGGCTGGCGATGACCCGCGAGACCGGCTCCAGATTGCGGTACGACACGCCAAACTCGCCTTGCAGCGCGCGCCCGAGAAAGAGCAGATATTGCACCGGCAGCGGCGCATCCAGCCCGAGCCGGGCGCGCAAGGCTTCTTTTTCGGCCTGTGTTGCGGTCTCGCCCACCAGGTTATTCACCGGGTCGCCAATGAAGTTGAAAATCGCAAAAGAAACCATCGACACCACCAACATGACCGCCAAGCCATTGGCAAGACGCTGTGCAAGAAATCGAAGCATGGGCTGGTCCAGAAAATCAGGGATGGCGGAACAAGCGCGGTCTCATTTGACGGTGATCAGCCACAGGCGCAGCTGATTATCCGGCGACTGGCGCAAGTCGATCCCCTTCTTCGCCGCCCAGATCACCGGCTGCTGATGCAGCGGAATATGTGAAATATCGTTGCGCTCTATCGCCACCGCCGCGGTGATCAGTTGATTGCGTTTGGCAAGGTCGAGTTCACTGGCGATTTTGGGCAGGTAGGCGTCAAATCTCGGGTTGGAATACCGGCCTGAATTGAGGCCGCCAATGTTTGCCGTCTGTGTGCCCACCACATCCTTGAGAATCGCGTAGGTATCGGCCATCGGCAAACCGGCATGCCCCATCATGTACAGCGACACATCGTTGGTGTTCAGGCGCTGGTTCCATTTTGCAGCCGGCTCTATCATGGGGTTGGCCTTGATGCCGACGCGCGCGAGCATGGCCGTGATGGCAAGGCAGAGTTGCTCGTCATAGACATAACGATTGTTCGGGCACTGCAAGCCGACGGAAAAACCATTGGGATAGCCGGCATCGGCCAGCAGTTTTTTCGCCGCCGCCGTATCGTAGGCAAAGGCGCGCTGGTTCAAGCTCGCCGGCGCACCGTTCAGGAACGGAGAAATCAAACTGCCCGCCGGCCAGGAAGCGCCGCGCATCACCGCCCGCTTGAGCACCTCGACATCGATGGCCTGATACAGCGCCTGCCTGACGCGCAAATCCTTGAACGGGTTCTTGCCCTTGACATTGCCATACAGCAATTCATCGCGGAACTGGTCCATGCCCAGGAAGATGGTGCGCAGTTCAGGCCCCTGAACGACATCGATGGCCGCCCCCTGCTGCAAACGCTGGACATCTTGCACCGGCACGCTGACCGACACATCCACCACGCCCGACAACAAGGACGAAGTGCGCGTGGCATCCGACTTGATCGGCGTAAATACGACGTTGCTCAGATTGTGCCGCGGCTTTTTGTCCCACCAGTGCGGATTGGCAAGAAACTCCGTCCTGACATCGATTTCGCGTGATTTCACGATGAAGGGGCCGGTGCCATTGGTATGGCGGTTGGCGTAGTTCTCTTTTTTCTGCATGAGATCGCTGGCCTCGGTCGCATTGTTCGCCTCCGACCAAGACTTGCTCATCACCAGAAATTGCACCAACTCGTTCAACAGGGTCGGAAATGGGGCATGGGTTTCGATATCGACCGTGTATTGATCCACCTTGCGCACTTCCTTGATATCGCTCAGGTTGATCCGCACCAGCGAGCCGGGCGAACTCGCACGGGACCAGGTAAACACCACATCATCGGCATCAAACGCTTCGCCGTTGTGAAACTTCACCCCGCGCCGCAAATGGAAGCGCCAGACCACGGGATTGCGCATTTTCCAGGACTCGGCCAGCGCCGGCTCGATCTGCAATTTGTCGTTGAAGCGCACCAGGGACTCATACACATTGGTCACGAATGCGTTGGTAAATGAGTTGGTCGACGAATGCGGGTCCATCGACAGCGCATCCAGCCCCGCCGTCCATGTCAATGTTTTGGCAGGCAGGGCCGTGTGGACACCAATGGCCAGCATCACCCCAAGCACGAGGCGCAGGTTTGAAATTTTCATTGAAACGGCATCCTTTCGCTTTGAAAATCTGATGGAGCGGCCCTGGCGTTCGGGCGGGCAAGGTTCTACTTGACCGTGACCAGCCACAGGCGCAGTTGGTTATCCGGCGATTGGTGCAATTCAATACCCTTTTTCGCCGCCCAGATCACCGGCTGCTGATGCAGCGGAATATGTGAAATATCGTTGCGCTCTATCGTCACCGCCTCGGTGATCAACTGGTTGCGTTTGGCGGTATCGAGCTCGCTGGCGATTTTCGGCAGGTATTCGTCAAACTTCGGATTGGAATACCGGCCTGCGTTCAAGCCGCCAATGGTTGCCGTGTGCGTGCCCACGACATCCTTGAGAATCGCGTAGGCATCGGCCATCGGCAACCCGGCATGGCTCATGATGTAGAGCGACAAATCGGTCGAATTCAAACGATCGATCCATTTTGCGATGGGCTCTATCATCAGATTGACCTTGATGCCGACACGCGAGAGCATGGTGCCGATGGCCAGGCACAACTGCTCGCTATACACCAGGCGGCTGTTCGGGCACTGCATGCCAACGGAAAAACCGTTGGGATAGCCGGCATCGGCCAGCAATTTTTTCGCCGCCGCCGGATCGTAGGCAAGGACGCGCTTGTTCAAGCTCACCGGTGCGCCATTCAAAAATGGGGAAATCATGGTAGCGGCCGGCCAGGAAGCGCCGCGCATCACCGCCCGCTTGAGCGCCTCGACATCGATGGCCTGATACATCGCCTGCCTGACGCGCAAATCCTTGAACGGGTTCTTGCCCTTGACATCGCTATACAGCAACTCATCACGAGCATGGTCCATGCCAAGAGAGATGGTGCGCAATTCCGGGCCTTGAACAAGGTTGATGGCAGCCCCCGCCTGCAAGCGCTGGACATCCTGCACCGGCACATCGACCGACACATCCACCACGCCCGACAACAACGAAGAAGTGCGCGTCGCATCCGACTTGATCGGCATAAACGCCACATCGCTCAGATTATGGCGCAGCTTTTTGTCCCACCAGTTCGGGTTGGCAACGAACTCCGTCTTGATATCGACCTCGCGCGATTTCATGATGAAAGGGCCGGTGCCATTGGTATGGCGGTTGGCGAAATTTTCCTTTTTCTGCGTGATATCGCTGGCTTCGGTCGCATTGTTCGCCTCCGACCAAGACTTGCTCATGACCAGCAATTGCACCAGTTCATTCAGCAGGGTGGGAAATGGCGTTTTGGTCTCGATATCGACCGTGTACTGATCTACCTTGCGCACCTCCTTGATGTCGCTCAGGTTGCCCCGCACCAGCGAGCCGGGCGAATTCACGCGGGCCCAGGTAAACACGACATCATCGGCGCCAAACGCTTCGCCATTATGGAATTTCACGCCGCGCCGCAGATTGAAACGCCAGACCATGGGAGTGGTCATTTTCCAGGACTCGGCCAGCGCCGGTTCTATCTTCAGTTTGTCATCGAAACGCACCAGAGATTCATACACATTGGTGACAAAGGCGTTGGTAAACGTGCTGTTGGACGAATGCGGGTCCATCGATACCGCATCCATCCCCGCCGTCCACGCCAAGGTTTTGGCGCTTGCCGGCAGCGCCGCAGCAAGACTGATGACCAGCATCGCCATGATGCGCAGGTTTGAAATTCTCATTGGGCAAACTCCTTTTTCACTTTAAAAACCAAATCTCGCGGACTTGGCGACCGAATCACCGAATTGCTCAGGGCAGCGCCACCCCCCAGTGGCGCGCACCCCTGCGCAAACCCGTTCACTGTCGGCGGGCAATGAACTGATCACATGGTGACGGTCCGTTTCGGTCTTGGTGCCGATCACGCATGTGGAGTCGATACAGGCTGCCGAAGTGATTTTCTTCCAGTGTTCCTTGAGGCCCGGGGTAGCCAGCCAGTAAACACGATTTCTGAACCGTTTACAACTGCTTATCGTAAGTCGTTGAATGTAAACAAACTTTGATGCTCCGGCCCCGCCCCGGATGCCTTCGGCCTGGCAAAGCCGGTCGCGCCGTGTCCCTTGGTTTGGGAAACGCGACCGCCTTGCGCGGCGCGGGTGATGCACAGCGGCGCGGGCATCGGAATGGGCCGGCGGTGCGACGAGTTCGAGGGGCCAGGTGCCCGGTCTTCGGGGTCCGGGGTTGACTGGAGTTATGGCAACGCGGGCTTGGTACTCGTTGCCGCGCTGCTATGTCACCTTGCAAATAGCGGCACAAAATGAAATCGATGCATCCCGTGTCATGGCAAGGCGCAAATCGGATGAATGCATTTTGGTGCTGCGATGATTTGCAACGCCGCCTTGGTGCCAAAGGCGCGGCTTCATGTGCTGTTATTTGTGGTGCAGGGCACTAGTGTCGCGTCACCGATCATCTGTCGGTCTGCGCTGGCCATCGAAGCGCATCGCGGCGTTGCATCGCTTGCCAATACACTCGGTATGGGCTGCGCGATGCGCCTTGCGCTACGCTCCGATGGCTGCGCGCAGCCTACGACATCTGATCGGTGACGCGACACTAGCCGCGCAACCGGCGATAGAGCGTGCCGCGCGACACGCGCAGTTGCCGCGCCGTCTGCGCGACATTGCCGCTGTGCGCAGCGAGCGTTTCTTCGATCAGTTTGCGGCTGTGCCCGCGCAGCGTTGTTTCTGCAGCGGGCGCGGGCACGCCGCAGTCCGTGCGCTCGCAGGCTTCGGCGGTGTCTGTCTTTGCCTCCCGTTCGATGGCGCGCGGCGCTGCCTCGCCCGGCATCGCCACGGCATGTCGCCAGTTCGCACCGTCGGCGCCTTTGATGTGCGCCTGCACCCACACACCCAGCCCGCTCGCCAGCCGCAGCGGCTGCGCCGCCTCTCGCCGCTCCAGCCGCTGCAGGCTTGCAAGGTCGTGTCCCAGCAGGCATTCGACATCGCGCCCATCGGCCACCTCGGGCAGCCGCCCCAGCAGCCGCGCGCCCACGTTGTTGAGCCACGCGATCGTGCCGTCCGGCGCGATGCCGGCCAGCGCTTCGAGCGGCGTGCCCAGCAGCGTGGGGCTGGCCTGAAAGCGCAGGATCAGGTGCTCGCGCGACTGCGCCTGCAGCAGCCGGTTCTCGATGATCGTGGCATAGAGCGACACGATCGACGCCGCGTCGAAGCCGAAGTGCTGCGCCTCCGCCGAGAGGTCGAGCACGCCGGCCAGTTGCCCTGTCACGTCACGGATCGGCGCAGCCGCGCACTGCATGTGGCACAGCACGTCGAAGAAATGTTCCGCGCCATTGACGGTGCACGCCTGCCCGGTGCTCGCCACGATGCCCGGCGCCGTGGTGCCGATCACGCGCTCGGAGATGTTCACGCCCACACGCGCGGTCTTGCGCAGCACCGGCTGGTGCGCGGCGGTGGACTGCTGCGTGGCATACACCACCACGCCCTCGCGGTCGATGAGGATCACGCGGCAATCGGTGCCCGCGAGCGCGTGCTCCATTTGCACCAGTTCCTGCCGCGCCACATCGAGTAGTTCGCGGTTGCGCGCAAGCGTGGCGTGCAGGCGGCTTGGCGTGACCGCATCGAAGGGCAAGATGCGCTGGCGGTCGGTGTGCGTGCGGCTGCAGCGCATCCACGACTGGATCACCGCCTCGCCGACGAGGCCCGAGGGGCGCACGCCTTCCTCGAAGAACTGCTGCCGCGCGAGCGCTACGCGCTGCACGGGCGTGCTGGCAAAAAGCTGGTGCGGTGCATTCGCCGTGCCGATTCTTCTGTCGAGGGCCATGGTGTTCACTGCCTTCTCGTTCGGGACCAGCGTCGAATGTGTTCTGCAATGGAACAGTTCTGGACTGGGGAAATCCCGAGGGTGAACGCAAAGACTGCGCAATCTACCCTTGCCGCACAAAAGGAGCCTTGCGATGAGACACATATATTCCGGCCGGCGGCTCATGCTCGTCGGCGCCCTGTGCCTGGGCGCGTCGACGGCAGCCATGGCCCAGAGCGCACAAGATGCACAAGAGCGCGCGGCCACCGCCGTGAAGCGGGTCGACGGCAACTTCATCCGCGCCAACGCGGCGCAGAAGAAAACCCCCGACTGGCCCAGCACCAGCCTGGACTACGCGGAGACGCGCTTTAGCAAACTCGACCAGGTAAACGCCGACAACGTCAAGCAGTTGGGGCTGGTCTGGTCGTACAACCTCGAATCCACGCGCGGCGTGGAAGCCACGCCGCTGGTGGTGGACGGCATCATGTACGTCACCGCCTCATGGAGCGTGGTGCATGCCATCGACACGCGCACCGGAGACAAGCTGTGGACCTTCGATCCGCAGGTCGACAAGTCCAAAGGCTACAAGGGCTGCTGCGACGTGGTCAACCGTGGCGTGGCGCTCTACCAGGGCAAGGTCTATGTGGCGGCCTACGATGGGCGCCTGATCGCGCTCGACGCCGCCACCGGCCAGAAGGTCTGGGAAAAGAACACCATCGAGGGCCAGAACGGCAGCTACACCATCACCGGGGCGCCACGCGTGTTCAAGGGCAAGGTCATCATCGGCAACGGTGGCGCCGAGTACGGGGTGCGCGGCTACGTCAGCGCCTACGACGCAAAAACGGGCGAGCAAAAGTGGCGCTGGTTCGCGGTGCCGGGCGACCCGGGCAAACCCTTCGAGGATGAGTCGATGGCGCGCGCGGCCAAGACCTGGGACCCGAGCGGCAAGTACTGGGAGGCGGGTGGCGGCGGCACTGCGTGGGACAGCTTCGCGTTCGACCCCGAACTGAACCTGATGTACGTGGGCACCGGCAACGGCTCGCCCTGGGCGCACAAGGCGCGCAGCCCCAACGGCGGCGACAACCTCTACCTGGGCTCGGTGGTGGCGCTCAACCCCGACACCGGCAAATATGTGTGGCACTACCAGGAGACGCCCGGCGACAACTGGGACTACACCTCGACGCAATCGATGATCCTGGCCGACGTGAAGATCGGCGGCAAGGTGCGCAAGGTGCTGCTGCATGCGCCGAAGAACGGCTTTTTCTTCGTCATCGACCGCAGCAACGGCAAATTCATCTCGGCCAAGAACTTCGTCGAAGTCAACTGGGCCACCGGCTACGACAAGAACGGGCGCCCGATCGAGGTTGCCGCCGCGCGCGGCGACAAGCCCTATGACAGCATCCCCGGCCCTTACGGCGCGCACAACTGGCACCCGATGTCGTTCAACCCGCAGACCGGCCTGGCCTACCTGCCCGCACAGAATCTGCCGATCAACCTGGTGGACGACAAGGACTGGAAGTTCGATCAGAACATGCCCGGCCGCCCACATGCCGGGCTCGGTTGGAACCTCGGCAAGTTCGCCAACGTCGAGCCGCCCAAGAGCAAGCCCTTCGGCCGCCTCGTGGCGTGGGATCCGGTAGCGCAAAAGGAAGCCTGGGGCATCGACTACGCCTCGCCATGGAACGGCGGCACGCTCACCACGGCGGGCAACCTCGTGTTCCAAGGCACGGCTGACGGCCGCCTGCTGGCCTACAACGCCAAGACCGGCGAGAAACTGTGGGAGACGCCCACCGGCACCGGTGTGGTGGCGGCGCCCTCGACCTACCTGGTGGACGGCAAGCAGTATGTGTCGGTTGCGGTGGGCTGGGGCGGCGTGTACGGACTGGCGCAGCGCGCCACCGAACGGCAAGGCCCGGGCACGGTTTACACCTTCGCGCTCGGCGGCACGGCCAAGATGCCGGACTTCGTGCAATACCGCCTGGGCAAGCTGGTGCAGGGCGTGAAGTACGACCCCGCCAAGGTCCAGGCCGGCACCATGCTCTACATCAGCAACTGCGTGTTCTGCCACGGCGTGCCGGGCGTGGACCGTGGTGGCAACATCCCCAACCTCGGCTATATGGACGCAGCCTATATCGAGAACCTCGACAAGTTCGTGGTCCAGGGGCCGGCCACGGCACGCGGCATGCCCGACTTCACGGGCAAGCTCTCGAGCGACGACATCGAGAGCATCAAGGCCTTCATCCAGGGGACGGCGGACGCGATCCGGCCGAAGTAAGGAGTAGCAAGTAGGCAAGAAGGCAGGCGCCCGGCCCTCCTTGCCGGCCGCCCCGTACCCGTCACGGTCATTCACTCCTGCGGGGCGGGGCAGCGAAGCCCGGCCGAAGCCCGGCGCCTGACCTGTCCTGTCCTTGCCGCAGGTCGCTCCATGGTCTTTCGATGCGGGCGGCGGGCACGGCGCGCGCTTGGCCGCCCAGTATCCCGGCCCGGAGCCGCTGTGCGTCGTACCTCCTGCGCGTAGTTCGCCGCAGCGGTGTCGCCGGTCGTTGCCTGCCCGATCCGCGCTACCGGGACGCGACCGGCATCGGCTTGCCCAGCCCGGGGCGGCTGAACCGGATGCGCGATGGGCCGGCGCAGAGGAGCCGTGCAGCCGCTTGTCCACCAATCATTTCGGCAATGTGATTGACAGGCCGAATGGCGCTCAAGCCTGTTCAAGCGGCATCGCTGCATGTGTTTTCAAGATGCGCGTGTTGTCTTGGCCAAGGCTGGGGCTTGCTCTCAACGGCATCGGGGGCAATCCGTCAAAGCGCATCGGGCTGTTCGGCAACACCACCGGGCCAAGTTCAGGATGGTCAAAATCGATCAGCATTCCCCGTGCGTGAAGATGGGGGTCTTGGACCACCTCCGCCGTCTTCCGAACCGGCGCAGCAGGAAACCGGTGGACCTTTGACGCATCCATGAGTCGATCGCGCGTGAGCTTTCCGGTCCAGGCACCGACCATGGTGTCGATTTCCTCCATGATGGCGCAGCGGGCCGCATGCGTTGCAAAGCGCGAATCACCAATCAGGTCCGCGCGGCCCATCGCGCGTGCCACGCCGTGCCAGTGTTCTTCGTTCACACAGATAATCGCGACATAACCATCGGCGGATGGATAGACGTTATAGGGGGCCATGGCCATACCGGCATGGCGGCTGCCAGTTCGCGGGTTGGCCGTCGGATCATCGAAATGCAGACCGATGGTGGACGTCAGTGCGATGTAGGCTGCGTCCAGCATGGCGACCTCGCAGATACGTCCTGCGCCGGTGCGGGATCGTTCGAACAATGCAGTGATTACGGCACCATACAAATGAGCGCCGCCCAGGAAGTCGCAAATCGACGGCCCCGCCTTCACAGGCGATTGGTCTGGAAATCCGGTCGCATTGATCATTCCCGACATGGCCTGAATGGTCAGATCCATCGCCAGCAAATCCCGGTAGGGCCCGCTGCTGCCATAACCGGATGCCGATGCGAAAATGAGGCGGGGGTTGCGTCCCAAAAGCAACTTTCCACCCACACCCAGTCTGTCCATCACCCCTGGCAAGAAATTCTCGATAACCACATCGGCTCGATCGACGAGTCGCAAGAAGGCGTCACGTCCTTCATTACTTTTCAGGTCAAGCGTTATGCCCTCCTTGTTCGAGTTCAACATCGCCAGAGGAACTGAAACACCACGTCTGGAACGTATTGGTTCTCCCTTCGGGGGTTCGATCTTGATGACGCGAGCACCAGCCATCGCCAAGAGAAAGCCGCAGTATGGGCCCTGATAGATCTGGCCAAGGTCAAGAACCGTGATCCCCGCGAGCGGATAGGCGGAGAAGGAAGATGAAGGAGAGTCCTGCATGGGGGTATCGAGTGTGATTCCATTCCTGAATCATCCGTACACTTTGTCGGCTTCGCTTGCCGTACATTTGTACTGTCTGCGCTTCGCCTTCACGTTCACGAACGATTTGGAAATGGAATGAGGAGGCAAGATGCTAGATGCCGCGAAAGCGTGGCGCCCGCTTTTCCTTGAACGCGAGAGCGCCTTCCATTCGATCCTGGCTGTTGTAAGGGTCAGGCCCTGCGTCAAGGCGCAACGCTGCAGATAGCGGCAATCCGTGGCTGCGGATCAGCGTTGCTTTCAGCTTGCGCACCGTCAGCGGTGCATTCGCCGCGATCGAATTGGCCATGTCTGCGGCGGCTGAATCAAGTTCCGAAGCGTCAACCACCCGATTCAACAATCCCCATCCGAACGCTTCGTCAGCGCTAAACAAGCGGCCCGTGTAGAGCAGTTCCATTGCGAGTGCGCGCGGCAGCAGTTGCGGAAGAAGCACCGCTGCAAAGTTGCCGCCCATCCCGACTTTGGCTTCGGTTTGACCGAAACGCGCCTCTTTGACCGCAATGCGCAGATCGCAGGCCAGGGCGATCTCACATCCTGCACCGATGCACACGCCATTGATGGCGGCAATGGTAGGCTTTTCGGTCTCCAGGATGATCTCATGCAGATTGCGCGTCTCACGCTTCATGGGATGCACGAGTGCCTCCCTGGTTACACCAAGGTCGACACCGGCACTGAAGGCGCGCTCGCCTGCGCCGCGTATGACGATGACACGCACTTCGGGATCGCGTTCTGCGCGCAAGAATGCATCCGCAAGTTTTTCCATTGTGGCGGGAGCCAGCGCATTCATGACGCCGGGACGATCGATCAGGATATGGGCCACTGCGCCACGCCTGTCGAAATGCACATCGCGGGTGGCCAGCGTTCCATCACTGCGGCTCGACATTGCCTACTTTCATGGCATGGCGATAGTTTTCCACCTCTTGGCGTTGAAACTTCGCGAGTTCAGCGGGCCCCGCGAAGACGATCTCGCTGTTGTTCTTCGCGCTGTACTCTTTGTACGCAGGGCTTTGCAGTGCCTTGCTCGTCGCCTCGGCCAAGTGGTTGACGATGTCCGAAGATGTGCCGGCGGCCGCAAAAAGTGCAGTCCAGCTAAACAAGGTGGGGATGTCCAGTTTCAAGTCCTTGAGACTGGGAACGCCCGGAATCGCGGCGATACGCCGGTCGGCGAAGGCCAGGATGGGACGAACCTTTCCTGCCTCGATGAGGGCGCGCATCGTACCGAAGTCGGACATGGTTGCCGTCACCTGCTGCCCGATGACATCGGTAATCGCCTGCGGTGTGCCTTTGTAGGGGACGATATTTGCAACGAGTCCGGAAGAATTGGCCAGCAAGATGACGGCAAGCTGATAGCCGGTGGCCCCGACAGCGAAACTCACGCCGCCAGTCTGACGTTTGGACGCTTCGACCAAATCAGCAAATGATCGAATGGGCGATTCTGCGGACACCACCACGACCCAGCGGCTGCGGCCAAACATCGCGACCGGCGTGAAGTCTTTGACCGGGTCGTACCCCAAGTCTCGGAAGAATACCGCATTCGCCGCCATCGGCGAATTGGTGCCATAAAACAGTGTGTAGCCATCGGCAGCAGCATTGGTGACGGCCTTCACGCCAATGACATTGTTGCCACCGGGCCGGTTTTCAATGATGAGTGGCTGGCCCAAAACAGCCTCCAATTCGCGTGCCAGCGCACGCGCCGATGCGTCCGCGCCCTGCCCTGCCGGGAATGGCACCACGATACGGATGGGTTTGGCCGGATAGCCAACCGGCAAGGCTGCGTGCGCGGAGTTCAGGGCCGTTCCCACCGCCGCAGCGCCAAGCCGCAGGCAAAAAAATCTGCGGGTCGCATCCGTAGTTTCCATGTTGTCTCCAAAGTCAATCAGGGGCTGATCTTCGTGTTGTATTTTCTGGCATACCATTGGCATCCTCCTATGCTTTTTATGATATATCCGGCATATCCTGACCCGTTCTTTCATGACAGCTTCGAAAAAATTGGCACCTCATTCCATTCCTGAATCATCCGTACGCTTTGTCGGCATCGCTTGCCGTACATTTGTACTGTCTGCGCTCCGCCTTCGCGAACGATTTGGAAATGGCATCAGAAGGCGATCGATTGGCATCGAATGCGAAACTTTGATCTGAACCTGCTGCTGGTGTTGCGAACACTGTTGGAAACCACAAGCGTTTCAGAGACCGCACGCCGACTGGACAGCACGCAACCATCGGTAAGCAGGATGTTGGAGCGATTGCGGGTCGAACTTGGCGATCCACTACTGGTCAAGAGTTCAAATACCATGGTGCGGACCACCAGGGCAAATGAATTGCGGCCCTTGCTGGATAAAGTCATCGAACTGTTGCAGGCCGTGTACCGGGCACCCGGAGACTACCGTCTTCGAGATGAGCGGCGGACTTGCACCATTGGGGCGAGCGATTCACTCCAGGCAATGTTCGCCATGCCATTGATCGCGACAATGCGTGCGTTGGCGCCAAATGCACGGTTGCGCTTCAAGCCCGTGCCTTACCCGAATCCGATGCGTTCATTGTTGGCCGGCGAAATCGATCTTCTGCTGGCGATGACCGACGAGGAGAATTCTGGCTTTCGGTCGGATGTACTGTTCAAGAGTTCCTTCTCATGCATGTGCGCCATTGAGAACCCACACATCGGTACGCGCGCCTCCATTGCGGCCATTGCGGCCATGCCTTATTTGGAAATATCCCACATGGGTCGGATATCGGCAGCCACCGACGCCATCTTCGCTGTTGCCGACAAGCGCAAGAACACCGTGGCGGCGATGTCGAGTTTTCTGGCTGCGCCCGGGGTGATTGCCAACTCACCCATGATTTGTCTGGTGCCCGACTACCTCGCGCGCACCCTGGGGCTGCATCCTGGCGTCAAGGTAGTGCCGCTGCAGGACGACTTGAAGCAACACACCATCCGCATGATTTGGCATAACACAACGCACTTCGACGCTTTCCTCGGTGCTGTGCGTTCGCTACTCCAAGAGATCGCGAAGACACCGCCATACACCGTTGGATCGGACGGCGCGCGCACGGATGCCGTCCAGAAAAGCAAGAAGGTGAAATGTGATCGTCCGGGATGCGACTCATAGCAAAACAAACCATCAGCATTCGTGATGCCCCCATGATGCAAACCCGCTGCACGGATGTCGTTGCCCGCCTATAGTCGCTGCCAGCACGCAAAGAGTGGAATCCGGATGGAACCCAAAGGCGCCCGATGAACCAGAAAATCCTGCTGCAAGCCTTGGTGCTCGTCGCCTTGGCGGTAACCACACCAGGCCAGGCCCGGGACTTTCCGCCGAAAAGACCCGTGACCCTGGTGGTGGGCTTTGCCGCCGGCGGCGCAGCCGATGTGGCCGCGCGCCTGATCGCCAAAAAGCTGGCCGAAAACATCGGCCAGTCGGTGGTGGTGGACAACAAGGGCGGCGCGGGCGGCAATATCGCGCACCAGTTCGTGGCCCAGGCTGCGCCCGACGGTTCGGTGCTGCTGCTGGGCTCGGTGGGGCCGCTGGCGATTGCGCCCCATCTGATGAAGCTCGGCTATGACCCCTTCAAAGACCTCGCGGCCGTCTCGGGCGGGGTGAACTTTCCGAATGTGCTGGTGGCGCACAAGGGCGCAGGTGTGAAGACGCTGGCCGAGTTCGTGCAACTGTCGAAAGACAAGCCGGGCAGCGTGGACTTTGCCTCCACCGGCACCGGCTCGGCATCGCACCTGGCCGGAGAACTATTCAACCAGCGTGCCGGCATAGACATGACCCATGTGCCCTACAAGGGCGGTGCACCTGCGCTGCAAGACCTGCTGGGCGAGCGCGTCACGGCGTACTTTGCCGCTCCGCCCACGGCCTTGCCGCATGTGGCCAGCGGCAAGCTGATTCCGCTGGCCACCACCGGCCTCACACGCCCGGCCTACCTGCCCCATATCCCCACGGTTGCCGAATCGGGCTTTCCCGGCTTTGAGGCGCTGAACTGGTATGCCTTCGTGGCCCCGGGCAAGACGCCCGCGCCACTGCTGGAGCGCTGGAACCAGGAGATCGTCAAGGTGCTCTCCGACCTGGCCGTGCAAGAGGCGCTGAACCAGCAGGGCCTGACGCCACAGCCGACCACCCGCGCCGAGCTCACGGCCTTCATGAAAAAGGAATCGATGCAGTGGGCCGCCCTCATCGAGGAGCGCAAGATCGCTGCGCAGTAGAGCGCCGGGAAGCCAGGCCGGTCGGTGCCGGCGACCAGCCGATGCGCCCGAAGGGGGCAACCATCCACATGCCCCGGCGCTGTTGGTTTGCAACGCGCAGGGCTTGCCGGAGCAGGGGCCGCAGGCGGCTGTGCGCCGGTTCGCCCCGATTCCGCGCGGCAACTGGCGTGCGCAGCCGATGCTGCTGGCCGCCGGGGTATGGCCCAGGTCCGGCTCAGGACATCTTCTGTGCGGGCAGCGTTGCGCCCCAGCCATCCAGCGCAGCGGCCAGGTCGATGCTGCTGCCAGCGCGTGGCTGCGCCGCCGGGGTGCGCGAGAAGCGGGGCGCCGGCGCCGGCTGCACCACGGCGCCGAGCGTGACGAAACTGCCGCGCGCGCGGTTGTGCGGATGGGCTGGCGCTTCGTCCCAGTCCAGCACCGGCGCAAAGCAGGCATCGCTGCCTTCGAGCAGCGCGCACCATTCGTCGCGGGTGCGGGTGCGAAAGACATCGGCCAGACGCAGCTTCATCGACGGCCATTGCGCGCGCTCCATTTGCTGCGCGGCGAAGGATTCGTCGAGCCCGCACAGCGCGCACAGACGGCGAAAGAACTTTGGTTCGATGGCGCCTATGGCCACAAACTTGCCGTCGGCGCAGATGTAGCTGTCGTAGAAATGCGCTCCGCCGTCCAGCAGGTTGCCACCGCGCCCGCCCGACCATGAGTCGGCTGCATGCAGGCCATAGAACAGCGATGACAGCAGCGCGGCGCCGTCGGTCATCGCCGCGTCGATCACCTGGCCTTGGCCCGATTGGCGCGCCTCGTGCAGCGCGGCCAGCAGGCCCACGGCCAGCAGCATCGCGCCCCCGCCGTAGTCGCCGATGTAGTTCAGCGGTGGCGGCGGCGCCGCGCCGGGGCGCCCGATGGCGTGCAGCGCGCCGCTCAGTGCGATGTAGTTGATGTCATGGCCGGCGGCGCTGGACAGCGGCCCGCTTTGCCCCCAGCCGGTGATGCGGCCGTAGACCAGGCGCGGGTTCAGGGCCTGGCACTCGGCAGGTCCCAGCCCCAGCCGCTCCATCACACCGGGCCGGAACCCCTCGACCAGCCAATCGGCCTGCGCGATCAGGGCCAGCGCAGCCGCGCGCGGCCCGCTCTGGCGCAGGTCGAGCGACAGCCGGCGTTTGCCGCGTCCGGTGACGCCACTGTGGTCGCCTTCGACGCCGGGGCGGTCGATGGCAATGACATCGGCGCCGAGGTCGGCAAAGAGCATCGCGCAAAAAGGCCCAGGCCCCAAGCCGGCCATCTCGACCATGCGCAATCCAGTCAGCGGTCCTGCCATGCGTGCCTCCAGCGTTCCATCGTTGCGCCTGGCATGCAAGCCCGGCGCGGCCATGCTCGTCCCGGCCGCGGCCCGGGCGCATCGTCGGATGCGACGGACCGTGGTGGGCGATCTGCGGCGGCATGGTTCGTCGGAGCGTCGGAACGAACGGATGGGCCGCGCAGATGGCCGCACGGATGGGCCGCGGGATGGGCCGCGAACAGGCCGCCAAAGGCGCCATCCTACACGCAGGGCATTCGGGCGCCGGACCAGCACCTCATTCGCTGAAAACGCAGCCCCGCAGCGCGTCACGCAGCATGTCCACGCGCAGGTTGTTCGGCGGCCTCGCGGCAGATCAGCACCACCGGGCCCGGGCGGATGCCCGGCGCTACGCGCACCCGCGCCATCTGTCCGGCGGCCAGGGCTGCGCGCATCAGAACCTGCGGCACTGCGCCCAGGCCCAGGCCCGCTGCGACCAGACGAATGTTGGTCGAGGGGCAGTTCGACCCGATGATCGGCGTCGGCAGTCCTTCGCGCCGGAAGGCATCGTCGATCAGGCGCCGCAGCATGGCCGACGCGGCCGGCATGATCCAGGGTGCCTGGGCCAGGCGCTGCCAGTCGACGCAGCGCGCCCGGGCCAGCGCATGGCCGGTCGGGGCGATCACCGCGAACCCCGCGTCAAGCCGCTTTTCGTAGCGCAGCGGCTGGCCCGGCGTCTGCGGCCACCGGGCCGGATAGCGGCTGATCAGCGCATCGAGCGCGCCAGCCCGCAGCGCCTGGACCAGCGGCGGCGCCGGCTCCTGTGGCACCTGCACCCTGGGATGGGAATGCCGGGAGAACAGGCGCAACGAGATTCCGGGCAGCGTGCTTTGCGCCGCGAAAGGCGGCACGCCAATGCGCAACGAGGTCAAGACCGGCTCGGCCCCGCTTCGGCCTGCAGATGGGCCAGTTCGTGCAGCAACATGGGTTGCGCCGCAGAGCGCGCGTTCTCCGCGCGGCGTCGGGGCCAAGCCGCGCGCGCTGCGCACGCAGAGCGCGAAACCGGAGGCCGCCTCGACCTCACGCAAGGATTTGCTCAGCGCCGGTGGGGTCTGGTGCAGCGCTTGCGCCGCCACGCGCAGGCTGGCGTCTTGGTGCTGCAGGGACAGCAGTTCGGGGTGGCGAAAGCGCAGGCGGCGAATGCCCTGCTGCGCAGCGTTGTGGCCGGTGTCAGTGTCCATGCGGGCGATTCCCTGTGGTTCTGCGCCAATGAAAACATAGCACTCGAAGATATCGCCCGCACCTTCTATGCTTGGCCCGAAACTGCAGGAGACAAACATGGACCGCCGTTCCTTTTGCGCCACCGCCAGCACCGCAGCGGCGGCGGCCTTCTTTCCTTGGCGTGTGCGTGCCGCTGCCCCTTACCCGGGCAAGCCGATCCGCGTGATCTCGCCCTACGCGGCCGGCGGCGGGCCCGACCTGCTGTTGCGCCAAGTCGGCCCCGCTCTGGGCCAGGCCCTGGGCCAACCCATCGTGATAGAGAACAAGGTCGGCGCCGGTGGCGTCCTGGCGGCCATCCATGCGGCGCAACAGCCGGCTGACGGATATCTGTTGCTGATGGGCGCGAACACGCACCTGGTGCAAAAGGCGATGCAGCCGGAACTCGGCTTCGACCCCATCGCCGATTTCGCGCCGGCCAGCAATTTTGCGACCTCGCCCGCGATGCTGGTGGTGAACGCCGGCAGTGCCTACCAGAAACTGGACGACCTGATGGCCGCCGCCAAGACCTGGCCGGGGCAGATGAACTACGGCTCTGGCGGCATCGGCACCGCAGCGCATTTGGCGGGCGCGACCCTGGTGTCGCTGATGGGCATCGAGGCGGTGCATGTGCCGCTCAAGGGCTCGGTCGAGATCAGCGCCTCGCTGTTGCGCGGCGATACGCAGTTTGCCTTTCCGATCGCTGGCACCGCCGTCCCGCAGGTCAAAGGCGGCAAGCTGCGCGCGCTGGCGGTGACCAGCCGCTCGCGCTTGCAGGAGTTGCCCGAACTGCCGACGCTGCACGAGTTGTTGGGCGGGAACGAACTGGCCATCCAGGAGTCCTGGTTCGGCCTGTGGGCACCGGCCAGAACGCCGGCGCAGATTCTGGCCACGCTCAACGCCGCCGTGAAGAAGGTGGTGGCCACACCCTCGTTGCGCAGCGCCGCCCAGGCACTGGGCACCGAACTGAGCGCCAGCCCGCAGGCTTGCGCGGCCTTCGTGCGCGGCGAGAACCTCAAGTGGGCCGAACTGGTCAGGCTGGCCGGCGTCAGCGGAGGTTGAAGACATGGGAAAACCACTCGAAGGACTGCGCGTGATCGACATGTCGCATGTGATCGCCGGGCCGCTCGCTTCTCTCTATCTGGCGCAGTGGGAGGGCCGAAATCATCCAGGTAGAAACGCCCGCAGGCGGTGACGTGAAGCGCACCAGCAGGGCGGGCCCGGCCGACGGCGACGCAGGCGTCACACCGGTCGGCTTTGCGGCGCTCAACGCCGGCAAGCGCTCTCTGGCCGTAGACATCCGCACCTGCGAGGGCGCCGATGCGGTGCGCGCACTGGCAGGCAGCGCGGACGTGTTCATCGAAAACTTCCGCCCGGGCGTGGTGGCCAAATACGGGCTGGGCTATGCGGCGATTTGCGCCATCCGCCCCGACATCGTCTACTGCTCGATCTCCGGCTACGGGCAGGAGGGCGCCTGCCCGGTCGCGGCGCCTACGACCATGTGGTGCAGGCCCTCACCGGCATGATGATGCCGGGCGAATCGCCCGATGCAGCGCCGCTGAAAGCGGGTTTTCCGGTGATCGACGTGGCGGTGGGCATGTTGGGCGCGCTGGCCATCGTGGCTGCGGTGCACCGGCGATCACGCGCAGGACTGGGCCAACATATCGACGCCTCGATGCTGCAAGCCTCGCTGATGCTGATGTACCCCCACGCCTCAGCTTATTTGAGCAGCAGCATCGGGCCGCAGCGCGTGAGCCATCGCGGCTACACCGGCAGCCCCACGGCCGATACCTGTCGCTGCACTGACGGCTGGCTGGCCACCGCCGCCAACACCCCGGCGCAGTTTCGCCAACTCAGCGCCGTGCCGGGCCTGCAGGCGCTGTGCAGCAACGGCCAAGCCATCGCGACCTGGAGGCATTCCACGCCCCGGGCGGCGGCTTCGTCGTGGCGCGCGAGCTTCCGTATCTGCGCGGATGCTTCATCGAAGCCTTTGCCACGCGTTCGGCCGTCGAGATGGGGCAGCAGCTCAACGCCGTCGGCGTGCCCGCCGCCCGCGTGCGCCGCTTGGGCGGATTTCTGGACGAGGCCCAGGGACAGCGCGGGCGCGCCCGCGCCAGGCCGGGACAACCAGGCGCTGCTCGCGGCGCTCGCACGCCCGGTGCCTGCGACACCCTCTGCGGATCGGTGGGCGCTGGGCCGGTGAGCGGCTGAAGGGCGCGGGCCGGTGAGTGACTGAAATCCCGATCCTCCGCTGGGCCGGTGGCCTGCGCGCTGCTTGCATTGCCAGCGTGCAGCCAGCATGGCCCGGACGCTCTTTCCGCCTTTGGGCCATGGCAGTCCCTGGCCGCGAAACGGGATCCAACAGGGTCCAACGGGACGCTTTTGCCCGGCCAGTGGTTGCCAACGCCTGCAGCGGGCACTGACAATGGCTCCCCATGTTCCACATCGTGCTCGTCGAACCCGAAATCCCGCCGAACACCGGCAATGTGATTCGCCTGGCGGCGAACACGGGTTGCACGCTGCACCTGATCGAGCCCCTGGGGTTTTCAATGGAAGACCGGCGAATGCGGCGCGCCGGGCTGGACTACCACGAATACGCCCGGGTGCTGTGCCACGCGGACTGGGCGGCCTTTTTACGCACTGCCCGGCCGGACGCCAGCCGCATGTTCGCGCTGACCACGCAGAGCTTGCAATGGGTGCATGCCACCTGTTTTCGGCCCGGCGACTGGTTCGTGTTCGGGGCTGAGACGCGGGGGCTTGCCGCCGCGTTGCGCGCGAGCTTTGCGCCCGCACAATGCCTGCGCCTGCCCATGATCGAAGGCCAGCGCAGCCTGAATCTGTCCAATGCGGTGGCGGTGACGGTATTCGAGGCCTGGCGCCAAAACGGCTTCGCCATGCCCTCTGGCCAGAGCGCCGTCGCCATGCCGGGACTGCTGGAGTGAAGCGCGCCCCCGGCCCCGATGCGCCTGCCCCTCAAGAGGCAAGAGGGCGGCATCGTTGTGCGCCACTGTGCAGCACAGCGCGCTCAGGGCGCCGCGCCGTAGTTGCGCGTGATCGATTCGGCCACGCACACGGGCTTGCCACTGCCATCGCGCTCGACCGTCACGAGCCAGCGCATCTGCAGGCCGTCAGGTGCCAGCGGCTCGGTCGCCTGCAGTGTCAGGCGCGCACGCAGGCGGCTGCCCACCGGCACCGGCGCGGTAAAGCGCACACGGTTGAGTCCATAGTTCACGCCCATGCGTGCGCCCTCGATGCGCAGCCCGGTCTGGAAAAAGCGCGGCAGCAGCGACAGCGTGAGATACCCGTGCGCTATCGGAGCGCCAAACGGCCCGGCCTGCGCGCGCTCGGGGTCCACATGGATCCACTGGTGGTCGCCGGTGGCCTGGGCGAACAGGTTGATTTGTTCTTGCGTGATGGTGAGCCATTCGGTCACGGCGACCTCCTGGCCCACGCAAGCGCTGAGGTCGGAATAGGAGTGGAAGATTTTCATGGCTGCAATGTAGCGCCCTGCGCCGGCCAATCTTGTCCTGCGGGAGATAGGTGTTTTCCCTTGAAAGCCAGCGGCACAGCATGCTTGAGCCTGCCCACGCCGCAGCAATCGGTTGATCGGTTTGCCAGGTGCGCAACGCGCCCCGGCAGGGGCGCTGCCTGGCGGAGACGGAGAGTAAAAACCTCATATCGAAAAAAGGGTGTTTCCAATCCTGGCATATCAATGGCGTGGATTTATCACACCGCCGCCATCCGGTACCCAATCAGTCTGCAAACGCCTGCCCCATATTCATCGCATCATTGGCACGAATGTCAGCTTGAATCGCCAGCACAGGCCGCGCAGCGACAAGGATCAACTCTTTCAAAGTGAGCTACGTAGCTCAGTGGCCCGGCGCCCCGGAGTCCGCCTTCGGTTTCCAGGACGATGTCTATATCCGATGGAATGCTTGTGTCGGAATAGTCCAAAAGCAACCGTGCCAAGCGGATCAAGGCTTTGGGATGGCCGCCGATACAGGCGATATAGGGTTCGCGGAGATCCCGTCGCCCGTCCCACAAGCGCGGACAAGCAGTTTCTCCGGGCACGCCCGCGAGCGTGAATACTGGCAGTTCGGTCTGCGCATCACAGGTCAAAGACCACGGATACCAAGGATAGCGCTTGAGTTTGCGTTTGGGGGTATAGGTGAAGGACTTGGGCTGATCGATCGAAGGTCTTGCCGCGGTTATTCGTATGCCTTTTCCGAAGCTGGTTAAGGGTTTTGTGCTGCATCTCCGGGATTCGTTTTCTGTCAAAGATTCAGTGCTGATCGGAAGGTAGGTCTGATGCTGTGTCCCAATGGCGCAGGCCAGCAATGCGATCGCGATGCGCTGGAGGTCTTCCGTGCTGGAAGTAATGCAAATCCAATGAATGTCGAATGTGTCGTGGATGGCGCCTCCCATTTCAATGGTGCAGTTCAAACTGCCCATCGAATCAACCAGTTTGTTGGCATCGACCAAGGCCAGTTTTTTAAAGTCTATCCCCATCAACTGATTCATTTCATGCACTCCAACCGGTCTGCAATTCTTGTAAACCTGACTTCGTAACTGAATGATTTAACACCTCGAAAGCCGCCGTCGACTTCCAGATCGATTTGTTCGGGCGGGATGTCCGTGTTGGCATAGTCCAGGAGTAGCCGCGCCAGACGGACCAACGCTTTTGGATAACCACTGACAACGATGACATGAGGTTTTGGGATATCTGCCAGGCCGCTCCACAGCATATTCGTATAGTATTCTCCTGGCGCGCAATCGAAGCCGAAGCATGGCAACTCAGTCCAATAATCACATGTCAAAGACCATGGATACCAGGGGTAGCGTTTGAGATCTCGTTTCGGGGTGTAGGTGAAGGATTTTGGTTGATGGAATGGATCAAATTCTAAAGGTCTTGCCGAGCCTATCTTTATGCCCTTTGTCGGACCCACGGCCGTAATCGGTAGATAGGTTTCACACTGCGTTCCGATGGCGCAGGCCAGCAACACGAGCGCGAGGCGTTGCAGGTCTTCTGCGTTGGATGCAATGCATATGCGGGAGATTTCATATTCACCCCCCGCCGATGCATAGCTGTGACACCCAATCTGAATGGAGCAGTTCAAACTACCACCCAATGAATCCACCAGTTTATTGGCATCGACCGAAGCCAGTTTTCTGAGGTCTACCCCCATTAGCTTATTCATTTCATGTTCTCCAATCAGTCTTTGAATGCCTGGCCTGCAAGCGCCAGTGGTGCTTTCCTCCGCATACACGCCACTTTTACCGCCTTTACACCCTGCGCCTGAACAATGGCGTGGATTTATCACACCACCGCCACCCGGTACCCAATCAGTCTGCAAGCGCCTGCTCCATATTCATCGCCCCATTGGCACGAATGTCAGCTTGAATCGCCAACACAGGCAGGGCAGCGGCAAGGCTCGACTCTTTCAAAACGAGCTTCGTAGCTCAGTGGCCCGACGCCCTGGAGTCCGCGTTCGGTTTCCAGGACGATGTCTTCATCCGATGGAATGTTCGCGTCGGAATAGTCCAAAAGCAAGCGTGCCAAGCGGATCAAGGCTTTGGGGTGGCCACCGATACAGACCATATAGGGTTCGCGGAGATCCCGTCGCCCGTCCCACAAGCGCGGACAAGCAGTTTCTCCGGGCATGCCCGCGAGCGTGAAAACTGGCAGTTCGGTCTGCGGATCACAGGTTTTGTACCAAGGAGACCATGGGTAGCGCTTGAGTCTGCTTTTGGGGGTATAGGTGAAGGACTTGGGCTGATCGATCGAAGGCCTCACGGCGGTTATCCGTATGCCCTTTGCGAAGCTGTTTCCGGGGTTTGGGTTCCATTTGTAGGACCATTTCTCTGCCAAATCTCCCGTGTCAATTGGAAGATAGACCTGATGCTGTGTCCCAATGGCGCAAGCCAGTAATGTGATCGCGATGCGTTGGAGATCTTCTGCCTCGGAATAAATACGAATGCAACAGAAATTGTGGCTGTTACCGCGAACTTTGATGGCACAGTTCAAGCTACCGATCGAAGCAACCACTTGGTTGGCATCGGCCAAGGCCAGTTTTCTAAAGCTTATCCCCATCAGTTGATTCATTTCATCTGCTCCAATCAGTCTGCAATTCTTGTAAACCTGGCTTCGTAGCTGGCTGAGCTGACGCCTCGAAAGCCGCCGCCGATTTCCAGATCGATTTGTTCCGGCGGAATGTCCGTGCTGGCATAGTCCAGAAGCAGTCGCGCCAGACGCATGAATGCCTTGGGATAACCATAGATACAGACGAGATGAGGTTTGCGAAGATCCATTCGACCGTCGAATATATGCAAAGATTCTCCGGGAATGTCATCCAGATCGAAGCCTGGCAGTTCAGTCCAATGATCACATGTCAAAGACCATGGATACCAGGGGTAACGTTTGAGTTTGCGTTTCGGGGTGTAGGTGAAGGATTTCGGTTGATGGAATGGATCATATTCTGAAGGTCTTTCAGAGTCTATCTGTATACCTTTTGTTGGCCCTCCAGTGCCAATCGGAAGATAGGCTTCGGACTGCGTCCCGATGGCGCAGGCCAGCAACACGAGCGCGAGGCGTTGCAGGTCTTCTGCGTTGGAAGAAATGCACATGCGGGAGATTTCGTATTCACCCCCCACCGATGCATAGCTGTGGCATCCGAATTGAATGGTGCAACTCAAATTGCCCAATGAATCCACCAGTTTGTTGGCATCGACCGAAGCCAGTTTTCCAAGGTTTACCCCCATCAACTCATTCATTTCATGTTCTCCGATCAGTCTGCACGCGCCTGCCCCATATTCATTGCCCCATTGGCACGAATGTCAGCTTGAATCGCCAACACAGGCAGCGCAGCAGCAAGGATCAACTCTTTCAAAACGAGCTTCGTAGCTCAGTGGCCCGACGCCCCGGAGTCCACCGACGGTTTCCAAGACGATTTCTTCATCTGGTGGAGTATCCGTGTTGGCATAGTCCAAAAGCAACCGTGCCAAGCGGATCAAGGCTTTGGGATGGCCGCCGATACAGACCATATGGGGTTCGCGGAGATCCCGTCGACCGTCCCACAAGCGCGGACAAGCAGTTTCTCCGGGCATGCCCGCAAGCGTGAAAACTGGCAGTTCAGTCTGGACATCACATGTCACAGACCAAGGATGCCAGGGATATTGCTTGAGCCTTCGTTTTGGGGTATAGGTGAAGGACTTGGGCTGATCGATCGAAGACCTTACGGCGGTTATCCGTATGCCCTTTGCGAAACTGTTTCCGGGTCTTGCGTCCCATTTGTAGGACCATTTCTCTGCCAAATCTCCCGTGTCAATCGGAAGATAGACCTGATGCTGTGTCCCAATGGCGCAAGCCAGTAGCATGATTGCGATGCGTTGGAAATTTTCTGCGTCGGAATAAGTACGGATGCAACAGAAATTGTGGCTGGCACCCCAAATTAGAATGACGCAGTTCAGACCGCCGATCGAGCCAACCAATTTGTTAGCATCGATCAAGGCCATTTTTTTAAATTCTATTCCCATCAACTGATTCATTTCATGTACTCCAATCAGCCTGCAATTCTTGTAAACCTGACCTCGTAGCTGGCTGCGCTGACGCCTCGAAAGCCACCGTCGACTTCCAGATCGATTTGTTCTGGTGGAATGTCCGTATTGGCATAGTCCAGAAGTAGTCGCGCCAGACGAATGAATGCTTTGGGATAACCATAGATGCAGATGATATGAGGTTTGCGAAGATCTTGTCGACCGTCCCAAAGGGTATGCAAGGATTCTCTGGGCACGTAACTCAAATCGAAACATGGTAGTTCAGCCAGACCATCACATGTCAAAGACCATGGATACCAGGGGTAACGTTTGAGTTCGCGTTTCGGGGTGTAGGTGAAGAATTTCGGTTGATGGAATGGATCATATTCTGAAGGTCTTGCAGAGCCTACCTGTATACCTTTTGTTGGCCCTCCAGTGTCAATCGGAAGATAGGTCGCTCGCTGCGTCCCGATGGCGCAGGCCAGCAACACGAGCGCGAGGCGCTGCTGGTTTTCTGCGTTGGAAGAAATGCATATGCGGGAGATTTCATATTCACCCCCCGCCGATGCATAGCTGTGGCATCCGAATTGAATGGCACAGTTCAAAATACCCAATGAATCCACCAGTTTGTTGGCATCGATCAAGGCCAGCTTTTTGAAGTCTACCCCCATTAGCTTATTCATTTCATGTTCCCCAATCAGTCTGCACGCGCCTGCCCCATATTCATTGCCCCATTGGCACGAATGTCAGCTTGAATCGCCAACACAGGCAGGGCAGCGGCAAGGCTCGACTCTTTCAAAACGAACTTCGTAGCTCAGTGGCCCGACGCCCTGGATTCCGCGTTCGGTTTCCAGGACGATGTCTATATCCGATGGAATGTTTGTGTCGGAATAGTCCAAAAGCAACCGTGCCAAGCGGATCAAGGCTTTGGGATGGCCACCGATACAGACCATATAGGGTTCGCGGAGATCCCGTCGCCCGTCCCACAAGCGCGGGCAATCCGTTTCTCCGGGCATGCCCGCAAGCGTGAAAACTGGCAGTTCGGTCTGCGGATCACAGGTTTTGTACCAAGGAGACCATGGGTAGCGCTTGAGTCTGCGTTTGGGGGTATAGGTGAAGGACTTGGGCTGATCGATCGAAGGCCTCACGGTGGTTATCCGTATGCCCTTTGCGAAGCTGTTTCCGGGGTTTGGGTTCCATCTGTAGGACCATTTCTCTGCCAAATCTCCCGTGTCAATTGGAAGATAGACCTGATGCTGTGTCCCAATGGCGCAAGCCAGTAATGTGATCGCGAGGCGTTGGAGATCTTCTGCCTCGGAATAAATACGAATGCAACAGAAATTGTGGCTGTTACCACGAACTTTGATGGCACAGTTCAAGCTACCGATCGAAGCAACCACTTGGTTGGCATCGGCCAAGGCCAGTTTTCTAAAGCTTATCCCCATCAGTTGATTCATTTCATCTGCTCCAATCAGTCTGCAATTCTTGTAAACCTGGCTTCGTAGCTGGCTGCGCTGACGCATCGAAAGCCGCCGCCGATTTCCAGATCGATTTGTTCCGGCGGAATGTCCGTGCTGGCATAGTCCAGAAGCAGTCGCGCCAGACGCATGAATGCCTTGGGATAACCATAGATACAGACGAGATGAGGTTTGCGAAGATCCATTCGACCGTCGAATATATGCAAAGATTCTCCGGGAATGTCATCCAGATCGAAACCTGGCAGTTCAGTCCAATGATCACATGTCAAAGACCATGGATACCAGGGGTAACGTTTGAGTTCACGTTTCGGGGTGTAGGTGAAGGATTTCGGTTGATGGAATGGATTATATTCTGAAGGTCTTTCAGAGTCTATCTGTATACCTTTTGTTGGCCCTCCAGTGCCAATCGGAAGATAGGCTTCGGACTGCGTCCCGATGGCGCAGGCCAGCAACACGAGCGCGAGGCGTTGCAGGTTTTCTGCGTTGGAAGAAATGCATATGCGGGAGATTTCATATTCACCCCCCGCCGATGCATAGCTGTGGCATCCGAATTGAATGGTGCAGTTCAAACTACCCAATGAATCCACCAGTTTGTTGGCATCGATCAAGGCCAGTTTTTTGAAGTCTACCCCCATTAGCTTATTCATTTCATGTCCTCCAATCAGTCTTTGAATGCCTGGCCTGCAAACACCAGTGGTGCTTTCCTCCGCATACACGCCACTTCTATCACCTTTACCACCCAGCGCCTGAACAATGGCGTGGATTTATCACACCACCGCCATCCGGTACCCAATCAGTCTGCAAGCGCCTGCCCCATATTCATCGCATCATTGGCACGAATGTCAGCTTGAATCGCCAACACAGGCAGGGCAGCGACAAGGATCAACTCTTTCAAAGCGAGCTACGTAGCTGAGTGGCCCGGCGCCTCGGAGTCCACCGTCGGGTTCCAAGACGATGTCTATATCCGATGGAATGCTTGTGTCGGAATAGTCCAAAAGCAACCGTGCCAAGCGGATCAAGGCTTTGGGATGGCCGCCGATACAGGCGATATAGGGTTCGCGGAGATCCCGTCGCCCGTCCCACAAGCGCGGACAATCCGTTTCTCCGGGCACGCCCGCGAGCGTGAATACTGGCAGTTCGGTCTGCGCATCACAGGTCAAAGACCACGGATACCAAGGATAGCGCTTGAGTTTGCGTTTGGGGGTATAGGTGAAGGACTTGGGCTGATCGATCGAAGGTCTTGCTGCGGTTATTCGTATGCCTTTTCCGAAGCTGCTTGAGGGTTTTGTGTTGCATCTCCGGGATTCGTTTTCTGTCAAAGATTCAGTGCTGATCGGAAGGTAGGTCTGATGTTGTGTCCCAATGGCGCAGGCCAGCAATGCGATCGCGATGCGCTGGAGGTCTTCCGTGCTGGAAGCAATGCAAATCCAATAGATTTTGTATGTGTCGTGGACACCGCATCTCATTTCAATGGTGCAGTTCAAACTGCCCATCGAATCAACCAGTTTGTTGGCATCGATCGATGCCAGTTTTTTAAAGTCTATCCCCATCAACTGATTCATTTCATGCACTCCAACCGGTCTGCAATTCTTGTAAACCTGACTTCGTAACTAAATGATTTAACACCTCGAAAGCCGCCGTCGACTTCCAGATCGATTTGTTCGGGCGGAATGTCCGTGTTGGCATAGTCCAGGAGTAGTCGCGCCAGACGGATCAACGCTTTTGGATAACCACTGACAACGATGATATGAGGTTTTGGGATATCTGCCAGGCCGCTCCACAGCATATTCGTATAGTATTCTCCTGGCGCGCAATCGAAGCCGAAGCATGGCAACTCAGTCCAATAATCACATGTCAAAGACCATGGATACCAGGGGTAGCGTTTGAGATCTCGTTTCGGGGTGTAGGTGAAGGACTTTGGTTGATGGAATGGATCAAATTCTAAAGGTCTTGCCGAGCCTATCTTTATGCCCTTTGTTGGACCCACGGCCGTAATCGGTAGATAGGTTTCACACTGCGTCCCGATGGCGCAGGCCAGCAACACGAGCGCGAGGCGTTGCAGGTTTTCTGCGTTGGATGCAATGCATATGCGGGAGATTTCATATTCACCCCCCGCCGATGCATAGCTGTGACACCCGATCTGAATGGCGCAGTTCAAACTACCACCCAATGAATCCACCAGTTTATTGGCATCGACCGAAGCCAGTTTTCTGAGGTCTACCCCCATTAGCTTATTCATTTCATGTCCTCCAATCAGTCTTTGAATGCCTGACCCGCAAACACCTCTACATCGATGCGGATGTCATTATTTTTATTGTTTTTATTATTATTATTTAAAGAATAAAAAGCCCTGGAGTTTTCCCAGTCCCGTGGGCATACACCTCCAGAAGGAACTCCGGCAATTGCTCTTTTTGCCTTGAAAAATGCCACCTCCCGCACCTTCAACTGCTGGGGCGTCAGTTTTGCCTTCAATTGCTCAATAAGAACAAAAGCCTCCCGCTTGGTAAGCGGGTCGGGCTGCACCCAAGTAGTGCTTTCCTCCGCATAGTCACCCTTTTTACCCCCCTGAGCCTGAAACCTCCCCCTATGGCAATCCTTGCTGCCCTTGTCGCAAGGATTGGGTGCGGCATGCGCCGAGAACGTCAGGGATGATATTCCCAACATCACCATGACCGACACCAGCGCGGGGGTCGCTGGCGGCAAGGAAACGACGGTCACTGCCAGCAGCGCGGCGGCGATGGACAGCGCGATGCTCGTCAATATGCGCTGGGCTATCGATTCGGCCAGGGGTTGGACCGACTCCTCGCAAGTGACGAGCTCGCCGCCATTGCCCACGCCATCGATGATGTAAGCGCCGGCGCCGGTTTGCGGATCGGTGGCAATGAAACCCTGCCCGCTCCAGCGCATCAGTTGCACCGGGGCTTGCGGGGCCAGCACCTCCAGGCGGTTGGCCACAGCGCTGGCCACTTGCTGCTGCATGCTGGCCGACACCGTTGTCACCGCCAGGTATTGCTGCAAGTTGCCCGCGTGCAACTGCCACAGGGCAACGCCTTGATCGTTGGCCGCCGCGATGACGCTGACCGCAGAGGCCGCAGCCCCGGGGGCCAAGCCGAGCATCTCCTCGAAGATGCGCCCCTCCAAGAACGAGTTTCTGGCCCCCGTTTGCAGCAGATACTCGCGCGTGGCCGCCGGGTTGGCGACGCCCGTGACGGCCACGCTCATCCTGCGGATATCCACGGCGTAGCTGCGGTATTGCCCTGTCCTGGGAATGCCCCAGGAATACGTCACGCTCAGCGGGGAGGTGAACAGGCCGATCGATGGCAGGCGGTAGGCAATGACATTGCTGGCATTGGCCATGATGGCGCCGGCCTCATTGGCGCGCGACCAATAGCCCAGGCCGAACTGGTGCAGGTTCTCCAGCGCTGTGTCCGGCGCGACGGCGGCGGCCCGGTCGAGCGCATCCTGGCAACGGATGCCGGTGGCATCCACGCTGAAGGCAATGGCATCGCCCACGGCGTTCTCGAACTTGAAGTCCTCCTCGACGCTGCCAAAGTGCGGGCCTGTCAGCACATAGCTCCACCATTGGGGATCGCCCATGCGCTGCGGGCCGGACTCGGCAAGCACCCGATCGTCGAGTTTCAGCCGGGTCTTCTGGCGTATCAGATACAGCGGCAACGCCGTGGCGTTGGCCACGTACTGCCCGATCAGGGCCTGATCGGCGCTGCTGGCGGCGACCCCCTCGGCGGTAATGCGCCGCGAGCCGATGTCCGAGAACAGCACAGACTGCGACAGCAGCGGCGCGCCATCGGCTTTGTCATTGGCGCTGGCGTACAGCTTGAAAGTAATGGCCCAGCGCAGCGCATCGGGCACCACCGTGGTCTGCGGGCCTTGCAGCACGACGGCGTAGGGGGTGGCGCCGGCCAGGACATCGGGGGCCCAGGCGATGATGCGCTTGTGCCCGAACACATCAGCCAGGCTGGCGTTGGGCTTTTGCGCCTGGATGTAGGCCAGCGCCCTGTCCTGGTAGGCATCGAGTTGCGCCCGGATACCCGCGTGGTTCAGGCGCCGCACCCAGCCCTGGGCGGTGTCGATGGTGCTGTCATCGTGCCGGGCGGCGTTCAGCAGGGCCGAGGCGTCCTGCGGGACCTGGCTCCGGATGTCCAGACCGGAGGTGTAGCGGTACTGCTTGTAGCTGGCATCGAGCGGCACCCAGGCATTGAGATGGGCGTTGGGGTTGACATGCTGCAGATGAGCGTCCGGGGTGCGGATCGGGGGACTGGCCGCAGCGCCGCCTTGGCGATGGCCGCGGCCGGGCGACCAGTTGACATAGGCCTGCACCCAGACATGCTCCATGCGGATGCGCTCGATGGCGCCGCCCCGGGCCAGCCCGGTGGCAGCAATGCCGCCCTGGTGCAACAGGTTGAGCGCCGCCTGCGCGTTGGCGGTGCCGCCGACCCAGTTTTGCACCTTGTCGGCGGGCAGCTCGATGGTGCCGAACTGGTAGCGCGCCGGGATCTTGGCCGCCCTGAGCAACGCGATGTGCAGGCTGGCGATGTCAAAGGCGTTGCCCCTGAGGGTTTGCAGGGTGCTGTCGGCATTTTGCAAGGCCCCCCAGGTGGGCAGGAACTCGACCGTGTTGCGCACCCAGTTGTCGATGAGCACCGGGTTGTTGCCCAGTTGCGCGGCTTTGGCCTGGATGGCGCGGCTGAGGGTCACCTCCGCCGTGGGGGCCAGATCGGCCACATCGGGGGCGGTGCCGGGCGCCGGAGGGATGTCGAAGCGGATGCCGGCGATCGTGGTGCCGGCCTGGGCCAGCAGCACTTTCTGGTCGGCGTACAGGCTCTGGTGCCAGGCGGCTTGGCTGCTGGCCGGCTCAGCGGTGGTGGGCCGGGGCGTACCCCAGGGCAGTTCGCCGGGGTTGAGCGGGTTGCGGGCGCGGGCTGCCGGGTATTGCTCAAAGAACTGGCCGATGGCGCCGAGGTTCTGCTCGTCGGGTTGGGACTGCCAGGCGCGCAGGCGCTGGCGCAGGGTCTGGGCGCGGATGCGCAGTTGGGTTTCGGCCTGATCGTGGCGGGCCAGGATCTCGGGGCCGACTTGCTGCTCGATCAGGTCGGCGCGGCTGGCGTGGAATTCGGCCAGCGCCATGTCGGTGTCGGCGTCAATGGCTTGCACGAGCGCGCGCAGTTGCTGCTGTTCGCTGGCTTGCCCAGAGGCACTCTTGATGGCGAAGGCGCCGGTGCCCGGTGCAGCCACCGGCTTGGCGAGCGCGCGCACGAGGCTGTGGGCCAGGGCCAGGTTGCGCGCAATGCGTTCGCTGGCCGGGGCCGGCCTGCGCGTTCGGGCGGACTGGCCCGGCCCATCGCGCTGCTGCGGCGGGCGCAGGCGCTGTATCTGTGCCTGATCTGTCGGAGAAACGGGCACGGCCCCCTGCTGCGCCAAAGCGCTCAAAGGCAGCAAGGCATGGCACAAGAGGGTGCCGATCAACAGGCGCGCAATCGGGCGCAGCCAGGGGTGCCAGGGCGTCAGGGTGTTGTGCGAGTGCATGGGGGCGGGTCAATCCGGGGAAGCTGTCCGGCCGGGCGCCGCACCGGGCTGGTCTGGCCCGGGTCGGCGCTGTAGCCGCCGGCAACGCTGCGCTCGGCCCGGCCCGCGTTGGCAATCGAGCCGAGCAGCCTGTGCGAGGCAGCGGACGGCAGGGTGCTTGTCAGTGTCACCACGGCGGGGCTGCTGCCTAGTGTCGCGTCACCGATCATCTGTCGGTCCGCGCTGGCCATCGAAGCGCATCGCGGCGTTGCATCGCTTGCCAATACAGCTCGGTATTGGCTGCGCGATGCGCCTTGCGCTGCGCTCCGATGGCGGCGCGCAGCCTACGACATCTGACCGGTGACGCGACACTAGCAGGCGCAGCAGGGTTTTAGCGGTTTCGCAACGGGCTTGGGTTGGCGCCACCAGCGCCGAGGTGCGGCTGGGTTGGCCGTCGCTCAGGATTTGGCTTTGCAGCCATGCCAGGCCCGAGCCGATCGGGTCGGTGGCTCCCAGGGCGGCGCAGGGCAGTGACAGGACCGGTAGCAGCCGGGCGGTGATGATGGTGGTGGTGGCTTCGAGCCGGCCCAAGACCCTCGCGGCCAAAACGCGCAGGGCTGGCCAGGCTGTCTGCGCGGGTCTGCGCTGACCCGTCACTGGGGGCGCGTTGTGGTCGCTGGCAGGGCGGGCCTGTCGGCTTGGCGCACAGCATGATTCACAAACCGACCCATTCATGGTGTCTTGTTGGCTGGCCTTGGGCAATGTCTGCCGGGGGGATCGATGTGGCAGGAACGGTGGCAACTGCCTCGGGCCGGTGCAGTATATCCAAATGTGTCTTGTGGTATGAAATCATTACCAAAAATTGGGCGCGCGCCCGTGCAGCATCTCCGGTCAGGGGGTGTGCACGGTTTGGGATGCGGCAAGCAACGGCGGGGATGAACGGCGGGGATGAACGGCGGGGATGGTTTGCTCATCGCGGTCGCGGTGTCGTGCAGCCGCAGGCCAGGATTTTTCTGCTCCACCGATGCGGCGGGGTTTGCCATGGCAACGACATGGACCACACTTTGGGCCTGTCGCTGCCCATGTCTGCCGCCTGCCCGCCCCGCGATCCGCGTTTTGCCACTACCTTGGCCCATGGCCTGGCCCTGCTCGAGGCTTTCGATGCCACCCATGCGGGCCTGACCAACAAGGAACTGGCCGAGCGTTCCGGCCTCTCGAAGGCCACTGTCTCGCGGCTGAGCCTGACCTTGCAGGCGCATGGCCTGCTCGAGTGCGGGCCGGGCGAGCGCCGCCATCGTCTGGCCTCGGCTGCCCTGACCCTGGGCTATCCGCTGCTGGCCGGACTGGGTATCCGGCGCGAAGCGCGTTGGGGCATGAAGCAATTGGCGGATGAGTTGGGAGGCTCGGTTTCTCTGGGCCTGCGTGAGCGCGCCCGCATGATTTATGTGGAGACCAGCCGCAGCAGCAATCCGATGGCCTTTTGCCCCGATGTCGGCGCCGCGCTGCCGATGCTGCAAACCGCGATGGGTCGCGCCTGGCTGGCGGCGGCGCCCGAGGCCCTGCGGCGCGAGGTGCTGGCCTTGCTGCGCCGGCACTTGCCGGCCGCCTGGGCCCAATGGCGCGCCAGCGTCGGGCCGGCCATCGAACATCTGCAGCGCCACGGTTTTTGCGTCTCACATGCCGACTGGCAGTCGGATGTGTATGCGGTGGCCGTGCCGCTGAACGCGCCGGCCGATGCCGAGCCTGTGGTCATCAACTGCGGCGTGCCGATCCGCAGCCTGCGCCCCGGCGAGCTCCAGAGCCGGGTGGCGCCGCGGCTGATGGCCCTGGCGCGCCGCATCGAGGCCCATTGGCGCGCCGCAACGCAGCCGGCAATGCCGGTGGCGCTGCCACTGGAGGTGGTGCATGGCGCGGTGTCTGGCACGGTGTCCCATGCGCACACCCTGTCGCGCGGACTCGATTTGCTCCAATGCTTCCGCCCAGGCGAAGTGCAACTGGGCCATGCCGAGTTGACGCGCCGCCTGCGCCTGCCCCATATTCATCGCCCCATTGTCCTGAAGCAAGCGCATATGCTCAACACCCTGCACGAAATCCCTGACCCGGGCAAAGCCAAGCCAGAGGGATTTGACGCCGGGCTGTCCATCGCACTTGCGACCCAGGAAGCCGCCGAGCATGGCGATTTGCCGGATGACTTCACGAATGGTCGGTGGCTGAGTCGGTGGTTTTTTCTTTGCCAAAATGTACGCCCCCTTCCACTCTGCCTCGGTCAACAGCGCACTGGCGCTCAAGTCTGGATGGGTGCGCCCCAGTCTGACCAAGCGCGCCAAGCGCCAGGCCACGACCATATACACGGCCAGCGCCAACTCCAGCTTGGCCACGCTGCCCAGTTGCAGGGCTTCGACACGGCAGCCGTTTTTGAGCACGTTGAAAAACGTTTCTATTTCCCAGCGACAGCGGTACCAGTCGATCCACTCCACCACCTCGGCAAAGTCGCTCGCCATGCGATTGGTCAGCAGATGCCATTGCACCGCCTTGCAGCCTGCCGGCGGGTTCGTTTCCTTGGCCACTACGCAGGTCACCGTCAACTGGCCACCCGCCCCATCGGGAATGCTCAAGGCGCGCGCCCAAATTTGCTGGCGCACCACGCGGGCAGCCTCGGCGGTGCGCGCTGCCAGGGTGAATTCAATCTCGCCCAAGGGCGCATCCTTGATGGTTTGCGCCCACGATTTGCTGCCGTCGGGCAAGGTGCGGTTGTGTTTCGAGCGAATCAGCCAGTCCGCCGGATGCCCCAGATCGCGGGCGCGGTGCATCATTTCAACGATGTCCGCTTCTCGATCGCCCACGCAAACCAGGCGCGTATCGGCCAAGGTTTGCGCCATCTCGCCGATGCGCTCGTAAGCCTCGCTCCAGCGCAGACTTTCCCGCACACCGGCTCGCGTGCCATCGTCCGCCTTGGGTGTGCGTGCCCACATCCGAGCGTCGGTGATACCCAGCGGTTCGCGTTCGGGCGTGACGGCATAGGTCGGGTGCAGGTACATGCCGCGTTGGGCTTCGTAGGACAAGGGCCCGAGGCCTTCGATGCTTTGCCCGTTGAAATCCAGCTCGGTGGTGTCTTGCAGGCACAGCACGACGCGGTGTTGTCGCATCCGTGCTGCGGTGCGCTCGATGTGCGGGGCCAACACCGTTTCCCATTTCAAGGGGCGTTTGGCGTTGTTGGCTTGATCGAAAAATCGTTACGCCCCTTGCGTTTCGCTCCAATCCGGACATGCCCCAGGAATGCTGGCTGTGGGCTTGTCGGCAAATCGCTCCGTGAGTTGGATCAAGCGATGATTCAAGCGCGCATCTCCCAACTGCGCTCCTGCAAATTCTTCTGCTGCCCATGTCATCGCTGTCTCTCTTGTCTAAAAATGAATCAAGCGGGGAAAAGGCATACCAGACTGAACTTCTCGTCTATTGCTGGCACGGGCGCGGGCTTCAAGGAGGAGGGTTGTGTGTAATGGCATGGGATCAACTCTTTCAAAACGAGCTTCGTAGCTCAGTGGCCCGACGCCCCGGAGTCCACCGTCGGGTTCCAGGACGATGTCTATATCCGATGGAATGTTTGTGTCGGAATAGTCCAAAAGCAACCGTGCCAAGCGGATCAAGGCTTTGGGGTGGTCACCGATGTACTGAAAGGCTGGACCATATTATCTCGAATCAAACCAATGCTCGGAATGGCGGAGTACCAATGCAGATCGATCAGAGCGCAGCGCAATCATGCTGGCTGCGTGATATTGATCTGAAGTTACATGTCCGTGTTGGCATCAAAGTTGAGAAATGGTCTTTACGACATCAAAAGGGAAATATTGTCGAATCATGTGAGAATAAAAAATGATCCGACCCAGCGCTCCAATATTTCAGTAATAATAAAAAAAGTCATCAAAAACCATGCGACAATTACGATGAGATCCCTTAAAAGTTGCTCGTGAGTAATTGGGTTGCGGCCTGCACCAGCAGACGACATATCTTCTTTATGAACGATCATCGCCATGCCGGCCGTCCCCATGAGCACTACGCCAGAACCCAACAACATCGCCGCCTTGATAGCCCATTTGACATCAATCATTGCTTGGGGGAATGCATTTGTCAGACCAACTATGTTATATGCAAGAAACAATGCAAAACAAAACAATATGACACCCAATACACGTCTGCCCCATGGATCCTTCAAATATTCATCAGTCAATCTTGCCTGGCTGATATAAGCAAGATAGAAAGCCAGGGTGCAAATGAAGGATAAAGCAACGATGGTCAGTAGAGTAAATCCGTCCCAAGCGCCTGCGGTTACTGCTGCCATCGTCAAGGAAGAAGTAAAAGCAACGAACAGGATGATGAACGATAAATATCGGTAGTCGACCTTCATCATGGCCCTGAGCAATGCGCATCCACACATCGCTCCGAGAATTGAAAAATATGAAGACACCAGGAGATCATTCATACTTTCTTTCTGCAGATCAAGGCTGTGGGGAACTGTTCCGGATCGTTGCAATCAGTAGATCGCTGCTGATCGGCAATTTTACCGTGCACAAATGCCATCATCAGTGTGATCCATCGTTCTTGGTCCAAACACTGCATGGTGCGGATTTCATCTGCCTTGCATCCACTTTTGACAAGGTGATTGTTTTCATCGTTCCTGCCCAATCACTTGTGAAGTATGAAGTTGATTACAATAAAAAGAAAAGCGGTCATCATGAAGTATATTATAACCATAATAATACTTCTTGAAATTGGCAATGGGACAATCGGGCCGCGACCCGCATCAGAAGACGGCATATCTTTTTTATAAACAATCATGCCCGCTCCAACCGTTCCTATACATGCCATGCCAAAAATCAACAATCCAATCCCTCTGAGGTTGATCATTGCTTTTGGCAATGCCCTTGCCAATTCCACTATATCAGTCTTGAAAAGCAATGCAAAACAAAGCAGTATGACACCCAATACACGCCTGCCCCATGGATCCTCCAGGTATTCATCAGTCAATTTTACCCGACTGATATGGGCAAGGTAAAAAGTCAAAGTACAAATACAGGACAAAACAACGGTGAGCAGCAAATTAAATCCATTCCATGTGCCTGCGGTTACCATTGCCATCGTAAAAGAAAAAACAAAGACGACAATCAGGAAGATGGCCGAAAAACATCTGTAGTCGATTTTCATCAAGGCCCTGAGCAATGCGAATCCACACATTGTTCCGAGAATTGAAAAATATGAAGACACCAGGAGATCGGCCATTTTGTCCATATCCTTTGATTCAACCGGTTGCGATTTCTGCGACTACAAGCCAGATCCAACTCGCCGTGCAGTGATTTTTTGCCATCTGCATGAATGCCATCATCAGTCTGATCCATTGCCACTGCTCAAACACTGCATGGCGCGGGCCTTTATCTGCTCTGCATCTTCTCTGGACAAGGCGATTGTTTTCCATCTTTCCTGCTCAGTCAGTTTGAATTCAACCATAAAACGTCTTCCCCTAGACCAATGAAATTTTACATTGATGCTCAAACCATTTGTTGATGAGATCAGGCGACTATCCAAACGCGACTTGATGCGCAGTCCCCGCGTTTCACAACGGATGCGGTCTATGTCATTCAACTCCCATGCGAACAAAGGGAATGCTAAAATCATGCCTATTATCCAGCCCAGGGCAAGTCGATGGAATTCCTGTCTTGTAGGCAGTCTTATACCTGCAAACTCCGGTCCAATCCTTTCCCAAGGTCTGGTTGTTGTAGCCATCAATAACATGAAGAAGAGACCTGAGAGCATGCACAAAGCAAACACAGTAATTATTGGCGTGTTGCTCACAAGAATGATTGATGGATTCATCGCCAAGGTTCGCATATGGTTTTTTCTTCTTCTGAGAAAGCACGAAGTGCTCCATCAATCCAAAATCCACAAAGCCAGAACAAAAGTGATGCAATAAAATGAGATGCGAATAATATACCAGCTGCTGTTAACAGGAGAGCAAGGAAAAATAGATTGGGAGCGCCATTTTGTCACAAGGACCACCTGACAAGCCCTTCATGTAAGTAATCAATCCTATTTCAGCAAGTACTATTGTAATGGCGGTGCTCACGCCGAATGCATAAGCGAAGGGTAAAGCTCCAATCAGAAGGGCTAACAAGCTCATCCAGCTTCCATTTGCATTAATAAACCCCAAAAATCCCCCATTGCCACCCCCTTCAATGGTATAACTCCCAGCGCCAGTATTCGGATCAATAGTGACAAAGCCCGCCCCCGTCCACCCACTTTGCGTGATCGGCCGCTCATGGATCGTCACCTCGTATCCCGCATCCAGTGCCTGCTGAATTCTGCTCTTGGTCTCGTAGCTGTGCGCCGACAGTTCATTGTTCACGATGCCCGGGTTGTCGTTGTAGACCCTTTGCGTGATCGTGTAAATCCTCTGCCTCTGGGTCGCTGCGATACCCAGGGCCCTGACGGCACTGATGCCTTGCGGGCAGGCCGGCAGGCCCGCCGTGGGTGTTGTCGTTTCCTGCAGATTGCATGTCGCCGGGTCGTTGAAGAAGCGCTCCGGGATCGCATGCTCGAGCGCGCTCATGTGCTGGCCCCGCAGCCGGTTGTAGATAATCCACTTATAAAGTAGCGGCTGCCATTGGTCCATAATATAAATCCATATAGGTATTGATGCAAGATTGATGGTCACTCCCCGGAACGCCATCTTGCGCACCACACCCCAACCAAGGACAGACTCTGCCACGGTATGCAACAGACCATAGGACAGGCCGGGGTTTTCCATGATTCCTGCCTGGTCTTGACTCAACCGGTTGTGGCTTTCTGCCGCTGCAAACCAGTTCCAGATCAAGGTTGCCTGGTCTCAGGCTTCTTTGAATAAAGTCAATTCTATTCGACGTTTTACCCCGGTTTGGTTTGCATGAATTCCAATATTACAACAATGATTAAAAAAGCCATTGTAAAACATGTGATAACTATAATAAAACTCTTTAAAACTTGATTGTGACTGATTGGGCTACGGTCCGCGTCAAAAGACGGCATCCCTTCTTTATAAATAACCATGGCCGCACCAACCCCTCCCATGCACACCACTCCAGAACCAAACAACATGACCCACTTGATGATCTCCATGACTCCGATCATTGCGTCGGGAAATACCTCTACCATCGTTACTATATTATTTTTGAAAAGCAATGCAAAACAAAACAATATGACGCCCAATACACGCCTACCCCATGGATTCTTCAGGTATTCATCAGTCAATTTTACCCGGCTGATATAGCCAAAGTAAAAAGTCAAAGTACAAATACAGGACAAAACAACGGTGAGCAGCAAATTAAATCCATTCCATGTGCCTGCAGTTACCATTGCCATTGTAAAAGAAAAAACAAAGACGACAATCAGGAAGATGGCCGAAAAACATCTGTAGTCGATTTTCATCAAGGCCCTGAGCAATGCGAATCCACACATTGTTCCGAGAATTGAAAAATATGAAGACACCAGGAGATCGGCCATTTTGTCCATATCCTTTGATTCAACCGGTTGCGATTTCTTCGACTACAAGCCAGATTCAACTCGCCGTGCAATGATTTTTTGCCATCTGCATGAATGCCATCATCAGCCTGATCCATTGCCACTGCTCAAACACTGTATGGCGCGGGCCTTTATCTGCTCTGCATCTTCTCTGGACAAGGCGATTGTTTTCCATCTTTCCTGCTCATTCAGTTTGAATTCAACCATAAAATATCTTCCCCTAGACCAATGAAATTTTACATTGATGCTCAAACCATTTGTTGATGAGATCAGGCGGCTATCCAAACGCGACTTGATGCGCAGCCCCCGCGTTTCACAACGGATGCGGTCTATGTCATTCAACTCCCATGCGAACAAAGGGAATGATAAAATCATGCCTATTATCCAGCTCAGGGCAAGTCGATGAAAATCCTGTCTTGTAGGCAGTCTTATACCTGCAAACTCTGGTCCAGCCCTTTCCCAATGCTTGATTGTGGCAGCCATAACCAGCATGAAAATAAAACCAAAAGGCATACACAAGAAAAATACGTCCAATACTGGTTTGTTACTCGCGAGAATGATTGAAGAATTCATGGCCGCCAAGGTTTGCAAAATATTGCATTATCTGAAAATGCACGAATCAGCCCATCGGCTACAAACCCAAGAATCCAAATTGTAAATGATACAAGAAAAACAGATGCGAATGCTATACCAAGTCCCAGAAACAGGATAGCGAGGCCAATATAGAGTGTTAGTAGTGGTATGTCACAAGGCCCACCTGACAGACTATATGTGTAAGAGATTATTCCTATTCCGGTAAGCACTGCCGTAATGGCAATGCTCACGATAGACACATAAGCGATTGGTAAAAATCCAATCAAAAGGGCGAGCAAGCCCAAGCAGGTCAGTCAATGCCCATTTGCATTAATAGACCCCCAAAATCCCCCATTGCCACCCCCCTCAATGGTATAACTCCCAGCGCCAGTATTCGGATCGATAGTGACAAAGCCCGCCCCCGTCCACCCACTTTGCGTGATCGGCCGCTCATGGATCGTCACCTCGTATCCCGCATCCAGTGCCTGCTGAATTCTGCTCTTGGTCTCGTAGCTGTGCGCCGACAGTTCATTGTTCACAATGCCCGGGTTGTCGTTGTAGACCCTTTGCGTGATCGTGTAAATCCTCTGCCCCTGGGTCGCTGCGATACCCAGGGCCCTGACGGCACTGATGCCTTGCGGGCAGGCCGGCAGGCCCGCCGTGGGCGTTGTCGTTTCCTGCAGATTGCATGTCGCCGGGTCGTTGAAGAAGCGCTCCGGGATCGCATGCTCGAGCGCGCTCATGTGCTGGCCCCGCAGCCGGTTGTAGACAATCCACTTGGCCGGGTCGTTGTCCTTGGTCCAGGTGATGTTTCTGATGTGGCCAATGTCGAGGTTCACTCCCGGGAACGTCACCTTGCGCACCACGCCCCAGCTAAGGACAGGCTCTGCCACGGTATGCAACAGACCGTAGGACAGGCCGGGGTTTTCCACGATTTCCGCCGGGTTTTGACTCAACCGGCTGTGGCTTTCTGCTGCGGCAAACCAGCTCCAGATCGTCGCTGCCAGCAACTGCCCGCTGATCTGCTCGCCGGTGAGGCGGGTTGTGTCATTGGCCTGCAACTGGTTTCGGGTTTGTTCGAGGCGGGCTTTGAGGCGCTCGAGCTGCGCTGTGCTCACCCCGCCAGCGCTGATGCCGATGGCCGTGACCTGACCTGCCGTGTGGCTCGCGTCCGGTGTCAAGTCCCATTGGGTGGGGTCATCGAGCCGCGTAAAACCGCCCTGGCCCTGCAGGTCGGTTCCCATCGTGACGGCGCTGCCGCCTTGTGCCACCACCTGGCCGTCCAGCGTGATCCGGGGCTTGAGTCGGATCAGGTACCCCGGCAGGCTGCCGGGCAGTTCGCTGGGCTGAATCGGACTGCCGTCTGCGTGGGGTTTGGGCAGGTAGCTGGCGATGAGGTCGCTCGTGGCCTGGTCTGCCGGCTCGTAGCTCAGTGTCAGGCGTTTGCCGGCCAACCGGCTGGTGGCTTGACGGTAGCTCAGCAGTTCGTTGCCCCATCTGTCGCTCAAGGTGTAGCTGAACTTGTGCTGCAGGCTGTCCGGTACAGCCGCCGCTTGCTGGCCGGTTTGCACGATGGCCAAGGGCGTTACCCCGGCAAGCACGCTGTGCACGGTTTGCGCAATGATCTTCTTGCCGATCACGTCAGCCACGGAGGCATCGGGCTTTTGGCTGTCGATGTAGGTCTTGAGCCGGTTCTGGTACTGCTCGAGATGGCTTCGGGCGGCGGCCTGGTTGAGGTTTTGTACCCAGCCTTGCTGCTCATCGATGGTGGCACCCGTTTGGGCGGCATCGAGCAGTGCCTGCGCGTGCAGCGGCACAGCGGTTTGCAAGTCCATGCCGGCTGCGTAGCGGTATTGCTTGACGCTGGCGTCGAGTGCAACCCAGGCGTTCAGCGGCCCGTTGGGGTTGACATGCTGAGTCGCGCTGGCGTTGTGGTGGCCGCGACCGGGAGACCAGTTGACGTAGGCCTGTACCCACACATGCTCAAAGCGGATGCTCTGAATCGTGCCCCCCTGCACCAGGGCGCGCGCAGCGATGCCGCCCCGGTTCATCAGTTGCAGGGCGGCGCGTGGATTGCTCGCATTGCCCACCCAGTTCATGGCCTGGGCGGCAGGCATGTCTACGGTGCCCCATTGGTAACGGGCCGGGATGCCGGCGGCGCGCAGCAGCGCAATTTGCAGACTGGCAATGTCCACGGCGTTGCCGCGTCGTTTGTCCAGCGTGTCCTGTGCGCTCTGGATCGCCCCCCAGGTGGGCACCCATTCAATGTGGTTGCGCACCCAGTTGTGGATGACTACGGGGTTGTTTTTGAGCTCCAGCGCCTTGGCGCGAATGTCCGGGGTGAGGGTGACCTCGGGGGTTTCTGCGAGGTCTTCGGGCCTGGGGGCCAGGCCCGGCTCGGGTGGAATGCGAAACTCGATGCCGGTGCTGCCACCACCGGCCTGGGCGAGTTTGACCGCCTGGCCCGGGTGCAAGTTGCGCCACCATGCGGCCCGGCTTTCTGCCGGCAGGCGCTGGTTCGGCGGGGGATTGCTCCAGGGCAGTTTGGCAGGATCGACCGGGTTGTCAACGCGGGCGGCGGGGTAGCGCTCGAAGTAGGCATACAGGGCGCCGAGCACGGCAGCGCTGCGGGCCTGGCGCCATTGCCCGATGATGCCGCGCAATTCGTTGGCGCGCTGCTTGAGTTCGCCCTGCGTCTGGTCGTGGCGGGCCAGGATTTCTGCGCTGACCTGCTGTGTCTGAAGCGCTTGGCGCTGGGCCGCGAAGTCGGCCAGGACGGTATCGGTGTCTGCGTCGATGGCGCCGAGCAACGCGCCGATCTGTTCCAGTTCCGCCGGGTCGGCCTGCCCTGTGGTGGGCGCGGCCTTGGCGGTCTTGGCGGCCATGGTGCTGCCGAGGTCTTTCATGCCTGCGGGTGCTCGTTCCGTCCGGGCTTTGATGCCCTTGAGCAATTCATGCACCCGGCTCAGATTGCGGCTGGTGCGCTCGCTGACGCGGCTGCCCATGGGTTGCGCAGCACGGGCTCGGGTTATCTTGGCCTGCTCGATGCGCTGCTGCCACTGGGCCAGGCGCTGTATCTGTGCTTGATCTGTCGGGGATATGGGCGCAGCGCCGTGCTGCGCCAAAGCGCTCAAAGGCAGCAAGGCATGGCACAAGAGGGCGCCGATCGACAGGCGCGCAATCGGGCGCAGCCAGGGGTGCCAGGGCGTCAGGGTGTTGTGCGAGTGCATGGGGTCGGATCAATCCGGGGAAGCTGTCCGGCCGGGCGCCGCAGGGGCCGCAGGGGCCGGGGCCGGCCCTGGCCCCTGGCAGTGGGGCTGCGTCGCACCGGGCTGCGCAGGCCCGGAACGCAGGCATAACTGCGGCTTTGGCTTGGGCCGCCCGGGGCCGGGAGGGCGCGCGGCGATCTGCAAGGCGCTGCGGTCGAGGAACAGCAACTCATCGGCCGTGGGCCATTGGGCCGTCAGGATGACATCGATGATGTCGCTGTGCCAGCCATCGGCCTGCCAGACATTGGCGCGCCGGTGCTGGCTGTCGCCGGCCAGGCTCAGCGTGTCCGACAGGTATTGCACGCCAACGCCGGTGCGCCGGTCGATCCACTGCGAGGTCACGGCGATGCCCTCGAACGGCTGCGGACACTGGTTGTACACGGTGCGGCTGCCCTCGACATGCCCCGCAAGGGGCACCGCATGGGAGCGTTGCCCGTTCACGGTAAAACCCAACGCACCGCTGAGGCAGGCCCATTGGCGGCACAACTGGCGCTGTGCGGCCTGCAGGGCCACGGCGATGGCCTGGCGGGCAGCGGCGGTGGCGCTGCTGTCCGGCTCGGGGATGCTGCGCACGGCATCGGCCGCTTCGAGCCAGGCGAAGCGGCTATCGGCGTAGCGCGCCAGGGCCATCAGGTCGCTGGCCCTGGCGGCGGCGCTGCGGGCCGCGTGGACGGCAGCGGCCCCGGTCGAGGCCGGCGCTTGCAGCAGGGCCAGGGCCTGGGTGGCATCGAGGGCCAGCGCGGCCGGCGTGGCGATATGCAGACGGTGCGTGAGGGACTGGTTACTGGCGTCGGCCTGCACTTGCAGCGGGATGTCGTACTGGCCGGGGCTGTGGCTGCCGACCTGCACGACGAGGCTGACCACCTGGCCGGGCGGCAGGGTCAGGCGCCAATCGATCCGGGTGCCGCCGCCGGGCATGGAACGGGGCGGGTCGCTGGCGGGATGCTGGCCCAGCAGGTCGACGCCTGCCGGCAAGAGCGCTTGCACGCTGACACTGGCGGGCCGGGGGCCGTCGTTGCGGATGTCGGTGACCAGGGATTGCGGCGCACCGGGAACGCCGGAATTGGGCGCGCGCGGGCTCAGGTAGGCCAGGCTGCGCTGCACCAGGTCGGCCAGCAGGGCATCGGCGCTGGCCTGGGGCTGGCCCAGCATCGTGGCCAGGTTCAACGCAAAAGCCAGGCTGCGGCCTTGGCCCACGCTGCGGCTGACGATCGCCGGGGCCGTGCCGAACCGGGCCTGGACAGTGCCGCCGTGCAGCGCGATGAGCGCCGGCTTGCCAATGGTGTTGATGCCCCCCGGGGGGAACAGATCGCCCACGAAACTGGCCACCGGGGCGTCGCTATCGAGGATGCTTTGCCGCTCGATGCCCGCCACTTGGTGCAGGATGCGGTCGCGGGCATGGGGCGCGCCGTCGAGCCAAAGCCCGGCGCCGCGCTCGATGGCCTCGCGCAGCTCCTTGACGCTGGTGTCGGTGAGTTTGTGCGTGCCGCCGCTGATGGCAAAGATGCCGTAGTTGCCGCAGCGCATGGCAGTGACGAACTCGGCACGGGAGGTGACGACGCTGGCCTCGATGCCCCGTTGCGCGAAGTACCCGCGCACGGCCTGGGCCTTGAATTCGTCGCAGGCCGGGCTTGGGGCCAGGTTGTCATCGGCCGAGGGGCTGCAACTGAGCAGCATCAGCAGGCGCGGCAAGCTGCCTGCGCGCGCTTGCACGCTGACGGGCGCGGCCGCAGCAGGGGCGGCGCTGACGGTGAAGGTGTCGCTGGCCAGCACGGTGCCGACCGGCGAGCCGCTGGCTGCCGTGGCGGCCGACCAGGTGACTGTGTAGCTGCTGCCGATCGGGCCGTCCGGCGTCCAGCTTTGGTTGCCGGTCAAGCCGGTATGGGCGCCAAAGTGGTGCTCCATCGGCCATTGGGCGACAGCGCCGGTATCGGTGCCGTCGGTGGGCCGGATGCTCAGCGTGAGGCTGGCCGGCACCGGCCCGGGGTTGGGGTTGTGCGCCGCGTACAGCAGTTGCACCGCCGTGCCGCCGGGCACGCTGCGCGGGCTGGCGCTGACGGTGCCGGTCAGCGGTTGCAAGGCCGGCGCGGTCAACGCGATCGGGGTTTGGGACAGGGGGATTTCCTGGCCTGGGCGCAGTTCGATGGTGGCTGCGGCCAGCGCGGTGCTGCCGGCGGCGGCCGCGCCATTGGTGGCGACCCACTCCCAGGACAGACTCTGGCTGGCCCCCCGGGCCAAGGCAAAGTCCGTCCGGGCAAAGCTGCCGAGCACCTGGCCGCTGGCGGGGTCGAGCACACGCACGCGCACGGTGCTGTGGTGCAGCGCGGCATTGCCGGCATTGCGCAGGGCCAGGCTCAGCGTGACGCTCTGGCCGGGCGCGGCGCTGGCGGGCCGGGCCTGGAGTTGGCCGGTGATGCCTACGCCGCTTTGGCTGCTGTCCAGCACGCGCAAGCCGGTGCTGTGCTCGGCCAGCGGCGCGGCTGCATTGGCCGCTGCACTGACCCGCAGGCGCGCGCTGTAGCTGCCGGCGGCCAAGCCCGATGCGGGCAGCGTGTAGTCATATTGACGCCGGGCTGCGGGGGGCAGTTGGGGCAGATTTTGCGCATACTGGCGCACCACTTGCCCGCCGGCATCGAGCAGTTCGGTGACGGCCAACAGGTCCGACAGCATGGTGTTGCTGGTCAGGTTGCCGATCTGGCTGCTGATCTGCACACGCTCGGCGGCGCTGTAGCTGCTGCGGTCGGTGCTGATGCGCGCAAAGATCTGCCGGGCTTGGCTGGAGTCGACCGCCCAGGGCGCCAGCGCGCTGGCGTAGGCCTGGCCTTGGGGGTCGATGAGTTCGGCCTCGATCTGGTAGGGGCCGGCAAGAACGCCGGCGAGGGTGCCTGCCGCAGGCCAGGACGCCCGCACCTGCGCCGTGCCGGCCACGGGCAGGTGCACGCTGGCGGCCAGCGGCAGCCGGGCCACGATCTGCCCGCCGGCATCGAGCACGCTCCAGCGCAACTGGGCGTCGCGGGCAAAGCTGCCGCGGTTGCTCACGGTGGCCGTGAACTGCGCCTGCTCGGCTTCGCGGTAGACCGGCTTGTCCGGGGCCACCGCAATATCGAGCCGGCGCGCCAGGGCGTCCAGCGGGGCGCGCACCGTGTTGTTGCTGCGATCGAAGTCGGCAAAGCTGCCGTGGCCGCTGCCGTCATCGTCGGCCACGATCCACACGCTGTGCCCGGGGCTGATCTGGTGCAATGCCCGCGTCGGGGTGATGTCCAGGTCCAGGTACTCGTTGCTCGCCAGTTCCCGCCCGATCGTGGCCCGCCCGACCACGGCAGGCCGGCCCAGGGCCGGGTCTGCGTCGTAGATCAGCACCGCAGTGCCTGCCGGGACTTTGTAAGAGCCGGCATTGCCCAGGCGCACCGTGATCAGCGCGGCGCCCGAATCAGCCCCGGGGTCGGTCACGCGCACGAAGCCTGCGGTCAGATCGGCCACGGCGCGCGGGTCGCCGTCGGTGCGGCGGTTCAAGCGGAAAGTGTTTTGCGCCTGCCAACTGGCGACCGGCTGGCGCGCAACGCTCAGGTCGTCGTTGATATTGGTGATGCTGTAGTCGTACTGGTTCCAGACGCTGCGGGTGGCCACCCAGGCATTGTCGACATCCCGATAGACGACGATCCCGCCTTGGGCGCCGGCATCACCGGGCACCACCAGATCGGCATGGCCGTCGCCGTCGACATCGGCCACCAGGGGATATTCCGCGCCCGTCGAGGAACTGCTGTCGGTGTGCAACAGCACCTGTCCGGTGGCGCCGTCGAATATCCGCAGCGTGCCTTGGTCGCGGTAGATGACCTCGACCCGGCCATCCCCGTCGAAGTCAAAGGCGGTGGAGCCGGTATTGGCCGATGCGTCATAAATCCGGGTGCGCCACAGCAGCGAGCCGTCGGCCCGGAATACCGAGTAATGGGAAGCGCCGGCGACACCGATGTCGGGCACGCCATCGCCGTCGAAGTCTGCCACCGTGGGCGCGCCACCTGCGCCGCTGGCCAGCGCTACCGGGCCCCACAGGGCTTGGCCTCGATGGTCCATCAGCCAGACGTTGCCGGCGTGGACCACGACGATTTCCGGATGCGGGTCGCCGTTGAAATTCGCGATGGCCGTCGTGAACACCGACCTGCCCGGCAACACGCCGGGCCACAGCAAGGTGCCATCGCTGTCGTAGGCCGCCGTGCCGCACAGGATTTGCTGGCCTGCGCGGCCGGGATCGAGATCGATCGCATAGGCGCCACTTTCATGATGGCAGCCTGCCAGCGTCGATTTGAGCGCGCCGGTATGGGAGTAGACCTCGTTGCCCAGCAAGACCTCGGGGTGGCCGTCAGCGTCGATGTCGGCGACCGACACCGGAATCGGTATGGCCCCCGGCACCTGCCATCGGATCTGGCCCGTCGCGGACAGCACGATGATGCCGCCGGAGTGCTTGATGCCAATGATCTCCGGCTGCCCGTCGCCGTCCAGATCGGCCAGTGCCAAGCCGGTTTGGGAAACCACCCCGCCAAACAGGGAGGTCGGTACGGTCAACACCTCCTGGCCCGTCGCGCCGTCGATGGCGTGAAGGGTCGATGCACTGAAGTAGCTGCCGCTGTAGTTGGTGAACACGATGCGCGGGGTATCGCGCTGGTCGATGCGACCGTCGCCGTTGGTGTCGTGGATACGGCCGACCACCGGAGACATCATCACGCTGCCCGGCCAGCGGTAGGCCTTCTTCAGTGCGAATCGGCTGCGCACGGGAATGACGATTTCGTCCTGAGCCGTGCTGCGCGTGTTGTTGCTTTTGCTGGCTTCGGCCAGTTGCGCATTGGCATCGAGCAGCACATGGATCGGCGCATCCCTGAAGGGCAGTTGTCCGGCCACCTCCAACTCCAAGCCGACGCTCTGGTTCGGCGCCAGCGCCGTGGGCAGGGTTGCCGTGCCCAGCACGGTGTCATCGGCCGCGTCGAACCGGCCATTGGCGTTGACATCGCTGAACGCCAGCAGCGCCACATTGCCGGGGGCGCTGTGTTTGCCGACGTTGGCCAGTTGCAGCGCGATGGTGCCGCTCAGCCGCAGGCTTTGCGGGTCGGTGACTGCCGTGGCGCGCCGGACCGCCTGGATGGCCAGGTCCGGCAGCAGCTGCTCCACCTGGGGCGGGCGCAATCTGATCTGCCCCACATCCAGGTTTTGCATCGGCCCGAGCGCATAGTGCAGGCTGGCGCTTTGGTAGCCGCTCGCCGCCACGTCCAGTTGGACGCTGGCCCCGTCCAGGCCCGCTTGGCTGAACCGGCCATCGGCGCCGGTTTGCAGCGCCAATGCAGCGCCTTGCTCGGGCCTGAGAATCAGCGCGGCCCCTGCGATGGGCCGGTTGGTGCCCGCATCCATGACGATGCCGCCAAGTGTGGCGCTGTTGGCATGGGCCGGCGTCTGGCGGCTGGCGTAGAGCCGGGGCGAGTAGTCCAGCGCCGTCGAGCGCAGGTCGCTGCACAGGATATGCGTGCGCGCTTGTGCCAGGTCGTGTCCGGCCAGGCTGGCGCTGATGGTGACCGCCCCGCTGGTCAGGCCGCTGATCCTGTAGCGCCCATTGGCGTCGGTCATGGCGCTGTGGCCGCCCGTGATCGTCACTTGCACCCCCGCCAGCGGTTGTTCGCTGGCCGCCCCGAGGATGCGGCCCTGCACGCTGCATTCGATGCGCCGGCCCGGATGGCCGGGATGGTCCGGATCGACCGGCGCAGCAATCAGCAATGGGGAAAAGTGGGCCACCTGGCCCGCCTGCACCGTGGCGCTGCCGCTCGCGTCCAGATAGCCCGCCTTGCTGGCCGTCAGGCGCAATGTGCCGGGCGCCACATTGGCAATCAGGTAGCTGCCATCTGCCGCCGTGATCGCGCTCAGGTTCTGGCCTTGGAGCACCACGGTGACGCCCGCCAGCGGGGCGTTGCCGTCTTGCGCCCTGGCAATGCCGCTGACCGTGGCGCTGCGGGTGTCCGGGCGCACCAGCATCTGTATGCTGCCCGCATCGCTGACCTGGCCCGCCACCAGGGTCAGACTCAGGGAGACGGTGCTGTAGCCCGTGGCGCTGGCTTGCAGTTGGTAGGCGCCAGGATACAGGCCCTGGATGCTGATCTGTCCGCTGCGGTCAGTGCTTGCATCGATGGCACTGGGGCCGGTGCCGCTCAGGGTCACCCCGGGGATGGCGATGCCTGTGCGGGCATCGACGAATTGGAGCCTGATGCCCGCTTGTGTCGGGTTCAGCGGGGTTTGGCCGGCCGCGTGCAGTGCGCGCAGCGCGAGCGCGGTCACGTAGGGATCGCCGGCCCAGGAGCCGTCCGGGTTTTGCGCGCCGGCAAGGTAGCCGTGCACCGATGCCGCGATGGCCGGGTCGCTGCCGGTGTAGGGCTGCACGGCCTCGAAGACCAGGGCCGTCATGGCCAGGTCCGAGGCCCAGCGGCCGCTCGGCTCGCGTTGGGCCAGCAGGTAGCTGGCCGCTCGTGTGGCGATGGTTGCGGCGTTGGCTGAACCGGTGGCGGCGTCTTTGAGCCCCAGCAAGATGCTGGCCGTGGTCATCAACTCGGCGCCCGGGCCTTGCGCGAAGCTGCCATCGGGGTGTTGCCGTGTGCGCAGCCAGGCGATGGTGTCGGCCAGTTCGGCGGGTGTCAGGCTTTGCCATTGGCTATGCAATGCCCATCCGGTGTCGAGCAAGCTGGCGCCCCCGTCTGTCCCGGTCTGACCCGGGTAGGCGCTGTAGCCGCCGCCGGCAACGCTGCGCTCGGCCAGGCCCGCGTTGGCAATCGAGCCGAGCAGCCTGTGCAAGTGGCTCTGGCAGACCAGCGCTTGGGTGCTGGTGGAGGCATCGGACGGCAAGGTGCTTGTCAGTGTCACCACGGCGGGGCTGCTGCCTGACAGGCGCAGCAGGGTTTTAGCGGTTTCGCAACGGGCTTGGGTCGGCGCCACCAGCGCCGAGGCGCGGCTGAGTTGGCCGTCGCTCAGGATTTGGCTTTGCAGCCAGGCCAGGCCCGAGCCGATCGGGTCGGTGGCTCCCAGGGCGGCGCAGGGCAGTGACAGGACCGGTAGCAGCAGCAGGGCGGTGATGATGGTGGTGGTTTGGAGCCGGCCCAAGACCTGGGCGGCCAAAACGCGCAGGGCTGGCCAGGCTGGCTGCGCGGGGCTGCGCTGACCCGTCACTGGGGGCGCGTTGTGGTCGCTGGCAGGACGGGTCTGCCGGCTTGGCGCACAGCTTGATTCACAAACCGACCCATTCATGATGTCTTGTTGGCTGGCCTTGGGCAATGTCTGCCGGGGGATCGATGCGGCAGGAACGGTGGCAACTCCCTCGGGCCAGCGCAGTATATCCAAATGTGTCTTGTGGTATGAAATTGTTGCCAAAATTTTTCCCGCGCCCGTGCAACATCTCCGGTCAGGGGGTGTGCACGGTTTGGGATGCGGAAAGCAACGGCGGGGATGTTGCAGGCAAGCAGCAACCTTGGCGGCCAGTCCTGCCCGGGTCGTCTGCGTGGGGCATGTTCTGCAACGAACGAGGGCCGAAAACCCGCGTCATTGCCGGGGGCTGTGCGACAGCCGTCCTTTGCAGAAACAGGCAATGGGCGGCACAGGGAACGGGAGAGCGCCCCCCCAAGCGCCCCACGCCCCAATGCGTGGCCGCCTTGGCCAGCGGCGCCCGTCGCGCCATGGGCGAAACCCGCGCCAACGCAGGGGGACAGGGGGCTATGGGGAAAGAGGAAGAAAAAAACCAACCGGCAAGGGTTGGTTTTGGGATGGTGGTGGTAGGTGGACTTGAACCACCGACATCAGCATTATGAATGCTGCGCTCTAACCAACTGAGCTATACCACCGTCGGGCGACAGTATAGAACAGGATTTACTGGTGCGTGAAGTGCGCTGGCCGTTTGTTCACGAAGGCGTCCATTCCCTCCTTCTGGTCGTGGGTTGCGAACAGCGCGTGGAACAGGCGGCGCTCAAACATCAGGCCATCGGACAATGTGCCTTCGAAGGCGCGATTGACCGATTCCTTGGCAGCCATCACGGCAATCCGGGACAAGCCGGCGATGCCTAGCGCTGCGCCCAGCGCTTCGTCCATCAGTTGCCCGTAAGCCACGACGCGGCTGACCAGGCCGATGCGCTCGGCTTCGGCGGCGTCTATCATGCGGCCGGTCAATGCCATGTCCATGGCCTTGGACTTGCCCACGGCGCGGGGCAGGCGCTGGGTTCCCCCGGCGCCGGGAATCACGCCGAGCTTGATCTCGGGCTGGCCAAACCGGGCGTTGTCCGCCGCAATGATGAAGTCGCACATCATCGCCAGTTCACAGCCGCCGCCCAGTGCAAAACCGCTGACGGCGGCAATCACGGGTTTGCGGATGGCGCGGATGGTTTCCCAGTTGCGGGTGATGTAGTCGCCCTTGTAGGCGTCGGCAAAGCTGTACTTGGCCATCGCGCCGATGTCGGCGCCGGCGGCAAAGGCTTTTTCGCTGCCGGTGATGATCATGCAGCCTATTTTTTCGTCTGCATCCCAGGCTTTCAGCGCCGCGCCCAGTTCGTTCATCAACAGGTCGTTCAGCGCATTGAGTTGTTTGGGGCGATCGAGCGTAATGACGCCGACTTGGTCCGCCTCGACGCGGACCGCGATGGTTTCGTAAGCCATGAAATCTCCTGGGTTGCTTTGTGGGTGGTGACGGGTGGTGGCGACAGCCGAGGAAATATACCCAAGCCGGCCTTGGCAACGGTCACGATCCACACACCAGGGCCACAGGCGACATCGGGGGATGGTGCAGGCCATGCGGCACGGGGGTGCCTCACCCCATCCAGCGCCCCAGCGCCACCGTGTCGGTCGCGGACAGGCTGACCGTATCCGGCGCGGCAGCCCGGCGGTTCGGCTGGCGCGGTAGTTCCAAAGGCAGTTGCAGCAAGCGCCCGTCCCGCGCCACCAGTGCCGTCAGCGCAGTGCCGCTGCCCAGGTAGAGCGCCATCTCATCGAGTTGGCGGATACGCCATCCCTGGCCCTGCACTTGCACGCCCAGCCATTCGTCCCCGGCAGCCAGGCCCGCCTTTTCCGCCGCGCCACCACGCAGCACCGACTTGATGTGCAGGCCATGGTTTTCCGTCACGCGCAGGCCCAGTCGCTGGGCCCACTGCGGGGGTTCGGCCTTCAGGCTGACGCCATGGGCGGCCAGCAGATCGGCCAGGGGCAGTTCGGCGGTGCTGTGCACCCATTGCGCCAGTTCTTCGTCGAACGGGCGCCCGGCAAGGGTGTGCAGCAGCGCGCACAGGTCGGCTTGCGTGATCGGGCCGCCGGCGCTGCGCGCCCACAGCGCGCGCATCACCTCGTCGAGCGTGGTCCGGCCTTCGCGGCGCAGCGTGAGGTCCAGACACAGGGCCACCAACGCGCCCTTGGTGTAGTAACTGACCGTGGCGTTGGCGGTGTTCTCGTCCTGGCGGTAATACTTCACCCAGGCGTCAAAGCTGGCCTGGGCGACGGTTTGCAATGTCCGCCCCGGGGTTTGCAGCAGTTGGTTGATGGCCTTGCCGAGCAGTCTGAGGTAGGTGGCGTCGTCGATCAGCCCGGCCCGGCGCAGCAGCAAGTCGTCGTAATAGCTGGTAAAGCCCTCGAAGAACCACAGCAGCTCGGTGTAGTTCTCCCGGCTGTAGTCGTAGCTGGCGAATTCGGCCGGGCGCAGGCGTTTGACGTTCCATGTATGGAAGTACTCGTGGCTGATCAGCCTCAGCAGCGTGGTGTAGCCTTCGCTGGCCCGGCTTTCTTGCCGGCGCGGCAGGTCAGCCCGGCCACAGGTCAGCGCGCTGCAATTGCGGTGCTCCAACCCCCCGTAACCTTCGGCCACGGCATGGAGCATGAACAGATAGCGCCGGTGCGGTGCGGCGCCTCGTGGACCATGCCAGAAGCGGATGGCGGTTTCGCAAATCTTGCGCGTGTCGGCCAGCAGCCGCTGGCCGTCAAAAGCCGGTGTCGCACCTGACACCAGCATCTGATGGGGTATGCCGCAGGCTTTGAAACGACCGACCCAGAAGATGCCCAACTCCACCGGGCAGTCGATCAGTTCGTCATAGTCTGCGGCCGCGTACCGGCCAAAGCCCCGGGGGTCGGTGGCAATGGCTTCGAGCGCCGTGGCCACCGACCATTGTGCGGTGGCGGAGGTGCCGGCGATGTCCAATGTATGGCGCTGCTTTTCCTGACCGTGCACCCGAAGGCACAGGCTGCTGCCGTTGAAGAAACCGCGGTCTGCATCCAGCCATGCGCTGCGCACCGAGCGGTCGTAGGCGCACACGGCATAGGTCAGTTCCAGCGGACTGCCGGGGGTGCAGTCGATCTGCCAGCGGTGCTTGTCCAACTGGGTCAGCGCGACCTCATGCCGGCCCTGTCTGGCCTTGAGCGCCTGCAAGTTCCTGGAGAACTCGCGGATCAGGTAACTGCCCGGTATCCACACCGGCAACGACAGTTCCTGCCCCGCCGCGGGGCGGGCCACTGTCAGCGCGACGGTAAACAGATGGGCGTGCAGGTCGGCCGGCGCGATGCGGTAGTGGACATCTGCGGCTTGGGCTTTGCTCGGTGATGACATAGGGGTATGGGCGCTGGCAGCAGCACCAGGCTCAGGGGGTGCTTGGGGATTTGCCGCCGGCCGCCTCGGCCAGGCGCTTTTCCACTTCCTGTGCGTCAAGCGCTCCCGGCACGCGGCTGCCATTGGCGAAGATCATCGTGGGCGTGCCGGTGATTTTGTGCTTTGCCCCGAATGCCAGGTTGCGCTGCAAGGCACTGGTGTCGCAATCGGCCGCAGCGGCGGGTTTGTTGCGCAGCATCTGGTCTTGCCAGGCGCCGGCCTTGTCCTTGGCGCACCAGATGTTGCGCGACTTCTGCGTCGAATCGTCGTTCAGGATCGGGTACAGGAAAAGGTACACGGTGATGTCGTTCACCTGCTGCAGGCTGCGTTCCAAGAGCTTGCAGTAGCCGCAATTGGGGTCTTCGAAAATCGCTAACCGGCGTCTGCCGTCGCCGCGCACGATGGTCACCGCATCCTTGAGCGGCAGGGTGGAAAAATCCACCGCCAGCAGTTTGTTGACGCGCTCTTGTGTCAGATTGCGCCGCGACTTGGCATCGATCAGATTGCCATGAAGCACATAGTCGCCCTTGGCGTCGGTGTAGTACAGGTCGGTGCCGATGCGCACCTCGTACAGCCCGACCAACGGGGTGGCCCGCACTTCATCGATCTTCTCCAACTTCGGAAAGCGCTCGGCAAGCGCTTGGCGGATTTGCGCTTCCTGCGCGTTGGCGCTCAGGCTCAGGGCCAGGGTGATGGCAGCGGCGGTGGTCAGCAAGGCGGTGGTCAGTTTCATGGTGTTTTGGTTCAATCATTGGCGCCGACCGCGCCAGGGTGCGGTCGGCGCATCGGCACCCCAAGGTGCGGTCCTTGCTCGTGCACTGCGTGCAGCCAAGTGCTTTTCAGTACATCCCCATCGCCTGGCGGGCCACGAATTTCTTCAACGGGCCGCTGTGCTCGAAGCCCTTCATCCCCCAATTGCGCAATGCCTGCCAGGGGCCTTGCTGGCGCGAAAAAAGCTGCTGCAACCCGTCCGTGACCAGACCCACGGCCAACAGGGCTGCCTTGCGCTCGCGCTCGTAGCGCCGCAGCAGCCGCAGGTCGGCAACAGTGCGCCAGTAATCGCGCTGGCGCAATACATGGGCCAGGGCCTGTGCATCGGCCAGCCCCAGATTCAGCCCCTGCCCGGTCAGAGGGTGCACATTGTGGGCGGCATCGCCTGCCAAAACCCAACTGCCCCCGCCGCCCCGGTCATGGGGATTTTTGCCATCTGCCGGCACCGCTGCGCACCAGCGCTCTGCGTGCGCCAACTGCAACGGCCAGACAGCGCGCTGCGCGCACAATGTCAAGGTCCCCAGCGCGCCCTGGCTGGCCGTCTGCAGCTCTTGCGCGAAGGCTTGCGGGGACAAGGCCAGCAGCCGTGCCGCCTGCTCTGGCGCGACGGACCAGACGACGGCCACCGAGTTGCCGTGCGCTCCCTCCAAAGGCAGGAACGCCACGATGCCATCGGGCAAAAACCACTGGTGTGCGATTTGTTCGTGGGGCCGTTCACAGTGCAGACGGGTGGCGATTGCCTGTTGGGCATAGGGGGTGGCATGGAAGTCCACGCCAAACTCCGCCCGGGTGCTGCTGTGCCGGCCTTCGCACACCACGGTCAGTGCAGCCGGCGCTGCCGCATCGAGCAGTTCCACCTCGGGCTGAAAGCGCAGGGCCTGCGCCAGGCGGGCTTGCAGGGCCGGCACATCGACGATCCACGCCAGTGCATCCACGCCCTGGCTGGCCGCGTCGAAGCGGACCACGCCGTCCCGGTCGCCCAGGATCTGCATGCGCCTGACGGCCGTGGCCTGCTGTGCCTCGGGCCAACTGCGCAGGGATTCGAGCAACTGGCGTGACGCCCGGTTCAATGCATAGGCCCTGACATCGGCCACTGCGGCTTGGGGGCCCGGGGCGGATACCAGCGCCACTTTCAGCCGCTCGCGCGCCAGCAACAGTGCCAGGGTTTGACCGACAATGCCGGCGCCGCGGATGCAGACATCAAATGAAGGGGCCATGAAGGGCATTGTAGGAGGGTGCGCACCCTCGAGGCCCGGGGCACAATGGCGCTGCAAATTTCCACCCCATTTTTCAGGAGTCCACGGCGTGAGTTTCAACCCCGATGGCCATCTGTCCGGCCACATTGCGCGCCTGTTCGTGTATCCCGTCAAATCCTGCGCCGGCATCGCTGTGCAGCAAGCCTTGTTGACGGAAACCGGGCTGGATCTGGACCGCGCCTGGATGGTGGTCGACGCCCACGGCATGTTCGTGACCCAGCGCGACCTGCCCCGCATGGCGCTGATTCGGCCGCAGCTCAGGAGCGACGACATGGTGCTGCGCGCTCCCGGCATGCTGGCCTTGCATGTGGCGCTCGACGCCGTCGAGGCCCCCGCGACCGTGACCCTGTGGCAAGACCGGGTGCCGGCATGGGATATGGGGGCTGTGGCGGCGCAGTGGTTCAGCGATTTTCTGGGCCAGCCTTGTCGGCTGGTCCGGTTCGACCCCGAGCACCGGCGTTTGTCGAGCATGCAATGGACGGACGGCTGGGAGGCTCCGAACCAGTTCAGCGATGGTTTCCCGCTGCTGCTGCTCGGCGAGGCATCGGTGGAGGAATTCAATGGCCGGCTGCTGGCCGCCGGCCACGCCGCCGTGGGCATCGAGCGTTTCCGGCCGAACCTCGTGCTGGCGGGCATGGCCGCGCACGACGAAGACCGGATGGACATGCTGCGGGTAGACGGCGGCGCCCGGGACGAGTTGCGCTTGCAGCCGGTCAAACCCTGCGCCCGTTGCGCCATCCCTGATATCGACCCGGCCACGGCACGGATCAGCCCGTCGGTGGGCGACATGCTGCGCAGTTACCGTCAGGACCGGCGCTTGGCCGGCGCCATCAGTTTCGGCATGAACGCCATCGTGCGCCAGGGCGCGGGGCAGATGCTGCGTGTCGGGCAGCGCGTGGCGGCCGATTGGCGCTTCGACTGAAACTGCCGACGCGCTGCAAGGGCGGCCAGACCGAGGCCCGCCAATCGAGGCCCGGACGGCCCCGTAGAATCTGCGGCCCGTCTCCCGAATCCGAGAAAGCCCCGCCATGAGCCTCCAATGCGGCATCGTGGGCCTGCCCAACGTCGGCAAGTCCACCCTTTTCAACGCGCTGACCCGGGCTGGCATCGCCGCCGAAAACTACCCCTTTTGCACCATCGAGCCCAATGTGGGCGTGGTCGAACTGCCTGATCCGCGCCTTGGGCAACTGGCCGCGATCGTTGCGCCCGAGCGCATCGTCCCGGCCATCGTCGAGTTCGTCGACATCGCCGGCCTGGTGGCCGGGGCCAGCCAGGGCGAAGGTCTGGGCAACCAATTCCTGGCCCATATCCGCGAGACCGACGCCATCGTCAATGTGGTGCGCTGCTTTGAAGACGACAACGTGATCCATGTGGCAGGCCGCGTCGATCCGATCTCGGACATCGAAGTCATACAGACCGAGCTGTGCCTGGCCGACATGGCCACCGTGGAAAAGGCGCTCAACCGCCACACCAAAGCCGCCAAGTCAGGCAACGACAAGGATGCCGCCCGGCTGGTGGCATTGCTCACGCGCATACGGACGGCGCTGAACCAAGGCTTGCCGGCGCGCTCGGTGGACCTTGCCAAGGAAGAGCAGCCCTTGCTCAAGCCACTGTGCCTGATCACGGCCAAGCCCACGATGTTCGTGGCCAACGTCGGCGAAGACGGTTTCCGGAACAACCCCTTCCTGGAGCGCCTGAACGAATACGCCGCCAGCCAGAACGCCCCGGTGGTGGCCATCTGCGCGAAGATGGAAGCCGAGATGGCCGAAATGAGCGATGCCGACCGCCAACTGTTTCTGGCCGAGATGGGCCAGAGCGAGCCGGGCCTGGCCCGGCTGATCCGTGGCGCCTTCAAACTGCTGGGCTTGCAGACTTACTTCACCGCCGGCGTGAAGGAAGTGCGCGCCTGGACCATCCCCATCGGCGCCACCGCACCCCAGGCCGCCGGCGTGATCCACGGCGACTTCGAGCGCGGCTTCATCCGCGCCCAGACCATTGCCTTCGACGACTTCATTGCCTGCCAGGGCGAGCAAGGCGCCAGGGACGCGGGCAAGATGCGCGCCGAAGGCAAGGACTACCGGGTCAAGGACGGCGACGTGCTCAACTTCCTCTTCAACGTCTGATCGGTCGTCTGCTGTCTGAGACCGGGGCGCAGAAGATCGCACGGCGTGATGCCTGGGCGCGCTGCGATATCCATGCAAAGTGATCGTTCTGTCCGGCCGCCAATTTGCCGCATGACGTGGCGCATGCACCCCAGCTACCGTTCTTGCGCGCCTTGTGAAGCAGGGTAGGCCGAAAGGCCGTCCTTTCTGTCTTTGGTGAAACCAATCCAATGGATCACAGTAGTTCATGAATGAAGCCCTGCACGGAAGAGCGCCAAGACTTGATCGACTACCTGGCCGAGCATCCCAAGGCCGGAGATGTCATGGAGGGTACGAGCGGGGTGCGCAAGCTGCGCTGGCGGCGTGGCGGCCAAGGCAAGAGTGGCGGGGTGCGTGTCATCTACTACCATCACGATGACCTCATGCCGTTGTATCTGCTGACGCTGTTTGCCAAGGGCGACAAGGCCAACCTGACCAAGGCCGAGCGCAACGACCTAGTGTCGCGTCACCGATCATCTGTCGGTCTGCGCTGGCCATCGAAGCGCATCGCGGCGTTGCATCGCTTGCCAATACAGCTCGGTATGGGCTGCGCGATGCGCCTTGCGCTGCGCTCCGATGGCTGCGCGCAGCCTACGACATCTGATCGGTGACGCGACACTAGCCGACTTGGTTGATGTGTTGGTCGAAATCTGGAGAGGAAAGACATCATGAGCACCGCATTCGAGAGCATCAAACAGGGCCTGCAAGAGGCCATAGCCCATGCCAGGGGTGATGAGCGCGGCGTGCGCGTACATCGTCCGCGCGCCATCGACGTGAAGGCCGTGCGCGCCAAGGTAGGCATGACTCAAGAACAGTTCGCCGCCCGCTTTGGCTTTTCCACGGCAACCCTGCGGCATTGGGAGCGCGGCGACCGTACCCCGCACGGTCCGGCGCTGGTGTTGCTCAATGTGATCGAGCGGAACCCGCAGGCCGTCATCGAGGCCTTGGCATGACTGTATGGAAGTGATCGTTCTGTCCGGCCGCCAATTGCGCGCAATCACTCGTCAGGTGATCTGCGCGTCCAGCGAGCATCGCAAAGCTCCAGCGGCTCCTGCGGCGCGTGCGCAGAACTTCATGGCCTGCATAGGCGTCTTGCTGCCCAGCGCTGACTGCGCAAGTGGGTGGTTGTACCGGGCCACGTAACGCAGCAAGGTCTGCTCCATGTCCGCGCGGCGGTTGAACCTGCGGGTCTTCAGGGCATCCGCCAATGATCGAAGAAGCTGATTTTTTCGCATCACTTCGCTATTTTTCTCAGCGACTTCGAGGCTTTCTCATTTACTTCGGGGCATTGACATGCAGGCCAGCCGCCTGTGCCTGCCGGTCTGCGTGGTAGCTGCTGCGCACCATGGCGCCGACGGCGGCGTGGCTGAAGCCCATCCGGTAGGCCTCTTGCTCGAACATCCTGAAGTCGTCGGGGTGCACATAGCGGCGCACCGGCAGGTGGCTGCTGCTGGGGGCCAGGTACTGGCCGATGGTCAGCATCTCGATGCCATGCGCGCGCATGTCGCGCATCACCTGCAGGATTTCTTCGTCGGTCTCGCCCAACCCCACCATGATGCCGCTCTTGGTCGGCACCGTCGGGTGCAGGGCCTTGAATTTTTTCAGCAGGTTCAGGCTGAACCGGTAGTCCGAGCCTGGCCGGGCCTGCGGGTACAGACGGGGCGCGGTTTCCAGGTTGTGGTTCATCACATCGGGCGGGGCGGCCTGCAAGATCGCCAGTGCGCGGTCATCGCGCCCGCGAAAGTCGGGCACCAGGATCTCGATCCTGGTCTGCGGCGAGAGTTTGCGGATGCTTTGGATGCAGTCCACGAAATGGCCGCTGCCGCCGTCGCGCAGGTCGTCGCGGTCGACGCTGGTGATCACCACATATTCGAGTGCCAGCGCGGCAACCGTCCGGGCAAGGTTCATCGGCTCGTCCTGGTCGAGCGGGTCCGGGCGGCCATGGCCCACGTCGCAGAACGGGCAGCGGCGCGTGCACTTGTCGCCCATGATCATGAAAGTGGCCGTGCCCTTGCCAAAGCACTCGCCGATATTCGGGCAGGAAGCCTCTTCGCACACGGTGTGCAGCCGGTGCTCGCGCAGGATGCGCTTGATGTCGTCAAAGCGCGTGCCGGGGCTGGCGGCTTTGACGCGAATCCAGTCGGGCTTTTTCAGCCGCTCGCCCGGCTCCACCTTGATCGGTATGCGCGCCAGTTTGGCCGCAGCCTTTTGCTTGGCCCGCGGGTCGTAGGCTAGTGTCGCGTCACCGATCATCTGTCGGTCTGCGCTGGCCATCGAAGCGCATCGCGGCGTTGCATCGCTTGCCAATACGCTCGGTATGGGCTGCGCGATGCGCCTTGCGCTGCGCTCCGATGGCTGCGCGCAGCCTACGACATCTGATCCGTGACGCGACACGAGGGGGGATGGCGCTTCGCAGGCGACTTCAGGGTGGTTCATGGCGTGCAGGGTGTGGTCAGAGGGGTTCAGGGCGCCAGCCAGATGCAAAGCTGCCGGCCCAGCAACTGCGCGGCTTCGTCCCAGCGGAGCCGGACTCCGATTGTAGAAAGATCCACCGTGCGCAGTCCGGCGTAACCGCAAGGGTTGATGCGCGCAAAAGGCTCCAGGTCCATCGCCACATTGAGCGCTACTCCGTGGTAGCTGCAATGCCGGCTCACTTTGACGCCCAGGGCCGCGATCTTGCCCAGGCCCTGGAAGTCGGGCGCAGGGGCCGGGGTGCCCGGGCTTTTTGGCGGGCGCAGCGGCAGCAGTGCATGGCCGCCCGGATCATCCGGACGAACGTAAATGCCCGGCGCGCCGGCGACACGGTGGCCGGTGACGCCCCACTGCGCCAAGCAGCGGATCACCGCCTCCTCGATGCGGTAGACATATTCCTTGACGTAGTACCCGGCACGCCGCAAATCGATCAACGGATACGCCACCACCTGGCCAGGACCATGGAAGGTGACCTGTCCGCCACGGTTGCTCTGGAGCACCGGAATGTCACCGGGGGCCAGGACATGCCGGTCCTGGCCGGCAAGGCCCTGGGTGTAGAGCCGGTCATGCTCGCACAGCCAGAGCAGGTCCGGGTCTTGCGGGCCGCGCCGGGCGGTGTAGTCCTGCATGGCCTGCACCGTGGCCAGGTAGTCCACGCGGCCGAGCGTGCGGACGACCATGGACATCAGAGCACGATTTTCACCATCGGATGCGATGACAGCGCGCGGTACAGCCCATCGAGCTGTGCGCGGCTGGTCGCCGTGATGGTGATGGTGATGCCAAGGTAATGGCCGGCGCGGCTGTCGCGCAACTCGATCGTGGCCGCGTCAAAGCCCGGGTCGAAGCGGCGGGCCAATGTGGTGACGGCATGCACCAAGCCGTCTGCCTTGACCCCCATGACCTTGATCGGGAACCGGCAGGGGTATTCGATCAGCGAGTCCTGGCGTGGATCGGTCGCCTGTGGGTCCAGGCCATGGTGGTTTGCGGGCGGCGGGGTAGCGGAGCTCATGGTGCAAAGTGCGTCGGTTTCGTCGGCTTCGATGACTGGCGGGGCTTTGCACTTTGCCACAGTGCAACCCCAGTGCTGCGCCGGATCGCCATGCAGCACTGCATGCCGGAGGCTGAAAACGGCCAAGCCCAAGCCGGCCCGCGCACCGGGTTCGGACGGGTTCGGGCAGGGTGCGCATTTTTTGCCGAGGCGCACGGGGTTTTACTTATAATCGCGGGCTTTGTGAGAGTTGCAGCCCGTAACCCGGGTGCCTTCAACGATGAAAACCATCGCGCCTGATGAGGCGACCGAGGCTGAGGAATCCGACTTCGAGCCGCTGACGGCCCAACAGGCGCAGGAGTGGCGCGAGCACCGTCGGGGGGCGCGCGAGCACCAAGCGCCCCTGTCCGTGTGGCGCTTGCTGGCGGGCCAGGCCATGGTCGGAATGCTGGTGGCCCTGCTGGCCTGGGGGTTGACGGGCCGTGCCGTTGCGGGCTGGTCTGCCGCCTGCGGTGCGCTGGCCGTGGTGCTCCCGGCCGCGTTGTTTGCCCGCGCGGTGCTGCGCCCCAAGGCAGGCGTCGATCCGCGGGCGGTGCTGCTGGGGTTCGTGGGTTGGGAACTGGCCAAGATCATGCTGACGCTGGCGTTGCTGGCTGCGGCGGCGCAGTGGGTGCCGGGCCTGAGTTGGGTGGCGCTGCTGGTGGGTATGGCGAGCGCGATGAAAATGTACTGGGTGGCCCTGTGGGTGTGGCCCGGTGTCCGAAAAACCGTTTCAGTCTGATACAGGAAAGAGTTGTCCGATGGCCGCATCAGCGCATGCTCCGACTGCAAGTGAATACATCGTTCACCACCTGCAGCATCTGCAAAACGTACCGCAGACCAAGATCGTCGACTTCTCGGTCGTCAACTACGACTCCATGGTCCTGGCCTTGCTGCTCGGCGGCCTGACGCTGCTGATCCTCTGGACCGCAGCGCGCAAGGCCAGTTGCGGTGTTCCGGGGCGCTTGCAGGCCGCCGTCGAAATACTGGTCGAAATGGTCGACAACCAGGCCAAGGCCAATATCCACAACGCCGAAAGCCGCAAGTTCATCGCCCCGTTGGGCTTGGTGGTGTTTGTCTGGGTTTTTTTGATGAACGCCATGGACATGGTCCCGGTGGACTTGTTGCCCAGCATCTGGGGCCAAATCCGGCAAGACAGCCATGAGCCGCTGCGGGTCGTGCCGACGGCCGACCTGTCGACCACGATGGGCCTGGCGTTGGCCGTGCTCGGTTTGCGCTTTTGGTACAGTCTCAAGATCAAGGGCGCCGGCGGCTGGGCGCATGAACTGGTGTCCGCCCCCTTCGGCACCAGCAAGAATCCGCTCTTCGCCCTGATCCTGGGCTTGGTGAACCTGCTGATGCAAGTGATCGAATATGTGGCCAACACCGTCTCGCATGGCATGCGGTTGTTCGGCAACATGTACGCCGGCGAACTGGTGTTCATGCTGATCGCCCTGATGGGTGGTGCAGCGGCACTGTCGCTGTCGGGTGTGCTGCTGCCTGTGGGGCATGTCATTGCTGGCACCCTCTGGACGCTGTTCCACATTTTGGTGATCACGCTGCAAGCCTTCATTTTCATGATGCTGGCACTGATCTACCTCGGTCAGGCGCACAACGCGCACTAATTTTCCCCTTTCACTTTTTTCTTTCACTCAGGAGTCATCATGGAAATCATTCTCGGTTTTGTCGCTCTGGCCTGTGGTCTGATCGTTGGTCTGGGCGCCATCGGCGCTTCCATCGGCATCGGGCTGATGGGGGGCAAGTTCCTCGAATCGTCGGCACGCCAACCCGAACTGATCAACGAACTGCAAACCAAGATGTTCATCCTGGCGGGTCTGATCGACGCCGCGTTCCTGATCGGTGTGGCCATTGCCTTGATGTTCGCGTTCGCCAACCCCTTCGTTTCCACGCTCTTGGCCAACATGCCCAAGTAATGGCTGTCCAACGCCACTGACACACTGACAGAAAGGTGTTGCCGTGAGTATCAATGCGACCCTGTTCGTTCAGGCCATCGTCTTCCTGATCCTGGTGTGGTTCACGATGCAATTCGTGTGGCCGCCGATCGCGAAGGCGCTGGATGAGCGCGCCCAGAAAATCGCCGATGGCTTGGCTGCTGCCGACCGTGCCAAGTCCGAGTTGAGCGCTGCCAACCAGCGCGTCGAAAAGGAACTGTCACAGGCGCGCAATGAGACCGCCGCCCGGCTCGCCGACGCCGAGCGCCGCGCCCAGGCCATCATCGAAGAAGCCAAGGCCCGCGCCACCGAAGAGGGCAACAAGCTGGTGGCCGCAGCCCGCGCCGAGGCCGAGCAGCAGATGGTGCAGGCGCGCGAAGCGTTGCGTGCGCAGGTGGCCGTGTTGGCCGTCAAGGGCGCTGAGCAGATTCTGCGCAAGGAGGTCGATGCCGGCGTCCATGCCGGGTTGCTGCGCCGCCTGCAGACCGAGCTGTAAGGGGGCACCAATGGCCGAACTCGCCACCATTGCCCGTCCTTACGCCGAGGCCTTGTTCAAAGCCACCACGGGTGCCGGCGTCGATCCGGTCAGCGCCGCTGCCTGGTTGGACGAACTGGCGGCGATTGCCGATCGCCCTGAACTGCGCCAACTGGCCGGCAACCCCAAGGTGACGGCAGACCAGGTGTTTGCCTTGTTCACGCAGGTGCTCAAAGATGCGGCCCGCGCGGCGCTGCCCGAGATGGCCGGAAACTTCCTGCGCACGGTCATCGCCAACGGACGCATCAACGTGCTGACGCAAGTGGCGCAGCAGTTTCGGGCGCTGCTGAATCGGCGCAACGGCTTTTCGGATGCCGTGGTGTACAGCGCCTTCCCGATGGACAGTGCCGCATTGTCCGAGGTCGGCGCAGCGCTGCAAAAGCGCTTTGGACGCAAGCTCAATCTCGCTGTGCAGCAGGACCCGTCCCTGATCGGCGGCATTCGCGTGGTGGTGGGTGACGAGGTGCTCGACAGTTCGGTCAAGGCCCGTCTCGAACAAATGAAAGCGGCCCTTACCGCGTAGCGCGCCGTGCGCAACGCGGTCTGGATCGGATCTGTAGCGAACCAAAGAAAGAAGGAAAGAGTCATGCAACTCAATCCCGCGGAAATTTCTGAACTCATCAAGAGCCGCATCGAAGGCCTTGGCGTCAGCGCCGACATCCGCAACCAGGGCACCGTGGTCTCGGTGACCGACGGCATCGTGCGCGTGCACGGCCTGTCGGACGCGATGCAAGGCGAAATGCTCGAGTTCCCGCCCACGGCTGACGGCACGCCGTCGTTCGGCCTGGCGCTGAACCTTGAGCGCGACTCGGTCGGCGCCGTGATTCTGGGCGAGTACGAGCACATCTCCGAAGGCGGCACCGTGAAGTGCACGGGCCGCATCCTGGAAGTGCCCGTGGGCCCCGAACTCATCGGCCGCGTGGTGAACGCACTGGGCCAGCCGATCGACGGCAAGGGTCCGATCAACGCCAAGATGACCGACGTGATCGAAAAGGTCGCTCCCGGCGTGATCGCACGCAAGTCCGTCGACCAGCCGATGCAGACCGGCCTGAAGTCGATCGACTCCATGGTGCCCGTCGGCCGTGGCCAGCGCGAGCTGATCATCGGTGACCGCCAGACCGGCAAGACGGCCGTGGCGATCGACGCGATCATCAACCAGAAGGGTCAGAACATGACCTGCGTCTACGTTGCGATCGGCCAGAAGGCTTCGTCGATCAAGAACGTGGTGCGCTCGCTGGAACAAGCCGGCGCGATGGACTACACCATCGTCGTGGCCGCATCGGCCTCCGAATCGGCTGCCATGCAGTACGTGTCGGCCTATTCGGGCTGCACGATGGGCGAGTACTTCCGCGACCGCGGCCAGGACGCCCTGATCGTCTATGACGACCTGTCCAAGCAAGCCGTGGCCTACCGCCAGGTGTCGCTGCTGCTGCGCCGCCCGCCAGGCCGCGAAGCCTACCCCGGCGACGTGTTCTATCTCCACAGCCGTCTGCTCGAGCGCGCAGCCCGCGTGAACGCCGACTACGTCGAAGCCTTCACCAAGGGCGCCGTCAAGGGCAAGACCGGTTCGCTGACGGCACTGCCGATCATCGAAACGCAAGCCGGTGACGTGTCCGCCTTCGTTCCGACCAACGTGATCTCGATCACCGACGGCCAGATCTTCCTGGAAACCAGCCTGTTCAACGCCGGCATTCGCCCCGCCATCAACGCCGGTATCTCGGTGTCGCGCGTGGGCTCGTCGGCGCAGACCAACCTGATCAAGAACCAGTCGGGCGGTATCCGTACCGACCTGGCCCAGTACCGTGAACTGGCCGCGTTCGCGCAGTTCGCTTCCGACCTCGACGAAGCGACCCGCAAGCAACTCGACCGCGGTGCGCGCGTGACGGAACTGCTCAAGCAGACCCAGTACAGCCCGCTGCCGATCTCGCTGATGAATGCCACGCTGTTCGCAGTGAACAAGGGCTTCACGGACGACATCGACGTCAAGAAGGTGCTCCCGTTCGAACACGGTTTCCACCAGCTGCTGAAGACGAGCCACGCCGCCCTGCTCGAGACCATGGAAAAGAATGGTGCCAAGTGGGACGTCAAGCCCGCCAAGCCGGACGACAGCGCCGAAAAGCAGGCCTTCAAGAAGGTGTGCCAGGACGCTGAAGCCGAACTGCTGGCTGCCGCCACCTCGTTCAAGAAGTCGTTCGCCTGATCGACCCCTTGACCGACGCAAGAAGGAGTTCATATGGCAGCTGGTAAGGAAATCCGCGGCAAGATCAAATCGGTGGAAAACACCAAGAAGATCACCAAGGCCATGGAAATGGTCTCGGTTTCCAAGATGCGCAAGGCGCAAGAGCGCATGCGTGCCGCCCGCCCCTACAGCGAGAAGATCCGCAACATTGCGGCGAACCTTGGCAAGGCGAATCCCGAGTACACGCACGCCTTCATGAAGAAGAACGACGCCAAGGCGCTCGGCTTCATCATCGTGACGAGCGACAAGGGCCTGTGCGGTGGCTTGAACACCAACCTGCTGCGCGCCGTGACGGCCAAGCTGCGCGAAGCGCAGGCCGCCGGCGTGGCGATCGAGTCGGTCGCCATCGGCAGCAAGGGCCTCGGCTTCCTGAACCGCATCGGCGCCCGCGTGGTCGCGCATGTCACCCACCTGGGTGACACGCCGCACCTGGACAAGCTCATCGGCCCGGTCAAGACGCTGCTCGACGCTTACGCGGAAGGCAAGCTCTCGGCCGTGTACCTGAGCTACACGAAGTTCATCAACACGATCAAGCAGGAGCCGCTCGTCGAGCAGCTGCTGCCGCTGGCCGAAGACTCGCTGAAAGTCGAGGAAGGCCAGCATTCGTGGGATTACATCTACGAGCCCGATGCGCAAAGCGTGATCGACGAGCTGCTGGTCCGCTATGTGGAGTCGCTGGTCTATCAGGCCGTGGCAGAGAACATGGCGTCCGAGCATTCGGCGCGGATGGTGGCCATGAAGGCTGCCACCGACAACGCAGGCAATGTGATCAGCGAGCTGAAGCTGGTCTACAACAAGACCCGCCAGGCCGGCATCACCAAGGAGCTCTCGGAAATCGTTTCGGGCGCTGCGGCGGCCGCCGGTGTCTGAGCCCTTCGGACCTCAACAGATTTAAATTTTTATCGGAGCAGACATGGCTCAAGCAGAAGCAGTTCAAGGCAAGATCGTTCAGTGTATTGGTGCTGTGGTCGACGTGGAATTCCCGCGCGACAAGATGCCCAAGATCTACGACGCCCTCAAGTTCGAAGGCAGCGCACTGACGCTCGAAGTCCAGCAGCAGCTCGGCGACGGCGTGGTCCGCACGATTGCGCTGGGTTCTTCCGACGGCCTGCGCCGCGGCCTGATCGTGACGAACACGCAAGCCCCCATCACCGTGCCCGTGGGCAAGGCGACGCTGGGCCGCATCATGGACGTGCTGGGCGCGCCCATCGACGAGCGTGGCCCGGTCGACCAGACGCTGACCGCCTCCATCCACCGCAAGGCTCCCGCGTACGACGAACTGTCGCCGTCGCAAGACCTGCTGGAAACCGGCATCAAGGTGATCGACCTGGTGTGCCCGTTCGCCAAGGGCGGCAAGGTGGGCCTGTTCGGTGGTGCCGGCGTGGGCAAGACCGTGAACATGATGGAACTCATCAACAACATCGCCAAGGCTCACTCGGGTCTGTCGGTGTTCGCTGGTGTGGGTGAACGTACCCGTGAAGGCAACGACTTCTATCACGAGATGGCCGACTCCGGCGTCGTGAACCTCGAGAAGCTCGAAAACTCCAAGGTCGCCATGGTCTACGGCCAGATGAACGAGCCCCCGGGCAACCGTCTGCGCGTGGCCCTGACCGGCCTGACCATCGCCGAGTCGTTCCGCGACGAAGGCCGTGACGTGCTGTTCTTCGTGGACAACATCTACCGCTACACGCTGGCCGGTACCGAAGTGTCGGCACTGCTGGGCCGCATGCCTTCCGCCGTGGGCTACCAGCCGACGCTGGCCGAGGAAATGGGCCGTCTGCAAGAGCGGATCACGTCGACCAAGGTCGGCTCGATCACCTCGATCCAGGCCGTGTACGTCCCTGCCGACGACTTGACCGACCCGTCGCCCGCCACGACCTTCGCCCACTTGGACTCGACCGTGGTGCTGTCGCGTGACATCGCTTCGCTCGGTATCTACCCCGCCGTGGACCCGCTGGACTCGACCTCGCGCCAGCTCGACCCGAACGTGGTCGGTCAAGAGCACTACAACGTGGCCCGCGCCGTGCAAGGAACGCTGCAACGCTACAAGGAACTGCGCGACATCATCGCCATTTTGGGCATGGACGAACTGGCGCCTGAAGACAAACTGGCCGTGGCCCGCGCCCGCAAGATCCAGCGCTTTCTGTCGCAGCCGTTCCATGTGGCCGAAGTGTTCACCGGCTCGCCCGGCAAGTACGTGCCGCTGTCGGAAACCATCCGCGGCTTCAAGATGATCGTCAACGGTGAAGCCGACCACCTGCCGGAACAAGCGTTCTACATGGTGGGCACCATCGACGAAGCCTTCGAGAAGGCCAAGAAGGTGGCCTGATGGCATTGCGCCACCTGCCACCCTGCCATCCCTGTTTCCCCGGGAACCATGATGAACACCATCCACGTTGATGTGGTCAGTGCCGAAGAATCGATCTTCACCGGGCAAGCGCGCTTCGTGGCGCTGCCCGGCGAGGTTGGCGAACTGGGCATTTATCCCCGCCACGCCCCGCTGATCACCCGCATCAAGCCGGGCTCGGTGCGCATCGAAATGGCCGACGGCAGCGAAGAATTCGTCTTCGTCGCCGGCGGTCTTCTGGAAGTGCAACCCCACTGCGTCACGGTGCTGTCCGATACGGCAATCCGTGGCAAGGACCTGGATGACGAGAAGGCCAATGCCGCCAAAGCCGCCGCCGAAGAAGCGCTCAAGAATGCCAAGAGCGATCTCGATCTGGCCAAGGCCCAGTCCGAATTGGCCGTGATGGCGGCACAGATCGCAGCGCTGCGCAAGTTCCGACAAAAGAAGTGATCAATGCCCCAGGGATCGGGCCTTCGTCCAGATATCCACGCTGATCGACCGCTACCAGACCACGGTGCCCGAAACGGTCCGTTGCGCGCTTGGCCTGGGCAAGCGTGACAAGATTCACTACATCCCGCAGGACCCGGGCAGACCCGAATACCGTCAGGGTAGCGCCCTGGGCAATGCGTACAAGCACTGGGGTTTCGGGCCAAGTTCTTCCAGCAGTCCCGGCTGTTTTTCTTTTTCCGGCTTCACGCACCGGGCAAGATGATCGTGCTGGCCTGGGTCAATGACGAGGACAGCAAGCGCGCCAACGGCAGTGGCAATGATGCGTACCGGGTGTTCGGGAAAATGCGGCAAAGCGGCCATCCCCCGGATGATTGGGGGCAGTTGCTGCTCCAGGCGCGCGCTCGAAATGAGCGCTTGGCGGGCCTTGGCAATCCCGGTGCGGCCGGCTCTGGCAGCGACAATGGGGCATGAACCCACAGCCCTCAGACAATAGCCCGAGCACCGCCGCAGTCACCGATCTGCATCCCTACGCCCGCCTCACTCCGGACCATGTGCTCGACGCGCTGGCCAGCGTGCAGTTGTACGGCGATGGTCGCCTGATGGCCCTGTCATCGTATGAAAACCGGGTCTACCAGGTGACGCTGGAAGACGGCCAGCGCGTGGTGGCCAAGTTCTACCGCCCGGGCCGTTGGGATGCGGCGCAGATTCTGGAGGAGCATGCTTTTGCCGCCGAGTTGATGGCCGCCGAGGTACCCGCCGTGGGCCCGATGGCATTGAACGGCGCCACGCTGCACCAGCATCAGGATTTTGCCTTCTCGGTCAGCCCCTGGCGCGGCGGCCGCCAGCCCGAGCTGGACGACCCCGAAGTGCTGCAATGGATTGGCCGCTTTCTGGCGCGCATCCACACCGTGGGCGCCGCACAACCTTTTGTCCACCGGCCCCGGCTGGATTTGCAGGACTTTGGCGTTGCATCGCGCAACTGGCTGCTGGAGCAGCAGGTCATCCCGCTGGACATGCAGGCCCGTTGGCGCGAGCAGTGCGACAAAGCCATCGAATTGATAGCTGACGGCGCGTGTAGCACCTGTGCTGGCGGCCCATCTGGCTTGAAGGACGCGCGCCTGATCCGCCTGCACGGCGACTGCCACCCCGGCAATATCCTGTGGACGCCGCTGGACGAATATGGCCGGGGTGGCCCGCATTTCGTCGATCTGGACGATGCCCGCATGGGGCCGGCCGTGCAGGATCTGTGGATGCTGCTCTCGGGCGACCGGCGCCAGCGCACGCAGCAACTCGGCGCCCTGCTCGACGGCTATGAGCAATTGCGCAGTTTTGACCAGCGTGAACTGGCGCTGATCGAGCCGCTACGCACGCTGCGCCTGATTCACTACAGCGCCTGGCTGGCGCGCCGCTGGCAAGACCCGATCTTTCCGCTGAACTTTCCCTGGTTCGGCAGCAGCGACTATTGGCGCGGTCAGGTGGACATGCTGATCGAGCAGATCGAAGCCATGCAGGAGGCGCCGCTGATGGTCTGAAACGCGCCGGCCGGGGGCCAAGCAGGGCGTGGCCGCGTCACACCAGCAACGCATTCACGCGCTTGACATAGGCCGCCGGGTCGGCGGGCAAACCGCCTTCGGCCAGCAGGGCCTGGTCGAACAGGATATGCGCCAAGTCATCAAAGTGCTGGCTGCCGTCGAGCTTCCTGACCAGCGCATGGCTGGCGTTGACTTCCAGCACCGGCTTGGTCTCGGGGGCCTGCTGGCCGGCCTGCTTGAGCAGCCGCGCAAGCTGGGTGCTCATGCCGTCGCCGTGCACCACCAGGCAGGCGGGCGAGTCGACCAGGCGCGTGGTCACGCGCACGTCTTCGGCCTTGTCCTTGAGCGTCTCCTTGAGCCTGGCCAGCAGGGGTTTGAAGGCTTCGGCGGCCTCCTCGGCGGCCTTCTTCTCGGCCTCGTCTTGCAGCTTGCCCAGGTCGACCGCGCCCTTGGCCACGCTTTGCAGCGGTGTGCCATCGAACTCGTGCAGGTAGTTCAGCGCCCACTCGTCGACGCGGTCGGTCATCAAGAGCACCTCGATGCCCTTTTTCTTGAAGACCTCGAGCTGCGGGCTGTGTTTGGCGGCGGCCAGCGTGTCTGCGGTGATGTAGTAGATGGCCTCCTGGCCCTCCTTCATGCGCGCCTTGTAGTCGGCCAGGCCCACGCTGGCCTGGTCGCTGCTGGTGCTGGCAAAGCGCAGCAGCCGGGCCAGGCGCTCGCGGTTGGCGAAGTCTTCGCCCAGGCCCTCTTTGAGTACCGCGCCGAACTCGGCGTAGAACTGGCTGTACTTGCCTTCCTTGGCCTTGTCGTCGGCGTCGACGACATCGCTGACTCGGTCAGCCCCTTCGGCGGGTTGGGGGGCTGGGCTGTCATGCCGGTCATGCCGGGCCAGGTCTTCCAGCATGCTGAGCACGCGCTTGGTCGAGCCTTCGCGGATGGCGCGCACGTCGCGGCTTTCCTGTAGCAACTCGCGGCTCACGTTCAGCGGCAGGTCGGCCGAGTCGATCACGCCCTTGACAAAGCGCAGGTAGGTGGGCAACAGGGCCTCGGCGTCGTCCATGATGAAAACGCGCTTGACATACAGCTTCACGCCCGCTTTCTTGTCGCGGTTCCACAGATCGAACGGCGCCTTGGCCGGGATGTACAGCAACTGCGTGTACTCGGTACTGCCTTCCACGCGGTTGTGCGCCCAGGTCAGCGGGGCCAACGGGTCGTGGCTGATGGTTTTGTAGAACTCGGCGTACTGTGCGTCGCTTACGTCCTTCTTCGGGCGGGCCCACAGGGCGCTGGCCTGGTTGACGGTTTCCCAGTCGCCGGTCTTGACCATGGCACCGGGCTGGCGGCCGCCTTTTTCGTCGCCGGGGTTGATCAACTCGCCGTCTTTCCACTCTTGCTTTTCCATCAGTATCGGCAGGCTGATGTGGTCGGAGTACCGGGAGATGATGGACTTGAGCTTCCAGTTGTTCAGGTATTCCTCGGCGCTGTCGCGCAGGTGCAAGATGACGCTGGTGCCACGGGCGGGCCGGTCTATGGTCTCGACCTCGAAGTCGCCCGTGCCGCCGCTGGCCCAACGCACACCCTCGCTGGCGGGAAGACCGGCGCGGCGCGATTCCACCGTGATTTTGTCGGCCACGATGAAGCCCGAATAAAAGCCGACACCAAACTGGCCGATCAACTGGGCATCCTGCTTTTGGTCGCCCGAGAGCTGGCCCATGAAGTCCTTGGTGCCGCTTTTGGCGATGGTGCCCAGATGCTCTATCGCCTCTTGCTGGCTCATGCCGATGCCGTTGTCGGTGATGGTCAGCGTGCGGGCGGTCTGGTCGAAGCTCACACGCACTTCGAGCTGGGGCGCATCTTCAAACAACGCCGGCTGGTTCAACCCGGCAAAGCGCAGCTTGTCGCAGGCATCGGAGGCGTTGGAGATCAGCTCGCGCAGGAAGATTTCCTGGTTCGAGTACAGCGAGTGGGTGACCAGGTGCAGCAGTTGGGCCACTTCGGCCTGAAACGACAGGGTTTGCTTGCTCATGGGAGAGTTCTCTATGGGGTGAAACAGGTCAGTACAAAAAAGGCCGGCACCGGGTAGGAGTAGTGCAGTGCACGCCTGTGCACCGCCTGCCGAACCGGCAGGCGTGATCTATGGGCATTGCGCAAGGGTTTCAAGAGGGGGATCAAGGGGTTTCAGAGGGCAGGGGCTGGACGCACGCATGGGCATCGAATGCGCGGTCGGCCGGCGCCGGCACAGCCGCCCGGGTATCCGCCCGCCCAATGCGCAGCAAGGGATGGCGCTCAAAACTGCTCGTCGGCCGCAAGGTAACGCCACTGGCCCGCCGGCAAAAGGCCCAGCCGCACGCGGCCGATGCGGACGCGCTTGAGGCCCACCACCGTCAAGCCCACCAGCGCGCACATGCGGCGGATTTGCCGCTTCCTGCCCTCGGTGAGCACAAAGCGCAGTTGCTCGGGGTTTTGCCAATCGACCACGGCGGGCTTGAGCGGCTGGCCGTCCAGCGACAGGCCATGGCACAGACTGGCCAACTGCCCGGCCGGAAACACCGAGCGCACATCCAGGGCCACGGCGCCGTATTGCACGCGCACCAGATATTCCTTGTCCACCGTGGAGTCCGCGCCAATCAACTGGCGCGCCACCCGTCCGTCCTGTGTGAGCACCAGCAGGCCCACCGAGTCGATGTCCAGCCGCCCGGCAGGCGCCAGGCCGCGCAATTGCGCCGGGGCAAAGCGGTTGCGGCTGGTGTCGTCGCGCCAGTGTGTGCGCTGGTCGATCAGCGCCACGGCGGGCCTATGACCATCTTCTGCCTGCCCGCTCACATAGCCCATGGGCTTGTGCAGCAAGATGGTGACACGCTGCCGCTGAGCACCCCGGGCCTGCTTGTCGACCGCGATGCGGTCGCTGGCCGTGACCCGCAGGCCGATGGGCGCGACCTGGCCGTTGACCCGGACCCGGCCTTGGGCAATCCAGTCGTCGGCCTCGCGCCGGGAGCACAGGCCGAGTTCGGCCATGCGCTTGTTCAGGCGCAAGCGGTCGGTGCCGTTGGCCGTGCCCGGCACGGCACCCCGTGCTGCGTCCGGTACGACGCCCGCTGCCATGCCCGCCGGACATGCCGGCGTTGCAGGCTTGGCGGCCGCCGTGGGCCGGCGCAGCACGGCGCGCGGCGCCGGCGTGGGGGCAGAGGGGTTTGAAGAGGACATCGAGGGTTTCGCCCGAACAGGAATTTCCGGCAAATTGTCGGCGCAAAAGCCGGATCAGGTCGACTCGGGTGCCGATGTCGGCCCCCGTTGCCGCCACCCAAGCCGCGCCCCCGGCAGCTCCCGGGCGGTGCCGACCACTGTCAGGAACCGGAATCCCGACCACGTTCCCGCACGGCCTGCTCCGGCCTGCCGCCGAACGCTCCGATGCGCCGGCGCTGTGCGAAAAAGAATATGGCATCTGTCGTTGCTAGTGTCGCGTCACCGATCAGATGTCGTAGGCTGCGCGCAGCCATCGGAGCGCAGCGCAAGGCGCATCGCGCAGCCCATACCGAGCGTATTGGCAAGCGATGCAACGCCGCGATGCGCTTCGATGGCCAGCGCGGACCGACAGATGATCGGTGACGCGACACTAGCCTCTTGGTACGCGTAGCCGCACTTCGGAATCAGTTTGCCAACACCTCCAGCACGATGAACTGATTGGTCTGGGTCGCCGAGAAGTTGTTGTCGGACGCCAGGACCAAGGTGCGATTCCCGTTGGGCAGGGTCTTGCCCCAGGTGATGGCCTCGATGTTGTCCAGTTTCACTCCCTGGTAGCGGAGGGGCATTTCCAACAGCAGCCTGCGGCTCATCGGCGTGTACTTGGCTTCGACCAGGCTGGCGATGCGGCTCACGTCGGTGGTGGTGTCGTTGATCTCGGTCCACACCAGGCGGATGGTGTTGCCCACGCCGAAAGCAAACGCGCGCTCGACGGCGATGAACTGGCGCGGGCCTGCGGCCAGCATGTCTGACAGGCCATTGTCCGGCCCGAATGCTGCATCAGGCTTGCCATCCACCGGTATCTTGGGCAACTCGTAGGCGTATTGCGCACGCGCCTGGCCAGTGCCGGGGTCCAAGGCCGTCACCCGAACCACGCTGCCCGCCTGCAAACTGGCGCTCGGGCCATCCTCGATCAGCGCGTCTTCATTGGCCACATACACCGTGCCATCAGGCGCCACGGCCAGAGACTCGAAGACCTTGTTGTTGCGCGCTCCCTGCGTGCGGTTGTCCACATAGTGGTAGATGGCCGGAATGGCAAACTCCCGCACAAAAGCGCCTTGCGCCGTCATCTGGCGCACAAAGGGCTGGAAGCGGCGGGCAGCCGCAGCATCCCAGTTACCCTCGGAGGCCCAGTACAACTGCCCGCCCGCAGCCACGCGGATGGCTTCCGGGTCTACCGTGCGCGTGGCCGCCGGGAACGCGCTGCCGTCCTCGCGCAGCATGGCGGTCTGCCGGTTGATCTGCACGCTCACGTTGCCGCTGGCCTCGTAATCGATGCTGAGGTTGTAAAAGCGCGGGACTCGTCCGTCCCCGCCACGCTCGTCCGATAGCGCCCAGTAGCTGCCGTCCGCAGCCCGGTCCAGGCCCGAGATGCCGCCAAACTCTACCCCCTCGAACAAGGTGCCGGTGGGGATGGCGGCAGCGCCGAGCAGGCGCAAGGCGACGATCGGCGGGCCAGCACCAGCACCAGCACTACCGCCACCGCCGTCACTGCCACCACAGCCGGCCAGCACCAGCAATGCCAGCAGCACCCGGGACACGGCCATGCGGCGCGATGAATGTGCAAACCCCATAGGCCCTCCTGCGATCGATCGGAAGGGCAAAGCCTATTGGAGCGGTATTTCCCGAGCATGACACTGGAATATCCGCAATGCCCCGGCCCAGGCCCCCGGCTATCATGGCCCGGTATCCACAGCCTTCCACCGCCACATTCGACCCCCTTGCCTGAAAGGCAAAAGGAGATTTCATGAAAACCATGCTGAAAATCGCACTGCTCGCCGCAGCCACTGCCACTGCCTTCGGCGCCACTGCCCAAGACTTCCCCGCCAAGGACAAGACCATCACCGTGGTGGTGCCCTTTTCTGCCGGCGGTCCCACCGACCGCGTAGCGCGCGACCTGGCCGAAGCCCTGCGCAAACCGCTGGGGGTTACCGTGGTGGTGGACAACACGGCCGGTGCCGGCAGTTCCATCGGTTCAGCCCGCGTGGCCCGCGCCGCAGCCGATGGCTACACGCTGCTGCTCAACCACATTGCCATGTCCACGATGCCGGCGCTCTACCGCAAGCTGTCGTTCAACGTGGCCAACGACTTCGAGTACCTGGGCCTGGTCAACGAAGTGCCGATGACGCTGATCGGACGGCCCACGCTGACGGCCAACAACTTCAAGGAGTTGAGCGCCTGGATTCAGCAGAACAAGGGCCAGATCAACCTGGGCAACGCCGGCCTGGGCGCTGCCTCGCACCTGTGCGGCCTGATGTTCCAAAGCGCCGTGCAGGTCGAGATGACCTCCGTGCCCTACAAGGGCACGGCCCCTGCGATCACCGACCTGATCGGCGGCCAGATCGACCTGCTGTGCGACCAGACCACCAACACCCTGGGCCAGATCGAAGCCAAGAAGGTCAAAGCCTACGCCGTGACCACCAGCCGGCGCCTGACCATCCCGGCCCTCAAGGACCTGCCCACGCTGGCCGAGACTGGCCTGAAGAACTTTGAAGTGAGCATCTGGCACGGCCTGTACGCCCCCAAGGGCACACCGGCCGATGTGCAAAAGAAGCTCAACGACGCCCTGAAGGTAGCGCTGAAAGACCCTGATTTCATCAAGAAGCAGGAAGGGCTGAGCGCCGTGGTCATCACCGACCGGCGCGTCGAAGGCGCCGAGCACAAGAAATTCGTGCTGTCCGAAATCGAAAAATGGGGCGCCGTCATCAAGGCTGCGGGCACCTACGCCGATTGATCCACCGACAAGCCACGATCCCATGCAAGCGCAACCCTGGCACCTGTTTCGCAGTTCCCGCCGCCGCGCGGTCATTGCCGGCGCGCTGCTGTCGGCCTGCGTGACAGGGCTGACATCCACAGCCCAGGCCCAGGCCGCCTGGCCGGGCAAGCCGGTGCGCATCGTCGTACCCTTTACCCCCGGCGGCACCACCGACATTCTGGCCCGGGCCATGGCGCCAGAGCTCTCGCGGGCGTTCGGCCAGCCGTTCATCGTCGACAACCGCGCTGGCGCCGCCGGCAACCTGGGCTCCGAGATCGTCGCCAAGTCGCCCGCCGACGGCTACACCTTGCTGATGGGCACGGTCGGCACCCACGGCATCAACCGCGCGCTGTATGCCAAGTTGTCCTACGACCCGATCCATGACTTTGCCCCGATCACGCTGGTGGCGTCCGTGCCCAATGTGCTGGTGATGAACCCCGACAAGGCCAGGAGCATGGGCGTGCGCAACGTGCAGGACTTCATCCGTGTGCTCAAAGCCAACCCGGGCAGGCTGAACATGGCATCGAGCGGCAGCGGCACCTCGATCCACCTGGCCGGTGAACTGTTCAAAAGCATGACCGGCACCTTCATGCTGCACCTGCCCTACCGTGGCTCGGGCCCTGCGCTGGTGGATCTGATGGCGGGCAATGTCGATGTGATGTTTGACAACCTGCCCTCGTCGATGGCGCAGATCAAGGCCGGCAAGCTCAGCGCATTGGCGGTGACGAGTGCCGAGCGCTCCAGCGCCCTGCCCGATGTGCCGACGGTGGAGCAGGCCGGCGGCCCCGCGCTCAAGGGCTATGAGGCCAGTTCATGGTTTGGCCTGCTGGCGCCCGTCGGCACCGCCCCCGAGATCATCCAGCGCATCCAGCACGAAGTGGCCCGGTCGCTGGCCACGCCGGCGCTCAAAGAGCGCCTGCTGGCCCAGGGCGCCATCCCCGGCGGCAACAGCCCCGCAGAGTTTGCCAAACACATCGCCGACGAGCACCGCAAATGGGCGCAGGTGGTCAAGGTGTCTGGGGCGCAGGTGGATTGAGGGCCGCGCCAGCATGGCATCGACATCAGCGCCGCACGGCCGCCCGAAGGCGCTCATACCGCAGCCGAAGGCGAAGGTACTCCAGTGAGCACGCAAACCAACGACGCAACCGACGCGGGGCAGATCTCGCGGCTTGTGCTGCGTGGCTACAAGTCCATTGCCGAATGCGACCTGGAACTGCGCCGGCGCAATGTGCTGATTGGCGCCAACGGCGCCGGCAAATCCAACTTCATCGGTTTTTTCCGCCTGGTCCATCAGATTCTGAATCAACAGTTGCAAATGGCAGTTGGCCTGGCCGGAGGGCCGGATGCCTTGCTGCACTTCGGTCGCAAAAAGACGCAAGAGTTGTATGCCGCTGTGTACTTTGGCGACGGCAGTTACAGCTTCACCCTGCAGCCGACCCAGGACAACCGGATGATGTTTGCAAGCGAGGTATTGTCGTCAGGGGAACTGCGTGCAGACGACGCGCGCACACAGGCTACGGCCCAGGCGGACTTGCATGAGGATCTTCGCTGGCACGCGGCCATAGCCGTTCTGAACCATCCAGGCAGTTCGCAGGAACAGCGTGAAGCCGCGCGCGCGTTCATGGACCAATGGAGCAGCAAGCACGGTCCTTTCGAGACTTCGATCGAAGAACAAAAGAAACGCATCGGTCCGCACCACTTTGATCTCCTCTACCCGGTCATGCGCAGTTGGCGCATCTACCACTTCCATGACACCAGCGCGAGCGCCAGCATCAAGCAAATCCACAATATCAATGACAACGAATACCTGCGTGACGACGCCCGGAACCTGGCGGCCTTCCTGCTGCGGCTGAAGAATCAGCACGAGGAGCATTACCGCCGCATCGTGAAAACCATTCGCTTGGTGGCGCCTTTCTTTGGCGACTTCATGCTGCGTCCCACCGTCGATAACCGGGAAAGGATTCAGCTCGAATGGACACAGTCGGGGCAGGACGAGCCTTTCACTGCCAGCGCCTTGTCCGACGGCACGCTGCGCTTCATCTGCTTGTCCACCGTGCTGCTGCAACCGCAAGAACATATGCCGGCGACCATCCTGATCGACGAGCCGGAACTGGGTCTGCACCCGTTCGCCATCAGCGTGCTCGGCGCCTCGATGAAGTCTGCCGCATGCCGGCACCAACTGATCGTCTCGACACAGTCGGTGGAACTGGTCAACGAGTTCGATGCGCAGGACCTGATCGTGGTCGACATGCGCGCCGGTGCCTCGATCTTCAAGCGCCCGGATGCCGAAGCGCTGTCCGAGTGGCTGACCGAGTACAGCCTGGGCGATCTGTGGAAAAAGAACCTGCTGGGCGGGAGACCGGGGCGATGATCCGCGTCTATCTGCTGGTCGAAGGGCAGACGGAAGAAACCTTTGTCAACGATCTATTGCAGCCCCACTGCGCAGAGATGGGCCTTTATCTGACGCCCATCATCGTCAGCACCAGCACCGGCCATCGGGGTGGCGTCGTCCGCTACGCCAAGGTCAAATCCCAGATCGAAAGGCTCTGCAAGCAGGATGCCAGGGCTTATGTCAGCACGTTGTTCGACCTCTACGCGCTACCCGACGACTTTCCCGGCAAGAGCAACCGGGATTTTCCGGGCGCGGCGAATGGACGATGCAAGGCGGAATTTCTGGAAGCAAAACTTGCCGCCGACATCGGGCAGCGCAACTTCATTGCCCACCTGCAGGTCCATGAGTTCGAGGCGCTGCTGTTCACCCGCATCGAGGACTTCACGCCGTGGGTGGATGACGCCAGCATGCTGGCGCCCTTGCGGGCAGTGCGCAAGACGACCGCGCCCGAAGATATCAACGACAGCCCGCAGACGGCGCCCTCCAAGCGCATCCTGGCGGCCATGCCCCACTATCAGAAAACTTCTCACGGGCCGCAAATCGCCTGCGCCATCGGGCTTCATCCGATGCGCGCAGCCTGTCCGCATTTTGACCATTGGCTGCAGAGGATCGAGGGCCTGGCATGAGGCTGGCCGCCCGCATTCATGCGCACTGCCAGTCCGACCGCGACCAGCCGCGCCGGGCCGAAGCCCCCTCACACGCCCCAAACCACATCCACATCCGCCGCCGCGCTGCGCCTCAACAGCTCGATGAAAGGCGCGGCCCGGTGGCGCAGGCGCACGGCATCCTGGCGCTCGTCGGCGGCTGGCCCGGTGGCGGTCGCCGACGGCGGCAGGGCTTCATCGGCTGCCACGGCCGCTTGCAGTGCGGCGATGGCGGCGGGGATCTGCGCGGCGGTTACGATGCCGCGGGCACCGGGGGGTTTGCCGATGATGGCCACGATCTGCCGGCCCTGCGGTTCCAGCATGATCAGGTCGGCGCCAGCGCGGGACTTGAATCGGTAGAGCATGGCAAAGCGTTTCCTTGGGCCGCGTAGATGTAGTCGCGCATGAACGGGTAGTCCGATTGTGCGCCGGGCATGGTGCCGGTGCCGGCATTGCCGTCGGGTTGGGCGAGCAGTATCTGGTGCAGCGCCATCCAGCCGCGCTCGAACCCCAGCGCGCTCCCCGCCAGATACAGGCGGTAGGCGCGCAGCACCTTGTCGCCCTGCCCTGCGCCGGACTGTGCGGCCAGCACCTGGCGCGCCGCAGGCAATCGGGCTTCCAGCCGGTCGGACCAAGCCCATAGCGTGCGCGCGTAGTGCGGCCGCAGGTTTTCGGTGTCAACCATTTCCAGGCCGGCGCGCGCCATGTGGTGCAGCACGGCGCTGACATGCAGCAGTTCGCCTCCGGGAAAGATGTACTGTTCGATGAAGTCCCCCATGCCGGCGCCGAGACCGGCGTTGTCGACCGCGCCAGCGGTGATGCCGTGGTTCAGCAACAAGCCGCCCGGGCGCAGCAGGCGGGCCAGTGTGGCGAAGTAACGCCCCATTTGCGCGCGCCCCACATGCTCGAACATGCCGACCGAGGCGATCTTGTCGAAGGGCTGCCCGACCGGCAACGCCCGGTAGTCGCACAGCAGCATGCGCACCCGGCCCTGCAGGCCCTGCGCCTGAATCAGGCGCTGCACATGCGCGTGCTGGTTGTGCGACAGCGTGATGCCCGTGGCATCGACGCCGTAATGCTCGGCCGCCCACAGCAACAGGCCGCCCCAGCCCGCGCCAATGTCCAGAAAGCGTTCGCCGGCGCGCAGGCGCAGCTTGCGGCAGATATGGTCGAGCTTGGCCTCCTGCGCCTGTGCCAGGGCCATGTCCGGCGTGCGGAAATAGGCGCAGGAGTAGACGCGGCGAGGGTCCAGCCACAGCGCGTAGAAGTCGTCGGACAGGTCGTAGTGAAACTGCACCTGGCGCGCGTCACGCGCCATGGCGTGCGCCAGTGTGCGCGTCGCCAGCGCCCGCACCCGGGTCCAGGCCAGCAGGCGTTGCCACCAGCGCTGGGGCCAGTCGCGGGCCGGGTCGCGGGTGAGCAGGCCGGCGGCGGCGGCCATCAGGTCGCGCATGCCGCCCTCCAGCGCCACCCGTCCTTCGACGATGGCTGCACCCACGTTGCCCAGTTCGCCGGTGGCCAGCGCCACCAGGGCCATGCGATCGTGAAAGCGCAGCGTGACCGCCGGATCGGGCGCGCCCAGTTGCTGGCCCGCAGGCAACTGCAGCGCAATGGGCACCGGCAACGTTGCCAGCCGCCCCTCCAAGGTGTGCAGCAAGTGCTTCATGTCAACATTCTGTCACTTCCACTTGGCGTCGACACGGGAAGACCCGATTAACCCTGATTGACAGGGTTTCGTTTAAATCTAAACTAATTCGCCACGGACATCATTGGCACCAACGGCAGGTCGGGGGCTCCTGGCGCGCTTTCATCTTGCAGAAAACAGGTGATGGTGCAAGCAAACAAAGCGCATGTAGCTATCGACAACAAAGCAAACCAGGGATGAGCCATGGATCTGGAAGCCCGCCTGCACGACGCAGCCCCCAGCGCGCACCCCGAAGCGCTGCGCCTGTGGCTGCGCATGCTCACCTGCACGCAACTGATAGAAAAGCAGGTGCGCAGCCAGTTGCGCACGCAGTTCGACACCACGCTGCCGCGCTTTGACCTGATGGCGCAGCTCGAACGTGTGCCCGATGGCATGAAGATGAAAGATCTCTCGCGCCGCATGATGGTCACCAACGGCAACATCACCGGCATCACCGACCAACTCGTGGCCGAAGGGCTGGTCGAGCGCCTGGACGTGCAGGGCGATCGCCGCGCCTGGTTCGTGCGCCTGACGCCCCGGGGCCGCCGACAGTTCATGGTCATGGCGCGCCAGCATGAGCAATGGATCGTGCAAGCCTTCGCCGCGCTGGGCGAGCACGACATCGCCACCTTGCACCGGCTGCTCGGCAAGGTCAAGGAACACTGTCAAAACCCCAGTCCGGAGAGCAGCGAATGAAGCATTACATAGCGGCCAGCAACCCCATGCGCCCGCAGTTCAACCCCCAGGCCGGCTACGCGGCCCGGCATTTTGCCTGGCACTTCGACGCCGGCGTGGGCACCATCACACTCGACCGGCCCGAGCGCAAGAACCCGCTCACGTTCCAAAGCTATGCGGAGCTGCGCGACTTCTTTGGCGCGCTGCGCCAAGCCACCGACGTGAAGGCCGTCGTGCTCACCGGCGCCGGCGGCAACTTTTGCTCAGGGGGCGACGTGCATGAAATCATCGGCCCGCTGACCCGGATGAGCATGCCCGAGTTGCTGGAGTTCACGCGCATGACCGGCGAACTGATCAAAGCCCTGCGCGCCTGCCCGCAGCCGGTGCTGGGCGCGATCGACGGCATCTGCGCCGGCGCCGGCGCAATGCTGGCGCTGGCCTGCGACCTGCGCTACGGCAGCGCAGCCACCCAAACCGCTTTTTTGTTCACCCGCGTGGGCCTGGCCGGCGCCGACATGGGCGCCTGCGCGCTGCTGCCGCGCATGATAGGCCAGGGCCGCGCCAGCGAACTGCTGTTCACTGGCCGCGCGATGACGGCGCAAGAGGGCCTGGCCTGGGGCTTTTTCAACCAGCTCTACGACAGCGCCGAACTGCTGGCCCGCGTGCAGGCCACGGCCCGCCAACTGGCCGAGGGCCCCGGCTTCGCCCATGGCATGACCAAGACCATGCTGGGCCAAGAATGGAGCATGGGGCTGGAGCAAGCCATCGAAGCCGAGGCGCAAGCGCAGGCCATCTGCATGCAGACCGAAGACTTCCGCCGCGCCTACACCGCCTTTGCCGCCCGGCAAAAGCCCGTGTTCCAGGGAGATTGAGCGATGCATGTCGCCACCCCGCCCGCCCCCTGTCCGCCCCCCACAGCGCACTTGGCCCTGCCTTTTTTTGACGCCGCGCATCGCACATTGGCCCTGGGCCTGCTGCCTTGGGCCGCCGCCCAGCAGGTCGATGAAACCGACGACCGCGCCGCCTGCCGCGACTGGGTTCGGCGCCTGGGCGCTGGCGGTTGGCTGCGCTACTGCGTGCCGGCCGCGCATGGCGGCGCCCTGCCGGCGCTGGACTCGCGCGCGCTGGTGCTGCTGCGCGAAACCCTGGCCTACCACTCGCCGCTGGCCGACTTTGCCTGCGCCATGCAGGGCCTGGGCAGTGGCGCGATCACGCTGGCAGGCAACCCCGCGCAGCAGGCGCGTTACCTGCCAGGGGTGGCCAGCGGCAGGCTGATCGCCGCCTTTGCGCTGAGCGAGCCTGAGGCCGGATCGGATGTGGCGGCCATGCAGACCATGGCCCGCAGCGCAGAGGAAACCAACCCCGGTGACCGCCCCGACAGTTATTCGCTGGCGGGCAGCAAGACCTGGATCAGCAATGGCGGCCTGGCCGACTTCTACTGCGTGTTTGCCAAGACCGACCCGACCGCAGGCACGCGCGGCATCAGCGCCTTCATCGTCGACGCCGATACGCCGGGGCTGGATGCCACGCAGCATCTGCATGTGATGGCACCGCACCCGCTGGCCACGCTGCGCTTTGCCGACTGCCGCTTGCCAGCCAGCGCGCTACTGGGCCCGCTGCACGGCGGCTTCAAACTGGCGCTGCGCACGCTGGACATCTTCCGCGCATCCGTGGCCGCCGCCGCGCTGGGCATGGCCCGGCGCGCATTGGCCGAGGCGGTGCAACACGCGCGCCAGCGCCGCATGTTCGGCCAGACGCTGGCCGACTTCCAACTCACGCAGGCCCGGCTGGGCGAAATGGCCGCACTGGTGGACAGCGCCGCGCTGCTGACCTACCGCGCTGCATGGCTGCGCGATGAAGGCGAAAAGCACCAACGCAGCGTGGCCGCTGAACTCCGGGAGCGCAGCGTAGCCGCCGCGATGGCCAAAATGACCGCCACCGAAAACGCCCAGCGCGTGATCGACATGGCGCTGCAACTGCATGGCGGGCGCGGCGTGGAGCGGGGCAGCAAGGTCGAAGCGCTGTACCGTGACATCCGTGCATTGCGCATCTACGAGGGGGCCACCGAAGTGCAGCAATTGATCATCGGCAAGGCCGTTTTGCAGCCATAGACCCGGCATGAACGCCCCCTGCGCCCAGCCCGAGCATTGCGTGCACGACCGGTTGCCGCCGCAGTGGCCCGCGCGGCGCCTTGCGAACGCGGCGAACCCGGTGCCAACCCTTCCCGGGCAGGCCGCCGGGCGCGCCGGCCACAGCGACCGGCCCCTGATCAAAGCCCTGCGCGTACCGCGCCCGGGCCACACCGGCGCCGCCGCCATGGCCCGGGCCTTGCCAGAGCATCTGAGAACCGGCGCCGCCCCCTGCCACACCCCGCGCGTGGTGCCATTCGTCAGCACGCTGCCCCGCACCGAAACCGGCAAACTCCAGCGCTGCGCGCCGCACCCGTTGACCCACAATCCCGATCCCTCCAAGCCTGCTGCTACACCATGAATATCCTGCAACCACCCGGCTGGGTTTCCCCCAAGGGCTACGCCAACGGCGTGGCCGCACGCGGCACGATGATCTTCACCGGCGGCCAGATCGGCTGGAACGCGCAGCAGCAGTTCGAGAGCGATGACTTCATCGCCCAAACCCGCCAGACCCTGCTCAACGTGCGCGCCGTGCTGGCAGCAGGCGGAGCCGGCCCCGAGCACCTGGTGCGACTGACCTGGTATGTGCTCGACCGCAGGGAGTACAACGCCCGCCTGACGGAACTGGGCCTGGCCTACCGCGAGGTGCTGGGCCGCAACTTCCCGGCGATGGCCTGCGTGCAGGTGGTAGCGCTGATGCATGAGCGCGCCAAGGTGGAGATCGAGGCCACGGCGGTGGTGCCCGACTGACCGTCCTGGCCTCCCGAAACGCGGCCCGACGATCGGGCCAAAGCCTGTCAATCACGCAACGCCGCCCCATGCATGGCGCCGATGTGGCCTCGGCCTCCTTGAAAACCGTTCTTGCTTGAGGTGGCGCAAAACGGTGGTCTGCGTGAAGCCCACGCCAGCCCTTGGCGTGCTTTGTTTTCCGTTTTCGACCCCACCGGCTTGGGTGTGCAATGGAAAGGCACCCGGCGCAAGCGCTTGTCCGCCGCAGCTTGGCCCGGGACGCCTTTGACGGCGCGCTGATGCCGCCCCTTGCGGCACATCCCATCCACGACGAGCCGGTCTTCGTCGCCCAAGTGCCATTCGGTCTGACGCATCGCCACTTCTGCGGGCATCGATGGGCGCTGGCAGGACCCATGTTTCGTTGATTGCGGGGCTGTGGAACAGACCTTCTTGCCCTCGCGCAAAACCCTTGCGCACAGCCTTGTCCCGGTGTTCTTCAGGCCCGCCCCCACCACCGGCCTGGCGGACGCTGCGCAGCGTGGTGCGGCCATCGTCGCAGAGCACCCGTGCGCGCATCCAGCCCACCGTGTCGCCCTGTGCCATTCCCGTCCCTTGGCGTATGCGTTTCAGCAATCGACCGAGTCGACAGGATAAGTAGATACTTCCTACAGCACTAAGTTACAATACGAGACTCATGTTTCATTGATTGCCGAACTGCTTCAGACATGCGCCCATGGGCCTGGCAGACGCTGCGCAGCGTGACACGAGCATCGTTGCAGCGCACCCATGCCTTGACCGGCACCCGCTCGTGCATCCAGCCAACCTGCCGCCCTGTGCCAGCCCCGTCCCTTGGCGGATGTTTTTCAGTGAACGGTCGAATTGGCAGGATGAACGGATACTTTTTGCGCATAAAGTTTCAATAAGACACATAAGATACATCCATGATCCATCAATCACCCCGGGCTGGCGCTGCCCACCCAAGCATGCAACGGCTGCGCGAGCAACTCCCGAAAAGCCGTCTGCGCACCGTGGCGCGAGGCTTCACGCTGACCGAACTCCTGATGACGCTGGCCCTGGCCGCCATCCTGGGCAGTTTGGCGGCGCCCGCGGTGCGGGACTTCATTGTTCGCAGCAAGCTGACCAATCTCGGCAACGAATTCATCAGCAGCGTTCTGAAAGCCCGTAGCGAGGCCGTCAATCGCAATACCTGTGTCACCCTGTGCCTGAGCAGTAATGCAGACGCTGACGCACCCGCCTGCGCAAGCACCACGCCAACGACCGATTGGCACAAGGGTTGGATTCTTTTCCTCAACCCCATCTGCAACAACGACGCCACGGCCCCAGCAGACCCCATCAATATGTTGCTGGCCCGTCCGGCAGCAAACGCGGATTACAGCTTGCTGGCGCAGAACGGCAAAACAAAAATGATTTTCAATGCGCACGGAGGGCTTGCGAATGCCGATCTGGAACAATTCAATCTGATTTACAAAAGCAGCGAAGATCCACTGACAAAAAAATTCGCCTTCAATATTTGCATGAATGGTCTGGGGCGTACCCGCATGATTCCCCCCAATAAAACATGCACGAATTACCATTGATGGCATTTTTCATGAATCATTCAAAACGAAAATCCACCGCCCCGCCATCACTGCAATGCGCGCGCGGCGTCACCCTGGTGGAGGTGATGGTGGCCATCGTTGTCTTGTCCATCGGCTTGCTGGGTATTGCAGGGCTTCAGGCAGCGACATTGAAGTACAAGATAAACACCTGGGCGCGTTCGTCAGCATCGACCTTGCTCTCGGATTTGTCGGAGCGGGTCCGGATCAATCCGGACTCCGCAGGAAAGCGTTTTGCCGAGACAGGGGCGGATATCGCATCAAAGTACGTCATCGGCGACGCCTGGGCAGCCCAACAATTGGCCGCGCTGGACCCCATAACGCCGAACTGTGAAACGGAACCCTGTACGCCTTTACAGCGTGCCACCCATGATTTGCAGGCCTGGCGGCAACGGGTCCGCAATAGCCTGCCGCAAGGTGCCGCCCTGATTTCAGGCAATCGAAAGAACGGGCTGACTGTCACCATGATGTGGTTTGACAATGAACTAGTGGAGCCGGCCACTGACGGTGGTCCGCAGGCTTTGGTTGCCACACCTGTCTGCTCCGGTAGTGAAACAGGAATGGCCCAGCAAACTTGCTGCCCGCCGGAGGCCGCTGCCCCTGCCGGGGTTCGCTGCGCCCGATTTTCTTTTATCCCGTAAGCACCATGTTCAAATCGATCCGAGCGCAACAGGGCCTGAGCCTCGTCGAATTGCTGGTGGCAATGACCATCAGCCTGGTCGTCATGATCGCTGCTGCTTATGTATATCTGTCAGCGCGCGAATCACAACGGGCCATCGACAGAACCGGCAGCAGCCGTGAAACCGGCGCATTCGTGATGCAAATGCTGGGGCATGAAATCAGGAATGCAGGGTTTTATCCTGCCACGGTGGCGCCGATTTTTTCGGACCCCGCCCAACAGGGCATGTACGACACCTATCCCCCGCTGCCATCCGATCCACGGGTAGCGACCGACTGGCAAAACCCCGCCGAGGGCTGGCCACCCGCAGCGTTCCAAGCCGGTATTTTTGGCTGCGATGGTGGCGAATTCAACGTTACAACCAGCACCTGCCCCACGGTGGATGCGGACGCGGCGGATACCTTGGTCATCAACTATTTCACCAGCGACACCAAAACCATGGGAAGCAATGCCGGCCAGCGCTGGGACTGCACTGGCCACGATGTGGCCCCCGGTGAGGCCGGGGCAGGGGGCGATCCCAGCAACGATGTACGCAAGAAAAACTCGAACGGCAGTCCTCCAACGCAGACGAATGAAGCCATACCCCCGCAACTGCCCGTATTTGTGTCGAATCGCTTTACGCTCAGGGATGTCAGAGTCGCCGATCAGTTTCAAGAGATCGGCACCAAGAGCCTGGTGTGCAGCGGAAATGGCAAAAGCCCCCATGGAGCAACGGATGAAACAGCATACCAATCCATCATCGCAGGACTGGAAGACCTGCAATTTGCTTACGGTATCCACAACGGAACGAGCATGCAGTTTCATACGGCAACACAAATCGATGGCAATGCCCCGCTCCTTTGGCGAAATGTGACCGTGGTGCGCGTTTGTCTGCTGACGCGCACCCTTGGCGGCAATACGCGCCTGCCAGGCGCACCGAGCACATACCGCGATTGCAACGGTGCCGAGAAAGACCATCCCGCCGGCGACACCATCACCCGGCATGTTGAAGAATTCGGTTTGCGCAATAATATGAAACAATATTACTAGGATACGGGCCATGCGATATTTGATGAAACCCGTCCCCAACGCGCACGGTGCAGCAAAAGCGCAAGAGCGCGGCGTTGCATTGGTGGTCGTCATGCTGTTTCTGATCGCCATTACCGGCATCGGCGTCTGGACCGCCCGACAATCGATGCTGGCCGAAAACATGGCACGCAATCAGATGGACCATGAAGTCGCCCGGCAAGCCGCAGAATCGGCACTGCGGGATGCCGAACGGGACATAGACAGCGCTTCGATGGGGGTATTGCAGGAAGGCGCATCGTGCCGACGCAATGCCTCCGCCGGCATGACATATGGCTTGAACCCTATTGAGTTCACTGCGGATTGCGCGCAGGGTCTTTGTGACACGAATGACACCAGCTATGCCAGCAGCAATTGGGATACTGCGAGCTCCAGCAGTTCCAGCAGTTCCAGCAGTTCCAATGTGGAACCCTGGTGGCCAAAGAACAAAGGTGGGCAGTGGAATGATGATGAGACCAGTAAGCCAGGGCGAAACCCCGTGAACGACAATAACTGTCTCACATTCAAGGGCGCCGTTCCCTTGGGCACATATACCGGTGTTCCTCCCATCCGTGGCGTGGAGAAACAGCCGGAATACCTGATTGAAGTGTTCATGCGCAAGAATATCCGCATGAATCTCGAAGAGACCAGCGTCACCTCCACGGCCGAAAATGCCAACCAGTGGGCACGGATGTACAGAATCACGGCACGGGGTTTCGGGTATTCGCGGAGAACCCAGGTCGTTTTGCAGACAGTGTTTTTTCCATGATGAACAAGACCATGACCATTCATCACATGTACCAACGCACCATGAAAACATCAGACAACATCAAGTCGAGTCTGCTGCTGGCCATCATGTTCAGCAGCATGAATCTGTCGGCAGCGCCCGTGCACGCAGATGTCGAGGTATCGAAACCGGTCATCGCGATACCACCGAACATTGTCGCCATAGCCAAAAAGCCCATGGTGATGCTGACTGCGTCCAAAGACCATTTGCTTTTCGGGCCCGTTTACACGGATTTTGAAGATCTCGATGATGATGGTGTGATCGACACCACTTTCAAGCCGACTTTCGAGTATTACGGTTATTTTGATGCAAGAAAATGCTACGCTTACGACAATGATGCCGGTCAATTCAATCCGGCTGCCATGGCCATCCAGACCTCCGTCACCGTTGGCTCGGCAACTGCCACCAAATACAGTTGCTCACCCCGGGAATCCCATTGGAGCGGCAACTTCCTCAATTGGACCACGATGACCCGATTGGATATCGTCCGTAAAATGCTGTATGGCGGCTACAGGGTTTTGGACATCAATGGATCGACCGTCTTGATGGGAGCCAAATTGGTGGAAGATTCACACTCGTTTGTCAAGTATTACAATGGTACCGATGTTCGTGATTACACACCATTCGATCAGGCGATGCTCACCAGACCCGCTACCGACGACTCTGCCAACGCCGGTTATTATGCGGGGTTGAGTATTTGCCTGACCGGCAACGCTGATGATTACGAAATGTCGCAACCCGTCATGCGTCTGGTCAAGGGGAATGTACGGTTTTGGTCTACCGTCAACTGGGAAGCCTGTCGGTGGATCGAGGAAGATCGTGAAGGTGCGGGCACTTTTGGCCCCAAACTCTCACGCGCTTACTCCAGTGCAAATGCAGGTGATGGAAAAATCGGAGACCGACCTGTCCACCATGAAGCATCCCTGCCGTCCATGGCCAGGAGTGGCGCCACTTATTCCGGTATCGGGCCCCAACTGAATGTTCGGGTCAAGGTCTGCGACCCGGCGCGGTTGGGTGCAGAGCGTTGCCAGGCGTTTCCGCCGCACTCTGTGACGAATTTCAAGCCCTATGGCTTGCTCCAGGAATTCGGTCATCCCAAAACTGCCGGAGATGCGGCCCGGGCGGAGTTCGGATTGATCACCGGCAGTTATGACAATTACAATGAGGATGGCCACATAAGAGGGGCAGCAGGGGCGTTGCGAAAGAACATGGGAGACCTGGAAGACGAGATCAACCGCACGACCGGCGTTTTTTGCCATAACTCCGGATCCGGTTGCCCCGCAACCTTGCCAGATGGTCGAGCGACAGGCGTTGGCGCCATCAAGACATTCGACACGATGTCTCTTTATGGCCGCAGAACGCGTGGCTATCAGAGCAATACGGCATGGCTCAATCCTCTGGGTGAAATGCTCGCGCAAACGTTGCAATACTATGCCTATAACGGCACGACACCTGTGCCCAGCAACCCGGCAGTCACTGCTGCTGACAGCAGTGCCGGCATGCCGGTTGCCACATGGCGCGATCCGTTCATCGATTCATCGGCACGCAGAGCCAGATACGGCAATGCCGTTTGCCGTCCGTTGAACGCTTTGGCGATTTCTTCCAGCACCCTCAGTTATGATGGGCAAGCGGCCAGTCCATTTAGCAGCCTGCCGAATTCCAATGCCGGCCTCGATTTTTTTGTCAACAAAATAGGCCAAGCCGAAGGCATCCATGGCACTGCCCGCTCGGTAGGCTCCGTACCTGGCAATGATGAAAAGTCGTGCTCTGCCAAAACAGTCCAACAGCTTTCAGATGTGCGGGGTATTTGCCCCGAGGCTCCCGCCCTGGAGGGGAGCTATCAGATTGCGGGGGTTGCGCTCTATGGCAATACCAAGCCGATTCGCGACTTGGGCAGCCATCGTCCTGCGGATCTTGACAGGGTGGAGAATGCATTGAAGGTCAAAACCATGGCAGTTTCCCTTTCGGGCGGAGCGCCGCGCATCGACGTTCCTGTTCCTGCGCCTCCTGTTGCAGACTCCACCGCCAACCCTTCTGACCCTCCCTCCCTGCTCAACCCCAGAAGATACATCACCATCACGCCTGAAAGCGTGCACAGCGGCGGCAAGCCGAATGCCCCCCTGGTCTTTGCATCGATCAGTTCCAGTCCGACCCATGGCGCATTCCTCGTGGCATGGAACGATCAATTTTTGGCCGCCGATTATGACATGGATGTCGTTGGTTTTCTCCGTTATGACTTGATCAGAAACGTGAATTCACCTTCCGGTTGGGATATCAGGGTTCGGACAGATATTTCGAATCTCTGCTCCAGTCTGGGTGGGACATATGGTTTCAGCATCATCGGAGTCCAGAAAAGAGATGCTGCCAATAACTTGGTCAATGCTGACGGGCGGTATCTCACCCATCAATACGGAAATGCAGAGGGGGAAGAATTTGAGGGGCAGATATATTGGGACGATTATACAGAAGCATGGGGGCAACTGCGTGACATGCCACCGACATCCCAGTATCTGTGCGGTGATGCGTCTTATCGGCGCAAAACACTTCTCACCGACGCAAGCGTGGACTATGCGCATTCCGTGTGCTACGTTGCGGACAATTATTGCGAGGCAAGGAACATGGATTATTTTCATGACGAAACATTTCATGTGGCAGGCGAAGCAAATGCCCTCATCAAGGAGCCACTCTGGTACGTCGGAAAATACGGTTCATTCAAATCCAGCGTAGAAAACACCGATGGCACCTACAGCACACTGCTCATGCCTCCTACCCAGAATAACCATAGCTGGGACAGTGTCAGAACGGACGGAAGCGTTGGGCAGGACGGCGTTCCAGACGGTTACTTTCTTGCCCGCCGCCCGGAGTTGCTGGAAGCGCAGTTGCGCACTGCGCTCCATGCGGCGGCAAAAAGTTTGAATTCTGCACCAGCCATTGCATCAGCCCAATTGACAGGCGGTAGCCGAAAATTCGTGGCAAGATTTTCCGAAACTACCGTGTCAGGTGAGTTGGAGGCTTACGAAGTCGATGCAGAAGGTGAGTTTCAGGCCACGCCCGTCTGGCAAGCGGGTGCAATGCTCAAGGAGCGCACCAGGCTCTCTTCCGGAAATGACAGGGCCATCATTACCAATGACGGAAATGGCCGGGCGGCAGGCGTCGGATTCAGGTGGGCAGACTTGCCTGAAGATTACAGAAAGAAAATGACGGAACAGGGCACCAATCAATTGTCGGAAGCGAATGCACAACTGGCGCTGAACTATATTCGCGGAGACCATTCGCGGGAAGACCCGAACGGGCTGCGCCAGCGCGCAGACAGCCTGCTTGGCCCCGTGGTGAATGCGACTCCCTGGATCCAGGGTCCCCCCGGCCCAGTCTTGGCAGGCTTCAGATCGGCGGATGAGCGTATTGGATATAGTGCTTTTTTCAGCGCGCATAAAGACCGTGCCAAGCTGATTTGGCTGGCCGCCAACGATGGTATGTTGCACGCGTTCAATCCCGACACAGGTGCTGAGGTTTTTGCCTATGTGCCAGGCGCATTGGCCAATCGGCTGGCGGAGATTCCGTTGCAGCGGGGCGCAGCCACGCGCACGAAACTGGAAGGGAGCAATTTCGTGACCGGCCCCGAAAGGCATCCCCCAGGAGGCACGGTCTGGGCCTATGTCGACGGCCATCCCTTTTCTGCCGATGTCATGGTGGGGGACGATTGGAAAACCTATGTATTCGGCACCCTGGGGCGTGGTGGCAAAGGTATTTTTGCCCTGGATGCCACCGTGGTTGCCGATTTGACCGAAAGCAATGCCGCCAGCGTGTTCAAGTGGCAATTCACCTCGACCGATGATGAGGATCTGGGACATATCACCGGGGAGGTGTCGGTTCATGCTGCATCCAACCAGGCTACGCCGGTTGTCAGGATGAACAATGGCAAATATGCCCTGCTTTTGGGCAATGGCTACAAATCCATGCCGAGCACCGCTCCGGGTAAGGCGGTGTTGTATGTTCTTTTCGTGGATGGCCCCAACGATGAAGGTAGCTGGACGGGGCGCTACACAAAGATTGTGGCTGATGCCGGCCCTGGTAATGGCCTGTCAATGCCCCGCTGGGAGGACATCGATGGCAATGGCACGGCGGATGTCGCTTATGCGGGCGATCTCAAAGGCAATCTCTGGAAATTTGATTTGCAAAGTGACAGGCCGAACGAGTGGCAGGTGGCCCTCAAGGAAGGAACGGTCAATAAGCCTCTGTATACTGCCAGCGATGCGATTACGACTGCACCACAGATCATGTACATGGGCAAGGGCGGATTCATGGTCAATTTTGCGACCGGTAATGCATTTGAAACCCATGATTTCCCCAAGCTCGGGGTGCCGCAGCGGATTTATGGCATTTGGGATCGGCCATCCTTCGTGGGAACGCGGCCCATCCGTACCGATACTTTGGCGCTCCGCGCATACACGCGAAACCAGGATGGCAAAGTCATCGGCGCCGCCGATGCTCCCGCTTTGGATTGGTCGCGCCACAATGGCTGGTATATGGATTTGCCAAATCCCGGGGAGGCGGTTCTGTCAAACCCGACTCTGGAATCAGGCGTTTTGTCGTTTGTGACGGTTCGTCCGAAAGCGGCTGACACCGGATCGACGGCATCTTGTTTTTCAAGCCCCCTTGCCGCGTTGTATACCGTGGATCCCATTTCAGGCAAAACCGAGCGCAATCTCCAGGGCAGCATCACGCTGAACGACACGCAAGTGTTTGTCACCGCCAGGGAAATTGGCGATCAAAAGGTACGCCTGGCCCATGACAGAACCCAAAAGGCTTTCACCAAGAATTGTCAAGCCGGGCAAGCGGGCTGCACCTGCACGGGAAGCACTTGCACCAAGGCCGCCATCTGCGGCCCCGGGCAACGCGCCAAGAGGGTCATCGGCAGTAGCGCCGATGCCGTGCTGTGCATGAGCAACCCCGCGCCACGCTTGCAATGGCGGGAAGTTTCTGGATTGGGGAGGACGGACCAACCATGAAACACCAACATGTGCAGGGCGGTTTCACGCTGATCGAGCTGATGATCATCGTGGCGATCGTAGGTCTTTTGTCTGCCTTGGCCTATCCCTCCTTCAGGGAGCAGGTGATCAAATCCCGGCGCGCGGACGCCAAGACCATCCTGGTCAGTGCGCAGCAATGGATGGAGCGGTTTTATACGGAGAATTTTCGCTACGATAAAAACAGGGCCGGTGTGAGGGCGGATGATCCGACGCAGTTTCCGGCCAGGTTCAGCGTTTCTCCCACCGAGGGGAGCGCGCTCTATGATATTGCCGTCGTGGTTGAGGATGGAGAGCTTGACAAATATTCAGTCACGGCTACGCCCAGGGCGGGTTCTGCAATGGCCAGAGACCGTTGCGGGAATTTTCGCATCGATCATTCAGGGCAAAAAACCGTGTTTTCCCATGGATTTGGATCTGCCAATGATGCGATGGCCAACAGGGTTTGCTGGCAATGATGACGCAGCACGGCTCTGGTCGTTTCAGCAGGCGCGTGAGTCCGCCGAGAAGGTCGCCCACCAGTTGCGCGGGCTTTTCGAGCAGGCTTACGGCAAGCCGGATGCCGCGACCGACGTCGCGCCCGATGCCTGCGAGGCGGTCGCCGACACCTCGATCACGCTGGCCGACCTCCGGCGCGTGGATCAGTGGCGGCTAGTGTCGTGTCACCGATCAAATGTCGTAGGCTGCGCGCAGCCATCGGAGCGCAGCGCAAGGCGCATCGCGCAGCCAATACCGAGCGTATTGGCAAGCGATGCAACGCCGCGATGCGCTTCGATGGCCAGCGCAGACCGACAGATGATCGGTGACGCGACACTAGAGTACATCCGTCTGGGCGACGACGATCACGGGGACTTCCTCCCTGTTTGGGGAAACGCCTGCATGATGCTCTCCCACCCGTTCGGCGGGCATCACCCGCCATCCCTCCATGCCCGCCCCATTGCCAATTGCTACAATCAGCACTCTTGTTGGCAGCAACCGACCGCCACCAAAGCCACCACATTTCAAGAAGCATCGAGCGCTCATGTGCATGCCCAGGGATGATGTGCGCGTCGCGCCAGGCACGGTCGGACTGTCAGATCTGGTCGATGACGATCGGCTCGTGCGCCGAGGGCATGCCACGCCGGGCATGATCCGCCTGTCGGAGATCCGTCTGCCTTTCACGCTGGCCGAGGCCCCCGAGGCAGCGCTTCGGGCCGCCGTCTGTGAACTGCTGAATCTGGCTCCGGCCGACATTGCCCGGGTCGATGTCTTCAAGCGCAGCTTCGATGCGCGCAAGGCGCTGCCGCTGGCGGTGTACATCGTCGATGTCACGCTGGCCGAACCTGAGCGTGCCACCGCGTTGCTGGCCCGGTGGGCCGGCCATCCGCAGATACAACCCCGCCCGGACATGACCTGGCGCCCCGTGGGCCAGGCGCCGGCCGATCTGCCGCTGCGCCCGGTGGTGGTCGGGTTTGGCCCCTGCGGCATCTTCGCGGCGCTGGTGTTGGCGCAAATGGGCTTCAAGCCCATCGTGCTGGAACGCGGCAAACCGGTGCGCGAGCGGGCCCGGGACACCTGGGATCTGTGGCGCAAGCGCGTGCTGCATGCCCAAAGCAATGTGCAATTCGGCGAGGGCGGGGCAGGCGCTTTCTCGGACGGCAAGCTCTACAGCCAGATCAAGGACCCGCGCCACCTGGGCCGCAAGGTGTTGCACGAGTTGGTCAAAGCCGGCGCGCCGCCGGAGATCCTGTACCTGGCGCATCCGCATATCGGCACTTTCAAGCTGGTGCGGGTGGTGGAGAATCTGCGCGCGCAGATCATTGCGCTGGGCGGTGAGGTCCGCTTCGGGCAGTGCGTGACCGATATCAACGTCGTGCGCCAGGGCGCCGTTGGCCGACAGTTGCGCGGCCTGTCCGTCCTCGACCTGGCCACCGGCCAGACCACCGGGCTGCGCGCCGACCATGTGGTGCTGGCGCCGGGCCATAGCGCGCGCGACACCTTTGTCAGTCTGTACGAACGCGGCGTGGCGATGCAGGCCAAGCCGTTTGCCATCGGTCTGCGGATCGAGCATCCGCAGGGCCTGATCGACCGTGCGCGCTGGGGCCGCCACGCGGGCCACCCGCTGCTCGGCGCTGCCGATTACAAGCTGGTGCACCATGCGGCCAACGGTCGCGCGGTGTACAGCTTTTGCATGTGCCCTGGCGGCACGGTGCTGGCCGCCACCAGCGAGCCGGGCTGCGTGGTGACCAATGGCATGAGCCAGTACTCGCGCAACGAGCGCAATGCGAACGCGGGCCTGGTGGTGGGCATCACCCCGAGCGATTACCCGCGCGATGACGCCGCGTTCGAGGCCCAGTTGGGCCGCAGCTACGGCGTCCAGGCCCTGCATCCCGGGTACTGCCACCCGCTGGCCGGCATGGTGCTGCAGCGCCAGTTGGAGTCCCACGCCTTTGTGCTGGGCGGGCGCGACTACAGTGCGCCGGGCCAACTGGTGGGCGATTTCATGGCCGGCAAGCCCTCCACGCAATGGGGCACGGTGGCGCCTTCCTACCGGCCCGGCGTGACCTTGGGCGACCTGCATGCGGCCCTGCCCGGCTACGCCATCGCTGCGCTGCGCGAGGCCCTGCCCGTGTTCGGCCGCAAGATCAAGGGCTTCGACATGCACGATGCGGTGCTGACCGGGGTCGAGACGCGCAGCTCGTCACCGCTCGTGATCAGCCGCAATGGGCAGTTGCAAAGCCTCGGCACCGCCGGCCTGTACCCCGCCGGCGAAGGCGCGGGCTATGCGGGCGGCATTTTGTCCGCCGGGGTCGATGGCATCGAGGTCGGCGAGGCCGTGGCGCGCAGTTTGATGAAATGAGGCCCGTTCGCCGCGCCTGCGGCTCCTGGTGTCGCGTCACCGATCATCTGTCGGTCTGCGCTGGCCATCGGAGCGCATCGCGGCGTTGCATCGCTTGCCAATACGCTCGGTAGTCGGCCCTGCAAATTCTCTGCGACCCGCATGAATGCTGGATTTTTGGCTCTTTGTGGTCCACCGAATCTCCCAGGATTCGTTGAACAGGCAGCTGATTCCTGAGAGATTTGCGCAATGCCCGAGCCCACCGACACGGCTGATTTCTTCCGCTCCCGTCTGGCCGAGATGATCGACTTGCGCCACCCGCTGGCGGTGCTGGCGAGCCGTCTTCCCTGGACGCAGATCGAAGCGGCACTGGCACCTTATTTCGCGCGTCGGGTCCGTGCCGGTCGAGTTCTGGAACACGACGATCTCTTCGGCCCTTCGCTCCAGGTCGCGGGCGCCGGTGTCGCCGCCGCGGGCCGCCCGCGTCTTCCCCTGCGCCTCATGGCCAGCCTGCTGTATCTGAAGCACGTCTACAAGCTCAGCGACGAGGAACTGGTCGAGCGCTGGGCCGAGAACGTGCAGTGGCAGTTCTTCAGCGGCATGACCTTCTACGAGCCACGCCTGCCCTGCGACGCCACCCAGATCGGGCGCTTCCGCTCGATCCTGGGCGAGGCCGGTGTCGAGGAACTCCTGAAGGCCACCATCGACACTGCGGTGGCCTCCAAGGCGATCAAGCCGGCCGAGTTCGAGCGCGTGATCGTGGATACCACCGTCCAGGAGAAGGCCATCGCCCACCCCGTGGACTCCCGCCTGCTGGAGATCGCCCGCGCCAAGGTGGTGGCTGCCGCCAAGCGCGCGGGCATCGCGCTGAAGCAGACCTTCGCCAAGGAAGGCAAGAACCTGCGCCGCAGGGCTGGCGGCTACGCCCACGCCAAGCAGTTCAAGCGCTTGAAGAAGGTGCTCAAGCGCCAGCGCACGGTACTGGGTATCGTGCTGCGCGAAGTGCAGCGCAAGCTTTGCAAGTTGCCTGCGACATCGGTGCCTGCCGTCGATCGCTTGCGCGCACTGATGGGCCGCGCCGAGCGCATTCGCACCCAGCGCCCGAAGGACAAGAACAAACTCTATGCATTGCACGCGCCCGAAGTTGAGTGCATCGGCAAGGGGAAGGCGCGCCGGCCTTACGAGTTTGGCGTGAAGGTCAGCGTGGCCGTCACGCACAAGCAGGGGCTGGTGGTCGGTGCGCGCAGCTTCACGGGCAACCCGTATGACGGCCACACGCTGGCCGAGCAACTCGAGCAGGTCAAGATCCTGACGGAGGACACGGGCGCCAGCCCGAAGCAGGCAGTGGTGGACCTGGGGTTCCGGGGCGTGGACGCAGCCAATCCGGGCATCCAGATCATTCATCGGGGGCGCTTCAAGTCCTTGACCGATGCCCAGCGCCGCTGGCTCAAGCGAAGGCAGGCGGTGGAGCCCACCATCGGACACCTGAAGCACGACAACGGGATGGATCGGTGCTGGCTGCAGGGTGCCACCGGTGACGCGCTGCATGCAGTGCTGTGTGCGGCGGGCTACAACATCCGCTGGCTGCTGCGCGCCATCATGCGCCTCGGGCTCAAGGGCCTTTTATTGCGCCTGATCGCCTTGCTGCGCACGCTCATCGGCGTCCCCCACTTCTTCGCATCCAACGAAATCACGCCATCACGCGCCGCCGCGCGGTTCGCTGCGATAGCGAAATGAATTTCGCAGGTCCGACTCGGTATGGGCTGCGCGATGCGCCTTGCGCTGCGCTCCGATGGCTGCGCGCAGCCTGCGACATCTGATCGGTGACGCGACACTGGCCTGCCGGTCAACGGCGATCGACCAGCGCATGGGCGATCGTGCCCAGGTCCACATACTCCAGTTCACTGCCCACCGGCACGCCGCGCGCCAGCCGGGTCACATGCAGCCCCTGGCGCTTGAGCGCCTGGCTGATCACATGGGCCGTGGCTTCGCCCTCGGCATGGAAGTTGGTGGCCAGGATCACTTCCTGCACCCCGCCCTCGGTGGCGCGCGCGATGAGTTTTTGCAGGCCGATCTCCTTGGGGCCGACGCCGTCGAGCGGGCTGAGCCGCCCCATCAGCACGAAGTACAGCCCTTTGAAAGCCCCGGTGCGCTCCAGCGCTGCCTGATCGGCAGGCGTCTCGACCACGCACAGCCTGGTGGCGTCGCGCCCCGGGTCCAGGCAGGTGCGGCAAGTCTCGGCTTCGGTGAAGGTGTGGCAGCGCGCGCAATGCTGCACCGACCCCAGCGCGTCGTGCAGCGCCTGCGCCAGCGCCTGCCCGCCGGCCCGGTCATGCTGCAGCAGATGAAATGCCATGCGCTGCGCCGACTTCACGCCCACCCCCGGCAAACGGCGCAGCGCCTGTATCAGCGCATCGAGGGCGTTGCTGGAGGACATGCGGCGTGCGCGCGCCTTCAGAACGGAAATTTCATGCCGCCGGGCAGGCCCGGCATACCGGCGGTGAGCTTGCCCATCTTCTGCTCCGAAGTTTCCTCGGCCTTGCGCACGGCGGCATTGAAAGCCGCCGCCACCAGGTCTTCCAGCATGTCCTTGTCCTCCGCCAGCAGGCTCGGGTCGATGCGGATGCGTTTGACATCATGCTTGCAAGTCATCAGCACCTTCACCAGGCCGGCGCCGGATTCACCTTCGACTTCGATCAGCGCCAGTTCGTCCTGGGCTTTTTTCAGGTTGTCCTGCATTGCCTGGGCTTGCTTCATGAGGCCGGCGAGCTGTCCTTTGTTGAACATGGGGGTTTCCTTTTTGCTGGAGGGTTCATGCAGGTTTGACGCTGCCCGGCACGATTTTCGCGCCGTGCTCGCGCATCAGCGACTGCACATAGGGGTCGTTGGCCACGATGGCCTGCGCGCGGCGCTGGCGTTCGGCGGTGGCGGCGGCATTGCGGCGGGCGGGGCTGTCGCAGACGACGCCCAGCTCGACACGGATTTGGCTGGCATGGCCTGCGGCCTGTAGCGCGGCGCGCAGCCGCTCGCGCGCCGTGGGTTGGTTCAGCGACTCGCTGTCGACGCGCAGCAGCCAGTGCCCGTCGTCGCGCGCCAGCAGTTGCGATTGCAAGGCCAACTCGCGCGCCAGCGCCGTGATGGCCTCTGCGGCCAGCAGTTCCTGCACGGTGGCATGCCAGATGTCGCCCTCTTCGGTCGGGGTACAACGCTCCGATACAGGCGCTGGCATGGACGCGCAATGCGGCGTGGGCTGCAAGCGGGCTCCGGGTTCGGGTGTCACCCGCACCGGAATGGCTACGAATTCAGGCGCATTCTGCAACGGTGCTGATTGCACCGCAGCGGCACCGGACTTCTCGGCACCGGCCGGGTCGAGCAGCGCCGGCGCAATGGTCTGCGCTGGCGCCACAGGGTCTGCCGGGGTGCTCGCAGCCGCAGCAGCAGCAGCCGGTGCCGGTGCCGGTGTTGGTGCCGGGACCGGCACGGATACCGGCACCGCGCCCGAAGGGGCGGCTTCAGGCTGGTGCAGGCTTTTTTTTTCGCTCGGCGCGCCGCCGGGCTTGAAGGCCAACAGGCGCAGCAGCACCATGGTCAGCGCCGCGTATTCGTCGGGCGCAAGCCCCAGTTCGCCGCGCCCGTGCAGGCACAGGCTGTACAGCAGATGGGTTTCGTCCGCCGGCATTGCGGCGGCCAGCCGGGCGGTTTCTGCCGCCTCGGGATCTTGCGCATCCACTGCGTCGGCCTGCTGCGGCACGGCCTGAAGCACTGCCATCCGTTGCAGCACGGCCGCCATCTCTTCGAGCGTGGATGCGGCCGACAGGCCGTTGAGCCGCAACTCCTGCGCGGTTTCGACCACCGCCCGGCCATCGCCTTGCGCCAGCGCATCGATCAGCCGGAACACATACGAGCGGTCGACCGCGCCCAGCATCTGGCGCACGGCGGCTTCTTGCAACTGGCCGCTGCCAAAGGCGATGGCCTGATCGGTCAGCGACAGCGCATCGCGCATCGAGCCGCGCGCCGCGCGCGCCAGCAGTTGCAGGGCCTGGGGCTCGGCGGCCACCTGTTCGGCCGCCAGCACCTGCACCAGGTGCGCGTGCACGGTCTGCGGCGCCATGGGGCGCAGGTTGAATTGCAGGCAGCGGCTGAGCACCGTGACCGGCACCTTCTGCGGGTCGGTCGTGGCCAGCACGAACTTGAGGTACTCGGGCGGCTCTTCCAGCGTCTTGAGCATGGCGTTGAACGCCGTGTTCGTGAGCATGTGCACCTCATCGATCATGAAGACCTTGAAGCGCCCCTGCACCGGCTTGTACACCGCCTGCTCGAGCAGGCTTTGCACCTCGTCGACGCCCCGGTTGGAGGCGGCGTCGAGTTCGGTGTAATCGACGAAACGGCCGCTGTCTATGTCGCTGCAGGCCGGGCAGATGCCGCAGGGCGTCGCGGTGATGCCGCCCTGCCCATCCGGGCCCTGGCAGTTGAGCGACTTGGCCAGGATGCGCGCCACCGTGGTCTTGCCCACGCCGCGCGTGCCGGTGAACAAATAGGCATGGTGCAGGCGCTGCCGGGTCAGCGCATTGCTCAGGGCCTGCACCACATGCTCTTGCCCCACCATTTCGGCGAAATTGCGCGGTCGGTACTTGCGGGCGAGCACGAGGTAGGACATGCGCCCGATTCTACGGCCCGGGCAGCGCGGCAGCGCAGCCCGGGCCGGGCGCGCAAAACAGGACTGGCCTGCGGCTACAATCGCGGCCGACGGGCCTGCCCGCATGGTAAAGCGGCCAACCGGGTCAGGTGGGGAACCAAGCAGCCCTAACTGTGGAGTCAGTGCCGGGGCCAGGCTCGTCAACCAGATGAAAATCACCTTTTGCTGTACCGGCACCCAGGCCGGGCCCTGGTTGCAAGGGCTGGCCGCCGCACTGCCACAGGCTGACATCAGCCTGTGGCAGCCCGGTGCCCCGCAGGCCGACCATGCCGTGGTCTGGAAGCCGCCGCAACAGTTCATCGACGAGCAGCCGCGGCTCAGAACCTTGTTCAACCTGGGCGCGGGCGTGGATGCGCTGCTGCGCCTGCGCCTGCCGCCCGCAGCGCTGGTGGTGCGGCTCGATGACGCGGGCATGGCGGTGCAGATGGCCGAATATGTGTGCCATGCGGTGATTGGCCATTTGCGCGAGTTCGATGCCTATGCGGGCCAAATGCGGGCCGGGCGCTGGGACGACCTGCGCCCGCCGCGCCGGCGCGCGGATCTGCCGGTGGGCGTGATGGGGCTGGGGGTGTTGGGGCAGCGGGTGGCCGGCGCGCTGGCGCAGTTCGAGTTCCCGGTCAATGGCTGGAGCCGCTCGCGCAAGACCGCCATGGACGGGGTTCGCACCTTCAGCGGGGCCGACGGGTTCGATGCATTTCTGGCGGCCAGCCGCGTGCTGGTGAACCTGCTGCCGCTCACGCCCGATACCGTGGACATCATGAACCGCACGACCCTCTCGCGGCTGCAACCGGGCGCCTATGTGATCAATGTGGCGCGCGGCGCGCATCTGGTCGATGAGGATCTGCTGGCGCTGATCGATAGCGGCCATATCGCCGGCGCCACGCTGGATGTGTTTCGCAGCGAGCCGCTGCCCGCCGACCATGCGTTCTGGCGCCATCCCCGGATCACCGTCACGCCCCATATCTCGGCCCGCACATTGCGCCAGGAGAGCATTGCCCAGATTGCGCACAAGATCACCACGCTGGAGCAAGGCGGGGCCGTGGCCGGGGTGGTGGACCCGGCGCGCGGCTATTGACGCGATGCGGCTTGGCCGGGTGACAGGCGGGCGCTGGCCAGGCAGGGCCGAGGCGGGCGCACCATGGTCACGCCGGCAGCGCCTGCCCGCTGGCCCGGGCGCTGCGCGCCGCTCCTGGTCGGGGCGGTCTTGGTCGGGGCTGCTTTACCGCCATTGCCGGATGTCATCGGCCGTGGCCAGCGGCCGGCCCAGCGCTTGCGCGACCTGCACGGCCTGGCGCACCAAGGCGGCGTTGTCGGGGGCGATGCTGCCGTCCTTGCACAGCAGGTTGTTTTCAAAGCCCACGCGGGCATGACCGCCCAGCGCTGCGGCGGCTGCGATGCAACTGTTTTCGGTGGCGCCGAAAGCGCAGACCGCCCAAGGCTCGGGCCCTTCATGGGCCGTCACGAAGGGCAGCAAATCCCGGGGACTGGAGGTCTGGCCGGCGCTGTAGCGGCCCAGCACGAACAGCAGCGACCAGGGGGCCTGCGGCACCACGGCCCGCGCGCGCAGATCTTGCCAGCGGCGCAGGTCGGCCAGGTCGTACAGGATGATCTGGGTCAGCGTGCGCTGGCGCGCCAGCCCGGTGAAAAAGCGCTGCAAGCCGGCTTCGCCGATCTCGGGTTGGTCGAACTCGCGCAGGCCCACCGACACCGCTTCGGGGCGCAGCGCCTCGACCAGCGCGATCTGTGCCGCTGCGCGGTAGATGCCGGCCGCCTCGCTGGTGATTTGCAGCACCAGCGCCTGCCCCACCGCCTGGCGCACGCGGTGGATGGCCGCACGGTAGCCTTGCAGGTCCAGGCTGTGGCGGCCCTGGGCGTCGCGGATATGCATGTGCAGCATGGCCGCCCCGGCATCCAGACAGGCGCGCGCCGTGGCCGCCAGTGCGTCGGCGGTGATCGGCAAGGCGGCGTGGTCCCGGGGCTGTTTGTAGGCGCCATTCGGGGCGACGGTGACGATCAGCGGGTTGCCGCTCCATGCCGAAGTGCTGGCGGGCGTGGCTGTCGGCTGGCGCTCGCCGGCGAGCGGGGCCTGGCGCTCGTGCCGTGCGGCATCGGGCTTGGGCGCCGTCATCCGGGTGCCGCCCTCTGCGGCCACGGTGCTGGTGTTGACGGGCGAACTCGAATCCATGGCGGCTCCTGGCGTGGCGCGTGGCGCGCGGGATGTGCGCTGGCGCGTCGGCGCGCGCAGTCTATCCGACACAATAGGGGAGTCTGTCCGTCCCCGCTGTCCCCGCTTTTGCCTGAGCGTCACACCATGAGCCTTCCTGCCAAAGTCAAGATCGTCGATGTCGGCCCGCGTGACGGCCTGCAAAACGAGCCGGCGCCGGTACCGGCCGAGATCAAGATCGGCCTGGTGCAGCGCCTGCAGGACGCGGGCCTGAAGAACATCGAGGTCACCAGCTATGTGTCGCCCCAATGGGTGCCGCAGATGGCGGACAACCACCAGGTGATGGCCGGCATCGCGCGCCAGCAGGGCGTGGTCTATTCGGTGCTGACGCCCAACCTCAAGGGCTTTGCTGCGGCACTGCCCGACCGGCCTGACGAGATCGTGGTCTTCGGCTCGGCCAGCGAAGCCTTCAGCCAGAAGAACATCAACTGCAGCATTGCCCAGAGCATCGAGCGCTTTGCGCCGGTAGTCCAGGCCGCGCGCGCTGCCGGCATTGCCGTGCGCGGGGCGATGAGTTGCGCCGTGGGCTGCCCCTATGAGGGCGACGTCGCACCCGAGCGCGTGGCCTACCTGGCGGGGCTGATGAAGCAGATCGGCGTGCAGCATGTGGGCGTGGCCGACACCATCGGCGTGGGCACACCGCGCAAGGTGCGGCGCGCGGTGCAGGCGGCGCTGCAGCATTACGGCATCGACGCCGTTTCGTGCCATTTCCATGACACCTACGGCCAGGCGCTGGCCAACACGCTGGCCACGCTGGAGATGGGCCTGTGGCAGTACGACAGCGCGGTCGCCGGCCTGGGCGGCTGCCCCTATGCCCGGGGCGCCACAGGCAATGTGGCTACCGAAGACATGGTGTATATGCTGCACGGCATGGACATAGAGACCGGCATCGACCTGGACAAACTCGTCGATGCCGGCGCCTACATCAGCCGCTTTCTGGGCCGCAAGCCCCATTCGCGGGCCGCCAGCGCGTTGCTCGCCCGGCGCGCGGACGGCTGATGCGCCAAGGCGCAGTCAACGACGGGAAATGACAGGAAATGACAGCAATCAGCGGAGCTTCCGGCATGTGCGCCACCCCATTGAAGGATTTACCCGAAGCCGTGCAGCGGGTGGCGGCCGCATTGCAGGCGCAGGGCCATGCCCATATGCCGCAGATGCTCGACGCTGCCGCGCGCACTGCGCAGCAGGCGGCCGATGCGCTGGGCATCCGGGTCGGGCAGGTGGCCAAGAGCATTATCTTTCGGCGCCAGAGCGACGATGCGGCGGTGCTGGTGGTGACCTCGGGCGACCGCCGGGTCGACGAGAAAAAGGTCGCCGCCCAAGTGGGCAAGATCGGCCGCGCCGATGCCGATTTCGTCAAGGCGCGCACCGGCTTTTCGATTGGCGGCGTGGCGCCGCTGGCCCATGCCACGCCGCCCGTCACGCTGATCGACCAGGACCTGCTGCGCTTTGACGTGGTCTGGGCCGCAGCGGGCCATCCGCACAGCGTGTTCGCGCTGCACCCCGGCGACCTGCAGCGCCTGACCGGCGCGCCGGTGGTCGATGTGGTGCAGGAGCCGGCGGACATGGCCGCCAAGTCAGCGCCATGAGCGCCGCCCGGCCGCCCGAAGGCGCTCATACCGTAGCCGAAGGCGCAGGTATCCCATCGATCGCCGCCCGGCCGCCCGAAGGCGCTCATACCGCAGCCGAAGGCGCAGGTATTCCATCGATCGCCGTCCGGCCGCCCGAAGGCGCTCGCACCGTAGCCGAAGGCGCAGGTACTCCAGTGAACGCCATCGATTTGCTGGCCGAGCGCGCAAACAAAACCTGCGCTGACGGCCATTTCGATGGCGCCCATGGCGCGGCCGTGCCATCGCCGTGCATCGCGGTATGCCGCATGTCCCCGGAGCGCGGCCACTGCGAGGGCTGCTTTCGCACGCTCGACGAAATACGCCTTTGGTCGAGCGCCGACGGCCCGCTGCGCCGCCGCATCTGGCAGCAACTGCTCGGGCGCGCGGGCATCGCGTTGCCGGCACTAGTGTCGCGTCACGGATCAGATGTCGTAGGCTGCGCGCAGCCATCGGAGCGCAGCGCAAGGCGCATCGTGCGGCCAATACCGAGCGTATTGGCAAGCGATGCAACGCCGCGATGCGCTTCGATGGCCAGCGCAGACCGACAGATGATCGGTGACGCGACACTAGAGACCCCGCCATGAAGCAAATCAGGTTCTATCTGGACTTCGTCTCGCCCTATGCCTGGCTGGCGTTCGAGCGCCTGCCCGAAGTGCTGGCGGGCCTGAGCCACAGCGTTGCCTATCAGCCGGTGCTGCTGGGCGCATTGCTGCAGCAGCATCACAACCCGGGCCCGGCGGGCATAGCACCCAAGCGCGACTGGACCTACCGCCATGTGGGCTGGCTGGGCCATGCGCAGGGCACGCCGCTGCAACTGCCTGCGCGCCACCCGTTCAACCCGCTGCCCTTGCTGCGCCTGGCCCTGGCCTGTAGCGATGACGGCCATATCAACCGCTTTGTCGCCGGCGCCGTGCTGCGCCATGTCTGGCAAGGAGGCCAAGATGCGCTCGACGCCGGGCGTCTGGCGGCGCTGGGCACGGAACTCGCCGGACAACTGCGCCCCGGACAGGACAACCATGGCGCAGCGCCCAAGGCATTGCTGCGCGCCAACACCGAGGCCGCGCAGGCGGCGGGCGTGTTTGGCGTGCCCACGTTCGAGGTCGATGGCAAGCTGTTCTGGGGGCTGGACAGCCTGCCGATGCTGCGCGCGTATCTGGACGGCGATGCCTGGTTCGACGCGGGCGCCTGGGATGCTGTCCGGCAGATCCCCTCGGGCTTGACGCCGGACAAGGGCTGATCGGGTGTTCGGCGCGGCAGACGGCACTCGCACATGCCGGAAATACCTTTACGGGTTTCACCTTAGGTTGTCAGGGAGCAGTCAGTTTGGTGCAAGCTCCTGTTGGTTTCGCGTCAGAACGCGGTCAGTGCCATCTCCAAAAATGCGGGCAGCCCGCTGCTGCGCGGCCTGAACCACCATTGAACAGGAGATAAACCCCATGGCAACCGCTCATCCCGCACCACGGCCGATGACGCCTGAAGAGAAGAAAGTCATCTTCGCTTCATCGCTCGGCACCGTTTTCGAGTGGTACGACTTTTATCTGTACGGCGCGCTCGCAAGCATCATCGCCAAGCAGTTCTTCAGCGGCCTGGATGCCGGCTCGGCCTTCATCTTCGCGCTGCTGGCGTTTGCTGCCGGCTTCATCGTGCGGCCGTTCGGCGCCATCTTCTTTGGCCGCCTGGGCGACATGATCGGCCGCAAGTACACCTTCCTGATCACCATCCTGATCATGGGCCTGTCGACCTTCCTCGTCGGTATCTTGCCCTCCTATGCAACGGTCGGCGTCGCGGCGCCAGTGATCCTGATTGCGCTGCGTCTGCTGCAAGGCCTGGCGCTGGGCGGCGAGTACGGCGGCGCAGCCACCTATGTGGCCGAGCATTCTCCCCATGGCAAACGCGGCGCCTACACGTCCTGGATTCAGACCACGGCCACGCTGGGACTGTTTTTGTCGCTGGCGGTGATTCTTGGCGTGCGCACCACCTTGGGCGAAGAAGCTTTCGCCAGTTGGGGCTGGCGCCTGCCGTTCCTGCTGTCCATCGTGCTGCTCGGCATCTCGGTGTGGATTCGTCTGTCGATGAGCGAATCACCGGCCTTCCAGAAGATGAAGGCCGAAGGCAAGACCTCCAAGGCACCGCTGACCGAATCCTTCGCCCGCTGGAAGAACCTGAAGATCGTGATCCTGGCCCTGCTGGGCCTGACCGCCGGCCAGGCCGCCGTCTGGTACTCGGGCCAGTTCTATGCGCTGCTCTTCCTGACCGAGACGCTCAAGGTCGACGGCGCGACCGCCAACATCCTGGTGGCCGTGGCGCTGATGATCGGCACGCCGTTCTTTGTCGTGTTCGGCACCCTGTCGGACCGCATCGGCCGCAAACCCATCATCCTGACGGGCTGCCTGCTGGCTGCGCTGACCTACTTCCCGGTGTTCGGCGCGCTGACCAAGGCCGCCAACCCGGCGCTGGCCGAGGCCCAGGCGAAGAACCAGGTGCTGGTGATGGCCGACGCCAGCGAATGCTCGTTCCAGTTCAACCCCACGGGGCAGGTCAAATTCACCAGTTCCTGCGACATCGCCAAGCAGGTGCTGGCCCGGGCCTCGGTGAGCTACGAAAACGTCCCGGCCGCAGCCGGCACCCCGGCCACGATCAAGATCGGAGAGACCGCGATCACCTCGTACTCCAGCAAAGGCCTGCCGGCTGACGAGGCCAAGAAAAAGGACGCCGAGTTCAAACAAGCGGTCGGAGACGCGCTGAAGGCAGCCGGTTATCCCGCCAAGGCCGACCCGGAACGCATCGACAAGGTAATGATCATCGCAATCATCACCTACCTGGTGCTGCTGGTGACCATGGTGTACGGCCCGATCGCCGCGATACTGGTGGAGATGTTCCCCACCCGCATCCGCTACACCTCGATGTCGCTGCCCTACCACATCGGCAACGGCTGGTTCGGCGGCCTGCTGCCCACCTCGGCATTTGCCATCGTGGCCCAGACCGGCAACATGTACAACGGCCTGTGGTTCCCCGTCGTCATCGCCGGCGCCACCGTCGTGATCGGGGGCCTGTTCATCAAGGACACCAAGGACGTCGACATCTACGCCAACGACTGAGTAACCGTCTTCCGAGTCAAGTGCCGTGCAGCGATTTATCCCAAGGTTTGCCGGTTCTGACCATGGCGTTGAGCGTGGTCAGGAGTTTGCGCATGCACGCCACCAGAGCGACCTTGGGCAGCTTGCCGGCAGCCTTGAGGCGTTCGTAGAAGGCCTTGATGGCCGGGTTGTAGCGAGTGGCAGTCAGCGTTGCCATGTACAGCACACGCCGGACCTCGAAGCGTCCTCCTTGCACCCGTCGTCGGCCCTTGCTGCTGCCGGAATCGTTGGCCATGGGCGCCACGCCTACCAGGGCTGCGATCTCGCGCCGGTTGAGCCGGCCCAGTTCGGGCAACTCGGCAATCATCGTGGCGCTGGCCACCGGACCAACGCCTGCGGCCGACTGCAGCAGCCGGTCCAGATCGCCGAAGTGCTCCCGCACATGGCCCACCATCTGCGTCTCCAGCTCATTGAGCTGTGCCTTGATGGCAGCCACGATGGCCTCGATGCTTGGGTGCAGCTTCGCGGGGGTGATCTGCAGGCGCTGGCGTTCGGAATGAAGCATGGTCAGCAGCTGGCGCCTGCGTGTGACCAGCGCAGCCAGCCACTGCTGGCACTCGTCGGTCAGGGGGCGCAGGAAGCGGCTCAGGTCTTCGCGGCGCAGCAGCACCGCGGCCAGCTCCGCGAGCATGCGTGCATCGACCGCGTCGGTCTTGGCCAGCCGGCCCATGGACTTGGCGAAGTCGCGCGCCTGGCGCGGATTGAGCACCGCCACGGGCAGGCCTGCGGCCTGCAGGGCACACGCCAGCGCCACCTCGTAGCCACCGGTGGCCTCCATTACCACCAGGCCCACATCCAGGGGCTGCAAAAGCGCTGCAAGGGCCGAGTGGCCTTCAGCATCGTTGGTAAACCGCTGGGCCCCGCTCTTGGGCTCCAGCACACAGACATCGATGTGCGCCTTGGCTACGTCGATGCCCACCGTCATTGAGGTAACAGACATGATCTTCAGATCCCTTGCTTGTGCATGCGCGCTCAAGCTTGGCGCGCGTAACCGTTCGGGCTTCACGAAGACCAGCGCGGCGGCCGTGCGTTCTGTACTCAGTCACGGGCTCCATCACCCCAGCCGCTACCAAACTGCACGGGCCCGTCTGGCCGCCTCAACGGCGTTCAGACTCTACCGCGCTGGGCCGGTTTAAAGATACAAGCGGGTAGCTTGGGGCCTCAAACGAAAAAAAAGAGCCCCGGACCTTGCGGTCCGGGGCTCAATCCATCCTTTGAGGAGATGGAGGAGACAATCGGTGCGTGACAGGGGCCTGTGCCTGCTGCCATCTGCTTGGGTTCATCGTCTGAACGAGCAGCGCATGCCGCGAAGTCTAACGCAAATCTTGCTGCGTTGCAGCAAAGCCGTATTTCGCCGGGCAGATTTGTGCAAAAGCAGGCAAAAAAACCACAGACCATCAAAGGACAGCAATGGAATGCACAGTGAGCTGGACAGGCGGGGCCGGAACCCGGTCCGGCATGGGCTTTGTCGCCGAAACCGGCAGCGGCCATGTCTTGGCGATGGACGGAGCACCGGATGCCGCCCATCCGGCCCATGGCGGACAGAATCTGGCGCCGCGCCCGATGGAGACCGTGCTGGCAGGCACCGGGGGCTGCACCGCTTATGACGTGGTGCTGATCCTGCAGCGCGGCCGCCATGATGTGCGCGGCTGCAGCGTGAAGTTGACCACGGAGCGCGCCGCGACCGATCCCAAGGTGTTCACCCGGATCCACATGCATTTCACGGTCACCGGCAAGGGGCTTGCGCCCGCCGCCGTGGAGCGCGCCATTGCGCTGAGCCACGACAAATACTGCTCGGCCAGCATCATGCTGGGCAAAACTGCCGAGATCACCACCAGCTACGAGGTGCGGGAGCTCTGAGGCCCGCTGTGCGGCGTTCCTGGCTAGTGTCGCGTCACCGATCATCTGTCGGTCTGCGCTCGCCATCGAAGCGCATCGCGGCGTTGCATCGCTTGCCAATACAGCTCGGTATGGGCTGCGCGATGCGCCTTGCGCTGCGCTCCGATGGCTGCGCGCAGCCTACGACATCCGATCCGTGACGCGACACAAGGGGGCTGCGTCCGTTCCATGGGGCGTGAATGGCGTGCAGGATGGTGCGCAGGGTGACGCGCCATCATGGAAAACCCTTATATCAGCGTCGATCGGCGTTAGAATCACGCGGCGGCGCAACATGCCGCGTCATGCAGCGTGCGTTGGCCGCGCCACCTAGCCCTCAGCCCCCGATGCTCTCCCCCTTGTCCAAAGAAATCTTCATTCAGGGCATCACCCGTGACGGGAAAATCTTCAGGCCCGGCGACTGGGCCGAGCGGTTGGCCGGGGTGATGAGCCGTTTTCGCCCCGGTGGCGCCAAGCCCGGCAGCCATCTGAGCTACTCGCCCTGGTGCTTGCCGACCCAACGCCATGGCATCAAATGCGTGGTGGTGCACCGCGACCTGCGCGACCATGAGCCGATGGCCTGGGATTTCGTCATCAACTTCGCACGCGACAACGACCTGCAAATGCTCCCCACCGGCCAACTGCCCGACGAGCCGGCGCCAGCCAGGCGCTGAGCGCAACCGATGCCGCAGCGGCAAGGTCAATCGACCGGCAGCACGGCGCTCAGGCTGGTCTCGACATCGATGAAATACGGCCCTTTGGCGCGCAGCCCGCCCCATGCGGGCACGCTGAAGGTCGCCGCAGCGGCGCGCCATGCCTCGGGGGCATAGCTGATACAGCAGGCGGGCCATTGTTTGCGCCCCGCGCAACCGGTGCAATGGTGGCCCACCCACCAGGAGCCCCCATGATTCGTCGAACCTTTGCCAGCGGCCTGCTGTGCAGCGCCTGCGCAGCACTGGCCTGTGCCGCATCGGCGCAGGACGGCTTCCCGGACAGACCGATGCGCATCATCGTTCCGTTTGCCGTGGGCGGAAACACCGACGTGCTGGCGCGCCTGTTCAGCCAGAAACTCGGCGCCCTCCTCAAGACCAGCATCACCGTCGAGAACAAGACCGGATCGGGATCGGTGCTCGGCACCGATGCCGTGGCCAAGGCCCCCGCCGACGGCTACACACTGCTGTTGGGCACCAGTTCGCACGCCATCAATGCGGCGCTCTACCCCAAGCTGCCCTACGACTCGCGCAAGGACTTTGCCTTCATTTCAATGATCGCCCAGGTGCCGATGGTGTTGTCCGTCCACCCCCGGGTGCCGGCCACGAATCCGAAGGAGCTCATCGCGCTGCTGCGCGCCAACCCGGGCAAGTACAGCTTCGCCAGTTCGGGCAATGGCGGCTCGCTGCACATGGCGGTGGAGTTGCTGAAGTTTCAGGAGCAGTTCGATGCGCTCCATATCCCTTACCGGGGCGCAGGCCCGGCGTTGACCGACACGGTCGCAGGCCAGGTGGACTTCATCATCGATCCGGTCACGACTTCCGCCCCCTTCGTCAAAAGCGGCAAGCTGCGCGCGTTGGCCGTGACCACTGCGCAGCGCTCGCCCGTGCTGCCGGATCTGCCGACGATGCAGGAGGCCGGATTTCCGAACTACGAGACCTCGACCTGGAACCTGCTGATGGCCCCTGCCGGAACACCGGCGCCGGTGATCACCCGGCTGAGTGCCGCCTTGCACAGCATCGCCCAGGACGCCGACTTCACCCGGCGGCTGGTCGATATGGGCGTCATCCCGTTGCACATGACCCCGTCCGAGACGCGCCGCCATGTCGAGCGCGAGACCGGGCAATGGGCGCGCGTGATCCAGAGCGCGGGCATCCGTCCTGAATGATCCGCCCTGAATGAAATGCCGCCCGGCACCGGGATGGGTGGATCGACCGCAGCGGCAGGCGCAGGTTCCGCGCCCGATAATGAAGGCGTGAACAACGCAACACATGGCACGGGCCTGCGCATCGGACAGCCTGCGCTCGAAGGTTTCTGTCCCGTGCTGGAGGCAGTGGACAAGCTCGCCCGCGATTCGGCCTCCGACGAGCGCGGTGCGATCTACACCCGGCGGGAAGTGGTCGGGTTCATGTTGGACCTGGCCGGATACGGGCCGGGTCGCCCACTGCATCGGCTGCGGCTGCTCGAGCCGTCCTTCGGCGCGGGAGAGTTCTTGCGCGAGGTTCCCGAAGCCATGCGGGCCAGGCTCGCCAAAGCGGCCAAGGCCCTCGATCTGGCCGAGTGCAATGCGGCGGCATGTGCGCTCTATGGGCTGTCTCCGAAAGAAGCGGATATGCTCGCCGGCGAATGAACGAAAACCGCAATGGAGGCAGCCCTGTGCCATTGAATCTCTGCGACTACGAAAACAAAACGAGTGACGCGATCAAGGCGTTTTGGCAAACAAGGGACGACGCCAGGTCAAAGCAAAAGGAGTCCGGCAAGGCCGACCAGGGCGAGCGGGCCGCAGTGACTGGCGGCAAGAACATGCACGGCGTTTCGCGTCTTGTGGTCGATCTGGTCAAGGCCAACGGTCTGCCGAATGCACAGGTACATCAGCAGCGGGCGGTGCTGACCTTGCCGGGCTACTTTCGCCCGACCAAACTGTGGGATTTGTTGGTGATCGACAACGGGCGGCTGATAGCAGCCGTCGAATTCAAGAGCCATGTCGGCCCCTCGTTCGGCAACGACTTCAACAACCGCACCGGATCGCCCGGCTGAGTGCGGCCAGCAGCGCCCAGGATGCCGACCCACGATGCCGACTTCCCCCGGCGGCTGGCCGATAGGGGCGTCATCAAAGCGCAAGCATCCGTCCTGAATGAAAAAGCCTGGTCTCAGGTGGAAAGACCCGGGGGCGGCGGCCACATGACGCATGAATCGCGGATGCGCAATTGCGCACGCATCCGCACCACCCGCGCCGCCGATCGCTGCGCGCCGCCATCTTGCAGGTGTTCGAGAACGATTGCCATCGCCTGGGCGCCGATGGCCCGGGTTGGCTGAACCAGCGTCGTCAGGCGCGGCTCGAAGACATCGGCCCACTCGAAGTCATCAAAGCAGGCCACCGAGATATCGGCCGGACAGCGCAGGCCGGAGTCCTTGATGCCACGCATCAACCCGATCCCCGAAAGGTTGTTGCTGGCGAAGATCGCCGTCGGTCGCTCGGCAAGTGACAGCAGGCCCATGGCAGCGCCGTAGCCATCTGCAGAGCCGAACCGGGCCGCCCCCACCAGTGCGTTCTCTATGGCAATGCCGGCCTCGGCCAGCGCCTGGCAATAGCCCTGGTAGCGTTCCCTGGCGGTCGACAGGGTGCTTTTGCCGGTGATCAACCCGATGCGGCGATGCCCGAGGGAAACCAGGTAGCGCACGGCATCGCGCGCCGCCGCCACGTTGTCTATCACCACGGCGTCCGTCGCCACGCCGTCGAGCAGGCGGTCGATCAGCACCACGGGCTTGCGGCGGCTGTCGATCAGGGCGCGCAATGGCGGTGTTTCTCCCGCAGTGGCAATGATGAGCGCATCGACCATCCGATCCGACATCAGCCGCAGATGCAGCCGCTCCTTTTCCGGGTCCTCATCGCTGCAGCAGAGCATGACGCCGTAGCCATGGTGGTAGGCGACTTCCTGGATCGAGTGGATCACGGCGGTGAAGAACGGGTTGGTGATGTCGGCGATCATCAGCCCTATGGTTTTCGTGCTGCCCGTTTTCAGGCTGCGTGCAATCGCATTGGTCTGATAGCCGACGCGCCGTATCGCGTCGAGCACGCGCTTTTTGCGGTCGGCGCTGACCGGCGCGGAGTCGTTGATGACCGCCGACACCGTGGCCAGCGAGACCTCGGCGAGCTTGGCAACGTCAACCATCGTCGGTGCGCGCCGATCGGGGTCTGGCTGTGATCCTAAACGTTTCATATTTCCGCCCGATTCTACGTTGCAGCACCCTGCCCAATCCCTCTGACTCCCGGGTTGCCGGGTGCGCGCGAAGGCAATGTCTCCTATGGCGCATGTCGGATGCGGGCAAGGCGCTAATGGAAATTACCTACACATGCCAGAACGAAACGTTTCGATAATCGCTGCAACATCCGATGACAACACAGACCTGACAGAGGAAGGAGACACCATGAATGGCTTCAATGGCCTGGGCATGCATCTGGGCACCCTTGCGCGCCTGTCGGACGCCAAGACCCGCTCCATCAGTCCGGAGAACTTCAGCGGCGAGGCGGGCGGCGGCGCCAGGGCGACCGAAGGAACGGGCGCAGCGGCGGCCAGAAGCCTGGGCCAGGGCTGGAAAGTGTCTCCGTCGATCGATGTGGCCCCGGGGGCGACGGTGGCTTTGGCCGATATCGCCGGGCAGGGCGCGATCCAGCATATCTGGGCGACGGTGCGCAATGCGCGCTGGCGCTTGCTGATTCTCAGGATGTACTGGGACGATCAGGAGTTTGCGTCCGTCGAATGCCCGATCGGCGACTTCTTTGCCAACGGCTGGGAGTCCTACGCGCCCGTGAACTCCGCCGCCGTCTGCGTCAACCCTGGTCGAGCATTCAATTGCTACTGGGAAATGCCGTTTCGCCGGCGCGCGCGGATCACGCTGACCAATCTCGACGAGGTCAGCACCCGCATCTACTACCAGATCGACTACACGCTGACGGCGGTGCCCGATGATGTGGCGTATTTCCATGCGAGCTTTCGTCGCTCCAACCCGCTGCCCTACAAGAGCGACCATGTGGTCATCGACGGGATTTGCGGCCAAGGGCAATATGTGGGCACCTACATGGCCTGGGGCACGCACAACAACGGCTGGTGGGGTGAGGGCGAGATCAAGATGTTCCTCGATGGTGATCGCGCGTTTCCGACGATTTGCGGCACCGGCACCGAAGACTATTTCTGCGGCGCGTACAACTTCGACCCCGGCTGGTGCGACGCGCAAACGCCCAATGGCTATCGCGAGTTCTGCACGGCCTACGCCGGGCTGTGCCAGGTGATTCGTCCCGATGGCGTTTACCAGTCGCAGCAGCGCTTCGGGATGTACCGCTGGCACATCATGGATCCGGTCCGGTTCCAGAGCCAACTGCGCGTGACGATACAGGCCCTGGGCTGGCGGCCCGATGCCGAGCGGCGCTACCTGCCGCTGCAAGATGACATTGCCTCGGTGGCCTTTTGGTACCAGACATTGCCCGGCGCACGATTGAAGGAGCTGCCGGAAAGGGATTTTCTGGAAGTCCTCTGAGCCCGGCTGCCGCGCAGGTCTGCACGCATGAAATTCCTGATCAGCCGACTCACGAGTTATCTGGCCGTGATTCTTTTCGGGATCACCGCGATCTTCTTCATTCCGCGCTTGCTCCCGGTCAACCCGGTGGAGGCCATGCTGGGGCGCATCCTGTCGCAGGGCGCTTACATGCAGCAAGAGCAGGTCAGCGCGTTGCGGGAGGTGCTTTCGGACGCTTTCGGCCTGAACGGAAGCCTGGCGAGCCAGTATGCGGGGTTCCTGCGGCGCGTCTTGCTGACACAGGACTTCGGGCCCTCGCTGGCGATGTACCCGACACCTGTCAAGGAACTGATCGCGCAGGCCCTGCCATGGACTTTCGGCCTGTTGCTGTCTTCGGTGCTCATTGCCTGGGTCGTCGGCAACGCGCTCGGCCTGATCACCGGCGCATTGCCGACCCGAAAGCTGTCGCGCGTGCTGGAAGGCGTGGCGCTTGTCTTTTATCCCATTCCCTACTTCGTTCTGGCGCTGGTGCTGAGCATCCTGTTCAGCTTCGTCTGGACGGTGTTTCCGCTCACGACCACGATCCGTGGCGTCGGCTGGAGTTGGGGCTTCATCGGCTCCGTCATCTACCACTCCCTGTTGCCTGCGGCATCCATCGTCGCCGTCACCTTTGGCTGGTGGATGCTGTCGATGCGGGCCTTGACCGAGACGCTGATGGATGAGGAATTCGTCATTTATGCGCGGCTCAAGGGCCTGTCCAACCGGCGCATCATTTTGCGCTACATCCTGCCCAACACCTTGCTGCCGCAGATCACATTCCTGGCGCTGCAGTTGGGCCTGATGTTCAGCGGCGCCATCGTGACCGAGATCGTTTTCAACTACCCCGGTGTGGGTTCGCTGATCCACACGGCGGTGCTGCAAGGCGACTACAGCTTGCTGACCGGTGCCGTGTCGCTGTCGATCGTCGCGGTCGCCACCTTGACGCTGCTGGTCGACCTGTCGTGCCCGCTGATCGACCCGCGGATTCGGCAAAGGTAGCACCATGCGCATCAAGTTCTGGCTCGGCTCGGCCATCGTCGGCCTGACGGTTCTGCTCGGACCGGTGGCCGCCATGTTCGCCCCGCAGGACCCGCGCACCTGGCAGACCTACCCGAGAAACCTGGGGCCATCGCTCGATCATTTCCTCGGCACCACGGCCCTCGGGCAGGACATCTTCTGGCTGCTGAGCTGGTCGGTGCGCAACTCCTTGCTGCTCGGCGTGACGGTCGGCGCGTTGGCGACCATCATCGGTGTCGCTGCCGGTCTGGTTGCGGGCTACCGTGGCGGGCTGTCCGACCGGGTACTGTCTTTCTTGATGGATGGGCTGATCGTCATTCCGAGCCTGCCGCTGCTGATCCTTTTGTCGGCGCTGTCCAAGGGGCAGGCGTCGATGGCCGTTCTGGGTGGCATGTTGGTGCTCTTCAATTGGCCGTTCCCGGCGCGCCAAGTGCGCTCTGTCGCGCTTTCGCTGCGCGAGCGCGACTTCGTCAGTCTGGCGTGGTTCTCGGGCGAAAGCCTGCTGCGCATCGTGCGTTGGCAGTTGTTTCCGTACCTGCGCAACTGGGCCGTCGCCAACTTCATCAACACCATTTTGGTCGTCATCGCCGTCGAGTCGAGCCTGGCGTTTCTGGGCCTGTCCAACGATGCGATACCAACGCTCGGCACGATGATTTATTGGGCCTTGAAGTACCAGGCGCTGTTTGCCGGGCGGTGGTACTGGATCGTGCCGCCGATCCTGGCGGTGATCCTGATCTTTGTCGGCCTGTTCCTGTTTTCCAATTCGCTGACGGATCGTCTGCGCAAACACCCGGGAGCCGCGCTGTGATCAGCGTCGACAATGTCGTGGCCGGCTACCGCACACCCGGCGGCTTGCTGCGCGCCGTCGACGGGGTGAGCCTGCAAGTGCGCGATGGCGAAATCCTTGGCATCGCCGGCGAATCGGGCTGCGGCAAATCGACCTTGCTCAAACTCCTGTACGGCAGCTTTTCCGACGGCCTGGAGATCTTCTCCGGCAGCATCACCTGGCGCGACCGCGAGGGCACCCGGACCTTGGACGTCAAGGACTTCCACCGGCATTGGTGGAGCCTGTTCTCCTACGTGCCGCAAGGCTCGATGAGCGCGATGAACATGCTGATGAAAATTGGCGCGCAGATGATCGATGCCGGCAGCGCCCATGGCGTGATCGACCGCACGGCGCGCGCCGCCCGCATCCGCAGCACGCTGGCCGAACTGGATCTGCCCGAAGAGGTGCTGGGGCTGTACCCGCACCAGTTGTCCGGCGGCATGAGGCAGCGGGTGCTGATCGGTCTTGCGACCTATGTCGACCCCGAGGTGATCCTCGCCGATGAGCCGACCACGGCGCTGGATGTCGTGGTGCAAAGACAAATCCTGGAAAACCTGGTGCGGCTGCAGCGGGCCAGGCAAAACAGCATCGTCATCGTCTCGCACGATCTGGGGCTGCACTACCAGGTCGCCGATCAGGTCGCGATCCTCTATGCAGGCCGGCTGGTGGAGCTCGGCAGCGCGCAGAACGTGCTGCGCAATCCGCAGCATCCTTATACCCGGGGCCTGGTCGGGGCCTTGCCACGGCTTGGCGACCAACTGCCGCGCCAGGGCATCGATGGCCGGCCGCCCTCGTTGCTCGATCTCCCCGGGGGCTGCCGCTTCCTGCCGCGCTGCGCCAAGGCGCTTGCGTCCTGCGCACAAGCGCAGCCAGCGCTCAGCCCGGTCGGCCCCGGGTGGTTGGCCGCCTGCCATCGGCTCGGGGAGTGCCGCTGATGGGCAGCGCGCCGCCAATCCTTGCGATCGATGGGCTGCAAAAGACCTATGGCCGTGGCGGCCTGTTCGGCCAGAACGCCGGGCGGCGCGCGTTGGACGGCGTGTCGATGGTGCTCGACGGCGGCGGCGGACAAATCCTGGCCGTGGTCGGCGAATCGGGCAGCGGCAAGACGACGCTGGCCAGAATCATCCTGCGCCTGGTCAAGGCCGATGCCGGAACCGTGCGCATCGCCGGCGAGCCTGTCGTCGGCAGGCCGGACGGGACGGTCGACGACCAGCGCCTGCGCCAACTGGTGCAACCGATTTTCCAGAACCCGTTCGAGACCTTCAGCCTGCATCTGCCGGTCGACCAATACCTGATCCGCACGGCCATCAATCTGGGCGATGCAGCAACGGCACGCAACCCGGAGCCGGCGATTTCGGCGGCGCTGTCCGCCGTCGGCCTGCGCCGGGAGCAACTGCTTGGCAAGGGCATCCGTTCGTTCTCGGGCGGCGAACTCCAGCGCATCTCGATTGCCCGGGCGCTGATCGCCAAGCCCCGGCTGATCGTCGCCGACGAGCCGGTCAGCATGGTCGATGCGTCGCTGCGCATGACGATCGTGAATCTGTTCCGGCAACTGAGCCGGGAGCGCGGCGTGGCTTTCGTCTACATCACGCACGACCTGAGCACCGCCTGCTACCTTTCCGACCGGATGGCGATCATGCGCCACGGGCAAGTCGTCGAATTCGGCCGTCCCGAAGCCATCCTCGCGGCCCCCGACAGCGCCTACACCAAGGCGCTGATGGCGGCCATCCCGACGCTCGATCGCCGCTGGATCGACTGACCGCCACACCCCAAGCCCCAGGAGACATCCGCCATGAAGCGACTCATTCACGCGAGCATCGCGCTGTGCATTGCATGCGCAGCCAACACCCCGGCGCTGGCCGAAAACATGACCGATGTCGGAACGCCGCGCAAGGAAACCCTGGTGGTCGACATCCTCACGGGCCGGGTTGGCAACCCCAAGCGCATGAACCCCTATCTCGAAGGCAACAGCCTGGTTCAGGGATTGCACCAGCTCGGCTACAGCAACCTGTGGGAGATAGATACCGTCAAGGGCGTCCAGTACCCGGCGCTGGCCGCCACCATGCCCGAGGCCATCGATGGCAAGAACACCCGCTGGCGCTTCAAGGTGCGCAAGGGGCTGGCGTGGAGCGACGGCGTGCCATTCAGCGCCGCCGACGTGGCCTATACCGCGCAGATGATCATCGGCAACCCCAAGCTGCCCTACAACCGCTTCCTGGAAAAGAACATCAAGAGCATCCAGGCGATCGACGCAGAAACGGTGGAACTGGAGACGCTCAGTGCGATGCCGAAAATCGCCTACATGTTCGGTTCCGTGATCTTCGGCAACGGCTTTCGCGTGCTGCCCAAGCATGTCTGGGAAAAGGTCGATCCGGCGACGTTCGCCAACTTCCCGCCGGTGACCATCGGCCCGTACAAGCTCAAGGAGGTGGACGACAACGGTTTTTGGTTCCTGTGGGAGAAGCGGGCCGACTGGCAAAAGACCGACGCCGGACAAATCGTCGGCGAGCCCAAGCCAAAGTACGTCCTGTTTCGCTCCTACGGCACGGAAGAAAAGCGGATCATGGCAATGGCCCGGAACGACATCGATGTGCTGACCGACATCACGCCCGAAGGCTTGGACATCCTGCGGCAAAGGAATGCCAAGGTGAAGTCCTGGTACGACGCCTTCCCCTGGGCCGCCCTGGACGACCCCTGCGAGCGGGGCATCTCGTTCAACACCTCGAGCGCCCCCTACGACCAATGGCAGGTGCGCTGGGCGCTGGCGCTGGCGACCCGGATCGACAACGTCAGCATCGCGACATTCTCCGGGATGATGCGCGCCTCGCCGCTGCATGCGCCGCCGATCTCGATCCTGATGAAAACCTACCACGAGCCGATGCTGCCATGGCTCAAGGGCTTTGCGCTGCCGGACGGCTACAAGCCTTTCGATTCCGAATTCGCCATCCGGATGGGCAAGCGCCTGGCCGCCGAAAAGATACCGGGCCTGCCGACGGGCGACGCCGAACTACGCAAGCTGTTTGGCGTCGGCTGGTGGAAGTTCGACCCTGCGAAGGCCGCCGCACTGCTGCAAAGCGTGGGCTTTCGCAAGGCCGACGCCGGATGGCTGCTGCCCGATGGCAAGCCCTGGAAGATGACGATCAACGCGCCGGCCGACTTCGAGATCCAGTCCCAGCGCCTGGCCTTCGCCGTGGCCAATGAATGGAAGAAATTCGGCATCGATGTCAATGTGCAGCAGCAGCAAGGCGGCGTTTTCACCACCGAGTACGCCTCCGGCAACTTCCAGGCCGGCGCCTACTGGAACCAGACCTGCGCGATCGGCCCCGATCTGTGGGTTCGACTGGAATGGTGGCACGAAAAGTACGTCAGCCCCAACGGTCAACCGGCCGCGTTCAACCGCGAACGCTACACGAACCCGAGCCTGAGCCACACCATCGACCAGATGGCGATTTTGCAGCCGACAGACCCGAAGAATGTGGAACTGGGCACGGCGCTGTTGAAGGAACTGGTGGCCGGCATGCCCGTCATCCCGATGTTCGGCACGTCCAAGTTCGTGCCGGTCAACACCACGTACTGGAGCAACTTTCCTTCTGCCAGCAACTACTATGAAGGGCCTTGGTGGTGGTGGTCGAACTTCAAGTACATCGTCGCCAGACTCAGGCCGGCGCCATGAACCAGCGTCACAATAGGGCATGACCCGGACCATGGCCCCGCTGCCGACGACGCAACTGCCGTGCGCCGTGCCCGCCGTGCAGTCCCGCCAGGGCAGCGCGCGATGAGGCCGAAGGCCGGGCGCGCCCGGGCCGTCCCGGCCGTCCCGGACATGCTTGCCGGGCCGTTGCCGCTGCGGCCCGGGCAATCGGTGGAGTTGCTCAAGGAACTGCATATCCTGACCCCCGAGGGGCGCCTGAACCAGGACTCGCGGCGCAAGCTCAAGCAGGTGCACCACCTGATCCAATTCATCGAGCCGCTGCTCGCAGAACTGGCGGCCGAAGGCGCCGGACTCACGCTGGCCGACCACGGCGCCGGCAAGTCGTACCTGGGGTTCATCCTCTACGACCTGTGCTTCAAGGCCCTGGGGCAGGGCCATATCTATGGCGTCGAGACCCGCGCAGAACTGGTGCAAAAGTCGCGCCTGCTGGCGCAAAAGCTGGGTTTCGGGCGCATGTCATTCCTCGATCTGTCGGTGGCCGACGCCACCGTTGCCGACGGCTTGCCGGCGCACATCGATGTGGTCACGGCTTTGCATGCCTGCGATACCGCCACCGACGATGCGATTGCCTTCGGTCTGCACAAGAACGCCCGCGCCATGGTGCTGGTGCCTTGCTGCCAGGCGGAAATGGCGGCCTGCCTGCGCCGCGACAAAGCCCTGCAACTGGCGCGCACAGCGCTGGCCGAGTTATGGCGCCACCCCTTGCATGCCCGCGAGTTCGGCGGCCATGTCACCAATGTGCTGCGTTGCCTGTACCTGCAAGCCAGTGGCTACCAGGTGACGGTGACAGAACTGGTCGGGTGGGAGGACAGCCTGAAAAATGAGCTGATCATCGCGCGCCATACCGGCCAGAAAAAGCACGGCGCCGCACAGCGCCTGCGCGCCATCCTGAGTGCGCTCGGATTGGAAGAAGCCTTGGGCGCACGCTTTGGCCTCGACGCCTCGGGCACCCGGCAGGCGCTTGCCGCGCAGGGCGCTGCGCACTGAAAGCCGGCGCCAAAGACGGGCTTTGCGTTAAGGTTCGGCCGATGAACCTGTCTTTTCTACGCCTGGGCTGGCGCAGCCTGGTCCGGGACCTGCGCGCGGGCGCGCTGCGCTTGCTCATCGTTGCGGTCAGCCTGGCGGTGGCGGCGCTCACGGCGGTGGGCTTTTTTGCCGACCGGTTGCAGGGCGGCTTGCAGCGCGATGCGCTGCAACTGCTCGGCGGCGATGCCGTGGTGGTCAGCGACCTGCCCACGCCAGCGGCCTTCGTCGAGCGCGCCCGGGCGCTGGGCTTGCAGTCGGTCACCACGCTGAGTTTTCCGACCATGGGCCGGGCCAGCGACGCGCAGGGTGGCGCCAGCAAACTGGTGGCGCTCAAAAGCGTGCCCCCGGGCTACCCGCTGCGCGGCAACCTCACGGTGGCCGATGCCCCGGGGGCCGCAGGGCAGAGCACGCGCGCGATTCCTGCGCCCGGCCAGGTGTGGGTCGATGCGTCGCTGCTGACCGCGCTGAACCTGGCCATCGGCGACACGCTGCTGCTCGGCGACGCGCAACTGCGCATTGCGCGCATCATCGTCATCGAGCCCGACCGGGGCTCGGGCTTCATCGGCTTTGCCCCGCGCGTGATGATCAACCGGCAGGATCTGCCCGCCACCGGCCTGGTGCAGCCGGCCAGCCGCCTGAACTATCGCTTTGCGCTGATCGGCCCGGCGCCTGCGGTCGCGGCTTTCAACGCCTGGGCGCTGGCCGAGGCGAAAAAGCCCGGGGTGCATGGGGTGCGCATGGAGTCGCTGGACAGCGGCCGTCCCGAGATGCGCCAGACGCTCGATCGGGCGCAGCAATTCATGGGCCTGGTGGCGCTGCTGGCGGCGCTGCTGGCGGCCGTGGCCGTGGCGCTGGCCGCGCGCGGCTTTGCCGCCGGGCAACTGGACGCTGCGGCCATGCTGCGGGTGCTGGGCCAGAGCCAGCGCGCCATTGCCGGCGCTTACAGCACCGAGTTCGCGCTGCTGGGCCTGCTGGCCAGCGTGCTGGGGGTGGCGCTGGGCTATCTGGTGCACCACGCCTTCGTGCTGCTGCTCGCCGGCCTGCTCGGCACGAGCCTGCCGCCGCCTGGCCTGTGGCCGGCTGCGTCCGGCCTGGGGCTGGGGCTGACGCTGCTGTTCGCGTTCGGTATGCCGCCGCTGCTGCAACTGGCCCGGGTGCCGCCGCTGCGCGTGATCCGGCGCGATCTGGGGGGAATCAAACCGGCGTCGCTGGCGGTGCTGGCGCTGGGCCTGGCCGGCTTTGCCGCCCTGCTGCTGGCCGTCAGCCGCGACCTGCTGCTGGGCCTGATCGCCGTGGGCGGTTTTGCCGGCGCCGCAGCGCTGTTTGCCGGGCTGTCATGGCTGGCGGTCAAACTGCTGCGCCACAGCGTGAACGAGGTCAGCGCGCCGCGCTGGCTGGTGCTGGCGACGCGGCAGATCGCGGCGCGCCCGGCCTATGCCGTGGTGCAGGTCAGCAGTCTGGCGCTGGGGCTGCTGGCCCTGGTGCTGCTGGTGCTGCTGCGCACCGATCTGATCAGCAGTTGGCGCCAGGCAACCCCGCCGGATGCGCCCGATCGCTTTGTCATCAACGTACAGCCCGGGCAGTCGGCGGCCTTCCGGCAGGCGCTCGCGGACAGCGGCGTGCTCCGCTACGACTGGTACCCGATGATCCGCGGCCGGCTGGTGGCCGTGAACGGCCAGGCCGTAGGCCCCGAGCGCTACGCCGACGAGCGCGCCAAGCGCCTGGTCGAGCGCGAATTGAACCTCTCCAACACGCTGGAGCAGCCCGCGCACAACCAGATCGTGGCCGGGCAGTGGCGGCCCGGCGAGGCGGGCGCGATCAGCGTCGAGGAGGGCATTGCCAAGACCCTGGGCCTGCGGCTGGGCGACCGCCTGCGCTTCGACATCGGCGGCGTGCAGGACGAGGCCCGCATCACCAGCCTGCGCAAGGTCGATTGGGGTTCGATGCGCGCCAATTTCTTCGTGATGTACCCGGTGGCGCAGCTCGAGGAGAGCCTGCCGCTGACCTATCTGGCGGCCTATCGCGCGCCTGCGGCCCCGGGCTTCGACAACGCGCTGGTGCGCCAATTTCCCAACATCACCAGCGTCGATATGGGCGCCACCATTGCCCAGGTGCAGCGCGTGCTGGACCAGGTGATCCATGCGGTGGAGTTCCTGTTTGCCTTTACGCTGGCCGCCGGGCTGGTGGTGCTGTTTGCCGCCGTCACCGCCACCCGCGAAGAGCGGGCGCGGGAATACGCCATCATGCGCGCCGTGGGCGCCAGCGCCCGCTTGCTGCGCCAGGTGCAGCGGGCCGAACTGGCCGGTGTCGGCCTGCTGGCCGGCTTTCTGGCCAGTGCCGTGGCGCTGGCGCTGGGCTGGGCGCTGGCGCGCTTCGTGTTCGATTTCAGTTGGACCGCCGCACCCTGGGTGCCGCTGGCCGGCGCCGGCGCAGGGGCCGTGCTGGCGCTGGCTGCGGGCTGGTGGGGCCTGCGCGAAGTGCTGCTGCGCCCGGTGACGGACACGCTGCGCCGCAGCGCTGAATGAGGCCGCCGGCCCGAGCGCCTCACTCCATTGCCAAATCGTTCATGCCAGCGAAGGCGCAGCGCAGACAGCACGAATGCGCGGCAAGCGGCGCCGGCAAAGTGCCCGGATGCTTCAGGAATGGAATCACGGCGCCAGCAGCGCGCAAAAGCGCGCCATGTCGATATTGCCGCCGCTGATCAGCACGCCCACGCGCTGGCCCGCAAGCTGGCTGCGCAGCGCGTGCGCCGCCGCAAAGCCCAGGCAGCCGGTGGGCTCGACGATGAGCTTCATGCGCTCGGCAAAAAAGCGCATGGCGTCGATCAACTGCTCGTCGGTCACGGTCAGGATGTCGTCGACATCGCGCCGGATGATGGGGAAGGTGATCTGCCCCAGGTGCTGCGTCTGCGCGCCATCGGCGATCGTCCGGGGGGTGTCGATGTGCACGATGGCGCCGCTGCGAAACGACTGCTGGCCGTCGTTGCCGGCAGCCGGCTCGACGCCGTAGAGCTTGCACCGGGGCGACAGCGCGCGCGTGGCCAGGGCCGAGCCTGACAGCAGACCGCCGCCGCCCAGGCAAACGAAAAAGGCATCGAGCGGGCCTACTTCTTCAAACAGTTCCTTGGCGGCCGTGCCCTGGCCGGCCAGCACATCGGCGTGGTCGTAGGGCGGAATCAGCGTCAGCCCGTCGCGCTCGGCCAGCGCGCGGCTGATCTGCTCGCGGTCTTGCGTGTAACGGTCGTACAAGCGCACGCTGGCGCCGTAGCCCTGCGTGGCGGCGATCTTGCTGGCGGGGGCGTCCTGCGGCATCACGATGGTGGCCGGCAGACCCAGCAGGCGCGCTGCCAGCGCAATGGCCTGCGCATGGTTGCCGGACGAGAACGCGATCACGCCGGCCTGGCGCTGCGCCGCGTCGAACCGGGACAGCGCGTTGAACGCGCCCCGGAACTTGAACGCGCCCATGCGTTGCAGGTTCTCGCATTTGAAGAACAGCCGGGCGCCAAAGACTTCGTCGATGCGGCGCGCGGTGAGCACCGGAGTGCGGTGCGCATGGCCGGCAATGCGGCCCGCTGCGGCAACGACATCGTCATAGGTGGGCAGGGCAGGGGGCATGGCGGGCGTTCCTTTGCCGGATGGATTTACCAGCGGGCGCGCAGGCGGTCGTAGGCGAAGGTGCCGAACTGGCGCTGTGCCGAGGGGGTCAGGTGCACGAAGTCGGCAAACACATAGGTGTCTTGCTTGGCGTCCGGCCGCAGCGTGGCGCTGTTGCACAAGGCCGCGTTGATCTGGCCCGGGCCGATGCCGATGCCGTTGCTGGCGTCCACCGAGGTGCACACGGCGTCCGTGGCATTGTTGAAGCCGTAGCTGGACGGCGAGCCGGTGTACAGGTTCACGTAATAGGCCGAGTCCACATACAGCGCGTTCGCGCCCAGATCGACGATGCCCAGCAGCAGGCCCTCGTTGAAGCGGCTGCTGGCCCGGCCCAGCACCGCTTCGCGCCCCATGACCTTGGCCCAGGGGGTCTTGCCCAGGTCGTAGCTGCCGGTCAGCAGCACATGGCGGGCGCCGGCGGCAACCAGCCGGCGCACCTGGGCGGCCATGTCCTGGCCGGCCTGGAACGCTGCGGCCAACTGCGCGGCCTCGGTCTGGGTGCCGAGGTTGACGGCGGCCATGCCGGCGATCAGGTCGCTCAGGCCGCCGTTCATCAGCACCAGGTCGTCCTTGGCAAAGCGGTCCTTGGCCAGGAAGCTGTCGATCTGCTCGGACAGCGTGCGGGTGCTGGCGTTGCCTGCCGCATCCGGCTTGGCCACGATGCGGGCGTTGCCGGTTGCGTAGCTCGTGCCGCCGGCGCTGACCGGGGTCAGCGGCTTGTCGTATTTGGCCGCGATCTGCAAGGTCCAGTTGTTGATGCTGCCGTCATTGACGGTGTAGCGCGTGCCGTTTTGCCCGACATCGCTCATGGCGTCGCCAAACGCGATCAAGCGCTGCGGCGCAATGGCCGATTCGGTGGTGCTGGAACCGCAAGCCGTGAGCAATGCGGCCGAGACCCCTGCGGCGACCATGCGGCGCATCCAATTTGCTGCCATGTTTTTCTCCAGGAAAGAGGGGTAGTTTAACGAGGCATGGTGGGCGCATCAGGGCGCATGGGGCGCGATCGGAACCGGCATGCCCGGCCAGGCGCGGGCTTGGTCGGGCGCATCGCGAAGGCAAAAAACCTTGGCGGGCACGCCCGCCGGCCCGGCGGGTGCGGCTGCGCGCGGCCCCCGGTGACGGCCCGGCAACGGCCCGGGACGGCCCGACAATGGCCCGAGATGACATGCCGCGCAGGTCGCGGGCGCAGCGCGCTTTTGTCAACGCCGTGGCCGCATGGCCGAGCGCCGCGCTGTCGGTTCGACGGTCATCCGGGGAGCGTTCCGGTTCCGGCGCTGCCGGTTCAGGTCTTCAAAAAGATATCGGTATCGGGCGCAAAGCAGGCATGCAGCGGCAGCAGCGCTCCGCCCAGCGCGCGGGCGTCCGAGCCGATGGAGCCCAGCGCCAACGGCGGGGGCGGGTGCAGGCCCTCCCAGTTGTAGGCGTGCAGCAGCGCGCGCACGCGCTCGGCCAGGGCTTGCAGCAGGTCGGCGGTGGTGGCGGCGTCGATGACCACGGCATCAAGGTCGAGAAAGGCCGTTGCCGAGACGATGCAATGCGCCAGCGCGCTGGCGGCGCTGGCGATCCAGGCCCGGCTGTGCGCGGCCCAGGGCGCTTGCAGCACGCGCTCGTCGTAGGCGGCCATCGGGTCCAGGCCCTGCTCGCGCAGGCGCTGCTCGAGCTCCCACAGCGAGGCCTGTCTGATCAGCTGCTCGGGCGCTGCGGCGCTGTCTGGCTGCGCCACGGCCAGCGGCAGCGAGGCCACGGCGCCGGCGTTGCCGTGCAGGCCCCGGTGCAGGTGCGAGTCGAGCACCAGCGCGCCGCCGACGAAGGTGTCCATGAACAGGTACAGAAAGCTCGGGATGTCGCGCCCTCGGCCTTGCAGCAACTCGGCCACGCAGGCGGCGGCGGTGTCTTTGGCAAAGCGCACGGGCAGACCGGTCATTTGCTGCACCTGCCCGGTCAGATCGATGCTGTTCCAGGCCTGCGACTGCGCCGCGCTCAGCCCCAGCATGCGGTGCCAGCCGCCGAGTTTCAGCGGCGCGGCCAGGCCCACGCCGACCACGCGCGCGCGCAGCGGCCCCAGGCCGTCGAGCAGTTGGTTCAAGTGGCGGCCAATGGCGGGCAGCAGTTGGTCTATGTCGGGGAAGGCGTAGTCGAGCCGGATGCGCGCGCGCACCTGGCCGCTGAAGTCCACCAGCAGCCAGTCGGCGCTGCGCCGGCCGATCTTGATGCCGACGGCAAAGGCGCCATCGGGGTTCAGGCCGATCGGCACCGAGGGCTGCCCGACGCGGCCGCGCACCGGCGCTTCGCGGCGCAGCAATTGCTCGTCGTCGAGCCGCGCCGCGATCAGGCCGATGGCTTGCGCGGTCAGGCCGGTCACGCGCGCGATCTCGGCCTTGGCCAGGCTGCCGTGGGTGCGCAGCGCCTGCAACACCACGCGCTCGTTGAACTGGCGCAGCCCGACATGGTTGGAGCCGCGCTGGCGCAGCAAGGCGGGTTCGGCGGCGCTTGCGTCGGCGAGCGGCATGGCCATCGGGGCGCGGCGGGCGTGTCAGGAAGAAACCAGCGGCACAGCGGCACAGCGCTCAGGGGCGCAGGCTGGCGCAGATCACGCCTTTGCGCAAAATGAAATTTCCCCAGGGCTGCAACTCGCCGGTGACGACGATGGCGTAAGCCTTGCGCGCGCGCTCGTAGAACGCAAAGCGTTCCACGCCCTCGGCCTGCCCGCTATCGAGACCCAGGCCGGCCAGCAGCGCGACGGCTTCACGCTGCAGCGCCGAGCGGTACGGCGGCTCGGTGCCGCCGACCTGCATGTAGGCCACCGGGTGCGGTATGTCTTCGGCCAGCGGCAGCAGGCTGGTGACGGCCTGTAGCGCGCGCACCAGGCCCACGCCGGGCAGGCGCAGCACCGGTGTGCCGGCGCCCGGCCGCATTGCAATGAAGTTGGCGTCGGCCAGCACCAGCGCATCGTCATGCCCCATCTCGGCCAGCAGCCGGAGCAGGTCGGGGCTGAGCAGGGGGTCGATTCCTTTGAGCATGGGTTTCCCGGTGCGTGGTCAGACAAAAAGAGCGCAGGCCGCTGACAGGCGTTCAGGCCAGGCATTCAGGCGGCAGTTCGCTGGCCGGCATGGCGCCGGTCATCACGGCCACCGTGTCGCTCATGCTGATTTTTTTCGGCTGGACGACAGCGGCACGCCGGCCCAGCCGGGCGATGTGGATGCGGTCGGCCACCTCGAACACATAAGGCATATTGTGGCTGATCAGGATCACCGGCAGGCCCTGGTCGCGCACGCGGCAGATCAGTTCCAGCACCATGCGGCCTTCCTTGACGCCCAGCGCCGCCGTGGGCTCGTCCATGATCACCACATGGCGCGCAAACGCTGCGGCGCGCGCCACGGCCACGCATTGACGCTGGCCGCCCGAGAGGGTCTCGACGGCCTGCGTCATCGAGTGGATGCCGACCTTGAGCTCGGCCAGGCGCGCCGCGCTGGCGGCACGCATCTTCTTTTTGTCGAGCATGCGCAGCAGGCTGCCCCGGATGCCCGGGCGGAGCAGTTCGCGGCCCAGGAACAGGTTTTCGGCAATCGTCATCGCCGGGGCCACGGCCAGGTCCTGGTACACCGTCTCGATGCCGGCCTTGCGCGCATCGATGGGGCTTTTGAACTGTATGCGCTGGCCGTCGAGCAGGATCTCGCCCGCGTCGGGCATGATGGCGCCCGAGAGCACCTTGATCAGGCTCGACTTGCCCGCGCCGTTGTCGCCGATCACGGCCAGAATCTCGCCGGCACGCAGTTCGAAGTCGGCGCCATCGAGCGCAATGACCTGGCCATAGCGCTTGACCAGGCCCTTGGCTTGCAGCACCGGCGCAGCGCCGGCTGCCGCGTGCACCGTGTGGGCAGGGGCGAAGGCATCCATCAGCGCACCCCTTGGCGTGAGAGTTGGTCGGTGGCCACGGCCAAAATGACGAGGATGCCGGTGACCAGGATCTGGTAGACCGAAGACACGCCCATCAGCGTCAGCCCGTTGCGGAACACGCCCACGATCAGCGCCCCCACCAGCGTGCCCAGAATCATGCCGCGCCCGCCAAACAGACTGGTGCCGCCCAGCACCACGGCGCTGATCGCGTCGAGGTTCTCGGTCTGGCCCGCGTTCGGGTCGCCGGCACCGGTGCGGGCCACCGACAGCAGCGCGGCGATGCCGTAGAACAGGCCGGCCAGCATGTACACACCGAGCAGCACCCGGTCGGTGGCAATGCCGGTCAGGCGCGTGGCCTCGGGGTTGTTGCCCACGGCGTAGACATGGCGCCCCGGGGCGGTCTCGCGCAGCGCAAACCAGACGATGAGGTACAGCGCCAGCATCAGCACCGCGCCCCAGACGATGGCGGTCTGGCCCAGCACGAAGGTGCCGCCCAGCAGGGTCATGCCCTCGGGGATGTCGGTGATGGTCTGCGCGTCCGAGTACAACTGCGTGATCGCAAACGCGATGTTCATCGTGCCCAGCGTCACGATGAATGGCGGCAGCGCGATCTTGGTGACCAACAGGCCGTTGACCAGACCGAACAGCACCGTCACCGCGATGCCGCAGGCTATCGCCAGCGGGGCGGACAGGTCGTGGCTGGCCGCCATCTTGGTCATCACGATGCTGCCGAGCGCCATCACCATGCCGCAGGACAGGTCGATGCCGGCGGTCAGGATCACCAGCGTCTGGCCGATCGCGATCACCGCCACCACCATGACCTGTTGCAGGATCAGCGAGAAATTCTGCGCCGACAAAAAGCGCTCGCTCTGCGAGGCAAAAAAGGCGCAGGCCAGAATCAGCGCGATGAAGGGACCGAGCGTGGCCAGTGTGACCTGCGGCGGCCGTCGGAAAGTGATCGATGGCATGTGGGGGTGGCTCCGGGCGCGGGTGAAACGGGTGCATGGCGCGCCGGCAGACGCTGCGCAACGGGCGTGGCCAAGCCGTCGTTGGTCACCCCCTTGCCGGGCGGGCGTCGCTGGCGCAACGCTGACCGGCGCCTGGCGACGCCGGCAGTCGCTGATTCGCCTCTTTTACTTCTTGCCCCAGCACAGGCTGGCGCCGGTCTTCACGTCCTGGCTGTCCACGCCGGCTTGCGGCTTGGCTGCAATCAGCGTCACGCCGGTGTCGGTATAGCCGCTGGCCTTCTTGCCGGTCTTGGCGTACTCGACGCCCGCCGCCACACCCATGGCCGCCATGCGCAGCGGGTATTGCTGGCTGGTGGCGGCAATCACCCCCCGGTCGACATCGGCGATGCCGGCGCAACCGCCGTCCACCGCCACGATGAGTATGTTCTTTTCCTTGCCTGCGGCTTTCAATGCCTTATGGGCGCCGGCCGCTGCGGGTTCGTTGATGCTGTACAAAAGGTTGATGTCGGGGTTCTTTTGCAGGCAGTTTTCCATCGCGGTCTGGCCCTTGGTGCGGTCGCCAAAGCTGTCGGCCATGCAGACCACTTCGGGCGGGCGGGCCAGTTCATTGCTGTGGGCCTCGAGGGTCGGCAGACCGAAACCCTTGAGGAAGCCGTTGTGCCGCTGCGCACCCACCGGGTGGCCAGGGAGCAGATCGAGCATCGCGATCACCGGCTTCTTGCCCGCCATTGCCGCCTTGGCGTACTGGCCGATCAACTCGCCAGCCTTGTAGTTGTCAGTGGCAAACAAGGCATCGACGACATCCACCGGATCGGTGGGGCTGTCCAGCGCAATCACCATCACGCCGCTGGCCCGGGCCTTCTTGATCGCCGGCACGATGGCCTGGGCGTTGTTCGGGGCGATCAGGATGGTCTTGGCCCCGGCAGCCACCAGGTTCTCCAGCGCCGTCACCTGGCCGGCATTGTCGCCATCGGCCTTGCCGGCGGTGGCGACCAGTTTGGCGCCGAGTTTTTTCGCCTCGGCGACGGCGCCTTCTTTCATGGTCACGAAAAAGGGGTTGGTTTCGGTCTTGGTGATCAGGCCGATCACAGGCGCGTCGGCAGCCCGGGCCAGGGCGCAGACCATGGCGCCCGACAGGGCGAGGGCAGAAAGAACGACAGCGGGGCGGCGTTGCAGCATGTTGGTCTCCTTTTCATCTGGTTTTGCCGGAGGCATCCCTGCCAGGGCGGAGCCTGTCGCTGGCAGGCAAGCACCCTTGCCGGGTGGATGCGACCGCACTATAGGCGCCGGCGATTTAATAAATCAAGTCGGTTTAGTTATGGTTTTCCCTAGCCGGGGTCGCTTCAGAAAACGGGCAAAACCGTGCGCCAGGCTGGTGGCAGCGGTCGTAGCGGTCTGGGCTTGCCCGCACCTGTCTTGGCGCTGCCGCGCCACCGTTGAGGACTTTTGCGCCATTGTGTGTACACCAGAGCGCACAAAGGGCGCACCCTGGAAACCAGGGTTGGCGTGAAAGAATTCCGGGCACATTTGCCTGCGCACCTGGAGTTGGCATCGCCACTGGCGATCACTCGCCATGGGGAAACCATCGGCTTTTACATCCCGGCGCGCCCTGGCCGCAACCAGACGGAACTTGACGCACTGGCAGAGGCGGCGGCCAAACTGCACGCCATGATGTCCGCCTTGCGGATTTCGCAAGAGGATGTCGTGTCCGAGTTCAAGGCACGCAGAAAAGCTGCCAAATCATGGGCCGACAAGCGCTTGTCCTGGATGCGAATGGCGCGGCTTTGATCGGCGTCTGACGGCGGGGGCCGTCGTCGTTTACTTCTTGCCCCAGCACAGGCTGGCGCCGGTCTTCACGTCCTGGCTGTCCACGCCGGCTTGCGGCTCGGCTGCAATCAGCGTCACGCCGGTGTCGGTATAGCCGCTGGCCTTCTTGCCGGTCTTGGCGTACTCGACGCCTGCCGCCACGCCCATGGCCGCCATGCGCAGCGGGTACTGCTGGCTGGTGGCGGCAATCACCCCCCGGCCGACATCGGCGATGCCGGCGCAACCGCCGTCCACCGACACGATGAGCATGTTCTTTTCCTTGCCTGCGGCTTTCAATGCCTTATGGGCGCCGGCCGCTGCGGGTTCGTTGATGGTGTACAGGAGGTTGATGTCGGGGTTCTTTTGCAGGCAGTTTTCCATCGCGGTCTGGCCCTTGGTGCGGTCGCCAAAGCTGTCAGCCATGCAGACCACCTCGGGCGGACGGGCCAGTTCATTGCTGTCGGCCTCGAGGGTCGGCAGACCAAAACCCTTGAGGAAACCGTTGTGCCGCTGCGCGCCCACCGGGTGGCCCGGATACAGATCGAGCATGGCGATGACCGGCTTCTTGCCCGCCATCGCCGCCTTCGCGTACAAGCCGATCAGTTCACCGGCCTTGTAGTTGTCGGTGGCAAACAAGGCGTCGGCGGCATCCATCGGATCGGTGGGGCTGTCCAGCGCAATCACCATCACGCCGCTGGCCCGGGCCTTCTTGATCGCCGGCACGATGGCCTGGGCGTTGTTCGGGGCGATCAGGATGGTCTTGGCCCCGGCAGCCACCAGGTTCTCCAGCGCCGTCACCTGGCCGGCGTTGTCGCCATCGGCCTTGGCGGCGGTGGCGAGCAGTTTGGCCCCGAGTTTTTTCGCCTCGGCGACGGCGCCTTCTTTCATCTTCACGAAAAAGGGGTTGGTTTCGGTCTTGGTGATCAGGCCGATCACAGGCGCGTCGGCGGCCCGGGCCAGGGCGCAGACCAGGGCGCCCGACAGGGCGAGGGCAGAAAGAACGACAGTGGCGGGGCGTTGCAGCATGATGGTCTCCTTATATCTTTCAGATCATTCAAACTTCAGTGGTCAAGGCGTGGTTGCCAGCCTTGATTGCTGAACTGGTTGACTCACCACCGTGCAGCCTGTGTCTCCTGCGAGCCCGAGCTCGAATTTCAGCCCAGGGCGCACGGTGGTGGTCTGTTTGTTCTGCCGCATCCCGAATGGTTGACCGAACACATTTCGTATTCATAAGGCTGGGAGCCACAGGACTTGTATGAGTGAACCCGTTTATGTAGGTATCGACGTGGCCAAGCGCACCTTCGAGGTGGCCACCACTGGTCAAGCACAGACCTTCAGTCTTGGCAACGATGAGGCCGGGCATGCCCAGTTGTGCCAACTGCTGGCGCCGCTGTCGCCGCGCCTGGTGCTGCTGGAGGCCACTGGCGGCTACGAGCAGGACCTGGCGCTTGCCTTGTCCGCGGCAGGCTTGCGTGTGTCGGTGATCAATCCGCGCCAAGCACGCGACTTTGCCCGCTGCATGGGCAAACTGGCCAAGACCGATCGCATCGATGCGCAGGCGCTGCGCGGCTTTGCAGCCTTGCTGGACGCCCAGGGTCACGAGCCGCGCATGCTGGCCGACGAGCAGCAGCGCGAGTTGACCGCCCTGGTGGTGCGCCGCCGCCAACTCGTGGCCATGCTGGTGGCCGAACGCCAGCGACTGGCCCTGGCACATCCCAAGGCCAAGCCCAGCATCCTGCGGATCATGGCTACCATTGCCGAGCAACTCAACGACCTGGACGGGCAGCTCAAGGAGCATGTCCTGGCACACCACGCCGATCTGGCGGCCTTGCTGACCTCGGTCAAGGGCGTGGGTCCCACCACGGCCAGCACGCTGCTGGCGCAACTGCCCGAGTTGGGCCAGCTCAATCGCAAGCAGATCACCTCGCTGGTGGGCTTGGCCCCCATCAATCGGGACTCGGGCACGCTGCGTGGGCAGCGCCACATCTTCGGTGGTCGCGCCGACGTGCGCCGCGTGCTGTTCGTGGCCGCCTTGGTAGGCACGCGCTTCAATCCCGTGCTCAAAGCCTTCTATGCAAGGCTGCTGGCCGCCGGCAAGCCCAAAAAGGTCGCTCTGGTCGCCTGCATGCACAAGTTGTTGGTCATCTTGAACGCCATCGCTCGCACCAAGTCGCCTTGGCGCAACGAGCTTGCTGAAGCGGTTTGACTTTGTCATTCAAGATGGTTGCTGATTTTGCTTCGGGGGCATTCCTGCCAGAGCGGGCCTGGCCGCTGGCGGGCACACCCTTGTCGGGGGGATGGGATGGCACTATAGTCGCCGGCAACTTGATAAATCAATTCGATTCAACGATGGTTTTCCCTAGCCGCACTGCCCAGCCCGATGTCCAGGTCGCCACGGCGGGCGAGGCCTTGTTCGACCTGATCGAAGAGCCTGACGGGCGCCTGCGGCCCTGCGCCGGCGGTGCAGTCTACAACCTGACGCGCGCGCTGGGCCTGCAGGGCGTGGGCACGCTGTACCTGAACCCGCTGTCTGCCGACCGGCTTGGCCGCCAGTTGGCCCAGGGCCTGCGCGCTGCCGCCGTGGCGCTGGCCGTCCCCGAGCCGGTGGCGCTGCCCACCTCGCTGGCGCTGGCCGCATTGGATGGCGCTGGCAAGGCCAGCTATGGCTTCTACCGCGACGGCGTGGCCGATCGCGCCATCACGGCCCAGGCATTGAACGCCGCCTGCGCAGCGCAACCGCGCTTGCAGATCGTGGCCACGGGCTGTCTGGCCCTGGTGGCGCCAGACGCGGCCAAGTACCAGCCCTGGCTGGCGGCCCAGCGCGCTGCCGGTCGCATGGTGGTGGTAGATGCCAATCTGCGCTTGTCCGCTGCGGGCGACGCCGACAGCTACCGCGCCAACGTGCACCAGGCATTGCAGCACGCGCACCTGATCAAGGTCAGCGACGACGACCTGGAGGCGCTGGAGGTGCCCGGCGTCAGTGTGATCGGGCGCGCGCAGCAACTGCTGCAATCCACCCCTGCACAATGGCTGGCGCTGACGCTGGGTGCCCGGGGCGCGATGCTGCTGCAACGCGGCGGCGGCGCCTGCCAGGCGCGCGAGCGCAGGCCGGTGGATGTGGTGGACACCGTCGGTGCCGGGGATTGCTTTTTGGCCGGGCTGATCGCTGCCTTGCTGGAGCGCGCCGTGCCCAGCCCGCTGGCGCCGATGGACGAGCCAGACCTGCGCGCCGTGCTGCAACATGCGCTGGTCAGCGCCAGCCTGTGCGTGCAGCGGGCCGGCTGCGCGCCCCCGACGCGCGCCGAGGTCAAGCAGCGCATGGCCGACAACGACTTCGAAGGCTGAACGAGTAAGGATGAACGCGGAAGGCGGAAAACTGCCCCGTGGTGGCAGGAATTTCAGCCGTCCGCCTGCTCAGCCTCCCAGCGTATTGAACTCCACCACCCCCGCCTTCATCACCAGCGGTATCTTCTCCCCCTGCCCAAGCAGGCAGCCGATGTCGCGCAAGGGGTTGCCATCCACGACCAGCAGATCCGCCCAGGCGTTCGCTGCCAGGAGGCCGAGGCGGTCGCGCATATCGAGCACTTCGGCGCCGATGGAGGTGGCGCTCGTGAGCACTTCTGCTGCCGACTGCACTTGGCGACGCAAGCGGAATTCCTCGCTTTGCAGGCGCTGCGAGGGGCCTAGCAGGTCGGAACCAAAACCCATTTTGACGCCCGCTGCCTTGAAAATCTCCAGCGACCCCAAGCCGGCATCGCGCACCCGCAGCAGCTTTTCCAGGCTTTCCGGGCCTAGCCCGTATTGCTCCCCTTCGGTGGCCAGGGCATCGTAAGTCACCAGTGTGGGCACGGCGTAAGCGCCCTGTTTCGCCATGGCGGCGGCGGCGGCGCTATCGACCAGGTTGCCGTGCTCGATGGTTCTGACGCCGAAGTTCACGGCTCTGGTAATGGCTTGGGCGGTGTAGGCATGCGCCAGCACATAGCTGCCTTGGCGCTGCGCTTCATCGACGATGGCGCGGATTTCTTCTTCGCTGTAGCCGATCGCGCCAATGGGGTCGGTCGGCGAGGCGACGCCCCCGGAGGCCATGATCTTGATTTGATCGGCGCCCATTTGAAATTCTTCGCGCACCGCCCGGCGCACGGCATCCACGCCATCGGCAACCCGCGCCAGGGCGCCGGCGCGCACGCAGCAGGCGCACTCTGATGCCGCCAGAAAATCAGAGCGGCCACGCATGTCGCCATGCCCTCCGGTCTGGCTCAACGCGCGGCCACTGACGAACAGCCGCGGCCCTTGAATCAGCCCCATTTGCACCGCTTGCTTCATCGGGTCACCGGCACCGCCAGCGTCCCGCACGGTGGTAAAGCCGCGCCGCAGCATGGCGCTCATCAAGCCCGCGCTGCGCAAGGTCACCAGCGCGTTGGGCATGCTCGATTGCTTGCCGAGATTGACTTCGACCGCATTGGTGTGCACATGCAAATCGATCAGGCCCGGCATCACGGTGCGCCCCTGCACATCGATCAGCCGGGCGCCATCCATGGCGACGGGGCGCTCGGCAATCTCCTTGATGTATTCGCCTTCGATCACGATGTCGCAAGGCCCGTGCACATCCTGATAGGGTGGATTGAGGATGTGCGCATTCTTGATGATGGTGATATTGCTCATGGGGGGAATCTCCTGACTTGATGCAAGGATGGAGTTGGAAGGATAAAGGCTGAAGTTCATGCCTGCGCGGGACGGCCTTTCTCCTTCAGCCTTCCTCCGTCATCCTTGGGAATAGCAGCGCGGGCAACAGCATTTGCGCGACGCTGCGGGACAGTGGGATATGGCTGGGCTGATACCAGTTCTCCTGGTGCAAAAGGTTGACCGTTGCCCAGGTCTGCCCACGCCAGCGTACCGGGATATTCAATACGCTGGCGCAGCCGAGCGAGAAGATCAATTCATGGTCGTAAAAGGAATCGATGATGTCCTGGCGCTGATAGCCAATATAGGGCTGCCCCTGGTGGATGACTTGCTGCATCCAGGGCGAGCCGGTAACGGGCTTGCGCCCGCCCACGGGGTAGGCCGCGGGCTGGCTGGTGTAGATGCGCTGCGATTCCCTGGCCTGCGGGTGGTAGGCCAGGATGGTGAACAGCCGGTGCCCGATCGCTGCGGCGAGCGCCTGGTCGATGGCTTGAAAGCAGGCTTGCGGCTGTTGCTGCTGCGCTTGCGCGTCAGCCAGCAGCAACAGGGGGTCGAGGAAATGGCTCATGAAAGTTTCGAGGCTGCGATTTGTTCCAGCGATTTTCCCTTGGTGGGAATGCCCATGATCAACACCGCTCCGGCACCGAGGAACAAAATGACGGTGGTGGCGCCAAACACGCCGATGAATCCATAAGTTTCGTAGGTGAAGCCGACCATGATCGGCGCCGTGATGCCGCCGATGCGCCCGATGGCCGAGGCCAGCCCGGTGCCGATGGTGCGCACATGGGTGGGAAAGACTTCGGGCGTATAGGCATAGATGCCGGCATAGGCGCCATTCATGAAGAAAGACAGCAAGATGCCCATGGTCATGACCTGCGCGTCGGACCGGGCGTAGGCCATGCCAATGGCGGCCAGGCTGCCGAGGACCATGTAACTGACGACGGTGGCTTGCCTGCCGATTTTTTCATTGAACCAGGCGGCGGAGAAATAACCCGGGGTCTGGGCGATATACATCACCAGCGCGTAGGTGAAACTCTTGGTCAGGGTCATGCCATTTTGAATCAGCAGCGTGGGTATCCAGGAAAAGAAGGAGTAGTAGCAAAAGGTGATCGAGAGCCACATGCACCAGGTCATGATGGTGATGGGCCGCAGCTTTTTCGACAGCAGGAAGGCGTATTTGGCAAAGAGGCTTTCCTGCTTGACCACGGGCGGCGGGGTGTCGAGTTCTTCGGCATCGACTTGCGGCAGCACGGGAAACTCGCGCATGACCTGCTGCTCCATTTTGGCGACGACCTCCAGCGCTTCGTCGGTGCGCCCCTGGCTTTCCAGCCAGCGGGGTGATTCGAGCAAGCGGCGGCGCCACCACAGCAGCATCAGCACCGGGGTGGAGGTAATGAGGATGACGACGCGCCAGCCTTGCTCGAAATCCGGCGTGATGATGTAGCGCCCCAACAGGGCGGCGGCAATGAAGCCGAAGGAGAAAAACCCCGCCAAGGCGCCGGTGAAAATGCCGCGATAACGCCTGGGTACGAATTCGGACAGGTAGGGGGCAATGATCGCGCTCTCGGCGCCGGTGCCTATGCCGGCGATGATGCGCAGGGCGATGAAGATGCCCCACTCGTTGCTCATTGCGCTAAAGAATGAGGCAACGCAGTACACCACCAGCGCCCACATCATGATGCGGCGCCGCCCGATCAGGTCGCCCAGGGCACCGGCGGACAGCGCGCCAAAGAAAAACCCGATGAAGTTGGCGCTGGCCACGATGCCTAGCTGGGGGCCATCCAACTGCCAACTGCTTTTCAGAACCGGCAGCACAAAGGCGATCACGGCAGCATCCATGGCGTCGAAGGCGTAACCAAGGCCGCCCAGAAGCAGCAGGTGGCGGTGGTATTTGCCGAACGGCAGGCGCTCGATGCGGGCGGATACGGCACTCATGGGTAAACCTCGCGCGTGGAGTTTTTCTGAATCGGCCCGGTGGCGGCCGGGTGCTGGATGGTCATCGTGGCAATGTTCATGGGTCACACCCGCTAACGGCGAACGGCGAACGGCTAACGCGGCGCCAGGATGGCCATGGTCAGGCGCGAGACGCAGATCAGTTCGTCGGCTTCGTTGACCAGGTCGATATGCCAGACCTGGGTGCTGCGCCCGAGGTGCACCGGCCGCGCCTGGCCCGTGACCCAGCCGCTGCGGGCAGAGCGCAGGTGGTTGGCGTTGATGTCCAGGCCCACGGCGCTGTGGCCCTCGGGGCTGGCGTAGTAGGCGCCGACGGAGCCCAGCGATTCGGCCAGCACCACGCTCACGCCGCCGTGCAGCAGCCCGAATGGCTGCTTGGTGCGGTGGTCGACCGGCACGCGGCCGCGCACGAAGTCATCGCCCATTTCGATGATCTCTATGCCCAGGTGCCGGGCGGCAGTGCCATGGTTGGAGGCATTGAGCAGGCTCAGGTCGAAGGGTTTTTTCCAGATCGGCATGGGGTTCTCTGTCAGGGATCGGTACGACACAACAGGTCACATTAAATCAAGGGTTTCCCCGGGATTACGGCTTGCGCGGCCGATATACTGAAAATGCTCGCGCGTACCGGAGGAGAGAGAGTTTGCCACTAGTGCCTTGCCCAGGAGGGAGTATGCAGCGTCGTCCGTTTGTCACCCTCGCATCCAGCGCCGCCGCCGTTCTGGCCGCTCCCGGGTTCATGCGCAATGCATGGGCGCAGGAAAGCGGCATCTCCGGCAAGACCCTCGGCATCGGCTGCTCCACCGCCCTGAGCGGCCACTTTGCCGGCTTTGGCCATGACATCAGGCTGGGCATGGAGGCGGCTGTGGCGCATGTCAACGGCCGCGGCGGCATCTTTGGCCGCACGCTGCAACTGAGCCTGGTGGACGACGCCTATGTGCCGCAGCGCACGGCAGACAATGTCAAGCAGATGATCAGCCAGGGCAATGTCTTCGTGCTGCTTTCGTGCTTTGGCACACCGAACAACCAGGCCATCTTGCCGCTGCTCGAAGAGGCCGGCATCCCTTACGTGGGGCCGATCACCGGCGCCTCGTCGCTGCGCAAAAGCTCGCGCAATGTGTTCCATGTGCGCGCCAGTTACACCGACGAAATACGCCGCCTGGTGCAGCGCCTGGCGGGCATGGGGCTGACCGGCGTGGGCGTGGTGTTTCTGGACAACGGCTTTGGCCGTGAATTGCTGGAAGACGCCACGCGCGCGATGGCCGAGCAACAAATCAAGCCGCTGCTCCAGGTGGCACTGGCCATCGACGGCAAGAACCTCGGCGAAGTGCTGGCCAAGGTGTCTGAAGTCCGCCCGCCTGCCGTGCTGCTGGCCACCTCGGGCCTGGAATCGGTAGAACTGATACGCGGCCTGAAGAAAAACCATCCGGGCATCCTGATGACAGGCACGAGCGTGACGCTCAGCGGCGATGATCTCAAGGAGCTCGGCAGTGCCAGCAGCGGCTTGGCGGTGACCATGGTCGTGCCCGACTCGAACCTCGCCAAGATTGCCTTGGTGCGCGATTACCAGAGCGCCATGCGCGCCAGGAACGAGCAGATGTTCACGCAGCGCAGCCTGGAGGCCTACATCAACCTGCGCGTGCTGGCCGAGGGCCTGGAGCGCGCCGGTGCCGACCTGACCCGCGCCAAGCTGCGCAGTGCGCTGGCCAGCATCCGCAACTGGGACATGGGCGGCTTCGTCATCGACTACGCCAGCCAGCCGCCCTACGTAGGCTCGCGCTTCGTAGACCTGGGGGTGTTCGGCGGTACCGGGCGCTTCCTGGCTTGAGACGCACTTTCGGCACCGCGCGTGCCTTTTTCAGGAGGCAGTATGCAGCGCCGTCCGTTGGTCACCTTCGCGTTCAGTTCCGCCGCCTTGGCCGCCCCCGGGCTGATGCGCAATGCGTCGGCGCAGGAAAGCGGCGTGACCAGCAAGACGCTCGGCATTGGCTGCTCCGCTCCCGTCAGCGGCCCCTTGGCGGGCCTTACCCACGACTCCAGGCTGGGCATGGAGGCGGCCGTGGCACATATCAACCGGCGCGGCGGCATCTTTGGCCGAATGCTGCAACTGAACATCACGGACGACGCTTATGTGCCGCAGCGCACGGTCGACAACGTCAAGCAGATGATCGCCCAGGGCAATGCCTTCGTGCTGCTCTCGTGCGCTGGCACGCCGAACAACCAGGCCCTCTTGCCGCTGGTCGAAGAGGCCGGCATCCCTTATGTGGCGCCGCTCACCGGCGCCTCGTCGCTGCGCAAAAGCTTGCGCAACGTGTTCCATGTGCGCGCCAGTTACACCGACGAAATACGCCGTCTGGTGCAGCGCCTGGCGGGCATGGGGCTGACCGGCGTGGGCGTGGTGTTTCTGGACAACGGCTTTGGCCGTGAATTGCTGGAAGACGCCACGCATGCGATGGCCGAACAACGCATCAAGCCGCAGGTCCAGGCGGCGTTGACCGTCGACGGCAAGAACCTCGGCGAAGTGCTGGACAAGGTGGCCCAAGCCCGTCCGGCAGCCGTGCTGCTGGCCACCGTAGGCTCGGCATCGGTCGCGTTGGTACGCGGCCTGAAGAAAAACCATCCGGGCCTGCTGATGGCGGGCACGAGCGTGGCGCTCAGCGGCGACGAGATCAAGCAGCTCGGCAAAGCCGGCAGCGGCATTGCGGTGACCATGGTCGTGCCCGACGCGCACCTGGCCAAAATCCCGCTGGTGCGCGATTACCAAAGCGCCATGCGCGCCAGCAACCACCGGGTGTTCACGCAGCGCAGCCTGGAGACCTACATCAACCTGCGCGTGCTGGCCGAGGGCCTGGAGCGCGCCGGTGCCGCACTGACCCGCGCCAAGCTGCGCGATGCGCTGGCCAGCATCCGCAACTGGGACATGGGCGGCTTCGTCATCGACTACGCCAGCCAGCCGCCCTATGTCGGCTCGCGCTTCGTAGACCTGGGGGTGTTCAGCGGTACCGGGCGTTTCCTGACTTGAGACGCAGCCCGATCGGTTTTCCAGGGCGCACGAAACGCGCCCGGCCCACGCCCGGCCGTTGTGGCGTCGTCCGCTGGGGTGGACGGGGATGGCAGCCGCAGGCGACCCGAGGCGGTTGCCATCAACCCAGCCCGGCCACCGCCATGTACTGCTCGCGCCATGCCTCGAACGGCAACGTGTCGGCGGCCTCGATGGCTTTTTGCGCGGCCACCGACTCGTCGGCCAGCGCCAGATAGCGCGCCTGCTGCCCGGCGCTCCACGGCAGGGCCAGCAGCAGGTCGCGCGCGGCGATCGACTGCCGGCGGGCAAAGTCCTCGAAGTTGCACCCGTGCCGCCGTTCGATGGCATCGAGCACGCGGGCCGACGGGGTGCTGGCAGGCGCCGTCATCAGCGCGCGGGCGGCGTGCAGCGCCGCGCCGTAGTCGTCGCTGCCGTGGCTGGCATCGAGCGCTGCGGCCAGCGGCGCGCAGGCGGCCAGCAGTTCGGCGCCCCAGTCGGTCAGCGGCAGGCTGTGGCCGTTGCGTTGCAGGCGCAGGCCGGGCTCGCGGCCGCGCTCGGCGGCCAGCTGCTGGTTGTGCTGGAGTTCGGCGATTTCCTCGGGCGTGTCGGGCGGGCTGTCGGACAGCAGGCAGTGCAGCAGGAACACGTCGAGCAGGCGCATGGTGGCGGCCGTGATGCCGACGGGCACGAACGGGTCCAGGTCCATCAGCCGCACTTCGACATACTCCACCCCGCGCTCACGCAGCGCATGCAGCGGGCGCTCGCCGGTGCGCACGCTGCGTTTGGGGCGGATGCTGCCGTAGAACTCGTTTTCGATCTGCAGCAGGCTGGTGCCCAACTGGTTGTAGTCGCCGCCCGGGTTGCGCAGGCCCACGCTCTCATAGGCCGGATAGGGTTGGGTCAGCGCTTCGTGCAGCGAGTCGGCATAGCCCTGCAGGCCGTTGTAGCTCACCGCCAGCCGGGCCTGCGCCTCGCTCTGGTAGCCCAGCCGGCCCATGCGCAGCGAGGTGGCGTGCGGCAGGTACAGCGCATTGCCGCCGGCCATCTGCTGCAGGCGATGCTCGCGCCCCTGCACGAAACAGGGGCACAGCGCCGGCGATGCGCCAAACAGGTACAGCAGCACGAAGGCGTGGCGGCGGAAGTTGCGGATCAGCGCGAAGTACTGCCCGCTGTCCACCCCGGGCAGCGACCAGTTGTAGTGGATGCCCGAGATGGTCTGCATGCGCCGGCCGTAGCGATGGCCCAGTCCCATGCGGTACACGCTCTTGGCGCGGCCAATGTTGGAACTGCCATAGCGCGCCAGCGGAATGGTTTCATCGGTGGGCAGGCCGCAGGGCATGCTGGAGGCCCACAGCAACTCGCCGCTGTCTTTGAGCGTGTGGTGCACGAACTGGTGCACCTCGGTCAACTCGTCCAGGCATTGCTGCACGCCCCGGTGCGCGCCGGTGATCAGTTCCAACTGCGACTCGCTGTAGTCGGTGGTGATCAGCGGGTGGGTCAGTGCCGACCCCAGGGCCAGCGGGTGCGGCGTCAGGGCCAGCCCCCCGGAGGGCAGCGCCCGCAGGCCCTCTTTTTCTATGCCGCAGCGCATTCCCCTCAGGGCATCCGCCGGGTAAGCGGCCAGTCTGTCTTGCAAGGTGCTCATGTTTTTACAGTCCCATCGCCATCGCTTTTAGTCGGCCCGGAACATAGCACGGAGCAGGCTGGCGCGCCGCCTGGCCGCAGGTGACCCGGGGTGGTGCCGGTCAATCATGCACCGGCCACGGGTGTCGGGTTTGCCGATGGGCGCCCATCGCCCATCGACCACCTGCTGGCGTCCATTGGCAGCTACTGGTGCCCATTGGCATCTTCGGCACTTTTGGCACCTTCGGCCCCTTTGGCGCCTGTTGCCCCCCGTTGCCCGCCTGGGGTCCCTGCCTGCGCCAGACGATCCGGGGGGCTGCGTCGCGGCCAGCCCTCTACCGCAGCGCAGCGCCCTGCCCGACGATGGTGATGCGCCGGTGCAGCGCGGCGGCCGCTTCGGCGTCTCCGGCCGCTTCGGCGCGCTGCAATTGCAGCAGCAGCCAGGCCAGCAGCGGCCGGCGCCAACCTTGGGCCGACGCGGTGTCGCTGGCCAGCGTGATCAGCGCCGGGCTGGCGCGCCCGGTGCGCAACAGCACGCCGGCGGCCACCAGCCGCGACAAGGGGTCGGCGATGTCGGCCAAGGCGCGGGCGTCGCCGGTCGCGGCCAGCTTGCGCTGCGCCGGGGGCAGCAACGCGGCGTGCGCCGGGGGCAGCCGGCCGGCCAGATAGTCGGCATAGGCTTGCTCGGGCGCAGCGGCATCCGGGCGCAGCGCCTCGAAGCGGTCGCACGCCTGGAGCACCAGACTGGCGAGCTGGGCCGCGCAGCGCAGCAACTCCAGCCGCGCCAGCAGTTCGGGGCGGCCGGTGCGGGCGATTTCGGCGCGCGAGCGCTCCCATTCGAGCTGTTCCACGCGCGCGTCGCCAGACAGATAGGCCTCGATGGCCTTTTGCGCAGCCCCATGGGCGTTGATTTGCCAGTCGGGCACGGGCGGCTGGCTGGCGCAGGCGGCCAGCGCCAACGCAGCGCTGGCGAGTGCCGATCGCAGCCCATGTCGCTTCATGGCAAGCTCAGTTCCGTATCCCGCGCAAAAGGCCATTGGCGCCCGATCTGGTTGATCAGCCCCTCGAGTTTGCTCAGGTTGCTCTGCACCTGGGCGCGCAATGCGCCCAGGTCGGTCGTGGCTTCGCGGGCGTTGGCGCCTATCGCCTGCGCCTCTTGCAGCACGGCGTCGACCCGTCCGAGGCTGGCCCGGGTGTCGGCCAGCAGGCCGTCGAGTTGGGCCGCGCTGGCGCGCAGCGCGGGCAGCAGCGCGTCTTTGCTGTCCTTGTCGTCATCGCTGCCGAGCAATTGCCGGTCGGCCCGCGCGGCCATGCCGTCGATTCTGGCGAGCAGCGCATCGAGCCGGGCCAGCACGGCATTGCTGCGCTCGAGCAGCGCGAGCAGTTGGCGGGCATCGGCCGCATTGCCCAGCAGCACACCGAGCGCGCCATCGGGGCCGTTCAGCCGCTCGGTCAGCGTCTTGATCTGCGCCAGGCTGCTGCCCAGGGCGGCGTCGGGCGCGCTCAGGGCGCTGAGGTTGTTCAGCAGATCGCGCGCCGCAGACAGCAGCCGGGGAACCTCGGCCCCGACATCGCCGCCGAGCACCGGCCGCTCGGCGCCGTCGGGCAACGGGGGGTCGCTGAGGATGCCGGAGTAGGCCCGGATGTTGGCGCCGCCCACGAGGCCACGCACCAGGGTGAACACGCTCGACGTGCGCAGCCAGTGCGCGTCTTTGCGCGGCACGTCCACCAGGATGCGGGCGTGGCCCGCGCTGGCCAGTTCGATGCGGCGCACGCGGCCGATCGGGAAGCCCGAGAACGTCATGTCCATGCCGACCACCACGCCTTCGGAGTCATCGGCGGTGAGGATCACGGTCTGCGTAGGCTCGAACACCCCCCGGGCGTACAACAGGTACAGCCCGGAGCCGACGATGAGCAGCAGCGTGAACAGCAGCAGCGCCGCCGCCTTGAGCTCCAGGCAGGCCACGGGGCGCAGGGATTCGCTCGCCGGTGGGGCCGGTGGTGGCGTTGCGTGCTCGTTCATCGGGCCGTGGTCAGTAATAGTTGCCCATCAGCGATGCCAACTCGATCAGCAGCAGCACGGCAAACATGCGCACCAGGCCGCCCAGTTCCGAATCGGGCCGGGCGCTGTCATACAGGCCGGCGCCCATCGGGATCAGCGCCACGGCCAGGCTGAAGAACAAGGTCTTGAGCGCCAGCACCAGCGTCACGCCGGGCGAGAACACCTGGCCGAACATGCGCGTGTAGCCGGGCAGCCCCGCCCCGTTCAAGCCATACACGCCGAGATAGACCAGCACCAGCGCCACCACGCTGCTGAGCGCTGCCAGCGTCACGCAGGCGAACACCCCGGCAATGGCGCGGGGCAGCAACTCGGTGCGCACCGGGTCCAGCCCCTGCCGGGCCAGCGCGTCGAGCTGGCCCGACTGGCGCAATTGCGCCAACTGCGCGCCATGGCCAATGGTGCAGCGCATGGCCACGAACAACGCGGCGGTCAGCGGGATCAGTTCCAGCACCAGCACGCGGATCACCATCTCCAGCGCATAGCGCGACAGGCCATAGCTGAGCGCCGTGACCACCACGATGCGCGTGAGCACCAGGCTGATCAAGGCCGCCAGCACGGTAAAGCCCGGCAGCACCGGTGCCGTGTCCAGATACAACCGGCGCGCCAGCGCCTGGCGCCGGCCCGGGCCGTAGCTCGATGGCGACAGTGCCAGCACCAGCACCACGGCCCCCAGGTAGAAGATGCGCCACCATGCCAGCGCCCAGCGCCGCGCCATGTGCCCCACCCGCGCAGGCCCGGCGCGACCGGGCAAGCGCGCCACCAGCGAAGTCAGCGAGATCAGCCAGGCCATGGCCGGATCATAGCGATGGCATGGCGGCCCGCTCAGCCCGTTCATTCAGTCCGTCCCGGCCGCGATGCGATGCGATGCCATGCAACTACAAATACATGGCCATCCACCAAGCGCTCAAACGAAAGTTCGGTACCTCGTGGAAATTGCTTGGGGAAGAACGCTTCGACGACGACGTCGCCTTTTTGCGTCAGCGAATCGATGCCACGATCCTTGGCAAGATGAACCGGGCAAAGGGGCGACCGAACTACAGCGCGTTTGAGGATTGGCGTAGCTGACATCGCTATTCGAATGGTTCACCGGCACGAGGGAACTGCGCCGCGAATGGCGCAACTCTCCTCGCTGCACACCCGATCCATGAGGTCGCCACGGTTCGGGGTGCGCGCCCAGTGGCGCGGGTTGCTATTCATCGGTTGTTATTGACATTTGCCGATATTATGGAACAATATACTGGATCATGGATACGACCGCCGACAAGCTGCTGGAACTGGTGCGCACGCAGGGACTGGTGCGCCCCAACGCGCTGGCCCCGCTGGGCATCCCACGGGTGGCCCTGACGCGGGCGGTGCGGCGCGGGCAACTGGAGCGCATCGGGCGCGGGCTGTATGGCCTCACGGCACGGCCCGTGTCGGCACACGGCGCGCTGGCCGAGGTCGCTCGGCGCGTGCCCAAAGGTGTGGTGTGCCTGCTGTCGGCGCTGCGTTTTCATGACCTGACGACGCAGGCCCCGTTCGCGGTCTGGCTGGCCATCGACAACAAGGCGGCCACGCCGAAGCTGGACTACCCGCCGCTGCGCCTCGTGCGCTTCTCCGGCGCGGCGCTGACCGAAGGCGTCGAGGAGCACGTCGTGGACGGCGTCCCCGTCTGCGTCACTGGCGTCGCCAAGACGGTGACCGATTGCTTCAAGTACCGCAACAAGATCGGCCTCGACGTGGCGCTGGAGGCGCTGCGTGAGGCATGGAGTGCCAAGCGCATGACCAGCGACCAGATCTGGCACTACGCCAAGATCGACCGCGTCGCCAACGTGATGCGCCCCTATCTGGAAAGCCTTGCATGAACCAACGCAACATCGCCGCGTCGGTTCGCGCCCGGTGGCTCAACAAGGCCCGTGCCGAAAAGCTGGACTTCAACCTGCTGATCACGCGCTTGCGTGCTAGTGTCGCGTCACGGATCAGATGTCGTAGGCTGCGCGCAGCCATCGGAGCGCAGCGCAAGGCGCATCGCGCAGCCCATACCGAGCGTATTGGCAAGCGATGCAACGCCGCGATGCGCTTCGATGGCCAGCGCAGACCGACAGATGATCGGTGACGCGACACTAGAGCGGATGCACCACGACAGTTACCCTCGGAAGGGACTGTGTTGAGCAGGTTGAAATCTCAGAAATTCGGCCTGATGCAAGATCTGCTCACCGGCAAGATGCCGGTGAAAATCGAAGAACCCGAACCCGTGGAAACCATCGCATGACCACCGTCGCCATCCCCGCTTGGAATCCGCAGGGTTTGCTGCCGCCCATCGACGTGCTGAACCCGACCAGTGTCGAGCGTTCGCCGTACCGCGTGGTGCTGACGGATGTGATGGTGCGCTTCGCCACCTCGCCGGAGCGTCGGCAAATCCTGCGCGGCTGGCTGGGCTATCGCGCAGCCTTGCACGGCATGGGCCTGACCGATGGCTTCCAATGGCTCGACGGCAGCTTTCTGGAGCAAGTGGAAACGCTGGAAAACCGTCCACCGCAGGACATGGATGTGGTCACGTTCCTGAATTCACCTGCCGGTTTTGCGCTAACACAACAGCAAATTGCTGCGCTGGACAATCAGGCGGTCAAGCAGGCTTTCCGCGTGGACAGCTACTTCGTTGAGCTGAACTTGCCTGCCAATGAACTGGTCGAACGCAGTGCCTACTGGTACAGCATGTGGTCGCACCGCCGCAATCAGGCTTGGAAAGGGTATCTTGAAATCAACTTGAACCCGGCACACGACCAGCAGGCCACCGACTATTTGAATCAGCAAGACGCTTTGGGGGCGCAGCCATGAACACAGACCAACGCAATTTCCTGCTGGCCGAGCGCGAAACCGTTAAGCGGATGCTGGCAAAAACCCCCGCCACGGCGCTCCTGACCCGGATGAGCGACGAAGCGCGGCTGCGTAATATCGAAGCCGAACTGGCGGCTTTGCCTGCGGACGGGCGCAGTCCTGCCCGTGCCCGCCTGACCTTCAACGGCCTGCCGGTGATCGGCAGCCACGGCATCTTTGCCGACTTCGGCATGAAGGCCGTGAGCAGTTTCACCGACGCGGTGGCGACCGTGGCTGCATCCCTGTCCGCGCCTTTGGCGGCGATGGGCCCGATTCCCAACCGCGACCAGAACCAGTTGCTGATCACCAACACCGCTGTCGGCTCGTTTGGTTTCGAACTGGAGGAATACCGCGCGCAGGAACTGCTGGATGACGAAAGCGCCGTCGCCGTCGCACTGGATCGCACCCAGAGCCTGTTGCAAGCCACGTTGGGGCAGGACGACGAACTGGCCGACATCGCCTCGGAAACCGACCCTCGCGCGTTGGACAAGGTGCGTGGTTTCCTGCGCGTGCTGGCCGACAACGAAGCCATCTGCACCCTGCAATACGGCGACAAGGCCATGCGCTTCGCTGACCCCGGACAGGTGCGACGCAGTCTGGATCGTCTGGCCGCCGACAACCTGCGCGAAAGTCAGGAAATGCTAGAGGGCGAATTCGTCGGCGTGCTGCCGGTGGCACGCAGCTTCGAGTTCAAGCTGTCAGGCAGCGACGAAATCGTGCACGGCAAAATTTCGCCCAAAGTGGGCGACGTGGAAATGCTCAACGATCACCTGCACCAGCGTGTTCGCGTTGAGGCTATGCGAACGCAGGTTGGCAATGGTCGCCCGCGCTTCCTCCTGACACAGATTCCACAATGGGCTGCGGATGCGGTGCCTGCGAGCAGTTAAGGGCGAATTGACGCGAGAGCGCAGGCGCTGTCAGACAGGCAGTGATGCCAAGTTGATGGCCACGCATTCAGGTCTGAAGTCGGTCGGAAAGCCAAGTCCTCGGCACGATTAGCACAATGGGAGCATCAGCGGGTCACGCATATGTCCCTGCTCTTTACGCCGAAACCCACTCCTATGGGGATGTTTCGGCATTGTTGGAGATAACGGGTTCAAGGTTGCGGGAGAATCCACCACCACTATTCAGCGCCCAACCGTTCTCGGTTGGGCGTTTTCATTTGTGCTTCCCGCATGACACGCGGGGTTCCCGCTCATTCTGCGTGTGCGACCAGGGCCATGCCATGCGTCGTGCCATGCGCGGGGCCGCCCCGGTGGCGCTGCCCGGCCCGGGGCGCCAGCGCGGTCAATGCCCGGGCGCAGGCGCCGGGACTTCCTGGCCGGACAGCACGCGCAGCAGCGTGCGGTTGACCTGTTCCAGTTCCATGGCGAAGGTGGCGCACAGCGGGCCGATGGCGCTGGCGTCGTCGCCCTCGAGCGCGCAGGCCATTTGCAGACCTGCGCTGTAGGGGCCGGTGCGCAGCACCGTGGCCTGGTGGATGCGCTCGGACAACGGCAGGCGGCGCAAGATGCTGTCCTGCGGTTCGCCCAGTAGTTGGTCCAGTTGCGCGAGCAGGCCGCACAGGTAGATGTCGCTGCGCAGTTCGTTGCCGACCCCGGTGTCGAGCAGTCCGGCGGCGAGCCGGGCGCGCAGCACCATGGCGCGCCGCACGGGCTGCATGTCGGGGTCGGTGCTGGCGTCGGGCCGTAGCTCGGCGAGCCAGCGCCGGAGCGCCAGGCAGCCCATCATCACCAGCCCCCGGCGCAGCGAGGAGATGCCGGTGCGCAGGTCCAGCGCGGCCGAGTTGGCGCTGGCCAGGAAGCGGTAAGCGAGCAACGGGTCTTCGCCCAGGATGTCCTCGAAGGTCTCCAGCGACTGCTCGGCGTCTATGGCCTGCAACAGTTTCAGGATCACCGCCTGCGCGGGCTGCTGCGCGCGGCGGTGCTGCAGGCGGCGCAGTATGTCCTGGGCCGGCCAGCCGGCCAGCGCCTGCGCCCGGTCGTGGTCCAGGCAATGGGCCATCAGCGCGCGGTGGGTGATGTGCTCGCAGATATGCCCGGCCAGCGCCGGGCGCGCCGGGTCGGCTGCGCGCGCCGTCTGCCATGCCGCCACCGCGTCTTTGGGGCGCAGCGTCAGCAGGCTGCATTCGAAGCAGTCGGCCAGCCCGGCCTGCGGGAACTGGCCCAGGCCGCCGCGCCAGACCAGCCGCAGCCCGCGCTGCCGCGCCGCGTGCACGCGCGCGCACAAGGCCGGGTCGGACAACCAGTCGCCGCGCACCGCGATCGAGGGCGCGCCGGGCGCAGCCTGTTCGAGCAGGTCATCGAGCAGCGGGCGCGTCTGCGCGCAAATCAATAACGGCGGCGAGCGGGCCGACCACAGGTCTTGCAAGGTGCGCAGAAGATGGGCGCCGGCGGCCGGTGGGGCCGGCTCATCCGTGGCCATGGCCGTGGCATACAGCACCATGCCGGCGAGTTGGCGGGCGCGGTTCCACAGCGGGTGGTAGCCCAGCGCCAGGGAGCCAAGTACGCAGGCGCTCATATGCCCTCTAGTGTCGCGTCACCGATCATCTGTCGGTCCGCGCTGGCCATCGAAGCGCATCGCGGCGTTGCATCGCTTGCCAATACGCTCGGTATGGGCTGCGCGATGCGCCTTGCGCTGCGCTCCGATGGCTGCGCGCAGCCTACGACATCTGACCGGTGACGCGACACTAGCAGGATGCGGCGCTGTCGCCGGTGCGGCCAAGTGCTCAGCCGATGTATTGGAACAGCGACAATCTTTGCACCTGGGCGTAGGACTTGAGCGCCGCCTGGTAGCCCACTTGCTGGTTCTGGAAGTCCGAGATGCCCTGGATCATGTCCAGGTCCTCGGCCCGGGAGCGGTCGCTTTCGAGCTGTATCGAGCGCTGGGTCTGGTCGCCCGAGATGCGGTCGGCGCGGTTGAGCAGTTCGCCGGCATAGCCGCGCATGTCGTGCACCCGCTCCAGCCCGAGGTCGATATTGGCCAGCGCCTGCCCTACGCTTTGTATGGCTGCGTTCTGGTTGGGCGCTCGGCGGATGCCGTCGATGGCGCTGTCGAGCGTGCCAAACAGGCTGGTGCCGGGGCGCAGTGTGATGCTGTCGCCGTCGGCCGGCAGGCCCTGGATGTCCAGGCTCAGACCGGGGATGCCGGTGACGGTCACGGTCAGCGGTTCGTCGGCGCGAAAGTCGGGCAGCCGCACGGGGGCGGACACGGCGCCGGTGCTGCTGTTCGTGATGGTGTAGCTGGCGCTGCTGGTGCCGGGCGTGGCGCCCGGGCCTGCGGCGCTGAAGGTGATGCGGTAGTCGTCGCCGGTGACCAGGCGCGGGGCGGTGGGTGTGACGGCGCTGGTGGTCAGTTGCCGGCCTGTCGGGATGGGGCTGACGGTTGCGGTGTAGACCCCGTCGCGCCGGGGGTCGAACATGAAGGCCGCGTCGCCGTCCAGCGTTGCGGCAATGCGCGCCCCGGCGCTGGCGCTCTGGCCGGGCTGGCCGGCAAAGCGGTAGTCGGGGGCGCCGCCCAACGGCCCGGCAAAGGGCGTCTGCGCGCTGCCCAGCGCGCTGAGCAGCGCAACGCCGTTGGTGTCCTTGCGGTTGGCCACTTGCAGCAGTTGCTCGCGCAGACTTTGCAGTTGGTTGGCGATGGTTGCGCGGTCTGCGGGCTGGAGGCTGGCGTCGCCGGCGCTGACCACCAATGCGCGAAAGTTCTGCACCAGGTCGACGGCATCGCCCAGCGCGGATTCGCCCAGCGCGATGGCGTTGCGCTGGGCGGCCAGTGCGCGCTGGTCGCTCTGAATGCGCGCCAGGCGGTTGAGCGCGCGTTCGGCCTGCGCGGCGGACACCGGGTCGTCGCTGGCCCGCACCACGCGCTTGCCCGAGGTCAGGCTCTCCTGCAGGTTGGCCAGTTGGCTCTGGCGCGTTCCCAGGTTGCGCAGCGCGCTGTCGTACATATTGGCCGTGCCAAGGCGGGTAATGTCATTGCTCATGTCGATCTCCCAGGTTTGCCGGACGTTCAGCGCGCAAGGCCCTGCAGCAGCGCGTCAAAGATGTTTTGCGCGACCTGCATCACTTTTGACGAGGCCTGGAAAGCCTGCTGGTATTGGATCAGCCTGGCGGCCTCTTCGTCGAGGTTCACCCCCGAGATGGCAGTGCGGTCGCGCTCCAGGTTGGCGGCGATGGTGCGCGACAGATCGGCGGCGAACTTGGCGCTCTGGGTGCGCGTGCCGACCTGGGCAATGGCCTGCGCGTAGCCGTCGCTGAGTGTGGATTCGTCGAACATCTTCAGGTCGCGCAGGTCCATCAGCGCGCTGGCGTTGCCCGTATCGCGGCTGAAGCGGTCGCCGTATTGCGGGTCGAGCGCATTGCCGATCAGCACCGTGTCGCCCGTGTTCGGCGCGCCTTGCAGTCTGATCTCCCAGCCATCGATGGCGATCGGCGCGCCCGAGACATAGGGCTGGGCCGTGGCCACGGTGGTCGGGGGGGTGGTGCGGCGGTCCAGAACGTCGTAGCGCATCGGGGGGCCGGCATCGAATTGCAGTTGGACGCCGCCCGCGATGGGGGGTGTCGCCGCCGGGTTCGCATTCGCCGGCAACACCAGCCCGGGCGGATGGGGCAGGCCCGTGGCCTTCAGGCCGGCCAGTTGCAAGGTGCCGCCATTGGCGCTGCCCATGGCCGCCATGACCGGGTTGGCCGCCGCCAGGTCGCGGGGCGCGTGCACCAGCGCCTGGAGGTTCGACGCCGCCGTGCCGAACGGCTTGAACAGCATGCTCTGGCCGGGCGCTCCCGGCCGGGTCAGGTCAAAGCGCAGGCCGTCGATGGCCTGCGCGGCCAACTGGGCGGGGTCGGTGAACGGCGTGGCCTGGCCGTCCGACAGCCGCACCACCTGCCCGGCGCTGCCGGTGGCAAAGCGGATCTCGTAGTCCGATGCGGCAAACCGGGTCGGGTCGCTGAAGGTCACCGTGCCGACCCCGGCGCCGCTGGTATGGCCCGGCATGCTGGCCGGCAGCCCGAACAGGTTTTTGCCGGGCTGGCCGTCCAGCGTCAGGCCCTGGTTTTGCTGCTGGTTCAGCGCCAGGCCCAGGCCCATGGCCATGCGGCCGAGCAGGTTGCGCCCTTCGCTCAGGTCGTGGTTGTCAAAGCGCAGCAGGCCCGGGATGGCCCCGCCCCCGAGCAGGCTGTCGTCCATCTCCACCGGTTTGGCGCCGGGGCGGTTGAAGAACAACCGGGCCTGGCCGCTGCCGGGAAAGGCGCTGGCCTCGGCGATCGACAGGCTGGTCGCCGTGTTGCCGAGCACCAGCGGCTGGCTGCCTGCGACGAACAGGCCCACGCTGCCATCGTCGGCGGGGATCTGCGTGGTCTGCAATTGCTGGTTGATGTCGCGGATGATCTGGTCGCGCCGGTCGAGCAGGTCGTTCGGGGTCTGGCCATTGCCCTTGGCGCGCGTGATCTGCTCGTTCACGGCGGCCATCTGCATGGCCAGGTCGTTGACGACGCCGACGCTGCTTTGCAACTGCGCGCTGGCGGCCGCTTGGATCTCGTCCATGCGCCCTGCCGCCGTCCGCATGCGCGCTGCGGTTTCGTCGATGCGCGTGAGCACCACCGTGCGCGCGGTGATGTCGGTCGGGGCGCCGAGCACATCCGCGAAGGCGTTGAGCATGTCGTTGATGGCCGCGCCCAGGCCGGCGCTGCCGCCGCTGAAAACATCCTGCAACTGGCCCAAGCGTTCGGCGCGCACGGCGTCGGCCGACTGCGCGGCGCCCGCCGCCGCCGACTGGCGCGTGAGCAACTCGCTCTGGCTGCGCACGATGCCCGCCACGTCCACCCCTTGGCCGATGTAGCCGTTGCCGGTGAACTGGCCTGGCACGGTCTGCAGCGCGACGCTCTGGCGCGAGTAGCCGGGGGTATTGACGTTGGCAATGTTGTGGCCGGTCGTTTGCAGCACCACCTGATCGGCCAACAGCGCGCGGGTGCTGACGTTGAGCAGTCCCATGGTGGCGCCCCGGGTGGTTCAGGTCTGGGTGCGCTGCGCCCGCAATGCGCTGTGGATGGCGCCGCTGAGCTTGCGGGCGTAGCCGGGGTCGGTGGCGTAGCCGGCTTTTTGCAACTCGGTCGCGTAGGCCACGACCGAGCCGGTCTGCGCGCGCGCCTTCGCGTAGCGCGGGCTGCCGTTGATCAGCCGGGCGTAGTCGCGCAACGATTCTTCGTAGGAGTCGTAGGCGCGGAATTTGGCCAGCACCTTGCGCGGCCTGCCGTCCACGTATTCGGTGGTGCGCACCTCGGCCACCTTGCCGGCCCAGCCCTGGCCCGCCTTCAGGCCAAACAGGTTGAAGGTGTTGCTGCCGTCTACGTGCTTGATTTCGCTTTGCCCCCAGCCGGTTTCATGGCCGGCCTGGCCGAGCATGAAACCGGCGGGAATGCCGCTGTCGCGGGCCACGCGCTCGGCGCTGTGGCCCAGGCGCTGCACGAATCGGGCGCGCTCTTGGGAAGGCGCGCCAGCGCTTGCGCTGGCCGCTGCCGGCGGTTGCAGGCCGAGGGTGCCTGATGCCGGGGCGCCGTCGGCATGGCCCTTCGCGCCACCGTTCGCACCACCGTTCGCATTACCGTTCGCATCACCTCCTGCATCCCCCGCCGCGCCGGCCATCTGCCGTGCGAGCTGGCGGCGGATGGCCTCGGACAGCCCGCCCGGCATGCCCGACAGGCCCAGCGCCAGTTGCTGGTCGAGCAGGTCCTGCCCCAGGTCGGCCTGCCCGCTGTCCATCAAGCCGGACTTCAGCGTGGCTGCGCGCATGCTCTTGACCAGCTCGTGCATGAACAGCGATTCGAACTGCCGGGCCGCCTCGCGCGTGGTTTGCGCGGCCTGCGCGCTGCTGCCCGCGCCTTGCTTGAGGGCATCGAGCGCGCGGATGTCCAGCGCCAGCGTGTTCGGGGGCAGGGTCAGGGCCATGCCCGCTCCCGGTGCACGGCGCGCCCGGGCGCCCCACGGGCTGCCGCATGGCGGGACACGGCGGCGGTCAGGGGGCGGGGCATGTCAGATCACCTCCAACTCGGCGTTGAGCGCGCCGGCGGCCTGTATCGCTTGCAGGATGGACAGCAGGTCGCCGGGGGTGGCGCCCAGCGCGTTCAGGGCCTTGACCACATCCGCCAGCCGGGGCGAGGCCGGCACCTGTATGACGTTGCCCGCCTCCTGGCGGATGCTGATGTCGCTCTTTTGCGCGAGCACCGTTTGCCCTGACGACAAGGGGTTGGGCTGGCTGATGACCGGCGTCTGGCTGATGGTGATCGACAGGTTGCCATGGGCGATGGCACAAGGCCCGAGGGTGACGGACTGGTTCAGCACCACCGACCCGGTGCGGGCATTGATGACCACCTTGGCCGCTGGCGCGGAAGATTCCAGCGGCAGTTCTTCCAGGTCGGCGATGAAGCCGACGCGGGCGTCGGGGTCGATCGGGGCCTGCACCTGCACCGTACGGCCATCGAGCGCCGTGGCCAGGCCCTGGCCCAGCTTGGCGTTGATCGCCTGCGCAACGCGGCGGGCGGTCTGGAAGTCCATGCTGTTCAGTTGCAGGCGGATGCTCTGGCCCTCATTGAGCGGCGTCGGCACGGCCTGCTCCACCTGGGCGCCGAGCGGAATGCGGCCTGCGCTCAGGTGGTTGATCTGCACCTTGCTGCCGCCGGCCGCTGCGCCGGCGCCGCCGACCACCACATTGCCTTGCGCCAGCGCGTAAATCTCGCCATCGGCGCCGCGCAACGGGGTCGCGACCAGGGTGCCGCCCTTGAGCGAGCGGGCGTTGCCGACCGACGAGACATTCACATCCATCGTCTGGCCCGGCTGGGCAAAGGCCGGCAGTTGCGCGGTGACGATCACCGCCGCCACGTTCTTGGGTTGCAGTTGCGACGCCGCGCCGGGCGGCAGGCTCAGGCCCATCTGTTGCAGGTAGTTCGACAGGGCCTGCGTGGTGTAGGGCATCTGGGTGGTCTGATCGCCCGTGCCGTCCAGCCCCACCACCAGCCCGTAGCCGGTCAACTGGTTGCTGCGCACGCCCTGCACCGCCGCCACTTCCTTGATGCGCAGGGCCTGGGCCGGCCCGACGGCGCCGGCGGCCAGCAGGGCCAGCAGCGGCCACAGCCGGTGTGCGCTGCGGGGGGCAATGGGCAGGGCTTTCGGCAGGGCTTTCATGGCAATCATTGTGCGGCGGCGCTGGCCGCCAGGCAAAACCCGAAAAGAAACGGATTGACCGGCTTGACTGCGCCATTAGCCCATGACGCCCTTGCGCCGTGCCTGAAAAGCATCCCCTGCGGTTTGCCGCAAACGCGCTGTTTGCTTTTTTGTTTGCTTTTTGTTTGTCGCCATATTTCCAGGGGCATTCGCGACGCTCTGTCCGATCGGACGCCAGAGCGCATTCCCATTTCTTGCCGCAGACCACGGCGGCCAGATGCGCACAGGCCGCCCGGCGCCCGCACGCCACGGACGCCACGGGCGCCAGCGGGGAACCGGCTTCTTCCAGGGCGCAACGCATGGGGCCGTGGCCCGAGCGGCCGCCGATGCGGGTGGCGGCAACACGGCGCCAGTCCGTCAGCGTCAGAACGGCGCGACGGTGTTGAAGAACCGGCCGAGCCAGCCCATGGCCTGGGCCTCGGTTTGCGCGCCGCGGCCGCGTGATTCGACGCGCACATTGGCGACCAGGGTGGAGGCGATGATGCTCCCCGGCTGCAACGCGCTCGGGTCTACGGTGCCGGAAAAGCGCAGCACATCCACATTCTGGTTCACGCCGATCTGCTTTTCGCCGGTGACGACCAGGTGGCCGTTGGGCAGCACCTCGACCACCGTGGTGGTGATGGCCCCGGAGAAGGTATTGGCGCTTTCGGTGCCGCCCTTGCCGGAGAAGGTGTTGTCGGCGCTGGTGCCCAGGGACAGTTTGCCGGTGAGGGTCTTGCCGATGAACGGCAGGGCCTGCACGCCGGCAGACACTTGCGATTGGCGATCCACCGTCGAGGAGGATTTCTGGCTCGCCGTCACGTTCTCCACGATCTGTATCGTCACGCTGTCGCCCACCATGCGCGCGCGCCGGTCCTCGAAAGCGGGCCGGTAACTGGCGTTGTGGAACAGCCCGCCCGTGACCGGCCGTGGCCCCTGCGCTGCGGCAGCCAGTGCTGGCGCCGTGGTCGACAGGATGTCCACGGGCGGTGGCACGGGCGCCAGGCTGGTGCAGCCCGCGCACAGCAGCAGGCCCATGGCGCCGGCGCGCTGCGCGCAGCGCAGGCCGCTCGGGCGGCGGCGCATGGCCGCAGGCACCATGATGGGCATCACGATCGGCGCCACGGCGGGCATCACGGCGCAGATCACAACTGGCTGAGCTTGGCCAGCATCTGGTCCGAGGTCTGTATGGCCTTGGAGTTCATTTCGTAGGCCCGCTGCGTCTGGATCATCGTCACCAGTTCTTCGACGATGTTGATGTTCGAGGCTTCCAGAAAGCCCTGTTTGATCACGCCCAGGCCGTTGCTGCCGGGTATGCCTTGCTGGGGCTGGCCCGAGGCGGCCGATTCCTTGAACAGGTTCTGCCCTATCGGCTCCAGGCCGGCCGGGTTGATGAAGCTGGCCATCGCCAGGTTGCCCAACGGCTGGGGCTGGACGCTGCCGGGCATGATGGCGGACACGGCGCCCTCGGCGCTGATGCTGACGCTGATGGCGTTGGCGGCAATGGTGATGCCGTTGGCCACGGGCAAACCGTTCGCGGTGACCAGCCGGCCTTGGGCATCGACCTGGAACGAGCCATCGCGCGTGTAGCCCAGGCTGCCGTCGGGCAGCATCACCTGGAAAAAGCCGTTGCCGTTGATGGCCACGTCCAGGTTGTTCCTGGATTCCTGCAGGCTGCCCTGCACGAAGCAGCGGCTGGTCGCCACCGTGCGCACGCCCAGGCCCAGTTGCAGGCCGGTGGGCAACTGGTTTTGCTCGGTGCTGTTGGCGCCCACCTGGCGCAGGTTCTGGTAGATCAGGTCCTCGAACATCGCGTTGCTGCGCTTGTAGCCGGTGGTCGAGACATTGGCCAGGTTGTGCGCGATGACATCGAGCTGGGTCTGCTGGGCGGACATGCCGGTCTTGGCGATCCACAGGGCGTCGATCATGGGGTTCCTCCTCGTGGCGGCGCAGTGCCATCAGTCGTTGACGCCGAGCAAGCGGCTGGCGCTCTTGTCATTGGTCTGGGCGGTTTGCAGCAACTGCATTTGCTGCTCGAACTGGCGCGCTGCGGCGATCATGCCGACCATGCACTCGACCGGGTTCACGTTCGAGCCTTCCAGCGCGCCGGCCAACATGCGGGCGTCGGCATCGCTGGGCAGCGGCTCGCCCGAGGCGGTGCGAAACAGCCCGTCGCCGCCGCGCTGCAGCGGGTCTTCGGCGCCGGGCGTTGCCAGCTTGAGCCGGCCCACGGTCTGCGCCGGCTGGCCCGCCACCTTGGCGCTGATGCTGCCGTCGGCGCCCAGCGTGATGTCGGCCCCGGGGGGCATGTCGATCGGCGTGCCCGCATCGGACAGCACGGGCAGGCCGCCCGGGGTCAGCAGTTGGCCGGTGGGCGAGAGTTCGAAGCTGCCGGCGCGGGTGTAGGCCTCGGTGCCGTCCGGGCCTTGCACGGCAAACCAGGCCCGGCCTGCCGCTAGCGCATCGAGGTTGCGGCCGGTGTGCTGCACGGGCCCTGCGCTGTCGTCGTAGCCCGAGGTGGCCTCCAGCGCAAAAACGCGGGTCTTGGCGCCGTCGCCTTGCAGCGGCACGGAGCGGAAGGTGGACAGTTGCGCGCGAAAGCCGCCGGTGGAGATGTTGGCCAGGTTGTTGGCCAGCACGGCCTGCCGGTAGGCGGCAGCGCCGGCGCCGGTCATCGTGGTGTAGATGATGTGGTCCATCGCAGCGCTCCATTCAGCGCAGGTTGACCAGCGTGGACATCACCTGGTCCTGCGTTTTGACGGTCTGCGCATTGGCCTGGTAGGTGCGCTGGGCGGTCATCATGTTGACCAGTTCGGCCGTCAGGTCGACGTTGGAGTCCTCCAGCGCGCCCGAGCGCAGGGCGCCGAAGTTGCCGTCGCTGGCCGTGCCCACCACGGCCGGGCCGGATGCGTGGGTGGCCACCCAGTTGTTGCTGCCCACCGCCGCCAGGCCCTGCGCATTGCGGATGCGCGACAGCGCCAGTTGGCCCTCGGAGCGGGTCACGCCGTTGGAGTAACGGGTCATCAGCATCCCGTTGCTCTCGATGTCGATGCCGGCCAGCTCGCCCACCGTATAGCCGTCCTGGCTCAGGCTGGACACGGCGAACCGGGTGCCGAACTGGGTCACGCCATCGAGCTTGAGCTGCACGGTGTAGGCGGGCAGGCCGTTCGGGTTCGGCGGGGTCGGATCGATGGTCAGCGGCAGCGCGAACCCGGTGGCCGGCGCCGGCGCCGCAGGGCCGGTGATCTTGCCGTCGTTGTCGAACGTGATTTGCCCTATGGGCATGGCCTGCACGGGTGGCGTTGCGCCGGGGTCGTCGAGCCGGTCGTACACCGCCCAGGTGTTGGCGGTGGCGGTTTTTTGAAAGTACAGGTTCACCGGCTTGGCCACGCCCTGGCTGTCATACACGTTGATCGAGGTGCCATAGGTGGTGCGCGGCGTGGCCGGCACCGGGGGCTGGGCCGCGGGGTTGCCGGCCGCATCGGGGGCGCGGGCGTCGAGGTTGAAGGCCGCCGTGATGGTGCCGGTCTGCTTGGCGGGAATCGGCGCGCTCGTGGGGAACACCATGCCGACCGGCTCGGCGCCGGTGCGCAGCCCGGTGGCCGGGTCCACCGGGTAGCCCATCACGCGCGCTGCGTCGTTGGTGATCATGTTGCCGTCCTTGTCCAGCTTGAAGTTGCCCGAGCGGGTATAGGCCGGCGTGCCATCGGGCAGCGTGAGCGTGAAAAAGCCCGCGCCATTGATGGCCACGTCCAGGTTGTTGCCGGTGATCGTCAGACTGCCCTGGCCGAACTGCTGCGAGACAGCGGCCACATCCACGCCGATGCCGGCATTCAGGCCATCTGCCGAGCCGATGGCCGAGGCCACCATTTCGGCAAACTCCGCTCGCCCGGACTTGAACCCGACGGTATTGGCGTTGGCAACGTTGTGCCCGATGACATCCAGGCTCTTGCTGGCGGCGTTCAGGCCCGACAGGCCTTGCTGAAAACCCATGCTGCACCTCCCCTGATCCTGATCCTGCCCTTGCCCCTGCGCACCGGCGTCAAAGCAGCGCCTCGATCTGGCTATAGCCGATGTTTTTGCCGTTCGCCAGGGTCAGCACCAGTTGCCCGTTTTCGGCGCCGACCGCGCTGATCTTGGACAGACTGAGCGCGGTCGCATCCAGCGCGCCCGCCCCATTGGCCGCCGTGACGCGAAACTGCAACCCGTCGGTGGCGCCGGCGTAGTGGCTGGCGTCCCAACTGAATTCATGCCGCCCGGCGTCCTGTGCGCCCAAGTCCATGCTGTCGAGCACCTGGCCGCCGGCCGTCATGATCTCGACCTTCACGCCGGTGGCGGCCTGGGCCAGGTCGAAACCGCCCTGCCCGGTCTTGCCGGCCATCGACAGGGCCGAGCCCTCGGTCATCACGCTGCGCCCCACCAGGGCCGCGCCCTGCATGACCTGCAAGGCGTCGAACTGCGCGGCCATGCGCTGCATGGTCTGGTTGAGCTGCTGTATGCCGGTGACCGTGTTGATCTGCGCGATCTGCGAGGTCATCTGGGCATTGTCCAGCGGATTCATCGGGTCTTGGTTGTTCAATTGCGCAACCAACAATTTCAGAAACCGGTCCTGGGCCGCCGACGGGTCGGTCACGGCCTGGGCCTTGGCGCCCGTCATGCCGGGCGCGGCAGTGGCGGCAACGGCGGCTGTGGCGACCTGGGGGGCCGCCGTGCCCGGCAGGGCCTGCGGGGCCTGGGTGGCATTGGCAATCATGGCGGGTCTTTCGGGGATGGCGGGGATGGCGGGCGCGGTTACTGGCCCAACTGCAACGTCTTGAGCAGCAGCGACTTGGCCGTGTTCATGACCTCGACGTTGTTCTGGTACGAGCGCGCGGCGGAAATCATGTCGACCATCTCCTGCACGGCGTTCACGTTGGAATGCGTCACATAGCCCTGCGCGTCGGCCAAGGGGTGGCCGGGGTCATGCACGCGCCGGCCCGGCACCTGGCTTTCGCTGATCGCGATCACGCGCACCCCGGCTGCGCTGGGCGCGCCCATCGGCGCGGTCTGGAACACCACCTGGCGCGCCTTGTACGGCTGGCCATCCGGCCCGGCGACGGCATCGACATTGGCCAGATTGCTGGCCACCACATTCAGCCGCTGCGCCTGCGCGCTGATGGCGCTGCCGGACAGGTTGAAGATGGAAAGCATGGACATGGCCTGGTCCCCTTTTGCGCGTTGCGTGCCGCTCACTGACCCTGTATCGCGCCGAGCATGGTCTTGACGCGGCCGTTGAGAAAGCGCAGCGTGGTCTCGTAGCGCACCGCGTTGTCCACGAAGCTGGCGCGCTCGCGGTCCATATCGACCGTGCTGTTGTCCAGGCTCGGCGCGGTCTGCACGGCGTAGCCCGACGCGCCCTGCCGGTCGGCGCTGGCGCTGCCGGGCAGGGCGGGCAACGGAATATGGCGCGGGTCGGTGCTGCCGGCCCCCCGCAGGGCCAGGCCCGAACCCATGCCGGCGACCTCCCGCAGCGCATCCCCGAACTTGAAATCACGCGCCGCATAGCCCGGGGTGTCGGCATTGGCAATATTGCTGGCAATGGTGCGTTGCCGCTGCGCGCGCAACACCAGCGCAGCGCCGTGAAAACCCAACTGTCCGGTCATCTTGTCAAGCATGTCTGCCTCGCACCGTCGGTGGCAATGTTGCCAACCCCCGGGGCCTGTCGCGTACCCGTGGGGCCTGGGGCAGATTATGGAAACGGCGCCTCATTTCTAAAGCGCGAAGAACGCGCCAATGGCCGCGCAGTTGCGGGCCTTGGGCGCGGGCCATCGGCCTATGGTGACAGCGGTGCAATGGCCCCCATTCCGGCCCCCGGCCCTGCAGCCCGTGGCCCCCGGACGGCAGGCCGTCGTCAGATATCCCGGAGACCCCATGCCAGCCCATTCCCGCGCCCATTCCCGCGCCCGTTTTCGACCGTCATTCGGTCGTTCAGCCAGTCAGCCGCCGATGGCGCCCCGATCGGCAGGCGCTGCGCTGTCCGCCCTTTGCCTGGCGCTGCTGGCCCTGGCCGCAGGCCGTGCCGCGCTGGCCCAGGCCGTGGCCGATCCGGCGCAGGAGCTGGTCCCGCTGACGCAGCGCTGGCTCGATGAGGCGTTGCTGCACAACCCGCCCGCCGGGTCATTACCGAGTCTTGCGCCTGCCGGGTCGGCGCCACGCCCGTTGCGTCTGCAAGTGAGCGTGGGCGCGCTCGATGCGCGCCTGCGGCTGGCCCCTTGCGCGCGCGTCGAACCCTATCTGCCGGTCGGCACGCAACTGTGGGGGCGCACCCGTCTGGGCCTGCGCTGTGTGGCCGGGGTGAGCGCGTGGAATGTGTTCCTGCCCATTGCCATCGCGGCCTTCGGCCCGGCCTGGGTGCTGACCCGCAATGTCGCACCCGGCGCGCTGCTGACGGCCGAAGACGCCACCGAGGCCGAGGTCGACTGGGCGGCAGAGCCAGCCCCCGTGCTGGCCAACCCCGCGCTGTGGCAGGGGCAGGTCGCCGCGCGCCCACTGCGGGCGGGCCAGGTGCTGCGCCAGACCATGGTCCGGGCGCCTTGGCTGTTCCCGGCCGGGGCCCAGGTCAAGGTGCAGGTGCTGGGGCCGGGCTATGCGGTCGTTGCCGCCGGGCAGGCGCTGTCTGCCGGGGCGACGGGGCAGATGGTGCGCGTGCGCATGGACAATGGGCGTATCGTCAGCGGCATGGTGAATGCGGCGGGAACGATAGACGCCGGGCTGTGAGGCAACCCTCAAGTCCCGGGCAAATGGGTCGAAAACATGGCCATCGATGCAAACCTCCCCCCATGCCGCCTGCCGCGCCTGGCCCGGTGTCGAGCCAAGGGGGCGGCGCCAGCGGCGCCTGCCCTTCGCGGCGGCGCTCCTGGCCTGGAGCCGGTGTCCGCTGCATGGATCAGCGGCAACGGATGGGTCACTGATGCCCCGCGTCCAGCGGGGTGGTGGAGAGTGTGATGAAGATACCAACAGGTCAGACGCCGGAACTCCCGGGCGCATTGGCGCCCGCCGAGCATGCCAAGCCGGCCAGAAACGCTGCGCAATGGGTCGCCAAGGACGCGCCGGCCGCCCAGGCGGCGCCCCGCGCTGCGCTGCCGGTCACGGTTTCCATCGCTGCGCGCGCGCTGGCCCGGAGCGCCGACATTGCCGACGCCTCCGATGATTTCGACGCCGACAAGGTCCATGCCATGCGCGCCGCGATCGGCCAAGGCCAATTTCACGTCGATGCCCAGGCCGTGGCCCACAAGATGCTGGCCAACGCCCAGGAAATCCTGTCGCGCTCACGCGCTTGAACACCGGTTGCGCCAGCATGTCGCCGCAAGAATCGCTGCAAGCGGTCGAGCAGTTGCTCGATCAGGTCTCGGCCGCCCTGCTCGCGGCCGATCCGTCCGCCGTCGAAAAGCACGGCCAGGCGCTGCGCGACGCAGCGGCCCGGTGCGCGCAGCTATTGGGGCACATGGCGGCGTCCCGGCGCGGGCACTCTGCCGCGCCTTGGCAGCCACGGATCGTTGCCATCAGCCACCGGCTGCGGTTGCAGCGCGAGGGTCTGGCGCGCCTGGCAGCGCTGGCCGAGCGGCAACTCGCGGGCCTGCTGCCCCCCGGCACGGCAGCGCCCACCTATGGCGCAGGCCCGGGCGCCGCAGCCAAGCCGACGCTGGCGCGCATCTACCACGGGGCCAGCTAAGGGCTAGTGTCGCGTCACCGATCATCTGTCGGTCTGCGCTGGCCATCGAAGCGCATCGCGGCGTTGCATCGCTTGCCAATACGCTCGGTATTGGCTGCGCGATGCGCCTTGCGCTGCGCTCCGATGGCTGCGCGCAGCCTACGACATCTGATCCGTGACGCGACACTAGTGTCTCGTCACCGATCATCTGTCGGTCTGCGCTGGCCATCGAAGCGCATCGCGGCGTTGCATCGCTTGCCAATACGCGCGGTGTTGGCTGCGCGATGCGCCTTGCGCTGCGCTCCGATGGCTGCGCGCAGCCTACGACATCTGATCGGTGACGCGACACTAGGGCCGCACGGCGTGCAGGCACGCGCAGGGCCGGCAGCGGCCGCTGCGCACGCCCTCGTAAAATCAGCCCATGCTCACCGCCAAAGATGAATTGCTCGCTGCACTGGCAGCCGAGTTGCAAGCCCTGTGCGCAGGCGCTGGCGCCAAGGCTGCGCTGGAATCGCCGAAGGTGGCGGCCCATGGCGACTTCGCCTGTACCGCAGCGCTGCAACTGGCCAAGACGCTGCACATGAACCCCCGCCAGATGGCCGAAAAGCTGCGCAGCGCGCTGCTGGCCACACCGGCGTTCCAGCGCTGGGTGTCGGACATCGACATTGCCGGCCCCGGTTTCATCAACATCCGCCTCAAGCCCGCCGCCAGGCAGGCGGTGGTGTCCGAGGTGCTGGCCGCCGGCGCGCACTTTGGTTGCCAGCCGCCCAACGGCCAGCGGGTGCTGGTCGAGTTCGTCTCGGCCAACCCCACCGGCCCGCTGCATGTCGGCCATGGCCGCCAGGCGGCGCTGGGCGATGCCATCTGCAAGCTGTTTGCCACCCAGGGCTGGCAGGTGCACCGCGAGTTCTATTACAACGACGCCGGGGCGCAGATACAGACGCTGGCGCACAGCACCCGGCTGCGGGCCAAGGGCTTCAAACCCGGCGACGCCTGCTGGCCCACCGACCCCGACGACCCGGCCAGCAGGGGGTTCTACAACGGCGACTACATCCAGGACATCGCCAACGACTTCCTGGCCCAAAAGACCGTCCAGGCCGACGACCGCTCGTTCACGGCCAGCGGCGATGTCGACGACCTGGAGTCGATCCGCCAATTTGCCGTGGCCTATCTGCGCAACGAACAAGACAAGGACCTGCGGGCCTTCAACCTGCAATTTGACGAGTACTACCTGGAGTCGAGCCTGTACACCAGCGGCCGCGTCGAGGCCGCCGTGAACCGGCTGATTGCCAACGGCAAAACCTACGAGCGCGATGGCGCGCTGTGGCTCAGGAGCACCGACTACGGCGACGACAAAGACCGCGTGATGCGCAAGCAAGACGGCAGCTACACCTACTTCGTCCCCGACGTGGCCTACCACATTGCCAAGTGGGAGCGCGGCTACGCCAAGGTCGTCAACGTCCAGGGCACGGACCACCACGGCACCATCGCCCGCGTGCGCGCCGGCCTGCAGGCGGCCGATGTGGGCATCCCCCCGGGCTACCCCGACTATGTGCTGCACACCATGGTGCGCGTGGTCAAGGGCGGGCAAGAGGTCAAAATCAGCAAGCGCGCGGGCAGCTATGTGACGCTGCGCGAGCTGATCGAGTGGACCAGCCGGGACGCGGTGCGCTTTTTCCTGCTCAGCCGCAAGCCCGACACCGAGTACAGCTTCGACGTGGATCTGGCCGTGGCACAGAACAACGACAACCCGGTGTACTACGTGCAGTACGCGCATGCGCGCATCTGCTCGGTGCTGCGCAGTTGGGCCGACCAAGGCGGAGGCGACATGGCCGTGCTCAGGGCTGCCGACCTGTCGCTGCTCGACGACCCGCAGGCCCAGGCCCTGATGCTGCAACTGGGCAAGTACCCGGCGATGCTCACGGCCGCCACGGCAAGCCAGGCCCCGCACGATGTCAGTTTTTACCTGCGCGACCTGGCGGCCAGCTACCATGGCTACTACGACGCGCAGCGCATCCTGGTGGCAGACGAGCGCGTCAAGCACGCGCGCCTGGCCCTGGTCAGCGCGACCGCGCAGGTACTGCACAATGGCCTGGCCGTGCTGGGCGTATCGGCTCCGGCCAGGATGTAAGCCGTGAACAGCACGCAACGCGCAACGCAACAGACACAGACGGGCGGAACCATCGTCGGCTTCATCGTCGGGGTCATCGTGGGCCTGGGCATCGGTCTGGCCGTGACCGTCAAAGTGACCGGGGTGCCAGTGCCGTTTTTGAACAAGGGCAACGGCCGCGGCGCCGACAGCGACGCCGCCGAATCCCGCAAGAACCGGGACTGGGACCCGAATTCGCCGCTGTACGGCAAAAACCCGGTGCGCCCTCCCGCCCCGGCGGCCTCCGGGGCGGCGCCCACTGCATCGGCCGCCGAAGCGGCCAGCGCGGCAGTTCAGATGCCCTCCCCTGCTGCCGTGACCGCTGCTGCGCCCCGGCCCACCGCCAGCCAACCCGAGGCCAAAGCCAAGGCCCCTGCCGACAGCCGGCCCGGTGCCGACCCCTTCGACTACTTCGTGCAGGCCGGCGCCTTCCGCACCCAGGCCGACGCCGACACCCAGCGCGCCCAGTTGGCCATGCTCGGCTGGGAGGCGCGCGTGAGCGAGCGCGAGCAAAATGGCCGGGCGGTATTCCGGGTGCGCATAGGCCCGTTCAGCAAGCGCGACGACGCCGAGCAGCTCAAGGAAAAACTCGACAGCGCCGAGGTCGAATCGACGCTGGTGCGCGTGCAGCGCCAGACAGCGCCAGGCAGCGCCCGAGATTGAACTTTTCACCAGGGGCATGGCTCCCACCCCCTCATCCAAAACCCGACCGAAAGTCTTTGATGAAACGCCGTGAGTTTTCTTTGTCTGCCGCCGCTGTGCTCGCCACGGGCACCCTGTCCAAGCCCGCGCTGGCCCAGGCCCGCCAGTTCAGGGAGGGCCGGGACTTTCGGCGGCTGGGCACGCCCGTGACGCCCGATGCGCCTGCCGGCAAGGTCGAGGTGATCGAGTTCTTCTGGTATAGCTGCCCGCACTGCCACGCTTTCGAGGCCACGCTGAGCGCCTGGGCCAAGACCGCCCCCAAAGACATGCACCTGCGCCGCATGCCGGTAGCGTTCAACAGCAGCTTCGTGCCCCAGCAAAAGCTGTTCTATGCGCTCGAAGGCATGGGCAAGCTCGGCGAGATGCATACCAAGGTGTTTCGCGCCATCCATGAGGAAAAGCAAAAGCTGGACAAGGACCAGGATATCCTGGCCTGGGCGGGCAAGCAGGGCCTGAACGCCGCCAAGTTCAAGGAGTTCTACAACTCCTTCAACGTCTCCAACCAGGCGCGCCGCGCAACGCAGTTGCAAGACATTTACGGCGTCGAAGGCGTTCCCGCAATGGGCGTTGCCGGCAAGTTCTACACCGACGGCCAGATGACGGGCGGCGGCCTGCAGACCGTGCTGCAGGTGGTCGATTACTTGGTCGCGATGAGCCGAACCCCCAGTTCCCCAGCCCCCGACAAGCCCTGAGAAAAAGCCCGCCACCGTGGGCTTTTGTGGCGGGTCTTTGTGGTGCACGCGTGCGCCAAGCCTGGACAAGCATTTTTTCGCCCAGGCACCCATCGGTGCCATCGGGTAGCAGGTACAATACCAGCCCCAAGCAACTATCGTGCCCATGACCCCTGGCCTCCTTTCCCTTTTCCTGCTTGCCGCCCTGGCCGGCTCCTCGGGGCGCGTGCATGCAGAAAAAGCCGACCGCACCCAGCCGATGAATATCGAGGCTGACGCTTTGCGCCACGATGAGCCTACGCGGACCAGCGTGTTTTCCGGCCATGTGGTGCTGACCCAAGGCTCGATCGTGCTGCGTGGTGCGCGGCTGGAGATGCGCCAGGATGCCGATGGCCACCAGCATGGCCTGGTCACGGCCGAAGCCGGCAAGCGCGCCTTCTTTCGGCAAAAGCGCGACCGGCCGGTCGGGGCGCCCGAGGAGTTCATCGAGGGCGAGAGCGAGCGCATCGAATACGACGGCAAGGCCGACACCGTGCGCCTGAGCACCCGTGCCGAACTGCGCCGTTACCGCGCTGCGCTGCTGAGCGACCAGATCACCGGCGCCGTGATCGTCTACAGCCACCTGACCGAGGTCTTCACGGTGGACGGCCAACCATCGGCCCCGGCCGGCAACGCCGCCGAGGCTGCGCCAGCGCCGGCTGGCCGCGTGCGCGCAGTGCTTGCGCCCAAGAACCCGCCGCCGGCAGCAGCAGCAGCACCGGCTGCGCCTGCGTCGGCCCCGGTGCTGCGCCCCGACAACAGCCTGGGCAGCCCCCGGTGAGCGCTCGACCCGTGCTCGTCGACGGCCCCGCCACCGAGGTCGAAAGCCGCCTGGAGGCGTGGCACCTGGCCAAATCCTATGGCAACCGCAAGGTGGTCAAGGATGTGTCGCTGGTGGTGCAAAAGGGCGAGGTCGTCGGGCTGCTCGGCCCCAACGGGGCCGGCAAGACCACCTCGTTTTACATGCTCGTGGGGCTGGTGCGCAGCGACGCCGGCGACATCCGCATCGACGGCCAGTCCGTGGCCCGCATGCCCATTCACCGGCGCTCGCGCCTGGGCCTGTCCTACCTGCCGCAGGAGGCATCGATCTTTCGCAAACTCTCGGTCGAAGAAAACGTGCGCGCGGTGCTGGAACTGCAACGCGCAGCCGATGGCCAACCGCTCGCCCGCGAGACCATCGAAGAGCGGCTGACCGAACTGCTGCAAGAACTGCGCGTGGCCCCGCTGCGCGCCTCTGCGGCGCTGGCCTTGTCCGGCGGCGAGCGCCGGCGTGTCGAGATCGCCCGGGCGCTGGCCACGCAGCCGCGCTTCATCCTGCTCGACGAGCCTTTTGCCGGCATCGATCCCATCGCCGTGATCGAGATCCAGCGTATCATCGGTTTCCTCAAGGCACGCGGCATCGGTGTCTTGATCACTGACCACAACGTGCGTGAGACACTGGGCATTTGCGATCACGCTTTCATCATCAGCGATGGCCGCGTGCTCGCGCAAGGCACACCGTCACAGATCGTTGACAACGCCGAGGTGCGCCGCGTCTACCTCGGCGAGCATTTCAGGATGTGATGAAGCCCGGTCTGTCACTGCGCGTCTCGCAGCACCTCACACTGACCCCTCAGTTGCAGCAGTCGATCCGGCTGCTGCAACTGTCCACGCTCGAACTGACGCAGGAAATCGAGCAGATGCTCGATGAAAACCCGTTTCTCGAACGCATGTCCGACGAGGCCCCGCGCGAGGAGTTCGGCCTGGACAGCGCCGACACGCCAGCGCAAGCCGATGACTACAGCGCCGACGAAGTGCTCTTTTCCGCCGCAACCGGCAGCAGCGCCGAAGCGCTCCCTGACGCCGACACCCCGGGCAGCGCTGCGGACGAGCCCGACTGGGGCGGCGACGGCAGCGTGGAGATGGCGCCCAGCGATGCCGAATGGGGCGGCGACGCGCCGGCGAGCCAGCACAACGACGCCGAAGGCGACGGGATCGAAGCCACCGAACTGGCCCAGAGCGAAGAATCGCTGGCCGCTTTCTTGCACCGCCAGGCGCTGGCGCTGCGCCTGTCCGAAATCGACCGCGCCGCGCTGTACTTCCTGATCGAATCGCTCAACGACGACGGCTACCTGGAAGACTCGCTCGAAGAACTGGCCAGCGCCCTGGCCGGCCCGCAGAACCCGGAGCAAATCGAAGAACTGGTGCACCGCTTCACCGTCGCCCAACGCCTGCTGCAAAGCCTGGAACCGGTGGGCGTGGGCGCGCGCAATCTGGCCGAATGCCTGACGCTACAGCTCAACGCCCTGGCACGGGAGCGGGCGCCAGCCGCCGACCCGCAGACCGTGCAAACCGCCCTGCGCATCTGCCAGCAGCCGCTCCAAATGCTCGCCCGGCGCGACCTGCGCCGCCTGACCCAGGTCTGCGGCGACAGCCAGGAGGGCACCCGCGCCGCGATGGCCCTGATCGCCCGCCTGGAGCCGCACCCGGGGCGCCGCTTTGCCAATGTGCAGCGCAACGTCATCGTGCCCGACGTGATCGTGCGCAAAACCGGGCGCGCCAATGGGCGCGACGGCCGACAGCATTTCATCGTGCAGATCAACCCCGACGTGCTGCCCCGCCTGCGCGTGCACGATATCTACGCCGGCGCGCTGCGCGGCCACAGGGGCGGCGCAGGCCACCAGGGCATGCAGCAACGCCTGCAGGAAGCGCGCTGGTTCATCAAGAACATACAGCAGCGCTTCGACACCATCTTGCGCGTCTCGCGCGCCATCGTCGAGCGGCAGAAAAACTTCTTCACCCACGGCGAACTGGCCATGCGGCCGCTGGTGCTGCGCGACATCGCCGACGAACTGGGCCTGCACGAATCGACCATCAGCCGCGTGACCACCGCCAAATACATGGCCACCCCGATAGGCACCTACGAACTGAAATACTTTTTCGGCTCGGGCCTGGGCACCGAAACCGGCGGCAACGCATCGAGCACCGCCGTGCGCGCGCTGATCCGGCAATTCGTCGCTGCGGAAAGCCAGGCCAAGCCCTTGTCCGACAGCCAACTCGCCGACCTGCTCAAAGAGCAGGGCATAGAGTGCGCGCGCCGCACCGTGGCCAAGTACCGCGAGGCGCTCAAGATCGCGCCGGCCAATCTGCGCCGGACGCTTTGATGAACCCACTGCCGCTTTTCCTGCCCTGCGCCGCAGGCGTCGAGAACTACCTGGCCGATGAGGTGCACCGCATCACCGGCCTGACCGGGCAAGACCTGCTCATCGGCCGTGGCGGCGTGCTGCTGCAAGCCTCCTGGCGCGACGCGCTGCGGCTGAACCTGCACAGCCGCATGGCCCAGCGCGTGCTGGTGCAACTGGCCCAGCGCCCGTGCCGCTCGGAAAACGACCTGTACGCCGCCGCCAGCGACGTGGCCTGGGAACAGTGGTTCACCGCGCGCCAGAGCTTCAAGGTCGAAGTGACGGCCCAGCACAGCCCGCTGCCCAGCCTGAACTACGCCGGCCTGAAGATCAAGGACGCCGTGGCCGACCGCTTTCGCGCCAAAAGCGGAATGCGGCCCGACGTGGACACCCGGCGGCCCGATGTGCGCATCCACCTGCACCTGGCCGCCGACCAGGCCACGCTCTACATCGACACCTCGGGCGAGCCACTGTTCAAGCGCGGCTGGCGCGCGGACACGGGCGACGCGCCGCTCAAGGAAACCCTGGCCGCAGCCATGCTGGCCGCCAGCGGCTGGGACCCGCTGGGCCAGCAACCGACGCCGCTGTACGACCCCTGCTGCGGCAGCGGCACCATCGCCATCGAGGCCGCGCAAATCGCCTGCCGCATCCCGGCCGGCCTGCTGCGGCGCTTTGCTTTCGAGCAATTGCTGCCCTTTCAGGCCCCTGTCTGGACAGCGCTCAAAGACCAAGCCCACAGCGCGATACAGCCCGGCAGCGTGCCCATTTTCGGCAGCGATGTGGCCTTTCGCATGATCGACTTTGCGCTGCACAACGCCGAGCGCGCAGGCGTCGCCGCCGCCCTGCGCCTGCGCGGTGGCGATGCGCTCCAGCGCCAGCCCCCCTGCGCAGCGCCCGGCCTGATGCTGCTGAACCCGCCCTACGGCGAACGCATGGCCGCCGCCGGCAGCGCCGGGCGCAACGCCCACGAACGCGCCGCCGAGCGCGCCCGGGGCGCCAGCGTGGGCCGGCAAGCCGCCCATACCGACACCGAAGGCAACTTCTTTGGCCAACTCGCCGCGCACTGGAAGCAGAACTACGCCGGCTGGACCGCCTGGCTGCTGACCCCGGACCCGAAACTGCCCGGCAAGATGCGCCTCAAGGAATCGCGCCGCGTCCCGCTATGGAACGGCCCCATCGAATGCCGCCTGCTGCGCTTTGACATCATCGAAGGCTCGATGCGCGCGCCGCGTGCTGCAGCAGCGCCGAAGGCCCAAAATGACCATGGTGCTTGAGGCCGGGCCGGGCCGTTGCCGTTGGTGCGGGACACCTGCGCCAGGCTCGATCTGCTGCCGCACAGCGATTGCGCCGGCAGATATCTGGCCGTGCCGATCGGCGCTGCGAGGCCGCCTGGGCGGCGACCCACTGCCGCTGGCTTGCAGGGCTTGGGCCACGCAGAGCGACCGGGCACGACGCATCCAAGCCAGTCCGTAGCGACCCATGCCGCTGCGGCATGAAGCGCAGCAAATGTCGCGGTGGGCCTAGTGTCGCGTCACCGATCAGATGTCGTAGGCTGCGCGCCGCCATCGGAGCGCAGCGCAAGGCGCATCGCGCAGCCCATACCGAGCTGTATTGGCAAGCGATGCAACGCCGCGATGCGCTTCGATGGCCAGCGCAGACCGACAGATGATCGGTGACGCGACACGAGGTTTTCAGGCCGTCAGCCGATCGAGCAGCCGCTGCAGCGCATGGCGCATGGTGGCGGCCCGCACGGCGGCGCGGTCGCCGGCAAAGTGCTGTCGCTCGCTGTGTGTCTGGCCGTCCACGCACCAGCCAAACCATACGCTGCCGAGCGGCGTGGCGGCGCTGCCGCCGGTGGGGCCGGCCACGCCGGTCACGGCCAGGCTGACCTGCGCGCGCGAGTGGCGCAGGCTGCCCTCGGCCATGGCGCAGGCCACGGCCTGGCTGACGGCGCCATGCTGCTCGATCAGGCGGGCGGGCACGCCCAGCATGTCGGTCTTGGCGGCGTTGGAGTAGCTGACGAAGCCGCGCTCGAACCACTGGCTGGAGCCCGCCAGGTCGGTGCAGGCGGCGGCGATCATGCCGCCGGTGCAGCTCTCGGCAGTGGCCAGCATCCGGCCGCGCTCGATCAGGCACCGTGAGATGGCGGCCAAACAATCCGCTGGCGCAAGCGTTTCTTGCGCTGATCGCTCTTTTTTTGATAGTTGAATGCGGTCCATCAAAACCTCCACAGGGCCAGCGCCAGCAAGGTGCAGAAGGCGGCCACGAAGTCGTCCCACAAGATGCCCCAGCCGCCGCGCCAGCCAAGGCCCTTGAACTGGCGCTCGGCCCAGCCGACGGGGCCTGGCTTGGTCGCATCGAGAACGCGAAACAGCAAAAAGGCCAGCAGTTGCCCCGACCATCCCATGGGCATGGCCAGCCACAGCACGAGCCAGAACGCTACCACTTCGTCCCATACGATGCAGCCGGGGTCGGCCACGCGCAGGTGGCGCGCGGTGGTGGTGCAGGCCCACCAGCCGACCACGGTGCTGGCCGCAATCAGCAGGCCGATCTGCCGTTGGCTGAGCCACTGTTGCAGCACCAGGTAGGCCAGCCAGGCCCACAGCGTGCCTATCGTGCCCGGCCCCTTGGGTGCCAGGCCGGCGCCAAATCCCAGGGCGATGCAATGGGCCGGGTGGGCGAGCAAAAAGCGCCAGGCAGGGCGCAGTGCAGGCCGGGGTGCGGGGCTGGTCATGGGGTTGGTCATGATGGGGCCGAGGCGGGGCTGGCGAAGTGATCGAACGACGCATAGCGCTGGCGCACCGGCTGCCCTTGCGCATCCACCAGCCGCAGGCCCGGCCGGGCTTGCACCAGGCCGATGCGGGTCACGGGTGTGGCGCTGGCCTGCGCCGCTGCGGCCACTGCGGCGCGCAGCGCGGGCGCGGCGGTGAAGGCCAGTTCGTAGTCGTCGCCCCCGGCGAGCGTGCATTGCTGGATCAATTCGGGGTCGAGCGGGCTGCCGGCGCAGGTTGCGCAGGTTTCATATGCGCTTTCAGCGATCAAGCCCATGGTAGAGCGGGTGTCGATGCGCGCCCCCACGCCCGAGGCTTGCAGGATGTGCCCGAGGTCGCCCAGCAGGCCGTCGCTGATATCCACGGCGCTGCTGGCAATGCCGCGCAGGGCCTGGCCCAGGGCCAGGCGCGGGGCGGGTTGCTCGAGCCGCTGGCGCGCGCGCTCGAGCCGCTCGGCGGGCAGGGCCAGTTGGCCCTGTAGCGCCAGCAACGCCAGCCGGGCGTCGCCCAGGTTGCCGCTGACATAGATGTCGTCGCCGGGCCGGGCGTTGCTGCGCAGCAGGGCCTGGCCTGCCGGCACTTCGCCGAACACGGTGATGCAGATGTTGAGCGGGCCTTGCGTGGTGTCGCCGCCCACCAGTTCGCAGCCATGGGCATCGGCCAGTGCCAGCAGACCGCGCGCAAAGCCTTCCAGCCAGGGTTCATCGATGCGCGGCAGCGCCAGCGCCAGCGTGAATGCCAGCGGGCGCGCGCCGCAGGCGGCCAGGTCCGACAGGTTCACCGCCAGCGCCTTGTGGCCCAGTCGGTGCGGCGCGACATCGGCAAAAAAATGGCGCCCTGCCACCAGCATGTCGCTGGAGACGGCCAGTTGCATGCCGGCCGCAGGCAGCAGCAGCGCGCAGTCGTCGCCCACGCCCAGGGCAGCCCGGCGCACGGGGCGGGTGAAGTAGCGGGCGATCAGCTCGAATTCACCCATGCCTTCACCCATGCCCGGGCGCTCCCGGCTCAAAGCGCCAGTCCGCGAAAGCGTTGCGCGGCCTGGCGGCAGACCTCGGCGAGCAACTGCTCTTCGCGCTGGCGCTCGCGCAGCCAGCGCGCGTCGTTCTGGCCCGCCTCGACCTCGGTGCGCAGCAGGTGCAGCGCGCTGGATGCGCCTTGCGCGGCGGCGTGGCTGGCCATTTCGTCCATGGTGGCCAGGATATGCTGGCGCAGCGGCATGTGGCCGCCTGCGGCCGGGTCGACATACACCGCTTCCAGGCCAAAGCGGCAGGCCTGGAAACGGTTGTAGGTGTAGACCAGGTAATCGTCCTCTGCGGGCATGAAGGGCTGGTCGGCCAGGAACCAGGCGCCCAGCGATTGCACATATCCGGCCAGCGCGGCGGCGCGCTCTATGGTCAGCGGGGTGTCGAACACGCGGATCTCGATGGTGCCGAACTCGGGCTTGGGGCGGATGTCCCAGTAGAAGTCCTTCATGCTCCTGACCACGCCGGTGCGCGTCATTTTGTCGAAGTAGGCGCCGAAGTCCTCCCAGGTCAGCGCCAGCGGCGCGCGGCCCGAGAGCGGGAAGGCAAACACCGAGTTCAGCCGCGCGGAGTCGAACGCCGTGTCCTGGCCCTGCACATACGGGCTGGAGGCCGACAATGCGATGAAATGCGGGATGTAGCGCGACATGCGGTGCAGCATCAGCAGCGCGGCGTTGGCGTCGGGGCAGCCGATATGCACATGCTGGCCGAAGATGGTGAACTGCTTGGACAGGTAACCATATAGTTCGGACAGTTCGCGAAAGCGCGGCTTGTCGTAGATGCGCCGCTCATGCCATTGCTGAAAGGGGTGCGTGCCGCCGCCGAGCACGGCGATGTTGAGCTTGTCGGCGCTCTTGACCAGGGCATCGCGGATCGGCGTGAGCTGGCCCAGCACCTCGCTGCACGAGTGGCAGATGCCGGTGGAGATTTCTATCATGCTGTTGGTCATCTCGGGCACCACGCTGCCGGGCAACGGGGTCTTTTTCATCAGGCGCAGCATGTCATCGGCATAGGGGGCCAGGTCGTAGTCGTTGGTGTTGACCAGTTGCAGTTCGAGCTCGACACCCAGTGTCAGCGGCGCGGATCGGCTGAAGGCTTCAAGACCCATGGCTGTCTCCGTTGTGACCACGGGCCAGTGGCGCCCAGGGGATGGAGCTTTCGCCCGCGCGGTAGATGGCCACGGTGGCAATGATGGCGCCGGACATCTCCATCAGCAAGATCGCCGGCAGCGCCACACTCGCGATCACCTGGCCGGCGGCGGCGGGCGCTGCCAGCACGAACTGCGAGGCAATCAGCAGGGCGATCGACGACATCGGCGTCATCGCGCAGCCCACCCACAGGGCCTGCTGCCAGCTCGCGCCGCTGCCCACATTGCCCAGCGCCACGCCGCTGGCCTTGGCCAGCAGACGCACGGCGATCAGGGCCAGCACGACACCGGCGACCGGCGCATTCCAATCGGCCTGCGCGGCCACGGTCGAGACCAGCACGAACATCAGCATCGTGAGCAGCGACGAGGCATTGCCCAGTTGGCGCGGCCAGGCCCAGGGGCGGGGGTTGATCTGCTTGAGCAGCATGCCGCCGAGCAACGCCGCCAGCGGCGCCGAGCCGCCCATGTGCGCGGCCACGGCCGTGCCGGCAGCCACCAGCGCCAGGAACAGCATGGCGGTGTTTTCGCTGGTCGGGCTCATCAGGCGCAGGGCCACGCGCAGCACCAGGGTCAGCAGCGCCGCCACCACGATGGACACGCCCAGCACCGCCACCACCGGGTACACCGCCTCCAGCAGCGTCAGGCTCGGGCGGTTGGCCAGTTGGACGCTGGCGCTGCCCAGCGTCAGCGCGTACAGCGTCGACAAGGTGGTGAGCACGATGGCGCGTTCGGTCACCGGGCCGGCGGCCAGGGTGTCGGCCACCACGCGCGTCAGCACGGCCGGCGATGCCACCAGCGCCACCAGCGCCAGCGGGCCGGCCACCTGCGTGGGCAGATTCAGCCACACCAGCACCCAGTACACGGCAAAGTAGCTCAGCGCCGATTCGGCAATGCTTTGCACCAGCACCATCGGGTTGTGGCGAAACCAGCGCAGCGGTATGCGGGCGCCGCATTCGAACAGCACGATGGCGGCACCGAGCTCCAGCAAAAACAGGCCGATGCCCTGCAGCGGCCAGACCGCGCCGCCAAAGCCCGCCAGCCCCGCCAGCGTGCCCACCAGCGAGTAGCCGACCACCTTGGGCAGCCCGGTGTGGCGCTGTATCAGATAGCCCACCAGCGCGGCCATGGCCAGCAGCAGCGACCAGTGCACCGTCGGCAGCCCGGCCGAGGGGCGCAGCCACTGCGCCCAGAAAGTCAGCAGGATTTCATTCATCTCATCGGACCTCTGCGTCAGACAGGTTCAGCCGGCCATCGGCGCGCCGGGGTTCGCGCCGGGCGCAAAGGGCAGCGCGCCCACGGCAGCCCGGCAGCGGCAGACGCCGGCACGCCCCTCGCCGGGCCGACGCGCCCGCCACACCAGGCGCTGCGCCCCAATCGGCCCGGGGGGCGAGCGCTGCGCGCGTCAATGCAGCACCCGCCCGCCCGACGGCGCATCCGGCAGGCCATGGTCGATCGCTTCCAGCACGAACAGCGGCACCGGGGTGACGAAGAGCGCGCCATCCTCGGCCACGCAATGGAAACTGCCGTGCATGGTGCCGCTGGCGGTGTGCAGCCGGCAGCCACTGGTGTACTGAAACGACTCGCCGGGCTTGAGCAGGGGCTGGCGCCCGACCACGCCCAGGCCCTTGACCTCTTCGGCAAGGCCGCCCGAGTCATTGATGATCCAGTGCCGGGAAATCAGTTGCGCCGGAACCTGCCCGGTGTTGGTGACGGTAATCGTGTAGGCAAAGCAGAACACCCCGGTGTCCGGCGCAGACTCCTCGGGCAGGTATTGGGGCTGCACTTGCACATCGAACTGGTACTTTGGCATGGACGCAATGGTAACCGTGGCGCCGCGTGCGCCGCGCAGCCAAAACCCCATGCGCCATGCGCTTTGCGACAATCGGCGCATGAGCCGCAAATTCCGCATCACCCCCTCGATCCTGGCCGCCGACTTTGCCCGCCTGGGCGAGGAACTGCGCGCCGTGATTGCCGCAGGCGCCGACTGGATCCATTTCGACGTGATGGACAACCACTACGTGCCCAACCTCACGGTAGGCCCGATGGTGTGCCAGGCCCTCAAGCCGCATGCCCAAACCGCCTCTGGCGCGGCCGTGCCGATCGACGTGCACCTGATGGTGGCGCCGGTGGACGCGCTGGCCGCCGCCTTTGCCGATGCCGGCGCCGACGGCATCAGTTTCCACCCCGACGCATCGCCCCATGTGCACCGCAGCATACAGGCCATCCGCGCCAAGGGCATCGAGACCGGCCTGGTGTTCAACCCGGCCGAACCGCTGGATGTTCTGGACTGGGTGATAGACGACATCGACCTGATCCTGATCATGGGCGTGAACCCCGGTTTTGGCGGGCAGGGCTTCATCGACTCGGCGCTGCGCAAGATCGAAGCGGCACGCAAACGCATCGCCGCATCCGGCAAGGACATCCGCCTGCAAGTGGACGGCGGCATCAAGCCCGACAACATCCGCCGCGTGGCCGACGCCGGTGCCGACACCTTCGTCGCCGGCAGCGCGATCTTTGGTCAACCCGACTACCGGCAGGCGATAGCGGCGCTGCGCGGGCAGCTTGGCTGACTCCCCAAGCGGATTGCCAGGCGCGGAACCGAGGAAAAGCACCTGGCCGCCGCCCTGCGCAAAACCCTGCCCTGGCGGCTGTGCTGCCTGCGCGCCAACGCCAGGCTACACTGACGGCGCAGCCACGCTACAGCGCCTTGAAAATGAGCACCACCATCCACCTCGCACAGTTCACCGTGGCACCTGTGGTGCGTTCTGGCGGCGGCACTGCTGCCCCTGGGTTGCGCCTGGCTTGCCAAGAGCGGCAGCGGGGGCTTCGACAACCATGATCCGCGCGCCTGGCTGGCGCGGCAGACCGGCTGGCATGCCCGCGCCCATGCCGCGCAGGCCAACAGTTTCGAAGCCTTGCCGTTCTTCATCGGCGCCGTGATCATTGCGCACATGCTGGGTGCGGGGCAGACGCTGCTGGACATCCTGGCGCTTGTGTACGTCATGCTGCGCATCGCTTACGTGGGGCTGTATGTCGCCGACATGCCCACGGCCCGTAGCGCGGTGTGGGCTGGCGGGTTCCTGGCCAACAGTGCCATCTTCCTGATCGGCTATCGCTGAGTCTTGCGCCTGGAGGCTAGTGTCGCGTCACCGATCATCTGTCGGTCCGCGCTGGCCATCGAAGCGCATCGCGGCGTTGCATCGCTTGCCAATACAGCTCGGTATGGGCAAGCGATGCGCCTTGCGCTGCGCTCCGATGGCTGCGCGCAGCCTACGACATCTGACCGGTGACGCGACACTAGGCGTCGTGTGGCACTTTGCGGCGCCCTCCGTGGCATCCCGTTGCGGCCAGGTAAAGCCGGATGCGGTCTGGACTTGCCTGCGATACGATGGTTGCGCTGCGGCATTGGCATTGCCATGTCGCCCGTTGCCATGACCCTGCCTGCTCCCGGTCGCCGTGCCTTTGGCACTGCCTGCGCCCTGTCGGCGGCAGTGGTATTTGCGCCTGCGGTGATGCGCACGCGGCCGGGCGCCGCCGGGTTGGGGCGTGTCACCGTTGCCGTGGGCGGGCAGGGCGTGCTCTATCACTTGCCGCTGGCGCTGGCGGACTGCCTGGGTTATTTTCGCGCCGAGGGCCTGGAGGTGGTGGTGCGCGATTTTTCAGCCGGCGCGCAGGCCCGGCAGGCGGTGCTGCGCGGTGCTGCGGATGTCTATTCCGGCGCCTTCGAGCATATCTTTCGGGCGCAGGCCAGCGGCCAGGCCTGCCGTGCGCTGGTGCTCCAGGGGCGGGCGCCGCAACTGGCTTTGGGGGTTTCGCTGCGCGCGCTGCCCGGGTACAGGGATCCGGGCGATCTGGCGGGGCGGCACATTGGCGTGTCGTCCATAGGCTCTTCCACCCACTTGGCCGCCAGTCTGCTGTTGCTGCGCTCCGGTGTCGCCCTGCGCCATGTGGCATTTGTCGGTGTGGGTTCGGGTGCCCAGGCGCTGGCTGCGCTGCGTTCGGGCCAGGTGCAGGCCCTGTGCCATGCCGATCCGATCATGACGCTGCTCGAACAAAGGCAGGACACCCGCATCATCGGCGAACTGCGCTCGCTCAAGGCTGCGCAGGACATGTTCGGCGCCAGCATGCCGGCCGGCAGCCTGTGCGCCCCCCAGGCATTCATCGAGCAGCAGCCTGCGCAAGCCCAGGCGCTGGTCAATGGCATCGTGCACGCGCTCAAGTGGCTGCATACGGCGGCGCCGGCAGACTTGGTCAAGGCCGTGCCTGCGGCCTACCTGCTGGGCGACCAGGGTCTGTATCTGGCCGCTTTCAGCCGCGTGCGGGAGACCTATTCCACCCACGGGCTGATGCCTGACGATGGCCCGGCCACCGCGCTGCGGGTGCTCACGCATGTGCAGCCGCAATGGGCCGGCGCGAAGCTGGACCCGGAGTGCGCCTACACCAACGAGTTTGTGCACCGGGCCAGGCAAAAGTACGATGTCTGATCCCATTGCCGAAGCATCCGTGCACTTTGTCGGCTTCGCTTGCGCGTTCACGGACGATTTGGAAATGGAATGACGGCGCCTCACCGGGCATCAGCGGGCGTTAGCGGTGCTGACCCGCGGGCGCCGCGCCGATGTTGCCTGGCGCTTGCCGCGCGCCTGACGCACCGGCAAATACACCACCACCGACTGCCCCGTCTTGAACGCCGCATGGGCGCGCACACCGTTCCATCTGGCCACGCTGGCGGCGGCCAGCTTGTAGCGCCGGGCAATGCTGGCCACCGTGTCGCCCTTGCCGGCACGCACGGTGGTGCGGCGGGTCACGGGTTCGGGCGTCAGCCCGAGTTGGCCGTTGTCTGCCAGGTGCGAGGACACGTCCTGGCTGGCGCCCGAGCGCGGCACCATCAGCGCCGAGCCGGCCTTGATCCGCATGCGCGGCGGAATCTGGTTCAGGCTGCGCAATTCGCTCTCGCTCATGCCGGTGCGCTGCGCGGCCTCGGCCACGCTCATCGTGGCGGGCACGGTCCACACCGTCCAACTGGCGTACTGGCCCGCGCGGTGGGCTTGCAGGTTGTGCTGGAACAGCTTGGCGTTGTCCCAAGGCAAAAGAATCTGCGGCGTGCCTGCGGCCAGGATCACCGGGCGGTGCAATGAGGGGTTGAGCGCGCGAAAGTCTGCTTCGCGCACCCCGGCCAACGTGGCTACCAGGGCCACGTCGATGTCGTGCGGGATGTCCACCGTCTGGAAGTAGGGGTGGTTCTCGATCAGCGGCAACTCGGTGTCGAAGGCTTCGGGATGGGCCACGATGTTCTTGACGGCCTGCAGCTTGGGCACGTACAGGCGGGTTTCGGCCGGCATGCTCAGGTCGGTGTAGCCGGTGCCCAGGCCCTGCTTCTGGTTGCGGGCGATGGCGCGGGCCACGCGGCCTTCGCCCCAGTTGTAGGCGGCCAGCGCCAGGTGCCAGTCGCCAAACATGGTGTAGAGCTTTTGCAGGTAGTCCAGTGCGGCCCGGGTCGAAGCCAGCACGTCACGGCGGTCATCGCGGAAAGCGTTTTGCTTGAGGTCGAAATAGTTGCCGGTGGCCGGCATGAATTGCCACATGCCTGCGGCTTTGGCGCTGGAGATGGCCTGGGGGTTGAACGCACTCTCGATGTAAGGCAGCAGCGCCAGCTCGGTGGGCATGCCGCGGCGTTCGATCTCTTCGACGATATGGAACAGGTACTTGCTCGAGCGCTCGGTCATGCGCTGCATGTAGTCCGGGCGCGCGGCATACCACTGCTCGCGCTCTTGCACCAGGGCGTGTTGCAGATCGGGCATCGCAAAGCCGCGGCGGATGCGATCCCACAGGTCCGCCGGGGCGGACAGCGACGCCACCTCGCCACTGCTGGCCTGGACGGCGGTGATGGGTTGCAGGGGCTCATCGGGAATGTCGGGCGTATGGGCAGTGTGTGCAGTATTTGGCGGGTTGGCGGCGGTGGCGGGGCTGGCGGGGTCCGGGCTCTGCCGGGGCGCGATGTCTTGGCCCGATGCCTTGCCGGCGCTGGCCGCCGTCTGCGGCGGCGCTGTCTGCGGGATGGTGCAGCCTGTGAGCCAGAGCAGGCCGGCCAGGCCGGCCCAGCGGACGAGGGGTAAAAATGTCATCGGAACCCGTTTTTCCACTGGCGCAGCGCGGCCAATACCGTCACCGCATCGTCAGCCTGCACCTGCGCGTCATGGCCCTGGGCCGCGCGGATCACCGCAGCTTGGCGCACCCGCAAAAAGGGATTGATCTCCCGCTCCAGTTCCATGCGGGACGGCAAGGTGGGCCGGTTTTGCGCCCGCAAGGCCGCGCAATGGCGGCTGTAGTCGCGCAAGGCGGCGTTGTCGGGCTCCACGGCAGTGGCGAATTTCAGGTTGGACAAGGTGTATTCGTGCGCGCAGCACACCAAGGTGTTGCCGGGCAGGGCCGCCAGCCGATCCAGCGACGCCAGCATTTGCGCAGGCGTTCCCTCAAACAGCCGTCCGCAGCCGCCCGAGAACAGGGTGTCGCCGCAAAAGAGCAGCGGCGCACCGTCCATCTGCGGGCAGTAGTAGGCAATATGGCCGGCGGTATGGCCGGGCACATCGATGACCTCCAAGCGCAGGCCCAGGACATCCACCGTATCGCCTTGCGCCAGGCGCACCAGGGGCTCGGGGACGGACTCGCGCGCCGGCCCATGGACGCTGGCCCCGGTCGCATTGCGCAAGGCTTCGACCCCGCCGACATGATCGGCATGGTGGTGCGTGACTAGAATGGCCTGCAACTGCAGGCCCAGGCGGCGCAGGGCATCCGCCACGGGCGCGGCCTGACCCGGGTCGACGACGATGGCCCGGTGGCCGTCGTGCAGCATCCACAGGTAATTGTCGGCAAAGGCGGGCAACGCTAGCAAATTCATGAGCGCTCCGATTATAGGTTTGCACCACTGGTTCGATTCCCCGCCAGGCCGATATCTGCTGGCGTGGGAGCAAGCATGCTTCGACGAGGCGGTGGTCGACATTTTTGGTTATCACAGCCTGCAGCTTGGCGTGCCGCTGCTCGATGGCCTGCGCGCAAACCGCATGCCGTACCGGTGGCTGGCACTTGGGCAGGAGGTGGCAGGAGGCGCCAGCGCCGCAGCGCAGACGCCGGCCGAGGGCGCCGCAGCGCCGCAGCGCCAGCGCCAGCAGGCGGCCCTGCTCGCCGAGCCTGTGGCCTTGCCCTTTGCGGCGGCCAGCCTGGACCTGATCGTCTTGCCCCACACCCTGGAGTTGAGCATCGACCCCCATGCCGCATTGCGCGAGGTGGAGCGGGTGCTGATGCCGGAAGGGCGCGTGGTCATCAGCGGCCTGAACCCGACCAGTTTGTGGGGCCTGCGCCAGCGGCGCGCCCGTTGGTACCGGCACCTGGGTCATGGCACGCCGTACCTGCCGGAAGTGGGCGAACTCATCGGATACTGGCGCCTGCGCGACTGGCTGCGGCTGTTGGGTTTCGAGGTCGAATCCACCCGTTTTGGCTGTTATCGTCCCGCCGTGCGCAACGCCCAGTGGCTGGAGCGCTTTGGCTGGATGGACGCCCTGGGCGAAAAATGGTGGCCGATCTTGGGCGCCGCCTATTTTCTGGTGGCGGTCAAACGGGTGCACGGCATGCGCCTGCTCAACCCCGCCTGGCGCAGCAGCCGCCAGCGCGCTGCCACCACGGTGCCCCTTGCGAATTCAACCAACTCCAGCAAGAACGGGCGCGGCCCACGCCGCCACCTCGATGGACAGGAGCCGCTGGCGTCGCGCCCTTGCGGGGCTGGCGCCGCAAGCGACCCGGGGGGATGCGCACCATGACGGCCATGAACCACAACCACAGACACGGGAACACAGCGTGAACCAAGTAGAGATATACACGGATGGCGCCTGCAAGGGCAACCCGGGCCCGGGCGGCTGGGGCGTGCTGCTGCGCTCGGGGCCGACCGAAAAAGCGTTGTTTGGCGGCGCACTGGGCACCACCAACAACCGCATGGAGTTGATGGCGGTGATCGAGGCGCTGTCGGCCCTTCAGCGCCCCTGCGCCGTCACGCTGTATCTGGACAGCGAATATGTGCGCAAGGGCATCACGGAATGGATCCACGGCTGGAAGGCCAAGGGCTGGCGCACCGCCGCCAGGCAGCCGGTGAAAAACGTGGATCTGTGGCAGCGCCTGGATGCGCTGGTGAGCACCGGCGGCCATCGCATCGAATGGCGCTGGGTGAAGGGGCACTCGGGCGACCCGGGCAACGAACGCGCAGATGCGTTGGCCAACCGGGGCGTCGATCAGGCACTGGGGCGCGGGGCCCTGGCATCGGCCGAATGACGATCAGGGCCTGACACCGGGCGCCGCCCGCAGGCCCGCGCCGGCTGCGCCCCACTCAGGTTCAAACCGGTCGATCCGCTCGTGGTTGGCCAGTTGGGTCCGGATGGCCACGGCAGAGACGTTGAAATGGGCCGCCACGTCTTGCTGGGCTTCCTCGGAGTAGTCGCCATCGAGCATGCCATCGACGGCTTGGAACGGGCTCAGCAACTCCGCAGCAAATGCGCGTTGTGCCTTTTGGCGATAGGTATATGAGCGGGTTGCGAGACTGAAGGGTTCGTCCTTGAGGGGTTCGTCCTTTTCACGCATCAACTCGTCTCCCAACAGGCGCGCCAGCTCGAAGCGGCGTCCTTCTTCCCGCTTCGCGCGCAGGACGACGCAGTTTTTTCCCGCCATGCCGCGCGCAAGAAAAGCCAGCCCCGGGCCTGTCGCCGTTCGGGCTTTCTGCAAAACACGCGGCTGCAGACCGCACAGCTCGGACAGCATGCGGTTCGTGATCGGATCGGCGCCGAGGCGCTGTTGGTCACGCAGCCACCTGGCCGTTGCGCCGCCTGCTTGCCATGCCTGCCCTGATGCGGCCATCGGTGGTTCGTTGGCCCTGACGGGCGCGGCCTGCCCAAACCGCACGAATCCACCGCAAGGGTGGCCACTCGCACGGCCCATCTCCTGTAGTTCGCCAGCCGTCGGGATGGCCCCGTGCTCCGATGCGGCGGCCAATTCCTGGAGCGCCGTCACACCGATGCGCTCGCCATCGGCCTGAAGTTCGGCGTACCGGCCGTCATCCATGTCGTCAGGATCGAGTCCCAGCAAAGCTTCCAGCTTTCTTTTGGCGCTCACGGTGTTCGAAGCCCGTTCCTCGCCCACGGCGGCCCAGGTGGCATCGAGCGCTGTTGCACCCGGACAGCAGTCCCGGAGGCGCTGGACAACGGTGGCGACAAACTCGTCGACCACCGCTTCGAACTTTGCGGCGGCTATCACGGAGGTCGTTTCAGGAGTGATGTAGCGAAAAGGCGTGCCAGGCCGGTCCATCGTCGGCCTGGCGTTCAGCAGGACAAACCGGCCATCGGATGCGAAGTCGATGTCGGGCCATATGTAGCCCTCGCCGATGCTCGCCATGCTGTGCGCCAAAGCCCAGGCGGTCGATTTGCGCCGAGGCTCCCAGCGCAAGCGCCACCAGTTCGAGGCGAACCACAAAGCCAAGTGGTAGCCGGAAAGAAGCGGGGCCTGCTTGAGACTGTTCAGGAGCTTGTCGTGGCCCTGTGTCAGCGGCACGCCATAGGCGCGCATGCCGATCTCGGCAAAGCAAGCTGCTTCCTCGGGCTCCCCGTCTTCGAGGGATTGCCAGTCAACGTCGATTTCCCAACTGTCTTGCATCGCTATTTCCAGATGGAGAGGATGTGCGCGCGCATCGCATCCTCATTTTCGAGCGGGTATCCATGGTAGCGCCCGTTGTCATTCGGGTGGGATTTGGCTTCAAACACTTCCCCCGCTGCGGAAACTGACCAAATGTACTTCGGAAAACCGTCAGCGCGAGGCTGGCTGATGATTCCCTTCAGAACGCCACACTTGAGCAAGGCCAAAGCCTCTTCAAGCAGGATGGTTCTCGTCATGTCGCAGAGTGACTTGGTAGGTCGTGGGCTCGTGCTGGTCAGGCCATAGTTCGCCGGAAAACGCTTGTGGTTCCCGTGGCCGACATAGGTCACTTTCTTGCTCAATGCCCGCAAGTCGGCCGGGCTTACCGTGTCTGGCGCTACAGCCCTTCGGTCTTTGAGCTGGCTCTGGCGGCTCTGTCGCATCCGATGCTTCCTTTTGCGCTGCCGGTGAGTGTAGCAAAGCAGAGATAGGCATCGCGCAGCCCGCTCATTGCAAGCACAGTGCCGCCAGCGGCAACGGGGAAACGGGTTGCAAGCCCGGCAATGACCCGCCGTCTCAATCAGCCCAGGCGCTCCACCAGCAACGACCGGGACGATCCCGGGGGGGCCGCTCACACGCCACGCGCCCGGTCTGCCTTCAGGCGTGCGCGTAGCTGCGTGAATTCTCCGGCGTCGAGCGCTTGGCGTATTTCGCGCATCAGGTTCAGGTAGTAGTGCAGGTTGTGCACGGTGCTGAGCATGGGGCCGAGCATTTCGCCGCAGCGCTCCAGGTGGTGCAGGTAGGCGCGGCTGAAGCCGTCGCGCCCGCCTTGGTCCCAGGCCACGCCGGACGGGCCCGCGCAGGTGTAGCAGGTGCAACTGCCGTCCAGGGGCTGGGGGTCGGTCTTGTGGCGCGCGTTGCGGATTTTCAGGTCGCCAAAGCGCGTGAACAGCGTGCCGTTGCGCGCGTTGCGCGTGGGCATTACGCAGTCGAACATGTCCACGCCCTGCGCCACGCCTTCGACCAGGTCTTCGGGCGTGCCCACGCCCATCAGGTAGCGCGGCTTGTGTGCGGGCAGGCGGTGCGGTGTGTGCGCCATGATGCGCAGCATCTCGTCCTTGGGCTCGCCCACGCTCACGCCGCCGATGGCGTAGCCGGGCAAGTCCATGGCCGCCAGGGCGGCCAGCGATTCGGCGCGCAGGTTTTCGTACATGCCGCCCTGCACGATGCCGAACAGGGCATTGGGGTTGTTCAGGCGCTGGAACTCGTCCTGGCTGCGCTTGGCCCAGCGCAGGCTCATCTGCATCGACTGGCAGGCCGCGCGCTCGGTGGTCCGCTGGCCCCGGGTCTCGTAGGGGGTGCATTCGTCGAGCTGCATCACGATGTCGCTGTCGAGCGTGGTCTGGATCTGCATGCTCACTTCGGGCGACAGGAACAGCTTGTCGCCGTTCACGGGGCTGGCAAAGTGCACGCCTTCCTCGGTGATCGTGCGCAGCGCGCCCAGGCTCCACACCTGGAAGCCGCCGGAGTCGGTGAGGATGGGCTTGTTCCACTTTTCAAAGCCATGCAGGCCGCCAAAGCCCTGCAACACGGCCAGCCCGGGGCGCAGCCACAGGTGAAAGGTGTTGCCCAGGATGATTTGTGCGCCCATCTCGTGCAGGCTGCGCGGCAGCACGCCCTTGACGCTGCCATGGGTGCCCACGGGCATGAAGATGGGGGTTTGCACTTGGCCGTGCCGCAGCGTGAGTCGGCCGCGGCGTGCGTGGCTGGCGGGGTCGGTGGTCAGAAGGTCGAACTGCAGCATGGGGCGCATTGTTCCAGACCGGCTGGCGCTGGCGCGCCGCCTGGCTACACTGGCCGGGTTGGTTCTCAACCCAGTGAAAGGCAATGCCATGCTCAAAATCCTGATTGCCGTGGATGGCTCGGAACTCTCGCTGGACGGCGTGCGCCATGCGCTGGCGCTGCTGCGCCAGGGCCTGAGGGCGAGCGTGGTGCTGGCCCATGTGCAAGAGCCCGCGACGCTGTACGAGATGGTCACCGCGCGCGACCCGGCGCTGATCGCTGCGGCCAGCATTGAAGCGGGCGAGCATCTGATGGCGTCGGCGTGTGCGCTGCTGGATGTGGCTGGCGTCCCCTACGAGACCGATGTCGGCGTCGGCGATGTGGCGCATACGCTGGTGGACATGATCGAGCGCTCGGACTGTGCTCTGGTCATCATCGGCGCCCGGGGGCAAGGCGCGATCCGCAGCGCGTTGCTGGGCTCGGTATCGCAGCAGGTGGCCCATGCCAGCCCGGTGCCGGTGACCATCGTCAAGCATGCGCAGATGCCGGAAAGCACCGGCGGCGATGGTGATGCCGGCGCAGACGCCGAGGTCAGAAATCAACCAGGCTCAATCCCAGGCTGAACACGGTGCGCTTGTAGTTGTAGTCGATCACGCTGTCGCCATGGCCACGAAACAGGGCGGTGTGCAAGCGCAGGCTGCTTTTGCTGCCCCACCGGACCGCGCCCAGGGCCTGCAACCATTCCAGGCGCACCGATCCGCGGTTGCTGCGGGACAGCGTATGGCGCACCGTGGCGCCAAGCGTGTTGTACTGGTTCAGGTTCCAGAATGCCGACAGCTCGGCGCGGCCGATGTAGTCGCTGATGCCGGGGTTGTCATCGCTGTCCGCGCTTTCCGGGATGCGCTCCCAGATGCGGGCGTTGACGCTCCAGCGCCGGTCCAACTCGATGCCGGTCATCAGGTAGACCCGGTTCCAACTGCGCGACAGGGGCTTGCTCTGGCCATTGGACTGGTGCACCAGTCCAATGCCGCTGTAGCGCCAGCGCCAGCCAAGCGGTAGCTGCGCCGTGCTCGGGTAGACGTAGATCAGTTCGGGTTCGTGGTCGGTGGTGCGAAAGGGGCGCGAGATGTCGGGCGTGAACAGTTGCCAGTACGACTGCTGGGTGTAGCCGAACCACAGCGAGTCCCTGAGCGTGGGCCAGTTCTGGGTGAGCAGGTCTTGGGCCAGCTTGGTGCGCACCGAGAGCTGGATCCGGTTTTCGGTGTGGCGGTAGGGGATGGATGTGGTGGCCGAGTTGCCCTCGGCGCTCGACAGGGGCTGGCGGTTCACGCCGCTCGCTACCACGATCGACACGGTGATCGGCCGGTAGCCACGGAAGTTGAAGATGCCGCAGTCGCTGCCCGACTCCAGTTCCCAGAACCGCGCCAGGTCGCTGTACTGCGGGTCGCGGCAGCCGGCGTGCGCGCTGTCGCTGCTGCCGGGGTGCGGCGGCGGGCTGTCCACGGGCAGGGCGGATGCCGGGCGGGCCGAACGCGCCGAATGGTCTGAATTATCTGAACTGCCATCTGCACTGTCGGCGGAGGCGCCGGGCGCCTGCCAGTCCTGCTGCGCGGCCCATGCGTCAAAGCAGGCCAGGCGTGCCGGGTCGTTGCCGGACAGCGCGCTGCAGCGGCGCCAGGCGCTGCTGTCGGCCCCTGTGGCTGCGGGCATGGTCTGCGCCAGCGCGGCGCCTGCCGGGGCCAGCGCGGCCAGCAGCAGCGCGGCGCTGGCCAGGGACGGCACCAGGGGCCGCGCCACGGGTGTCAGCGCCAGGCCACCGGCATGGGGGGTCGTGTGGGCTGCTGGCGGTTGTGGCATGGTCACTTCGTGCTATCAAAAACAAATCTGTGACGGGCAGGCGTCAAGCCGTTGGCGCAGCGTGCGCGGCCTGGGTGGCCTGGGCGGCTTGGGTTTTTGCAGCGAACTCGGCGCGCAATGCCTTGAGCTTTGCACGCGGGTCCTCCCGGGTGGAGTTTTTGTCCAGTTCCATGTCGGCGATGAAGCGGCTCGGCTGCGCGGCCACCATGTCGCGCCCCTTTTTGCGCTGGCGCGACCAGCTCACGGCCAGCGTGCGCTGGGCGCGGGTGATGCCCACGTACATCAGGCGGCGCTCTTCCTGCAGGCGCGCCAGCATGTCGTCGCCCAACGGCTGCCGGCGGCCTTCGTCGTCGTCGATCTTGAACGGCAGCATGCCCTCGGTCACACCGGCCAGGATCACATGCGGCCACTCCAGCCCCTTGGCGGCATGCAGCGTCGACAGCGTCACCATGTCCTGCTCCTTCTCGTGCCCGGAGATGGTAGACAGCAGCGCAATGGTCTGCGACACCGCCAGCAGGCTCTTGCCGGGCTGGTCCGGCCCGGTCGCGCCGGTCTGCTCGTCGATCTGGCCGCCTGCGCGCTGGGCCATCCAGTCGCAAAACTCCAGCACGTTGCTCCAGCGGGCCGCGGCCCGTTGTTCGCTGTCCTCGCTGTCGTACAGGTGCTGCTCGTAGCCGATGTCCTTGAGCCATTGGTGCAAAAAGGCCAGGGACTGCCCGGCGCCATGCGTGTGGCGGGCGTTGTGTTCCAACTCGTTGATGTAGCGGCCGAATGCGTGCAGGCCGTCGAGCGCGCGCTGGGGCACGGCGGCGGGCAACATGCCGTTGAACAGCGCGCCGAACAGGCTTTGCCGGTGCTGCGTGGCAAAGGCCCCCAGCGCTGCCAGCGTGGTGTGGCCAATGCCGCGCCTGGGGGCGGTGATGCTGCGCAAAAACGCCGGGTCGTCATCGTTGTTGAGCCACAGCCGGAACCAGGCGCACAGGTCCTTGATTTCTGCCCGGTCGAAAAAACTGGTGCCGCCCGACACCTTGTACGGGATGCTGGCCTTGCGCAGCGCTTTTTCAAACGGTTTGGCCAGGTGGTTGGCGCGGTACAGGATGGCAAAACCCTTCCAGTCCGGCGGCGGGTTGCTGGCCGCGCGCAGGCTCTGGATGCGGGCCACGGCGCGTTCGGCCTCATGCTCTTGATTGTCGGCAACCACGACGCGCACCGGCTCGCCTTCGCCCAACTCGCTGAACAGCGTTTTGGCAAACAGCTTGGGGTTGGGCGCTATCACATGGTTGGCCGCGCGCAGGATGGCGTTGGTGGAGCGGTAGTTTTGTTCGAGCTGTATGACCTTGAGCTGCGGGAAGTCGATGGGCAGCTTTTTCAGGTTGTCCAGCGTGGCGCCGCGCCAGCCGTAGATCGACTGGTCATCGTCGCCCACGGCGGTGAAATGCCCACGCTCGCCCACCAGCAGCCGCAGCAACTCGTACTGCGTGCCGTTGGTGTCCTGGTATTCGTCCACCAGCACATGGCCCAGCGCTGCCTGCCATTTGGCGCGCAGTTCGGCAAAGTCGCGCAGCAGCCGCAGCGGCAGGCCGATCAGGTCGTCGAAATCCACGCTCTGGTAGGCCGTCAGGCGCTCTTCGTAGCGTGCCATCAGCGTGGCGATGCTGCGCTCGCCGTCGTCTGCGGCCCGGGCCAGCGCCTGCCCGGCGTTCAGGCCCATGTTCTTCCATTGGCTGATGGTCCATTGCCACTGCCGGGCGGTGGCCAGGTCGGTGGTGCCGCCGGCTGCGTCCTTCAGGATGCCGGTCACGTCATCGGCGTCGAGGATGCTGAACTGCGGCTTGAGGCCCAGCCGCGCGCCATCCGCGCGCAACATGCGCACGCCCAGCGCGTGGAAGGTGCACACCAGCACCTCCTTGGCGCGGCGGCCAATCAGGCCCCGGGCACGCTCGCGCATCTCGGCCGCAGCCTTGTTGGTGAAGGTGATGGCGGCAATGCGCCCGGGTTCCAGGCCGCGCTCGATCATGTGGGCGATCTTGTGCGTGATCACCCGGGTCTTGCCCGAACCCGCGCCGGCCAGCACCAGGCAGGCCCCGTCGGTGTAATGAATCGCCCGAAGCTGGGCAAGATTGAGACCGGCAGACATGAGGGCACAGGGCGCGGGCAAGAAGGCGAACCGGGCGCTGGCGACTGGCGACCAGCGCCCCCGAGCGCGCAATGATACCGGCGCGCACGCAACGATGAGTAACTGGCAACGGATGCCAGGCTGGCGCCATCTGCCCTGCCGGCGCCCGGTAGCGCGCCTGGCCGTTTGCCGGGCATGGCCCGGCGGGCATGGCGGCCCGGGATTGCATTTCGGCAAGGGCGGGGGCATAGTCAGTCCATGTCAACGGATACACACTAGTGTCGCGTCACCGATCATCTGTCGGTCTGCGCTGGCCATCGAAGCGCATCGCGGCGTTGCATCGCTTGCCAATACGCTCGGTATGGGCTGCGCGATGCGCCTTGCGCTGCGCTCCGATGGCTGCGCGCAGCCTACGACATCTGACCGGTGACGCGACACCAGTTCGCCGAGCCGCTCCTCTGCTCCGGGGCGGCTTTTTTTCCACCTTGCGTTACGGAGACTTCATTCATGAACTTGACGATCAGCGGTCACCACCTCGAAGTAACCCCCGCCTTGCGCAGCTACGTCACCACCAAGCTGGACCGGATCACCCGGCATTTTGACCAGGTTGTCGATGTCAAGGTGCTGCTGACGATAGAAAAACAAAAGGAGAAAGAAAAACGCCAGCGAGCGGAATGCAACATCCATGTCAAAGGCTGTGACCTGTTTGCCGAAAGTTCCCACGCCGACCTGTACGCGGCGGTCGACGAACTGGTCGACAAGCTCGACCGCCAGGTAGTGCGCCACAAGGATCGCTTGCAGGACCACCACCACGAAGCCGCCAAGCGCGAATTGCACGTGTAGAGGATGCGCCTCCCGCCTGCGGCAGGCAACCGCCCACCCGGGCGGTTTTTTTATTGCCTGGCTTGCCCGGCCGGCGCGACAATACCTGTGCATAATTTGTTACTCCTGACCATGAACCGACTTGCCGCCATCCTGCCCTCTGCCCAAGTGCTCGTGAGCGTGGACGCCACCAGCAAGAAGCGCGTTTTTGAAGAAGTGGGCCTGCTGTTCGAGAGCCAGCACGGCCTCTCGCGGGCGTTGATCACCGACAGCCTGCTGGCGCGCGAACGCCTGGGCTCCACCGGCCTGGGCCATGGCGTGGCCATTCCCCACGGACGTGTCAAGGGCCTGAAGATGCCGATGGCGGCCGTGTTCCAGATGCTCCACCCGATCAGCGGCTATGCCCCGGACGAGTTGCCGGTCAGTTTGCTGTTCTTTCTGCTGGTGCCCGGGACGGCCATGGAAGAGCACTTGGCGATCCTCTCGGAGATTGCCGAGTTGCTCAGCGACTCCGCGTTGCGCGAAAAGCTCAAGGCCTGCACCGATGCCGCCGAGCTGCATGGCATGATCGCCGGCTGGCAGTCGACGCAAACAGATTGAAGTGACACGCCCCCCCATGTCACCTGCGGCGTCCGTGCGGGCCGTGTCCGTTTCATCTGCTGCGGCGGACGCGCAGCGCGATGAGCAACCGAAGGGGCCTGGACTGCCGTGAAGCCTAATGTCGTCAGCGCCGATGCCCTGTTCGAGGAATTCCGTGGCCCGCTGAAATGGGAGTGGGTCGCGGGCCTGGGGGCGAGCGAGCGCCGTTTCGATGAAGTGGTGGTGCGCCTGGCGAGCTCCGGGGCCGATCTGGTCGGTTACCTGAACTACATCCATCCCTACCGCGTGCAGATACTGGGTGAGCGCGAAATCGCTTACCTGGGCAGCGCTTCGCCCGACGATTGCAAGCGCCGCATCGCCCGCATCGTGACGCTGGAGCCGCCGGTGCTGGTGCTGGCCGACAACCAGACCGCGCCGGACGCCCTGGTGTCGATGTGCGAGCGGGCCCAGATTCCGATGTTCTCCACGCAGGAGTCGGCGGCCTTCGTCATCGACGTGCTGCGCGCCTACCTGTCCAAGCATTTTGCCGACCGCACCACCATGCACGGCGTGTTCATGGACATCCTGGGGCTGGGCGTGATGATCACCGGCGAATCGGGCCTGGGCAAGAGCGAGTTGGGGCTGGAATTGATCTCGCGCGGCAACGGCCTGGTGGCCGACGATTCGGTGGACCTGTTTCGCATCAACCAGACCACCATCGAGGGCAAATGCCCCGAACTGCTGCAAAACCTGCTGGAGGTGCGCGGCATCGGCCTGCTCGACATCCGCGCCATCTTTGGCGAGACCGCCGTGCGGCGCAAGATGCGCCTCAAACTCATCGTGCACCTGGTGCGCAAGGAAACGCTCGAGCGCGACTACGAGCGCCTGCCCTACGAACCCCTGACGCAGGATGTGCTGGGCGTGCCGGTGCTCAAGGTGGTGATACAGGTGGTGGCCGGGCGCAACATCGCGGTGCTGGTGGAAGCGGCCGTGCGCAACACCATCTTGCAACTGCGCGGAATCGATACCTACCAGGAATTCGTCGAGCGCCACCGCCGCGCGATGGAGCACGACAACGGGCGCTGAGCGTCGTGCATGGGCGTCATCTTTGCGCGCAACTGGCGCATTGGCCGTACAAGGCCATCGTGTGGTCTTGCACCACCCAGCCCTTGGTCTTGGCCACCGACTGCTGGCGCTTTTCTATCTCGGGGTCGTAGAACTCCTCCACCTTGCCGCAGGAGGTGCAGATGAAGTGGTCGTGGTGCAGCCCCTCGTTGAGTTCATACACCGACTTGCCACTCTCGAAGTTGCTGCGGCTCAGGATGCCGGCCTGCGCGAACTGTGTCAGCACCCGGTACACCGTGGCCAGGCCAATGTCCGTGCGCTCTTGCAGCAGCACGCGAAAAACGTCTTCGGCAGTCATGTGGCGCTGGCTGCCCTTTTGGAAGATATCCAGAATCTTCAGGCGCGGCAGCGTGGCCTTCAGGCCCGTGCTTTTGAGTTCGTCGATATTGGTCATGGGATGCTCTTTCGGGTGCGGGCCGGCACCGTGTTCCAGGCAGGGGCCTGACGCAATGCTGCAACAGGGCCGGGGCCGCAGTCGGGCTAGTGTCGTGTCACGGATCAGATGTCGTAGGCTGCGCGCAGCCATCGGAGCGCAGCGCAAGGCGCATCGCGCAGCCAATACCGAGCGTATTGGCAAGCGATGCAACGCCGCGCTGCGCTTCGATGGCCAGCGCAGACCGACAGATGATCAGTGACGCGACACTAGTCGCGTCCGGCCGGTAGTGCCCAGTGTATCGGAGGGATGCCGTGCCTGCCTTTCCATCCCGGGGTACCGCCGCATGGAACAGGGCCATCCGTTTCGACCGCTGCGGCGATGATTACAATGGCGCACACAAACACCATAAATCTCACATTTTCCCGCCCATGACCGATCATCAGCCCCGTTTTTGCCCGCGCCTCGTGTGGGCGTTGGCGTTCAGCGCCGCCGTCGCGGGTTGCGCCACGCAAAGCTACGACAAGCAGACCGCCGACATGCAAAACGCGGGGCGCGCAGGTGGCATTCCAGCGGCGCTGGCACAGCTCGAAAGCACGGCCAAGACCGGCGAAGAAAAAGCCGCGCTACTGTACAACATGGAGCGCGGCGAGTTGTTGCGCATGGAGCGCCGCTACCCCGACAGCACCCAAGCCTTTCTGCAGGCCGACAGCAAGGTCAAGGAATGGGAAGACACCGCCAAGACCAACCCCGACAAACTGATGGGCATGCTCGGCGCCGCGCTGATCAGCGAGCGCCTGAAGGGCTATGAAGGCCAGGACTATGAAAAGGTCTGGCTGACCACGCGCCTGGCGCTCAACCGCATGGCCGTGGGTGACTTCGACAACGCCCGGGTGGACATCAAGCGCACCCACGAACGCGAAGCCATCATTGCCGAATTCCGCGCCAAGGAAACCCTGGCGGCGGAAGAGCAGGCCAAGTCCAATGGCGCCAGATCGGGCAGCAAGGAAATCAACGGCTACCCGGTGGAGACTCTCGACGACCCGGAGGTGCTGGCCCTGAAGAACAGCTACCAGAACGCGCTGAGCCATTACCTGGCCGGCTTTTTGTACGAGATACTCAACGAGCCCGGCATGGCGGCGCCCGGCTACCGCAAGGCCATCGAGCTCAAGCCCGAGACGCAGGTGCTCGAAGAGGGCCTGCAGGGTCTGGACCACCGCACCAGCATCACCTGGCAGCGCCGCCAGCGCATGACCGATGTGCTCTTCGTGGTCGAAGCCGGCGACGCCCCGGCCCGCAAGCCCCAGGCTTTCACGCTGCCGGTGCCCACCAGCCGCGGCATGGTCACGGCCAGCATCTCCTACCCGGTGATCGCGCCATCGCAAGACCCGCTGCTGACCCGCCTGTCGGCCGCCGGCGCCCATTTCAAGCTGGAAAAAGTGGTGGACGTGAACGTGATGGCGCGCCGCGCGCTCAAGGACGAAATGCCCGGCATGGTGCTGCGCAGCTTCACCCGCGCCCTGACCAAGGGCGTGTTGCAAAACGAGTTGCAAAAGCAGGGCGGCCTGATCGGTGGCCTGATTGGCGCGGCCGCTTCTGTCGCCACCGAGCAGGCCGACGACCGCATGTGGCGCATGTTGCCCGGCCGCGTGTATGTGGCCCGTGGCTACCTGCCGCCCGGCGAGCACAGCATCGCCATCGACGGCCGCGAACTGCCCGCGCGCATCAGGATCGATGGCCAGTACGCGCTGGTGCCGCTGCGCATGTATGAAAACAGCGTGCTGATCGGTGATGTGGCGACACTGGGCCAGCTACCCGGCGCGGCCCCTGCCGTGGCAGCGCCTGCGCCCCCCGCTGCAGCAGCGCCTGCGGTGGCGCCTGTGGTGGTGCCTGCGGTGGCACCCGTGACGCCCGCAGCCGCGCCGCGCGCCAACAAGCGCCCCCGTCCGGCACCCAAGCCTGGCGCCAAGCCCGCGCAGGTTGCCAAGCCCTGAGGCAACCGTACCGTACCGTCCCTTTCCCAACCCATCGACCCATCGATCCCATTCCGAACGAAGGAACCTCTGGCATGAGAACCCGTTTTGCCCTGCCGGCCCTGTGCGCGGCCCTGATGATGCTGACCGGCACCGCCGGCGCCCAGTTGCACGACCCGGCCACACCGCCGGCCGTGGCCGCCAAGATTGCGCTGCGCGGCGAGGCCAACGGCATCGCCGTGCGCGAGATGCGCATCCTGCGCAAGAACGACATCCTGACCGTGCAGGCCGACCTGTCCAACACGGGCCGCAGCGACCGCACCATGTTCTACCGTTTCAGTTGGCTGGACAGCATCGGCAGCCCGGTCGGCGATGGCGAATCATGGAAGCAGATCAGCGTACTGGGCCTGGGCCGGCAAACCGTCAAGAGCGTGGCGCCGACCAGCGCGGCGATCGATCTGCGTCTTGAAATGAATGTGCAACCGCGTTAGCGCCTGCGCCCCTTTTGGAATCGAGCACCATGCAACAACGACACACCCTCCGGCGCAGCGCGCTGATCCTGGCCCTTGCGGCCGGCACCCTGGCCCTGTCGGCCTGCCAGGGACTGTCCTCGCCTACGGTGAGATTCGATCGCGAGGTCAACTACGGCGACGCCAAGGCGGTCGAGTTGGTCACCAACGAGTTCGGCTCCACCGACCTGCAGATGATTGCCGAGAAGATGACCGGCGGGCTGCTCGAAACCGGCATCTTCCAGGGCCGCCCCACGGTGACGATCTCCACCGTGAAGAACAAGACCAGCGAATACATAGACACCACCAACGTGATGAACTCGATACAGACCGCGCTGGTCAAGTCGGGCAAGGTGCGCTTCGCGCGCTCGATCAACGAGATGCAGCAGGGCGTCGACGAGTTGCAGCGCCAGAACCAGAGCGGCCTGTACCGGCAGGGCAGCACCGCCAAAATGGGCCAGATGACGGCGGCCAAATACAGCATGGAGGGCGAGTTGACCAGCATCGTCAAGCAAAGCAGCGCGACCAAGGACGTGTACTACAAGTTCACGCTCAAGCTGTTCGATGTGCAGGAAGGCACGATCGAATGGCAGGACGAGAAAGAAATCCGCAAAACCAGCAAGCGCTGAGCGGCGCCCCCGGAGTCAACACCATGCAACGCAGAACCACCCTGGGCACCGCCCTGGCCGTGCTGGCCGTCACCGCCCTGGCCTGGGGCAGCACGGCCCGGGCGCAGCAAAACACCGCCCCGAAGATCGCCGTCACCGACCTGGCCTACGCACAGCGCGTGTCCGAGTACTTCATGGTCGGCAACTACCAGCGCAGCAGCCAGATGAGCGCGCAGGGCAGCGGCAGCCACGGCATGTTTGGCGGCTCGAGCCAGCATTCGATGCAGGCGTCCGAGCAGGCCAGCGGCAGCTATGTGGCCGGCCGCTACAGCTATATCGAGCAGCGTGAGCTTGGCGGCTACACCAACGCCATCAAGGGCACGATTCTCCAGGGCACCTATTTCCGCCTCGTGCAGGGCAAGGGCTTTGACGCCGGCCAGCCCCAGCCGTCCAAGGCCGAGCAGGTGCTGAATCAGATGCAGGGCGGCAAGATGGCCACGCCCCAGGCGCAGCCCCAGGTCACCGACGTGATCGCGCGCATCAAAAAAGGCGAGTTCCACGACGCCGACTATGTGCTGTTCGGCGTGGTCTCCAGCATCGATTTCACCGATGCGCTCTCGCCGCTGCAAGGCACCACCAGCGCCACGCGCCAGTACGGCCTGCAACTGCTGGCCGACTTCTCGCTGATCGACACCAAGACCTACGAGATCAAGGCCGCGTTCTCGGCCCAGGGGGAGGGCAATGACACCAAGATCCTGTCCAACCGCGGCGACATCGCCCCGCCCAACCGGGCCAAGGTGATGCATGAAACCTCGCTCTCGCTGGCGCAGCACATGTACCTGCAGTTGGTCACGCAACTGGGCTACACCGACGCCCATCTGGCACGCGGTGTGCGCCCGCCGGTGTACCAGCAGGGTGTGCCGATGCAGGGCAGTCAACCCATCCCCGTAGCGCAGCCCCGGCCGCCCGAGCAGGTGCTGATCCTCAAGTAACCCCCCCCCCGCCGTCAGGCGCCGATGCGGCGGCTGTTGCTGGCCCTGGTGGGCGCATTGACGGGAGCGCTACCGGGCTGTGCTGCAGCTCCTGCGGCTTTGCCCGAGCCTGCCAGCGCCTTTCGGCTGCACCCGCTGCCCGGCGCTGACGGGGTGGTTTTGCAGGCTTTGCTGCGCAGCGAGCGGGCGGCGCCATTGCGCTACCGCGTCATCGTGCTGCCGGGGTCGGGTTGCGCCGGCCTGGGGGCCTTTGCCGAGCGCTACTTTGCCGGTCTGCTGCACGCGCAGGTGCTGGTGCTGCACAAGCCCGGGGTGGCCCCGCAGGCCCGCACCGCAGCCGCCGATTGCGCGCCCGACTTGGTGCGGCAGGACCGCCTTTCGGTGTGGCAGGCCCATGCCCGCAGCGCCCTGCGCGCCGATGCGTTGCAGCGCCAGGGGCAGCCCGCGTTGCCGCAGTTGCTGGTCGGTATCTCCGAAGGCGCCGAGTTGTTGCCCGCGCTGGCACCCGAGGTGCCGCATCTGGCAGGGCTGGTGCTGCTGTCGGCCAGCGGTCTCGATCCGCAGGAAGCCGGGCGCTTGCAGGCCCGCCGCCTGGGTCTGGAGGCCCAATGGCTGGCTTTGCCGGCGTTGCTGGACCCGGCGCAGGCCGGGGCCTTGCCGGACAGCGCGCTGCTCCAAGGGCGCAGCCTGGGCTACTGGCGCGATCTGTGGCATTGGCCGGTGGCGCAGCCTTTGACCGCTGGCCCCTGGCCCCTGCTGCAGGTCTGGGGCGCCGATGATGCACTGGTGCCGGCCGCCGCTTATCAGCGCTTTGCCCGGCGCGCGCGCCAGCGCTCAGCCGCTTGGTGCACGCGCCGGCTCGACGGCGCGGACCATGGCCTGCAACACCGTGCCACGGGCGCCGATGGGGTGCAGCAGCTATGGGCCTGGATCGAGCAATGGGCGCGCGCGCCGCAGGCCGGGCTGTGCGCGCCGCTGTCCGGCCTGACGGATCAGACAGATCAGGGTCAGGCAGGCCCGGCAGGCCCGGCAGACTGATGCCTCAATGCCCGCCCCCCAGGTAGGCGGCCCTGACGGCCGGGTCGTCGCGCAGCTTGGCCGCGCTGCCGTGCACCGGGATGCTGCCGTTTTCCAGCACGTAACCATAGTCGGCCACCTGGAGCGCGGCGGCGGCAAACTGCTCGACCAGCAGCATGGTCACGCCGCGTGACTTCAGGTCGGCAATGATGCGAAACACCTCTTCGACCAGGATCGGGGCCAGCCCCATCGACGGCTCATCGAGCAGCACGATGTCGGGGTTGAGCATCACCGCGCGGGCCATCGCCAGCATTTGCTGTTCGCCGCCGGACAGCGTGCCGGCCAGTTGGTTGCGCCGCTCTTTCAGGCGCGGGAACAGCTCCATCGCGCGCTCCAGATCGTCCTGCACATCGCCCTTGGGACGGCTGCCGGTGAGGCGGGCAAACGCGCCCAGGGTCAGGTTGTCCGTCACCGACATGGTGGCAAATACGCGCCGCCCCTCGGGCGAGTGGGCCAGCCCGCGCCGGGCGATGGCGTAGGAGTCCAGCCCGTCTATGCGCCGGCCCTGCAATGTGATTTCGCCGGCGCCGGGTTTGATCATGCCGGAGATGGCGCGCATGGTGGTGGTCTTGCCGGCGCCGTTGGAGCCTATCAGCGTCACCACCTGGCCCCGGGGCACGTCCAGCGAGATGCCGTGCAGTACCTGCACTTTGCCGTAGCCGGCTTCGAGGTTCCTGATGTGCAGCATGGTCAAGTCCTGGTGTCTTTCATGCCGCCGTGCCGCCGAGGTAGGCTTCGATGACCTTCGGGTGGGCCTGTATGTCGGCGGGCCGGCCTTCGGCAATCTTCTGGCCAAAGTCCAGCACCAGGACCTGGTCGCAAATGCCCATCACCACGTCCATGTGGTGCTCGATCAGGATTACGGTGATGCCGTGGTCGCGAATCTTGCGGATGATGGCCACCAGTTCCTCGATGTCCGGCGCCGTCAGTCCCGCCGCCGGCTCGTCGAGCAGCAGCAGTTGCGGCGCCAGCGCCAGCGCGCGGGCAATTTCCAGCAGCCGCTGCTTGCCATACGGCAGGTTGCGCGCCTCCTCGTGGGCCAGGTCGCCGAGGCCGACAAACCCGATCAGCCCCAGGCCGCGCTCGATGGCCGCCTGCTCTTCGCGCAGATAGCGCGGGGTGTGCAGCGCCACGTCCAGGATGTTGCTGGCAAAGCTGTGGTGCAAACCCACCTGCACGTTTTGCAGTGCCGTCATCTCGCCAAACAGTTGCACGTTCTGGAAGGTGCGCGCGATGCCCGAGCGCGCAATGGCCGCCGAACTGCGGCCCAGCACACTGCGTCCGGCAAACTCGATGCTGCCGCCGCTGGGCGCATAGATGCCGGTCAGCACATTCATCATCGTGCTCTTGCCGGAACCATTGGGGCCGATCAGGCCGTGAATGCTGCCGCGCTTGACGGTCAGGTCCACCTGGTTCAGGGCCTTGAGGCCGCCAAACTGCATCAGCACGTCCTTGGCCACCAGCAGGTCGCCGCCATCGTCGTCATTGCCGTTGCCGCTGGATGGGCCGGGCCCCGACAGGACGGCGTCCTCGCGCGGGGTCTGCCGCCCGCCGGTCTGCGAGCGCCGGGCGCTGCGCAGCCACTGGCTGCGCACAAAACCGACGATGCCGTCTTGCAGGTAATAGACGACGAACAAAATCATCAGGCCGAAGATGGTCAGGCGCCAATCGGTGATCGACTGTAGCCAGAACGAAAACCCGGCCAGCGCCACCGTGCCCGCCACCGGAACGATGACCGCGCGGGGCGTGACGACCTTGCGCGCCAGGCCCAGCGCCGCGCCCAGCGCCATCAGCAGCGCCAGCACGCTGGCGACGATGCGAAACAGTTCCAGGTCGTCGAGCAGTTTGGGCAAGATCACGATGATGGCCGCGCCCAGCAAGGCGCCCGAGCGCGTCTTGCGCCCTCCCATGATGACGGCCAGCAAGAACAGCACCGTGAGCTCGAAGTTGTAGGTATTGGGCGAGATGTACTGCTCGGAATACGCATACAGCCCGCCTGCCAGGCCGGCAAACCCGGCACTGATCACAAAGGCGTAGACCTTGTAGCGGTAGACCGAGACGCCCATGCAGTCCGACGCCACCGGGCTGCCGCGCAGGGCCTCGAAGGCGCGGCCATAGTGCGAGCGCAAAATGCGGTCGACCACCAGCAGCGCCAGCGCCATCAGCGCCAGCACCAGCCAGTAAAAACCGTTGTCGTCGAGCTTCATGCCGGCGATCGAAGGCTTGGGTATCTTGATGCCCAGCGGGCCTTCGGTCAAAAAGCCCATCTCGTTGATCAGAATCTGGATGATGGTGCCGAAAGCCAGCGTCACCATCGCCAGGTACGGCCCCGAGACGCGCAAGGCCGGCAGCGCCAGCAACGCGCCAAACACTGCCGTGACACCGATGCAGGCCACCATGATCAGCCACAGCGGCGCGCCGAGCTTGAGAAACAGCACCCCCGCCGTGTACGCACCGACGCCGAACAGCCCGGCATGCCCGAGCGACACCTGCCCGGTATAGCCGACCACGATGTCCAGCCCGAACAGCAAGATGGCGTAAATCATGATCGTGCCGATCATGTGGATGTAGTACGGGTTGCCGATGAACAGCGGCATGGCAGCCAGCAGGGCCAGGCCCGGCACGGCGATCCGAAGCGGGTTGCGCTGCATCATCAGACCTTCTTGATCGCGGTTTTGCCGAACAGCCCGGAAGGCTTGAGCGCCAGCACCAACAGCAACAGCAGCAGACCGGGAACGTCCTTGTAGCCGGAGGAAACGTAATAGCCGGTGAACATTTCAGCCGCCCCCAGCATGATGCCGCCGACGATGATGCCCAGGCCGCTGGTCAGGCCGCCGATGATGGCCACGGCAAAGGCTTTCAGGCCAAGCACCGCGCCCATCGTGGCGCCGGTCAGCGTCAGCGGCGCAATCAGGACACCGGCCAGCGCAGCGCTGGCCGAAGACAGCGCGTAGGAGAAGGTAATCACCAGCCCGGTGTTGATGCCCATCAGCCCGGCCGCATCGCGGTCGTTGAAAGTGGCCACCACCGCCTTGCCATAAATCGTCTTGCGGTTGAAAAGCTCCACCGCCAGCATCATCGCGATGGCGCCAAACACCACCAGAATTTCCATCGGCAGCACCTTCGCGCCCAGCAGGCTGAGCGGCGACTCCGGCAATGGCGAGGGAAATTTCAGGTCATCCCGGCCCCAGAGGTTTTCCGCCACATTCTTGAAGATGATGCCCAGCGCGATGGTCGACATGATCCAGCCAAACTCGCTCTTGATCTTGAGCGCCGGGCGCACGCCGAGCCATTCGACCAGGCCGCCTTGCAACATGCCGAACAAGATGACGATGGGCAGCATCAGCCAGTAGTTCAGCCCCAGGCCCACCAGCGTCAAGCCGACCATGGCGCCGAGCATCAGCGCATCCCCCTGGCCAAAGTTCAGGGTGTCCGAGGTCTGGAACGTCAGTTGGTAGCCGAAGGCGATGACCGCGTAGATCATGCCCAGCGCGATGCCGCTGTAGAGCAACTGCAGTGGCACTTGAAGTGCTTCCATGGATGGGCCTTGCCAAAAATCGACGGTCAACGATGAGCGGCCACCCCGGGTCGCGCCTTTGCCGGCAGCGCATCGGCCTTTTTGCCGGCCAAGGCGCTGCCTGCACGCCGGGCATGGCGCCGGGCTTACTTCTTGGGCAGCTCGGCCACGGCGCTCTTGACGCGCACTTCGGAGGCTTTCTGCAAATCCTGCGCATAGGCGTAGACCACGCGCTGGCCCTTGACTTCGCCGATCACCGGAATGTTGGCGGTAATGGCCTCATGGTCCTTGGCCGTGAACGGCCGGGTGTAGGTGGTCACCACCCCATCGACCGGGGTCTTCAGATCTTCCAGCGCCGCCCGGATCTTGGGGCCATCGGTGGAGCCGGCCTGCCGGATGGCGGCCGCCAGCAGGTAGATCGAGTCATAGCCCTGCGCAGCCGATACCGGCGAGTCGATGCGCGCATTCTTCGGGTTGAAAGTCTTCAGGTAATTGATGATGAAGGACTGGCGCTTGGGCGTGGTCGGCTCCTGGATGAAGGTCTGCGGCATGCGCGCGCCTTCGCCACCGGGGCCGGCGTTGTCGATGTAGTTGGCCATCGACAGGGTCCAACTGCCCACCATCGGCACCTTCCAGCCCAGTTTGGTCATGCCGTTGGCAATCTGCGCCAGTTCAGGCCCGATGCCGTAGGTCAGCACGGCCTCGGCGCCGGCTTCCTTGGCCTTGAGCAGTTGCGCCGTCATGTCCACATCCTTGATGTTGAACTTCTCGATCGCCACCGGTTTGATGCCCTTGAGCGCCAGCGCCTTTTCCAGATCGGCGCGGCCCAATTGCCCGTAGTTGGTCGAGTCCGCCAAAATCGCCACCTTCTTGAAGCCGCGGCGGGTGATGGCCTCCTCGACGATCATCGGCGCCTGTATGCTGTCATGCGCCGAATTGCGGAAGATGTAGTTTTCCGGCTGGTCATCGAACTGGTGCGTGATGACCGAACCGGTGGCCACATTGTTCATCACCGGAATCCTGGCATCCTGGAAAAAGCGCTGCGCCGCCAGTGCCACGCCGGTGTTGATATAGCCGACGGCGGCGCTGACTTTTTCCTTGTTGATCAGTTCCTGGGCGATCTGCACACCGCGTTCGTTCTTGGCTTCGTCGTCACGCTCGATGGCTTGCAGCGGGCGGCCCAGCACGCCCCCGGCCTTGTTGATTTCATCGATCGCCAGCCGCACGCCATCGCGCATGCTCACCCCCATCGAGGAAGATCCGCCGGTGAAAGGACCGGCCACGCCAATCTTGATCGGCTCGGCCGCATGGGCAGCAACCGATAGGCCAACCGAGGCTGCGGCAACTGCCGCATACAGCGCGAATCTGTTCAAGCGAAATGGCATGCTATCTCCGGTGGTAGTGACGAAAATGCTCGGTCGCGCAGTTTATCCACACCTGCCTGGCGTTCCTGCGGGTTCCTCCCTGATAAGGGAAATTACTTATGCTGGCGCGCCACAGTCGGGCACGGGTGCGCAACGGGATGGGCCTGGAGCGGGTGTCCTGGCAAGCGTCGCCGGGCCGGCCGGTGAAGCGATAAGATCAGCGCCATGCGCTCTGCACCGACCGACATCGCCAGCCCTGCTGCGCTGCGCCAGGATGTCCGAACCATCGGCCTCATCGGCCTGGCCCATGGCAGCTCGCATTTCTTTCACATGCTGCTGCCGCCGCTGTTCCCGTGGCTGATCCGCGAGTTTGGCCTGAGCTACTCCGAACTGGGTCTGCTGGTGTCGGTGTTCTTCGTGGTCTCGGGGATCGGCCAGGCATTGGCCGGCTTCGTGGTCGACCGCGTGGGCGCCCGGCCCATGCTGTTTGGCGCGTTGTCGTGCCTGGCGGCGTCGGCATTGGTGGCAGCCGCTGCGCAAGGCTATGCCAGTTTGTGGCTGGCGGCAGCGCTGGCCGGGCTGGGCAACGCCTCGTTCCATCCGGTGGACCTGACCATCCTGAACAAGCGCGTATCAGCCCCGCGCCTGGGTCATGGCTTTTCGGTGCATGGCATCAGCGGCTACCTGGGGTCGGCCATCGCGCCCGTGTTCATGGCCGGGATTGCGCTGGCCACGGGTTCATGGCGCAGCGCCTGCCTGTGCGGCGCCTTGTGGGCGCTGATCGTGCTGGCCATCATGGTCTGCAACCGCGCTGCGCTCGACGATCGCCTGGGCGCCTGGTCACAGCCGGCCCCGGACGCTGCCGGCAGCGCCCGGGCCGAGCATCCGATGGCGTTCCTCAAACTGCCATCGGTGTGGCTGTGCTTCTCGTTCTTTTTCTGGAGCACCTGCGCCATGAGCGCCGTCCAGAGCTTTGTCAGCCCTGCGCTGCATGCCATGTATGGTCTGCCGTTCACTGTGACGGCCATGGTGGTGACGGGCTACATGCTGTGTGGCGCCGCAGGGACGCTGGCCGGGGGCTTTCTGGTCGGCCGCGTGCAGCGGCTGGAGTCGTGCATCGCGGCCTGCCTGCTGGGCTCGGCCGCGTTGCTGGCGCTGGCGGGCCTGGGCTGGCTGCCGGGCCTGGCGGCGGTCGTGCTGGTCTCGATGGCCGGGCTGGGCACGGGCCTGGCAGGTCCATCGAGGGACATGCTGATCAGGCGCGCAGCGCCGCCGGGCGCCACGGGCCGCGTGTATGGCGCCGTGTATTCGGGGCTGGACTTGGGCTTTTGCGTGGCCGCACCGGTGTTTGGCGCCCTGCTCGATCGCGGCCTGAGCGCAGGCATCTTCCATGGCGCGGCCCTGGTGCTGGTGTTGGGTGTGGTGTCGGCGGCGCTGGTCGGCGCCGGTGTGACTACAGCCGGGCATGCCGCGCGGGCAGCGGTTCGTGGCTGAGCACTGCCTGCTGCTCTGCTGAGCAGCGGCTTGCGCAACCCGGCAGCGCACTGTCCGGCACGGTTGCCTGCTGCGCTGCTGCGCTGCTGCGCTGCTGCGCTACTGCTCTGCTGCGCCACGGCTTGCCGCAACTCTTTTTTCATGCAGGCGCGCAGCGCGTGCCCGCCGGTGGCGACAGCCGCCCGAGCGCTCGCCATCGGCGGCGGCGGCGCGCCGGCCCATGGCGGGGGCCGACTTGTGGTTCAATGGTCCGCGCCGGCGCTGTGAGCCTTGCCCTCCTTCCCATGCCTGCGCCGCATCCCCGACCTCCCCGACCGCTCTCAGGACATATACCCCCATGACCCATTCCCTGTACAACGCCAGCATCCCCGTCTTTCGCCAAATGCTGGGCTCCGTCAAAGACATCCTGACCAAGACCGAGGCCCATGCCACGGCACGCAAGATCGAGCCGGAGGCGCTGCTGCAGGCGCGGCTGTTCCCCGACATGTTTCCGCTGGCCCGGCAGGTGCTGATTGCCTGCGACTTCGCCAAGGGCGTGGCGGCCAGGCTGGCGGGGGTGGAGGTGCCAACGCTGCCCGATGCGCAACGCCCCGGCTTTGCCGAACTGCACGAGCGCATCGGCCAGGTGCTGGCCTTTGTCGAGGGCCTGCCGGCGGCGTCGTTTGCCGCCGCTGCCACGCGGCAGATCACGCTACAGCCGGGCACGCCGCGCGAAAAGCAGTTCGTGGGTGAGCATTACCTGCTGCACTACGGCCTGCCGCAATTTTTCTTCCATGTGAACGCGACCTACGCCATTGCGCGGCACAACGGTGTGGAACTGGGCAAGAGCGATTACATGGGCCGGTACTGAACGGCGCAGCAGCGCTGTTTTCCACGCCTGCACAGCCGCGCTGCGCTACACCACCGAGCCATACCGCTGCATGCAGGCCGCCAGCGTCTGCGCGCCGCTGCGCTGCCACCAGTCGAGCGCAGAAAAGATCTCGACTTCGGCGTAGCCCGCAAAGCCCGCTGCCTCGACCCATTGGCGGATCTTGCGCAACTCGATCACGCCGTCGCCCATCATCGCGCGGTCGCTCAGCAGATCGCGGGTGGGCAGGCGCCAGTCGCACACATGGTAGGCCAGCAGGCGGGCCTGACCGGCGCGTGCGATCTGCGCCGCCAGCTTCGGGTCCCACCATACGTGGTACACATCCAGCGCCACGCCCAATGCGCCGGTCTGGCCGGGGTCGAGCGCGTCGCAGATGTCCAGCGCCTGCTCCAGGGTATTGATGCAGGCACGGTCGGCCGCCTGCATCGGGTGCAGCGGCTCCATGGCCAGCGGCATGCCGACCTGGCGGGCATATTCGAGCGACGCCGCAATGCCGTCAAACACCTCGCTGCGCGCGCGGGCCAGGTCGGTGTAATGGGGCTTGCCGTGCCGCGCCTCGTCCAGCGCGCCGGGCAGGGAGCCGACCACCAGCACCAGACAGGCGGCGTTCAGTGCCTTGGCCTCGTCGATGGCCCGGCGGTTGTCGTCGAGCGCGGCGCGCAGTCCGGCCGCATCGGCCGCCGGGTAAAAGCCGCCCCGGCAGTAGCCCGACAGCGCCATGCCATGGCTGCGCAGTTGCCGGGCCGTGCGCTCCAGGCCGGCGGCGGCCACCTGGTCGCGCCAGGGGCTGATGGCGCGGATGCCGCGCTCGGCGCATTGCTCGATGATGCGCGCCAGCGGCACCTCGGCACCTTGCTGCTTGCGCACGGTGGCGGTGTTGATCGACAGCCAGCGATGGTCTTGGGAGAAGTCGCGCATGGTGTTGCGGGCGGTGCGGTTCAGAGCGGCAACGGCGCCAGGTCCACCCAGCGCCGCTGCTGGCAGCTTTGCAGTGCCGCCTCGACCAACTGCACGCCCTTGGCGCCTTCGGGCAGGGTCCACGGGTAGGGCGCGTCTTCGGCCACATGGCGGATGAAGTGCTCCCACTGGACCTTGAAGCCGTTGTCGTATGGTTGCGTGTCCGGTATTTCCTGCCATTGCGCGAAGAAGTTCATCGTCTGCTTCTGATCCGGGTTCCACACCGGGCGCGGCGTGGCCACGCGCGGCTGGGCCAGGCACGATGACAGGCCGGCCACCGCCGAGCCGTCGGTGCCGTCCACATGGAAGGTTGCCAGGTCATCGCGGCGCACCCGCGTGGCCCAACTCATGTTGATCTGGGCGATCACCGGCTCGCCATGGTGGCCGGCGAGTTGGCAGGTGGCGTAGGCGGCGTCGTCCGCCGTTGCCGGGTAGGGTCGGCCGGCTTCGTCCCAGCGCCGGGGAATATGCGTGGCACTGATGCACGACACCGATTGCACTGCGCCAAACAGGTTGTCGAGCACATAGCGCCAGTGGCACATCATGTCCAGGATCATCCCGCCGCCGTCTTCGCTGCGGTAGTTCCAGCTCGGGCGCTGTATCGGCTGCAGGTCGCCCTCGAACACCCAGTAGCCAAACTCCAGGCGCAGGCTCAGCACGCGGCCGAAGAAGCCCGCGCGGCGCAGCATGTCGAGCTTGCGCAGGCCGGGCAGGAACAGCTTGTCCTGCACCGCCCCGTGCTTCAGGCCGGAGTCTTCGGCGAGGCGGGCGATCTCGACGGCCTGATTCAGGTTGGTGGCGATCGGCTTCTCGCAGTAGACATGTTTGCCGGCGCGGATGGCCTTGGCCAGCAGCGTGGGGCGCATCTGCGTGGTGCCGGCGTCGAAGAAGATGGCGTCGTGCTCGTTCTCCAGCGCCTGGTCCAGGTCGGTGCCCCAGCGCGCGATGTGGTGGGCCTTGGCGAGCGCTTCCAGCTTCTCGGCGTTGCGGCCGATGAGGATCGGGTCGGGCATCACCTTGTCGCCATTCGACAGCGTGACGCCGCCTTGCGCGCGGATCGCGCAGATCGAGCGGATCAGGTGCTGGTTCATGCCCATGCGGCCGGTGACGCCGTGCATGATGAGTCCGAGTCGTTGGGTGGCCATCGTTTTCTTCCTTGGGGTGCGAAAGGGGTGCGAAAGGGGTGCGAAAAGGGTGCTTCAGTAGACGGAACGCATGGCGTCCCACGAGATGCCGGCGCCGGGAATGCCCGTGGCAAAGCCGGGCGCGGCGGCGAGCGGCGCCAGGGGGAGCTGTCCGCCGCGGATGGCGAGGCGCACGGCGCCGTCGCCGGGTTCGTAGAGGCCGGGGTGCAGCTTCAGCAGCGCTTGCTGCTCGGCCTCGGGCACGGCCGCGAGGCCGTTGACGTAGTGGTGTCCATTGCGCTCGACATGCGACAGGCCGAGCCAGCCGACGAGCGCGAGGTCTTGCTGCACGCCGATGCCGGCCTGCATGGTGAGGTCTTCGCCGGACAGGAAATAGCGCGGCTTGTCTTCTGCCGCATTCCAGTGCGCGCAGCGCGCCGCGTTGACGACCGACTTGTAGAAGCCCTTGCAGCTCTTGCTCGACACGCCGGTGTAGCCGAGCGCGCGGGCCTGCACGAAGGCGTCGAGCGTGGCGTCGGATTCGTCGATCAGCAGCGGGATGCGCTTGCCCGGCGCCGACACGCTGCGCTGCAGCGCGGCGTCGCGGCGGATCGGTTGTTCGACGAAAACGGTCTTCTGCGCGAGCTTCCACAGCACGGGCGTGGACAACATGCGGTCGAGAAAGACGGCGAAGTCATCGGCGTCGGCGTACTGCTCGTTGCCGTCGAGCGTCACGAGCTGCGCATGGCCATCGATCACGCGGGCGATGCGTTCGAGACGCGAGATGTCTTGCGCGGTGTTGCCGCAGAGCTTGGGCTTGAAATGCGTGAGACCGTAGCGTTTCACCGCCTCGGCGAGCGTGGTGGGCAGGCCGTCTGCCGGTGCGTCGGGCAGCGCGTCGCTGTCGTCGATGGCATCGGCCAGGCCGACGGTGTGGCGCGCGGCGATGCTCGCGCGCGGCGACTGGCTGGCCAGGAAGGCGGGCATGTCGAAGCCTGCGAGATCGTCGGCCAGTCCGCTGCCTGCGATGTCGATGCCGCAGAGGTTGGCGCGCATCGCTGTCGCGAAGCTCGTGCCGCTGCGCAGGCACAGCGCGTCCATCACGGCACGGTCGATCAGCGCGGGGCCGTAGCTGGCCACCAGCGCCTGCAAGCCCTTGGCCTTCGCACGGGCTTGCAGCGCGGCGTAGTTCGAGGCGAAGTGCGTCCACGCGGTCTGCGCGCCGTCTTCGGCGACATACGCAGCGCGCGCGGCGCGCAGTGCGCAGCGCAACTGCTCGAAGTTCTGTTCGTTGCTGAGGGCCGGGTTCTTGTCGAACCATTTGGGCACCATCATCTCGGCCGCGCAGCCCTCGGCCGTGCCGCCGTTTTCGAAGCGGATGCGCGCGCGCACGTACACCTGCGGGCAGGCGGTGACGGTGGCGGCGCCGAAGCGGAACGGCAGCCGCAGCGCCACGTCGCGCTCGGAAAAGCGGATCTCTTCGATGTGAAAGCGGGGCGCGTCCATGGCAGGCGTTCAGTGGTCCAGGATGCCCTGCGAGAAGAAATGCGCGCGCACCAGCTTCGTGTGCGCGCCGAATTCGGGCGCGGCCATCATGTCCAATGGGCGCGGGCGCGGCAGGTCGATGCCGTACACGGCGGCGATCGAGCCCGGGCGCTCGCTCATCACGATCACGCGGTCCGACAGAAAGACCGCCTCGGGGATGCTGTGGGTGATCAGCATCACGGTCTTCTTCGAGGCCATCCAGATGCGCTGCAGCTCCAGGTTCATCTTCTCGCGCGTCATCGCATCGAGCGCGCCGAAGGGCTCGTCCATCAGCAGCACCGAGGGGTCGTGCAGCAGCGCGCGGCAGATCGAGGCGCGTTGCTGCATGCCGCCCGAGAGCTGCCAGGGGTATTTGCCCTCGAAGCCCTGGAGGCCGGCCATCTCCATCAGTTCGCGCGCCCGGGCCTGCGACGCGGCCTTGGGCAGGTGGCGCATCTCGGCCTGCAGCAGGATGTTGTCTTCCACGCTGCGCCAGGGCAGCAGCACCGCGCTCTGGAACACGATGCCCACGTCCTTCTGCGGCCCCTCGATCGGCTTGCCGGCCAGCGTGAGCTCGCCGCTGCTGATCGGCAGCAGGCCCGCGACCATCTTGAGCAGCGTGCTCTTGCCGCAGCCCGAGGGGCCGACGACGGAGACGAACTCGCCTTCCTGGATGGCGAAGTCCAGCGGCTTGAGCGATTCGACCGGGCCGTCCTTGCTCTGGTAGGTTTTAGCGACGCCGCGCGCTTCGATCAGGCGGACTTGGGACATGGGCTGCGTGAGAGGTGGCGAGAAGCGAGCGCAAGAGCGAGCGCGAGAGCGAAAGAAATCAGTTCGGCAGGAAGTCGAGCGTCACGTAGTCTTCCGGCTTGCCGCGCGTGGACGCATCCATGCCGCCGTACTGCACCAGCAGGTCGAGCGAGTCGTTCACGTTCTTCATCGCCACGCGGAACGGCCGTTGGTTGGCTGTTTCCTGCGTGTGATAGAGCGCCACGCTCTGCTTCATGCCCACGATCAACGTGTCGCGCACGCCGGCCTTCGGGTGGGCCTTGAGCATCGCGTCCACGGCAGCCTCGGGGCTCTTCTCGGCGGCTTCGGCGGCCTTGGTGGAGGCGCGCATGAAGCGCTTGACCAGGTCGGGGTTCTCGGTCAGCAGGTTCTTGTGGGTGATGATCCCGGAGCTGATCTGGTTCACGCCCGAGTCGGCAAAGCGAATCGGCGTCACGGGCTTGCCGGTGGCGTCCTGCAGCTTGATGGCCTGGTCCATCACGTAGCCGAGCAAGAGGTCGGCCTGGCCGTTGGCCACCGCATTGAGCTTGGTCTGGCCGTCGCCCGAGACGACCTTCACCTGGTCGGGCCTGATGTCGTTCACCTTGAGGAAGAGCGGCCACATCTGCGACATCGAATCGCCGGGCGTCACGGCCACGGTCTTGCCGATGATGTCTTTGGGCGTCGCGATGTTCTTCTCGCTCAAGCCCATGACCGACATCGGGCTCACCTGGAACAGCACGCCGGTCGACTTGAGCGGCGCGCCCTTGGCGGCGGCCTTGATCATCGTGGTGACGTCGATGTAGCCGAAGGTCGCCGACTTGGCGGCCACCGCCTGCGCGGTGACGGCAGAGCCGCGGCCTTCCTGGATGCCGAGGTCGATGCCCTCTTCGGCATAGAAGCCCTTTTCCTTGCCGAGGAAGAAGGTCGCGTGCTCGCTGTAGAGGTACCAGTTGAGCATCAGCGTGACCTTGTCCTTGGGCTTTTCAGCCTGGGCCTGGGCGGGGGCGATGGCGAAGGTCGCAAGGGCCGTGGCGGCGACGGCGAGCATCGAGGCAAGCAGTTTCTTCATGGCGGTTGTCTCCGGGAGTTTTCTGGGTATGACGAAGGAATTCAGCGCTGCGATGCGTGCCACGGAATCATCGAGCGCTCGATCAGGTCGACCGCGACGAAAAGGATCACGCCGATGCTCGACAGCACGACCAGCGCAGCGAACATCAACGGCAGGTCGAAGTTGCCGTTGGCCACCTGCAGCACATAGCCGATTCCGGAGTTGGCGCCGACGAATTCGCCGACCACCGCGCCAACGACGGCCAGCGTGACCGATACCTTCAACCCGCTGAAGATCGCGGGCAGGGCCTGCGGCAGGCTGATCTTGAAGAAGGTCTGCAGGCGGCTCGCGCCCATCGAACGGGCCAGGTCGAGCATGTCGGGCTCGACCGACTTGAAGCCCATCACCGTGGACACCACCACCGGGAAGAAGCCCAGCAGGAAGGCGCTGATCACCTTGGGCAGGATGCCGAAGCCGAACCACACCACGAAGAGCGGCGCGATCGCCACCTTCGGGATGCTCTGCGAGAACACCAGCAGCGGGTACACATACGACTCGACCAGCCGCGAGTAGGCGATGAGCATCGCGATCGGAATGCCGATGACGATCGTGAGGCCAAAGCCGCCGAGCGTGGCGAGCGTGGTCTTCCAGCTCTCGCTGAGCAGGCGCGGCCATTCGGCGACGAACTGCTTGACCACTTCCCACGGCGGCGGGATCAGGTAGGCCGGGATCTCGAAGAGCCGGATCACGAGGTCCCACAGCGCCAGCAGCAACAGGATCAGCAGGAACGGGCGCAGGGCCGGGCAGAGCAGGAGCTTGCGGAGCATGGAGGCGACGCCGATCTTTCTCGCCGGGCTTTGTCGATTACTGCGGGACCTGCAGACCTGCGGCCTGCACGAGCTGGGCGTTGCTCGCGATCTCTTGCTTGATGTAGGCGTCGAACTGCTCGGGCCTGAGCGTCCAGGCGTCGGCGCCGAGCTTGAGGAAACGCTCCTTCACCTCGGGCGTGGCCAGGGCCTTGACCACCTCGTCGTGCAGGCGCTCGACGATCGCGCGCGGTGTCTTGGCGGGCGCCATCATGCCGATCCAGAAGTTGAACTCCGAGCCGGGCACGCCGGCCTCGGCGGTGGTGGGCACCTCGGGCAAGGCGGCGGCCCGCTTGGGCGAACCCACGGCCAGCGCCAGCAGTTGCCCATCCCTGATCTGGCCGATGACCGGGGCGATGGGCGAGAAGTAATAGTCCACCCGCCCCGACAGCACTTCGGTCACGGCTTCGGCCGAGCCTTTGAACGGGATGTTGGTGGCCTCGATCCTGGCGGCGAGCCTGAACTTTTCGGCGTTCAGATGCGTGGCGCTGCCCTGGCCGGCCGAGGCAAAATTGATGCTGCCAGGCCGGGCCCGGGCGGCGGCCAGCAGCGCCTGCAACGTCCGGATGTTCTTGGCGGGCGCTATCACCAGCGCGTTGGGCAGCGACGAGATCGGTGTCACGCCGGCAAAGTCGGCCTGGGTGTCGAACGGCAGTTTGGCGAAGGTGCTGGGACTGACCGTGTGCGACGATGAATGGACCATCAGCGTATAGCCATCAGCGGGCGCCGTGGCCACGGCCTGCTGCCCGATGGTGCCGCTGGCGCCACTGCGGTTGTCCACCACCAGGCTCTGCCCCATGCTCTGGCCCATTTTGTCGGCAATGGCCCGCGCAATGATGTCGGTGGTGCTGCCTGCGGCAAACGGAACGATCACCCGGATCGGCTTGTTCGGGTAGCTCTGCTGCGCCAGGGCGCTCAGGAACAAGGTGGAGACGACGGCCGCCGCCAAGGCGAGCGCCGGTGCATGGCGGGCGATGGGAACGCTGGGCATGGGCATGGATTGGTCTCCGATCTCCGGTGTGGCAGGCTGTCGGCTGCAGATCAATTCACCTCTTGGTGAATAGATCGGCATTTTTCTGAATCCCCGCCTGCGCGTCAACGCATTCGCGTGCCGAGTCGTCAGGGGTTTACCCGCAAGCGCAGCGCAAGGCCGCCTATGGCGTGGCGCGTGGCCTGGGCCGCGCACCAGGGGCAGGGTTGGGGGGCTTGGCGCGCCGCCCTTCGTGTCGCGTCACCGATCGGATGTCGCAGGCAGACAGATGATCGGTGACGCGACATTAGCTCCTGAGCACGTAGCCCATGATCACATCGCACATATGCGACAGCCGCTCGTTGCGCGCCTTGGGGGCCATCAGGTCGCGCCCGAAGATGGCCGACAGCGTGTGGTTGTTCGACAGGTAGAAGTACGCCAACCCGGCAATCGATATGTACAGTTGCAGCGGATCGACGCCGCCGCGGAAGCTGCCTGCGCGGCGGCCCCGTTCGAGCACCTCGCCGAGGGTTGCGATCAGCGGGGAATTGAGCTCCCGGGCGCGCTGCGATTGCGGCAAATGGCGCGCTTTGTGCAAGTTGGCGCTGTTCAGCAGCGTGAGGAACTGAGGGTTGTCCAGGTAGTAGGTCCAGGTGAACTCCACCAGCCGGCGAATGGCCGTGGCCGGCTCCAACGCCAGCAGATCGAGCTGGCGCTCTTGCTCGCGGATCTGCATATAGGCCTGCTCCAGCACCGCCTGGAACAGCCTTTCCTTGTCCTCGAAGTAGTAGTAGATCAGCCGCTTGTTCAGGCCCGCACGCTCGGCGATGCGCTCCATGCGGGCGCCGCCCAGGCCGTGCTCGGCAAATTCGTCGCGCGCTGCGCTGAAGATCGCGCCCTGCGAGCGGTCTGCGTCCCGCAGGCGCTCCTTGGCGGGGGTGTCGGTGTCTTTGGTCATGCCCGAATGGTTCACTATCTGGTTAACAAGGAGCCGGCGCTGCGTGTATCCTGGACTTGACGGCCACCAGGAAAACTGCGACACCAGCAGCTTCCAGACCCTGGCATCCGGTGCAATGCGTTGTTTCCGGCCTGCTTTTTCCGGCTTCTCGCCGGCTTCTTCCCGGTTTTTTCCAAGGACTTTTCACCCATGACGGCAACTGTTTTTCACCGCCTGTCCCGCACCACGGGCCTGGGCATTGCGGCGCTGGTCGTGCTGGCCGCCTGCGGTGGCAATGATGGCCCGGCCGCCCCGGTGGCTGCGCCCGAGCCTGGCCAGTACATGCCGCCGGAGCCGCCGACGGGTTACACGCCCAAGACGATAGCCTATGCCGGCAAGGACATGGTGGCGGCCGCCAATCCGCTGGCCGTCAAGGCCGGGGTTGACATCCTGGCCAAGGGCGGCAGCGCCGTCGATGCCGCGATTGCGCTGCAAATGGTGCTGAACCTGGTGGAGCCGCAATCGTCGGGCATCGGTGGCGGCGCTTTCATGCTGTACTTCGACAAGGGGGCCGACAAGTTGCTGGCCTATGACGGCCGCGAAACCGCGCCCCGAAACGCCACCCCCGATCTGTTCATCGGTGCCGACGGCAAGCCGCTGGGCTTTCTGGCGGCCGTCGACGGGGGCCTGTCGGTGGGCACCCCGGGCGTGCTGCGCATGCTCGAAGCCGCGCACCGGGCGCATGGCAAGCTGCCCTGGAAGGATTTGTTCGACCCCGCCATCGCGCTCAGCGAAAACGGCTTTGCCATCTCGCAGCGCATGAGCGCGTCGATCGCCGGCGTGGCCGCGCGCATCGAGGCCCAGGGCGAGCCAGGCGCGAGCTATTTCCTGAATGCCGACGGCACGGCCAAGGCGGCGGGGACGATGCTGAGAAACCCCGAACTCGCGGCCACGCTGCGCGCCATCGCCACCGACGGGGCCAATGCGTTCTATCGGGGCGAGATCGCCCGGGACATCGTGGCCAAGGTCAGCGGCCACCCGACCAACCCCGGTCGGCTCGCGCTCGACGACCTGGCCGGCTACACCCACAAGCTGCGCGAGCCGGTGTGCGCCGTGTATCGCGTGCAGTACCGTGTCTGCGGCATGCCGCCGCCCAGTTCGGGCGGCATCGCCGTGTTGCAGACCCTGGGCATACTGCAGAGCTTTGACTTGGCGTCGTTGCAACCGAACACGCTCGACGCGGTGCATCTGGTGTCCGAGGCTTACCGCCTGGCCTATGCCGACCGCGCCCTGTATGTGGCCGATCCGGACTTCGTGCGCGTGCCGCAGGCCGGCCTGATCGACGCCGATTACCTCAAGAAGCGCGCCAAGCTGATCAGCATGCAAAAAACCATCGGCACACCGGAGGCCGGCACACCGCCCGGTGTCTACCACACCATGGGGCGGGACAACTCGCCGGCCCTGCCATCGACCACGCATATGTCGATCATCGACCGCGCCGGCAATGCGGTGTCGATGACGACCACCATAGAAAACGGCTTTGGCAGCCTGCAGATGGTGCGCGGCTTTTTGCTGAACAACCAGCTCACCGACTTTTCGTTCAGCGCCACGGACGCGGCGGGCGATCCCATTGCCAACAGCGTGCAGGCCGGCAAGCGCCCGCGCAGTTCGATGGCGCCGACCATCATTTTCAACGCGGCCACGGGCGAGTTCGAAGGCGCGATCGGTTCGCCCGGCGGTAGCGCCATCATCCAGTACACCGCCAAGAGCATCCTGGGCATGACGGACTGGGGCCTGAACGTGCAGCAGGCGATCAACCTGCCGAACTTCGGCGCGCAGACCAACGCCACCACCTCGATCGAAAAGGGCTCGCTGATCGATACCGCCGCCATCCGCGATGGCCTGAAGGCGCGCGGCCACACCGTGGTGCAGACCGATTCCTTCACCAGCGGCCTGCATGGCGTCGTGTTCAACGGCCTGCGCGCCGATGGCAAGGCCGGGTTGCTGGCGCGCAACCCCGGCGCCGGCACCTATGCCGGTGGCGCCGATCCGCGCCGCGAAGGCACGGCGCAGGGCAACGACTGAAAGCCCCGATCAGACGATCAGACGATCAGACGATCAGACGATCAGACGATCAGACGGCCACGGCCCGCAGTGCCGCATTGAAGGCCGGGCTGGGGCGCATCACGGCGTCGAGCTTGGCCGGGTCGGGCAGGTAGTAGCCGCCGATGTCCGCCGGCCGGCCCTGCACGGCCGCCAGTTCGGCCACGATGGTCTGCTCGTCGTCGGCCAGTTGCCTGGCCAGCGGTGCAAACCACCGGGCCAGTTCGGCATCGTCAGCCTGCGCGGCCAGTTCCTGCGCCCAGTACAGGGCCAGGTAGAACTGGCTGCCACGGTTGTCGAGCTGGCCGGTTTTGGCCGACGGGTTGCGGTTGTTGTCCAGCAGTTTGCCGGTGGCGGCATCCAGCGTTTTGGCCAGCACCTTGGCTTTGGCGTTGCCGGTCTTTCGCCCCAGGTCTTCCAGCGACACGGCCAGCGCCAGGAACTCGCCCAGCGAGTCCCAGCGCAGGTGGTTTTCCTCGGCCAACTGCTGCACATGCTTGGGGGCCGAGCCGCCGGCACCGGTTTCGTACATGCCGCCGCCGGCCATCAGCGGCACGATGGACAGCATCTTGGCGCTGGTGCCCAGTTCCATGATCGGGAACAGGTCGGTCAGATAGTCGCGCAGGATGTTGCCGGTGGCGCTGATGGTGTCCAGGCCGCGGATCACGCGCTCGAGCGTGTAGCGCATGGCCCGCACCTGGCTCATGATCTGTATGTCCAGGCCGGCGGTGTCATGCTCGTGCAGGTACATCTTGACCTTGGTGATCAGCTGCGCCTCGTGGGGCCGGTAGGCATCGAGCCAGAACACCACCGGCATGCCCGAGTTGCGCGCGCGGGTCACGGCCAGTTTGACCCAGTCGCGAATGGCGGCGTCCTTGACCTGGCACATGCGCCAGATGTCACCGGCTTGCACGTTCTGGCTCAGCAGCACTTCGCCGGTGGCCAGGTCGGTGATGTTGGCCACGCCGTCTTGCGGGAGCTCGAAAGTCTTGTCGTGCGAGCCGTATTCCTCCGCCTGCTGCGCCATCAGCCCCACATTCGGCACCGTGCCCATGGTGGCGGGATCGAAGGCGCCGTGCCACTTGCAGAAGTTGATGATCTCCTGGTAGATGCGGGCGAAGGTCGACTCGGGCATCACCGCCTTCACGTCCTTCAGGCGCCCGTCGGCGCCGCGCATCTTGCCGCCGTTGCGGATCATCGCCGGCATCGACGCGTCGACGATGATGTCGTTGGGCGAGTGGAAGTTGGTGATGCCCTTGGCCGAATCGACCATTGCCAGCTCCGGACGATGCTCATGGCAGGCGTGCAGGTCCTTGAGCACTTCTTCGCGCTTGGACTGGGGCAATGTGGCGATCTTCTCGTACAGGCTGGCCATGCCGTTGTTCACGTTCACGCCCAGCGCTTCAAACAGCTTGCCATGCTTGGCGAATGCGTCCTTGTAGAAAATCTTCACGCAGTGGCCGAACACGATCGGGTGCGAGACCTTCATCATCGTGGCCTTGACATGCAGCGAGAACATCACGCCCGTCTTGCGCGCGTCTTCGATTTCCTTTTCATAGAAATCGAGCAAAGCCTTCTTGCTCATGAACATGCTGTCGATGATCTCGCGATCGAGCAGCGCCACCTTGGGCTTGAGCACGATGGTCTGGCCGCCGTGGGTGATCAGTTCCAGCTTCACATCACGCGCCTTGTCCAGCGTGAGCGATTTCTCGCCGTGGTAGAAGTCGCCATGGTGCATGTGCGACACATGCGAACGCGAAGCCTGGCTCCACTCGGCCATGGCATGCGGGTTCTTGCGCGCGTATTCCTTGACCGCCTTGGGCGCGCGGCGGTCGGAGTTGCCCTCGCGCAGCACGGGGTTCACGGCGCTGCCAATGCACTTGGCATAGCGCGCGCGCAGCGCCTTTTCTTCGCCGGTCTGAGGGTCATTGGGGTAGTCGGGCAACGCATGGCCCTTGTCTTGCAGTTCCTTGATGCAGGCGATCAACTGGCCCACCGAGGCGCTGATGTTGGGCAGCTTGATGATGTTGGCATCCGCTTGCAGGGTCTTCTGGCCCAGTTCGGCCAGGGCATTGGGGCGCCGTTGCGCCTCGGTCAGGAACTCGGGAAACTCCGCCAGCACCCGGGCCGCCAGCGAGATATCGCTCTCGATCACGCGGATGCCGGCCGGCGCAGTGAAACTGCGGATGATGGGCAGGAACGATGCCGTGGCCAGGCGCGGCGCCTCGTCGGTCAGGGTGTAGATGATGGTCGGTGGCTGGGTCGTCATGGCTTGTCTCTCGAAACAGGGTATTTGTCAACGCCGCCGCTGCGGCACAGCGGGGCCCAATGCAGACGCTCCCGGATTGTCCTTGCTTGGCGCGCCCGATGCGGCCCGTTTTTGCAAACGAATCCCGTGATGCAAAATTCGACCGTCAACGAGGCCCTTTTTTTCTTTGACCAGGCGCGCGCCGTGGCGACGCAAGCCCCCCCGCTGCCGGGCTTGCCAAGACCCGGTGCGCGCTGCCGGCGACCAGCCCATCGACCGCAAGCGCAACGCCATCGCCTACAGTGGCGCACATGAACGACGCCCCGACACCCATCCCGACACCCATCCCGACGCCTATTCCGACGCCCATTCCGACACCCGCCGAGCGCGCCGCGCGCCAGGCCGAGGTGGTGCAGGCCCTGGGCCGCGTGCTGCCCGCCCATGCTCTGCTCTGGCACAGCGAAGACACCGCACCCTACGAATGTGACGGCCTCACGGCATACCGCCAGCGCCCGCTGCTGGTATGCCTGCCCGAGACCAGCGAGCAAGTGCAGGCCGTGCTCGCGCTGTGCCACCAACTGCAACTGCCCGTGGTGGCGCGTGGCGCGGGCACGGGCCTGTCGGGGGGCGCAATGCCCCACGCCATGGGGGTGACCTTGTCCCTGGCCAAGTTCAATCGCATCCTCGATCTGAACCCCGACAGCCAAACGGCGCTGGTGCAATGCGGCGTGCGCAACCTGGCCATCAGCGAGGCAGCGGCGCCCTACGGCCTGTACTATGCGCCCGACCCCAGCAGCCAGATCGCCTGCACCATTGGCGGCAACGTGGCCGAGAACTCGGGCGGCGTGCATTGCCTGAAATACGGCCTGACGCTGCACAACGTGCTCAAACTGCGCGGCTTCACGGCGCAAGGCGAGCCGGTGGAGTTCGGCAGCGCAGCCCTGGACACCCCGGGCTACGACCTGCTGGCCGCCGTGATCGGCAGCGAAGGCATGCTGGCCGTGATCACCGAGGTCACCGTGAAACTCATCCCCAAGCCCCCATTGGCGCGCTGCATCATGGCCAGCTTCGACGAGCTGCGCAAAGCGGGCGAGGCCGTGGCCGCCGTGATCGCCGCCGGCATCATCCCTGCGGGCCTGGAGATGATGGACAAGCCGATGACGGCGGCAGTCGAGGACTTCGTGCACGCCGGCTACGACCTGAATGCCCAGGCCATCTTGCTGTGCGAGAGCGACGGCACGCCCGAAGAGGTGCAGGAAGAAATCGACCGCATGAGCCAGGTGCTGCGGGCTGCGGGCGCCACCGCCTTGTCGGTCAGCCGCGACGAAGCCGAGCGCCTGCGCTTTTGGAGCGGGCGCAAAAACGCCTTTCCCGCCAGCGGCCGCATCAGCCCCGACTACATGTGCATGGACTCGACCATCCCGCGCCGGCGCCTGGCCGACATCCTGTTGGCGATACAACAAATGGAGCAGAAATACCGGCTGCGCTGCGTCAACGTGTTCCACGCGGGCGACGGCAATCTGCACCCGCTGATCCTGTTCGATGCCAACGATGCCGACCAATTGCGCCGCTGCGAACTATTCGGTGCCGACATCCTGGAGACCAGCGTCGCCATGGGCGGCACGGTAACCGGCGAGCATGGCGTGGGCGTGGAAAAGCTCAACAGCATGTGCGTGCAGTTCAGCGGGCAAGAGCGCGCGCAGATGCTCGGCCTCAAGCACGCATTCGACCCGGCAGGACTGCTCAACCCCGGCAAGGTGATCCCCACGCTGAACCGCTGCGCCGAATACGGAAAAATGCTGGTGCGCGGCGGGCAGATCGGGCACCCCGGGTTGCCGCGCTTTTGACGATGGCATCATCAAAAACGGGAGGATTCCGGAAGTCCAATGCGCAGCAAGGGACAAGGGCAGATCATCTTGCACAAGAGTTGAACTCGACCAACTGCTTCCAGTTGATGTCTCCATCGTCGTCACAATACTCGTTCACAAATTCCTTTGTGAATCTGTTGATCATTTGAAGATACGATTTCATGAAGTTATCGTTCTTCTCTTTCGCTTTGTATCCGAGTGGTTCAATGATTTCCGTGTAAAGAGTGTCATTTCCGGAAATGAACTCCCAAAATCTTTGCCCGCAATATTTGAAGTATTCTCCCTTGTCAGGCTTCCTGTCTCGTCCGTAGCAACAGCCGTTGACGGCCATGATCTGAAGTTTTGAATTGCTTGTGCGCAGGGTTTTTTTCGCCGTCTTGAAATCAGAAATCATCTTTGCGACTTGTGAACTGTTGCCCCAATTCGGGCCGGATTTTATTGCAACGATATGCCGAACTCCGTCATCGTCAAACTCCAGATCAACTCCCTGTATGCCTGACTTTTTCCCGTCGTAGACTTTTCCATTGATGAATATTGCCAGTCCTTCAAGCCAGTCGCCAAAGACTGTTTCCTCATTCGATGAAATATGCGCGTCAACGATTCCTCTGATTATCTGCTCTGCCGTGAGAACATGTTTTGCTTTGAAGAGATATGGATTTTTCCTTTTCAGGATTTGTGAAAGTCTCAAAGTGTCCAGGCTCTGGATTCTCTTTTGATGAAAAATGCCGATGTTCTGTTCAACGAACTGCGATATGTCCTTGAGATTCAATTTTTGCATGCTTTGCCCTGGATCAGAGAAGATAAAGTTCAATGGGCCTCAATTGTTGTTTCACCATGTCGCAATATTCCGGAACGATGTCGATGCCGATTGAATGCCGTTGCATTTTGTTTGCAACCATCAAGGTGGTTCCGCTGCCCATGAAAGGGTCAAGAACCGTATCCAGTCGTTTTGTGAAGAGTTTTATGAACCATTCTGGTAATTCTTCGGGGAAAGCCGCCGAATGATTTTTGTTGTTGCACTCCGTTGCAAGGTGTAGGACATTGGTTGGATACGCTTTGCCCCGGTCGATCCAGTTGGAGATGTTTTTCCCGAAACCACTGCCGACTTTTGATGTGTCACGAATTTTGTCGGTGTCGGAAAGTTTTTTCAGCCGTGCCTTTGCCCAGTCACCCATTGGTACCATGACTTCCTCCTGATACATATTGAAGTGTCTGTTCTTGTTGAACTGCAACAACCGCTCCCAACTATCACGAAAACGATTGGGCCACTTCCCGGGATAACTGTTTTTCTTGTGCCAGATGAATTCCTCCGTCCAAAGCCAACCTTGTTTGCGCATTGCAATGATCAGTTCCATGACGTAAGTGCTCCGTTCGCCATCGACAACCTTCTCTTTGATGTTGAGAATGAAAGTTCCTGTCGGCTTGAGAACTCTCAAAAGCTGTCCGGAAATCGGAAGAAACCACTCGACATATTTGTCGTGGTGAATGCCACCGTATGTGTCCTTGCGCTGGTCTGCGTATGGAGGGGAGGTAACGATCAAATCAACAGAGTCGACTGCAAGCCTTGCAAGTTGGTCTTTACTGTCCCCAAGATATATGTCGGTATGGATTTCCATTTTATACCATTTCCTTGTGTCACCAATGCAGGATCAAATTTGTTCGTGCCCGTCGCAACATCGTCCGCAGTGGTGCAAAACTGTCGGAATCGATGCGGGAATATTCTGGTCGACAGGCTCCTCAAAAATCGACGATGACAAACCAAACGCATATGGGACAAACCCTTGGCCGCCCACACGGCGCCCGGCGCCAGAGGCTTTCGGCGCACGGGGTCTGCCATGCAGCGCTCCTTGCCAAACCGTTCGGATGCGATGGGCCTGTGCCCGGGGCGGATCAACCGCCGGACACTGCCTGGCTGTCTGTGGTTGCGGGCAACGGCTGGGGCGCGATGCGGCGCAGTTCTTCTTCCGAGATGATCTCGAACACCCGCACCACCTTGCGGACATCGCTCACGCCACGGACGATGTCGGTGGCCCGTTCGGCTTCGCGCTGCGAGACGCGGCCCATCAGGTAAACGATTTTGCGCTCGGTCACCACCTTGAAGGCGTTGGCCGAGAGGTCCCGGGCATCGACCAGGCTGGCGCGCACCTTGCCGGTGATGAAGGTGTCGATGGAGCGCTGGCCCAGCGTGGAGTTGGGCATCACGGCCAGGTCGTTCACCACCGAGCGCACGTTCTCCACCGCCGCCACGATCTGCTCGACGCTCTGGCGCTGCGCCGCGCCGGGCACTTCGCCGGTCAGCAAGACCTGGCGGTTGTAGCTGGTGACGTTGACATGGGCGCGCTCGCCCAAGGCCGCAACGATGCGGTTGACGGCGCGCAGTTCGATGCCTTCGTCTTCGATCTGCGTGCCGGTGGTGCGGCGGTCCAGCGCCAGCACGCCGCCGACCACGGTGCTGCCGACGATCAACGGGGCACAGGCCGACAGGCCGGCGGCCAGCGCAGCGGCGGCCAGCACGGTGCATGCAGTGCGGTGGTTCATGGGGGGGGGCATGGCGCAATCTCCTGTTCACCAAGTAACTGGGCGTCCACGCCGTCGCTCAGGCAGTGCAGCACCAGGGAGTGGACTTCACGCACGCGCATTGCGCGGTCGTGGGGCACGCTGATCAAGACATCGGTTTCGCGCAACAGCGCGGCGAGCTTGCCGCCGGTGCGGCCGGTCAGCAGCAGCACGCTCATGTCGCGCTCATGGGCGGCCTCGGCAGCCGCCAGCAAGTTCGCGTCATTGCCGGTCACCGACAAGACCAGCAGGACATCGCCGGCCTGGCCCAGGGCCCGCACCTGGCGGGCATATTGCCGGGCCATGTCGTTGCCGTCGCAAGTGAGCGCCAGCGCGGCCAGTTCGGGTCGCACGCGCTCGAACCCCGTGACGCAGAAGGTGGCAAATTGCCAGGCTTCGGCGGCTGATGGGCCGTTGCCGCAGGCCAGCACCTTGCCGCCGCCGGTCACACAGGCCAGCAGCGCCTGTATGGCCGCCGCAATGCATTGGCTCAGGCCCTGCGCGGCTTGGTATATCAGGTCGGCGCTGTCGATGAAATGCTGTTGGATGCGTTGCTCTAGCATGGGGGTCCGATGATAGCGTTGCGCGCTGCGGGTGCTGATGGCTTGCCGCCCTCGCCTGCGCGCTCACTGCGCTTCGAAAGCGGCCTTGATCCATTGCACGGGCTCTTGCTCTTGCACCAGCACCACGTCGAAACGGCAAGGCGGCGGCGCCGGCAAGCGCCGCAGGTAATGCTGCGCCGCAAAAATGATGCGCCGCTGTTTGGTCGCGCCGATGCTGCCGCCGGCCCCGCCAAAGGCGCCGTGGCTGCGGTTGCGCACTTCCACGAACACCAGGGTGCGGTCCCGCTCGCGCAGCACCAGGTCGATCTCGCCGCCGCCGCGCCCGGGCGTCCGATAATTGCGCGCCACCAGTTGCAGACCGGCGGCCTGCAGATGGGCCAGGGCCAGGTCCTCGGCGGCATGGCCGCGCTCGCTGGCGGTGGCTGCGCTGGCGGGCGCAGGGGCCGGTCCGGGCGCTGCTGCCGGTGGTCTCTTTCCAAGGAATTCGAGGAATTTCATTGAGCGCTTCTTTCGCTTCCGCCCGGGGTGCCGCACACGATGCGGCGGCTGCGCAGCATTATCCGCAGGGCGCCTTGTACATGGTGGCCACGCCCATCGGCAACTTGGCCGACATCACGCTGCGCGCGCTGCATCTGCTGCAACTGGCCGACACCGTGGCCTGCGAGGACAAGCGCCACACGCAGGCCATGCTGCGCGCCTACGGCATCGACAAGAGCGCGGCCCAACTGCTGGCCCTGCACCAGCACAACGAGGCCGAGGCCGCGCAGCAACTGGTGCTGCGACTGCAACAGGGCCAGCGCGTAGCGTATGTGAGCGATGCGGGCACGCCCGGCGTGAGCGACCCCGGTGCGCGTCTGGTGGCCGCCGTGCAGGCGGCGGGCCTGCGCGCCGTGCCGCTGCCCGGCGCCAGCAGCATCACCGCCGCGCTGAGCGTGGCCGGCGCCGTGGCCCAGGGCAGCGGGCAGGGCGGTTTTGTGTTTGTCGGTTTTTTGCCGGTGAAGAACGCCGAGCGCGCCGGCGTCATCGCGCAGCAACTGGCGCGCGAGCCCCGCTGCGTGCTGCTGCTGGAGGCCCCGCACCGCATTGGCGGGCTGGCACGGGCGCTGGCCGTGCTGGGCGCGCGCCCTGTGACCCTGGCGCGCGAACTGACCAAGCAGTTTGAAGAGGTGGCCACCCTGCCCGCGCAGGCCCTGGCGGCATGGCTGGCCGGATCGCGCGAGCGCGAGCGCGGCGAATTCGTGCTGCTGCTGCACCCCATGCCGGTGGCACGCGACGACGGCGAAAGCCTGCGGGTGTTGCGCCTGCTGTTGCAGGATTTGCCGCTCAAGACCGCTGTGCGGCTGGCGGCCCAAATCACGGGCGCAGCGCGCAATGTGCTGTATGAGATGGCGCTCGCGTGCCAGCGCGACGGGGAACCTGCGTGCTGACGTCGCGCCGCCGCGCGTAGTGTCGCGTCACGGATCAGATGTCGTAGGCTGCGCGCAGCCATCGGAGCGCAGCGCAAGGCGCATCGCGCAGCCCATACCGAGCGTATTGGCAAGCGATGCAACGCCGCGATGCGCTTCGATGGCCAGCGCAGACCGACAGATGATCGGTGACGCGACACTAGCCCATGACAGGCAGGCCATCGCGCTTGAAGGCGCGCCGGCCCGTCAGCGCCGCAGTGCCGCCTGCCCCCCATAATCGCGCAATGACGCATTCCACGGAAGACTTGCATGTCTATCTGCGCAGCATCACGGAGGGCGAACGCACATCGCTCTCGGTGCTGGCCCGGCTCGTTCCCGAAAACGCCACCGTCCTCGACCTGGGCTGTGGCAGCGGCGCGCTGGGTCGATTCCTGGCCGGCCGCCGCGCCTGCACCAGCGACGGCCTGACCCTCAGCGAGGCCGAAGCGGCCCATGCCCGCCCGCATTACCGCCGGGTGGTGGTCGACGATCTGGAGTCCTGCGACCTGCAAGAGCGCTTTGCCGGGCAGCGCTACGACACCATCGTCTGCGCCGATGTGCTGGAGCACCTGAGCCGCCCCGAGCGGGTGCTCGCCGCCTGCCGCGAACTGCTCAAGCCCGCCGGCCGACTGCTGATTTCCGTGCCCAACGCGGGCTACTGCGGCCTGGTGGCCGAACTGCTGCAAGGCGAATTCCGCTACCGTCAAGAGGGGCTGCTCGACCGCACGCACCTGCGCTTTTTTACGCACCGCTCGCTGCTGCGCTGGCTGAACGAGCAGCGCTGGGCGCTCGACAGCCTGGACCGCATCGTGCGCCAGTTGCCCGAATCCGAATTCCAGGTCGCCTTCGACAGCCTGCCGCCGGCAGTGGCCCGGTATCTGCTGGGCATGCCGGACGCGCTTTGCTACCAGTTCATCGCCGTGGCACGCCCCGTGGCGGCCCCTGCGCAGGCGCTCCATTTTTTGGATGCTGCTGTCGGTGCCACTGCGCCTGGTCAGGCGCAGCTCGCAGCCCCGCCTGGTCAGGCGCAGTTCGTAGCCCCGCCTGGTCAGACGCAGCTCGTAGTCTCGCCTGGTCAGACGCAGCTCGCAGCCCCGCCCGGTCAGGCGCAGTCCATGGTTCCGCCCGGTCAGGCCCGGTTCACCGCCCAGTTGTACCTGGGCCGCGACGGCCAATACACCGAGGCCCGCAAGCTCACCACCACCGGCGCCATTGGCGCAGAACGCCAGACCCTGCGCTTTGTGCTCCCCGCGCAGGACGAGGCCCTCACGCAGTTGCGGCTGGACCCTGCGGATCGCGCCGGATTCCTGCATTTGTACCGCATCACTTTGCGCAGCACGCAGGGCGATGTGGTGTGGGAGTGGCACGCGCACGGCAGCCCGCGCAGCCTGTTGGCGGCCACCGTGCACCACCAGATCGTCTGGCAAGCCCCCATGCCCGCAGCCAGCGGCGCCACGCTGCTGCTGCTCACCGGCGAGGAGCCTTGGTTCGAACTGCCGATTGCGCCCGCAACGCTGGCCGCCTGCACGCCGCAGGGGGCGATCCTGGACATCGAACTGGGCTGGCCCATGTCGGCGGACTACCTGGCCCTTTCGGCCACGGTCTGCCCCCTGCAAGACCGCATCGCAGCGCTGGAGAGCAGCACCAGCGACGCGCAGCGGCGACTGCGCCAGGCGCAAAGCCGCAGCGCCGGCCTGGAAGAAAACAACCAGGCGCTCGCCCAGCAGTGCGCCACCTGGCAATTGGAAGCCACCCGCCTGCGGCAAGACTGCGCACAACTCGTGCAGCACCTGAAAACCATAGAGACCTCCACCGTGTTTCGCGCGACCCGCCCCCTGGTGCACGCCAAGATGCGCATCGACCGGCTGCTGGGCCGCACGCCGCGCCAGCGCGCAGCCCCCCAAGCCGTGCCCATCGCAGCGCCCGACCATCCGGTCGACATCATCGTCCCCGTGTACCAGGGGCTGGCCGACACCCAACGGTGCCTGGCTTCGGTGCTGTCCGCCACCTGCCACAGCGCATACCGCCTGATCGTCATCGACGACGCCAGCCCCGAGCCAGCGCTGAGCGCCTGGCTGCGCCAGCGGGCCGCGCAGGACAGCCGCATCACCTTGCTGGAAAACCCCGAAAACCTCGGCTTCGTCGGCACCGTCAACCGCGGCATGGCCCTGTCGGACAGCCACGATGTGCTGCTGCTCAACAGCGACACCGAGGTCACGGGCGACTGGCTCGACCGCCTGCGCCGCGCGGCCTATGGCGACCGCAAAATCGCCTCGGTCACGCCGCTGTCGAACAACGCCACCATTTGCAGCTACCCGCGCTTTTGCCAGGCCAACGAGCTGCCCGCCGGCTACGACAGCGCCAGGCTCGACGCGCTGTGCGCCCAAACCAACCCGGGCGCCGTGGTCGATGTGCCCACCGGCGTCGGCTTTTGCATGTACATCCGGCGCGACTGCCTGAAGCAACTGGGCCTGTTCGACAGCGAAAACTTCGGCAAGGGCTATGGCGAGGAAAACGACTTCTGCCAGCGCGCTGCAAAGGCCGGCTGGCGCAATCTGCAACTGCTCGACACCTTTGTGCTGCACACCGGCGGCGTCAGTTTCGGCGACAGTAAAAGCCAGCGCGAGCGGGCCGCGCTGCAAACGCTGCGCCGCCTGCACCCGGGCTATGAAAGCGCCGTGATGGCCTTCGTGCAGGCCGACCCGGCCCGGCCCTACCGCCTGGCGCTCGACACCGCCCGCATCGTCCGCTCCGGCCTGCCCGTGGTATTGGCCGTGCTGCATGATCGCGCCGGCGGCACGCTGCGCCATGTGCGCGATCTGGCACAGCACCTGAGCGGGCAGGCCCTGTTCCTGACCCTGACGCCTGCGCCCGGGCGCAGCGTGAGCCTGCAACTGGCCTGCGCCGGCGAAGGCTTCGAGCTCGTCTTCCGGCTCGCCGACCAGTACCAGGACCTGCTGCAGACCCTGCGCCAACTCGGCGTGCGGCATGTCCACTACCACCATCTGCTGGGCCACGACCCGCTGATTGCCGGCCTGCCCCATGCGCTGGGCCTGGCCTACGACTTCACGGCGCATGACTTCTACAGCTACTGCACGCATATCTCGCTGACCGGCAGCGACCATCGCTACGCAGACGGCCCCGCCCCCGGCCAATGCGCCTGTTGCCGAACGCAAGAGCCGGCCCCCAGCGGCAGCGGCAGCGTTGCCGACTGGCGCCAGCGCAACCGGCACTTTCTGGTCGCCGCGCGCAACCTGCTGGTCCCGAGCCACGACGCCGCCCGGCGCATGGCCGCCTTCGCCCCGGGCGCCCGCCTGCGGGTGGTGCCGCATGCCGACATCAGCGCCGATGGCGCCGCCGCGCTGCCCGTCATCGCGCCACCACCGCGCCCGGCCGATGCGCGCCTGAAGATCGTCGTCCTCGGCGCCCTCAGCGCAATCAAGGGCGCAGACCTGCTCGAAGCCGTGGCGCTGCAAGCGGCCAGGCGCCAGGCGCCCGTCGAATTCCACCTGCTCGGCTACGGCTACCGCCACCTGCAAACCCAGCCGCGCGCGCGCCTGACCGTGCACGGCGCCTACGAAGACCCCGACCTGCCCGGCCTGCTGCATTGGCTGCAACCCGACTTGGTGTGGTTCCCCGCGCTCTGGCCCGAAACCTACAGCTACACGCTGAGCGCCGCGCTGCAGGCCGGCCTGCCCGTGGTCGCCCCCGACCTGGGCGCCTTCGCCGAACGGCTGGCCGGCCGGCCCTGGAGCTGGGTCATGCCCTGGGACATGACCGCCGCCGAGTGGCTCGAACGCTTTCTCGAACTGCGCGAGCGCCACTTTGCCAACGCACAGGCGCCGCAGCCCCCGGCACACAGCGCCCCCGCCAGCGACGACTGGCATTACCGCCAGCATTACCTGCAAGGACTGCCCGACATCGGCGCGCCCAGCCCGCTGGCGCATGATTTCCTGCGCTCACACCAGCCGCCGACGGCCGCTGCCCGGCGCTCGCTGCTGCTCACGGGCTTGGTGCGCCTGCGCTCGCACCCGCTGCTGCGTGGTCTGGCGCAACGGGTTCCGCAGCACTGGCAAACCAGGGTCAAGAACTGGCTGCGGGCTTGAACGCCTACTGCGGCGAGGCCGCCGCCCCCGTGGCCTGGTAAAAGTTGACGAACAGCCCGCGAAACTGGCGCTCCGACACCATCTGCAGCGCCCCCGCGCAATGGCGGTTCACCATGTCGAAGTACAGGCGGTGCGCGCTGTGCTGGAACAGCACCACCTGTTCACCGGGGGCCCAGCGGCGCTGGCACAGTGCCGCCACGCCCGCCGTCAGGTCCCCCGACTGCCCCACCGTCGTCAACTCGTAACTGCGCCCCGCATCGGCCATGAAGCGGCGCAGGTAGTAGTTGTAATAAGCGGCATTGGCGGCCCAGGTGGCCACCACCGTAGGCCGGCCCTGCGTGTTTTGCACGATATACCGCGATGCCTCGCGGTAGTCCTCCTTCCAGGGGTTCTGGTAGTACGCCCGCAGCGTCGGCACGCTGACGGCGCAGGCCAGCAGCACCGCGCACAGCGGAAACAGGCGCGCCAGGCGATGCTGCCCGGCCAGTGAAAACAGCAACGCAAACACCGCCATGCCCACCGGCAGCATGGCCGAAAAATAGCGCGCATGCCAAACCCGGGCATGGAATGCCGTGTAGATGCCGTAGCCAAAATGCATGACCACCAGGAGCGCCAAGCCCAGGCACAGCAGCCAGCGCGGGTCGTGCACGCGGCGCGGCGCGGCGTCTGCGGCCGCGCGCTTGCATGCCCCCAGGGCGGCGCCGAGCAAGGCCAGAGTCAAAGTGGCAGGCAGCGCATAGGGCCGCGCCAGAAAAACCCCCACCGCCTTGGGCAGCCCGATGAATGCCTGTACCACCTGTATGGACGGTTGCGGCAGAAAAAACTCTGTCGCCTTGGGCAGCAGCAAAGACCAGACATCGGCCCAGGCATAGTCGCTCCAGCCGTAATAGCCCGCGCCGGCGGACGCCATGGCGAACCAATTCAGATACAGCCAGGGCGCCAACAGCGCAGGCAGCGCGGCGAACCAGCCGAACTCGCGCAGCGGCCACCCCCGCCGCTTGGCCAGCACCCAGCGCAGGCCCGTCAAGCCGCAGGCCAGCACCAGCCCCGTGTAATGCGTGTAACTGAGCAGCAGATAGATCGCGACATCCACTTTGAAACTGCTCCCCCAATGGCTGCGCTGACCGTCGTCCGCCAGCACGTAGCGCACCAGCCGCACCACGGCGATGCTGGCCAGCAGCATCAGCAGGGCGTAGCCGCGCACCTCCTGCGCATAGGTGACGGCGGACGGCGACAGCGCGAAGATCAGGGCCGCGCCGGCAGCCGACCAGGCCCCCAGAGGGCGCCGCAGGCCGATGAACAGAACCAGCGGCGCCAGGCTGCCCAGCAGCGCGCTCATCGAGCGCACGGCGAAATCCGACCAGCCGAACACCTGACACCAAAGCCACAGCAGGACCTCGAACAACGGCGGCGAATTCTCGCCGGCCTTCCAGGTCAGGAAAGAATCCTCCATCCGCAGATACGGAAAAGACTTTTTCTCATACGCATACCAAGGCCGGCCCGCGCCCACCTGCGTGATGGAGGAGACCGAAAACAGCTCGTCGGACCACAAACCTTGCGTCGCCAGTTCATGAAAGCGCAAATACAGCGTCAAAGCGGCCAGAGCGACGAAAAATCCCAGCCAGAGTGCCATCTGGCGGCGTGGACGATGGCCACGGTAAATTGGTTCTTTGTCATTCATGGCGGTTTGCGGTGGGCGGGGGACATGGGTGGTGCATATCGATCGAGACACGCATTACGAACAACGACTTTACGCGAAGAACCCAACTGCCTTGGGCCGGCCGCTCATGCGCGATAGCCCGGCAGCAGCCAGTGTCGCAGACGCTGCATGGCCCTGCGGCGCAAGCGGGTGAGCGCCGACATCGGCCGCTGGCGGAACACCCCGACCGTGTCGCCCCAGGGCGCGCTATCGGGGTCGGCATGTGCGTTCCAGTCGGTAGACACCTCCAGCAACTCCAGATCGCCATAGGCCGCCAGCGCGCGATAGGCGTCAGGGTAGAAGCGCCAGCAATCTTGCGGATAGCGATGCTCCGGCCCGCGCGAGGGCGCGAGCAACAAGATATGCCCGCCCGGTTTGAGCACCCGCACCATCTCCAGCCAAGTCAGCCAGAAGAACTGCACATGCTCGAAGGCCTGGCCCGAGACGATCACATCCACGCTGTGGCTGGCAAAAGGCAGGCGGTAGGGCGAGGTCATCACCCGGTCCACATTCGGCCCTGCGGTCAAATCCACACCGGTATAACGCCAGCCGGGACGGCTGAAAAATGGCCGGTAGCTGCCATTGACATCGTAGCTGCCGACATCGATGACCGTGAGCGCATCCAGCCCCTGCAAATAGCGGCCCACCAACTGCTCCACATGCTCCAATGAACTCAGGTGCACCCAAGGTCTCCTTTCAGGGCCGCATCAGCACATAGGCATCCTGGTGCTGCCAGAAATGCTGCGGCGCAAAGTGAATCAGCCGCCCCGGCCCGAGTTGCTCCCCGATGCGCGCGAGCACATAGGACTGCGAGGTGAACGCGGTGCCGTATTCCTGGGCCGCGATAGCCTGCGACTCGCTGGCGGCGGCAAAGAAAAACCCCTGTGCATCCAGACTGACGCGCTGACGCCGCGCAGCCTCGGCGCCATGCGTGGAAAAAACCAGCACCCCCCCCGGGGCCAACAGCCCGTACAGACAGCGCAGCCAGCGCGGCCAGGTGGCGGCGGGCAGATGGCTGAACAGCGACAGCACGAACACCAGGTCGTAGCGCTGCGCAAGGCACAGCGCCTCGGGCACGGACGACGACAAATGGGTCTGCACCCCGAAAGTGGCCCCGGAAAACGCCACCGCATCGGCCACCACATCCGAGACCGTCACCCGCTGCGCGCCCAGCGCCTTGACCAGATGCCGCGTGAAGCGCCCATGGCCGCTGGCAAACTCAAGACAGTGGCCGACCTTCAGCAAAGGTCGATCCACCTGTTCGAGCAACAGCATCAATTCCGACAGCGTGCGCCAGCCATCGGCCAGGTAGTCGCGCAGCGGATTCACGCTGGCGGGGTGGTTCTCGAAGAAGCGATAAATATCGTCGGCGGGCGCAATCTCGCAGTTGCACCCCATCCATTCGGTAAAAGCCCCGGCCAGCCCATGGCGCTCTATCAGGTTGTGCGCCGCAAGCCTCGTCGGCGCCTGGGCCAAAGCCTGCTGCAAGGCCAGCGCGGCCTGCGCTGCGTCGCCTGCGGCCAGATGCCTGCGGCCCAAGGCCAGCCATTCCTGCGCGCGATCGGGCATCTCAGGGGCACCAAGCCATCAAAGGGTCTGAAGGGTCTGCACAGGCAGCGCAATGCGCGGGCGGGCCATGAACCGGGCAGCAGCCGACGCCAGACGGCCGGCCTCAGGCGGTGGCGCCGCACATGCAGCAGGCAGATGCATTCCGGGGTGCCGCAGCGCCGGGGCCTTTTCGGGTTTCCGCAAGGTACTCATGGCCCCCGAGCATACATGCGTCGGGCCCGTCTTTTCCAATTCAGGTAGAGCCTGAACGCGGGGGCCGCAAGAGGTGGCTCAGGCGGCGGCTTGGGGTCGTTGGTTGGACAGCTCGAAGAGTTCAGAGCGAGCGGCATCCATGGCGTTGGCGGCGTCCAGAGCGCTGGTCTCGGCGGCCTTGCCGACACGCAGCACAGCGATTGATATCCGCCAAGTGTCGAATCCCGAATGATCGCTCGCGCAGCTCGCGCAATCGGGAACTTTCGCTCATGCGGCTTGGCGCGGATAGGGTCGATGCAAGGCAATGTCGGGGTTCAAGCGTACACCGAAGCCGGGAGCGTCTAGCGCCGATGCCTTGATGCGACCGTTGACCGGGACGGGTTCATCGAGCAGTTGCGGATTGAACATCGGCACGACCTCGTCGGCTTTGGGCGCCATCATCAGGAACTCCGCGAAGGGACTGTTCTGCCGCGTGATGACGAAGTGGTAGCTGTAGACCGAGGAGCCGTGCGGCACCACGAGCTTGCCATGCGCGTCCGCCAGGTTCGAGATCTTGATGAGCTCAGTGATGCCGCCGCACCAACCGACGTCGGGCTGGATGATGTCGCAGCATCCCATCTCCAGCAGCAGACGAAATCCCCAGCGGGTGGCCTCGTGTTCACCCGTGGTCACCAGCATGCCGCGGGGTACGTTCCGGCGCAGTTCTGCATACCCCCAGTAGTCGTCGGGCGAGAGCGCTTCTTCGATCCATTTGAGGCCGTGCTCGTTGCGCGCCGCAGTTGCCAGGCGAGTGGCATATTCGACGTCCAGGCTCATCCAGCAGTCGAGCATGAGCCAGAAGTCTTTGCCGACCTTGCTGCGCATGTCGCCGATCATGTCGAGGTTCTTTGCGAGACCCTCTTCCCGCTCGGCAGGTGCGTGGTGCAGCGGCATCTTGCCGCCGATGAAGCCCATCTGCCGGGCAAGATCCGGCCGCGCGCCGGTGGCGTAGAAAATGAGTTCGTCCCGCACCGGACCGCCGAGCAGCGCGTGCACCGGCTCCTTGCGTATCTTGGCGAGCAGGTCCCACAGCGCCAGGTCGACGCCTGAGATGGTGTTGATCACGATGCCCTTGCGACCGTAGTAGAGCGTCGCGCTGTACATCTGGTCCCACATCTTCTCGATGTCTGTGACCCTGGCGCCTTCGAGAAAGCGTGCCAGATGCTTCTCCACGATAAAGCAGCCCAGGTCGCCGCCGGTGGTGACCGAAAAGCCCACCGTTCCGTCCGAGGCCTCGATCTCGACCACCAGTGTGCCGAGCACGTTGATGCCGAAGCTTTGGCGGCTTTGGCGGTACTCGGGATATTTGCTCATCGGCGTGGCGATGTGATCATCGATCCAGTGGCCGCCGCCCTGGTCGTGGTAATCGGCACCGCCGCCGCGGACGGTGAAAGCGCGAACGTGCTTGATGAAAGGCATGCCCATGGTGAAGCTCCGGAGGATGAGGGGGAGGATGAGGGGTTCGCCAAACGGCAAAGCAAAGGTTCTGTTCTTCATGCCGAGCCTGGACCGCAGCTCGAAGAAGATTGCGTCGGCATGGTCTGTGGCGGCACATCCTTGCGTGCCGACTCCGCGAAGGCGCGTGCCACCGCGTCGGTGTTGCCGCCGGCAGGCACTGGCGAGACGATTTCGATGGGGCGCCCGGCGTACTCCGCGAACACCGGAACTGCTGTGGCGCAAAGTGCGGCCGCGAGTGCCGGGATGATGGATCTGCGTTTGCCGTGATGCATGAACTGCTTCCGTTGCGCGCTACAGGGGTGGCGCGCAACGACTAACGGACAGCCGGGCCGGGCACCCTGGTCGGGCGCAGCGCCAGGAACAGCAGCGCACCGAAGACGGTGGTCACCGCCAGCAAGTTCAGACCGGCGCTGGTGGAAGCGAAGGCCTGCTCGGCCCAGGTCTTGACGTTCGGTGCGACGAACCCGCCCAAAGCGCCGAGCGAATTGATCAGCGCGATGCCGCCTGCCGCCGCCGCGCCGCCCAGACAGGCGGTCGGAAAACTCCAGAACAGCGGCTGCACAGCGATGAAGCCTGCTGCAGCGAAACACAGCGCAACGAGCGCGATGAGCGAGGATGGCGCATTGACCGACACCGCAATCCCTGCGGCGGAGACGGCCAGCGTCCCCAGCGCGATCAGCGCATGTCGACCCGTACTTTCCGCCAGCCGCGGAATGCAGTAGGCGGCGATCAGGGCACAGACCCACGGGATGGCCGTCACGGAACCGACCAGAAGGCCCACGCTCTGGCCCATCAACGCTGCCACTTGCGTCGGCAGGTAGAAGACGACGCCGTAGACGCTGACCTGGATCAGGAAGTAGATCAGCGACAGGAACAGCACGCGCCCGTTGGTCAGCGCTTTCAGGACGGTTGCCGGTCCATGCGAGGTCTTTTGTTCCTCTTCGGCATCGATGGCGCGCTCCAGCGTCTGGCGCTCTTCGAGCGTCAGCCATTGCGCGTCCTTCGGCTCGTTGTCCAGGTACCAGAACGCCCAGACGCCCACCAGCGCCGCCATGAGCCCTTCCACGAGGAAGAGCCACTCCCACCCCTTCAATCCCCAGACGCCGTCGAGTTCGAGCAGCAGACCCGAGAGCGGGCCGCCGAAGATGAAGGCCAGCGGTGCGCCGAAATAGAACATGCCGATCACACGGGTCCGGGACCGCGCCGGAAACCACTGTGTGAGGAAATAGATGACGCCGGGAAAGAACCCTGCTTCGGCGACGCCGAGCAGAAACCGCAGCACATAAAACATGGTCTCGGTGTGCGCGAACATCAAGGCTGCGGAGACCAATCCCCACGTGACCATGATCCGGCACATCCAGGCACGGGCACCCACACGGTACATGATGAGGTTGCTGGGCACCTCGAACAGGGCATAGCCGATGAAAAATATCCCGGCTCCGAAGGCGAAAACCGCGTCGGACAGACCGGTGTCGAGCTGAAATGCCTTCTTGGCGAAGCCGATATTGGCGCGGTCCAGGAAGGCCAGCACGTACATCAGCAGCAGAAATGGCACAAGGCGCCAGATGGCCTTGTCGATGACGCCGTCGAGAGGCGTGCGCGTTGCCAGGGAATTCATGATCGATGTCTCCGATGTGTGTTTTGCTCCGGACGCCGCGCAGGCGGTGCCCCACGCTCCGCTCTTTGGCGGGCGTCTCGTCTGTTCCAGCCGGAAGGCACACCTTCCCGCATGGCCTTGGCTCAGTACGTCGCGCGGCCGCCCGACGCGTCGAACACGCCGGCCGTCGTGAAGGAGCATTCCTCGCTCGCCAGCCAGGCGATCACGGCCGCCATCTCTTCGACCGTGCCGAAGCGGCCCATCGGGATCTTCGAAAGCATGAAGTCGATGTGCTGCTGCGACATCTGGTCAAAAATCGCCGTGCGCACCGCAGCGGGCGTGATCGCGTTCACCGTGATGTTGGACTGCGCCAGTTCCTTGCCGAGCGACTTGGTCAAACCGATGACGGCGGCTTTGGAAGCGCTGTACGCCGAGGCGTTCGGATTGCCTTCCTTGCCAGCGACCGAGGCAACGTTGACGATACGGCCGTAGTTGCCGGACAGCATGTACGGAACGATCGCGCGGTTGCAATGGAACAACCCGTTCAGGTTCACGTCGATCACCTGTCGCCACTGCTCGACCGGATACGCTGCCAGCGGCACATTCGGGCCCGTGATTCCGGCGCTGGCGACCAGCACGTCGATGCCGCCGCCCAGATGTCCTGCAGATGTCTCGGCCGCAGCCTCGACCTGGGGCCAGTCGGCCACGTCGACCCTGACGCCCGACGCGCTGGCGCCGAGCGCGCTCGTGGCCCGGTCGAGCGCTTCCTGGCTGATGTCCCAGAGGCTCACAGCCCCGCCTTCAGTGACAAAGCGTTTGGCAAACGCCAGGCCGATGCCGGCAGCCCCTCCGGTAATCACCGCACGGCGACCGGCAAAGCGATGGGCGTAGTGGCGGGCATTCATGCTGCTTGCTCCCATGCAACGACCGTCTGCGCCTGCCGGCCGAGTTTGTCGATGCCCAGCGTCATCACATCGCCCGGCTTGAGATAGACGGCTTCGGGCAGATGCGCATTCGATTCGGCGGCGTGGTCGGCGTCGTTCAGGCCGCGCGCGATGAATTTGCCGATGTGGCCGATCGGCGCGCCAAGCCTGGGGCGGCTGCCGACGAGCGGGAGGCTTTGCGGATCGAGCGCCGCCAGCGCGGAAAGGTGCGCCGGTGAAAGGGCCTTGCCCGTGATGTCGGAGGCAAAGGACGAAATGCCTCGCCGTGTTCCGTCGCCATCGGGCAGGCCCGGCCGTTCTTGGCCGACAGGCCCATATCGCAGCAATTTCATGTTGTCTCCATGCGGTTGATGCACTGGACTCTAGGCTGGCCAGTCATTGGCATCCAATCGATAATTTCGCGTTGGCATTTCCAAAATGGAATATCGACTGGACGACCCCCATGCCGCCTCGCGGCTGATGAACCGGCTTCGGTTGAAGCACTGGGCGCTGCTCGCTGCACTGTCGGACATGCCCGTGCTTGCGCAGGCAGCGTCAGCCGTGAGCGTCACGCAGCCATCTGCCACCAAGATGCTTGCGGACATCGAACTCGCATTCAATTTCCAGCTTTTCGAACGCCACTCGCGCGGGCTGCGGCCCACGCCGCTGGGCGAAGAAGTCGTTGCGTTCGCGCGCCAGTCCCAGGCCGGCCTCGCACGCTTTCTGGAAGGGCTGGAAATCAAGCGACGGGGTGGGCACGGCCAGCTCGTGATCGGCGCCATCATGGGCGCGGCTCCGGATCTGGTCGCTCGCGCCGTTGCGGAGATCAAGCGCGAGAGGCCCCTCCTGAACGTCCGCATACTGGGTGAAACGAGCGATCAGGTGGGGACGCTGCTCGAGCGCCATGCGATTGAATTTGCTGTCGGTCGGTTCTCGTCGCTCATGCAGCACAACATGTTTGCTTTCGCGCCGTTGGCCAACGAAACGATGCAGGTCGTGGTCCGCCGTGCGCATCCATGCGCCCGGCAGCGCGCACTGACGCTCGCGGGGCTCACGGTATGGCCCTGGATCCTTCAGCCCTTGACCAGCCCGGCGCGGCAACTGATGGAGGAAGAATTTACAGCGGTCGGCCAAAGCACCCCGGCCAATCTCGTCGAGTGCGCTTCAATATTCGCGACGCTGCAGCTACTCCAGGCCAGCGACGCAGTGGGCGTGTTGCCGGAATCCGTTGTCAGAGATCACGTACGGGCCAAGTTGCTGCGCGTGCTTCCTGTGGCCATCGGGAAAGACTTGAAAGGGTTTGGCGTTCTGACGCGGATCGGAGAGCCACTTTCCGAGACTGCCGCCACCTTCATCGCCCACCTTCGACGCTATGCCGGCGTCACTTTGCCGCCCCTGCCCGAGCCGAACCCGGGACGCGCTTCTTCGGCGTCGAAGCTGCCGCCTTCTTCGTCGCGGCCTTGACGGTCTTCTTGGCCGGAGAGCCTGCATGCACCTCGGGCGGCGGTGCGTAGAGCGAGGTCATGGGTGTGTTCGCCAGCTTGCTACGGAAATCGCGCTCCAGTTCGCCGCGCATGGTGGTGAGTACGGAGTGCACGCGGCAGCGATCCTTCCAGTCGGAGAACGGGTTGTCGACGCAAAAGAGCGCCGTATCCTGTTCGGCCACGGCGTCGAAAACGTCCAGCAGCGTGATGTCTGACGGGGCCCGGCCAATCACCACGCCGCCCTCTCCGCCGCGGGTCGATGCCAGGAGGCCCGCGCGAACGAGCCGCGCCACGATCTGCCGCACGCGCGATGCATTGACGTTGACCCACTTGGCGATGGTTTGGGTCGGGATCATGTCCGGGCCGTGGTAGGTCACGAACGACAGGATGTAGCACGCTGTCACGAACTTGGTGGACTTCACTCCGTCTCCTTCACAACAAATAGAGCGCACCGTCAGGAAGCGGTGGCGATATTTTCGGCAGCCCGCATCGACAGTCAAAAAACCGGATGCTGCATCGAATGCATATGCAATATGCGATATGCAATCGCAACTTTAACCAACGATGTGACAACGACGCAATCATCCCGCAGCGGTGTCGCGACAGGTTCACTGAAGACATGAGAACGCGCACCACTGAACTGCTCGCCATTCGCTACCCCATCGTCCAGGGAGGAATGGCGTGGGTGGGCCGTGCACCGTTGCCGACGGACCATGATCGGCCAGCCAGAAAACTGGCGATTGCTCTGTTGACACCCGAACATCCCGTGATTAGATTTGGTCGCATTGATATTGCAACGATAACCAATACAAACGGAGAAAGCCGACGCTTTCGACCGATCGGAGACATCGAGATGAACGTATCCCATGCCCGGCGCCAAACCATCGCCGACTTGCTCCGGCGCACTGCTGCACGGCAGCCGGAAAAGCCCGCCGTCATCTGCGGCGACACGCGTTGGACGTATCGCGAATTCGATGCCGTCTGCGACCGCCTTTGTCAGGCCCTGCGCGACATGGGCGTCGGCGTCGGCGCCAAGATCGCGATCCTGGCGCGGAACTCGCATGCGTTCGTGGCGATGCGCTTTGCCATCGCACGCGCCGGCGCCGTGCTGGTACCCGTGAACTTCATGCTCAAGCCCCAGGAAGTCGCCTACATCCTGCGTCACTCGCAAGCACAGATCCTCTGCACTGACAGCGAACTCGCGGCGCAGGCTCGCGCGGCGGCGGCGCTGGATACGCGGATCGGGCCATTCATCTGGCTGCCGGGCGAGCAGCCCTCCTCGCCCGTCGATGGAATGCTGAACTTCGACGAACTCGTCGCGGCTGCTCCACAGGGCATGCACGGCGAACCCGGGATCGATGGCAGCATGCTCGCGCAGATTCTCTACACCAGCGGCACGGAATCCCTGCCGAAGGGCGCGATGCTCACTCACGACGCGGTGATCGCGCAGTACGTCAGTTGCATCGTCGCGGGCGACTACACGAGCGCCGACACCATGTTGCACGCGATGCCGCTGTTCCACTGTGCGCAGCTCGACACCTTCTTCGGGCCCTGCGTCTACAGCGGCGCCACCAACGTCATCACCGCATCGCCAGCGCCGGAGTCGGTGATTCCGAAGCTGGCCCATCACGGGGTCACGTCGCTTTTTGCACCACCGACGGTCTGGATCTCGCTGATGCGTTCACCGCTCTTCGCGCAGGCAGACCTCGGCAGCCTCGCCAAGTGCTACTACGGGGCGTCGATCATGCCGGTTGCAGTCTTGCAGGAGCTGCAGAGCCGCTTGACCAAGGTGCGCTTCTGGAACTTCTACGGCCAGACGGAGATTGCACCGACAGCCACAGTGCTCGGCCCCGGCGACCAGATCCGCAAGGCGGGTTCGGCGGGCCGCCCGGTGCTCAACGTCGAAACCCGCATCGTCGACGATGCCGGCAACCCGCTGCCGGCCGGCGCGATGGGCGAGATCGTGCACCGCTCACCCCAGTTGCTGAGCGGCTACTTGCGCGACGAAGCACGCACGGCCGAGGCATTCGCCGGGGGGTGGTTCCACAGCGGCGACCTGGGTGTGATGGACGAGGAGGGGTTCTTGACCGTCGTCGACCGCAAGAAGGACATGATCAAAACGGGTGGCGAGAACGTCGCGAGCCGCGAAGTCGAAGAAGCCATCTACCGCCACCCGGCCGTTTCCGAGGTGGCGGTGGTCGGACTGAGCGATCCCGTATGGATCGAGGCAGTCACGGCCATCGTGGTGGTCAAGTCGGGCCATACGCTCGACGAGGCCGCGCTCATCGCGCACTGCCGGGCCTCGCTGGCAGGCTTCAAGACGCCCAAGCGCGTGATCTTCGCCGACGGACTTCCGCGCAACCCGAGCGGGAAGATTCTCAAGCGCGACCTGCGTCTGCAGCACGAGCAGGCGATTCCTGTCAACGCACCCGTGACCACCTGATCAGTGATCGACACCGATCCCGACATCCCATGCCAACAAAGGAGACACAACATGCAGCAAACGGTCCGACTTTCCCTGCGCGATAGCGGCGGCAGTGCCACTTTGCCAGCATTGGACCCCTTGCCGACCAGATGCAGCCAGTGATCGTCGTGCGCATCGACTTCGATCTGCCCTGGGGTGGCGTTCAGCAACTCGCCGATGCGCAGGCCCGGGGCATGGAGATCGGCCAGGCGCTCGAAGCGGGCATCGCCGCGAGCCCATGCCCGGCCAAGCAGATGCACCGTGGCAGGCCCCGGGAGTGCGCCATGGGCGCGGTCTGCCTCGGCCAGCCGATGTGAGCGTAGCGTGCGTCGTCGCTGTCGGGAACGCAAAAGTGCACCTCCAGCGTGCTGGCCAGGAAGGCCCGGAACTGCGGGATTGTCTGGGGACGGAATTCGTCCCTGTCGATCACCATGCGAAAAATGATCGCCCCCAGCCTGCCGCCCAGGCGCATACCTCGTTGGACAAGACGGGGGCCTTGCAACGCGCAAACCAGCGGTTAAGCTCGCAGCACCATGTCCTCGATCACTTTTTCTGCACCGTTCACCAGCCCGTCCGAAGTCGTCGGCCAACTGCGCCAGCGCGGCTATGCCGTGCTCGCGGCGGTCGATACGGCCCGTTGGCTGGGTTGTGATTTGGCCGATCTGATGGCACAAAACGGCGACTGGGCCAGGCTGGCCCCCGACGATTTCATGCGCGACGCAGGCCGCTACCGCCGTCGCCGCCATGCCTGCTTCGTGGTGCAGCGCGGGCAGGTGCAACAGGTGCCGCACCGCGCGCATTGGCAGCCGGTGGAATACAACGCATTGCATGGCGGCATGGAGCGCTGGTTCGCGCCGATGGAGCAAAGCGCCGTGGCCAGGCCCGTGTGGCAGCAACTGCTGGCCGCATTGGCCGGGCTGTGCGACGCCGTGTTTGCGGACGCTGGCACAGCCGAGCGCTGGTTTGTCGAGGCGCACCAGTTTCGCATCGACACCACCGACGGCATTGGCCGCCCCACCCCCGAGGGCGCCCACCGCGATGGCGTCGATCTGGTGGCGGTGTTTCTGGTCGGGCGCGCGGGCATCAAGGGCGGCGAGACGCGCGTGTTCGAGGCCGCAGGCACCAGCGGTCAGCGCTTCACGCTGATGGAGCCGTGGTCGCTGCTGCTGCTCGACGATGCCCGCATGATCCACGAATCCACGCCGATACAGCCCTTGGCCGAGGGCGGGCACCGCGATACGCTGGTGGTCACTTGCCGGCGCGGCAATTTCCAGGGGGCGGATGTGGTGGGCGCGGCGCCTGCCAGCCAGCCCGGGAGCGCAATCCGTCGGGCCCCTGCCGACTGACTGCCGCGCCCGGGGTTTGCTGCACGGCAAGATGCGGGGTATGGTTGTGGCGTTCACACGGGCGCCCGGCCGGGGCCGCGCCGGGCCAAGCCCGCTCCACCATCGAACCCCCGAAGGAGTAAGCACCATGTTCAAGCATATTCTGGTCCCTGTGGATGGCTCCAAGACCTCGATGCTGGCGGTGTCCAAGGCTGCGGCCTTGGCCAAGACCTTTGGCAGCGCCGTGACGGCGGTGTCCGTGATCGACCCCTATCCCTTTACCGGCGTGGGCGCCGATTTCGTCTACGGCCAGGCGCAATACGCCCATGCTGCCGCCGCTCAAGCCAACGCCGCGCTGGATGCCGCCAGAAACGCCATGACCGAAGCCGGCGTGCCGGTGAGCACCGTGGTCGGCGAAGGCCAGCCGGTGCACGATGGCATTTTGCGGGCACAGCAGAGCGCCGGCGCCGATCTGATCGTGATGGGCTCGCATGGTCGCCGTGGGCTGCAAAGGCTGGTGCTGGGCAGCGTCACGCAGCGCGTGCTGGGCGCGGTGCATGTTCCGGTGCTGGTGGTGCGTGACTGATCAGATCGATCAGTCGATTTTTGCGCCCGAGGCTTGCACGATGCCCTTCCATCGGGCGTAGTCGGTTCTGAGCAGGGCGCCAAGCTGCGCCGCCGACATGGCCTCCGGCTCTGCGCCCTGGGCCTGGATGGCGGCCCTGATGTCGGCCGTGGCCAGCAACTTGTTGACTTCGGTGTTGAGGATGCCGATCACCTGGGCGGGCGTGCCGGCGGGGGCGAACAGGCCGTACCAGGTGCTCACGTCAAAGTCCTTGAAGCCTGATTCGGCCACGGTGGGCACTTCGGGCAGCGAGGTGCTGCGCCGCGCCGAGGTCACGGCCAGCGGGCGCAGCTTGCCGGCCTTGATCTGGCCCATGGCCGAGGGCACGGACGACAGCAGCAGGTGCACATTGCCGGCCAGCGTGTCCATCAGCGCGGGGTTGGAGCCTTTGTAGGGAATGTGGCTGAGCTCGATGCCCGCAGCCTTCTCGAACAGGTCGCCCGCCAGATGGATCGAGGTGCCATTGCCGGGCGAGCCGTAGGTAATGGTGCCGGGCGCTGCCCGGGCGGCGGCCAGCACATCGGCCAGGGTTTTGAACCTGGAGTTGGCGCTGGTGGCAATGAGCACCGGCGTGTAGGCCACATGGGCCACGGCGACCAGATCCTGGGTGGGGTTCCAGGACAGGTTTTTGTAGAGCCAGGGGCCGATCACCAGATTGTCCTTTTGACCGAGCACCAGATCGTAGCCGGTGGGTGCCGCTTTCACGGCCTCGCCAATGCCTATGGTGCCGCCCGCGCCGGCCTTGTTGTCGGCCACCACGGTCCAATGGGCCTGCCCGGCAAGCCCGGTGGCCAGCAGCCGCGCGAGGATGTCGGTGCCGCCGCCGGGCGGAAAGGGCACGATCAGGCGGATCGGCCGGTCGGGATAGCCCGCCGCCGCCGCCGCAGGGGCCTGGGCCCGGGCCGTGGCGGCCAGGGCCAGCGCGCAGGCCAGCGCTGCGGCGCAGGAGCGCAGCGGGCGCATCATGCGGCCAGTTGCTGGTCGAGGAATTCGGTGAGTTGGGCCCGGCCGAGGGCGCCCACCTGGGTGGCTGCCGGCTGGCCGTCCTTGAACAGCATCAGCGTGGGAACGCCGCGGATACCGAACTTGGCCGGGGTCTGGCGGTTGTCGTCCACATCCATCTTGACGATTTGCAGCCGGCCTTGGTAGCGGTCTGCGGCATCGTCCAGCAGCGGGGCGATCATTTTGCAGGGGCCGCACCATGGGGCCCAGTAATCCACCAGCACCGGGGTGTCGGCTTGCAGCACATCGGCCTCGAAGCTGGCGTCGGAGACATGTTTGATGAGTGCGCTGGTCATGGCGAAGTCCTTGTTGCTCGGCCGGTGGTAGCCGGTGTCCGTTTACAGTCCGGGCATTGTGACAGAAACCAGTCTCTCTTGCGGTGTGGCCGGGCCTGGCGCGGCCATCGGCGCGATGGCGCACAGCGCCCCGCACACCGACCCATGCGCCGCCCGGTGGCAGCAGGTTCTGGCGCAGGTGCAAGGGCATATGCGCCAGCAGGGCGCGCACCCTGCGCGCACCGTGGTGCTGCTGCCCTATGCCCAACTCATGCCTTGGGCGCAGCAGTACTGGGAGCGGTACCAGGCCGACGGCTTTGCCCCCCGCTTCGAGACCACGCGCAGTTGGGCGCGCCGGCTGTGCGTTTTTGAGCCGCAGGGCGACGAACTGGCCGGCGATGTCGCGCGCGACACCCTCACTGCGCGCGCGCTGCTCGATCGCGCCGGTCTGGCAGCCCAGCGCGACATGCTGGCGGCGCCGCTGCAAGAGGCGGCCAGCGCGTTGGCGGCCGTGGTCGCAGCCATGGCCCCGGCGCTGCGCGCGGCCTGGGGCGAGCAGGCGCGCAGCGCACTGGCACCGGTCGACGAAGGCTCTGCGCTGCGCTTTGAGGCCGTGGTGGCGCGCATCGCGCTGGAATGGGTGCTGGCCTCGCGCCATGCCACCGATGTGCTGTTCGAGCCCGGTCTGCGCCAGTCGGTCGACGCGCTGGTGCTGCTGCAGGGCTTTCAGGTCGAGCCGCTGGCGCAGGCCCTGCAGGCCGATTGGGGCGCAGCGGCGCTGACGCTGGCCTGGCCCGATGCCCCTGCCCCTGCCGGCAGCATGGCCGGTCAGATGCCCGGCCACATCGCGCTGCACCCGACCCGGGATGCCGAGGACGAAGCCCAGCGCGCTGCCGCCTGTGTGCTGCGCCACCTGGCGGCCGGCCGCGCCCCGGTGGCGCTGGCGGCCAACGACCGCGCCCTGACACGCCGCATCGCCGCGCACCTGAGCAGCAGCGCCGTCGCCGTGCGCGATGAGAACGGCTGGACGCTGTCCACCACCCGGGCCGCCGCGCAGTTGATGGCCGCGCTCGAGGCCTGCGCCTGGAACGCATCGGCCGACGCTGTGCTCGACTGGCTGAAACAGGCCCCGGCCATCGACCCCGCCGTGCTGGATGCGCTGGAGCGGGCATTGCGCAAAGCCGGCGTGGCCCACTGGCCAGACGCTGCCGCGCGCGACTGGAGCGCCAGCCCCGCAGGCCCCGCATTGACCGCCGGCGTGGCCTTGGTGCAGGGCTGGCGCGCCGGCCTGCATGCGCCCCGGCCGCTGGCGCAGTGGCTGCAGGCATTGCGCGCGTTGCTGCTGGCCGCAGGCCAGTGGCCCCGGCTCGAACAGGACTCGGCGGGCAGCGCCGTGCTGGCCGCGCTGCGGCTACAGACGGACCGGCAGGCCGAGCTCGATGGCTGGCACGGCGCGGGCCGGCGCATGGCCCTGGCCGAGTTCAGCCGCTGGGCCAGCGAGGTGCTGGAAGCCGCGCGCTACAAACCCCCCGGGATGGACGCCGCCCCGGTCGTGGTTCTGCCCCTGCCCCAATTGCTGGCGCGGCCCTTTGCCGCGCTGGTGCTGCCCGGCTGCGATGAAAAACGCCTGCCGCCTGCGCCCGACCCGGCCGGCCAGTGGACCCCGGCGCAGCGCCAAGCCTGGGGTCTGCCCAGCCGCCAAACGCTGGAATCGGCCCAGCGCGCCGCCTGGCACAACGCGCTGCAAACGCCGGCGGTGGACCTGCTCTGGCGCACCGGCGACGAAGGCGGCGAGCCGCTGCTGGCCAGCGCGCTGGTGCTCGCGTTGCAGCTCGACGGCCTGGCCCATCAGGGCGCCGACCCCCGCTGCCAGCGCCGCGTGGCCGCAGCGCCGACCGCCCGGCCTTCGCCCCAGGGGCAGGCATTGCCGCTGCAACGGCTGTCGGCCACCGCTTACGCCGACCTGCGGCACTGCCCCTACCGCTTTTTTGCGCTGCGCCAGTTGGGCCTGCAAGAGGCCGACGAGTTGGCCGCCGACATCGACAAGCGCGACTTTGGCAACTGGCTGCATGCGGTGTTGCAGCATTTTCATGAAGCCCTGCGGGACGATCCCGCGCCCGACGACGCCACCCGCAGCGCGCGCATGGACAGCGCCGCGCAGGCCGTCACCCGCCAGCAGGGCCGGGACGAGGGCGACTTTCTGCCGTTCACCGCCGGCTGGCCCCCGTTGCGCGACGGCTATCTGCGCTGGCTGGCGCAGCACGAACAGGCCGGGGCCCGTTTCCGGCAGGCCGAGTGGCACACCAGCCAGCCATTGGACCCGGACCCATTCGATCCATCGGGCACGTTGGACATGGTGCAGTTGGTGGGCACCATCGACCGCATCGATACGCTCTCATCCACGGACGGCCCCGGCACCCTGGTGTCGCGTCACGGATCAGATGTCGTAGGCTGCACGCAGCCATCGGAGCGCAGCGCAAGGCGCATCGCGCAGCCAATACCGAGCGTATTGGCAAGCGATGCAACGCCGCGATGCGCTCCGATGGCCAGCGCAGACCGACAGATGATCGGTGACGCGACACTAGTGTCGCACCATCGGTCAGATATCGTAGGCTGCGCGCAGCCAATACCGGACGTATTGGCAAACGATGCAACGCCGCGCTGCGCTCCGATGGCCAGCGCAGACCGACAGATGACCGGCGGCGCGACACTGGTCATCGACTACAAGACCGAAAACGACAGCGTCACGCGCCAGCGCATCAGCGCCGGCACCGAAGACACCCAACTGGCCTTCTACGCCGCGCTGCTCGGCCAAGACAGCGTGCGCGCCGCTTACGTCAACGTCGGCGAGCGCGGCCAGACGCAACTGCATGAGCCACAGGCGCTGCTGCCGCTGCGCGATCGGCTGCTGGCCGGCATCCGGCATGACCTTGGGCGCATTGCCGCCGGCGCTGCGCTGCCCGCGCTGGGCGAGGGCCAGGTCTGCGAGTACTGCGCTGCACGCGGCCTGTGCCGCAAGGACTTCTGGCCATGACCGCGCCTGCGACCATGCCCGCCCCGAGCGCGGCTTACGAACACAACGGCCAAAGCGTCACGCGCGAGACCTTCTACGCCATCGCCTGCGACCCGGCGCGCAGCGTGGCGGTGCAAGCCTGCGCCGGCGCGGGCAAGACCTGGATGCTGGTCTCGCGCATGCTGCGCGCGCTGCTCGACGGCTGCGCGCCGCACGAGATTTTGGCCATCACCTTCACCAAAAAAGCCGCCGGTGAAATGCGCCAGCGCCTGCAGGAATGGCTGGAAGAATTCGCCCAGGCCCCGCCCGAGCGCCTGAGCGCCGAACTGGTGGCGCGCGGCATGCGCCCGGAGCGCGCGCTGGAGCAGCGCGCAGCGCTGCAAAACCTGTACCGCCAACTGCTCGACAGCGGCCGCCCGGTGCAGATCCGCACCTTCCACAGTTGGTTTGCCGCGCTGCTGGGCATGGCGCCGCTGGCGCTCCTGCAAGCCCAGGGCCTGCCCACGCAATTCCAATTGCTGGAAGACGACGCCGAGGCCGTGCGCGCAGTCTGGAGCCCGTTCCTGCACACCGTTGCCGGCGACGCCGGCCTGCGCGCGGACTACACAGCCGTGGTGGCCCGGCATGGCCGCTCGCAAACCCACAAGGCGCTGGCTGCGGCGCTGAACCGGCGCGTGGAGTTCGACCTGGCCGACGCGGCCGGCGTGGTCCAGGCCTCGGTGCCGCCCTTTGCCGTGCCATATCCCGAACTGGCCGATGTGCCCGACCCTGCCTGCGCGCTGCAAGCCGACGCCTGCCGGCAGCGCTGGCTGGCCCGCGCAAAAGCCCTGGGGGCCGAGAGCAACAAGACCCCGCAAAAGGCGGCCCAGGCGATCATCGAGGCATTCGCCAGCACCGACGCCAACCTGTGCCTCGACAGGCTGCGCCAGGCGCTGTTCGTGGCCACGGCAGACCGGCTGGCAAAAAATCTGGAGAAATTCGCCGCCGCCCAAGAGGCCGCGCCCGAGCTGCGGCGCCTGCTCGACGCCCGCCGCCAGCACGCCGCCTGGCAGCACCAGCAGAGCATGGCCAGGCTGACGCGCTGCCTGTCGGCGCAATTCGCCGCCGTCAAAAACCAGCATGGCTGGGTGGACATGAACGATGTCGAGCGCAGCGCGCAGCGCATGCTGGCCGACCCGGTGCTCAGCGGCTGGGTGCAGCAGCGCCTGGATGCGCGCATCCGCCACCTACTGGTCGACGAATTCCAGGACACCAACCCGCTGCAATGGCAGGCGCTGCATGCCTGGCTGTCCGGCTACGCGGGCGCGGGCGGCGGCGGCGCGGCGCCCAGCGTGTTCATCGTCGGCGACCCCAAGCAAAGCATCTACCGCTTCCGGCGCGCCGAGCCGCAGGTCTTCATGGCCGCGCAGACCTTCGTGCGCAACGGCCTGGGCGGCGACCTGCTCAGTTGCGACCACACCCGCCGCAACGCCACGGGCGTGACAGCCGCAGTCAACCAGGTCATGGGCCAGGCCCAGGCGCAGCAGGAGATCAGCGGCTTTCGCGCGCACAGCACCGAATCGCAAGACCCGGGCGCGGTGCTGCGCCTGCCGGCGATACTGCCGGCACCGGCACGAGATGGCGCCGATGCCGACCCGCTGGCCTGGCGCGACAGCCTGACCGAACCGCGCCACGAGCCCGAAGAAACCCGGCGCATGCGCGAATGCGCGCAGGCCGCCGCCTGGGTGGCCGCGCAGATCGCCGCCGGCACGCCGCCCGGGCAGGTGCTGGTGCTGGCGCGCAAGCGCGACCGGCTCAGCGCGATGCAAGACGCGCTGCGCGCGCTGCACCTGCCCTGCGTGCAGCCGGAAAAGGCCGACCTGTTCGACGCCCCCGAGGTGCAAGACCTGGTGGCCCTGCTCGACGCCCTGGTCTCCACCGGCCATGACCTGTCACTGGCCCGGGCGCTCAAGTCGCCGCTGTTCGGCCTCGGCGACGAGGCCCTGGCAGCATTGGCCCGGCTGCGCCGCGAACCCGGGCATGCCGCCAGCAGTTGGTACGAACTGCTCCAAAAAAGAGAGCTTCTGACCGGTGATTTGCTTGCGCCAGGCCCTGTGTTGGCCCAATACAAAGCCTGGGTGGACGCCTGGCCGCCGCACGATGCGCTGCACGCCATCTACCAACATGCCGACGTGCTGGCCCGCTTTGCCGCTGCCGCGCCCGCAGCGCAGCGCCAGGCAGTGCAGGCCCAGTTGCGCGCCCTGCTATCGGCCGCGCTGCAATATGACGGCGGCCGCTACCTGACGCCCTACGCCTTTGTCCGGGCGCTGAAAAAGGGCGGCCTGCGCGCGCCGGGCCGGGTCGATGCGCAAGCCATCCGGCTGCTCACCGTGCATGGCGCCAAAGGGCTGGAGGCGCATTGCGTGCTGCTGCTCGACACCGACACCCGCCCGCCCAAAGCCGAAACCATGGGCGTGCTGCTCGACTGGCCCGGCGAACGGGTCGTGCCCGCGAGCTTTATCTTTCTGGCCAGCGAAACCCATCCGCCACCCAGTGCCGAGGCCGCGCTGGCCGCCGAACAGCAGGCGCGCCAGCGCGAAGAACTGAACCTGCTCTACGTGGCGATGACGCGCGCCCGGCACAGCCTGGCACTATCGTCGGTGCAGCCCGCCCATGACGCACCGGGCAGTTGGTGGCAGCGCCTGGAGCCGCTGGCAGCCCCGGTACAAATGCCGGCGCCGGGCGAACCCACCACCGCATCGGCAGCTTCGACCTCTCCATCTTCTCCGTCCTCTCCGACCCCTCCGGCCGCCGGGGACACGCACGAACATTTCACCCTGGCCGAGCTACCCCCGCCATCGGCCTACCTGTCCACCCCCCTGCCCGCGCATTTGCCCGACCACCTGTCCACCCCCCTGCGCCCGGCCCCCCAAGGCCATGCGCCCGAGAACCATGGCACCGACCCCGGCACCCCGGCAACACGCCTGGGCGAGGCCATGCACCAACTGCTGGAGCAGGCCGGCGTCGCCGGCGCGCCGCTGGCCGAACTGCGCGCGCAGGGCTGGCCCGCCGCGCGGCTGGCGCGGCTGGCGCAGGATTTCGACATCAGCATGGACGCGGCCTGGCTGGCGGCGCAGACCGCGCAGCGCATCCTGACAGGCGCAGGCGCCTGGGCCTGGGATGCCACGGTGGTAGACCATGCCAGCAACGAAGCGCTGCTGCGCGACCAAGGGCAAAGCCTGCGGCTCGATCGCCTGGTGCACTGCCGCCACCCCGCTGAGCGCGCGGGCTGGTGGGTGCTCGACTACAAAAGCGCCGCCGCGCCCGAGCGCCAACCGGCGCTGCTGGCACAGTTGCAGCGATACCGCGCAGCAGTGCAGCGCCAAACCCCGGGCGAGCGCGTGCATGCGGCCTTCCTGAGCGGCGATGGGCGCATGGTGCTGCTGCCCGATGGCGGCTGATGCCGGGCCGGCGGCATCAAGCACGATGGCGCGACCGCAAGGGCCGGCGCGCGCGCTTCGTGTCGGCCCCGTGGCGTTGGGTGCGGGGAAAGGACCCGCAGGCCCCCCCTTTCCCGGTTGACATTCCCGGCTGACATTGCCGGCTGCGCTGCGAGTCTCTGCGGCCCCTGGCCTGCATGCCGCTGCGCGTCACCGCCCCATGAAACGGGAGCAGTCCCCAAGCCAGGGGCGCGGAGGAACCGGCTTGGCCGGGCTGGCCCCGCCCCTTGCCTCACCCCTTGGGAAGGCAGGAGCCACAGGCGACCAGGGGGTGTTTCACGCCAACGGTCGAAGATCGGGCAAGCGGGCAAAGACCGCCCCGCTACACTGCGCGCTGGTTCACGGAAGTGGAATCCGGAATTCGCCCTGTTTTCGAAAGCCCCCGATGCAGACCGATGAAACCGGCTCGCCGGTGGCGACCAGCGTCACCGCCAGGCTCTACGACGCGCTGCTGCAAGACATCGTTTCGGGCCGGATCGCGCCCGGCGAGAAATTGAGCGAGCCGGTCATTGCGCGCCGCTTTGGCGCCAGCCGGGCGCCGGTGCGGGAGGCGATCCGCCGCTTGCAGGAGCGCGCCCTGGTGACCTACGTCGTCCACCAGGGGGTGCGGGTGACCGAGCCGAGCGCGGCGCAATTTCTGGCCTTGCTCGATGTGCGTGAGGCCACCGAAGGCATGGCCGCCCGTCTTGCCGCCGGGGCCATGGGCGCTGCCGAGCGGGCCGCGCTGGTGGCGCTGGTGGCCAGCCATCGCGACGAGATCGAACGCGACCCGCACGGCGCTTATTTGCAGGACCAGGCCGAGGCCGATTTCCACTGGCGCATCGCCAGCGGCAGCGGCAATGCCATCCTGGCCGAACTACTGTGCGATCAGTTCTACCCGCGCCTGCGCCTGTGCCGGCGCCTGCATGCCACGGTCGCCGGTCGGGGGCGGGACGCCTGGCAGGAGCATGTGCGCATCGCCGAGGCGATCAGCCAGCGCGATGGCGAACTGGCCGAGGTGCTGATGCGCCGGCATATCCGCGCGGCGCGCAGCGCGCTGGAACAGGCGCTGGCAGCGGCCGCAGCCGGCCGTCCAACCCATCGGCCGCCGCGCCATGACGGGGGTGTTGCGCTCATCACACCGCCAGACCCGGCGTGATGCTGGCAACGATGGAGGCGTCGAGCGCCTCATAGTCCGGCAAGCCGATCGTCGCGTACAGCTCTGCCCGGGTCTGCATCTGCGCGAGCATGCCGTGCGTGCTGCCGTCGCGCGCCAGCGCCGCGTACAGCAGCGCTTGCGCCTTGTTGGCAACACGCAGCGACGAGACTGGCCAGATCACCATGCGGTAGCCCAGCGCCTCGAATTCGTCCGCAGTGAGAAACGGCGTGCGGCCAAATTCAGTCATGTTCGCCAGCAGCGGCACCCCCGGCAGCCGCTGCGCGAACTCCCGGAACATCGCCGCCGAGCTCAGCGCTTCCGGGAAGATCGCGTCGGCGCCAGCCTCCAGATAGCGTTGCGCGCGCGCTACCGCGCCGGCCAGCCCTTCGCTGGCCGCAGCGTCGGTGCGGGCGACGATATACAGATGCCGGCGCGCCTTGACGGCTGCCACGATCTTGGCCGCCATGTCATCGGCGTTGGCGAGTTTCTTGTCGTTCAGATGGCCGCATTTTTTTGGCAGCAGTTGGTCCTCGATATGAACCGCAGCGGCGCCTGCATCCTCGAAGGCGCGGACCATGTGCATCACGTTGAGCGCCTCGCCATACCCGGTGTCGCCATCGACCAGCACCGGCAGGCCGCTGGCCCTGGCCAGTTGCCGGATGAAGAAGGCGACTTCCTCGACGGTGAGGATGCCAAGATCGGGCAAGCCCATCGAGGCCGACATCGCCGCGCCGGACAGGTACAGCGCATCGAAACCGGCGGCCCTGGCCTGTAGCGCCGCCATGCCGTTATGCGCACCGGGCAGCCGCAGGATGCCGCCGCGTTCGAGCAGCGCCCGCAGGCGTTCGCCGGCCGGTTGCGCCGGGCAGTCAGAGGCCAGCAGGTAGGGCATGCTCGGGCTGTCCTCACACCGGGCTGGCATAGAGATCGACATAGTCATGCACCGCCATTGCCTCCAGCCGTTCCTGGTCGAGCGAGACTTGCAGGATTTGCTGCTGGCGCTCGGCTGCCAGGCGCAGCGCCAGATGGGCGCGGAACTTGGCTTCGAGCAGCGGCAGGCCCTCGGCGCGCCGGCGCTGGTGGCCGATCGGATAGGCCACCAGCGATTCGGGCAAGCGGCTGCCGTCGGTCAGTGTGATCGTCAGCGCGTTGGTGATGGCGCGTTGGTCCGGGTCATGGTAGTCGCGCGTGAAGGCTGGCTCCTCGACGCATTCGATCTTGGCCCGCAGCGCATCGATGCGCGGGTCGGCGGCCACTGCGTCCTCATAGTCGTCGGCCGTCAGGCGCCCGAAGATCAGCGGCACCGCCACCATGTATTGCAGCGCATGGTCGCGGTCGGCCGGGTTATGCAGCGGCCCGTGCTTGTCGATGATGCGGATGCAAGCCTCATGGGTGCGAACCCGGACCGAGGCGATATCGTCGCTGCTGCGGCCCATGGCGCGCAGACGCTGGTGCAGCGCCAGCGCGGCCTCGACAGCGGTTTGGGCGTGAAATTCCGCCGGCCAGGAAATCTTGAACAGCACATGCTCCATCACATAGCTGCCATAGGGGCGCTGAAATCGGAACGGCTGGCCGCGAAACGATGCGTCATAAAAGCCCCAGTGCCTGGCCGTCAGCGCCGATGGGTAGCCCATCTCGCCGCTTTGTGCGATCAGCGCCAGCCTGACTGCGCGGCTGCAGGCATCCCCGGCCGCCCAGCTTTTGCGCGAGCCGGTGTTGGGCGCATGCCGGTAGGTCCGCAGCGCCTGGCCATCGACGAAGACCAGCGACAGCGCGTTGATGATCTCGTCGCGCGCCAAGCCCAGCAGCGCGCCGACCACGGCCGTCGAGGCCAGTTTGACCAAAATCACATGGTCGATGCCGACCCGGTTGAACGCATTTTCCAGCGCCAGACAGCCTTGGATCTCATGGGCCTTGATCATCGCCGTCAGGACCTGGCGCATCGTCATCGGCGCGCGGCCCGCTGCGACGGCCGTGCGCGAGCGCCAGTCGGCCACCGCCAGGATGGCGCCGAGATTGTCCGATGGATGCCCCCATTCGGCCGCCAGCCAGCAATCGTTGAAATCGAGCCAACGGATCATCGTGCCAATGTCAAAAGCCGCCTGCACCGGATCGAGCTGATAGGGCGTTCCCGGCACGCGCGCGCCGTGGGGGACGATGGTGCCGGGCACGATCGGGCCGAGCAGTCGGGTGCAGGCCGGATATTCCAGCGCCGCCAGCCCGCAGCCGAGCGTGTCGATCAGGCAGTGGCGCGCCGTCTCATAGGCCAGCGCGCTATCGACCCGGTAATCGAGCACATAGTTGGCGATGTCAACCAGTACCGCGTCCGGAGCAGGGCGGTCGTTATTGCTGAGGGGAGCCATGGACGGATCATCTCCAAGTGGGTCGGATGCTTCATTGTCGACAAAAAAACCTGTTCATGGCCTGAGGCAAGCAGAAAATGGGGATTTTTGGCCTTGATCTGCATGAATTGTCGACAGCTTGCCGACAGCGGTCAACCGACCGAGCCTGCTATGCCGGGAATCGACAGCTTGCCCGGTTTGTCGGAAAGCGAAGCGACACGCCCCCATGGGCCAGGCCCGCGACAGGCACCAAGGCTGGAAGATGGGATTTGAAGATGGAAGTCCATGGGGCTGAAGCGGGCTGATGCAGGCTGATGCGGGCGCAAGCGAAGGTCGGCTGGTCGCCCCGAGCAGCCAGCCCATCCCCACAGCCCCATCGACGGAAAGCGCACCGTTCTTTACGGCGGAGCACCACCGACCACCTGTGCGACGCTGGCGCGTCGAAGGTCGTCATGCTCTCCGCGCCGATACCATGGCGCCGAACGGGGACGACTGCGCCATGCGCGCCTGGTCGCCCGCCCTGGCGTGCAGCAAGGTTGCCCCCGTGACGTTGAGCGCAGCATCCCTGACCCGCGAATCTTCGCGGTGATACACCGGTTGCGCCCGGCGGTGACAGGTTGGCCCGGGCGGGTCAGTCAGCCTAGTGTCGCGTCACCGATCATCTGTCGGTCTGCGCTGGCCATCGAAGCGCATCGCGGCGTTGCATCGCTTGCCAATACGCTCGGTATTGGCTGCGCGATGCGTCTTGCGCTGCGCTCCGATGGCTGCGCGCAGCCTACGACATCTGATCCGTGACGCGACACTAGCCCGGATTCCAGAGGCGGCACCCGGTGCGCCCCGGGGGGCAGCAGTGCGTTTGCGCCCATCTTCCCCAGGCCGGCCATGCCCAGGGCCTCGGCCGCTGCACGGCTGAGGTCGCACGGCAGCCACAAGCCGGCGCGCCGGCGCCACCCGGCCATCAAATCCCCAGCCGACGGCAGATCTCCAGCGTCGCGGTGCTTTGGTTCAGCGTGTAGAAATGCAGCGCCGGCACGCCCGCACTGCGCAGCCGGTCGCACAGGTCGGTCACCACATCCAGGCCAAAGGCTTTGATGCTGGCGCTGTCGTCGCCGAAGGCTTGCAGGCGCAGGCGAATCCAGCGCGGGATCTCGGCGCCGCAGGCGTCGGAAAAGCGCAGCAACTGCGTCGAACTGGAAATCGGCATGATGCCGGGCACCACGGGCAGGTCGGCCCCGAGCCGCCGGGTCTCTTCGACAAAGCGGAAATACGCGTCGCTGTTGTAGAAGTATTGGGTGATGGCCGAGTCTGCGCCAGCCTGTACCTTGCGCAGATAGGCATTCAGATCGGCCTCGGGCGACCTGGCCTGGGGGTGCGTTTCGGGGTAGGCCGCCACCTCGATATGAAAGTCACGCCCGGTTTCTGCGCGGATGAAGGCCACCAACTCACTGGCGTACTGGAACTGGCCGCCTGCGCCATACCCGCTGGGCAGGTCGCCGCGCAAGGCCACCAGCCGCTTGACACCCATGGCCTTGAGCGTGGCCAGTTGCTCGCGCACGGACGGGCCGGTCGCGCCCATGCAGGAAAAATGCGCGGCCGCCGCCATGCCTTCGGCCAGGATGTCGCGCACGGTGTCGAAGCTGCCCTGCTGCGTGGAGCCGCCGGCGCCGTAGGTCACGGAACAAAAATCCGGATGCAGCGCGTACAACTGCTGGCGCGCTGCGCGCAGTTTGCCGGCGCCTTCGGGCGTCTTGGGCGGAAAAAACTCGAAACTCACCGGGAAACCGGTGCCCTGCGCGCTGGCAGCAATCATCTGGTGGCCCTCCTTGCATGGACAAAAAATTCACGGTTGCCATCGCCGCCCCGGATCGGGCTGGCGCACCAGGCCAGCACCGCCAGGGCCAGATGGGCGCAGCAGTCACGGATGCGCCGTTCCACCACGGCATACAGCGCGGCATTGCGCACGATGCCGCCTTTGCCCAACTGCCCGGGCTGCAACTCGAACTGCGGCTTGACCAGCAGCAGCAAATCGCCATCGGCCGCCAGCAACGGCACCAGCGCCGGCAGCACCAGCGTGAGCGAGATGAACGACAGGTCGGCAGTGATCAGATCGAAGCCGGCAGGCCCGGGCAGCGACTGCGCCGTGAGCGTGCGCGCATTCAGGCCCTCGACGCAGACCACGCGCGCGTCGGCGCGCAACTGCGGGTGCAATTGGCCATGGCCCACATCGACGCCGACCACCTGGGCGGCGCCGCGTTGCAACAGGCAGTCGGTAAACCCACCGGTGCTCTGGCCGACATCCAGACAGCGCCGCGCCGCCACGCACAGGCCGAGCGCGCCGAGCGCCGCTTCGAGCTTGAGGCCCGCGCGCGAGAGGTACCTGGCCTCGGCCGCGCCGAGCAGGTGCAACTGCGCACCGGGCGGGATGTCCGCGCCATTCTTGGCCACCGGCTGCCATGGCGACAGCGGCGACGGGCGCCAGTGCACGCCCGAAGCAATCAGCCGCTGCGCCTGCGAGCGCGTCGCCGCATGGCCGGATTCGAGCAAAAAAACATCTGCACGCATGCGTCATCCTCTCCCCTCCCGAACAGGCCCCGGGCGCATGATCCATCTGCACCTGTTGCTGCTGGCTCGATGGTCAGTAACGGTAGCTGCCGGCCTTGTAAGGCCCTTGCCGGGGAACGCCGATATAGGCCGCCTGCTCGGGCGTCAGTTCGGTCAGTTGCGCGCCGACCTTGCGCAGGTGCAGGCGCGCCACCTTCTCGTCCAGATGCTTGGGCAGCACATAGACCTTGCCGCTGTCATAGTCGTCGCAGTGCGTGAACAGCTCGATCTGGGCGATGGTCTGGTTGGCAAAGCTGGCCGACATCACGAAGCTGGGGTGGCCCGTGCCGCAGCCCAGGTTCACCAGCCGGCCCTTGGCCAGCAAGATGATGCGCTTGCCGTCCGGGAAGATCACATGGTCCACCTGGGGCTTGATTTCTTCCCAGCGGTACGGCGCCAGCGTGGCGACCTGGATCTCGTTGTCGAAGTGGCCGATGTTGCAGACGATGGCCTGGTCCTTCATCGCCAGCATATGCTCGTGGCGGATCACGTCCTTGTTGCCGGTGCAGGTCACGAAGATGTCGGCCTTGTCGGCGGCGTATTCCATGGTGACGACCTTGTATCCCTCCATCGCGGCCTGCAGCGCGTTGATGGGATCGATCTCGGTGACCCAGACCTGCGCCGACAAGGCCCGCAGGGCCTGGGCCGAGCCCTTGCCGACATCGCCGTAACCGGCCACCACGGCCACCTTGCCGGCGATCATCACATCGGTGGCGCGCTTGATGCCGTCGACCAGCGACTCGCGGCAGCCATACAGGTTGTCGAACTTGCTCTTGGTCACCGAATCGTTCACGTTGATTGCGCGAAACAGCAGCGCGCCCTGGGCCGCCATCTCCTTGAGGCGGTGCACGCCGGTGGTGGTCTCCTCGGTCACGCCGATGATCGCAGCGCCCTTGCGGCTGTACCAGTGCGGGTCTGTGGCCAGTCGGGCACGGATGGCGGCGAACAGGCAGCTTTCTTCTTCGCTGCCGGGGTTGGCGATCAGCGCGGCATTTTCTTGCGCGCGCCGGCCCAGGTGCATCAGCAGCGTGGCGTCGCCGCCATCGTCCAGAATCAGGTCGGGGCCTGTGCCGGGGCCAAAGTCGAAAATGCGGTGGCTGTAGTCCCAGTATTCGGCCAGGGTCTCGCCCTTGACGGCGAACACCGGCGTGCCGCTGGCGGCAATGGCGGCGGCGGCATGGTCCTGCGTCGAGAAGATATTGCACGAGGCCCAGCGCACCTGGGCGCCCAGGGCCTGCAGCGTCTCGATCAGCACGGCGGTCTGTATCGTCATGTGCAGACTGCCCGCGATGCGGGCGCCCCGCAAAGGCTGCCGGGCAGCGAACTCCTCGCGGATGGCCATCAGGCCGGGCATCTCGGTTTCGGCAATGCGGATTTCCTTGCGGCCCCATTCGGCCAGGCCGATGTCGGCGATGATGCAGTCGGTAGCGACCGGGGCGTCGATGCGTGCGTTCATGGAAGGCTCCTCAAACAGGTTCGAAAACCACAGGGCGCGGACGCAGGCAGCAAGCCCATCCCGCGCGCTGTGGATGAGCGTCGTTGCCAGATGATGCCCGAGCCTCACGCCCCGCCGGCCCTGCCGGTGGGAGGCGCTGCAACGCTCCTCGGAGCGGCGGATTATAAAAGCCGAAGCGCCCGCCGCTGCGGGCACGGCGCCCATCGGGCGCCGGTAAAATCGCCGCACCAGGCGCACAGCCATGCCGCCAGTGGCGGCCCGTGCCTGCCGCACTTCCCTTTCCGGAACCACTTCCCGTGTCCTACGCCCCAGAAACCCGGCGCCGCCGCACCTTTGCCATCATCTCCCACCCCGATGCGGGCAAGACCACGCTGACCGAAAAGCTGTTGCTGTTTTCCGGCGCAATACAGATCGCGGGGGCCGTCAAGGGGCGCAAGGCCAGCCGCCACGCCACATCCGACTGGATGGAAATCGAAAAGCAGCGCGGCATCTCGGTGGCCTCGTCGGTGATGCAGATGCTGTACCGCGAGCATGTGATCAACCTGCTCGACACCCCCGGCCACAAGGACTTTTCGGAAGACACCTACCGCGTGCTGACCGCCGTGGACTCGGCCCTGATGGTGATCGACGCGGCCAACGGCGTGGAAGCGCAGACCCGGCGCCTGATCGAAGTCTGTCGCCAGCGCAACACCCCCATCATCAGCTTCGTCAACAAGATGGACCGCGAGGTGCGCGACCCGCTGGACATCCTGGACGAGGTCGAGCGCGAACTGGGCATGCCCTGCTGCCCGATGACCTGGCCGGTAGGCCAGGGCAAGGGCTTTGGCGGCATCATCGACCTGCGCAGCCAAACCATGACCGTGTTCGAGCCTGGCAGCCAGCGCCGCCCGCAGGACTTCGAGGCGATTGCGCTGAGCGCTGCCGACCGGTTGCGCCAGCGCTTTGGCGCCGCCTTCGACGCTGCGCTCGACAGCATGGAACTGGCCGCCGGCGCATCGCCCGCATGGGACCCGGCGGCCTTTCTGGCCGGCAAGCTCACACCCGTGTTCTTCGGCTCGGGGGTGAACAACTTCGGGGTGCTGGAAGTGCTCGACGCGCTGGTGGACATGGCACCGCCGCCCGGTGCGCGCATCAGCACGCTGGGGGCCGGCGAGCATGCGGTGGTGCGGACCATCCAACCGGAAGAGGAAGGCTTCTCGGGGGTGGTGTTCAAGGTGCAGGCCAATATGGACGCCAACCACCGCGACCGCATCGCCTTTGTGCGCGTGGCCTCGGGCAAATACCTGCCGGGCATGAAGCTGAAGGTCCAACGCACGGCCAAAGAACTGCGCCCGACCTCGGTGGTCACCTTCATGAGCCAGCGCCGCGAAGCCGTCCAAGAGGCATACGCCGGCGACATCATCGGCTTTACCACGCATGGCGGCGTGCAATTGGGCGACACCATCACCGATGGCGCGAACTTGCAATTCACCGGCCTGCCGTTCTTCGCGCCCGAGATGTTCATGACCGTGGTGCTGAAAAACCCGCTGCGCACCAAGCAGTTGCAACAGGGCCTGGCCCAGTTGGGCGAAGAGGGCGCGATACAGGTCTTCAGGCCCGATGCCGGCGGCAACATGCTGCTCGGCGCCGTGGGCCAGTTGCAGTTCGAGGTGGTGCAGCACCGGCTGAAGGCCGAATACGACGCCGACATGCGCCTGGAGACCTGCCAATACACCGGCGCGCGCTGGATCACGGCCGACAGCCCGGCCGAACTGCGCGCCTTCACCGACGCCTACCCGCAGCGCATGGCGCATGATGCGGCCGACACGCTGGCCTACCTGTGCACCAGCCCGTATGACGTGCGGCTGGCGCAAGAGCGCTTTGCCGCCATCCATTTCCACCCGCTGCGCGAACACGCCGGCCTGGCGCTGATGAAGTGAAAACCACCGAAGCGCTTTCGGCACTGTCCCCTGGAAACGGCGCTGCCGGCGGCTTGCCTCGTGGCGGTCTTTGTGACGGCCTGACGGCTCAGGGTGGGATATCCCGAAAGGCTGCTCGATCTGCGCGACGTTGGCGCAGACCCCGCGCAAGTCGGCGCACAACGGCGCCAGCACCGCATGGTGTGCGGTGGTATCGAACTTGCGCTTCGGTGATTGCCGTACTCGTGGACATTGATGAAATGCGTTCTGGCGATACTGCCCCGCCAGACTTTGTGCCATTTGCCGTGCTTCTCGTTCTTGAATGCCATCGTCAATGAATCCTCTGGTGCAACGCAACATCGGATTGGCCAACGTCAACGGAAGAACCCAAGGAAATCGCCGCGCAGGATCGTCGAAGAGCCACTTGCGCTCTTTTGGCGGGCTGCCCAAAAGGGGACATAATCGGGCGGCTGTTCGCCAAGGCAAGGAAAGAAAAACCCTTGTCCTGACTGGCAGTCGGGGATCGGGTGCCTGACTCTTTGGTTTGTCACTTTCCCCGCTCCGGATTTGCAACGGGGAGCCCAGGCACGCTTTTTCTCCGGTGATGCAGGGGATGAACCCGATTGCGGACAAGGCATTGCCCGGCTCAGGCCCTTGCGCTGCTCCAGGCCTGTGCAGCCAGCGCCCCGATGGTGGAATTGGTAGACACTGCGGACTTAAAATCCGCCGCTTCCTGAAAAGGGGCGTGCCGGTTCAACCCCGGCTCGGGGCACCAATCAAGTGTTTCGGCGTGCGCGCCCATTGCGCAAAACCACACGAATCAATGGGTTGGAGCGCAATGGATTGAAGCGCTCCGGTCGGGGATGGAATGCGCCGGGTGCAGATGTTCTTGCCCGTCATTGCCCGCTATTACCCGGCAGGGCCGATGCCATCGGCCGTGGCCGGCTGATCGTTGCCACCTGGCCGAAGTCCGCCGCAAAGCAGCGCCAGAACGTCCCGCCAGCCCGCTCACGCACCCGCTGGCGCAGCATGTCGTCGTGCCATCGATCAGGGCCGCAAAAGCGGGGCCGTGACAGCGGGGCCGTGACAGCGGTCACCGGCGCACCCAATGGTCAGGCGACGGCCTTCGTTTCCTTGAACGACGAAGTCGATGCGGTCGCCGCCGCAGCGAACCTGTGGGTGCGCGCGAAATCCCCGTTGCATGGGCACGCCGAACATCTCCGGTGCGAAGCCCGACTCGCCACATTTGGGGCTCGCAGACAACGGCAGCGAGTTCGAGGCCGGGCCCGCCCAGAGTGTCCTCGACGACGGCGCAGTGCGATGGCTGACATGCCCCCCAGCGCCCCGTGATGCATGCCCGAAGCCGAACGCTTGAGCCGAGCGGTCCGGGAAAAATTCATCAAGTTCAACAAAACATGTTGCATGACGGTCATTTACCCGGTAGTGTTCGCCCAACCAGGAGAACAGGGTGTTCGATTACGGGTTTTTCCGCTTTGAGAGCAAAGAGGATTTGTACGCCAAGGCTGCGGCGTTCTGGAATCCGGGCAAGGTCAAGCTCTGGCGTGATGCTGGCACTGACCTGGTCATCGACCGGCGTGAAGGCTACTTTCTGTACGACATGTCAGGCAAGCGCCTGATCGACCTGCATCTGAACGGGGGCACCTACAACTTCGGGCACCGCAACCCGGAACTGGTGGCCACGCTGAAGTCTGCGCTCGACTACTTCGACATGGGAAACCATTGGTTTCCCTCTGTCGCGCGGGCTGCTTTTGCTGAAAAACTGGTGGGCACGGCTCCCGGGATGGACTACGCCTTGCTCGGCGCCGGTGGCGCCGAAGCCGTGGAAATCGCGATCAAGTCTGCCCGATTTGCCACACAACGGCGCAAGATCGTGTCCATCGTCAAGGGCTACCACGGGCATTCGGGGTTGTCCGTGGCCACCGGCGATGAGCGCTTTTCCAAGATATTCCTTTCCGATCGGCCCGATGAGTTCAGCCAGGTTCCTTTCAACGACCTCGACGCGCTGGAAGCGGTGCTGCGCAAGCGCGATGTGGCGGCTTTCATCATCGAGACCATCCCCGCCACCTACGGCTTTCCGATGCCCAAGGATGGCTATCTGCAAGCCTGCCAAAACCTGTGCCGCAAGTACGGCGCGATGTACATCGCCGATGAGGTCCAGACCGGTTTGATGCGCACCGGAATCATGTGGGGGTGGCAGTCCTACGGATTGCAGCCTGACATGTTTGTCACGGCCAAGGGCCTGGGCGGGGGCGTCTACCCCATCAGCGCCTGCGTGGCCACCGAGCAGTGCGCGGCTTGGCAGAAGCAGGATGGCGCGGCCCATATCAGCACCGCCGGCGGGTCGGAACTGGGGTGCGTGGTCGCCTATCAAGTCCTGAACATGCTGGAGCGGCCTGCGCTCGTCTCCAACGTGCATTACGTCGCCGAGTTCTTCGCGCAAGCCTTTGCGCAATCGATGGCGGTGCACAGCGATATCTTTGTCGGGGTGCGCCAGCGCGGCGTCATTCTGGGGCTGGAATTCGATCATCCCGAGGGCGCGGTGGCGGTGTCACGGGCGCTGTATGAGCACGGCATCTGGGCCATCTTCTCGTCGCTGGACAAGCGGGTGTTGCAGTTCAAGCCGGGGGTCTTGTTGACGGCGCCGTTGTGCCAGGAAATCGTCGATCGCTTCGACGCTGCGATGCCGCGTGCGCGCGAGCTGCTGCGCAACGCGCGGCGAGAGGCTCAGGCATGAGAAAGATGCACGAGTTCATGCAGCAAGAACAAGCCAGACTGGTGGTGCCCGATCAGGACCTCGCTTGCGGGCTGCTCCAGCTCGATCGCGCCGAATGGGCGGCCAGGGACTTTGCCCAATTCGACCGTGAGCAGGTGCTTCGGGTTGCCGAGGCCGTTGCCAAGGCGGCTCATGACAACGCGGCGTTTTACGCCGAATGGGCGGTGCGGGAAACTGGCTACGGGGTGGTCGAGCACAAACAAAAAAAGAACGAGTCGGTCGCTTACCCGTTGCTGGACTTCTATCGCGACCTCGACTTGGTACACCCCCGCGTGGACGAAGCCCGCAAGATGGTCGAGATTCCCAAACCTGCGGGCATCGTGTTGGCGCTGACACCCGCCACCAACCCCGTTGCGACCGTGTACTACAAGGTCATGCTGGCGCTGCTCAGTCGCAACGCCATCGTGATCAGCCCGCACCCCGCAGCCAGTCGATGCTGCAATGACGCGGCCAGAAAACTCGACGCTGCGGCGCATGCGGCAGGCGCCCCCCCGGGGCTCATCCAGTGCATAGAAAGGCCGAGCATCCCGCTGGTCGACACCTTGATGCGCTCGCCCCAGGTGGCCGTGGTGATGGCTACCGGCGGCGGCCCCATGGTGAGGGCGGCGTATTCGTCGGGAAACCCGGCCATCGGCGTCGGCCCCGGCAATGCGCCCGCCTACATCGATACCAGTGCCGACATGCGCAAAGCGGCACGCATGATTGTCAGCAGCAAGAGCTTCGACAATTCGGTGCTGTGCACCAGCGAGAGCGTCTTGCTGGTCCAGCAAAAGGACGCCCAGCGTTTCGAGCGCGAACTGCGTGCTGCCGGCGCACACCTGTGTCAGGAGCGCGAGGTCGAACGCTTGCGCGCTTACCTCTTCCCGGACGGCGACCTGAACCCCGCCGCAATTGGCAAAAGCGCCGTGTGGATTGCCCGCGAGGCGGGTCTGAAAGTGCTGCCTGCCACCCAGGTGTTGGTCGCCAACGTGCAGCACATCGGCGTCGACGAGCCACTCACCAAGGAAAAACTGTGCCCGGTGCTGGCGCTGTATGCAGTCGACAGCTTCGAGCGTGCGACCCGGTCGGCGCAAATGATCTTGCGTCTGTCGGGCGCCGGCCACTCGGCCGCGTTTCATGGCAACGACCCGCAAAAGGCCCTGGACTTCGCAGCCCGGCTCAACGTGTACCGCGTGGTGGTCAACGCGCCTTGCGCGCAAGGCGCGTCCGGGTTTGCCACCCACCTGCCACCAACCTTCATGATCGGCACGGGCTATTTCGGCCGCTCCTGTGTGGGTGAGAACGTTGGCCCCCAGCATCTGGTGCACTGGACCCGGCTGGCCTACAACAAGGACATGTCGGAAGTCTTCGGCGATTACCGCCATTTGCGCGTCACGGCGCCCGCAACGGGCAAGACCCGCAGCACCGCAGCAACCCAAGCGGCGCCGGCGCGAGTTCAACCACCGCTGGCTGCCGGGACGTTGCCCACGCCTGAAGCCGCAGGCCAGGGCATCGATCGCGACTTCCTGCGCCAGTTGATTGCGCAAGAGCTGCGCGAACTGGGTAGAGGCCACAGATGACCGATCTACGCGCTTGCATCTTCATCGATCAGCTACAGCCGCAGACCCTGGCCTACATGTCGACCTGGATGCGTGGCACCTTGCCGCGCGCCAAGATGGCCGCCCAAATCGTTGAAATGGCCCCCGGTCTCGACATTGAAGCGCTGACCGACGTGGTGCTCAAGAGCGCCGATGTGCGCGCGGGCGTGCTCGTGGTGGAACGCCAGTTCGGCACCTTGCAGTTTCACGCCTACTCCGCCGCCGAAGTCCATGCTGCCGCAGACGCCGTGCTGCGCAGCCTCGACAAACGCCAGGAAGAACTGGCTGCGCCAGCCATCCAAGCCTCCAGGATCGTCACCCGCATCGATGATCAGCATGCCTATCTGATGAACCGCAACAAGATGGGCTCCATGGTGCTGGGCGGCGAAAGTGTGTACCTGCTGGAATGCCAGCCCGCAGCGTTTGCCATCCTGGCCTGCAACGAGGCCGAAAAGGCCGCCTGCATCAAAGTGGTGGACCTGCGCATGATCGGCGCCAGTGGCCGCCTGTACCTGGCGGGCACGCAAGCCGACGTCAGAAATGCGCGCGACGCGGCTGAGACGGCCCTGCGCGCAGTTGGAGCCGTCTGATGTCAGAGTTGCGCGCGCTCATCCGCGAAATTCTGGTGGAAGAATTGGCCGCACTGCGTGCAGCGCCGGCCGCCACACCCGCCTGTGAAATGGTGGATGTGCACAGCGATGAGGCTTTGATGGCATTCGCACGCGATCTGTTGGGGCGCGCGAACGACCCGGAATTTGTGCGCTGCGTCCAGTCCGGCCAGCACCGCTTCACGCTCGCGCCCACCGTGGCGCAGCCACCGGGTCAGCGGCCCGCGCCCGCCGCTTCGTTCACCCTGGTGGCGTCGGCCCCCGCAGAGGCGCCGCGCTTTGAAAAAGCCTTGGTCACCGAACGCGATGTCGCCGCCATTCCAAGAGACCAAAGCCGCATCCGGCTGGCCAGGAACACCCGGCTGACGCCGTTGGCCAGCGACGAACTTCGGCGCCGTGGCATACGCATCGAAAGGACTCAGAAATGATACGTGCACGCGTGAACGGCAAGCTCTGGTCTACCAGGCATCTGGACTCCTTGCCCGTGGGCGCGTTGCTGGAGGTCGAGACCGAATCCGGGGCCAAACTGATTGCCTTCGACCCGTTGGGTTGCGCCGAGGGCGAATCGGTCTTGGTCACACAGGGATCGGTGGCGGCGGCCTATTTTCCGAACCGCCCTGTGCCCATTGACGCCCTGATCATTGGGTCTATCGATGAGGTCGGCACGAGCAGCATTGGAAAAACCAAATCACGGGAGAGCCTTGCATGAATCTCCGTGGATTTTGGCTGCATTTTTCGGGCACGTTCGTTGCTCGAATGACCTTTGAAGGAGAAAGAAATGGCAAATCTGGCGATTGGAATGATTGAAACCAAAGGCTATGTGCCAGCACTGTCTGCCGCCGACGCGATGGTCAAGGCAGCCAATGTCGAAATCATTGCACGCAATGAAGTCGGCGGCGGACTGGTGTCCGTGGTGGTGCGTGGCGATGTGGGCGCCGTGAAGGCGGCGACGGAAGCCGGCGCTGAAGCTGCAGGGCAGATCGGCGAAGTCACAGCCGTCCATGTGATTGCGCGTCCGCACCCCGACCTGGCCAAACACTTCGAAGCGCTGAACGCCAAGTGATCTGGCGGCCACGGGCATCGACCATCCCGTGCAGGACGAGAGCATGACCGAACTTCGGGTCTATCTGCTCATCGAGGCCCTGCAGCCCCAGTTTGCGGCTTGCCTGTCTTCGCCCACACGGGCCCGGGGCTACCCTGCGTTTGCCGGGCAAAGCTCGCTCATCATTGAAGTCTCGCCGGCACTGGCCATTCATCGGGTGACCGACCTGGCCTTGAAGTCGGCACCGGCGATGGAGCCCGGCATTCTGTACACCGAGCGCCAGTTCGGGTTATTGGAACTTCACGCCGACAGCCTGGAAAAGCTCAACGCGGCAGGGCAAGCCATCCTCGACGGCATGGGCGCCAAGCCCGAGGATCAGCTCAAGCCGCAAATCCTCTATCACGACATCATTGAAAACCTCTCGGATCAGCACGCCATCATCCTGAATCGATCGCGTGAAGCCTCGATTCTGGTGCCCGGCGTAGCCTTGCTGATCTACGAAATGGCGCCCGCCTTGTTTGCCTGTGTTGCGGCCAATGAGGCAGAGCGCGCGGTTCCCCGCGCCGTCATCAACGATGTGCAGATGATGGGGGCGACGGGACGGGTATTCATGTCCGGCAGCTTGGCCGAAATGCGACTGGCACGGGAAACGATCACCGCCAAGCTGGAATCCATTCCCGGTCGCCAATGAACACTGATATCGCCTGGGTCACTTTTTCCCGTCTGCCGGGATTCTCGCAGTTGGAAGATGCTCCAAGCAGGGTTCAGGACTGGAACCTGTGAAGTCATCGATGGGTTGGTGCTTTCGACAAGTTTGCCATGGCTGCAAAAATGGAGATGTAGATGCTGACTTCCATTAAAAATAAAAGTGTCTTGATTACTGGGGCAACCAGTGGCATCGGGTTGGGCATGGCCAAGGTGTTTGGTCGCCAGCAAGCCAAGGTGGCCATCACCGGGCGCACTCCTGACAAGGTGAAAAGCGTAGCGCAACGACTCGGTGCACAGGGGATGCTCGTGCGTGGTTTCGTTGGCGATGTAGCGAACGCGGCGGCAGTTTCGACCCTGATGGAAGAAGTAGCGAAAGCCCAAGGGGGAATAGATATCCTGTGCTGTAATGCCGGTGTATTTCCGAGCGCAGCCCTTGGCAATATCAGCGCAGCCGATTGGGATTTGGTACTCGACACCAATGCCAAAGGCTGCTTTTTATGCGTGCAGTCTGCATTGCCCTATCTTCGCCAGGCAGAATATGGTCGAATCATTTTGACCTCATCCATCACCGGACCGGTCACCGGATATCCGGGATGGGCACATTACGCTGCAAGCAAGGCTGCGCAATTGGGATTCATGCGTACTGCGGCCATCGAACTGGCGCAGGACAATATCACGATCAACGCCGTATTGCCAGGAAACATCCTGACGGAAGGTTTGGCGGAAATGGGCCGTGATTATATATCCAGCATGGCGGCATCCATTCCGCTGAAACGCCTGGGTGCAGTAGAAGACATTGGAAATGCAGCGCTCTTTTTTGCCTCCCGGGAGGCCGGGTTCATTACGGGGCAAACGCTCATCGTGGATGGCGGACAGACATTGCCCGAATCATTGTAACTTCGACTGCTCGATAACTCAATCCGGTGCAACACTCGATACAGGTGGCAACATGAAATCAGAGCGTGATCCAAGTCAAGCACTCCAGGTAAGCCGTCTTCGCAAAGACGCTGTCGGTCTATGGGGAGTCTTATTCATGACGATGGCGACTGCCGCGCCCATTACTGCAATGGTCGGAAACGTTCCGATAGCTGTCGGATTTGGCAATGGCGCCAATGCGCCGGCAGGTTACATGGTGGCAACTGTTTTATTGACGCTGTTCTCCGTGGGCTATGTGGAAATGGCCAAGCACATCACGTCGACCGGGGCTTTTTACGGTTTCATTTCCCATGGCCTGGGGCGCGTAGTGGGTTTGGCATCCGGAGTTGCCGTGACTTGGACCTACATGATTTTTGAGGCTGCGCTGGTTGGCATTTTTGCGTTCTTTTGCGCTGATTTACTCGGTTCATTGTTGGGGTTGCGGGTGGATTGGATATTTCTTGCTGCACTCATGCTGCTGGTCAACGGGATATTGTGTCATTTCGACATAGAGTTGACTTCCAGAGTCCTGGGCATTGCCCTGGTTCTGGAAATTGCGATGCTGCTCCTGATGGCTGTCGCCGTACTGTTTCATGGCGGCGGCGCACAAGGCATGTCCTGGGAGTCCATCAACCCCGTCAATGCATTCAAGGCAGCCGAAGGAATTCCCAAGGCTACGGCGGGGATTGGTCTGTTTTTTGCCTTCTGGTCCTGGGTCGGATTTGAATCTTCCGCCATGTATGGTGAAGAATCGCGAAACCCGAAGAAAATAATTCCCCAGGCCACCATGATTTCGGTCATCGGCATTGGTGCGCTCTACACATTTGTTTCGTGGATGGCCATCGCCGGAACAGGTGCCGCCGAGTCGGTAAGGCTGGCACAAAACCCGGCGACCGGGTCTGAAATATTTTTTACCCCGACGCGGGTTCTTCTGGGCGACTGGGCAGTGATCGTATTCAAAATCCTGTTGATTTCCGGCTCCTTTGCCTGTGGCATGGCATTCCACAACTGCGCTGCCCGGTACAGCTTTGCCTTGGGCAGAGAAAAACTATTCGCAGTCTTTGGCAGCACGGTTGGCCGTTCCCACGAGATACATGGGTCGCCATACATTGCTTCGTTTGTCCAGACATTGTTTGCCAGCACATTGGTCCTCGTTTTTTGGCTGATGGGCAAGGATCCTTATGCTGACTTGTATGCGGTGTTGGCAATTTTGGGAACCATGGCCATCATGATCGTGCAGACATTGTGCGCATTTTCTGTCATTGCATATTTTCATTTTGGTGGAAATGAGTCCAGAAGACATGCGCACTGGTTCAAAACTTTTGTGGCACCTCTGATTGGAGGTGTCGGAATGATTTATGTCACTCATTTGTTATGGATAAACAAGGAATTTGCAGCGGGTGATTCCGCCACATCGTTGTTGTTTCGGTTGATCCCATGGCTGGTTGCCGCCAGTTTCCTGACCGGGGCGTGCATCGCCTTGTACTTCAAATATTTTGACAAAGATAAATATGACATCATTGGCAGAATTGTCCTGAAGTGATCCGCCAGTGATTCAATCTTCTTGCGGCAATGTTCGACGCAGATGCCTGAAATAAAATAGTATCGTCCGGGCGCCATGGCACGGGTTTTCAATTGATTTGATGCTTATTTTCATGAAATCATGACTGCATACATCAATCAGGAAGCAGCGGCAAAGCTCGATGAAGTCTTTCCCCTTGCAGAATTGGCGCTCAAGGCCTATGGGCCAGAGTTTCAGGGTGAACTCAGCCTGCTGACACACTCTGAAAATTCGACCTATCTGGTGAACGCATTTTCAGGGCAGCGCTTCGTAATGCGCGTGCATCGTGCGCACTACCACAGCAGAACGGCCATTGAAAGCGAGTTGGCATGGCTGGATGCACTGGCCGATGAAGGCATGGAAGTGCCCAAAGCAATTGCCGGCCGTGATGGCGCGAAAGTTCAAACCATCGGTGATGGCCATGCAGAGAGACGGGAAGTGGTACTGTTCCATTGGATAAATGGCTATCAGCCAGATCAAAGTCAGCAGGAAAGTCTCATTCAAGGGTTTCGCAGATTGGGTGAAATAACAGCCGGATTGCACATTCACGCGCGGCAGTGGCAGCGCCCGCATTGGTTTGAGCGCCGTTTGTGATCGCACGATACCATGGTTGGCGCCCATGCCGCCTGGGGGAATTGGCAGAAGGCGCCGTATCTCGACAAGCCTGGGGCGGCCATCATCGGCAAGGCATTGGATAAAGTCCGCATGGAGTTGAATGAATACGGGAATGCTGCTGATCTTTTTGGTCTGATTCATGCAGACCTGCGCCTTACCAATCTGCTTGTCGAAGAAGAAATTACCCGCATCATTGATTTTGATGACTGCGGGTTCAGTTGGTTCATGCATGACCTGGCTGCCGCAGTAAGCTTTATTGAGCATTCCCCTTGTTTGAATGAATGGGTCGGGAGTTGGGTCAATGGTTATTCCACGGTTTTGCCGCTCAGTGCCGCCGATCATGCGGTGATTCCTGCCCTGATTACACAGCGGCGGGTGCAACTTTTGGCGTGGACAGGCACCCATCAGGGAGCGCCGCAAGCAGATGGGCTTGGTAATATCTGGGTCGTCCAGACCATTGAATTGTGTGAAAAATACCTGGCCAATACCTTGCTGGATTGCAAGTCCATTTCATGAAAATCCAGTAATGCCCGGTCTCCGCATCATTCGAGCGTTGCCACTTCGACCAGCACTCTGCCCTGGGAAATCGCCGTTTGCAGTTCCCCGGACGGTTGAACGTCGGTTACCAGTGTGATATTGGATTGCCAGGTGCCCAATAGCGTCAGGGCACGCTTGTTGAACTTCGAGCCGTCGGCCAACACAAACACTTGGTCCGAATTGGCCATGATGGCTTGGTAGACCTGCCCGGCACTCAGCAAGGCTTCACTGACACCCTCACGGCTCACGCCAGAGGCGCCCAGAACAGCGACCGGCACATGAAAGCGCTCAATCGCCTTGATCGCCTCGGGGCCACAGACCAGACCTTCCTTTCCTTCAAAGATACCCGGCAGGCACATCACTTCAAAGCAAGGGTTGCGCGAAAGCTCCTGCGCAACGCTGTAGGCCGGTGTAATCACCGTCATGGGGTGATTGAGTCGTCGGATGGCCCGGGCGAAATGAAGTGTCGTGGCGCCACCACCAATCATCAGAACGTCCATATTGCCCAACCGCTGCGCCGCTTGGCGGGCAATGGCCTGGCGTTCCCGCACCTTCAGCAGCAGGCGCTCAGACAACGCCGGTTCGAATTGCTGCGTCCGCAACGCGCCGCCATAGGTGCGGCTGAGCTTTCCGCCTTCAGCCAATTCAGCGAGATCGCGCCGCACAGTCTCGGCCGAGACCCGCAGCGTCTGCGCCAACTGGTGCACACGCTGCGTCGGGTTCAACAACAGGGTTTCCAGGATCTGTTCCTGTCGCCGGGATTTGCGTGATTGCGTTGCCAAGGTACAACCTTCTCTCTGTGACCTGCCGTGAACTTGCCAGAGGATGCGCTACCCCGATTGAAGTCGCCTCGAATCTTTGAACCACTCAGCAGTAAAAGCCCGGGAATTGTGTCACACGGCAGTCCACCGGCGGAATGGGCACTCGGTGTTCATACACTCTATAGACAATCTCCGCAATGGTTCGATAGCTCTTGCCCGGCGTCTTTGCTGCGGCTGGCCTTGGCGTGCCGGATGGTGCTCAACCCGATTGGCCGATGGCAAGTTGCGCGAGCACGTCTGTGCGACACTCGTCTGGCATTGCCAGGGCAACACCCAAGCAACGCGCGGCAGGAGGATGGCTTTAGCCTTTCCCCGAGAGGGCAAGCACAGCGCGCAGGCGTCGGGGATGAACGCCCGAAGTAGAGGTGGTTCACCATCGTCTTCCGGGTTGGTCGCGCAAGATATTGCGGATTGCGGCCCTGACCGGCTGCTTCGTGTCAAACGTTGTAAAATTGCGAGAACAGGAGAATTGACCATGGGCGCCGTTGCATTCGATACCCTGAAATTCGTGAAAACCCTTGAGGCTGCTGGCGTATCGGTACCGCAGGCCGAAGCTATCTCGTTTGCCGTGCGTGAAGCGCACGAATCCGTAGACGTAGCAACCAAACGCGATTTGAAAGAAATGGAAGTCGGTTTGCGGCATGATACGAAAGAAATGGAAGCCAACTTGCGGCATGACATGAAGGAAATGGAAACCAGTTTGCGGCACGACATGAAGGAAATGGAAGCCAGTTTGCGGCATGACATGAAGAAAATGGAAGCCAGTTTGCAGCATGACATGAAGGAAATAGAAGCCAACTTGCGGCATGACATGAAAGTAATGGAAGCCAACTTGCGGCACGACATGCAAAAGGAGTTGGCGCCAATAAAAGCAGATGCGTTGCTGACCAAATGGATGCTCGGCGTCTTGCTTGCTGGCGTTGCGTCGCTCATTCTCAAAGCATTTTTCTGATGCATGCCATCCCCTGCAGCCACTGACTGATCGTTGTGCAGTTTCTTCGAGCAGGAAAGCCAAGCGCATCGTCCACATTCGCTTTGTCGGTCTTGATCAACGCCGTAATGATGGTGGCCCGAAAGCACGCGATACGGTGACCCGCCGCGCCGGCTTGCTGCAGCACGTCAGCAATTCATACCGTGGTTACTGGCAGCAATTCATGGAATAGCCGCCAAAAACTCGCAGACGATCAGATTGCGATGTGTCCATGCAATAGCATGCAAGTGAATGTGATACGTTGCTGATAATCCTTCCGGTAGCCGACAGCACGGATGATGTCAGCGTCAGGATTTCGCTTATGATTCCACTCATGAATCATCCGTGCACTTTGCCGGCATCACCTGTCTTGCATTTGTACTGTTTGCGATTTTCATTATTTTTCGCCAACGATTTGGAAATTGAATGCAGCCCCAGACCCAGCCGGCTCATATCCCACTCCTTCTTCATACGCTGCCAGAGTTGCTCCGGCACCCGGTCGCGGTTTGCTTCCAGCGAGGCGCTCATGCCCGCGTCCACGCGCTCGAACACACGCTCAGGCTTGAGCACATTGCAGCGATGACCAAAGGCGATCAGCGCCTTGCGATCGGGGTAGGCTCTGGACTTGTTCAGTTTCAGGGCAAGCTCGCGGTCCTGCGTCACCCGTCTTGTCCTCTCATTTACCACGTCATAAACGCTGGTCGTCACCACGTCATACATGGGCGAAAGCCGCACGCTGGCCGGGTCGTTGGGCCGCGCATACAACAGCCCGAAGTTCTTCATGTGCGCATCGCCGTTGCGCATCATGCAACTGGCCGTGAAATACTCGAAGAACCGCTGCTTGCTCTCAGCGGCATTCGGGCCGCAGTAGGCTTCGATGATCGACGGGATAAGCTCGTAAGAACCGCCATATTTGTAGTGTCCATATTCATCGTAAGTCTGCCCCGACAGCACCGACATATCCTCGAAGCCCAGGCGCGTAGCGGCACGGTCAAAGCGGCGCAGCACGAACAAACTGCCGTCATCGCTCAGATGGAACTCCGGCACCTCGATACCTGCGCGCCTGGCCGCATCCATGCACAGAAACTCGTTCTGCGTCAGATTCGGATGCGCCAGGCCAGAGGCCTTGACGATCAGATCGGAAAGCGTGGTGCGCGTAACACCTGCTGCACCACCGCCCCCCGCTTCGGCATCAGGAATCAGCACCTTGGGCTGCACGCCTGAAATCCCCGAAGCCAGATAAGTGTCCAGCAGATAATCGAACAAGGCGTCCGAAGCCCGCGCGCGCAGTAACTCGCTCAAACCCACATGCGCAGTGCGCCTGTCCGCAGGCGCGGCAGGGTCCGATACCGTCAACCGGCCAATCTGGTCATGCCCGACGATCGACAACATGGCCATGTCATCCAACTTGGCAAACTGCTTGCCATACCGCTCCTTGATGCGCTGCCGCAGATTCCCCTCTGGCAGATTCATGGCAAAGATCGGGTGCGGCCGGTTGCTGGTATAGCTTGCTGCGCGCAGCGGCATGCCCATGGCAAGCTCGCAATGGCGATCCTGCGTCGTGTAGTTGAAAACGAATTGCGACTCCCGCAGCAGCCGACCGCTCGCCCCTTGCGGCGTGCTGATCTCCAATGCCTTGATCTTGTCGCGCAGCGAATCAGCCATCGCTCGCTTCCAGCATGGCGCGCATCGTCTCCAGATCGGGGCGCGCATCGCTGATGGCCACCACCTTGCCCATGGCCGCCAACGCCGCAAAGACAATGTGCGAACCGACGTTCTTGCCGTTTTCCATGTCAGCGATGGTCTGCCGGCGTGTGCCAACCGCCGCCGCCACATCCTCCTGGCTCTTGCCAAGCGCACGGCGCTCGTCCCTGAGCATGTGCCCGAAGGTCTGGCTATCCTGTGCACGTCGTATCCTGTCCATATCGCATCCAAGTCCTGCCTCGGAATGTTCGTATCATCGAACGTTTCCGCTGTTTTGTCCATGGAATGTTCTGTATATCAAACATTTTCCAGGGATGTGTGCCCTTGGCAGCAAACAGCTCGCACCACTTTTGCGGCAGGCTGTGCAAGCGCCGGCTCCACCAAGGTCTGGGCATCCCGGCTGGCATCCTGATCGGGCAGATGGGGCAGATGGGGCAGCGGGAAAACAGCCGGCAACGCCCCGCTCAAGACCACCGGTGCGGCAGCCGCACGAGACCCGGCATCAGCGTCGGCGAGACAAAGCGAAAGTGCAGATGCTGCAACCACTGGTCATAAACCACCAGGCCGCTGGCATCGAACAAGAACGCGCTGACCACATACTCCCCGCTGTGCAGCGGCAAGGCCGGAAAGGTCAGCACCGAGCGCCAGCTACCATCGGCTTGCCGCACGGGTGCGGCACCCTCCTCATGGGTGGCCAGCGAAGTGATGCCGGAGCCTCTGGACTGCTCGATCATGAACCCTATGTTCGGCTGTTCGTCGCCACGCCCGCGCACCACGATGGTGGCGACCAGATCGGCGTGTTCGAGCAAGGCCGGCTCGCCCGGGCCAAGATCGGCCAGCGTCAGCGACAGTATTCTGGCGCCGCCATCATCGGGCGCTGGTGACAAGCCCTGCGGCGCCGATGTGCCCACGGGCGCGGCGGGCGCCGAGCGCAGGCGTGAATGCATCTCGTAGGCCCCCAGCACCGGCTCGGTCGCGCCCAAAGCGCGCACGCTGCCTGCGGCCAGCCACAGGGCGCGGTCGCACAGGCTGCGGACGTGGTACGGGCTGTGCGAGCAAAACAGGATGGCGCAGCCGCGTTCACGAAACTGCGTGATGCGCGCCACGCATTTTTTCTGGAAATGCTGATCGCCCACCGCCAGCGCCTCATCGATGATCAGCACATCGGGCTGAATGGCCGTCACCAACGCGAATGCCAGCCGCACCGTCATGCCCGAGGAATAGGTTTTCACCGGACGATCGAGCGCCTCCCCCAGTTCCGAAAACGCCACGATGGCAGACTCCAGGCGCGCCATCGCGGCATGGCTGATGCCGATCAGACTGCCGCCAAAATACAGATTGTCACGCCCGCTGAAGTCGGGATGAAACCCGGCGCCCAACTCCAAAATGGCAGTCACCCGCCCCTGGCGCTCGATGCGGCCGGCGCTGGGCTGCAAGGTGCCCGCCAGCAACTTCAGCAGCGAGCTCTTGCCCGCCCCATTGTCACCCACCACGCCCAAACACTGCCCACGGCGCAATTCAAACGAAACATCGCGCAAAGCCCAGTGGCTGTGATGCCTGGCCCGGCTGCCAAACAGCGCCTTGAAGCGCTCACGGGGCGAGGCATAGAGGCGATACTCCTTGGACAGGCCCTGCACCCGCAGCACCACATCGCCAACACCATTGCCAACACCATTGCCACCGCCATCGCAAGAACCGGTCATAACCAATCCACCAGTTGATCGCGGCTGCGCCTGAGCACCCAATCGAGCAGCCACGCCAGCAGCAGCACCCAGACCGCCGCCACGGCCCAGACCTCCCGGGGCGGCAGGTTGCCTTGCAGCAGCAACTGCTGGTAGCCCAGCACCAGGGCCGTCATCGGGTTCAACCACAGCACCCAGCGCCAAGCGGCAGGAAACAGGGTCAGCGGAAACAAAATCGGGCTGAGAAAAATACCGACCGACAGCATGAACCCGACCGCCTGAACCGTATCGCGCAGCGCCGCAGCAAAGATGGCCAGCAAATAGCCCAGCAACCAGCCCAAGAGCAACTGCAACGCCAGCAACGGCAGCAGGCCGGCGACGACGGCAGGCCGCCAGCCATGCAGCGGCGTGTAGGCCAGCGCCAGCGCCAACAGCAGCGGGCCATAGATCACGGCGCTGGCCAGCACCGCCCGGGTGGCGAACAGCACCGGCGGCAAGGCGTTTTTTTGCAACAGGCTCCCGGCGTCGATCAGGCTGCCCATGCCCCGGGAGACGGCATCACAAAAAGCCATCCAGGGCAACGCGCCGACGATCAGGAAAGTGCCCACCGCATGTGCTGGCGCACCCGCACCCAGGCGCATCGCAAACACCACGTCGAACACCAGGTAATAGGCCGCGACCGTCAGCAGCGGTTGCAAGTACGGCCAGACCAGGCCCGCCGCCGTGCCGGCATGTCTGGCCGCCACCTCCCGGCGCACCAACACCCACAGCAGCGCGCGCGCGCGCCAGACAGCCAGCACATCAGCGGCGAGCGCTGCGCACATCAGGGATTTCCATGACGCTGCGCGTCACACCCGCGGCCCGCGCCAGAAACGCCATGCAACCGGCTTTGCCGGGCCGCTGACGGCAGGCCACCGAATCGCCGCAGGCGACACCACACTCCATTGCGGCGCCGCTGGCGGCAGGCCCCACAGGCCCCACAGGCGCCGCAGCCGACGGACTCCACTGAGGCGCCGCAGGCGGCAGGTTCCAACCGGGCGCCGCAAACGGCAGGCTCCAATGAAAAGGCGCCGCAAGCGGCGCGGAGGTGCTCACTTCAACGGGCCGCATCCTCGGGTTTGAACCGGGACGAAAAGCTGCTGACCGCCGTCTCATCGATCTGCATTTCCTCTTGCAGGCGTTGCGCATCCTTGGCGCGCGCCTCGCGCAGCAGCGCGTTGCGCGCCTGCAGCCGCAATGGATCGCGCATCTCGTCGAACCCGCGCAAACCCGCAGGACGGCGTTCCTCCAGACGGATGATGTGATAACCGAACGACGTTTCAACCACCTCGCTCAAATCGCCAGGCTCCTTGAGCGCCTTCAGCGCCTGCTCGAAAGGGGGCACCGTGCTGCCGTCCGTGAGAAAACCCAGGTCGCCGCCCTGGGCCGCGCTGGCGTTGTCTTCGGAATGGTCCTTGGCCAACTGCGCAAAGTCTTTCCCGGCCTTGGCCTCGGCGAGCCACTGCTCGATCAGGGCGCGCTTTTCCGGGGACTTTTCCTTGACCAGAAGATGCCTTACGCGGATGCGCTCGGGCGCTGTCAGTTGCTTGTCGTCCATGGCCCGGTAGGTCGATTGCGCATACGCCAGCAGCGCCGCATCATCGGGTTGGTGGCTCTTGTCGAAATCTGCCAGATACAGATCGGCCAGCGCTTTTTCGCGTGCCAATGCCAGGGCCGCTGCCGCCTCTGGCCCTTGCGCCAGCCCCTGGCGTTCGGCCTGCAGCGCCATCGCGCGCTGCAGATAGACATTGGCAGCCAACTGGCCTACCTGGCCGGGGCGCGACAGCACGGTTGCCCGGGCGGCGTCGGGGATGCGGGTCACCGCATCCGCCGCCACATCGGCGTCAGTCACTTGCCCTGCCGGCCCTTGCGCAAGAACGGACTGCGCCGAAGCCATCAGCGGGATAAAGGAAGCCACGAGGGCCGCGAAGAAAAAGGCCGGGCAGGCCAAGAAGGTCAAGAAGGTCAAGGGAGCCAAAGGGCCTGCGCCAACGGCGCGGCCAAGTGGCAGGCGCGGGGTGAGGAGCATGTTTGTATGAAAAATGAAGGACACTGTAACACGGCAGGCGACCCGTCTGGTCGCCGCATCAGCGCAGCGCAAAACGGCGCTGCCCATGCCGGGTGCACAGAAAAAAAGCGGGGGCAAGCCCCCGCTTTTTCTTTGATGGCCACCAGCGGCCATCACACCCCGGTCGTTACTTGGAGAAACGGTGCGGTGCGGTGATGCTGAAGTTGGTGGACTTGCCGGCAGCTATGGGGCCGGTCATCTTCACGAACGCGCTACCAATGATAGGCAAGCCACGATAGGTTTTCGGGTTGCTGTTTGCCACTTCCAATCCCCTAGTGTTGATGTCCATCCAACCGCTGGTAAACCCGCCGGTGTCGATGTCCTTGGTAGCGATCTTGGCTTTCAACGCTTGAGTAGTGCTGAAGCCCAGCACGCTGACTTCACCGCAGAAGTTCACGCTCTTGCCCGCAACGCCAGGCGAGATCACGAAGCCGCCGGAATCCTTCTTGGCTTCTTCCTGGTTGTATACGAACAAATCACCACCGGGTTCGACGCAGGCCTGGTACTTCGGAGCACCGTCAGCGCCCATTTTCGTGTTGGTAGACGTGAAGAAATCCGAAGGACCGCGGACGGCATTAGCAGCCACACCTTGGCTAACTCCGTTGAATATCGGATTTTCCATGGTTGCGGTGCTCGTGTAGTCGACACCCACAGCGTAACGACGGGTAGGCATGGAGAACACCCATTCCGTAGCGGCAGAAATTTTGGGATTGGTGATGTATTCATTGATCACATGCTGGACCGCCAGCGACTCGGTCAGTGCCTCGGCCTGCCGAATGGGTGCGGAGCCCCTAGCTGCCAAGTCGATAGCAGTAGCATTCTCCGCCTCAATGGAGGCGTTGGTGCCGTACAGCAAGTATGGCGTGGACATGTCAGGGAGGTCAAACTGCACTGCAGGAATGATGCCCGTACCTGGAGTAGCACCGCCCTTGTTGCGCAACAACGGATCCGCAGTCAACAGATTGACGTCGGCAGCAGGCACGCGATCTGACTTCTGGGCTGAAAAAACCACACGGCCCGGAGCAGGAGCATCAGTACCATTGCGGGCCTCGATGGCAGTCATGTTGCCAGACCAACCCACCGATGCACCGTAGATGTTCAGGATGGTCCACGAACCAGTCAAACCCGTTGTAGGCGCCCAGAGGCCATGCTTCAGCAAGTTGGTACGGTCAGTTTCCGCAGCCGTGCCAGTAGATGCGCTAATGTTGCTCAGGGTCGGATCAGATCTCAGCTTGTCCAATCCCGAGCCGCAAGCAGGCTTGCCTGCATTGTCACCTGAGGGAGCATGCTTGATCGCAGTGAACAGAGGGTTGTCGATGGCTGCTGTGCCGTTTTGTGCTATCTCTCCGGCAGTGGCAGGCACCTTCGGAGGAATGTCGGCCATGTTGAAGATTTCAACATAGCCTTCCAAGGTTTCAAGGGCCCTGGCAGCTTCGTCCGCGCCGTACACACGGGCGGTCATGAACTTGGTGCTGTTGAGCGCAGCGCTGCTCGGCAATGTGCAGCTATTGTCCGGGGTGAAGAGCTGGGCCTTACCCGATGCGGCGTCCTTGCTGACGTTGGCCGTCCACACGTCGCCAGGCGACATCAGCAGCGTGAAATCGAAAACGTCGTCGGAGTTGGAAGCGCCACGGAAGCGCACCTTCACGGCCTTGCCGTTCTTGGTGTCGGTGTTGACGATGCTCAGCAACGTGCCATTGCCCTCTTGCACGCTGTAGTAAGGCACCAGCAGGATGTGACCAATGCCATTGGGGTTGACCTTCAAATCGGTCGCCGACGTCGCAGGCAGGGTAACCGCCGTGGAAGCCGCAGCAGCGGTGCCATATGCGACGCCCGCAGACGCAGCCCCGGAGAGGGCCAGACTACCAATCATGGTAGCGATGCTCAGAGAGAGAACATTTTTTTTCATGAAAACTCCAGTTGGAAAAAGTTGGTAAGCGCAACTACCAAGATTGTTTACGCCCAAGGATGGTAGCACAGCAAGGTTCGGTAGACGCAAGCGAAATTTCCTGTGTCAACCCGATGTGTAGATTAAAAGCAACATGCCTTCCGTCCGTTTGCATCCGTTTCGATAGTGACCCTCCTCTGCCACCCGGCAGATGGCAGGCAAGATTGGTCCAAAGATGTCTCGAGCGCTCATAGTTTCTGGTACAGCCACCACTGCCCGTCTTCCAAAAGCCACGTTTCATCCACAGCCGTCGTTATCGTACCCCTGTATGGCGTGGTGAAGATAGGCTTTGCTTCAATTTTTACCACGGCCGTGCATTTTTCTGTAGCACATTCGACACGCACCACCTGCGCGCCGATCCAGGTGGCGACGCCGCCGAGGTCGGCGCTGTAGCGCTCCAGCGACGTGACTGCGCGGTAAGAGGGCGTGATGAAGCCGTAGGCTTGCTTGATGTCGCCGGCCAGCAGCGCCTTCCAGCGCGCGTTGGCGCGCTGCTCTACGGCTTGCTCGGGGCTGGCAGGGGTGGGGGCGGCGCAGCCTGTCAAGGCTACCATGGCTGCGACCGCCGCAGCGCGCCATATGCCTGGGCGGCCTGGGCGCGCGGCGCGGGCTGTGCGGGTATGCGCGGGGCGCGCCGCGTGGATATGCGCGCCGCGTTCAGCGTCAATGTGCGTGCCGCGTGCCGCGTGGGTGTGTGTGGCGCGTGCCGCGTGGATGTGTGTGGCGCGTGCCGCGCCGGGGAAAAGCGTCATCGGTTCGACTCCGTGGTTCATTGGGTTTTCAGTCCTGCACGGCGGGCTGCAGGGCTGGGGGCTGTTGCAGGCCGACAAAGCCTTTCATCCGGTCGCGCAGTTCTTCGCTGACCTGGCGAATGTCGATGTCGGAGCGCACCACTCGAGGCGTGATGATCACCAATAGTTCCGTGCGCCTGCCGTCATTGACCGTGGTGCCAAAGAGGTTGCCGAACAGCGGCAGGGCGTGCAAGACGGGGATGCCCGATTTGGTGCTGCTGCTGCTTTCCTGGATCAGCCCGCCCATCACGATGGATTCACCCGAGCGCACCGATACCTTGCTGGACAGTTGGCGTTGCAGGAAGGCGCGCTGGTTGGTCACTTCGTCCTTGGCGCCCACGTCGGTGACGGATTGGTCGATCTGCATGGTGACGATGTTGCCGGCGTTCACCGAGGGCGTGACCACCAGGTTGACGCCGGTGTCTTTGTATTCGATGTTGGTGCTGGTGACCGTTCCTTCGAGGTTGCTGGTCGTGCCGGCCTGTATCGGGGTTTGATCGCCTACGGCAATGGATGCGGTGTGGTTGTCGAGCACCATCAGCGAGGGGCTGGCCACTACTTTGACCGTGGTTTTGGCCGACAGGACGTTGAGCATGGCCCGCACCGCGCCGGCCGGGCTTTTCAGCGCGTAGGAAAAGCCGGCGAGCGCGCCGCCGAGGATGCCGCCGGTGCTTGTGCCATCGCGGCTGCTGAGCGCGCCCTGGCCCCTGTCGATGCCGGAGCGGCTGTCGTTGAACGCCCATTGCAGTCCGTAGCGCAGGTCGTCGTTCAGGGTCACTTCGATGATGCTGGCCTCGATCAGCACCTGCGTGGGCGGCAGGTCCAGCCGCCGCAGGGTCGATTCGATCTTGGCGTATTCGGCGCGCGTGCTCCATACCAGCACGGAGTTGTTCAGTTCATCGGCCATGACCCGTATGTTCCCCAGGGCGGCTACGGCCGGTGCCGATGGCGTGTCCCGTGCGCCGGACGCGCCCGTCGTTGCCTGGCCAGAGCCGAACCTGCCCGAACGAAAGCCGCCAAACCTGCTCTGGCTGCTGCCGATGGCGCCAGTGCCCAGCCACAAGCCTTCGATGACGGGGCTGCTGTTGCTGCTGTTGCTGTTGCTGCTGGTGGTGGCCGCCGGCAAGCCGGGCGCCACGCCGCTGTTGGCCGCCGTGCCGGGGGCTGGCTTCGTGCCGAAGATGCCACTGAGCACGGAGGCCAGGTGGCGCGCGTTCACGTTTTGCACTTGGTAGATGAACAGTTGCGGCTCGGCGCTGTTGTCCGAGGGCTGGTCCAGGCGCTCGATCCAGCGGCGCGCCTCGTCGAGATAGGCGGCCCGTGGCGTGACGACCAAAATGCTGTTGATGCGCTCGATGGGCAGCACGCGCACGGCGCCGGCCAACGGCAGCGGCATGTTGTCTGCCGGCCCGGCCGCCGTCCCGCCGGGGGCCGCCCCGGGCATGGCAATGGCGCTCACGGGTCTGTCGGCGGCTTGGTTGTTCTGACGGGGTGCGCCGCCGGTGCTCAACCATTGCAGCGCTGCCTCGACTTCTTTGACCGAGACGTACTTGAGCGGGAAAACCCCGACCGACATGCCCTTGAGGAGGTTGACATCGAAGGTGCTGATGATGTCGAGCCAGCCTTCGGCCTGGGCGCGGCTGCCTGCAAGCACCAGCAGGTTGCGCACCGTGTCGACGCGGATCAAGGCTTCGGGCGGCACCATCGGGCGCAGGATGGTGGCCATCTCGGCCGCGCCGATGTACTGCAAAGGCACGACCACGGCGCCCGAACCGGGCGGCAGCGGGCCGCTGCCGACGCCCGCTTGCCGCACGGCGGCGCCGATGCCCTTGAGCGTTTCCGGCCGGCCTACGTGGTAGGCGCCGCGCGGGTCGCGCAGCATGGCCAGGCCGTTGGCCTGGAGCGCCGTTTCCAGCAGGAAGATGGCCTGGTCTGGCGCCACTGGCTGCTGCGTCGCCAGCGTGATGCTGCCGCTGATGGGCGGGTGCAGCACGTAATCGACCTTGAGGATGTCGCCGAGCATGGTGCGCACCACTTCGGCGATGGGCGCCTCTTCAAACCGGAAGGAACTGGGCGCCCCTTCGGGCGGCGGCACCGGCTTGGCGGCGCCGATCACCTGGTCATTGCCACGGATGATGCGCGGCTCGAACACGGCATCGGGGCCGGGCGCAGAAGGCGGCTCGGCGGGCGGCGGGTCTTCGCCTGCCGCCCATACCACGGAGCCTGTCAGCAAGGCACAGGCGGCAATGGCCAAACGCTGTGTGAACATGGGGTGATGGCTCATGAATTTACTACTCTTGGACTGGGGGAAATCCTTGCGCGGCCCGTCTTGCGTTGCGCAGCACAAGGCGCGCCCGTTCGGCCTCTTGGCGTTCTTGCTCTTGCCTGAGCACCGGGTCTTGCACTTGCGAGGGCAGTTGCGAGGGCAGGTCTGGTGGTTTGGCGCCGACCGGGATGGCCCCCGGCGGCACAGGCCCGCCCATGATGGCGCCCGCTGGCGATGCTGGCGGCGCAGGCGCCACGGCACCCAGCCTGGACGGCAGCAGCCGCAGCACCTGTATGTCTGCGCCACGGGCCAATGTCACTTCCGTGCCGGCGATGCCTTTGACGGTCCAGTCCCCCAGCGTGCTGCCCACGGCGATGCGCCGATCTTTGCCATCGACGCGCGCAAAGATGCCGCCAGCGCCCGCCCCTTGGGCGGAGTACAGGCCCTGGAGCTGGATGTTGGCGAGCGGATCGGCGGGCGCCGCCACTGGCGCAATCGGCACCGGGCGCCGGTTGGGGGAAAACAGCGGGCGCTCGAGCGTGACCAGGAAGCTGCTGACCAAGACCGGGTTGCGGGCCGGCAAGCCGCTGCCGGGGTCGGAAAACTGCGGCGCGCGTGCCGCCGGGGGCTGCCAATGCAGGTGGCGCAGCGCGCGGGCCGGGGTGAACCACAGGGCCGCCAGCGCGCAGGCCAGCAGCAGATTGACGGCCAGCAGCAGGCGCAGGATATGCGTCTTGATCATGGCCTGACCCGCAGCACGAAAAGGTCGAACTGGATCGAGAGCTTCTGCGGCTTGTCGGCGTTGACCGCCCCCAGGGTCTGCACGTTCAGGCCGTCGATGATGATCGCGGGGTTCTGGCTCGACATCACCGCCAAGGCGCTTTGCAGGGCCATCAGTTCTCCTTCGGTGCGCACCGCCAGCGGAATCTGGTCGACATTGCCTTGCTCCTTGGGCGGCAGGACTTGGCTGCTGACGATCTGCAAGCCCGCCGCGCTGAAGATGTCGCGGATGCGCTGCTGGGCGTTGTTGCCGACCTGGGAGGCGTCGAGGTTGGCGGCGTAGACATACTGCGCCAACAGTGCGTGCGCCTGGGCGTTGGCGGCGCGCAATTGGTCGGCGCTGCCCTGAAGCCCCAACAGACGGGCGTAGCGGGGCGCCAATTGGTCGAGCCGCTCTTGGGCCCATTGGTGCTTTTGCAAGACATAGGCGCCGCCGGCTGCCAGCGGCAGGGCCACGGCGGCCACGAGCAGCAGCAACAGGGATTGCGGGGTGAGCAGGCGCGTGCCGGGCTTCATGGCGTGGCCTGCGCTGCCGCCGGGGCGGATGGGGTGGCCGGGCCGGGGGCGGCCGGGGCGGAAGGGGCCGATGGCCCCAGGGCCTTGGTATCCAGGGTCAGTTCGATGCTGAAGATGTCTTTGCTGGCACCCGGTGGGCGCATTGCCGCCGTCGGGGCGCGCACGTCGCGCAGCACGGGGTGTGCGCTGAGCAATTGCATCAGCGCGGCGGCATTGCCGGTTTGCCCGGTGAGCGATACCTTGCTGCCTTGTATTTGCAGCGTGAACACCGTCGTGTCGTCGGGCAGGGCCTGGGTCAGCAGTTCCATCACGCGCAGCGGATCGACGTGCTCGGCCAGGATGGCTTGCAAGGCCGTCAGTTGGGTCTGTACCTGCACCAGCGCTTCGCGCTCGCGCAGCAGCGCGGCGGTGCGCTGACTGAGCGCCGTAAAGGCATTGACGGCTTCGATGGCCCGCAGGCGCATTTGCAAGGTGGGCGTGATGGCAATGGCCAGCAGCAGCGCTGCCATGGACGCCAGCAATGCCCATGCGGTCACCTGCTGGCGCGCCACGGCGCGGTAGCGCAGGGTTTCAGCAAAGCCGCGCAGCACCACGGGCGTGCGCCCCGGGACGGTGGCCCAGACTTCGGGGCTGGCAGGGCTGGCGCCGGCGGCAGCACGCAGGCGCTCTTGCATGCCAAGCAGGTATTGGGCGATTTGCTTGCCCGAGGCGAGCACGCCATCGACTTGCAGCCCCCTGGGCGGGGTGGCATGGACGGTGTATCCCCAGACCAGGTCGTCCTCGGCGAATGGACTGCTGCTGCGCAGATCGAGTGCCACGGCCTCTTGCACCGACGCGGCGGGCATCGACGGCAGTTGCAGGCTGCGGCGCAGCAATAGCTCGTCGGGCAGTTCGACGGCCAGAAACCGCGCGCGCGGCGTGCCGGCCCGGGGCGAGGATTTTTGCGGCGCCCTTTGCGGTGCGCCTTCCCGGGCTTGCCACAGGCTTTCGCTGCCGTCGGCCTGTAGCAGCCGGACGGGCTGCATCGGGCTGATCCATGACAGCAGGGGCCCGCTGCGCAGACCGGCCCAGGCTTGCCCCAGATCGCGGCGCAACGGCGCCAGGTCCAGGCCAAAAAATCGATCGTCTGAATGAATGAATGCCATGGTCACATTGGGTTGGCGTCGGTGTTCGGCTCCAGCCGGTGCTCCACACGAAAGCTGCGCCAGGGCAAGCCCTCCCGGGAATCCTGAGAGTTCTGAAAATTGGCCAGGAATTCAACGCTGCGCGCAACGAAAACCCGGCCCCCCTGTGGCAGCGCGACCCGGGCCTGCAGCCGCAGGCGCCGTGTCGCGGCGCTGTCGATGAATTCTCCCGTCAAGCCCGTGGTGTCGATGGCGCTGGCCCCGGCATTGCGCTGCGCTGCGATGCGCACCGCCTGCACTGCATCGCCGTTGGCCAGCACCGTGAGCACCGCTTCGGGGGCTGCCATCGGGTTGACACGCCCACTGCCTGCCGCGTCCACGTCCGCCGTGATGAGCGGGGCGATCGTAGCATACAGGTCGTAGTCGATTCCGGGCACGCGCAGCAGGTCTTCGGCGGCCTCGAAGCCACGGGGGCTGCCGCCGCCGACATGCAGCGCGCGCCAATCGGCGGCGGCTTTGGCCAGTGCCTGCGCCTGGCCCGCCTCCAGGCCGGCAGCCACCATGAATAGGCGGGCCAGCAGCGCTGGTGTGGCGCGATTGAGGTCGATCAAGCCGTTCAGGGGCAGTATCTGCACGTCAATGGCTTGTTCGTGATAGCGCGTCGGCAGCACGCTCAGGCGCACGGGCAGCGCAGGGCCTGCGGCCAAGGTTTGCAGGGCCAGGTGGATGGCGGCGTCGCCCTGCGCTGCGGCGTTCACCAGTTGCCGCGCAGCAGTTGCCGTGCGCGCCTCGCCACGCACGGCCCGGGACATGCCGGTGACGAGAATCGCCAATGCGGCCACGATCCAGAGGACCGCGATCAGCACCATGCCACGCGCCGCGCTGCGCGCTGCGATCTGCGCTGCGCCCACCGGAGTACTTTCGCCTGCGGCGGCGGTGTGCGCGCCTTCGGGTGGCTGCGCTGCGCTCATGGACTCGATCCGCCCACCGTGAAGACGATGCTGCGCGCATCGCTCAGCGGCAGTTGGTGCAGCGCAATGATCAGCGGCGGCCACTCGGAGGCCGCGCTGCGCAGCGTCAGCCAGGCCCTGTGCGGCAAACGGTCCGGGTCGGACCAGCGGGGCAGCCAGCCGTCCGCCGGGCTGCCCGCCTGCCCCTGATAGCGGATGGACAAGGATGCCACGTCGGCCAGCAGCACGCGGCTGTCGGCGGTGGACCAATCGGGGAAGGCCGACGCCTCCTCCCAGGGCTTGAAACGAAGCACCAGCCCCAGCCCGGCACCGTCCACCGGTTCGGCCGCAAGGCGAAAAAAGTTGCGCCCGCCGGCACCGAAGCGCGCAGGCATGACCCCGACCCAGGCCACGGCATCGGGCGCGCCGGCAAACAGGTATTTCCCACTGCCCGGCGCGGCGGTGGCCGCAGCTTCGATCTTGCGCCCGGAAATGCGGCCCAGGCTGCTGCGGATGAAGGCCACGGCCACGCGCCACTGGTCGGTCTGCGCCAGCCGCGCATCGACGCGCTCTTGCGTCTGGGCCACGGTGCGCAGCGATGCGCCCAGCGCCAGCATGACCAGCGATAACAAGGCCATGACCACCAGCACCTCGACCAGCGTGAAGCCGCGGCGACGGATTCCTGGCATAGCCGGCGTAGTCGGCGCAGTCGGCGCAGTCATTGGTTCGCCTCGCCGGCCAGTGCGCGCCGCTCGGGCCGCAGGGTTTGTAGCTCGAACTGGCGCTGGCTGCCGCCATCGGCCCAGGAAATGGCGATCGAGACTTCATGCAGCAGCGGCGCGTTGCCGCTGTTGACGCCCGTGGCGTAGGGCGCACTGCGGATGCTCCAGGCCAGTTCGCCGGAGCGCCCCTGCTGCTGCCAGCCGCCCGGTGGCACGTCGTCGCTCAGCGCCAGCAGCGATTCGGCCAGGACGGTGGCGCGCTGGCGCAGGTCGACCTCGACGACCGCGCGCGCGCTGCCGCCGGTGGCCCGGTACAACATGCCCAGCGCGATGGCCATGATGGCGCATGCCACCAGCAACTCCAGCAAGGAAAAACCGCGCTGACGGCGCGCCGCGTTTGTCATTGGAGCAGCGGCTCTTGGCTCACATGCCCGGACAACCAATCGACGCGCAAGCGCACGCCATTGCCGGCGGGGCGGATGATCTCTATGCTGCCGCCGGTGGCCCCGCCATCGGGCAGGAACCGGATGGCCGCAACCCCTCGTTGCAGTTCACGCTCGGCCACCGTCGCGCGGATTCGCAAAGCCGGCGCCAGCCGGTGCGGCGCTGCGCCCTGCAGCCCGAAGGCATGGCCGGACAAATCCACGGCAAACCGCACTTCACGCCCCTGGCTCAACGCGATCGAGCGGGCCTGGCGCAGCTCGCTGAGCATGGTGCGCACCGTGTCGCGATATTTGGCCGATTCGCTCAAGCGCTCGAACGCCACCGGCACCAGCCCGATGACCAAGGCCATGATGGCGAACACCACCAGCAATTCGATCAGCGTAAAGCCGCGCTCACGCCGCATGGTGCTCTTGGCTTGCACTCAGTGGGTGTTGCGGATGTCCGCGTTTTCGCCGTCACCGCCAGGCGCTCCGTCGGCGCCGAGCGACAGGATTTCAATGCCCCCGTCCGGGCCGGGATTGGCGTAGCGGTAAGGGTGGCCCCATGGGTCTGTGGGCAGTTCCTTGCCCTTCAGGTAGGGGCCGGTCCAGCCCTGCACGTTGCCCGGGCGTTGGATGAGCGCTTCCAGGCCCTCTTGCGTGGTCGGGTAGCGGCCGACATCGAGTTTGAACAGTTCGAGCGACTTGTCCAAATCGGCGATCTGCACCAGCGCCGTTTTGGCTTTGGCGCCGCCGAGTTGGTTGAGCACGCGCGGGCCGACCAGGCCGGCGAGCAGCGTCAGGATGGCCAGCACGACCAGCAACTCGATCAGTGTGAAGCCGCGCACGGGCCGGCCGGGGCGGGGATCGCCGCATGCAGGGCCACATGCGGCGCGGCGGGCTGTGGGGCGGGCAGGAATGCTCAGCATTGGGTGCCTGGGGCCTCGGGTAAACGCCGATTATACGGCCAGGTCATTGATGGACAGGATGCCCAGCAGGATGGACACGATGATGGCGGCGACCAGCAGGCCGAGCAGCAAGATGAGCACCGGTTCGAGCAGCGTGAGCAGGCGCCGGATGCCGGTTTCCACCTCGCGGTTCAAGACATTGGCCAGTTCCAGCATCATCGGGCCGATGCGGCCGGTTTCCTCGCCCACGCGAATCAGGTTGATGGCCAGCGGCGCGAAGATGCCGGTGGCCGAGACGGCCTGCACCACCTTGCCGCCTTCCTTGACGATAGGCCCGACGCGCGCCAATGCCTGTTGCAGCACGGCGTTGCCCACGGTGTCGGTGGCGATGTGCAGCGCAGTGAGCATCGGCACGCCATGGCCGAGCAGCGTCCCCAGCGAGCGCGCGAACAAGGTGAGTTGGTATTTGAGCGCCAGCGGCCCGACCAGCGGCAGGCGCAGCACCCGCTTTTGCCACCAGTGGCGCCCGGCGGGCGAGCGCAGCCAGTGGCGCAGCAGCAGGCCGGCGCCGGCGCCGGCCAGGCCCATGGCCCAGCCGTAATCGGTGAACGCCTGGCCCAGCCCCATCACCAGGCGCGTGGGCAGGGGCAGCGCGTCGCCCATGTCGGTGAACAGCTTCTCGAACTGCGGCACCACGAAGCCCAGCATCGCGACCAGCGAGAGCAGGGCCACGGCCAGCAGGATGGCCGGGTAGATCGTGGCCGAGATGACGCTGTCGCGCAGTGCGCGCTGACGCTCCATGTGCTCGACCAGCCGATCGAGCACGGCGGACATTTGCCCGCTGGCCTCGCCGGAGCGCACCATGTTGATATAAAAATCGCCAAACAGCGGGCCATGCGCGGCCAGCGCGCGGCTGAGCGGCGTGCCCCCCTTGACGGCATCGAGCAGGGCTTGCACCAGGGCGGTGACGCTGGGCTTGTGGCTCATGTCGATCAGCACGCGCAAGGCGTTGTCGAGCGCCAGGCCGGCGCGCAGCATGATGGCCAACTCGGAGGTCAGCGCCAGGATATCGGCGGCACGGACCGGGCCTTTGCTCTGGCGCTGCCTGGGCTGCGCAAAGCCCCCGGGCATCGGCCCCGGGTCCGCCGCGCCAGCCGCCGCTGCGCTGGCGTCGGCCAGGTGCAGCGGCGTCAGCCCCTGGGCGCGCAGTTGCTTGAGCGCCAGCGCGGCATTGGCGGCGCTCAGGCGCCCCTGCTCCACTTGGCCGCCGGCCGTGGCGGCATGCCAGATGAAATCAGGCATCGGACGGGTCGTCCTGCGTCACCCGGGCCAATTCGTCCAGCGTGGTGCGGCCGGCGGCCACCTTGCGCAGGCCATCCTCGTACAGGCTCAGCATGCCGCCCTGCACGGCCATCGCGTGCAGGATGTTCGCATCGCGCCCTTCGATGATCGCGCGGCGCAGGGAATCGTCGAGCAGCAGCAGTTCATGGATGCCGGTGCGGCCACGGTAGCCCGACTGGCGGCAATGCTCGCAGCCCACGGCCCGGTACACCGGTTGGCCCGCCGCGCAAAAGCGCGCCAGACCTGTGCGCTGGCGTATCTCGGGCCCGGGGTCATGGGCCTGCTTGCAATGCTCGCACAGCGTGCGCACCAGCCGTTGGGACAGCACGCCATTGACGGCGGAGGTGATCAGGTAGGGCTCGACCCCCATGTCCTGCATCCGGACCACCGCGCCGGCGGCGGTGTTGGTGTGCAAGGTCGAGAGCACGAGGTGGCCGGTGAGCGCCGATTGCACGGCGATCTGCGCGGTCTCGCCATCGCGCATTTCGCCGATCATGATGATGTCCGGGTCTTGCCGCAGGATGGAGCGCAGCGCATTGGCAAAGGTCAGATCGATCTGCGTGTGCACCTGAATCTGGTTGATGCCCGCGAGCTGGTACTCCACCGGGTCTTCGACCGTGATGATTTTTTGCTCGCCGGCATCGATCTTGGTCAACGCGGCGTACAGCGTGGTGGTCTTGCCCGAGCCGGTGGGGCCGGTGACCAGCAAAATGCCGTGCGGGCGGGCCAGCAGCGTGGCCAGGCGCGCCAGCGTGTCCGGCTCGAAGCCCATGCTCTCGAGTTCGAGGCGGACACTGGCGCGGTCGAGCACGCGCATGACCACGCTTTCGCCGTGCACGGTGGGCACGGTGGAGACGCGCAGATCCAGTTCGCGCCCCTTGAGGCGGGTCTTGATGCGCCCGTCTTGCGGCAAGCGGCGCTCGGCAATGTCCAGATGCGCCAACAGCTTGACGCGCGAATTGACGGCAGCGCTCAGGCGCGGCGGCACCAGTTCGCCGGGATGGATCACCCCGTCGATGCGGTAGCGCACATGCAGGCCATCGTCGAAAGGCTCCAGGTGGATGTCGGAAGCGCGCAGATCGATGACCCGGCCAATGATGGTGTTGACCAGGCGGATGACCGGCGCCTCGCTGGCCAGATCTTTCAGATGCTCGACGAAATCGCTGCCATCGAGGCCATCGCCGAAGCCGTCGTCCTGGGGCTGCGGCACGGCGTTGGCCGGCTCGGCCAGCGCTTTGTCGATCGCGCTTTCCAGCGCCAGATACGGCACGATGGCATGGCCGGTCGCCAGATGCAGGGCCTTGACGACGAAGGCATCCTGCGGCACCGCCATCGCGACATGCAATTGGTCGCCTTCGAGGCGCAGCGGGCAGACATTGTTGGCCGCCAGGAACTCGGGGCGCAGGCCCTCGACTTCGGGCAGCAGATCGGGAAAGTCATGCTCGGACACCAAGGGGATGCCCAGTTGCGCCGACAGCGCTTGCGCCACATCCGCGTCCGACACCAGCCCCAGGCGCACGAACACGCGCCCGAGCAGGCCCCCCATTTCCTGCTGCGCGGACAGCGCGCGCTCCAGGTCGCGGGCGCTGAGCTTGCCCGATTGCACCAGCAACTCGCCGATGCGCGGGCGGGGCAGGGGGGCATCCTGCGGTTGCAGGTCGGCGGGGGCTGAAAGCAGGTCTGTCGTCATGGGGTGGTGGCAGCGCGGCGCAACCGCAACGGTCACGGCAAGGGGGGGTCAGAGTGTAGCCCGGCGCTGGCCCGGCGCTGGCGTTTCCCCTCCCCCGGGCGCCTGTGCGCCGGTGTGCCGGCCGGTGTGCCTCCGTGTGCCTTACAGTCGCGGCTGCTCGATACACATCGTACTTTCACCGTGGCACCCATCTTGGCACCTCTGATCATCGTTGGCAGCGCCTGCCTGGCATTGGGCCTGGGCGGCTGGGGACTGGCCTTGTTGCAACGCGCCGCGCCGGCCGCGCCCCCGGCGGCCAGGCCCATGCTGCTGGCCCCGATGATCGGCGTGATCGACACCTGCGTGCTGCTGCCGGCGACGGCGCGCAGCACCCCGTTGGAGCAAGCCTGCACCGATCCTGCCCGGGGCTCTGCCGCAGCGCTGGTGGAATCGACGCTGACCGCCTTGCAGCCCCGGCGGGGCGGGGCGCAGCGCTACCCGCTGGGCTACACGCTGCCGGTGCCGTTGCTGCAACTGTTTCGTCAGACGCCAGAGGGCTGGGCCGTTGACATGGAGCGTGTGCAGCGGCTGGCGCGCACCATCCGCGACACCGACCGCCCGGTCATCCTGTACCTGTTTGCCACGCATTTTTCTGTGCATTCCCCCCTGGAGGAGGCGCTGGCCGGCGATCCGGCGAACCTGGCCCATACCCGGCAGGGGCCGCTGGCGCGGGACAGCTACTACGGCGCGCCGATATACCCGTGGACCTTTGCCCGCACCGACACCGAAATCACGCGCCGGCGCGTCGAGGCGACCCGGGCCATGCTGGGCGCGCTGTGCCAGTTGGCGCCCGAGGCCGTCGCCAAGGTCAAAGGGGTCACCTTGCTCGGCGAGTTGCACCACCTGTTTCCTGATTTTCAGGCCGGCATGGGTTTTACCGGGCCGTATCGCATCACCGATTACAGCGCGGCGTCGGTGCAAGGGTTTCGCCAGTACCTGCGCCAGCAGTTTGCGCACATCGCCGACCTCAATCGCGTATTGGGCGCCGATTACCCGTCATTCGACGCCATATTTCCCCCGGCCAAGGATATCCGCTCAGAGCCGTTGCAGCGCTATACGGAGCATCTGGACGCATTTGCCCATGGCAGCCTGCCCATCGCAGGCTGGGCTTACGCCCCGGGCAGAAGCAGCGGGGAGCCGGCCTGGGTGCATATTTACCGCAATGGCGCATTCATTGGCAAAACGCCCGTGAACCAAGGCCGGCAAGACGTGCTGCAGGCGCTGCCGCAATTGCGCGATGCCAATACCGGATGGCGCTTCGACATGGATTTCAAAAGCCTGCCTGCGGGCCTGCACCGGCTCGATATTTTTCTGGAGGCAGCGCCTGGCCGATTGACGGCACTGGGCACGCGCCATATTGCCATCATGGACCGGCGCCAGACCACACCCCGGTTGCAAGCGCAACAGGCCCTGCCCGCCGGCACGCTGGCGCAGGGGGACATTGCGGCGCATATCGACCTGCCCCCGGAGCATTCCTCTTACTACTACAACCCGATGGTGCCGCTGTGGCACGCTTTTCGCGGGCTGCAAGTGGTCAATTATTTGCGGTTTTTCGATGATGTCGTCAGCCAATCATGCCTGGCACGGACGAGGCATTACACGCACCAAATCATTCCATTTACCAACCCCGGTTGGGATGCGAGCAAATACGCCGTCGACCCGTCACTGGCCAGATTCTCCAGCCTGCGGCTGGGCGTCAGCCTGTATGGCGCTGCCGCATACGGAAAGTATTTCGACCAATGGTACCGGCGGACCCGGCATCCAAGTTATGGCATCACCGAGTTTCACCCGTTGAAGGCACTGCCATGGCCGCAGTTGCAAGCGGTGCTGGACGGCCATGCCCGGCAAGGTGCAGATTTTCTTTCTTTCTTTCTGGAGCCGCGCTGGCAAGGGCGGCTGGTCGAGCGCAAGCACAATGAATTTTCTCTGGATCCGGCCAATGACCGGTTCGGCTCCGACGCGCTCTACCGGGCGCTGGCCCAGGGGCTGGCCCGGGAGATCGATGCCCGCCCAGCCGACGCAGCGCCATGAGATCGACGGCGGGCGAGCATTACCCGGCGCTGGATCATCTCCGTGCACTCGCGGCGCTGATGGTTTTTTGCTGGCATTTTCTGCATTTCACCAACGGCTACCCTGTGCCTTTTGGCCAGGCCGCCGCCTTCTTGGCGCTGTTCCCGCTGGCATTGCTCGACGAGGGCCATGTGGGCGTTTCCCTGTTCATGACCCTGAGCGGCTATCTTTTTGCCAAGCTGCTCGATGGTAAAAATATCAGCTACCCCCGCTTTCTGTTCAACCGTGCGCTGCGGCTGCTGCCATTGCTGCTGTTCGTGGTCGCGCTCGAGTTGATTTTTGCGTTGTTCTCGGCGGCGCCCGGCGCAGAGGTGAAAAATCAGCTGCTGGCGCTGGGCCGGGGCTTGGTGTTTCCGAGCCTTCCCCATGGGGGCTGGTCGATCACCGTCGAATGGCATTTTTATCTTCTGCTGCCGCTGTTGCTGCTGCTGGCGCGCAAGTCGCTCTGGAACATGGCCTTGGTGCTGGCCTGCGCCATTTTGACCCGATACCTCTGGCACAGGGAATATGGTGAGGTGCAAAATCTGGCGTACTTCACCATCATCGGGCGGATCGATCAATTCGTGCTGGGCATGTTGGCCTGTCATTTGCCGCGCAGGATTTTGCGCCCGACAACGGGGGACGTGGGGGTCGGGGTGGCGGCGCTGGCTTTTTGCATTTTCTATTGGATGTTCGATGCCCGGGGCGGATTCATGCGTTCGCCCGGCTACCCTTCGGGCAATCCCCTGTGGATCGTCATGGGCAGCGTGGAGGGGGTTTTCTTTGCCCTTTTCATTGCCTGGTACGATCGCCGGGAGCCATGCGCCCCGCAGCGCAACCGCAACTCCCGGGCCTGCAGCGGGGTTTCCCTGTTTCTGGCCAGAGTTGGCGAATACTCCTATTCGATCTATCTGCTGCATATGTTTTTTGTTTTTCATGCGGCAAGGTTCATTCACGAGCGCATCATGGATATATCCCATTTCCTTGTCGCATTGCCCTGGGCCTTGCTGTGCTTTTTGTTGATGCTGCCGCTGGCCAGGCTGAGCCATCATTGCATCGAGCTGCCATTCATGCAGTGGCGCAAGCCCTACATCATCGAGCGCGAAAAACCCGCCGGCTCGCCAGATAGGTCAATGGAAAAGAGACCATGATCGCAAAAGCCGGAGCCCATATCTGCGGCAATCCCCAGCCCCGAACCCATAAGACCACCAAGGCCAGGCCCAGCAGATATTGCGCCAGATAAATGGCGCCGACCCACAGCAGGCCGAATCTCCCGCCGGTTTGCCGAAAGACATAGTACCGCTGCAGGCCATACGCGACCCCGATGCCGACAAGCCAGGAAATGCTGTAGGCCCAGGCATAGGTCATGACCATGAAGTCGAGCAGCAGCCGATACAGCGCATAGGAGGCCAGCGTATTCAACGTGCCGGAGGCCAGAAATCGGTGCAGGCTGTGGCGCATGGATCAGGGGGAATCGATGCCGGCGGCCGGCGGCCGGTGGAGCGCCCTGGCCAGCACCACGAATCGATCGTAGTCCCGGATATAGTCCTCGGGGTCGTAGTGCTCGGACGCCAGAACCAGCAAGACGGCATCCGGCGAATAGCGGTACTGAACGCTCCAGGTCATGGGCGGCAACAGCAGTCCCAGTGCGGGGCGGTCCAAAATGAATTCCTCGCTGTGCCGGGCGTCGTCGGCCAGCACATGGACGCTGCCCTTGACGGCGACCAGAAACTGGCGGCACTGGTGGTGGGCATGTTCTCCGCGCACCTGCATGCTCGGCACATCGAACACCAAAAAATACCGGCGCACGGCAAAGGGCACATCGCTGCCGAATTCGGCCACCGACAGGCTGCCCCGCATGTCCTGCACCTGGTGCAAGTGGTGCAGGGTCACGCCGTCGACGCCGGTCGGGCGCGGGCCTGGCGTCCCGGTCTTTGCGCCCGGGGTTTGCACATAGCCGACGATCTTTGCCGGGTTGCCCACCACGATGGCCTTGGGCGGCACGGAGCGGGTGACGACCGCGCCTGCGCCAACCATCGCCTGCGCGCCGACCGTGATGCCTGGCAGCAAGGTGGCATTGGCGCCTATCGATGCCCCCTGGCGCACGACGGTCCGGGCAAAGGCTTCGGGGCGCTGCCGGCTGCGGGGGAAACGGTCATTGCTGAAGGTGGCGTTGGGGCCGACGAACACATCCGATTCCAGCCGGATGCCATCCCATAGCTGCACACCGCATTTGATGGTGACGCGATCGGCCAGCCAGACGTCGTTTTCGATGAAGACATGGTCGCAGACGTTGCAGTCGGCGCCGATCCTGGCCCCTGGCAAGACATGGGCGAAGGCCCAGATGCGCGTTCCGGCACCGACTGCGGTGGACTCGCACAGGGCCTGCGGATGGACGAAGTAATCAGGCATGGGGCCGCTCGCCGGGGTTGCTGACGCCGGGCGGGCCGAACTGCTCGTCGCGCAGCACCACGGCCAGGGGCCGCGCCTTGGTGTTTTCGTAGGCGCGCCAGGCGTAGGAGCCGACGACGCCCAGGCTGAGCAGGTTCAGCGCGCCAAAGAAAACGATCGTCAGCATGATCATGGCATAGCCGGGCACAGTGATGGCGCCGAGCAGCTTGGCGGCCAGCACGGCGGCGCCCACCACCGTGGCCGCCAGCGTGCCGCCCAGGCCGGCGCGCAGCAGCCAGCGGATGGGCAGGTCGGTGAAGGAGAAAATGCTGTCGGCCATGTAGCCGAGCTTTTTGCGCAGCGTCCATGCCGACACGCCATGCTGGCGCGGCTGGCGCACATAGGACAGTTGTTGGCGGCGAAAACCCAGCCAGAACATCTGCGCGATCAACGAGCTATGGCGCTCTTGCAGTTGCAGCAAGCTGTCCCTGAAGGCCCGGTTGCAGGCAAACACATCCACCCCGCCCGGGGGGATTTCGGACAGCACGTAACGCCGGTAAAGCCACCAGAAAATCTGCGCCGGCAAGCGCGTGGTCAGCGGCTCGTGGCGCGTCTGCCGCACGCCGATGACCACATCGCAATCGGCGCGCAGCAGGGCTGCGTGCATGCGCAGCACCAACTCGGGCGGCTCCTGCAGGTCGGCCGCCAGCACGGCAAAATACGCTCCGCTGGCCCGTTGCAGCGCGACACGGATGGCGGCAAAAGAGCCGAAGTTGCGCGACAGCAGCACCAGGCGCGCGCGCAGCGCGCAGTGCGGCAATCGCTCGCGCAGGATCTCGTAGCAGCGGTCCGGGCTGCCATCGACCACGAACACGGTTTCCATCGCCCCCTCCAGCCGGGCGTGCAGCGACTGCACGGCTGCCAGCAGGTCTGGCAGGCCGGTCTCGTTGCGGTACACCGGGATCAGCAGCGAGAGCATCTTCAGGCCCGGGCAAAGAAAGAGCGGACTGCGGCGCTGACCCGGTCCACATCCGCGTCGGACAGACCGGGGTAGCAGGGCAGGGACAGGACCTGGGCGCAGGCTTGCTGCGTCACCGTCAGCGGGCCGCAGCAGGCCGCGCCCGGGTAGGCGCGCTGAAGGTGGTCCGCCACCGGGTAATGCAGCCCGAAGCCGACCGCTTGCGCTTGCAGATGCTGCGCCAGTGCGTCGCGCTGCGCGGTGCGCAGCACGTACAGGTGGGCCACGAAATCCGGCCCCGGCGGCGCCGGACAGCGCAGCGGCAGCCCCGCCAAGGCGGCACTGTAGCGGGCGGCGACCCGACGGCGCCAGGCATTGTGCGCGTCGAGCTGCGGCAGTTTGGCCAGCAGCACCGCCGCCTGCAATTCGTCGAGCCGGCTGTTGCGCCCCCCGGGGATGTCGACATGGTATTTGTCGGACCAGCCATATTGGCGCAGTTGGCGCAGCCTGTCGGCCAGCGCCGCGTTCGCGGTCAGCACCGCCCCGCCGTCGCCCAAGGCCCCCAGGTTCTTGGTCGGGTAAAAGCTCAGGCAGGCAAGATCGCCCCAGGCGCCGGCTTTTTTGCCTTGCAGTTCGGCGCCATGGGCCTGGGCGCAGTCCTCGATCAGCGCCACCCCGGCGTTGGCGCACAGCGCGGCAATGGCCGGCATATTGGCCATCTGGCCGTACAAGTGGGTCGCGATCACGGCCGCCGGTTTCGGCGCCAGCGCCAGCGCCTGGGCCAATGCGTCGGGGCACAGGGTGAGCGTGTCTTCGGTGACATCGACATACAGCGGCCTGGCCCCTACGGCATGCACGGCCGTGCTGGCATAAAAGCCCGCATTCGCCACTGTGACGACGCGCGCTGGCGCGCCGATTCCGAGCGCGCGCAAGGCCAGTTCCAGCGCGTCCGAGCCGTTGGCCACGCTGACGCAGTGGTCTGTCCGTTGGTAGCTGGCGTAGGCCTGCTCGAACGCGCGCACCTTGCTGCCCAGGATGAAATGGTGGCTGTCGAGCACGGCGTCGATCGCGCCGCGCAAGTCCAGCCCTGCATTGGCTGAGGCAGCGCAGAACAAGGGGATGGGTTTCATGTGAACACCTCGGCATGGGCCAGTGGCGGCGCCTGCGCATCTCTGGGCGACAGCAGGGGCCGGTTGCCGCGCAGGCGCCAGTCTATCGCCAGCGCCGGGTCGTCCCAGGCGATGCAGCGCTCATGGGCGGGCGCGTAGTAGTCGGTGGTCTTGTACAGGCATTCGGCGCTGTCGCTGAGCACGAGGAAGCCATGGGCGAAGCCCGGCGGCACCCAGAGCTGGCGGTGGTTGTCTGCACTGAGCTCCTCGGCCACCCATTGGCCAAAGCTGGGCGAGCTTTTGCGCAGATCCACCACCACATCCAGCACCGCCCCGCGCACCACGCGCACCAGTTTGCCCTGCGGTTGCCGGATCTGGTAGTGCAAGCCCCGCAATACGCCTTGGGCGCTGCGGCTGTGGTTGTCCTGCACGAAGCGCCCGGCGCAACCGGTGGCCTGCTCGAAGGCGCGCTGGTTGAAGCTCTCGTAGAAAAAGCCGCGCGCGTCGCCATGAACCTGGGGCTCGATCAGAACGACTTCGGGTATGGCCAACGCAGTCACTTGCATGGGAGGCATGGGAGGGGGGGTTCAGTAAATCTTGTCGGCGAGCACGCGCAACAGGTATTGCCCGTACCCGCTTTTGCACAGCGGCTGCGCCAGGCGTTCCAACTGTGCGCCGTCGATCCACCGTTGGCGCCAGGCGATCTCCTCGGGGCAGGCGATTTTCAGGCCCTGGCGATGTTCCAGTGTGGCGATGAACTGCCCGGCCTGTAGCAGGCTTTCGTGGGTGCCGGTGTCCAGCCAGGCGTAGCCACGGCCCATGATTTCGACATGCAGTTGCGCTTGTTCCAGGTACCGGCGGTTCAGGTCGGTGATCTCGTATTCGCCGCGCTGCGAGGGCTTCAGCCCCCGGGCCAGTTCGACCACCTGGTTGTCATAAAAGTACAGCCCCGTCACCGCGTAGCTCGAGGGCGGCGCGGACGGCTTTTCCTGCAGCGAAACCGCCTTGCCTTGGGCATCGAACCCGACCACGCCGTAGCGCTCAGGGTCTTGCACATGGTAGGCAAACACGCTCGCCCCTTCGGTGCGCGCCATGGCACGGCCCAGGCGTTCGTGAAAGTCGTGGCCGTAGAAGATGTTGTCGCCCAGCACCAGCGCGCTGGGGGCGTCGCCGAGGAAGGTTTCGCCAATCAGGAACGCCTGCGCCAGGCCGTCCGGGTGCGGCTGCACCGCGTAGTGCAGCGCAATGCCCCATTGCTGGCCGGTGCCGAGCAGTTGCTCGAAGCGCGGCGTGTCCTGCGGGGTGCTGATGATCAGGATCTCGCGCATGCCGGCCAGCATCAGGGTGCTCAGCGGGTAGTAGATCATCGGCTTGTCGTACACCGGCAGCAGTTGCTTGCTGATGGCCAGCGTGGCCGGGTGCAGGCGGGTGCCGGAGCCGCCGGCCAGGATGATGCCTTTGCGTGTCGTCATCAGGATGGGCAGAGGATTTCGCTCAACATGCGCGCCACGCCGGTCTGCCAATGGGGCAGGGTCAGGCCGAAGCGCGTTTGCAGCTTGTGCGTGTCGAGGCGTGAGTTGCGGGGGCGTATGGCCGGGGTCGGGAAGGCGCTGCCGGAGATCGGCAGCACCTCCGTGGCCATGATCTTGCCGGCCAACGGCGATTGGCGCGCCCGGGCCAGCACATACCGGGCATAGCCGTTCCAGGTGGTGGCGCCGGCTGCGGCCAGGTGGTACAGGCCCGCATCCTGCGGGCGCTGCTGCAGTTGCCGGATGGCGTGGGCCGTGACATCGGCCAGCAGTTCGGCGCCCGTGGGCGCGCCCCACTGGTCATCGATCACCGTCAGGCGCTCTTGCTGCTGCGCCAGCCGCAGCATGGTCTTGGCAAAGTTGGCGCCGCGCGCCGCGTAGACCCAACTGGTGCGAAAGATCAGGTGCTGCGCGCCCGATTGCTGCACCGCTTGCTCGCCTTCGAGCTTGGTGCGGCCATAGACGCTGAGCGGCGCAGGGGGGTCGGTCTCCAGCCAGGGCCGCTGCCCGCTGCCGTCGAACACGTAGTCGGTGCTGTAGTGCACGAACAGCGCCGCCGATCTGGCCGCCTCTTGCGCCAATGCGCCGGGCGTCAGCGCGTTCAGGGTGCGCGCCAGGTCAGGCTCGCTTTCGGCCTGGTCGACGGCCGTATGGGCCGCCGCGTTCACGATCACGTCCGGGCGCAGCGCGCGCACGGTGTCGACCACGCCGCAGGGGTTGGCAAAGTCTGCGCAATGCCCGGTGCTGTCATGGCCCAGCGCCGTGACCGGCCCCAAAACCGCCAGGCTGCGCTGCAACTGCCAGCCCAACTGCCCGTTGCGGCCAAAAAGCAGGATGTTCATGCGCCGCTGCCCGCCGCTCGGATCTCCCCGGCCGCATCGGCCGCATCGGCCGCTGGAACCTGCGGGTAGCAGGTCTGCACCCAGTCCCGGTAGGCGCCGGTCTGTACCTGGGCCACCCATTGCGGGTGCTCCAGATACCACTGCACGGTCTTGCGGATGCCGCTGGCCCAGGTCTCGGCCGGTTGCCAGCCCAGTTCGCGCCCGATCTTGCGCGCGTCGATGGCGTAGCGCCGGTCATGGCCGGGGCGATCTTGCACATGCGCGATCTGGCTCAGGTAGCTCTGGCCGTCGGGACGGGGCCGCAGCGCGTCGAGCAGGGTGCAGATGCTGTGCACGATGTCGATGTTGGCTTGCTCGTTGCCGCCTCCGATGTGGTAGCTGTGGCCCACCTGGCCGGCCTCCAGCACGCGGCGGATGGCGCTGCAATGGTCTTTCACATACAGCCAGTCACGCCGCTGCAGGCCGTCGCCGTACACCGGCAATGGCTGGCCCCCCAGGGCGTTGACGATCATCAGCGGGATCAGTTTCTCCGGGAACTGCAACGGCCCGTAGTTGTTGCTGCAATGGGTGGTCAGCACCGGCAGGCCATAGGTGTGGTGCCAGGCGCGCACCAAGTGGTCGCTGGCCGCCTTGCTGGCGCTGTAGGGGCTGTTGGGCTGGAATGCGCGGGTTTCGGCGAAAGCCGGCTCCCGGGGCGCCAAAGAGCCGTAGACCTCGTCGGTGCTCACTTGCAGGAAGCGCAAGCCCTGCCGGGCGCGGTCGGGCAGCGCGGCGCCGTATCGGCGCACCGCTTCGAGCAGCCGGAAAGTGCCGACGATGTTGGTCTGGATGAAATCTTCCGGGCCGTGGATGGAGCGATCGACATGCGACTCGGCCGCGAAATGGACGATGGCGCGCGGCTGGTGCTCGGCCAGCAAGCCGGCCAGCAATGCGCTGTCGCCGATGTCCCCTTGCACGAACCGATGGCGCGGGTCTTGGCGCAGGCCCTCCAGGTTGTGCAGGTTGCCGGCGTAGCTCAGCTTGTCGAGGTTGAGCACCGGCTCGTCTGAAGACGCAAGCCAGTCGAGCACGAAGTTGGCGCCGATGAAGCCCGCGCCGCCGGTAACCAAAATCATGGGATGGGCCGTTGGAGGTGCCTTGCGGCAAGCCGGCGATTATCCATCACGAGGCAGTCTCCTCGGGGGCGTCGGGCGCCCGGGTGTGCTTGATGAACAGTTGCGCGGCCCACAGGCCGACCTCGTACAGGGCGCACATGGACAGGGCCAGCGACAACTGCGAGACCACGTCGGGCGGGGTCACGATGGCCGCCACGATAAACGACAGCACGACGAAATAGCCGCGAAATTCGCGCAGCTTTTGCACACTGACCACGCCCATGCGCACCAAGACCACGAGGGCAATCGGCACCTCGAACGCCAGCCCAAAGGCCAGGAACATCGACAGCACGAAGTTCAGGTAGGCCTCGATGTCGGGCGCTGCCGTAATGGTCTTGGGCGCAAAGCTCTGGATGAAAGCAAACAGTTGGCCGAACACCCAGTAGTAGCAAAACGCCACGCCGATGAAAAACAGCAGCGTGCTGGAGAGCACCAGCGGCAGCACCAGCCTTTTCTCGTGCGCATACAGGCCGGGTGCGACAAAGGCCCAGACCTGCCACAGCACATAGGGCAGGGCCAGCAAAAAGGCCGTCATCAGCAGGATTTTCAGCGGCACCACGAACGGCGAGATCACCGAAGTGGCGATCAGCGTGGCCCCCTTGGGCAGGTGCGCCACCAGCGGCGCGGCCAGAAAGTCGTACAGCGCGCCGGGCCCCGGAAAGAAAAACAGGATGACCAGCGCGATGCCAACGGCGGCGATGGCTTTGAGCAGCCGGTCGCGCAGTTCCACCAGGTGCTGCACGAAGGGCTGTTCGGTGCCGGCGAGTTCGTCTTCCGGGGAGGGGGTTTCGGACATGTTGGATGCTCGTGGGCGTTCGGGCCGTCTGTATGGTCGGTAGGCCCGGGCAGCGCGCCCGAAGCGGTGTCAGCGGGATTTTCCGGGCCGGTAGCGCGCCACACGGGCCGCGCCGGACAGGGCTTTGCTGCGCACGCCGCTCCTGGCCTTGTACCACTGGGGCAGCGCGCTGCGCTTGAGGCGCCAGCGCTTGCCCGGGTGTTTGTACTCGGGCGCAGGCACCGTCGCCGTCGAACCCGGCAGGGGGGCGGCGCTGTCGATGGCCTCGGCCCAGTCCTTCTCGAATGCGCTGGCGCTGGTCTGTATCGAGTCGTGCACCTCGCGCGCGGCGCTCTCCACCGTGTCCTTCATCTTCTTGAGTTCGTCGAGCTCCATCGAGCGGTTGACCTCGGCCTTGACATCGGCCACATAGCGCTGCGCCTTGCCCAGCAGCGTGCCGACCGTGCGCGCCACGCGGGGCAGCTTTTCCGGGCCGATCACGATCAGGGCCACGGCGCCGATCAGCGCCATCTTGGACAGGCCGATGTCAATCATGGGTCAAGCGCCGGTGCGGGGCCAATCGGCGCCACCGGCTCAGCCTTTTGGTTTGGTTTGGACATCGATGGTCTGGTCGGCGGTGGACTGGTTGGCCACCTGGCCTGCGGGCGCGGTATCGGTCGCCGCGTCCTTCATGCCGTCCTTGAAGCCCTTGACGGCGCTGCCCAGATCGGTGCCGATGTTCCTGAGTTTCTTGGTGCCGAACACCACGACGACGACCAGCAGCACGATCAGCCAGTGCCAGATGGAAAAAGTGCCCATGAGATCTCTCCTGATGAATGGCGCCCATTTTAGACGGCGGCCCATGGGCCGGGTTCAGCCCTTGCGTTCAGCCCTTGAGCCAAGGGCGGGGGCCGCCCATCACATGCAGATGCAGGTGGTGGATTTCCTGCCCCCCCTCGCCGCCGGTGTTGACCACGATGCGAAAGCCCCCCTCGGGGTACGGGTTGCACCCCTGCTCCAGCGCCAGCCGGGGTGCCAGCGCCATCATGCGCCCGAGCAGGCCCGCGTGCCCGGCATCGACCTGGGCCATCGACGGGATATGCAGTTTGGGAACCAGCAAGAAATGCACCGGCGCCCAGGGGTGGATGTCGTGGAAGGCGAAGATTTCTTCGTCTTCATGGACTTTCTTCGACGGCAGCCGGCCGGCGATGATTTTGCAAAAAAGGCAGTTCGGATCGTGCATGGTCAAGCAAAGGGATACGGCAGGAACGAGAGCTACGCATTGTCCGCGATCTTGATCGAGGGGCGCAGCCCGACATCCTGGCGGTGCGCCTGCAGCCACTGCTGGCCGGCCTCACGGCCCAAGGCAAAGAGTTGGCGCACGAAGGCCAGGTCCGCGCGCATCTTGCTGTCGGCCGCAAACGGCTGCAGCACCGCGCCGCCGTCGATGCGGTGCATGCGCACGCTCTTGTAGCGGCGCGGATCGAGCTTGCCCTCGGCCAGCAGGCGGCGCACGAACTCGATGGCGCGCAGTTCGGCCAGCAAGCTGGCGTTGAAGGTGACCTCGTTGATGCGCTCGATGATCTCGGCGCCCGAATGCGGCAGCGTCGGGTGCTCGATGGGGTTGATCTGCACCAGCAGGATGTCCGAGGTGCCGGTCTGGTAGATCAGCGGGTGCAGCGCAGGGTTGCCCGAGTAGCCCCCGTCCCAGTAATGCTCGCCGTCGATCTCGACGGCCTGGAACAGCAGCGGCAGGCAGGCCGAGGCCATCACCGCATCGACGCTCAGGCGCGGGCCGCTGAAGATCTGGCTGCGCCCGGTGCGCACGTTGGTGGCGCAGACGAACACCTTGGGCCCGTCTGCCGTCGTCCCCTCGGCGCCATGCGCCGAGCCGTGTGGAACGCGATGCGCCGCGACCGGTCGGGCGCCATGCGCTGCGCGCAGCAGCGCGAAGTCGATCTCGCGCTCGAGCAAACCGCGCAGCGGGTTGATGTCCAGCGGGTTGGTCTGGTAGGGCGAGAGCCACTGGCGCATCATGCCCAAGACCGGGTTGGCCGTCGCCAAAGGCAGCCCGCCCATCAGGTTGCCCAGGGTGCCGACCCCCTCCCATAGCCGCGTGAGCGATTCCCGGGCCAGCGCGCAACCGGCCCGGTGGACCTCGCCGGGGTCTTTGTGCGCCTGCGCCGCCCGGGCGAAGCCATGGGCCAGGGCCACGGCGTTCATCGCGCCCGCGCTGGTGCCGCTGACGCCATCGAACTGCCACTGCCCGTCTTCGAGCAGCGCATCCAGCACGCCCCAGGTGAACGCGCCATGCGAGCCGCCGCCTTGCAGCGCCAGGTTCAGCCGTCGCGGGGATGTTTCAGTCTGCGTCATCATGGGCACCGTGGCGCATGGCGGTGTGCCGCTTGCGCGGGCCGGGGCTGCCGGTCATGCCGGTACGGCAAACCCGCGCCCGGGCAGCACCGCCCTGTCCATCATGGCGACTCCCTGGCCTGGTCGGCGCTGCCACGTCCGAGCAGCTTGCGCAGCGCCTTTTCCTCGATGCCGCTGCTGCCTGCGCGGCGCTGCAACTCGGCCAGCACTTGGTCGGGCGTCAATCCGTAGTGGGCCAGAGCGACCATGCAATGAAACCACAGATCGGCCACTTCGCAGATGATTTTTGCCTTGTCGGCCCCATGGTCGGCATCCTTGGCGGCCATGACCACTTCGGTGGCCTCTTCGCCGATCTTCTTCAGAAAGGCGTCCGGGCCTTGGTGCAGCAGGCGCGCAACGTAGCTCTTGGTGGGGTCGCCGCCATGGGCGATCTTGCGGCTTTCGATGACGGCGGCCAGGCGCGCCAGAATGTCCTGCGAGCGGTGTTGCAAATCGTCATCAGGCATGGGGTTCAGCCGTAGATGGCCCGGGGGTCTTTCAAGACCGCATCGACCGCCTGCCAGGCGCCGTCGCCGAGCCGGCTGAAAAAGCAGCTATGGCGCCCGGTATGGCAGGCAATGCCGGGCTGGTGGCCCTGCTGCGTGACCCGCAGCAGCAGCACATCACGGTCGCAATCGAGGCGGATCTCGTGCACCGTCTGCGCATGGCCCGAGTCCTCGCCCTTGAACCACAGCTTGCCGCGCGAGCGGCTGAAGTACACGGCGCGCCCGAGTGCTGCGGTCTGCCGCAGCGCCTCGCGGTTCATCCAGGCCAGCATCAGCACGTCGCCCGTGCCCTGCTCTTGCGCGATCACCGGCACCAAGCCCTGCGCATCCCATTTCACGTCGTCGAGCCAGTCCATCGCTGCGATTGTCGGTGATTTCGAGGCCCTCTTCGTATCGATGTCCCCGACGGGGCGACCACTCATCGGAAAACCACCGTTTTGTGTCCATCGAGCAGCACGCGGTGCTCGCTGTGCCATTTGACCGCGCGGGCCAGCACCTGGCTTTCGGTGTCGCGGCCGCGCGCGATCAGGGTCTCGACGGTATCGGTGTGCTCGGCGCGCGCGACATCCTGCTCGATGATCGGGCCTTCGTCGAGATCGGCCGTCACATAGTGGGCCGTGGCGCCGATGAGCTTGACGCCACGCTCATGGGCCTGGTGGTACGGCTTTGCGCCCTTGAAACTGGGCAGGAAGCTGTGGTGGATGTTGATCACGCGGCCGGCCAGTTGCCGGCACAGCGCGTCCGACAGCACTTGCATGTAGCGCGCCAGCACCACCAGTTCGGCGCCCTCGGCCTCGATGATCTCCAGCAGCCTGGCCTCGGCCTGCGCCTTGGTGGCGGCGCTGACGGGCAGGTGGTGAAACGGCACGGCGTAGCTGGCCGCCAGCGGACAAAAGTCGCGGTGGTTGCTGATGATGGCGCGGATATCCACCGGCAGCAGGCCCGATTGCCAGCGAAACAGCAGGTCGTTCAGGCAATGGCCCTCCTTGCTGACCAGCAGCACAGTCTTGACCGGCTCGGCCGCCAGATGCAGGCTCCAGCGCATCTGATGGAGCGCGGCGAAGCGGCCCAGCCGGTCTTTGAAGCCGGCCTGGTCATGCAGCGCGCAGGCAAACCGCACGCGCATGAAGAACAGGCCCGTGGCGTGGTCGTTGTACTGCGCGGCTTCTTCGATGTTGCCGCCATGTTCGAGCAAAAAGCCCGAGACGGCGTGCACCAGCCCCAGACGGTCGGGGCAGGACAGGGTCAGGACATAGGCATGGGTCATGGGCGGAGCGCGATTGTCGCAGCCGGGCTGGCGCTGCTCAGGGCCGGGGGCGCCGCCATGCCGGACCGGGAGCGCCGCAATACGGCGCAGGCATCGCGCGGCGGCAGGGCGGGCGTGGTGATCACCATGTCGGCCTCATCGTCGATCTCAGTGCGTGCCGATTGCGTCTGCAGCGTCTGCATCATCACCACTTTCGACACCAGACTGGCAGGCCAGTGGGTGGGCACGCCCAGGCGGCGCAGCACATGGCCGTTGCCGGCCAGCAGCAGCACACTCTGGCCGGGGTGCAGCGCCTGCTGCACGGTGCGGGCCAGGCTCGCGTCGCGGGCGATCTGCATGCGCGCCATCGGCACCAACTGCGCCTCGGGCAGCAGCCCGCAATGGCCTTGGCGCAGCGCGTCGTACTGCCGCTGCAGCGCCGGGGCCGGCAGATGCCGGTCCCAGGCGGCATCGTCCATCGCGGCGCGCAGGCGACTGCGCGGCAGATTGCCGCCGAGCACCGGAACGCCCGCAGCCACGGCGGCCATCACCACCGGGCCATGGCTGCTCCAGGGCCAGGCAGCGTCGTTCCACTGCAGCGCGGCCCGGGCCTGGGCCTGCGAAGCCTGGCGTGGCAGGCCCCGGGTGCCATGCCCGTGCTCGGCCATTTCGATGACCACGGCAGCCAATTGCCCGCGCGCTGCAAGCCATTGCACGGCCTGGCGTTGCAAGCGCTGATGTTCGGCGGCATCGTGCTGCTCGCCGAGCAGCAGCGCATCGGCCGGGAGCAAGCCCAGCAGGCGCCCGGGCCATGGGGCCGGCGGCGCACTGCCGGCACAGCCGGCCAGCAGCAGGGCGCCGGCCAGGCACAGCGCCCGGCAGACAGGCCAGCAAGGAACAGGAGCGCAAAGCAACGGTCGGAGCATTGCGCGATGCTACCCGCGCCCGGCCCGGTGTCGGGATTGGCGCCGGGTGCGCTGCCGGCCGCGTTCGACCTGCGCGGCCTCGTGACGCGACACTGGCCCGATGCCATCGGTTTGCGCTGACCGATGCCGGGCCGGCGGACATGGCGATGGCATGTCGTTCCCGATTTTTCTCTACACTTGCCATCGGCCTTTCCTCCCCCTGTCCCCCTGCTGTCTTGTCGCACCCGTTGGGTGAAGCCCTCGATCACACTGCTGGTGCGACTTTTCCCTGTTGACAACCCGTTGCCGCATCCGCCGCCGCCCGGCATCTCCTGGCCCTCATGAAGCAAGCCTTACGTCTATTTGCATGCCTGCTGCAATGGCTGGCGCTGACCGCCCTGCCGGGCGCGGGCCGGGCCCAGGCGGACGACCATGCCGACATCTCTGCGCTACTCCAATCCGGCCAGGCCGCCCAAGCGCTGACCCTGGCCGAGCAGCGCCTGACGGAGCATCCGCGCGACCCGCAACTGCGCTTTTTGCGCGCGCTGGCCCAAACCGACGCCGGCGAACCGGAGCGCGCCATCGCCAGCTTCACCGAGCTCACGCAAGAGTTCCCCGAACTGCCCGAGCCCTATAACAATCTGGCCGTGCTCTACGCCCGCCAGAACCAGTGGGACCAGGCCCGCGCGACGCTGGAAATGGCGCTGCGCGCCAACCCGGGCTACGCCACGGCGCAGGAGAACCTGGGCGATATCTACGCCTGGCTGGCCAGCCAGGCCTACAGCAAGGCCATGCAGCTCGATGCCAACAGCGCCGCCTCGGTCCGGCCCAAGCTGGCGCTGATCCGGGAACTGTTCGGCACAGGCCGCGCGCGCTGAGGAGACAAGAAAATGACCCTTACCCGAAAAATACGGGCGGCGCTGCCGCCGATGGCCATCATGGCCATGACCATCGGCGCAGCGCTGGCCGCCGACTATCCGGGCCGGCCGATCAAGATCGTCGTGCCCTACGCGGCCGGCGGCACCATCGACTCCATGGCCCGCCTGCTCAGCCCCAAGTTCCAGGCCGAACTGGGCCAGCCGGTGCTGATCGACAACCGCCCCGGCGCGGGCACCATGATCGGCGCCGACGCGGTGGCGCGCTCCGAACCAGACGGCCATACGCTGTTCATGGGCACCAACTCGGCTTTCACCATCAGTCCGCACATCATGGACAAGCTGCCTTACGACCCGCTGCGCAGCTTCGCCGCCATCGGCACCATGGCGACCCTGCCCAATCTCATCGTGGTCAAACCCGACGCGCCGTACCAGACGCTGGCCGATGTCGTCGACGCCGCAAGGAGGGGCGAGAAAATCAGCTACGCCTCGTTCGGCAAGGGCAGCACGGCGCATCTGTCGGGCGAAGCGATCCGGGTTGCCGCCGCTATCGACATCGCGGAGATCCCCTACAAGAGCGGCCCGCAATGCGTGCAAGCCGTGCTGGCCGGCCAGGTCAGCATGGGCTTTGACACCACCTTTGGCTCAGTGCAGCGCGTCAAGCAGGGGCAACTGCGCGCTTTGGCCATCACTTCGGCCACCCGCTCGCCCGATCTGCCCCATGTACCGACGGTGCGGGAAGCGGGGTACCCGGGCGCAGAATTGGTCGCATGGGTCGGCTTGTTCGTGCCCGCCGCAACGCCTGCGCCGATCCAGGACCGGCTTGCCGCGACGCTGCGACGCGCGCTGGACGAGCCGCAAGTGAAGGCGCAATTTGCCAAGATGAGCGTCGTGGTCAGGTTCGTCGACGGCGAAAGCACGATGCAGACGCTGCGCCAAGAGTATCTGGACATCGGCAAACTGGTGCAGACGGCAAAAATCCGCGCGCACTGAACCGGCGCGCCTGCGGCACCGGCCTAGTGTCGCGTCACCGATCATCTGTCGGTCTGCGCTGGCCATCGAAGCGCATCGCGGCGTTGCATCGCTTGCCAATACGCTCGGTATGGGCGGCGCGATGCGCCTTGCGCTGCGCTCCGATGGCTGCGCGCAGCCTACGACATCTGATCCGTGACGCGACACTAGTATCGAGCGCAGCCGTAGCGCCAGGGCCGCCTGCGGCAACCGCCGCCGGCTCAGGAATCGGCGGTGAAGCCGACTTTCTTGACCAGCGGGCCCCAGCGCTCGAACTCCGCTTGCTGGAAAGAGCGCATCTCGGCCGGGGTCGATCCCTTGGCAATCAGCCCGACCAGGGCCAGGCTGTCGATGACCGCCTGTTCCTTGACGGCGGCGTTGATCGCCGCACTGGCGACGGCCACGACGCTGGCGGCGGTCTTGCCCGGGGCGTAAAAGCCGAGCCACTCCTCGATGCTCAGTTCCGCATGGCCCTGCTCGGCGAAAGTGGGCACATCCGGTGTAAACGGTGAGCGCGCATGGCCCGATGTGGCCAGCAGCCGCAGCTTGCCGGCCTTGTAGTAGGCGGTGAAGTCCCCGCTGGGGGTCACCATGGCCGCAATCTGCCCGCCCACCAGGTCGGTCACGCCAGGTATGGAGCCGCGATAAGGCACATGCCGGAGCGCGACCCCGCTGCCCAGACCGAACAGGGCGCCAATGAAGTGCGGGGTCGAGCCGGCGGCGGGCGAGCCATAGTTGGCCTGCTCCGGGTTGGCCTTGGCCCAGGCCAGGAAGTCTTTGATCGTCTTGACCGACGCCGGCACCAGCGGCCCCACCGCCAGGGCGTGGTGCATGATCGCAGCGATCGACACCGGCTGGAAATCGTTGGCCGGGTCGTAGCTGAGCTGGCGGTAGATGTGGGGATAGATGGCGGTGCACGAGAACGGCGCCAGCGCCAGCACGCTGCCATCACCGGGCGCGGTCTTGAGCAGTTCCAGCGCGATCCGTCCGCTCGCGCCGGGCTTGTTCTCCACCACGGCGGCATGGCTGGTGTAGGCCGAACCGGCGAGTTTGTCGCCCACCCTGCGCGCCACGGTGTCGCCGGCACTGCCGGCAGAAAAGCCGTAGAGAATCTTGACCGGCCCGATGGCCTGGGCCCGGACGGTCAGCGCGGACAGGGCGCCGAGCGCTGCGGCGCAGCCCGCCCGGTGCATGAATTGGCGGCGTGTGTGCATCATCCGGGTGGCTCCTGCGGCGGGTGGTCGAGGGCAACGGTACACCAAACCCGGTGGGACCGGTGGCGCCGGGATCGCGCCAATCTACGGCAAACGCAGGCCGGGCGCTACCGGCGCGGGGCGGCAGGACAGGGCCGGAGCATCAAAGTTTGTTTACATTCAACGACTTACGATAAGCCGTTGTAAAAGCGGCTCAGGAATCGTGCCTACTCTTGGGTTTCAGGAGCAAGAGATGGCGGAGAAAGACACGATAGAAGAGATCATCGAGCAGTTGCGCCAGTTGAAGGACCCGCGGGTTGCAGGCCGCACCGACCACAACCTGCTCGACATACTGGTTTTGGCACTGTGCGCGGTCATGTCAGGGGCACAAGGGTGGGATGACATAGAGGACTGGGGACACGCGCGCGAAGGCTGGCTGCGTCGCTATCTGAAACTGCGCAACGGCATTCCCGGGCACGACACCATCCGTCGGGTATCACTTCGGTGGCCTGTATCGACTCCAGCCGCGTGATCGGCAGCAAGACCGAGACTGATCGGCGCTATGTGATCAGTTCATTGCCCGCCGACAGTGAGCGCATTTTGCACGCTGTGCGCATGCACTGGGGCATTGAAAATGGCTTGCACTGGTGCCTGGATGTGACCTTTGGAGAGGACGCCTGCCCCATCCGGCTACGCAATGCCGCACTCGACTTCTCATTGCCGCGCCGCGTCGCCATGAACCTGTTTCGTGCTGACCACTCTCGCGCCATGCGCCTGCCAAAAAAGCGCAAGGCCGCTGCCTGGAGCCCGGACTACCTCGCCAATATCCTTCATCTGCGGGAAATTTGATGCTCCGGTCTTGGGCGTGCCATGCCCGCTTTTCTGTAAAAGAGAATCCGTTGCATGAATGTGCTGCAGATAGCGTCGGACGCCCGTATGGGCGTCGACATCATCGCGTTCGTGGTGGCTGTCGGCGTCTGGGCCATCATGCGGCTGTCTGCGCTGGGGATCATCGGTCGAGCGCGGAGCAATCTGGCAACGCTGGGCACGGTGGACTAGAATCGTTTCAACGTTCAAGGAGAATTTCATGAACATGAGCAATCCATTCGTGGTCTGGGCCTTGGGCATCATTGCCCTGGGCGTACCGGTCAGCGTGATCGCTGCCGAGCTATGGGCAGGCTACAAGTCGAACAAGCGGCTCGATCAGATCGAGATGGAAATGTACGGAGAAATCCGCACCCGCTGACTTGCGACACCAGTCTCGGCATTCGCGCCGGCGGCTTTTCTTGCACCTCCAAACGGACCCCGAGCGGGTCCGTTTTCCATGGCGCACGCGATTGCCGCTCGCCTCTGGCTGCAGCGCTACCAGAATCGCCATCCTGTTCGCAAAGGCGCGGCCAGGCCCAGTGAGATCGCGTTAGTCTAGTGTCGCGTCACCGGTCAGATGTCGTAGGCTGCGCGCAGCCATCGGAGCGCAGCGCAAGGCGCATCGCTTGCCAATACCAAGCGTATTGGCAAGCGATGCAACGCCGCGATACGGTTCGATGGCCAGCGCAGACCGACAGATGATCGGTGACGCGACACTAGGCCTGCGATCCAGTGGCACCTCCCAGCGGATCATGTGCCATCGGGCCACGGCCTTGCGGCCCACGCGCGGCACGGGATGCACCTGGGCCTTGGTCTCGCGCACGGCTTGCTGGTCCAGCTTTGCGTCGCCGCAGCTGATCTTCACGTTCGCGATCTTGACGTGCCCGAGCTCGCCGATCTGCACGTACAGGATCACATAGCATCGAACAACACGGCTGTTCCGGCGCAGCCGCTGTAAACGGGGCGCAGCTCGGCGTCCTTGAGCGACGGCCATAGAAACATGGCAATACAGCAGGCGACGCAGTCAGCGTGGCATCAGGCTGCGAGCGACACGGCCGCGACAACGGCGCCTCGTTCCGCGGCGAAATACGACCGCGAACTTTGTGCGGCATTGCGCATGGTGTGCGAAATGGGCATGGTCGCGGCGCTGACAAATAGCGGGGCGGCCTGGATCATGGCTGGGACCATAACCGAAAGCGATCGCGCCCGAAGCTGCTCGAGCACGTGTCTGATCCGACTGCTGCAGCTCTGGTGCTTCTTGGCGATCAGTCCGACGATCACGAGCGCCAGCACCAGGCCGAGCAATCCGAACACGCGCATTTCAGCTTCCCTGCGCCTCGGCATTCATGCCGAGCCGGTCCATCCACGCCGCCAGCGCCTGCTCGTCCGGCGTGCCGGCGCCGTACATGGCACGCATGCCCGCATGCGATTCCCTGCGATGCTGGTTGATCTTGACCTTGCACTGCAGCGCAGTCACCTTCAGCTCGAAGCCGACGATGCCGTTCAGCATCTTGCGCTGGAACTCCTCGCCCAGGTCGCGCCACTGCTGCGCGTAAGCGGGCTCATGCTCGCCGATGAGCTTCTTGAGCAACACGTCTTTCTCCGTGGGCTCCTCGATCAGGCGGGCCTCGACCGTGCAATGCACCGCGAGGTAGTTCCACGTCGGCACACGCGCGAGGTCGGGATAGACCTGGGGCGACAGGTACGAATGCGGCCCGAGGAACGTGACGACCGCCTGCGGCCGTGCCTGCAGGTAGCGCCAATGCGGGTTGGGCTTGGCGCAATGCCCCCACAACGCCAGTTGGTCGCTCTCGCCCGCCTCCGCCACCAGCGGCAGGTGCGTGACGAATGGCAGGCCGTCGGTGTCGTTCGAGATCAGGCTCGCGAACGGATGCGAGCGCATCAACTCCAGCGCGATGGCCGGGTCCTTGGCGTTGAACTGCGGGGGCATGTACATGGGGGGTTTTCCTCGTGGCGAACCCCGATTGTCCCCGAACCGGCCTATCTTGGGGTGATCTCGGTTTCCGTGCATGTATGGACCCGGCGCCGATTGCAAGCTCTTTTCGGTGACGTAAAACGGTTTGCATGCATGTATACGGACGCGAAGCTGGGCTTCTCTGTCGTAGACGAATCGAGCATATTTGCTCGGTGCGGGCTTCGGCTATCTGCGCTTACAGAGGATCAAGAATTGTGTGGGCAAGTACCAGGCATTCCCGGAAGGACATCCGGAAGGAGCTGGCTTCAATTTCGTCGAACTCGAGTTCTGCCATTTCCGCTCGGGCATCCAATCTCCGAAGAAAGGCTGCTGCGTGTCGTCGCATGAAGGGGCGCGCGACCTCGATTGCATCCGGCTCGAACGTGGCTACTGCGCAGAGGTCAAACAGGTCCCGTGCCTTGGCCTGATCGCCACGATGCCACATCTTCTTGGCAATGATTTCGGCGGATGTTTCCACACGAATCGGACGCCGCTCGTACTCGACGATCTCAAAGTTCGGCGCCGTCAGCGGGGCTCCGACGACTACGTCAATCTCCCCTTCAGGCAGTTGAAGCTTGATGAACTCAGCGCTCTCTTCGTACTCGCTTGTGAGTTCCTCGGCTGGTCCACCGAGACGTGGATTCACATGTCCCAAGTACTGGGGATCGGGAACGAAAAGGTCAATATCTTTACTGAACCTGTGATCGAAACGCAGCATCAGCACTGTCCCGCCGCCGAAGGTCCATTGAGGTTCGATGGTGGCTTCTTCCAGATGCAGCATCAGACCCAGAGCCTTGGGCCAAAGACTGCGCCACGACCCCTCCCGCCTGAAATCGACCTTCGTCATTGCCAGAGAAGCCTGTAGCACTGCAGTTCATGCGCCAGCTTTCGCATCTGGCTCCAGACCTGTGCCCTCGATATGGATTTTTCGGCATGGATCTCATCCACGACCTTTGCGAGCAGCGAGACTGGCGCCTCGTCCAGCATCACTTGCAGATGCGGTCTGATCCGCGGAGGTGCCTCACCTGTGAGAAGCGCCACCTCCAATTGCTTGGCAGTCATCGCCTGTCCATAGCTGATGCTGGCCGTGGCCGCGGCACGCTCCATCGCCGATCGACTCGGGGGTGCATTTTTTCGGGAAGAGGACCGCGCCGCATTCACGTTGACGTTCATCGACAGGCCTATGGATTCCAACAGAGCCACAGCCTTCGCTATGCTGAGATTGGCGATGGACCGGTTCTCCACGGTATTGACGGTCGAGCGTGAAAGTCCACTGAGACGAGCAAGAAGATCTTGGGTGAGGCCCATCTCCGTTCTGCGAACGCGAACGGCCTTGCCAATTTCGTCAAGAGTGGACATGCGTCGATCTTGCCCTCAAACTTCTTGATGTGCAATATATTCGACATCAGGTGTGAGTGATTGTCGGCAAGATCCTCGCTCGCTCATCGCGCGCCAATTGCCTTGATCGATCCCTGAGTGCCGCGAACGCTTGCACACGCGCGTGGCTGGATGGCTGGACGGGCCGTCATGCGAAAGGTTGGAGTCCTAAGCACCACCGGGACGCGCTGCTCGAAATCCACGTGTAGTGAGCGCGCATTCCGATGCCGGCTTTTTTGGGGAGGCTCGTTTCGACGGATCAGTGCTGGAGAATTTTCGAGAGGAACTGCTGCGCGCGGTCGGAGCGCGCTGCCGGGTTGCCGAAGAACTCTTCCTTCGGGCAGTCTTCGACGATGCTGCCGCGATCCATGAAGATCACGCGGTTGGCCACCTTGCGCGCAAAGCCCATCTCGTGCGTCACGCACATCATGGTCATCCCTTCGCAAGCCAGCTGAACCATCACGTCGAGCACCTCGTTGACCATCTCGGGGTCGAGCGCGGAGGTGGGCTCATCGAACAGCATGGCGATCGGGTCCATGGCCAGCGCGCGAGCAATGGCCACGCGCTGTTGCTGGCCGCCCGACAGCTGCGACGGGAACTTGTGTGAATGGGCTTTCATGCCCACGCGCTCGAGCAGCACCATGGAGCGCGCGCGCGCCTCGCTCGACGAACGCTTGAGCACTTTGATTTGCGCGATCGACAGGTTCTGCTCGATCGACAGGTGGGGAAACAGCTCGAAATGCTGGAACACCATGCCCACGCGCGAGCGCAGCCGGTTGAGATCGATCTTCGGATCGCCCGCCGAGGTTCCGTCGACCGTGATGTCGCCTTTCTGGAAGGGCTCCAGCGCGTTCACGCACTTGATCAACGTGGACTTGCCCGAACCCGAAGGCCCGCAGACCACGAGGACTTCGCCTTTGCGGATGCTCGTCGTGCAATCGGTCAGCACCTGAAAAGCGCCGTACCACTTGCTCACTCGATTGATTTCGATCATCGGGTTTCCTTTGGCAGGGCCATGAGATGCAAAAGCGTGTGGGCGACCACGAGGGTCGCCTTGCGCAGTTCGTCGAGGGGGACGCGCTCGTCGGCGCGGTGGCCGTTGGCTTCGAGCAGCGATTCGGGGCCGGCGCCGTACATCACGGTCGGAATACCGGCTTCGCTGTACAGGCGCGCGTCGGTGTACAGCGGCACGCCGATCGTGGTCACGGGCTTGCCCATGACCTGCGTCGCCTCGCGGCACATCAGTGCGGAAAATTCCGCCGCACCGGGTGCGGGTACGAACGGGCGGGCCAGCAGGATCTGACGGATCTCGACCGAGATGCCGGCCAGCGCGGCGCAGGCGTCCTCGATGACCTGCCGCAGTTCGGCCTCGACCGCTTCGGGCGACTCCTCCGGCACGATGCGGCGGTCGATGCGCAAGCTCAGCGTGTCGGCCACCACGTTGGTGTTGATGCCGCCCTCGATCAGGCCGACCACCATCGTCGGAAGCGCGATGCCGGGTGTCTTCGAGGGCCTGTCCACGAGTTGGTCACGGTAGCGGTAGAGAGCGGGCAGCAGGGCGGCCGCGGCTTCGATGGCGTCGGCGCCTGTCTCGGGCCGCGCGGCATGCGCCGATTTGCCGCGCAGGATCACTTCCAGGTGCAAGCAACCGTTGTGCGCCACGACGACATGGTGCGAGAAGGCCGCGGAGATCACGTAGTCGGGACGGCTCAGCCCCTGCGAAAGAATCCAGCCAGGGCCGGTCATGCCCCCGGTTTCTTCGTCGTAGGTCAAGTGCAGTTCGACGGTTCCGGCCAGCGGCGTGCCGCTTGCGTGCAGTTGTTTGAGCGCGCGCAGCGCGAAGGCATAGGTGGTGAAATCCGACTTCGAGACCGCCGCGCCGCGCCCGTACAGCCAGCCGTCGCGCACCTCGCCGCTGTAGGGCGAGCCCGTCCAGCCGGCGCCCGGCGGCACGACATCGCCGTGCGCATTGAGGGCGATCACCGGGCCATCGCCGAAACGCTCGCGCACAATGAGATTGGTCACGCTGCGCATGCCGTGCTGCTGCGCGAATTCCGCTGGCACAGCGTGGCGCTCGACCACCAGGTCCATGCCCTCGAGCAGGCGCGCCGCCACCTCGGCATGCGGCGCGCAATCGCCGGGCGGATTGTCGGATGGGCATTGCACCAGCTGAGCCAGGGTCTGGACCTGGCTGTCGAAGTGGGTGTCGATGAATTGGCGCAGCACGTCGCGTGCATGGGCCTGGGTGTGGGAGGGATCAGTCATGGGGCTCCATCAAAGAAATCGGTCGATTCGAAAAGGCGTGATGTCGATGTCCGTGCGCCCGTGCACGATCAGGTCGGTGACCAGGCGCGCGGCAATGGGCGCCAGGGTGTAGCCGTTGGAAGTGACGGCGTTGTAGAAGCCCGGCACACCGGGCACATCACCCAGGATAGGGGCGCCGTCGATGTTGACGTTCATGCCGGCCCAGCAGCGAACCATGTGCAGGCCGCTCACGGCCGGCAGCACCTGGCGCGCGACCCACAGCCCGCCCTCGATGCTGTCGCGTTCGGCGCGGTTCAACCGCATGCCTTCATGAAAAGCCGCAGTCCAGCCACCGCCGATGATCAGGCCGCCGGTGGCCGCCTGCTTGAGGCTCAGGTGCCGGTCGGCATGCGCCACCAGATGGTTGACCAGCGGCGGCGCGGGCTCGGTCACGATCATCTGCAGCGGTGCACCCTTGACGGGAATCTGCACGCCGAGCATGTCGCCAACCTTGCTGGACCATGCGCCGCTGGCGTTCACCACGCGGCTGGCATGGATGACGCCGCGCGAGGTATGGACCACGAAGCCGCCGCCGCCCGGTCGGCGCTCGATCTGGCGTACATCGCAGCCGCGCAGGAAGCGTGCGCCCTGCTGCTGCGCGAGGGAGGCCACGGCATAGGTCGCGCGCAGCGGGTTGATCTTGCCCTCCATGGGGCAGAGCTCGGCGCCCAGGAGCTTTGGCGACAGGGCCGGGGACAGACGGCGCAGCGTGGCGGCGTCGATGACTTGCGCGTCGATGCCGTGGCTGCGTTCCAGTGCGGCCTTGGCCTCGATGAACCGCATGCCGGCGTCGGTGTCGGCCACCATCAGTCCCCCGGTGATCTTGATCTCCAGGTCTTCGCCGGACGCGGCCTCGATCTCCTGCCACAGCCGCACGGACATGGGGCCCAGCGGCAGCGTGGCCGCGGCCGGGCCGCCGCCTTCCTGCGCCTTGGCGCCGAAATCAAAGGACAGCAACTGCACGTGCAGGCTGCCCGCATTGGCGCCCGAGGCCTGGAGGTTGATGTCGTCGCGGTCGACCACCGTCACGTCCTGGCCCGCCTTCGACAGATAGTGGCCGAGACAGGAGCCGAGCACGCCGGCGCCGATGACCAGCACGTCGGTGCGCAGGGTGTCGAAGGGCGCGTGTTCGACCGGGCGCGCGAGATTCGGCGTGATGGCCGGCTTGTGGCCGCCCCATTCGGGCTTCTCGAAGCCCAGCGCGCCGGCCGGCACGGGCTTGGCCGGCGGACGCGGCGCGAAGTACTGCTCGACCTCCAGCGGTCGCCCCGTCATCTCGCTCACCAGCTTGGCGGCCGTGACCGCGCAGTAGCGGCCTTGGCAGCGGCCCATGCCCAGCCGTGTGTTGCGCTTGAGCGCTGCCAGCGTATCGCGGCCCGCACGGATCTGCTCGCGCACCGAGCCGAAGCTGATCTCCTCGCAGCGGCACAGCAGCGTGTCATCGCTGACGGCATTCAGTGCCACGGGGGGGGTCTCGTACAGCGACCAGAGCGCCCGCTGGAAGCACTCGGCCCGCCGGAGTTGGGCCGCCGTCCGGTCGCGAGGCGCCGTGGGTGGCGTTGGAAAACCGAGCTTGCGCGCCGCGGCCCGACCGGCCAGCGTGCCGCGTGCCAACGCGACGCGCGCGCCACCCATGTCTGCACCGTCGCCGACCACGAAGACATCCGCCAGGCTGGTGGCGCCGTCTTCGGCGGTCACGGTCGCGAGATAGCCGAGGTGCCGGTCGACCACGCGATGTTCGCAGCCCAGCATGCGTGCGAGTTCGGTCGAGGGGATGAAGCCGTAGCCCAGGCACAGCGTGTCGGCCTCGAAGCGTAGCACTGGCGATGCAGTGGGCTGGCCTCCATCGTCCACCTGCACGGCTTGCACTGTCCGCAGTTCGCTGTCCCCTTCGGCTGCCACTACCGCGTGTCGCCACAGTACCGGGACCTTGTGCGCGCGCAGTTGCCGCAGGTAGCCCCAGCCCTGGCGCACCAGGTCGGGCGCAGTGCGGGCAGTGGTCAGCAGTTGGCGCCAATCGCGCGCCGAGGGGCGGGCCGCCGATTCGAGCACCGCGACCACGTGCGCACCGCCGGCCAGCAGTTCCGCGGCAAGTTGCAGGTTGAGCGGGCCGTTGCCCGCGATCACCACGCGCCGGCCCGGTGCCACCCGGTAGGCCCGCGCCAGTGTTTGTGCGGCGCCGGTCGTCATCACTCCGGGCAACGTCCAGCCGGGAATGGGAACGGGCCGCTCGTAGGCACCTGGTGCGATCACCAGTTGCCGGCACCGGATGTGGGTGGCCCGCCCGGCAATCAGCGCGCTGACTTCATGTGCCGAGAACGCGGCCCAGACCTGTGCGCCCTGCGCGATGGTCACGCCGGCCGCGCGCACGTCGCGTTCAAGTGCCAAGCCCTGGGCGAACTGGCGATCTGCAGGGCGGGGCGCGTGGTGTGAAGGGGCCAGCGGCTTGTAGAACTGCCCGCCGGACTGCAGCCGCTCGTCGAGCACCAGCACGCTGGCCCCGGCTTGCCGCGCGGCCAGTGCCGCCGACAGGCCGGCCGGTCCGGCGCCGACCACCAGTACATCGATGTCTTGCTCGGTCGGCTCCGCGTCAGCGGGCGGGGTCAGCGGCTGCAAAGGGTCGGCGGACGTGCCCGCCGGTATGGTCGACCGGATCTGCTGGCCGTCTGCCACCTTGGTCAGGCAGGCGCGCTGGCTGGCCACCCCGTCGACCGTCACCAGGCAGTCGAAGCAGGCGCCCATGCCGCAGTAAAGACCGCGGCGTTCGCCCTCGCGCGTGTGCCGCATCTGGCGGATGTGGCTGGCCGCCAGTGCGGCTGCCACGGTCTCGCCCTCGAGGCCATCAACGGCCTGGCCGTCGTACCAGAAGCGGATCGGCCGGCCGCCGGTGGCAATGGAGCAGTGAGTCAGTCTGGCGCTCATGGACAAGGTGCGAAGCAAAAAAACTGCTTTAATATACGCAACGTATACGTATACTAATCGCACACAAGCATTTCGTCATCCGATTTTTTACCGAGAACCGACCCATGACAGCGTTCCGAGGCACCTATACGGTGCTGATCACCCCGATGACCGCCGACGGCAAGCACGTGGACGTGCCTGCGCTCAAGAAGCTGGTCAACTGGCAGATTGAAGAGGGCATCCACGGGCTGATTCCGCTGGGAAGCACCGGCGAGTTTCTGTCGTTGACGCCCGAAGAGCGGCAACTGGTGATTGCGACCTGCGTGCAGACCAGCGCAAAACGCGTGCCCGTTCTGATCGGCACCGGTGCGGAGTGGACCGACGAGTGCGTGCGGCTGAGCCGCGAGGCCGAGACCATGGGCGCCGACGGCGTGATGATCATTCCGCCGTTCTACAGCTCGCCCACCGACGACGAGCTGTTCGAGCACTACCGAAAGGTGGGCGAGGCGATCAACGTGCCGATCATGGTCTACAACAACCCGGCCACGGCCAATGTGGACCTGAAGCCCGAGTTGGTGGCGCGCCTGTCGCGCATCGACAACTGCAAGTACATCAAGGAGTCGACGCTCGAGGTCACGCGGGTGCGCGACATCATCGAGCTGTGCGGCGACCGCATGACGGTGTTCGCGGGCATCCTCGGCTACGAATCGTTCTGGCTTGGCGCGCAAGGCTGGGTGGCTGTCTGCTCCAACCTGATTCCGAAGATGTCGGCCCGCCTGTTCGAACTGGTGGCCGACGAGCGGGACATGCCTGCTGCGCTGGCGCTCTACAAGCAGATGCTGCCGATCGTGCGCTGGGTCGGCGGCCACCGCTATGTCGCGGCCTCGAAGGACGGCCTCTCGATGATGGGTCTGCCCGTGGGCAAGCCGCGCGCGCCGCGCCTGCCCCTGCCCGAAGCCGATGCCGTAGACCTGCGGCGCGCCCTCGACCGGCTCGGCCTGCTCGACTCCATCGCGCGCTGAGCGCCGTTTTCTCGCTTCCCTTCGCCTCGTTCCACCTTCACCAGGAAATCACCATGAAACTGCTTCCCGCTGTCGCTTCGGTCGCTGCTCTTTTCATTCTCGGGATGGGGGCCGCAAACGCCCAGGCCTGCAAGTCGCCGGTGCCCGACGCCGCGCTGGTGAAGAAGGGCACGCTGATCATGTCGGTCAACCCGACCCTGCCGCCGATGCAGTTCGTCGACCAGACCGGTGCGCTCAAGGGCATGCGGGTCGAACTGGGCGAGGCCATCGCCAAGCGCCTGTGCCTCACGCCCGAGTACGTGCGCATCGAGTTCTCGGCCATGATCCCGGGCCTGCAGGCCGGTCGCTGGGACATCATCAACACCGGCATCTTCTACACCGACGAGCGCGCCAAGCTCATGCAGATGCTGCCTTACGAAGACCAGGCCATCAGCATCAGCACTGCCAGGGGCAACCCGCTGAAGATCAACAAGCCCGAGGACCTGTCGGGCAAGAGCATCGGCGTGGAGATCGGCGGCTTCGAAGAGCGCAAGGCGCGCGAACTCGACAAGCAACTGACCGACAAGGGCCTCAAGGGCATGACCATCCGCACCTTCGAGAACTTCGCGATGGCCTTCCAGTCGCTGCGCGCCGGCCAGGTCGAGGTGGCGCTGTCGATCGACTCCACCGGTGCCGAATACCAAAAGCGCGGCGACTTCGACCGTGTGCTGCACGGCCTGTTCCCCACGCCGGTGGCGTTGGCCGCCAAGAACAAGGAACTGTCGATCGCGGTGGCCAAGGTGCTCAACGACATGAAGGCCGACGGTTCCCTCAACAAGCTGCTCGACCAGTACGGCGTGAAGGCGACCGACGGCACCGTGCTCGTCAAGGGACCGGCGAGCTGAGCGCGCGGCGCTTTCTCGTCACCGACTTCGTCAACGAAGGAACTTCCATGGGACAAGGCTGGAACTGGTCGGGCTTCTTCGACTATCTGTTCAACCCGTACATCCTGAGCGGCGCGCTCACCACCTTGTGGCTGACGCTGGCGGCCATCGCGGGCGGATTGGTGGTGGGTTGCGCGCTGGCCCTGGCCCGGCTGTCGCGCCACCGCTGGCTTGCCGCGCCGGCGCACTTCTACATCTGGGTGTTCCGCGGCACGCCACTGCTGGTGCAGCTGATCATCATCTACACCGGGCTGCCGCAACTGGGCGTGAAGCTGTCGGTGGTGGAGTCGGCGCTGCTGGGGCTGATCCTCAACGAGGCGGCCTACCTTGCCGAAGTGGTGCGCGGCGGCATCCAGTCGGTGTCGGTTGGCCAGACGAACGCCGCGCGCGCCGTGGGCTTCAGCAGCGCTCAGAGCATGCGCTACATCGTGATGCCGCAGGCCATGCGGCTGATCATCCCGACGCTGGGCAACAGCATCAACGGCCTGCTCAAGACCACGTCGATCACCTCGGTGATCTCGATGGAGGAGCTGCTGCGCCGCACCCAGGTGTTGATCCAGGAGAAATTCATGGTGCTGGAGCTGTTCATCGTGGCCGCCATCTACTACCTGCTCATGACCACGGTGTGGGACTTCATCCAGCGGCGCATCGAGCGCCACTACGGCCGCGCCTACGGCAACGCGAGCGAGCCCGCGGCAACGGCCACGACGGACGTCGTGCTCGAGCAACGCTAGTGTCGCGTCACCGATCATCTGTCGGTCTGCGCTGGCCATCGAAGCGCATCGCGGCGTTGCATCGCTTGCCAATACGCTCAGTATGGGCCGCGCGATGCGCCTTGCGCTGCGCTCCGATGGCTGCGCGCAGCCTACGACATCTGATCGGTGACGCGACACTAGCCGAAAGCCCGCCATGCAGCACTACGACCTGATCCTTCGCAACGCCGACATCGCCACCGTGGGCGATCGCTACGTGGCCGACATCGGCGTTCGCGATGGGCGCATCAGCGCGATCGCTCAGCAGCTGGACGGCAGCGCCGCACGCGAGATCGATGCGGCCGGCCGGCTCGTCACGCCTGGCGGCGTCGACGGCCATTGCCACTTCGACCAGCCCACCAGCGATGGCTCGCGGTTTTCGGACGACTTCTTCACCGGGACGCGATCGGCGGCCTGCGGCGGCACGACCACCGTGCTGCCCTTTGCCGCGCAGCAAAAGGGCGGCAGCATCCAGGACGCGGTCGACGACTACCACCGCCGCGCCGACGACAAGGCGGTGATCGACTACGCCTTCCACCTGATCGTCGCCGACGCCACCAAGGACGTGACGCAGCGCGAACTGCCGGCGTTGATCGAGAAGGGCTACACCTCGTTCAAGATCTACATGACCTACGAGGACCTGAAGCTGGACGACCGCCAGATCATCGAGGTGCTCGCGGTGGCGCGCCGGCAGGGCGCGATGACGATGATCCACGCCGAGAACAGCGACTGCATCGCCTGGCTCACAGAACAACTGCTGGACGCGGGCCTCACGGCCCCGCGCCACCACGGCAGCTCGCGCCCCATGGCCGTGGAGCGCGAAGCCACGCACCGCGCCATTGCGCTGGCAGAACTTATCGACACGCCGATCCTCATCGTGCATGTGTCGGGCCGCGAGGCCGTCGAGCAGATCCATTGGGCGCGCGGGCGCGGGCTGCCGATCTTTGCCGAGACCTGCCCGCAGTACCTGTTCCTGAGTGCGGAAGACCTGGGCATCGATCCCGACGACCCCATGCACGGTGCGCGCTGCATCTGCAGCCCGCCGCCGCGCGACAAGGCCAACCAGCAGTTCATCTGGAACGCTCTGGCCAGTGGCCTGTTCACGGTCTTCTCCTCGGACCATGCGCCCTTCGACATCCACGGGGCCGATGGCAAGCGCGTGGCCGGCGACGACGCCTCCTTCGACCGCATTCCGAACGGCATTCCCGGCGTCGAGACGCGCATGCCGCTGCTGATGAGCGAGGGCGTGCTGGCCGGGCGCATCGACGTGCACCGCTTCGTGGAACTGACTGCGACCAACCCGGCGCGCATGTACGGCCTGTATCCGAAGAAGGGAACCATTGCCGTCGGCGGCGATGCCGACTTCGTTGTCTGGGACGTGTTCGAGCCGGGGCACGAGAAGGTCATTGCGAACGACATGCTCCATCACGCGGCCGACTACACGCCCTATGAAGGCATGCGTCTGCGCGCCTGGCCAGGAATCACGGTGTCGCGCGGGCGGGTGGTGTGGCGCGACGGTGTCTTTTCTGCCGAGCCGGGCTCGGGGCAGTTCCAGCCGTGCCTGCGCCCGCGCACGCCGAACGCCGGCAGTCCCCTGGACAAGTGGCTGTGAGACCATTCACTCCACAGCGGCCTGCCTGCTGAGCTTTTTTGCACCTCTGTGGAAACCTTTTTTCGTCGTATGCCAAGTCTTCCCAGCCCGGCCCAACCCGCCACCATCACCATCGCACCGCTGGAGGTGCGCTCTGCCAGTCTGGCTGAGCAGGCCTACGCGAGCCTGCGCACGCTGATTCTGGATCGCAAGATATCGGCGGGCAGTCCCTTGCAGGAAGGCCGCCTGGCGGAAGATCTGCGGATCTCGCGCACACCGATGCGCGAGGCGCTGGTGCGGCTCGCCGGCGAAGGGCTGCTGGTACGCCGCGATGCGCGCTCCTATGCCGTGCGCGCGCTGGGCACCAAGGAGTACTTCGACTGCATGCGTGCCCGCGAGATCATCGAAGGAGAAGCCATCGTGCTGGCCGTCGACAAGATCAGCGATGCGCAGATCGATGCGCTGGAGGCCGACCTGAAGTCCTTCGACGCAGGCGAGCACGACGAGACCGAGCACTGGCATTTCGACGACCGGTTCCACCTCATCATCTCGACGGCCAGCGGCAATGTCGTGCTGCCGCGGCTGGTCGAGGAACTGCGTGTGAACGCACGTCTGTTCCGCCTGCACAGCCGGCTGCATCGCCAGCGCGAAAACCACGATGAGCACGGCGAGATCATTCGTGCGCTGCGCGCACGCGACCCCGTGCTGGCGCGCGACGCGATGCGCGCGCACCTGCGCAGCCTTCAGGAAGACGTCAAGCGCGCGATCATCGACTGACAGGTGCCGCCAAGTGGCGCACGCATGAAGCTGCGACGCGCCGGTAGATAGAGGGTCAGTGCAGGCACGGCTGCACGAATACCGCAGAGTTGCTTGGAAGTTCGTGTCTGTTGGCACGTTCCGACAGTCAGCATGGGAGCATATTCAGCAGTGCATGCCACTCAGGCGAACAACCGGGCGTCGAACTGAAACGGGTTCCTTTCGATCGTCACGACGATCGAAGCAAACGCTGCGTGGTCGGGATTCAGAATGAGATTTGACTCCTCCGGTTCCACCGCCGACGGCACCCATAGTCCCAGAGAAGCACCAGATGTGCGCCAGCGAATCCCCGCATCTTGCGTCCAAGGTTCGTCATCACGCCAGTGGACCGGCAGGCTCTCCAGCGAGCGCACGTCGAGCAACTGCGCATTGTCGGGAAGATCCCATCGCCGCAGCGCCTGGTTGATCGGCTGAACAGGGCCGGAGCATCAAATTTCCCGCAGATGAAGGATATTGGCGAGGTAGTCCGGGTTCCAGGCAGCGGCCTTGCGTTTTTTTGACAGGCGCATGGCGCGAGAGTGGTCAGCACGAAACAGGTTCATGGCGGCACGGCGCAGCAATGAGAAGTCGAGTGCGGCATTGCATAGCCGGATGGGGCAGACGTCCTCTCCAAAGGTCACATCCAGGCACCAGTGCAAGCCATTTTCAATGCCCCAGTGCATGCGCACAGCGTGCAAAATTCGCTCACTGTCGGCGGGCAATGAACTGATCACATAGCGCCGATCTGTCTCGGTCTTGCTGCCGATCACGCGGCTGGAGTCGATACAGGCCACCGAAGTGATACCCGACGGATGGTGTCGTGCCCGGGAATGCCGTTGCGCAGTTTCAGATAGCGACGCAGCCAGCCTTCGCGCGCGCGTCCCCAGTCCTCTATGTCATCCCACCCTTGTGCACCAGACATGACCGCGCACAGTGCCAAAACCAGTATGTCGAGCAGGTTGTGGTCGGTGCGGCCTGCAACCTGCGGGTCCTTCAACTGGCGCAACTGCTCGATGAGCTCTTCTATCGTGTCTTTCTCCGCCATCTTTTGCTCCTGAAACCCAAGAGTAGGCACGATTCCTGAGTCGCTTTTACAACGGCTTATCGTAAGTCGTTGAATGTAAACAAACTTTGATGCTCCGGCCCTGGGCCGCAGGAGCATTCGATGGCGTTGCCCACATTCCGGCAGCAGTCGTCCACGGTCCATGCAACGCAGGCGCGCCGCAGGGCCGGCTCTCTCGCCGGGCCGCTGGCGCGCCCCCTCGATGGGGCAGGCACCACGGGGGGCGGGGTGAAGCGCAGGTCTTGTCGCAGCGCTCAGACAGGCGACTGCGGCAACTGCTTTTCGCGCAGCCGAAAGCGCTGGATCTTTCCGGTGGCGGTCTTGGGCAACTCGGCCACGAACTCGACGAAGCGGGGGTATTTGTACGGCGCCAGGCGCTCCTTGACAAAGGCCTTGAGCTCGTCTTGCGTGGCCGACTGGCCGTCCTTGAGCACGACGAAGGCCATGGGTTTGGTCAGACCGTCCGCATCCTGCTTGCCGATCACCGCCGCCTCCAGAACCGCAGCATGTTGCATCAGGGTGGCCTCGACCTCGAAAGGCGAGACATAGATGCCGCTGACTTTGAGCATGTCGTCGCTGCGCCCGGCGTAGGTGTAATAGCCTTCGGCGTCGCGCAGGTACTTGTCGCCACTCTTGGTCCAGACCCCCTGAAAAGTCTCGCGGCTCTTGTCGCGCTCGTTCCAGTACATCAGCGCGGCACTGGGGCCCTGGACGTACAAGTCGCCAATCGCGCCATCGGGCACCTCGCGCCCGTCTTCGCCGCGCAGCGCAATGTCGTAGCCGGCCACCGGCTTGCCCGTGGTGCCATAGCGCACATCCCCGGGGCGGTTGGACAAGTAGATGTGCAGCATTTCCGTGGAGCCTATGCCATCGATGATGTCGCAGCCGAAGTGGGCCTTGAAGCGCCGCGCGATCTCGGCCGGCAGGGCCTCTCCCGCCGAGGAGCAGATGCGCAGCGCCACCGCCTGGCGCTGCGGCAGCCGGGGCGATGCGAGCATGCCGGCATAGCCGGTGGGGGCGCCGAAAAATACCGTGGGCTGGTGCCGGGTCCAGCGTTCAAAGCAGGCCTCGGGGGTCGGGCGCTCGGCCATCAGCACCACGCTGGCCCCTACCGACAACGGGAACGTCAGGCTGTTGCCCAGGCCATAGCCAAAGTAGAGCTTGGCGGCAGAAAAGCAGACATCCTCGTCCGTCAAGCCCAGCACCGCCTTGCCGTAGAGCTGCGCCGTCCACCACAGGTTGCCATGGCTGTGCACCGTGCCCTTGGGTTTGCCGGTGGAGCCCGAGGAATACAGCCAAAAGCCTGGCTCGTCCGCGCCGGTGTCCGCTGGCGCCGCCAGCGCAGGACTGCCGGCCACGGCGGCCTGCATGTCCAGCGCCTGTGCTGGCAGCGCCCCCGTGGGCTGCGACACGATCAGCCGGCGGACTTCGTTCGGCTGGCGCTCCATGGCCTGGCCCAGCACCGGCAACAAGGCCCCCGACACCAGCACGGCCTGCGCCCGGCAGTGGCCCAGCATATGGGCATAGTCATCGGCCTTGAGCACGGTGTTGACCGCCACCGGCTGCACCCCGGCATACAGGCAGCCCAGGAAGGCCACGGGCCAATCGCGGGTGTCGAGCATCAGCAGCAGCACCCGTTCCTCGCGGCGCAGCCCCGCATCGAGCAGCCAGGTCGCCAGACGCCGGGCGGCGTCTTCGAGCGCGCCATAGCTCAGCCGCCCCTGGTCGTCGATGTAGGCCGTGCGTTCGGCGCGTGCGCGGTTCGAGGCGAACAAATGGGCGGCAAAATTGAAGCGCTGCGGCAACTGGGTCATGGGATGGCTCCATCATCGTTCTTGGGTTGGTTGTGGTGGCTTTGCCGACGGGCAATGGCGTCGCTTGGGTGTCGCTTGCCGGCAGGCAAGGTCATGGAACGATAAGTGGGGCTTGATGTGGTGTCAAGCAGTATAGTGCACGCATGAGGCACATGAGGATGGGTATGAATGAACGGCAAGAGGCGGGGGCAGGTTTGTCGACGAGCGCATCGCCCCAGGCTGCGGCGCCGACCGATGAGGCCAAGAACCCCCTGCTGGTGGCCCTGGGCGAGCGCGTGCGCAAGCTGCGCGCGCAGCGTGGCCTGACGCGCAAGGCCGTTGCCTTGGCGGCTGGCATCTCCGAGCGCCACCTGGCGAATCTGGAATACGGCACCGGCAATGCGTCGATCCTGGTGTTGCAGCAGGTGGCGGGCGCGCTGCACTGCTCGCTCGCCGAGTTGCAGGGCGACTTCACGACGCGCTCGCCCGAGTGGCTGCTGATCCGCGAACTGCTGGAGCACCGCAGCGAGCCGCAGTTGCGCCGCGCGCGCCTGGCGCTGCATGCGCTGCTCAATGGCGCGGACGACCCCGCCAGGCACAGCCGCATTGCCTTGGTGGGTCTGCGCGGCGCCGGCAAATCCACGCTCGGGCCGCTGCTGGCGCGCGCGCTCGATATGCCCTTCGTCGAACTGAGCCACGCGATCGAATCCCTCGCCGGGTGCAGCGTCAGGGAAATACACAATCTGTATGGCACCATGGCCTACCGCCGCCATGAACGCCGGGCGCTGGAAGAAACGCTGCAAATCCACAGCGAGGTCGTCATCGCGACGCCCGGGGGCATCGTCTCGGACCCGGCCACCTTCCAGCAACTGCTGGCGCATTGCACCACCGTCTGGTTGCGCGCCGCCCCCGAGGAGCATATGGGGCGCGTGGTGGCGCAGGGGGATATGCGGCCCATGGCCGACAGCCAAGAGGCAATGGACGATTTGCGGCGCATCCTCGACGGCCGCGCAGCCTTCTACTCCAAGGCCGACATCACGATCGACACCTCGGGGCAAACGCCCGATCAAAGCCTGCAAGCGCTGGTATCGGGCGTGCGCAAGGCCATGGGCATGGGCAGCAGCAGGGATTGACCTGCTGCTATTGACCTGCTGCTTGACATGCAGCATGATGCACGCACGCAAAAAGATTTGCGCATTATTATTCATGCCATCCACCCCCGTTCGATGGCTTTGTGGAGACCCCATGACCGACCACCCACCGCCCGTCGCTGCGCGCATCGACTACCGCACGGACCCCGGGCAATATCGCCACTGGAAGCTGGCCGTCGATGCGCCGGTGGCCCGTCTGTCGCTGGCCATCGCCGAGGATGGCGGCATACGCCCGGGATACCAGCTCAAGCTCAACAGCTACGACCTGGGCGTGGACATCGAACTGCATGACGCGCTCAACCGCATCCGCTTCGAGCACCCGCAGGTGCGCTCGGTCATCATCACCAGCGCCAGGGAGCGCATCTTCTGCTCGGGCGCGAACATCTTCATGCTGGGCCGCTCCAGCCACGCCTGGAAGGTCAATTTCTGCAAGTTCACGAACGAAACGCGCAACGGCATGGAGGACTCGTCCCGGTACTCCGGCATCAAATTCGTGGCCGCCGTGAATGGCACCTGCGCCGGCGGGGGTTATGAACTGGCACTGGCCTGCGACGCGATCGTGCTGGTCGACGACCGGTCCTGCGCCGTCTCGCTGCCCGAAGTGCCCCTGCTGGGCGTGCTGCCGGGCACCGGCGGTCTGACCCGGTTGACCGACAAACGCCATGTGCGCCATGACCTGGCGGACATTTTTTGCACCAGCGTCGAGGGCGTTCGCGGTCAGCGCGCGCTCGACTGGCGTTTGGTCGACCAGATTGCCAAGCCGGCGCAATTTGCCGCAGCGGTCGACGCGTGCGCGGCCCGGTTGGGCGCCGGCAGCATGCGCCCGTCCGATGCCCGGGGCGTCCGGGGCATCGCCCTGACACCGCTGGAGCGCGAAGAAAGCGCCGACAGCCTGCGCTACGCGCATGTCAGCGTCGCCATCGACCGCAGGCGCGGCTGCGCCACGCTGTCCATACAGGCGCCGACCGGCGCGCAGCCCGCAGACATCGCGTCCATCGAGGCCGCAGGCGCGGCATGGTGGCCGCTGGCCATGGCGCGCGAACTCGACGATGCCATCTTGCACCTGCGCACCAACGAGTTGGACATCGGCACCTGGCTGCTCAAGACCCAAGGCGATGCCGCCGCCGTGCTGGCCAGCGACGCCACCCTGCTGGCGCACCAGGAGCACTGGCTGGTGCGCGAGACCATCGGCCTGCTGCGCCGCACCCTGGCCCGCCTGGATGTGTCTGCGCGCAGCCTGTTCGCGCTGATCGAGCCCGGCTGCGCCTGCGCTGGCTCGCTGGCGGAACTGGCCTTTGCCGCCGACCGCATCTACATGCTGGCGCTGCCGGGCGACGCGCAGCGCGCGCCCCGGCTCACGCTCGACGAATTCAACTTTGGCCTGCTGCCGATGGTCAACGACCAAAGCCGCCTGCAGCGCCGCTTCCATGCCGAGGCCGCGCCCCTGCAAGCGGCCCGCGCGGCGCTGGGCCAGCCGCTGGATGCCGACGCGGCCCAGGCCCTGGGGCTGGTCAGCGCAGCGCCGGACGACATCGACTGGGACGACGAGTTGCGTATCGCCATCGAAGAGCGCGCCGCCATGTCCGCCGACGCGCTGACCGGGCTGGAAGCCAACCTGCGCTTTGCCGGCCAGGAAAACATGAACACCCGCATCTTCGGCCGGCTCACGGCCTGGCAGAACTGGATTTTCAACCGCCCCAATGCGGTGGGGGAAAAAGGTGCGCTCAAGGTTTACGGCACCGGCCAGAAAGCCGTTTTCGATCCCGATCGCGTCTAGCGCGTCTAGCGCCTCTAGCGCCTCTAGCGCCTCTGGCGCGTCTGACAAACCCCGGCACTGCAAAGGAGCACTGCATCATGAGCACGATCGATTACAGCGAGAAAATTCCGAACAACGTGAACCTGGGCGAAGACCGCACATTGCAGCGCGCGCTCGAAGGCTGGCAGCCCCACTTCATCGACTGGTGGGACGACATGGGGCCGGCCAGTTCCAGCCAGCATGAGGTCTACCTGCGCACCGCCGTGAGCGTGGAGCCCGACGGCTGGGCCCGGTTCGGCCATGTGAAGATGCGCGACTATCGCTGGGGCATCTTCCTGAACCCGGGCGCCGCCGAGCGCGAGATCCACTTTGGCGACCACAAGGGCGAGAAGGTCTGGCAGGACCTGCCGGGCGAGCACCGCGCCAACCTGCGCCGCATCATCGTCACCCAGGGCGATACCGAGCCGGCCTCGGTCGAACAGCAGCGCCACCTGGGCCTGACCGCCCCGAGCCTGTACGACCTGCGCAATCTGTTCCAGATCAATGTCGAAGAAGGCCGCCACCTGTGGGCCATGGTGTATCTGCTGCACAAGCATTTCGGGCGCGACGGGCGCGAAGAGGCCCAGGCCCTGCTCCAGCGCAGCGCGGGCGACGCCAACCATCCGCGCATCCTGGGCGCCTTCAACGAGAAGACCCCCGACTGGCTGGCGTTCTTCATGTTCACCTACTTCACGGACCGCGACGGCAAGTTCCAGTTGTCGGCCCTGGCCGAAAGCGCCTTCGATCCGCTGGCCCGCAGCACCCGGTTCATGCTCACCGAAGAAGCGCACCACATGTTCGTCGGCGAGAGTGGCGTCGCGCGCGTGCTCGCGCGCACCGCGCAGGTGATGGGCCAGCTCAAAACGGACGACCCGCACAAAGTCCGCGCTGCCGGCGCCATCGACCTGGGCACCGTACAGCGCTATCTGAACTTTCACTACAGCGTCACCATCGACCTCTTTGGCGCCGACCAGTCGAGCAATGCCGCCACGTTCTACAGCACGGGCCTGAAGGGCCGCCATGAAGAAGGCAAGCGCACGGACGACCATGTCCTCCAAGGGCAGACCTACAAGGTGCTGGAAGTGCGCGCAGGCCAACTCATCGAGAAAGACGTGCCGATGCTCAACGCGCTCAACGAAGTGCTGCGCGACGACTTCATCAAGGACTCGGTGGCCGGTGTCGCCCGCTGGAACAAGCTGCTGGAAAAGGCCGGTTGCGCGACGCGCCTGAGCGTGCCGCACAAAGCCTTCAACCGCCGGATCGGGGCACTGGCAGGCATCCGGATGTCCCCCGACGGCCGGGTGCTGAGCGAGCAGGAGTGGCAGGCGTGCCAGCCGCAATGGCTGCCCACGGCGCAAGACCTGGCCTTCGTGGCATCGCTGATGGGCCGCGTGGTCGAGCCCGGCCGATTCGCGGGCTGGATTGCGCCGCCGGCGATCGGCATCAACCGGCAGCCGGTGGACTTCGAGTACGTGCGTTTCGGCTGAGCCGGCCATGGACCCGGCCGCCATCGCGCAGGTCATCAGGCAGCACTTGATCGACCCCGAAATCTGCATCCGTTGCAACACCTGCGAAGCGACATGTCCGGTCAACGCCATCACCCATGACGAGCACAACTATGTCGTCCGGGCCGAGCTGTGCAACGCCTGCCTGGCCTGCATACCGCCCTGCCCCACCGGGGCCATAGACAACTGGCGCCAGCTACCGCTGGCACGCGCTTATCCGATCGAGGAGCAGTTGACCTGGGAGCAACTGCCGCCCGAGGTCCCGCCGCAGCAATGGGCCAGCCAGGCGCCGCAGCCGGGCGGCGCGCAGGCGTGCAGCGCATCGGCCCGGTCGGCGCTGGCGCTCGGACCCGGAACCCGGGTTTTTCGCGCCACACCCTACGGCGCGACGACCCCGCCTTGGTCGGCGGCGCATCCCTACACCCAGCTCCATACCCCTGCCAGCCCGGCCACGGCCACGGTGGTGGGCAACTTCAACTGCACGCAAGCGGGTTTCGACAGCCAGACACACCATGTGGTGCTCGACTTCGGCCGCATGCCGTTTCCGGTGCTGGAGGGACAGTCCATCGGCATCATCCCCCCGGGAAGCTCGGCCTCGGGCAAGGCGCATCACGCCCGCCAGTACTCGGTGGCCAGCCCGCGCAACGGCGAGCGGCCCGGCTACAACAACCTGGCCCTGACCGTCAAGCGCGTGACCAGCGACCACGCCGGCCAGCCGGTGCGCGGCGTCGCGTCCAACTACCTGTGCGACCTGAAGCTGGGCGAGCGGGTGCAGGTGATCGGCCCGTTTGGCCACTCATTCCTGATGCCCAACCACCCGCGCTCGCACCTGGTGATGATTTGCACCGGCACCGGCAGCGCCCCGATGCGCGCGATGACCGAGTGGCGCCGGCGACTGCGCAACAGCGGCCGCTTCGAAGGCGGCCGGCTGATGCTTTTCTTTGGCGCCCGCACCCAGCAGGAACTGCCGTATTTTGGCCCTTTGCAAAGCCTGCCGAAGGACTTCATCGACATCAACCTGGCCTTCTCCCGCGCTGCCGGGCAGGCCAAGCGCCATGTGCAGGACCTGATGCGCGAACGCGCCGCCGACCTGGCCGCCCTGCTGCGCGATGAGGGCAGTCACTTTTATGTCTGCGGTCTCAGGGACATGGAAGAAGGCGTGGTGCTGGCCTTGCGCGACATTGCGCAGGAAGCGGGCATGGACTGGAACCAGGCGGGGGCGGCGCTCCAGCGTGAAGGACGCCTGCATCTGGAAACCTACTGAACCACCCCGGGCTGCGGCAAGAGCCGGTTGCCGGAACGCCAGCCCCCGGACACCGGCCCTTGACGCCGGCGGCCTTGTCGACGCACAGTGCGGCCTGCCTTTGTTCGTGTTTCCTCCCGGCCACCCTCCCGATCACCCTGCCATGTCCCATCTCGCCACCCCCTTGCCCCCTGCCCCCGCCGACCAGGCCAGTGGGTTCGCGCATTTTCCGAGCCTGGCCAACCGCGCCGTCTTCGTCACCGGGGGCGGCAGTGGCATCGGGGCCGCCATCGTTTCGGCGTTTGCCCGGCAGGGGGCCCGGGTGGCTTTCGTGGATGTGGCGCGCCCGGCGAGCGAAAGCCTGGCGCAGCAATTGGCCGATGCCGGCCACCCCCGTCCCTGGTGGCGCGTTTGCGATGTGCGCGACGTGGCGGCGCTGCAGGCCAGCATCGGCGACGCGGCGGCGCAGTTGGGCGACTTCTCGGTGCTGGTCAACAACGTGGCCAACGACGATCGCCACAGCCTGGAGTCCGTCACGCCCGCCTACTATGACGAGCGCATGGCGGTCAACGAGCGCCCCGCCTTCTTTGCCATTCAGGCGGTCGTGCCCGGCATGCGCCGGCTCGGCGCCGGTTCGGTGATCAATCTGGGCTCCGTGAGCTGGCAAAGCAAGACCCCCGGCTTTGCCTGCTACACCATCGCCAAAGCGTCGGTGAACGGGCTGACACGCGGGCTGGCCAAAACCCTGGGCCAGGACCGCATCCGCATCAACACGGTATCGCCCGGCTGGGTGATGACCGAGCGGCAAATCAAACTGTGGCTCGACGCCGAGGGCGAGCAGGAGATCCGGCGCAACCAATGCCTGCCCGATCGGCTGCAAGCGCATGACATCGCCCGCATGGTGCTGTTCCTGGCCTCCGACGATGCCGCCATGTGCACGGCCCAGGAATTCAAGGTCGACGCGGGCTGGGCCTGACAGGCCGTGGCCAGAGCGGCGGCTGGCCAAGCGCGCCGGGGCTTTGCGGCTGCCGAAGCGGCAACGGTGGCGACAGCAGCGCGGCATCCGGTGGCACATGCCGAGGCGATGGCCCTGCGGCAGACGCCCCGCAAGCACAGGCCAATCCGGGCCGCCAAAAAGTACGGGGCCTCGCGCCCGTCGGACCCGGACTGCCGGACTACGGGTCGGTCGGGCGGCCGCAAAAGTTTCGCCAGAAACTGCCGATAACCATGGTGCGCACCGGGCAGCGCCACAGGGACGGGTCCCGGGCTGGTCCCACAAGCGCCCATCCATGACCTCCAGGAGACATCGATCATGCAACCAGACAGCAACCCCCTCGCCACCACCCTTGCCTGCGCACCCCGGGCGCGCGGGCGCGGCCAACCCCGGCGTGCAGCGCTCAAGGCCGCCATGCTCGGCCTGGCTCTGGCCGCCCTCGGCGCTGCGCCGCCGGTCTGCGCGCAGGACAAGGGCAGCATCGGCATCGCCATGCCCACCAAGTCGATGGCGCGCTGGATCGCCGACGGCGACAACATGGTCAAGGTGCTGCACGAGCGCGGCTACAAGACCGATCTGCAATACGCCGAGGACGACATTCCGACCCAACTGGCGCAAATCGAGAACATGATCACCAAGGGCGCGAAGGTGCTGGTGATCGCCTCGATCGACGGCACCACGCTGGCGCAGGTGCTGCAAAGCGCGGCCGACAAGGGCATCAAGGTCATCGCCTACGACCGCCTGATCAAAGGCTCGAAAAACGTCGACTACTACGCCACTTTCGACAACTTCCAGGTCGGCGTGCTGCAGGCCCATTCCATCGTCGACAAGCTCGGGCTCAAGCAGGGCAAGGGGCCGTTCAACATCGAACTGTTCGGCGGTTCGCCCGACGACAACAACGCTTTCTTCTTCTACGACGGTGCGATGAGCGTGCTGCAACCCTATCTCGACAGCGGCAAACTGGTGGTGCGCAGCAAGCAACTGGGCATGAACAAGGTTGGCATATTGCGCTGGGATGGCTCTGCCGCGCAGGCGCGCATGGACAACCTGCTGTCGGCCTACTACGGCAATGACAAGCTGCACGCCGTGCTGTCGCCCAACGACGCGCTGGCCACCGGCATCCTGTCCTCACTCAAGGGCCTGGGCTACTGCACGGCCGGGCAGGCTTGCCCGGTGGTCAGCGGCCAGGATGCGGAAATCCCCTCGGTCAAGTCGATCATCAAAGGCGAGCAGTACTCCACCGTGTTCAAGGACACGCGCGAGCTGGCCCGGGTCGCGGCGAACATGGTCGATGCCGTGCTCTCCGGCAAGCAACCCGAGATCAATGACACCAAGACTTACAATAACGGCGTCAAGATCGTCCCCTCCTACCTGCTCAAGCCGGTGGCCGTGGACGCATCGAACTGGCAAACCGTGCTGGTCGGCAGTGGCTATTACAAGGAGTCCCAGATCCGGTAGAAAATCCGGCCCGTGTTCAAGCCACGCAGTAGCTGCCCCTTGCGGGCAGTTGCGCATTCCCTGGCACATCAACCATCAGGAGACAAAACCATGAAACATGCCATTGGCAAAGCCGCTGCGGCCATCCTCGCCCTGGCGGCTTTCGGCGCTGCGCCGCCGGTCTGCGCGCAGGACAAGGGCAGCATCGGCATCGCCATGCCCACCAAGTCCGGGCCGCGCTGGATCGCCGATGGCGACAACATGGTCAAGGCGCTCAAGGAGCGCGGCTACAAGACCGATCTGCAATACGCCGAGGACGACATTCCGGCCCAACTGGCGCAAATCGAGAACATGATCACCAAGGGCGCGAAGGTGCTGGTGATCGCCTCGATCGACGGCACCACGCTGGCGCAGGTGCTGCAAAGCGCGGCCGACAAGGGCATCAAGGTCATCGCCTACGACCGCCTGATCAAAGGCTCGAAGAATGTCGACTACTACGCCACTTTCGACAACTTCCAGGTCGGCGTGCTGCAGGCCCATTCCATCGTCGACAAGCTCGGGCTCAAGCAGGGCAAGGGGCCGTTCAACATCGAACTGTTCGGCGGTTCGCCCGACGACAACAACGCTTTCTTCTTCTACGACGGTGCGATGAGCGTGCTGCAACCCTACATCGACAGCGGCAAACTGGTGGTGCGCAGCAAGCAAATGGGCATGAACAAGGTCGGCATATTGCGCTGGGATGGCTCTGCCGCGCAGGCGCGCATGGACAACCTGCTGTCGGCCTACTATGGCAAGGACAAGCTGCACGCCGTGCTGTCGCCCGCCGATCTGCTGTCGATCGGCATTCTGTCTTCGCTCAAGGGCCTGGGCTACTGCACGGCCGGGCAGGCGTGCCCGGTGGTCAGCGGCCAGGATGCCGACATTCCTTCGGTCAAGGCCATCATCAAGGGCGAGCAGTACTCCACCGTGTTCAAAGACACGCGCGATCTGGCCCGGGTCGCGGCGAACATGGTCGATGCCGTGCTCTCCGGCAAGCAGCCCGAGATCAACGACACCAAGACCTACAATAACGGCGCCAAGGTCGTCCCCTCCTACCTGCTCAAACCGGTGGCCGTGGACGCATCGAACTGGAAAACCGTGCTGGTCGACAGCGGCTATTACAAGGAATCCCAACTCCGGTAACTGCCACCAGTGGCCAGAGGCCGGAGGCCGATCATGCTGCTCGAAATGCGGGACATCCGCAAAACCTTCTCCGGGGTGGTTGCGCTGAACAAGGTGAATCTGCGCGTGCGCGCGGGCGAGATCCACGCCATCGTGGGCGAGAACGGCGCTGGCAAATCGACCTTGATGAAAATCCTGTCCGGGGTCTATCCGCACGGCAGCTACAGCGGCGCCATCATCTTTGACGGGCAGGAGCGCCGGTTTCAGGGCATCCCCGACAGCGAGCGCCTGGGCGTGGCCATCATCCACCAGGAATTGGCGCTGGTGCCGCTGCTGTCGATTGCCGAGAACGTGTTTCTGGGCAACGAGACCGCCCGCTGCGGCGTGATCGACGCGATGGCCGCGCACAGCCGGACACAGGCCCTGCTGCGCAAAGTGGGGCTGCAGGCATCGCCCGAGACCCTGGTCGCCCACCTGGGCGTGGGCCAGCAGCAATTGGTCGAGATCGCCAAGGCTTTGTCGCGCAAGGTCAGGCTGCTGATCCTGGACGAGCCTACCGCCAGCCTGAACGAAAACGACAGCCAGGCTCTGCTGAACCTGCTGCTCGAACTCAAGGGCCAGGGCATCACCTGCATCCTGATCTCCCACAAGCTCAACGAAATATCCCGGGTGGCCGACCAGATCACCATCTTGCGCGACGGCAGCACGGTGGAAACCATGGACTGCTGTGCCGGGCCGGTCAGCGAAGACCGTGTGATACAGGCCATGGTCGGGCGCGAGATGGCCGACCGCTATCCGCAGCGCGTGCCCAAGATCGGCGCGACCGTGTTCGAGGTGCGCAACTGGCACGCCCAGCACCCGCAGCGCAGCGACCGCGCGTTCATACAGGGCATCGACCTGCATGTGCGGCGCGGCGAAATCGTCGGCATCGCCGGTCTGATGGGCGCCGGCCGCACGGAACTGGCGATGAGCATCTTCGGGCGCTCCTGGGGGCATCGCATCCACGGCGAGGTGCGCCTGCATGGCAAGACGGTCGACGTGAGCACGGTGGAAAAGGCCGTGCGCCATGGGCTGGCCTATGTCACCGAAGACCGCAAGGGCAACGGCCTGGTGCTGAACGAAGACATTCAGTTCAACGTCTCGCTGGCCCACCTGCAAGGCGTGTCCACCGCGCATGTGATCGACCATGGGCGCGAGCACCGGGTGGCACAGGACTATTGCGCCAAACTGCGCATCCGCTGCTCCGGCATGAACCAAAAGACCCTGAACCTCTCGGGCGGCAACCAGCAAAAGGTGGTGCTGTCCAAGTGGCTCTTCACCGGCCCCGAGGTGCTGATCCTGGACGAGCCGACCCGTGGCATCGACGTGGGCGCGAAGTTCGAGATCTACACCCTGATCGCCCAACTCGCCGACGAGGGCAAATGCGTGCTCGTCATTTCCTCGGAGATGCCCGAGTTGCTGGGCATCACGGACCGCATCTACGTGATGAATGAAGGTCGCTTCGTGGCCGAGATGCCGACTGCCGAGGCCTCCCAGGAATCGATCATGCGCGCCATCGTGAAAAGCCTCTGACTGACATGAACTCCACCACGCCCCACGCCACCCCCAGCCCGGCTGCTGCGCCACGCACACTGGCGCTGGAGCACATCAAGCACAACTTCCGTGAATACGGCATGTTGATCACGCTGGTGGCCATCATGGCCTTCTTCCAGTACATGACCGGCGGCACGCTGATGCAGCCGCTGAACCTGACCAACCTGATTTTGCAAAACAGCTACATCGTCATCATGGCGCTGGGCATGCTGCTGGTGATCGTGGCCGGGCATATCGACCTGTCGGTAGGCTCGGTCTGTGGTTTCATCGGCGCGCTGGCGGGGGTGCTGATGGTGCAGCACCAATGGCACTTCGTGCCCGCCATGCTGGCCTGCCTGCTGTGCGGCGGCCTGATTGGCGCAATGCAAGGGTGGTTCGTGGCTTTCTCGCGCATCCCGTCCTTCATCGTGACGCTGGCCGGGATGCTGGTCTTCAAGGGCCTGGCAATGACATTGCTGGCCGGGCAGTCGGTGGGGCCTTTCCCGGATGCCTTTCAGCGGCTCAGCTCGGGGTTCATCCCCGATATCTCCGGCGCGCCGGGCCTGCGCCTGACTTCCATGGCCCTGGGCCTGGCGCTGGCGGCGGCCCTGACCGTGGTCGCCGTGCGCGGCCATGCCAATCGCATCAAGCACGGCGTGCGCGCCGAGCCGACGCTCTTTTTCCTGGCCAAGACGGCGCTGTTCGCGGCACTGCTCAGCTACCTGAGTTACCTGCTCGCGTCGTACAAGGGCCTGCCCAACGTGCTGATCGTGATGGCGCTGCTGATCATGCTGTACGAGTTCATCACCAGCCGCACCACCATAGGCCGGCGCATCTACGCGCTGGGCGGCAACGAGAAGGCGGCCAAGCTCTCGGGCATCAAGACCGAGCGCCTGACCTTTTATGCCTTCGTCAACATGGGCGTGCTCGCCGCACTGGCGGGACTGGTGTTCGTCGCCCGCCTGAACACCGCAACGCCCAAGGCCGGCCTGGGGTTCGAGCTCGACGTGATCGCCGCCTGCTTCATCGGCGGCGCTTCCGCATCGGGCGGCGTGGGCAAGGTGATGGGCGCCGTGATCGGCGCCTTCGTGATGGGGGTGATGAACAACGGCATGTCCATCCTGGGCATAGGCATCGACTACCAGCAAGTCATCAAGGGCGTGGTGCTGCTCGCCGCCGTGCTGGTGGATGTCTACAACAAGAACAAGGTCTGAGCCGCCCCCACGGACCATCGACCGTACCAGCGGCCGGGCCGCGCGGCACCGGCGCGCAGGGCCCGGACCCGACCGGCCGGCCCACCCGCCCCTGCCATACCCTTTTGCCACCATCCCTTTCCCCCCGACCTTTCCCTCCTGCCCACCATGACGCCCCCGCAACGCAAGCTCCGCTCCACCGAATGGTTTGGCAACGCCGACAAGAACGGCTTCATGCACCGCAGTTGGATGAAGAACCAGGGCATCCCGGACCATGCGTTCGATGGCCGCCCGATCATCGGCATCTGCAACACCTGGTCGGAACTGACCCCCTGCAACGCGCACCTGCGCAAGCTCGCCGAGCATGTCAAACGCGGCATCTACGAGGCCGGGGGCTTTCCGGTGGAGTTTCCGGTTTTCTCCAACGGCGAATCCAATTTGCGCCCCACCGCCATGCTCACGCGCAACCTGGCCAGCATGGACGTGGAAGAAGCCATTCGCGGCAACCCCATCGACGCCGTGGTGCTGCTGGCCGGCTGCGACAAGACCACGCCGGCCCTGCTGATGGGCGCGGCCAGTTGTGACATTCCGGCCATCGTCGTCACCGGCGGCCCGATGCTCAACGGCAAGCTGGAAAACAAGGACATCGGCTCGGGCACGGCGGTGTGGCAGTTGCACGAATCGCTCAAGGCCGGCGCCATCGATCTGCACCAATTCCTGGCCGCAGAAGGGGGCATGTCGCGCTCGGCCGGCAGTTGCAACACCATGGGCACGGCCTCCACCATGGCCTGCATGGCCGAGGCGCTGGGCACCTCGCTGCCGCACAACGCCGCCATCCCCGCCGTCGACGCGCGCCGCTACGTGCTCGCGCACATGTCGGGCCAGCGCATCGTCGGGATGGCGCACGAGCAGCTGACGCTGTCGAAAATCCTGACCCGCGCAGCGTTCGAGAACGCCATCCGCACGAACGCAGCCATCGGCGGCTCGACCAACGCGGTCATCCACCTCAAGGCCATCGCCGGCCGCATCGGCGTACCGCTGGACCTGGAAGACTGGACGCGCATCGGCCGCGGCACCCCCACCCTGGTCGACCTGCAACCCTCGGGCCGCTTCCTGATGGAAGCGTTCTACTACGCCGGCGGCCTGCCCGCCGTGCTGCGCCGCCTGGGCGAAAACCACCTGCTGCCGCACCCCGAGGCACTCACCGTGAACGGCAAAACCCTGTGGGACAACGTGCGCCAGGCCCCCCAGTACGACGACGAGGTGATCCGCCCGCTCAGCCAGCCGCTGGTCGCCGACGGCGGCATCTGCATCCTGCGCGGCAACCTGGCGCCGCGCGGCGCGGTGCTCAAGCCCTCGGCGGCATCGCCCGAACTGCTCCGGCACCGGGGCCGCGCCGTGGTCTTCGAGAACCTGGAGCACTACAAGGAACGCATCGTCGATGACAGCCTGGACATCGACGCCAGTTGCGTGATGGTCATGAAAAACTGCGGCCCCAAAGGCTACCCCGGCATGGCCGAAGTGGGCAACATGGGCCTGCCCCCGAAGCTGCTGCGCCAGGGCGTCAAAGACATGGTGCGCATCTCCGACGCCCGCATGAGCGGCACGGCCTACGGCACCGTGGTGCTGCATGTGGCGCCCGAAGCCGCCGCCGGAGGGCCGCTGGCCGCCGTGCGCGATGGCGACTTCATCGAGCTCGACTGCGCTCGGGGCCGGCTGCACCTGGACATCAGCGCCGCCGAACTGGCCGCGCGCCTGGCCGCACCGAACGCATCCGACAGGGGCGGCCATGGCGGCTACCAGCGCCTGTATGTCGACCATGTGCTGCAAGCCGACGAGGGCTGCGACTTCGACTTCCTGGTCGGCTGCCGGGGTGCCGCCGTGCCGCGCCATTCCCACTGAACCACTGAACCACTGAGCCACTGAGCCACCGATCCACCGATCGAAGCCGGCACCAACGACGACCGGATCGGGTCGATCCACGGTGCGGGCCATCGGATGGAGCGTTGCAACAGGGCGCGGCAAGGCCCAGGCCCACGGCGGCGAAAGTCATGAAAGGCCATGGAAGCGGCCGTGCCTGCGCGCTCGACGCCCGATGAAATGCGGCCAGCACATCGCTACGGCCTGGGCGGCCTGGGCGGCCTGGGCGGCCTGTGAAAACGCGACATGCCCGGTGAAAGACCGACCCGATGCAGCGCGTTCGCGTCGTTTGCGCAGGGCAGATGGAAGAAACAATCGCCGCAGAGTGTGCGTTCTTTGCCGCGTGGCGCGCTCGGATCAGGGCGTTGGCGCGGCCATCACGGAGTGCGTTTTTGAAGCACCGGATGTGATTCCTGCGCGCAGCAGTGCGTTGCGCCGGAAATCACTCCCTGTCCCTTGCGTCTGCGCAGGGATCGATGATTTCAGGCCCGTCCGGCGGCAGCCCCTGCGCTGCCAGTTGTGCGCCAAAGCCTGAGCGCGCTATCAGCGAGCGCGGTTGCTCGTGCAGATGGATCACCGATAGCCGCCCCCCGCGCGCGGTCACGGCCTTGAGGATCTGCGCCAGGGCGTCGAGCCCGGTCGTGTCCAATGCCACCAACTCGCTGGCGTCGAGCACCAGGTCGATTCCCGGCGGCCCGGTTTCCACGGCCTGCACGATGGGGTCGATCTTGGCGGCCGCGCCAAAGAACAGCGCGCCATGCAGGCGCCAGGTGGCGCAGGGGCGTTGCGGGGGGGGCGTCGCCGGCGCGTCGGTATCGATGCCGGTGCCGGTGCCGGTGTCGGTATCGGTATCGGTGCCCGGCTCGGGCTGGCGCTCCACGCGAAACAATGCGCTCATGCGCCGCACGAACAGCGCACAGGCCATGAACAGGCCCACCTCCACGGCCACGGTCAGGTCGAACACCACGGTGAGCAAGAACGTGCCCAGCATCAGCAGCCGGTAGTGGTTGCTGAAGCGGCGCAGGCGCATGAACTCATGCCATTCGCCCATGTTCCAGGCGACAAACAGCAAGATGCCGGCCAGCACCGCCAGCGGAATGTGCAAGGCCAGCGGCGCTGCCACCAGCACGATCAGCGCCAGGGTCAGCGCATGCACTATGCCGGCGATCGGCGAGGTGGCGCCGGCGCGGATATTGGTCACCGTGCGGGCAATGGTGCCGGTGGCGGGCATGCCGCCAAAAAATGGCACCACCAGGTTGGCCAGGCCCTGGGCTATCAATTCCTGGTTCGGGTCATGCTTTTTGTACTGCGCGTCGGTGCTCAGTTGGTCGGCCACGCGGGCGCACAGCAGCGACTCGATGGCGCCCAGCAGCGCGATGGTGACGGTGGGCGTGACCAGCAGGCGCACCGTCGCCCACGAGAAATCGGGCAGGGCGAAGGCCGGCAGCGCCTGCGGAATGCCGCCAAAGCGCGAGCCGATCGTCTCTACCGGAAACTCCAACACCTTGGCCAGCAGGCTGAGCGTGACCAGCGCCACCACGGGCGCGGGCAGACGCGCAAAGTGGCGCACGGTATGGTGTTCGAGCACCTGCATCACCGGCGAGCCTTTCATCGTCAGCCGGGGCCAGACGAACAGCCCCAGCACGCAGGCCGTGCCCAGACCGAATGCGTAGGGGTTGAAACTGTCGATGTGCTGCGTCAGCGTGCGCAGTTGCGAGAAGAAATTGCCCGGCATGTGGGTGATGGACAGGCCCAGCCAGTCCTTGACCTGCGACAACGCGATCAGCACGGCAATGCCGTTGGTAAAGCCGATGACGATGCTCACCGGCACGAAGCGCACCAGCGTGCCCAGCCGGAAAAACCCGAGCAGCAGCAGCAGCACGCCCGCGCAGGCCGTGGCGATCAGCAGATTGGCCACGCCGTAGCGCTCGACAATGTCGTAGACGATGACGATGAAGGCCCCCGCCGGCCCGCCGATCTGGGCATTGGTGCCGCCCAGGGCCGAGATCAGAAAGCCGGCAATGATGGCCGTCCACAGCCCGGCCCCGGGCGGCAGGCCGCTGGCAATCGCAAACGCCATGGCCAGTGGCAGCGCCACGATGCCGACGGTAACGCCCGCGCCCACATCGGCCAGCCAGCGGCTTCGGTCGTAGCTGCGCAGCGTGTCCAGCAGCCGGGGATGGAATGCAAGTGAGAATGACATGGCAGGACCTGGGGCAAACGGTGCGGCCCGATCTCAGGCCCGCGCAGCGCGGCCGGAGGCTGGGGCGGGATGGTAGTGGTGTATGGCGCCCCCCAGTGTAATGGCCGTGCGGGAAGGGGCCCCCGGGCGTTGACGCAGCGCGGCTCCGAGGGGCCGGCCGTCCTTGCCATCCAGGCAGTATTCACCGGCGCGGCGCCGGATCTCCTGCGGTGGCTCGTTCGGTGGCCCCTCCGGTGGCATATTCGGTGGCGCATTCGGTGGCATGTGCACGGACACCAGAAATGACGGTGGCACATTTTTTGATACATGCTCCCGCAACCGTCCACTGCGCTGAAAGCATCCATCGCGGAAAGCGCCCGATCAATGGAAAACCCCGTGCACCGATTTCCGCAGAACCCATTACGCTCGATTGGCCTGACCATTGATCCAATCAAAAGCTGACACATGTTCCATCTGGAAGCCGTTTCCGCCCAACGCCTGTATCGCCTGATCGCCGAACGCATCGCACAAAAGATCCGCGCCGGCGGATTCCCCGTGGGCAGCCGCCTGCCCGCCGAACGGGAACTGGCCGAGCTGTTGCAGGTCAGCCGTTCGTCGGTGCGCGAGGCCCTGATCGCGTTGGAGTTGAGCGGCTATGTCGAGGTGCGGGTGGGCAGCGGGGTCTATGTGACGACGGCACGCGGGCCGGGAACGCCGGCGCTTGCGGCCTCGGGCAACGCACCCGGCATCGCCGACAGCGCCAGCGGCATCGGGCCATTCGAACTGTTGCAGGCCAGGCTGTTGATCGAGCCCGAATGCGCGGCCTATGCGGCCTGCAAGGGCACGCAGGGGCAGCGGGCGAAGGTCCGGCAGGCGCAGCGGGCCTTGTCGGATGCGGGCGCTGGCAAGCATCTGGACCGCGCCTTCCATGCCGCCATCGCGGCCGCCTGCGGCAACGCCGCCCTGGAGGCCGTGGTGCTGCATCTGTGGAATTTGGCCGAGGCGAGTCCGGTCTACGAGCGGCTCGGCAAGCATTTCGTCGACCGCAAGGTCTGGGGCCTGGCCGCGATAGAGCATGACCGCATCGCCGATGCCATCCTGGAGCGGGACCCGATCAGGGCGCGCCACGCGATGTCTGCGCACCTGATCGCCGTCATGGCCCGGTTGCGGGAAGATTTCGCGGACAGCGTGCCGCAAGCCAAACACCCGCCGCCGGCCTGCGACGCCTTCCCCTCGAGGGGGCGGCGCCAGCGGCCTGGCACAGCCGATGGCGCGGCGTCCCCGGCGTGGGCCGCGCCCGTTTCATCTGTCGTGGAGCCGATATGACGACCAACTCCCTGCCCTCCCGCAAGCCACTGGCCAGTGCCGATATCGCGCAAGCGGTGCAGGCGCTGGAGCCCTACATGGTCGACAGCCTCGATCAGTTGGTGCGCGCGGCCAGTCCGTCCGGGGCCGAAACGCCGGCAGCCATGGTTGCCGAGGAGTTGATGCTCGGGCTTGGCCTGGCCAGCGAGCGCATCGTGCTGCAGGCCCGGGCGCTGGAGCACCTGCCCCTTTATTCCCCGGCCTGCTGCGCCGACGGCGGTCGCTACAACCTGCTGGCGATCCACGCTGGCGGGCATGGCGGGCGCTCCGTCCTGTTCAATGGCCACCTGGATGTGGTCCCGCCCGGCCCCGAGGAGATGTGGCGCCGGCCACCCTACATGCCCGTGGTCGAGGATGGCTGGCTGTACGGACGCGGAGCCGGCGACATGAAGGGCGGCATCGTCTGCGCGCTGGCGGCCTTCAAGGCCCTGCGCGCACTCGGTGTCCAGCCGGCCGGCCAGGTCGGGTTCAACTGGGTTCTGGAGGAGGAATGCACCGGCAACGGAACCCTGGCCTCGATCGTGGCGCTGCGCGCAGCAACGACCGGAGCAGCGACCGGGGCGATGACGGGAATGCTGGCCCGCAGCCGGCTCGGCGCGTTCGACGCGGTGCTGATTCCCGAACCCATGGGCGAGCAGATGATCGACGCGCAGGTCGGCGTGTTCTGGATGCAACTGACGCTGACCGGCAGACCCGCGCATGCCGCCATGATGAGCCAGGGCGCCGACCCCATCGCTGCGGGCATCGCGATCATCGCCGGGCTGCGCGAACTGGAGGCCGAGTGGAATCGGCCCGAAAACCGGCATCCGTCCTACCGCGAACACCCGCACCCGCTGAACTTCAACTTCGGCCGCATCGAGGGCGGCGAGTGGACCTCGTCCGTGCCCTGCCAATGCCGGCTCGATGTGCGCATCGGTTTTTATCCGGACATGGCGGTCGATGACGCCAAGGCCGCCGTTGCGGCGCGCGTGCACGCCGCACTGGCGCCGTTGGGCGGCGGCGTGCAGGTGGAGATACGCTACCAGGGCTTTCACGCGCCGGGCTGCAGCTTCGATCTCGACCAACCCGCGCTGCAGGTGCTGGCCGCTGCGCACCAGCAGGTGCATGGCAGCCCTGTGGCACGGGTGGCCACCACGGCCACCACCGACGCGCGCCATTTCCGCCTGATGCTCGACAGCCCGGTGACCTGCTACGGGCCCGAGGCGCGCGACATCCATGGCATCGACGAAGCAGTGTCCCTGGCCAGCATGTCGCGTGTGGCCACGACCTTCGCGCTCTTTTTGCAGCAATGGTGTGGCACCGAGCCTGTGCGTGGCTGAGTTTCCCCGTCGTCCCATCGTCCCCAGCGCCCGCCGGCAGCCGCATCCGAGGAGGTTTTCATCATGCAATCCGCAGCACGACGCGCCCTGCGCACCCTGCGCCATGGCTACGGGTTCGCCCTGGCGGCTTTCATCGCCGCCGCAATGGCGCTGCCCGCGCCGGCGCAGGCCCAGACACGGGGCGGCACCTTGTCGCTCATCGCCCAGCCCGAGCCGCCCGTGCTGGTCAGTGCCATCAACTCGCTGGCGCCAACCCAATATGTGGCCGGCAAGATGTACCAAGGTTTGCTGACCTACGGCGCGGATTTCAAGCCGCAGCCCGAGTTGGCCCAAAGCTGGACGATCTCACCGGATGGCCTGACCTATACGTTCCAGTTGGCAAGCGGCGTCAAGTGGCATGACGGCAAGCCGTTCACTGCCGCCGATGCGGCGTTTTCCATCGGCACGATGCTGCCCGAGGTGCATGTGCGCACCCGCGCCGTGCTCAACAAATACATGGCCTCGGTGCGCGCCGTGGGCGATCACCAGTTGGAGATCAAGCTCAAGGAGCCGTTTCCGCCGTTCATCATGATGTTCGAGACCGGCACCATGCCGATGATGCCCCGGCACCTCTACGAAGGCCGGGACTACCACAAGAACCCGGCCAACCAGCAGCCGGTGGGCACCGGCCCGTTCATGTTCAAGGAATGGAAAAAGGGCGCCTACATCAAACTGGTGCGCAACCCCGGCTATTGGAAGAAGGGCCTGCCCTATCTCGACGAGTTGGTCTTTCACGTCATCCCCGATTCGGCCTCGCGTGCCGTGGCCTTCGAGCGCGGCGATGTGCAGGTGCTGCGCGGCGGCGACGTGGACAACGTGGATGTCAAGCGGCTGCGCACCATCCCTGGCGTGGACTACACGACCCGGGGCTGGGAACTGTTTTCGCCGCTGGCCTACATCATGCTCAACCAGCGCAAGCCGCCGTTTGACAACCTGAAGGTGCGCCAGGCGGTGATGCATGCGCTGAACCGCCAACTCATCGTCGACAACATCTTTTTCGGCCAGGGCAAACCGGCCACCGGGCCGTTCGCGTCCGCCACCCGGTTCTACGACCGCGACACGCCGGTGTTCGAGTTCAACCTGAAGAAGGCGCGTGCACTGATCAAGGAGTCGGGCGTGGAGGTGGGCCGCTACCCGGTGAAGATTCTCGCCAGTTCCTACGGTGCCAACTGGGATCGGCTCAATGAATATCTCCGGCAGATGCTGGAGGGCCTGGGGTTGAAGGCCAGCATCGAGTCCTCTGATGCCGGCGGCTGGGCGGCCCGTGTGGGCAACTGGGACTTCGACATCTCCTCCTCCTATACCTACCAGTACGGCGACCCGGCACTGGGCGTGGAGCGCCTGTACCGCAGCAACCACATCGTCAAAGGCTCGCCCTTCGTCAACGTGCAGGGCTACAGCAACCCGAAGGCCGATGCGCTCTGGCAGCGCGGCGGCGCCACGCTCGATCCGGCCGAGCGCCAGCGGGTCTACAGCGAGCTGCAAAAGCTGCTGACGCAGGAGGTCGCCAACGTCTACCTGATGGAGTTGGAGTTCCCCACGCTCTCCCGCGCCAACGTGAAGAACCTGGTGACCACCGCCATCGGCCTGAACGAGTCTTTCGACAAGGTTTATATCGACAAAAAATGAGCACCCCGGCGCGGCCATGCCGCGCCGGTTCCCAATTCCCCCCGGGGTGGCGCAGTCGCTCTGGTGCCCGTCGCAGACCGGCGTGGCCGCACCGACCCCGGCCGTGCCCTTTGCCACATGCATGGAGTGCCGATGAGTTTCCTGTCCTTTTTTGTTTCCCGACTCGCCAAGGCCCTGGTGGTGGTGCTCGGTGTCGTGATCCTGAACTTCTTCCTGATACGCATGGCGCCCGGCGATCCGGCCACCGTGCTGGCGGGCGAGGCCGGGGCGGGCGATGAAGTCTTCGTGCAGCAACTGCGCGAGCAGTTCGGCCTGGACCGGCCTTTGCCCGTGCAACTGGGCCACTACCTTTGGGGCGTTGCAAAGATGGACCTCGGATATTCGTACCGCAACCGGCTGCCGGTGCTGGATCTGATCCTCGACCGCTTGCCGGCCACCTTTTTGCTGATGGGCAGCGCCTTCGTGTTTTCCATCGTGGCGGGCGTGGCGCTGGGTGTGCTGGCCGCCCGCACCCGCTACGAGAATCGCCGCCGCTGGCTCGACAGCGTGCTGGTGTCCGGCGCCATGCTGCTGTATGCCACGCCGCTGTTCTGGCTGTCGCTGATGGCCATCATCCTGTTCTCGGTGGTGCTCGGCTGGTTGCCGGCCTTCGGCATGGAATCGATCGGCGCCAACCTGGCGGGCATCGATCGCGTGCTGGACATAGGCCGGCACATGGTGCTGCCCACGCTGTCGCTCGGCAGCTTTTTCATGGCCATCTACGTGCGCCTGACCCGGGCGTCGATGCTGGAGGTGATGGGCATGGATTTCATCAAGACCGCGCGCGCCAAGGGCGTGCCCGCCCGGCGGGTGATCCGGGTGCATGTGCTGCGCAACGCCTTGCTGCCGGTGATCACCTTCGCCGGCATACAGTTGGGCCAGATGGCCGGCGGGGCCGTGCTCACCGAGACCGTGTTCGCCTGGCCCGGCATTGGCCGGCTGATGTTCGATGCGCTGCTGCAGCGCGACTATCAACTGCTGCTGGGCATCTTCGTCATGACCTCGGCGCTGGTGGTGGTCTTCAATCTGCTGACCGACATCGTCTACCGCCTGGTGGATCCGCGCATCGCCGCCAGCCAGGGAGCACCCGCATGAAAGCCTTCCTGCGCCGCTTTGCGCGCAACTACGGCGCGCTGTTCGGGGTGTTGATCTTGCTGGTCGTGCTGTTCCTGGCCGCCACTGCGTCACTGCTCTACGAGGACTCGCCCTGGACCATGGTGGCCGCGCCGCTGATCGCCCCCTTTACCGACGCCGCGCTGCCCCTGGGCACCGACATGCTGGGGCGCGACATCACGGCCGGCATGCTCTACGGCGCCCGTGTGTCGCTGTTGGTGGGCCTGGTATCGACCCTGGTCGCGCTGGTGTTCGGCATCCTGATCGGCGCGGTGGCCGGCTATGGCGGGGGGCGCATCGACGATGCGCTGATGCGTTTGACCGAGTTCTTCCAGACCATTCCCCAACTGGCGATGGCGGTGGTGATCGTGGCCATCTTCAGCCCCTCGCTGGTCACCATCGTCGGCGCCATTGCCGTCGTGTCGTGGCCGCCGGTGGCGCGGCTGGTGCGCGCCGAGTTCATGAGCCTGAAACAGCGCGAGTTCGTGCAGGCCGCCGTGGTGACAGGGCAAAAGCCGCTGCGCATCATTGCCAGCCAGATTCTGCCCAACGCGCTGTCGCCGATCATCGTCACCGCCTCGTTCATGGTGGCCACGGCCATCCTGACCGAGTCGGCGCTGTCCTTTCTCGGGCTGGGCGAGCGCAACATGATGAGTTGGGGCTACATGATCGGCGCCGCGCGCACCATGCTCAGACAGGCTTGGTGGATGAGCGTCTGGCCTGGCCTGGCGATCTTGCTGACCGTGCTCGCGATCAACCTGATCGGCGAAGGGCTGAACGACGCGCTGAACCCGCAACTGCGCCAGCGCGGCGAATAGGGCCGCCCGATGCCGCACAGCGCTCCCACCCCGGCACCGCTGCCGTCGATCCCGCTGCGGGTCTGCGGCGCGCGCCAGCCGTGGCAGCGCCTTGGGGTGACATGCTGCGCCCGGCCATTGCCGCCCCGATGGTGCGGCGCCGAGCCTGCGCGTGACGGAGTTCGCCCCGGTTCCCATCCCCCACCGAGCACCGAAGGAGGTTTCATCATGCCATCCGCAACACGACGCGCGCTGCGCAGCGGGTACGGGTTCGCCCTGGCGGCTTTCATCGCCACCGCAGCGGCGCTGCCCGCGCCGGCGCAGGCCCAGACCCCGACTCCAGTGCGGGGCGGCACCTTGTCGCTCATCGCCCAGCCCGAGCCGCCGCTTCTGGTCAGCGCCATCAATTCGCAGGGGCCTACGCTGTATGTGGCCGGCAAAATCTACCAAGGGCTGCTCAGGTATGGCCCGGACCTGAACCCCTTGCCCGAACTGGCCAAGAGTTGGCGTATTGCACCGGATGGCCTGACCTATACGTTCGAGCTGGAAAGCGGCGTCAAGTGGCATGACGGCAAGCCGTTCACTGCCGCCGATGCGGCGTTTTCCATCGGCACGATGCTGCCCGAGGTGCATGTGCGCACCCGCGCCGTGCTCAACAAGTACATGGCCTCGGTGCGCGCCGTAGGCGATCACCAGTTGGAGATCAAGCTCAAGGAGCCGTTTCCGCCGTTCATCATGATGTTCGAGACCGGCACCATGCCGATGATGCCCCGGCACCTCTACGAAGGCCGGGACTACCGCAAGAACCCGGCCAACCAGCAGCCGGTGGGCACCGGCCCGTTCATGTTCAAGGAGTGGAAGAAGGGCGCTTACATCAAACTGGTGCGCAACCCCGACTATTGGAAGAAGGGCCTGCCCTACCTCGACGAACTGGTCTTCAACGTGATCCCCGATTCGGCCTCGCGCGCCGTGGCCTTCGAGCGCGGCGATGTGCAGGTGCTGCGCGGTGGCGATGTGGACAACGTGGATGTCAAGCGGCTGCGCGCCATCCCTGGCGTGGACTACACGACCCGGGGCTGGGAACTGTTCTCGCCGCTGGCCTACATCATGCTCAACCAGCGCAAGCCGCCGTTTGACAACCTGAAGGTGCGCCAGGCGGTAATGCATGCGCTGAACCGCCAACTCATCGCCGACAACATCTTTTTCGGCCAGGGCAAACCGGCCACCGGGCCGTTCGCATCCGCCACCCGGTTCTACGACCGCGACACGCCGGTGTTCGAGTTCAACCTGAAGAAGGCGCGTGCACTGATCAAAGAGTCGGGCGTAGAGGTGGGCCGCTACCCGGTGAAGATACTGGCCCTGCCCTATGGGGCCAACTGGGAGCGGCTCGATGAATATGTCCGGCAGATGCTGGAGGGCCTGGGACTGAAGGTCAGCATCGAGTCCACCGATGCCGGCGGCTGGGCGGCCCGCGCGGGCAACTGGGACTTCGACATCACCACCAACTTCACCTACCAGTACGGCGATCCGGCGCTGGGCGTGGAGCGCCTGTACCGCAGCAACAACATTGTCAAAGGCTCGCCTTTTGCCAACGTGCAGGGCTACGACAGCCCCAAGGCCGATGCGCTCTGGCAGCAAGGCGGCGCCACGCTCGACGCAGCCGAACGCCAGCGGGCCTACAGCGAGCTGCAAAAGCTGCTGACGCAGGAGGTCGCCAACGTCTACCTGCTGGAGTTGGAATTCCCCACGCTCTCCCGCGCCAACGTGAAGAACCTGGTGACCACCGCCATCGGCCTGAACGAGTCTTTCGACAAGGTTTATATCGACAAAAAATGAGCGCCCCGGTGCGGCCATGCCGCGCCGGTTCCCAATGGCCGGCCGGCGCAGTGGCGCCGACCGCACCTGGGGCCATGTGCATGGAGTCGCCGATGAGCTTCCTGTCCTTTTTTGTTTCCCGACGCGCCAAGGCCCATGCTCGTGCCCACAGCCATGATCCTGAACCGCTTGCTGGCCAGCAGGGCGCCCGGCGATCCGGACACCGTGCCGGCCACGCCGGGTTGGCCGCTTGCCAAGTCTTCGGACCGTTCGGTCTGGCGCGACCTCTGGCCGTGCCGCTCGGTCGCCGCCATCGTGGCGTTGCACAGCCGTCTTTTTTCCGCCCGGGCGAGCGCAACGGCCGTGACGGCCCCACCGAACATCCAAGGAGGTTTTCATCATGCAATCCGTAGCACGACGCGCGCTGCGCAGGGGTTTCTGCTGCGCCCTGGCGGCTTTCATGGCCACCGGGACGGCGCTGCCCGAGCCGGCACAGGCACAGACCCCGACTCCAGTGCGGGGCGGCACCTTGTCGCTCATCGTCCAGCCCGAGCCGCCGCTTCTGGTCAGCGCATTCAACGCGCCGGCGCCGGCACAGTATGTGGCCGGCAAAATCTACCAAGGGTTGCTCAGGTATGGCCCGGATCTCATGCCGCAGCCCGAGTTGGCCCAAAGCTGGACGATCTCACCGGATGGCCTGACCTATACGTTCCAGTTGGCAAGCGGCGTCAAGTGGCATGACGGCAAGCCGTTCACTGCCGCCGATGCGGCGTTTTCCATCGGCACGATGCTGCCCGAGGTGCATGTGCGCACCCGCGCCGTGCTCAACAAATACATGGCCTCGGTGCGCGCCGTGGGCGACCACCAGTTGGAGATCAAGCTCAAGGAGCCGTTTCCGCCGTTCATCATGATGTTCGAGACCGGCACCATGCCGATGATGCCCCGGCACCTCTACGAAGGCCGGGACTACCACAAGAACCCGGCCAACCAGCAGCCGGTGGGCACCGGCCCGTTCATGTTCAAGGAGTGGAAAAAGGGCGCCTACATCAAGCTGGTGCGCAACCCCGACTATTGGAAGAAGGGCCTGCCCTACCTCGACGAGTTGGTCTTCAACGTGATCCCCGATTCGGCCTCGCGCGCCGTGGCCTTCGAGCGCGGCGATGTGCAGGTGCTGCGCGGCGGCGACGTGGACAACGTGGATGTCAAGCGGCTGCGCGCCATCCCCGGCGTGGACTACACGACCCGGGGCTGGGAACTGTTCTCGCCGCTGGCCTACATCATGCTCAACCAGCGCAAGCCGCCGTTTGACAACCTGAAGGTGCGCCAGGCGGTGATGCATGCGCTGAACCGCCAACTCATCGCCGACAACATCTTTTTCGGCCAGGGCAAACCGGCCACCGGGCCGTTCGCGTCCGCCACCCGGTTCTACGAGCGCGACACGCCGGTGTTCGAGTTCAACCTGAAGAAGGCGCGCGCACTGATCGAGGAGTCGGGCGTGGAGGTGGGCCGCTACCCGGTGAAGATACTGGCCCTGCCCTACGGGGCCAACTGGGAGCGGCTCGATGAATATGTCCGGCAGATGCTGGAGGGCCTGGGGCTGAAGGTCAGCATCGAGTCCACCGATGCCGGCGGCTGGGCGGGCCGCGCGGGCAACTGGGACTTCGACATCAGCGCCAATTACACCTTCCAGTTCGGCGACCCGGCGCTGGGCGTGGAGCGCCTGTACCGCAGCAGCAACATCGTCAAGGGTTCGCCCTATGCCAACGTGCAGGGTTACAGCAACCCGAAGGCCGATGCGCTCTGGCAACGCGGCGGCTCCACGCTCGACGCGGCCGAGCGCCAGCGGGCCTACAGCGAGCTGCAAAAGCTGCTGACGCAGGAGGTCGCCAACGTCTACCTGCTGGAGTTGGAGTTCCCCACGCTCTCCCGCGCCAACGTGAAGAACCTGGTGACCACCGCCATTGGCCTGAACGAGTCTTTCGACAAGGTTTATATCGACAAAAAATGAGCGCCCCGGTGCGGCCATGCCGCGCCGGTTCCCAATGGCCGGGCGGCGTAGCCGCACCGGCCCGGCCGGCGCAGTGGCGCCGACCGCGCCTGGTGCCATGTGCATGGAGTCGCCGATGAGCTTGCTCGCCTTCTTCGTTTCCCGACCCGCCCAGGCCCTGGTGGCCGTGCGCGTGCTCGATGCCGTGATCCTGAAATGCCTTCTGGCCGGCGCAGGTCTGAACGCCACACCGAACCCGCCACTGCGCCAGCGCGGCGCATAGGACAACCCGATGCCACACGACGCCCCCACCCCCACCCCGCCGCCGCTGCTGTCGATCGAGCAGTTGAGCATCCCCCTGCCCCCGGGCGCCGACCGCCCCTATGCGGTCGAGGACATCACGCTGCAACTGCAACGCGGGGAAATCCTGTGCATCGTCGGCGAATCGGGTTCGGGCAAGTCGATGAGCGCCAACGCCATCATGGGCCTGCTTCCGCCCGGCATCGCGGCGCAAGGCGGTCGCATCCTGTTCCAGGGGCGCGACCTGTTGCAACTGGACGAAGCCGCATTGCTGCCGCTGCGCGGCAAGGACATGGCCATGGTTTTCCAGGAGCCGCTGTCGGCCCTGAACCCGTTGATGACCGTCGGCGAGCAAATCGCCGAGGTGCTGCGCGTGCACCGCAGCGGACGCAACGACAATGCCCGGGCTTGGGAGCGCCGGGTGTTGGAACTGCTCGAATTCGTCGGCCTGCCCGACCCGGCGGCGCTGCGCCACAGCTACCCCTTCCGGCTGTCGGGCGGCCAGCGCCAGCGCGTCGTGATTGCAATGGCGTTGGCGCTGGAGCCGAGCCTGCTGATTGCCGACGAGCCCACCACCGCGCTGGACGTGACCACGCAGGCGCAGATTCTGGCGCTGATCCGCCGCATACAGCGGGACAAAGGCATGGGCGTGATGTTCGTCACCCACGACTTTGGCGTGGTGGCCGAGATCGCCCACCGGGTGGCCGTGATGGAGCAGGGCCGGCTGGTCGAGCTAGGCCCCGCCAGGCAACTGCTCGATGCGCCCCGGCACCCCTACACCCGCAAACTCATCGCTGCCGTCCCGCATGGCCGCGCGCTGCCGCCATCGGCCAGCGCCGCCGAGACCGTGCTGGAGGTGCGCCATCTGCGCAAGACCTATGTCACCGGCGGCGGCTGGTGGCGGCCAAAGCGCGTCGTCGTCGCGGTCGATGATGTGAGCTTCAGCGTGCGGCGCGGAGAAACGCTGGGCATCGTCGGCGAATCAGGCTCGGGCAAGTCCACCATCGCCAAATGCCTGCTGCGCTTGACCGACATCGATGGCGGCGAGCTCCATTTCAACGGCTGCGACCTGGCCACACTCGGCGAACGCCAGTTCCGACCGCTGCGCAGGCATGTGCAGATGATTTTCCAGGACCCCTTCGCATCGCTGAACCCGCGGCACACCGTCGGACGCATCATCTGCGACGGGCCGGTGGCCAACGGCGTGCCGATGGCCGAGGCGCAGCGGCGCGCCCGCGAACTGCTGGAACTCGTCGGTCTGGAAGCCTCGGCCTTTGCGCGCTATCCGCAGCAGTTCTCGGGCGGCCAACGCCAGCGCATCGGCATTGCCCGCGCGCTGGCCATGCAGCCCCAACTGGTCGTCGCCGACGAGTCGGTCTCCGCGCTCGATGTCTCGGTGCAGGCCCAGGTGCTGGAGCTGCTGGCCCGCCTGCAACGGCAGTTCAATCTGGCGCTGATCTTCATCACGCACGACCTGCGGGTGGCGGCCCAAATCTGCCAGCAACTGATCGTGATGCACCGTGGCAGCGTGGTCGAGACCGGCCCGCCGGCGCAACTCTTCGCCGCCCCGCAGCATGACTACACGCGCCGATTGATCGCCTCGATTCCCGGCAAGGACTGGAAACCGCCGGTCGATACGCCGGTCGCGGCAAGGCAGGGAAAGTAAAAGGGGAAAGCAAAAAAGAACGGCCGGGCGCCGATCCATCGGCCCGTCGTCTCCAGACTGCGGCCCGCTGCGGCCACCTTGTCGCCGCCCCGGTGGATCAGGTCCTCGATGCGACCCTGAATGCGGCCCTGACCCACCAGACGCCCGGAAGGTAGCTGACGCCGCATCGGCAAACGGGCGGCATCCGAAGTGGACAGCCCCATTGCTTCGAGTGCCTCGGCGGCATGTTCCCTGGTATGGGTGTCGATGCGGGCGGGGGCACCGGTGTCGGCGGTGCCCATGGTGACTCCCTGGCCATCGGTTTCAGCGCCTCCCTGGTGCTCACCAGGCGATCACCCATGGGGAGCGCTGTCGGAATGGCTTTCCCCATGCCTCCAGTGGTGGGCCTTGCCGAGCGCCCCTCAACGCTCGATGGTCTTGTTCCAGCGCACATTCCAGGCCGGGCGGCTGGCGTTGATGCTGTCCCAGTCCACCGTGACGGCATTGCCCATCCATTGGTTGAACCGGGCCACCAGCGCCGCGCTTTCGCCGCTGGCTGCGACCTTGGGGTTGGTCGGAATCTGCGCGCCAAACTGTAGCGCATTGGCCTGGGCCTGCGGGCCGAGCAGAAACTCGGCCAACTTCTGCGCCAGTTCGGGCTCGCTGTTTTTGGCGATCACGCATTGTGCGGTGAGCAGCATCACCGCGCCCTCCTTGGGCTGTGCGTACTCCACCGGAATGCCCTTGAGCTTGAGCGCCACGACGGCGGTGGGGGTCAGCGGGAACAGCGCGGCCTCGCCGGTCTGCACCATCTCGGAGATCTTGGCCGAGTTGGCGATGTACTCCAACACATTCGGGCCTATGGTGTGGCCCCAGGCTTTGAAGCCGGGCTCCACGTTCTTGTCGTTGCCGCCCTGTATGCGGTTGAACATCATGAAGCCATGCAGCCCGAAGGTAGACGAGGGCAGCGATTGGAACACCACCCGGCCCTTGTATTTGGGGTCGGCAAGGTCCATCCACGAAGCGGGCGCGGCCCAGCCCTTGTCAGCAAACATCTTGGTGTTGTAGGCCAGGCCCGTCATGGTCAGGGACACACCGCTGGCCAGGTCGTCCCTGAAGCGGGCCGCCGGGTGGATATCGTTCAGGTGCGGGTTGGGGCGCTGCCTTTCGCACAGGCCCATGCCGATGGCGCGCACCATGATGCCGTCGTCCAGGAACATCAGGTGCATCTGCGGCCGCTCTTTGTGGGCCCGGGCCTTGGCCAAGATGTCGGAGGAGGTGCCGGGCACCACCACGACCCGGACCCCATACTGCTTTTCAAAGGCCGGGAATGCGTGCTGCGTGTAAGTCCGCTCCATCAAGCCGCCGTTCATGCCGATGTAGAGGGTTTTGGTTTGCCCGACGGCGCTGCCGGCGAGCATGCTTGCCACGGCGGCTGCCAGGAGTTTGCCGCGCACGGGGCCTGTGACGGGGCCTGTGACGGGGCTTGTAACGGGGCCTGTGACGGGGCCTGTGACGGGACCTGTGGGGCGGACGCTAAGGCGCATGGTGGTTTCCTTTCAGGTGGGGATGTGGGCAGCGAACCGTTCTATCGCAAATGCCTCGATGGGCGTGCTGCTGCGGCCGTCACAGGCCAGTTCGGCCAGCACTTCGCCCACGGCCGGGCCCAACTGAAAGCCCGCGCCCGAAAAGCCAAAGCCATGGATCAGGCCGGGCCGGCGGCGGCTTTGGCACAGCACCGGCTGGTGGTCGGGCAGATAGCCCTCGGTGCCGCTCCAGGTGCGGATGAAATGCGCGTTGCGCAGGGCCGGCAGCAGTTCGATCGCCTGCACGGCCAGCGCGGCGATGGCGCTGCGCTGCGAGCGCGCGCGCTCGGCGTCGAGCGCCAGGCCCGAGCCGCCGCCGAGCACCAGGTTGCCGCGTGCCGCCTGGCGGCAGTAGATGCTGCCGCCCTCCACGCCCAGGCTCCACGGCAGGAACATGGGCAGGGGCTCGGTCACTGCCATCGCCGGGTGGCCCGAGCGCAACGGCACGGCTTCGCCAAATTGGGCGGCCAGTGCGCCGGCCCAGGCGCCGGCGCAGTTGAGCAGCACCGGAGCGCGCACCTGCAAATGCCGGCCTGAGCGCAGCAGGAACTGCCGGCCGTCGTGCAGCACTTCGTCGAGCGGCGTGCGTTCGTGGATTCGCGCCCCGGCCCGCTGCGCGGCCCGCGCCAGCGCGGGCGACACCAGGCGCGGGTTGGCCTGTCCGTCCTGCGGGCAGAGCGAGCCGCCCAGCGCATGGCTGCCCAGCCAGGGGCAGCGCTGGCGCAGGCTGGCGCCCGAGAGCAGTTCGAGCCCCAGGTCGAAGTCGCGGCTCAGGGCCTGGTAGCTCTCCAGCGCTTGCAGATCGGCCTGGCTGCGCGCGATCTTGAAATGGCCGCTGCGCAGGTATTCGCCATCGGTGCCGATCAGTGCCGGCAGATCGGCCCAGATCTGGTGGGCGCGCTGCGCCAGTGGCAGTTGGCTCAGCGGGCGCCCCTGGCGCCGCACGCCGCCATAGTTCACACCGCTGGCGCGCGCGCCGCACAGGTCGTGCTCCAGCAGCAACACGTCCACGCCCTTGCGGCGCAGCGCCAGCGCGGCCGACGCGCCGACGATGCCGCCGCCCACGATGGCCACATCGGTGGCGATGATGCGGCTGCTGCTACTCATCGCGTGGCGGCGCTGCGGCATCAGTGCCGTCGGCGACCTGTTGCGTCTGCAGATGGAGCGGAATCGGCTTGATCGGCGCCTGCCCGCGCAGGCGGCCCACCTGCTCGACCGGCCGGCCTGTGGCCTGGGCCAGAATCTCGGCGCCCGCCAGAGCGCAGATGCGTCCCTGGCAGCGGCCCATGCCGATGCGGGTCAGGGCCTTGAGGCGGTTCATTTCATCGGCCCCGGTCTCGCGTGCGCAGGCGCGCAATTGGCCCGCCGTGATGTTCTCGCAGCGGCACAGCAGCAGTGCGTCGGGGGCCTGGGCAGCCCAGTCGGCAGGCAGGGGAAAGGCACGCGCGAGCGCCTGCCCGACGCGGCGCAGTTGGCCCAGGCGCCGCTCCAACTGCCGGGCGCGCGCGCCGTCCACCGCCCGGCCATGGTCGGCCAGCAGCGCCAGCGCTGCGCGTTCGCCCGCGCACTCCGCCGCGTCCGCACCCATGATGCCTGCGCCATCGCCGGCCAGGTAGACACCGGGCACGCTGCTGCGGCCGGCCGCATCGTGCGCGGGCAAATGGGCGTGCTCGGCCGGTGACCAGACAAAGCGGCAGTCCAGCAGGTCGGCCAGTTGGGTTTCCGAGCGCAGCCCATGGCCCAGGCCGATGGCATCGCAGGCCAGGCGGTGCTGCTGCGCGCCATCGCTCCAGACCACGGCACTGACCCGGGCATCGCCTTGCACCCGCACCGGGCGGATGCCCCTGTGGATGGGCACGCCATGCGCGCGCAGCCAAGCCACACAGTGCAAGCCCCTGGCCAGGATGGCGGGTTCTGCGAGCAGCGCGGGCACGGCGGCAAGTTGGTCGGCCCGGCGGGCGGTGTCGAGCACCGCAGCCACCCGGGTGCCGGCGCATCGCGCGTATTGGCAGGCCACCAGGTACAGCAGCGGCCCGGTGCCCATCAGCACCACGTTGCGGCCTATGGCGCAGCCCTGGAATTTCAGCGCCACCTGCGCTGCGCCCAGCGTGTACACGCCGGGCAGCGTCCAGCCGGGAACGGGCAGCACCCGGTCGGTGGCGCCGCTGGCCACGATCAACGGGCCGTAACGCAGTGTGCGCGTGGTTTGCGTGGGGCCATGCAGCAGATCGAGTTGGCCGCCTTCGGCGTTCCACACCAGGCTGTCGCTTTGGTAGTCGATCTGCGCTTGCAGTCCGTCGAGCGTGCGGTGCAGGGCCGTGGCGCGCGCAGCCTGGCTGCCATACAGCGCCCGGGGCGGGCGCTGGAAATGGGCCGGCGGGCGCCGGTACACCTGCCCGCCGCCGCGCGCGGCCTCGTCGATCAGCACCGGCCGCAGGCCATGCGCTGCCAGCGTCTGCGCCGCACGGATGCCGGCGGGGCCGGCGCCCACGATGACGGCTTGCAGCGGCGTTGTCGAGGTCATGTGGCGACTGCGTCCGTGGCACCGGTGCGCAGGGCCATGCCCGGCGCGATAAAGCTCGTGCAGGCGCGCAACCGCCGACCGCCGTCGGTCTGCACCCAGCAGTCCTGGCAGGCGCCGATCAGGCAAAAGCCGGCGCGCGGCTGGCCACTGAATTCATTGCGCCGCAATTGGGCGCAGTGCGTCAGGATGGCGGTCAGCACCGTGTCGCCGGCCAAGGCCAGAGCGGGCTGGCCGTCCAGCGTGAAGGGCACGGGCGGGCGCTCGTGCTCTGCCACGCGCTGCAGCAAGGGGCGGGATGGGGGCATGGTCACGGTGCGCATTCATTGCCGCCCGACCAGCACCCGGTCGAGCCCGTACACCCGGTCGAGCAGCACCATCGCACAGGCCGTCAGCGCCACCATCAGGGCCGACACGGCGGCCATCAGCGGGTCGATCGACTCGGTGGCGTACATGTACATGCGCACCGGCAGCGTCACCGTGCTGGGCGAGGTGACGAAGATCGACAGCGTCACCTCATCGAAGCTGTTGATGAACGCCAGCATCCAGCCGCCGGTCACGCCCGGCGCGATCATCGGCAGCGTGATGCGCCTGAACACCGTGGCCTGGCTTGCGCCCAGCGACAGCGCCGCATGTTCGGCACTGCGGTCGAAGCCCACCAATGCCGCCGCCACCAGACGCAGCGTGTAGGGCGTGATGATGAGCGCATGTGCCAGCACCAGCCAGCCAAAGTGGCCCGTGCCATCGATGAGCGCAAACAGGCGCAGCAGGGCTACGCCCAGCACCAGGTGCGGGATGATCAGCGGCGACAGGAACAGACCGTTGAGCCAGCCGCGCCCCGGGAACATGTAGCGGGTCATCGCAATGCCCGCAGGCACGGCCAGCACCGTGGCCAATGTGGCCGAGGCCAGGGCCAGCCACAGGCTGTTCCAGAACGACTGCACGAAGTCCGGGTGCTCGAACACCGCCCGGAACCAGCGCAACGAGAACCCGGTGGTCGGCAGGGTGAGCGTGTCGTGCGGCGTGAACGCCACCAGGCACACCCCCAGCAGCGGCGCCAGCATGAAGGCGATGACCAGGGCGTTGAACGCCAGGGCGATGGGGCCGTTTTTTGGCATGCGCTCAGCCCAGTGCCTTTTTGTAATGGCCTTCCAGCAGCCGGTGGTAGCTGAGCATCACGACCAGATTGGCCAGCAGCAAGGTCAGCGCAATCGCGGCGCCCAGCGGCCAGTTCAGCGCGTGCAGGTATTCGTCGTACACCACGGTGGCCACCATCTTCAGGCGCCGCCCGCCGAGCAGACCGGGAATGGCAAACGAGCTGGCCGCCAGACCAAACACGATCAGACTGCCCGACAAAATGCCGGGCAGCACCTGCGGCAGCACGATGCGGCGCAGCGTGGTCAGCGGCGTGGCCTGTAGCGACAGCGCAGCGTTCTCCACCCCGGGGTCGAGCTTTTGCAGCGAGGTCCACACCGGAATCACCATGAACGGCAGCATCACATGCACCAAGGCCACCACGACCGCGATCTCGGTGTAGAGCATCTTCACGGGGCCGATACCGATGCGCTGCAGCGCGCCGTTGACCAGCCCCTCGGGCCCCAGCAGCAGGCTCCAGCCAAAAGCCCGCACCACCACCGACACCAGCAGCGGAGCCAGCACCACCAGCAGCAAGATGGTGCGCCAGGGCTTGCCCATGCGGCTCAGAATCCAGGCCTCGGGCGCGCCGATGAGCACGCAGATCAGCGTGACCAGAGCGGCCATCCAGAAGGTGCGCCAGAAGATGGCGTGGTAGTACCCGTCGGTAAACACCTGGGCGTAATGCTCCAGCGTGAACGTGCCGGCCTTCACCCCGGTGGCCGGGTCGAACATGTTCAACGACAGCACCGCCGTCAGCGCCAGCGGCACCAGCAGCAGCGCGGCAAACAGCACCAGGGCCGGGCCGGACAGCCACCAGGGAACGGCCCTCGGGTGCAGCAGGTTCATGGCGCCGCCTCGGTCGCCCCATCGGCCAGATCCGCATCATCGGCGGGCAGCAGGCGCATACAGTGGTCGGGCCAGTCCAGGCCGGTGCGATCGCCCTCGTGCAAGGCGTTGCGGCCATCGTTGGGCGCCAGCACCATCAACTCGCCCACCGCGCTGCCCACGCGGTAGAGCCACTGGCTGCCCAGGAAGAAACGTTCGCACACCGCGCCATCGAGCCGGCCTTGCGCGACAGGCACGATTTGCAGCTTCTCGGGCCGCACGCTCAGCAGCACCGCCGCGCCCGGGTCGAAGCGCGGGCCTTGCACGGCCACCTCCACGGTGAGCGGGCCCACCGTCACCTGCGTGCGCGCAGCGCTGGCGCCGACCGTGCCGGGCAGCAGGTTGGCCTTGCCCACGAAGGTGGCGATGAAGCGCGTGCGCGGGTGCTCGTACACGCGCTGCGGGTGGTCGATCTGCGTGGCGCGGCCGGCCTGCATCACCACCACACGGTCGCTGATCGACATGGCCTCGCTCTGGTCATGCGTGACCATCACCGTGGTCGTGCCCACCTTGCGCTGGATCTGGCGCAACTCGAACTGCATCTCCTCGCGCAGCTTGGCATCGAGGTTGGACAGGGGCTCGTCCAGCAGCAAAACCGCAGGCTCGATCACCAGCGCGCGCGCCAGCGCCACACGCTGGCGCTGGCCGCCCGATAGCTCGCGCGGGTAACGACCGGCCTGCTGCTCCAGATGCACCAACGCCAGCGCCAAGGCCGTGCGTTCGCGCCGCTCGGCCTTGGGCAGCTTGCGCATCTCCAGGCCGAAGCCCACATTGTCGGCCACCGTCATGTGGGCAAACAGCGCGTAGCTCTGAAACACGATGCCCAGGCCACGCGTGTTGGCCTTGGCATGGGTGATGTCGCGGCCATCGAGTGCGATGCGCCCGCTGCTGACGGTCACGAAGCCGGCCACCATTTGCAGCGTGGTGGTCTTGCCGCAGCCCGATGGCCCGAGCAGGGAGACGAACTCGCCTTTTTCCACCGCCAGGTTCATCGCCGACACGGCGCAGGCATTGCCGTAGAACTTGCTCAAGTCGGTCAGTTGCAGGAAGGACATGCACGGGTCTTTGGAGATGGCTGTCTGCGCACCGCGCGAAGGTGCCGATCAGACCGATGGCCGTGCCGGCCGGTTCGATCCGCATGGCGCGATCGCGTGCATCAGGGTGGTGCATCGAACGGGCGGGCCTAGTGTCGCGTCACGGATCATCTGTCGGTCTGCGCTGGCCATCGAAGCGCATCGCGGCGTTGCATCGCTTGCCAATACGCTCGGTATTGGCTGCGCGATGCGCCTTGCGCTGCGCTCCGATGGCTGCGCGCAGCCTACGACATCTGATCCGTGACGCGACACTAGCGCTTCCGATTCAATCTACTGCAAGCAGCGGGCCAGGCCGCATCGGGTATTCCATTACAGATCACCGTATGAATGGACGACATCGACAACCCACGAGACCCCGGTGCCCATCGATCCCGGGGGTTTTCTCGACCATTCGAAAAGCATGAGGTCGCGCCATGCCGGTGCCGGTGCCGGTGCCGGTGCCGGTGCCGGTGCCGGTGCCGGGCCGGGCCGGGCCGCCAATGTCTACGCCAAAGAACGGGGGGCTGACACAGGATGATGTACAGGATGCTCACGGATGCGCAGGGCCGGCCCGCACACGCGCCAGCGCCTGCGGCAGGTCGCGCCATGCGGCCCGCCCGGGGGCATGGCGCGCGCGCATATGGCTTGCCAGTTCGATGATCTGCGCATCGCTGAGCGCCGCGCCGAAGGCGGGCATGAAGCCGATGTCATGCGCCGCAGGCTCGCGGATGCCATGCACGATGACCTGCAACAGGTTGTCGGGCCGGTCGCTGTGCAGCTTGCTGTTGAGCGCCAGCGGCACATTCAGGCCGAGCAATGTGGGGCCGTCGCCGTCATGGTGGCAGGCGGAGCAGGCACCGTCGAACAGCCGCTGGGCCGGACCGGGCAGCGGGGCCTGTGCGGCGGCGTTGTCCACGACAGCGCGCGCCCGGGCTTGGGTCTGGGCCGCTGGCGCACTGGCGCTGAACGAGGCCAGGTACCGGGCCAGCGCATGGATGTCGGCGTCAGGCAATGGCGCCAGTGCGCGCACCACTGGTGTCGTGTCACCGATCATCTGTCGGTCTGCGCTGGCCATCGAAGCGCATCGCGGCGTTGCATCGCTTGCCAATACGCTCGGTATGGGCCGCGCTATGCGCCTTGCGCTGCGCTCCGATGGCTGCGCGCAGCCTACGACATCTGATCAGTGACACGACACTAGCGCCATCGGGCCGGCGGCACTGCCGTGCTCCGGGCTGTGGCCGTGGCGCAGGTAGCTGTAGAGCGCTGCGGCGTCCCATGGCACGGGCGCCTTGGACAGGCCCGTGAGCGCGGGCGCCTCCCAGCCGTCGACCATGGCGCCCGAGAGCCAGGCCGCGCCGCCCTGCTCCGCTCCGCGCGCGTTGCGCGGCGTGTGGCAGGCGCCGCAATGGCCCAGGCCCTGTGCCAGGTAGGCGCCCCGGTTCCATTCGGGCGAGCGGCCGGGGTCGGGCTGCCAGGGGCGGGGGTCGTGGAACAGTGCGTTCCAGCCGGCCAGCAGCGGGCGCAGGTTGAACGGGAAGGCCAACTGCGTCGCCGGAACCTCCGAGCGCTGCGGCGGCTGGGCCATCAGCCAGGCGTAGAGCGCGGTCAGGTCGGCGTCGCCGATCTTCGCGAACGCGGTATACGGGAACGCCGGGTACAGGTGCCGGCCGTCGCGCGCGATGCCCTCGCGCAGCGCGCGCTGAAAGGCGCTGAAGGACCATTGGCCGATGCCGGTTTCGGCATCCGGCGTGAGGTTGGTGCTGTAGACGGTGCCAAAGGGCGTGGCCAGGCCGCGTCCGCCCGCATTCGGCCTGCCGCCGGCAGCGGTGTGGCAGCCCGCGCAGTTGCCGGCAGCGGCCAGCAGCCGGCCGCGTTCGATGGTGGCGGCGCTGTAGACCGAGGCCCCTGCCATCTGCGCCACCGGGGCAATGGCCGGGCGCCAGCCCAACAGGGCCGCGCCCAGCGCCAAGGCGCCCGTCGCCAGCGCCCCGGCACGGGCCCGGTGGCTGCGCGCTAGTGTCGCGTCACGGATCAGATGTCGTAGGCTGCGCGCAGCCATCGGAGCGCAGCGCAAGGCGCATCGCGCAGCCCATACCGAGCTGTATTGGCAAGCGATGCAACGCCGCGATGCGCTTCGATGGCCAGCGCAGACCGACAGATGATCGGTGACGCGACACTAGCAGTATCTCCACGCCCTCGGCCGGGTTGCCCGCCACCTGCGCGGGCTGGCCGGCGACCGGCGCAGGCGCAGGCGGCGCGTGGCGCACCACCAGCAGCACGCCCTGCGCGGCGTGGAAGTCGGCGCGCGTGCGCGGGATGCTGGCGCGCAACGCCGGGGCCGGCGGCGCGTTCACCGGAGTACCTTCGCCTCCGGCTGCGGTATGAGCGCCTTCGGGCGGCCGGGCGGCGATCACTGGGGCACCTTCGCCTTCGGCTGCGGTATGAGCGCCTTCGGGCGGCCGGGCAGCGCTCATGGCCCGCGCTTTTCCGATCGCACCGGCGCGGTGGATTGGCGCACCACGAGTGCCACGTCGATTTCCGTGCTGCGGGGAAACGCCTGCCCGCCCATGGCGGCCACGATGCGGTCGGCGGCGCTGCTCCACATGGTCTGCGTGGGGATGCGCACGGTGGTCAGGGCCGGTTGCAAATGGCGCGCCATTTCGAGGTCGTCGAAACCGACGATCGACAGCTCGGCGGGCACTTTCAGGCCAAGGCTGTTGGCCTCCAGCAGCGCGCCAAACGCCAGCACGTCGTTGCCGCACACCACTGCCGTGGGGGCCGGGTCTTGCGCCATCAGTTGGCGCAGACCTGCGCGCGCATCGGCCAGGGCGTAGGGCCGCTGCACCAGCCGTTGCTCCGGAAAATCCAGCCCCGCCGCCTGCAATGCCCGGCGCACACCTTCGACGCGCTGCATGGCGCGGTCGTTGTGCTGCGTGATGCCGGCCAGCATGGCGATGCGGCGATGCCCCAAGTCGATCAGGTAGCGGGTGGCCTGGGCCATGGCGGCGGCATTGTCGAAGCCGACATTGACATGCTTGCCGCTCGGCTCATGCACCATCACATGCACGCAGGGCAGGCTGCGCCGAGCGATGAAGTGCAGCAAGTCGGGATGCTGGCAAAGACCGCACAGCACCAGTGCATCGGCGCCCCGGGTGACCAGGTTGATGGCCTGCCGCATTTCGCCCAACACATCGTAGCCACTGGTGGCGATCAATAACTGAATGTCCGACTGCGCCAGGCGCCGCCCGAGCGCATCGATGGCCGTGGCAAAGATGGCGTTGTCCACGGTCGGAAACACCGCGCCGACGGTGCCGGAGCGCCGCAGCATCAATGCCCGCGCGCCGGCATGCGGCACATAGCCCAGCCGCGTCACCGCCGCAGCCACTTTGCTGCGCAAGGACGCGCTGACCGCCTGCGGCCGATTCAGCACGCGCGACACCGTGGCCGTCGAAACAGCCGCCTTGCGGGCCACGTCATCGATGGTGGGGTGCTTGTTCCCGGGTGAGGTCATGGGCATCGAATGTACGCGCTTTCAGCCCCGGTGTCGGGGTTTTCCACACCGGGTTATCAATGAGCGATTGCTGTCCATCGCCGATTGACAGGGGTGGGTTGGAAAGCCAACAATGAAAGCGCTTACAAACCCATCCCAAACCAACGCCGGAGCCTTGGGTGACCCTTGCGAAAACCTTTCATCCGCTTGCCGCCCGTGGCCTGGAGCGCAGTTCCCGCATCGGCGCGGCTTGTCTTGCGCTGGGCCGGGGGCTGCTGCGCGTGCTGGTGACGCTGGGCGCGCTGCTGCTGCTGTGGTGGGGTCTGACCGATGCTTTTGGTCTGGTGTCCGGCATGCGCTTTCCGGGGCCGGCCCAAACCCTGGCGGCCGGCCAGCAAATCCTTTTCGATGGCTACGGCAACGCGCTCTGGCATGAGCATGCGCTGCGCAGCGTGCGGCTGGTGGGCCTGGGCTTTGTCGTCGCCGCTACGCCGGGCGTGCTGCTGGGGCTGGCGATGGGTGCCAGCCGCACGGTGGAGGCATTGGTCAACCCCGTGTTCCTGTTGCTGCGCCCGATACCGCCGCTGGCCTGGATTCCGCTGGCCATCGTGTGGCTGGGTCTGGGCGATGCGGCGAAGGTCATGGTGATCTTCGTGGCCGCCTTCGTGCCTTCGGTGATCAACAGCTTCAGCGGCGTGCGCCAAATCGACCGCCCGCTGCTCGAAGCCAGCGCCATGCTGCGCATCACGGGTTGGCGCTACTGGCGCGAAGTGCTGATTCCCGGGGCGCTGCCGAGCATCTTCACCGGCTTGCGCTTGTCGCTGCAAGCGTCATGGACCACGCTGGTGGCGGCCGAGTTGGTCGGCGCCGTTGCGGGCCTGGGGCAAATCCTGAACCAGGGGGCGCAAGATATCCATCCGCCCATGATTCTGGTCGGGATGATCAGCGTGGCCTTGTGCGGCTGGCTGATGACGCGGGCCTTGGCCTGGTTCGAGACGCGGGCCATGCCCTGGAGGCAGCCGTGATGCTGCAACCCGGTTTGCCTGCGGGGCGCCTGGGGGCCTTGAGCGTGGCGGGCGCCAGCGGCTTCGTCTGCCTGTGGTCTGCAATGGCCCTGACGGGATGGGTGCCACGCGCTTTTTTTCCTGCGCCCTGGGACATCATCGGGCGCTTGGTCGAACTGACCCGCGAGCCTTTTGCCGGCCATACGCTGCCAGTCCACCTGCTGTCGAGCTTGCAGCGTTTTGCCATGGGCTTCGTTTTGGCGCTGCTGACCGGCATTGCGCTGGGTCTGCTGATGGCCTGGTTTCGCTGGGTGGACGAGATCATCGGCCCGGTGTTCGAGGCCGTGCGGTTCGTTGCGCCGATTGCCTGGGTGCCATTTGCCGCGCTCTGGTTTGGCACCGGCATCGGCGGGCCGGTGCTGATCATTTTCATGGGCGCGCTGCCGCCGGTTTTGATCAATACCTATCGTGGCGCCAGGTTCGTCGACCGCAAGTACATCGAGGCCGCCCGCATGTTGGGCGCAGGGCCATGGCGCGGCATCACGCAGGTCATGCTGCCAGCGGCGGTGCCGGCCATCGTGGCGGGCCTGCGCATCTCGGCCGGCCTGGCCTGGCAGTCGCTCGTCGGCGCCGAGTTGATCGTGGCCTCCAGCGGCGTGGGCTATTTGATGGTCAAGGGGCAGGCCGGTCTTGCGACCGCCACGGTGATGAGCGCGATGCTGGCCATCGGCCTGGTCGGCCTGGTCATCGATGTGCTGCTGCGCGGCCTGCAGCAATCGATTCAGACCCGTCGCGGGCGGTAAAGCGCGGCCTTTGACGACGTTCAGCCAAGGAGCCCCATGGCCACTATCCAATTCAATGATGTGGAGCGGACATTTCGCCAGGGCAACCGGGATGTGGTTGCGCTGCGGGGGGTCAACCTGCAGGTCGGTGCGCGCGAGTTCGTCGCCATCGTCGGGCCGTCGGGCTGTGGCAAAACCACTTGCATGCGCATGGCCGCCGGTCTCGATCAGCCCACGGGCGGCTGTGTGATGGTCGACAGCGAGGTGGTGACCCGCCCCGGCCCGGAGCGGGCGGTGGTGTTTCAGCAGTTTGCGCTCTTTCCCTGGAAGACCGTCTGGGACAACATCGGGTTCGGCCTGCATGGCCTGGGCATCGCGGCGGCCGAAAGAACGAAGCGCATCCGGCAGCACATTGCACTGATGGGCCTGGAGGGCTACGAAAAGGCCTTTCCCCACCAACTCTCGGGCGGCATGCAGCAGCGGGTGGCGATTGCCCGGGTCTACGTGCTCGACCCGAAGGTGTTGCTGATGGATGAACCCTTCGGCGCGCTCGACGCGCAGACCCGCGTCGTGATGCAAGAGGAGTTGGTGCGCCTGACGCGCCGCCATCCCCGCACCGTGCTTTTCATCACCCATGCGGTGGAAGAGGCTGTGTACCTGGCCGACCGCGTCGTGGTGATGACACGCCGCCCCGGCACGGTGCGGGACATCATCGCCATCAAGCCCGTTCGCGAGGCCGAGGGCTGGGACGCGCTGACGCGCATCGAGGACGTGATGGAGCAGCCCTCTTTCGTGCAGCTTCGCGCCCGGATATGGAAACAGTTGCGTGAGCCGCATGACCGGGGCGCGCACTGAGTGCCGGCGGCGAGCGATGGTTTTTTCATTGTCATGGCTGGAGGAAAATCCGATGGAAACCCCGATGAAAACCCCGGCCAGGACCCCGGTCAGGACCCGGCTGCGCCGCGCCTTGCTCGGTGCCGTCGTCGGCGGCGGCATCTGCGGCGTCTGCGGCGCCGGCAGCGCGACCCCGGGCGCGCAGGCGCCGCTCACCGAAATCAGGGTCAGTTACCAGCCAGCGCTGTACTGGGCCTTGCCGTTTTTCGTGGCCACAGAGAAAAACTGGTGGGCCGAGCTGGGTCTGCAACCGGTGTTCAGCATCTTTCCGGCCGGTGTGCCGCAAATGGCCGCAGCGGCGGCCAAGTCATGGGATGTGGGCGGCACCGGCTCCGTGCCGGCGGTGCTGGGCCATATGCGCTTCGGCATCAAGACCATTGGCCTGACCAATGACGAGTCGGCGGCCAACGCATTGATGGTCAGCAAGGCGGCGGCAGCGCAGATGAGCGCCAACCCGGCCGCGATGAAGGGCCGGACCATCTTGCTGACCAGCAATTCCACCGGGGATTACGCGGTGCAGTCCTGCTTGAAGAAATATGGCTTGTCCAAGCAGGACGTGAGCATCAAGAACATGGGGCAGGCCGAGATCATCTCGGCGCTGGCCTCGGGCGCAGCGAATCTGGCCGGTCTCTGGGCGCCCAACACCTATGCGGTGCAGGAAAAGGCCGGCGCGGCCGAACTATGTTCGGGCAAAGACAGCGGCGCCATGGTTCCGGGCGCCCTGGTGGCCCGCAGCGAATACGCCGAGCGCCACCCCGAGGAGGTGGCGAAATTCCTTGCGGTCTATCTGCGCGCCTGGTCGTGGATGCACGCCAACCGCAGCGACGCGCTGGCGCTGATGCGCAGGTTTTACCGGCAAGGCGGTGTCGACATCCCCGATGCTTGGCTGCACCAGGAGTTCGCCAGCCGCCCGACCTTCGATCTGGCGCAGCAGTTGGCCCGCATGGAGCGCCAGCGCGGCAACGCCAACGTTTCCGACATGGATGCCTGGTTTGGGCAAATTGCCGAATTCATGCGCGGCACGGGCGCCATCCATACGGTGCCGCCGAGCAGCGCGTACATCACCGACGCCTATATGAAGCGTGTCGACGCCGATCCCAGGCTGCGCGAATTTGCCAACCGAACCCGGTGAACGGCTGCGACCCCCGGTTTTGCCAGCCCGCCGGCAACGCGCGGGCGCCCGACTCCATTCAGCCTGCCATCGACCGCCAAAGGGATTGAAATGACCGTGCGCTACCTGAAAAAAGCCGACAAGACACCAGAGACGGAAACCGCCAGCGCGCAGCAGGTGGTCAGCGCCATGCTGGCCGAGATTGGCGCCCACGGCGAGGCGGCAGTGCGCGCCTATGCCCGGCGGCTCGACCAATGGGACGGCGATATCGTCGTCACGCGCGCCGAGATCGGGCGACGCAGCGCCGAGGTGCCGGCGCAGGTGCGGCGCGACATCGATTTTGCGATTGCGCAGGTGCGCGAGTTTGCGCTGGCGCAGCGCCAGTCGCTGCATGAGTTCTCGGTGGCGCTGCATCCGGGCGTGACCGCAGGGCAGCGGGTGATACCGGTCAATGTGGCCGGCTGCTACGCCCCCACCGGGCGTTATGCGCACATTGCCTCGGCCTACATGGGCGTGGCGACGGCCAAGGCGGCCGGCGTCGAGACGATCATCGCCTGCTCGGGGCCGTTTCGCGGCGCGCCCATGCATCCCTGCCTGCTGTACGCCTTCGACCGGGCCGGTGCCGATGTGGTCATGACCCTCGGCGGGGTGCAGGCGATTGCGTCCATGGCCTACGGTCTGTTCACCGGCAAGCCGGCGGATGTCATCGTCGGCCCCGGCAACAAGTTCGTTGCCGGGGCCAAGCGGGCCTTGTTCGGCACGGTGGGCATCGACGTGTTTGCCGGCCCCTCGGAGATCGCGGTGATTGCCGACGACAGCGCCGATCCGGCCATCGTGGCCAGCGACCTGGTCGGTCAGGCCGAGCATGGCCAGGAGTCGCCGGCATGGCTGTTCAGCACCTCCAGGCCATTGGCCGATCAGGTGCTGCAACGGGTGCCGGCGCTCATCGCCCAACTGCCGCCGACGGCGCGCGAGGCTGCCGCCAGCGCCTGGCGCGACTACGGCGAAGTCATCGTTTGCGACACCCGCGAGGAAGTGGCGGCGCTATCGGACCGCTACGCCAGCGAGCATCTGGAAATCCATGCCGCCCACCTCGACTGGTGGCTGGAGCACCTGACTTGCTACGGCTCGCTGTTCCTGGGCGAAGAGGCCACGGTGGCCTTTGGCGACAAAGCCAGCGGCCCGAACCATGTGCTGCCCACCAAGGGCGCGGCGCGCTACTCGGGCGGCCTGTCGGTGCACAAGTTCATGAAAACCTTGACCTGGCAGCGCATGACGCGCGCAGGAGCGCGCGACATCGGCGCCGTAACGGCCCGCATCGCGCGCCTGGAAGGCATGGAAGCCCATGCCCGCACGGCCGATGACCGGCTGGCCAAGTACTTTCCCGGCACGGCCTTCGAACTCGGCGCGCCGGTGTCGACATGAAGATGGCGCAACTGTTCGATCTGTCGGGCCGGCGCGCACTGGTGACCGGGGGCAGTGGCGGCATCGGCCAAGCCATGGCACAGGCGCTGGGTCTGGCAGGCGCCCAACTGCTGCTGATGGCGCGGCGCCAGCCCGATCTGGACCGGGCCGCCGCGCGTCTGCGCGCCGAGGGCATCGCCGCCACCACCCTGGCGGCCGACCTGGCCGATGCCGGCGCCACGCGCCAGGCCGCTGCGACGGCTTTGGCCATGCTGGGCGGCGTGGACATCCTGGTGAATGCCGCAGGCAGCAACCTGCGGCGACCGTTTTTGGCGGTGACGCCCGAGAGTTGGGCCACCGAGCTGGCGTTGCACCTGGCTGCGCCGTTCTTCCTGACGCAGGCGCTGGCGCCCGGCATGAAACAACGCGGCTGGGGCCGCGTCATCAACATTGCCTCGCTGCAGAGCTACCGCGCGTTGGCCGACAGCGCACCCTACGGGGCGGGCAAAGGCGGCGTGGTGCAGTTGACGCGGGCCATTGCCCGGGAGTGGTCGATGCACGGCATCACCTGCAACGCCATCGGGCCAGGGTTCTTTCCGACGGCGTTGACGGCGGCCATGTTCGCCAATGCCGAATCGGCACGGCAAAACGCCGCGCAAACCTGCATCGGGCGCAACGGAAAGCTGACCGACCTGTATGGCGCAACCGTGTTTCTGGCCAGTGAAGCCAGCGCTTACGTTACCGGGCAGACGCTGATGGTCGATGGCGGCTTCACCGCGCGTTGATGCCCCCCGTGCACCTGTGGCCCCGTGCGCCGGTGGCCCGGCCTGGGCCGCGCCCGTTTCATGCGCGCCGCGCCGGGCACGGCGCGGTGGCAGCACGCCAACCCGGCAAACGCGCAAATGCGCAAGACACGCAGGAGGACCCATTCGATGCAAGCCCTGGTCTACACGCAACCGCAGGAGTTGCAATTGCAACAGCGCCCCCGGCCGGAACTGGTCGCCGGCGAGGTGCTGCTGAAAATCGATGCCGTCGGCATCTGCGGCTCCGACCTGCATGCCTGGCATGGGCATGACCCGCGGCGCAAGCCGGGTCTGGAGCTGGGCCACGAGTTTGTCGGCACCGTGGTCGAGTCGGCGGCGGGCGGCTTCGCGCCGGGCACGCGCTTTACCGGCAACCCGCTGATGGCCTGCGGCGTCTGCGACTACTGCGTGCAGGGCCGCAACAACCTGTGCGCCGGGCGCACCATGATCGGCATGACCCGGCCCGGCGCCTATGCGCAGTACATGAGCATTCCGGCCGCCGCGCTGATTGCCATACCGCAGCAGATGTCCGATATCGCGGCGGCCCTGAGCGAACCGGCCGCCACCGCATGGCATGCCCTGCACCGGTCGATGCAGATGCTGACCCGGCCGCTGCACGAATGCCGCGTGCTGGTGATCGGTGGCGGCGCCATCGGCATGTTGGCCGGGTTGTTGCTCAAACGATGGGGCGTCGTCCGGCTGACACTCAGCGAGCCCAACCCGCTGCGGCGCAGCGCAGTGCAAACCCATGTCGGCTGCGCAACCCTGGACCCGCGCGCACAGGCCCCCGGTGAAAACCGCTACGACTACATCTTCGATGCCGTCGGCGCCCGACGGACGCGCCAGCAGGCCATCGCCGCCATCGCGCCCGGCGGCCTGGTCATGCACGCCGGCTTGCAGGACGGGGCCAGCGAGATCGACATGCGCAAACTGACACTCGCGCAAATCACCCTGTCAGGCACTTACACCTACACCACGGCCGATCTGCGCGCCACCGTGGCGGCGCTGCATGAGGGCGCGCTGGGCGATCTGGCCTGGGTCGAGCAGCGCCCCCTGGCGCAGGGGCAGCAGGCGTTTCGGGATATGGCCGAAGGGCGGAGCGCGTCGGCCAAGATCATTCTCAGACCCTGATCGAAGAAGCGGCGGCGCGGCCGGGCCTGCTGGCCAATACGCCCGGCGGCGCGGGCTGTCTCGACATGCTCTCGATGCCCGGCCCGGCATTCTTGCCACCATCTCGATACGCCGCTGCCTGACATCGGTCCGTGTTGCACGGAGAAATGCCATGGGCGCCATGGACGCCATGGAGGGGGTGTGGATCGGATGGTCGACCTGGTGCCGGTCGGGCAGCCGACGCCCTGCCTGCAAGTCAAGGGCATCAAGGCCCACGCCGGCGTGTCGGGGTCTGGGGATCCATGGCACCGGGAAGTCAGTGATACCATCAGTTTCTTACATGTTGTTGCAACATTGCGAGAATTTGTCATGACTGCAAGCAACGAAGTTACAGCATAGAATCGCCCTCGACCAGGCCCCATGGCCCTGAAGAAATTCAGTCTGCCGGAGCCTGTGTCAGAGCGATGGCACTGCGCCGATAGCGACGCGGTTCCATGTCCAGCAAATCCAATGAAAGCATGTAATGACTGAAACTCGAGTAAATACTGTCCCCGGAAAACCAATCGTCGGAATTCCACTTCTATTACTGTGCGCCGCCAATTTCATCGATGGAATGGATGTCTCGACGATAGGGGTGACCTTGCCTGCCATTCAGAAGGGGTTGAATATTTCTCCAACCCTGTCGCAATGGGCCGTGAGTGCTTACGTCCTGGGTTTTGGCGGTTTCTTGCTCCTGGGCGGGCGCGTGGCCGACATCTTTGGTCATCGCCGTGTTTTCATTTCGGCATTGCTCGTCTTCACTCTGGCCAGCATTGCGGGCGGCTTCGTCACGGATGGGCCCACCCTGATTGCCACCAGGCTGATCAAAGGGATTGCCGCAGCATTCACGACGCCGGCAGCGGTGGCTCTTTTGCTTTCGAGTTATAGCGATAGCGTCGATCGGGCGAAGGCATTGGGCATATTTGCGTCCACCAGCGCGACCGGCTTTGTGCTGGGCATGCTGCTCGGCGGCGCGATCACGACGCTGAACTGGCGGCTGACGATGGCGATGGGCGCGCCCGTTACGCTGCTCGTCCTGCTGATGGCGCCATTTTTCTTTCCGGTCGATACACTGCGCACCGGGAAAAACGAACGATTCGACTGGATTGGCGCCTCCACGATTACGGCCGGCCTGGTTTCGTTTGTATTCGGTGTCACCAATGCGGCGGACCACGGTTGGTCGGACAGCATGGCGTGGGGGCCGATCGTGGCATCTCTGGTTTTGCTGATCGCCTTTTTCGTCGTCGAGAAAAAGCATGAGGCACCGATGGTTCCGCTGGGCATTTTCCGGCGTGCCAAGCTGAGCAATGCGCTGATGACGGTTGCGATATTTCAGGGCGCGTACATCGGATTTCAGTTCGTGGCCACGCTGTACTACCAACAGTCCGTTGGCTGGTCTGCTTTCTCCACCGGCTTCGCCTTCGTGCTGATCGGCATGTTTGTGATGTTCCTGTCCCCGCGCTTCTCGGCCATGGCCCAGAAACGCGGCGCCACCGGCTTGATAGCGCTGGGCATGGCGCTCCAGGTCGTGGCTTACACCTTCTGGACGCTCGCCAACGGGCATCTGTCGCCGGTTGTGTTGGCCTTCCTGGTGCAAATTCCGCTCGGCTTGGGATATGCCATGGTCTTTCCATCCGTTCAGATTGCGGCGCTCGGTGACATCGAAGAAGACAAGGCGGGACTTGCCACGGGCCTGTTTTTCTCCGCGTTCCAGATTGGCGGCGGCGTCATACTGGGCCTGACATCCAGTATTTTCGGCAGCTCTGCACATTATGGCTGGAACCCTTATCTGTGGGGTAGCGCCTTCTCGGCGGTTTTGGCTCTGTTGACGATACTGGTCGCTGCATCGGGTCCAAGAAGGAAATCGGCGCGGGCTTGATTTATTTTCCTGCATCTCCGGACGGAGCAAAAAAGTTCGGGCATTCCTGGGCCGTGAAAGTGTCGAGAAGCACGCCAATCGGTCAGCTTCTCGACCCGCCGTCAGGTTCAATGCCGTACAGCGTCGCTCACAAAATTTCGAGGAAGTGAAGAAAAGCAATGAGAATAGCAATTTCCGGTACCTACTCGGTAGGCAAGACCCTGACCACGATGGCGGTTTCTCACCTGCTCGGCCTTCCGCGAAGCGCGGCAATGACGATGCGGGAATTGCTGCCCATTTCCGTGCCAGGGAAAACCTTGGAGGAATGCACCGCAGCCGAGATCATCATGCTGATCATGCGGCGCCATCAGGAGCATGCGGTCAACGAGCACCCTTTCGGGAAAAATTTTGTTTCCGACGATTCGTCGTTTTCAGTTACTGAATACCGGTTTCAAAATCCCTCTGGATGCCCGCGATATACCCTATGTTGAAACATGGGGTACGGTGGGTGCAAGGGTTCGGCAGGTTCTCGATGGGCAACCCCCACGCCGAACGTGATATTTGCCCTCCATCCGCTTGGCGACCGGGGTCGGGGTCGGATACCGGCTCCTCCCCTGATGGCACCCCTGATGACCCTGCCGCCGTAGGGTCGGGCGCCCCCTTCGGTCGGCAGCCATGCGGCAAAATCGCACGATGGTCGAACATGTGATTCCTCTGGCGGATCTGCGCCGCGCCGCCTTCGTGGCGCAGCCCCCCACGGGCTTGCTGGCCGACACCCGGGGCCGGCCGTTGCGCGACCTGCGCATCAGTGTCACCGACCGCTGCAACTTTCGCTGCAACTACTGCATGCCCAAGGAGGTGTTCGACAAGAACTACCCCTATCTGCCCCATGGCGCGCTGCTGCGCTTCGAAGAGATCGCGCGGCTGGCGCGGCTGTTTCTGGCCCATGGGGTGCGCAAGATCCGGCTCACCGGGGGCGAGCCTCTGCTGCGCAAGAACCTGCCGGCGCTGGTGGCCCAATTGGCCGCGCTGCGCACCGCCGATGGCCAGGCGCCGGACCTGACCCTGACCACCAATGGCTCGCTGCTGGCGCGCCAGGCCCGGGCGCTCCGGGATGCGGGCCTGAACCGCGTGACCGTGAGTCTGGACAGCCTCGATGAGGCCGTCTTCCGGCGCATGAACGATGTGGACTTCCCGGTGGCCCAGGTGCTGGCCGGCATCGAGGCCGCGCGCGCTGCGGGCCTGTCGCGCATCAAGGTGAACATGGTGGTCCAGCGCGGCATTAATGAGCATGAGATCGTGCCGATGGCGCGCCACTTCCGCGGCACCGGCGCCACGCTGCGCTTCATCGAATACATGGATGTGGGCAGCACCAATGGCTGGCGCATGGAGCAGGTGCTGCCCTCGGCCGAATTGATCGGGCGCCTGCGCGCCGAACTGCCGCTGGTGCCGCTGGCGCCGAGCGCCGCCGGCGAAACCGCCGAACGCTGGGGCTACGCCAACGCCGCCGGCCAGCATGACCCGGCCCTGGGCGAAGTGGGCCTGATCAGCAGCGTGACCCGGGCCTTCTGCCACGACTGCAACCGCGCCCGCCTGTCCACCGAAGGCCGGCTGTACCTGTGCCTGTTCGCCACCCAGGGCTACGACCTGCGCCCGCTGCTGCGCGGCGGGAGCGGCGACGCGGCCATCGCCTCGGCCATCGCCGCCATCTGGCAAGCGCGCGCGGACCGTTATTCCGAGTTGCGCGGCAGCCTGCCAGCCAGTGGCGCGCAGGGCGCGCAGAGTGTGCAGGGCGCGCGGCGGGTGGAGATGAGTTATATCGGCGGCTGAGCGCCGTCCCGCCAGCGCCCCCCACGGCAACGCCGCACGACCACCCATGACAGCCACCGATGACATCACCGGCCTCGTCCTTTGCGGCGGCAGGGGCCTGCGCATGGGCGGCGTCGACAAGGGCCTGCAGCGCTTTCGCGGCCTGCCGCTGGCGCTGCACCAGTTGCTGCGGCTGCAAAGGCAGACCGGGGCCTGCATGATCAATGCCAACCGCCATCTGGCGGCCTATGCAGCCTTTGGCGTGCCGGTCTGGCCCGACGGGCTGGCCGGCCATGCGGGTCCGCTGGCGGGTTTTCTGGCCGGGCTGGAGCATTGCCGGACGCGCTGGCTGCTGACCGTGCCCTGCGACACCCCGCTGTTCCCGCCAGACCTGGCCACGCGCCTGGCTGCGGCGGCCGACCGGCAAGGCGCCGACATCGCGATGGCGGCAGCGCCCGAGGTCGATGGCGCAGGCCAGGCGCGCCTGCGCCCCCAGCCCGTGTTCTGCCTGCTGCGCGTGCCGCTGCAACAGAGCCTGCGCGCTTTCACCGCCGCCGGCGGCCGCAGGATCGGCGCCTGGGCGGCGCAGCAGCACTGCGCCAGCGTGCCGTTCGACCAACCGGGCGACGACCCCCTGGCCTTCGTCAACATCAACACCTGGGCGCAGTTGCGCGCGCTGGACGGCAGCACCGCCCCCGCCATGCCTGCGCCATCTGAAGACGGCGCCGCAGTCCCCGGGCCTGAACGGGTCTGAGCCGTGCATCAGCGCCCACCGACAGCCCCTGCGAACCCCTGCCCACTGCCCATGAAAACCATTGCCAGGATTGCCGCCGAGCTGCCCGGCTACGACCCGCAGGCCCTGAGCGTGGCCGAGGCCGACGCCTTTTTGCAGCAGTTGGTCGAGCCGGTCGACGGCGCCGAAAGCGCCACCGAAGAGTTGGGCCTGTGTGCCGCCCTGGGCCGGGTGCTGGCGCGCGACGTGATCGCGCCCATCAGCGTGCCGCCGCATGACAACTCGGCCATGGACGGCTATGCGTTTGCCGGCGCCCCACTGCGGGCGGGCCAGCCGCTGAGGCTGCGCGTGGCCGGCACCGCGCTGGCCGGCAGGGTCTGGGCGGCTGCGCTGGCGCCGGGCGAATGCCTGAAGATCATGACCGGCGCCCTCCTGCCCGCCGGGCTGGACACCGTGGTGCCGCAGGAGCTTGCCAGCGCCCTTGAAGAGGGGCATATCACCATCGCCCCCGGCCTGCTGCAACCCGGCGACAACCGCCGCCGCGCAGGCGAAGACCTGCAAGCCGGCCGCGTGGCGCTGGCGCAGGGCGCGCTGCTCACCCCGGCCGCGCTGGGCCTGCTGGCCAGCCTGGGCCTGGCCAGCGTCAGTGTGCGGCGGCGCCTGCGCGTGGCGTATTTTTCGACCGGCGACGAAATCCTGAGCCTGGGCCAGCCCGCGCGCGCCGGCGCGGTGTACGACAGCAACCGCTACACCCTGTTCGGCCTGCTCACGCGGCTGGGCGTGCAGGTGATCGATATGGGCGTGGTGCGCGACGATCCCGCCGCGCTACGGGCCGCGTTGCTTTGCGCCGCGCCGCAGGCCGACGCCATCATCACCAGCGGCGGCGTCAGCGTGGGCGAGGCCGACCACCTGCGCGCGATGCTGCACGAGATCGGCGACATGGCTTTCTGGCGCATTGCGATGCGGCCCGGTCGCCCGATGGCCGTGGGGCGCATTGCTGCCCCGCAACTCCGCGCCGATGGCGCCGGCGGTGCCGGCGGCGCCAGCAGCGCGCGCCCATCATGCGCCGATGGCCGCCGCGAACGCGGCGGGACGCTGCTGTTTGGCCTGCCCGGCAACCCGGTGGCGGCGATGGTGAGCTTTCTCGTGTTCGTGCGCCCGGCCCTGCTGCGCATGATGGGCAGCACGCAAGCCGCAGCGCCGCTGCTGCGCGCCATCAGCACCGAAGCCCTGCGCAAAAAGCCCGGCCGCACCGAATACCAGCGGGGCTGCGTCAGCACCGCCCCCGACGGCTGGCCGCAGGTGCGCAGCACCGGCGACCAAGGCTCGGGCCTGCTCAGTTCCATGGTCCAGGCCAACGGGCTGATCGTGCTGCACCACCACCGGGGCCCGGTGGCTGCGGGCGAGCCGGTGGACGTGCTGCCGTTCGACGGCGCGATCTGATCTGATCCGCACACATCGCCCATGCCCTACGCCGCACAGTACCTGGCCCTGGCCCCCAGCCGCGAAGAAGTCGGGCGCCTTGCCGGCGCCGCCGTCCTGGAGTTCGGCGCCCCCTGGTGCCCCCATTGCCAGCGCGCGCAGCCGCTGATCGGGCAGGCCCTGCAAGGCCGCGCCGACCTGGCCCACCTCAAGGTCGAGGACGGCCCCGGCCAGCGCCTGGGCCGCAGCTTCGGCGTCAGGCTCTGGCCGACACTGGTGTTTCTGCGCGATGGCCAGGAGCAGGCACGGCTGGTGCGGCCGCAGACCGGCGCGGAAATACGCGCCGGCGTGCAGGCGATCTCGGCGCAGACCCCGTGAGCAGGGATCGGGGCGGCATGGCAGCCAGCCGGCAGCGTGTCAGTGTTGTTGCTGCTGCTCCACCGCCACCACCACGGCATTGTTCGCACCGGGCACCGCCTTGCGCGCCAACAAGGTGTACACGGTCGGCACCACGAAAAGGGTGAGCAGGGTTCCCAGTGACATGCCGCCGACGATCACCCAGCCGATCTGCGTGCGCGTTTCGGCGCCCGCGCCCTTGGCCAGGGCCAGCGGGATCGCGCCCAGCACCATGGCGCCGGTGGTCATCAGGATCGGGCGCAGGCGCTGGGCCGAGGCCCTGACCAGGGCGTCTATCGGCGCCATGCCCTGCGCGCGCAACTGGTTGGTGAATTCGACGATCAGGATGCCGTGCTTGGTGATCAGGCCCACCAGCGTGATCAGGCCGATCTGCGAATACACGTTCAGCGAGCCGCCGCTCCATTGCAGGGCCAGCAGCGCGCCGACCATCGACAGCGGCACCGACACCATGATCACCAGCGGGTCGATGAAGCTCTCGAACTGCGCGGCCAGCACCAGAAAGATGAACACCAGCGCCAGCAGGAACACCATGGCCAGCGCCCCGCGCGAGTTTTTGAACTCGCGCGCGCTGTCGTTCAGGTCGGTGGTATAGCCGGGCTTGAGCACCTCGGCCGCTGTCTGGTCCATGAAGCGCAGGGCCTGGCCGAGCGAGTAGTCGCGCGCCAGGTTGGCCGTGATCGTGGCCGAGCGGCGCTGGCCGAAGTGGTTCAGCTCGCGCGGGCTGACGCCCTCGCTCACCCGCACCAGGTTGGACAGCGGAATCATCGCGTCGTTGCGGCCCCGCATGTGGATGCCGTCTATGTTCCCGGGGCTGCTGCGCTGCCCGCCCTCGATCTGCACGATCACGTCGTACTGCTCGGCAGCGCGCATGTAGCGGGTCACGTTGCGCCCGCCGAGCATGGTCTCCACGGCCTGGGCCACCGCCTCCACGCTCACCCCCAGGTCGGCGGCGCGCTCGCGGTTGACTTCGATGCGCAGCTCGGGCGTGTTCATGCGCAGGTCTGCGTTGGGCGCGATGATGCCGGGGTTTTTTGCGATCGCGGCCATGAAGTCAGCGACCACGGCGCCCAGGCTCTCGTAGCTGTCCGAGGTCTGTATCACATAGGTCAGCGGCCGCGACCGAACCCCCTGCCCGAGCGAAGGGGGGGTGATCAAAAAGGCATTCACACCGGGCAGGTTCGCCACCTCGGGCTGCAACTGCCGGGCCATATCGAGCGTGGTGCGGTGGCGGTTTTCCCAATCCACCGTGCGGTAGACCACGCTGCCCTGGGCCACCGTGGGGTTGCCGATGTTGGCAAAGACGCGGTCGAATTCGGGGTAGCTGCTGCCGAGCTTTTCCAGCGCCAGCGCGTAGCGGTCGGTGTAGTCGAGCGTGGCGCCATCGGGCGCAATGATGCTGGCCACGATGGTGCCGCGATCTTCCAGCGGCGAGAGCTCCTGGCGCATCGCCGGCAGCACCAGCACCAGGGCCGCGCCGCTCGATACCATGACGCCCAGCACCAGCATGCGGGCCTGGAAAATCGTCCCGAGCACGGCGCCGTGCCCGCTCCAGCGCGCCGTGACGACCCAGCGCAGCAGGCGGCCATAGGCTTGCGACAATGCCGTGAGCCAGCGCTCCATGGCCCGGTCGAAGCGGCCCGGCCGCAGGTTGTGCCTGAGCAGCAGCGAACACATCATCGGCGACAGGCTCAGCGCCACGAAGCCCGACACCACCACGGCCCCGGCCAGCGCCAGCGCGAACTCGGCGAACAGCCGGCCGGTGCGGCCCGGCGTGAAAGCCAGCGGGGCATACACCGCCACCAGCGTCAGGGTCATGGCCACGATGGCAAAGCCGATTTCGCGGGCGCCGGCGATGGCGGCGGAAAATGGATCGCGCCCCTGCTCGATGTGCCGGTAGATGTTCTCCAGCATCACGATGGCGTCATCGACCACCAGCCCGATGGCCAGCACCAGGGCCAGCAGCGTGAGCGTGTTGATGGAAAAGCCCGCCAGCGACATCAGCGCGAAGCTGCCCACCAGGCTGACCGGGATGGTGATGATCGGAATGATGGCGGCGCGCAATGTGCGCAAAAACACAAAGATCACCAGCGCCACCAGCACCACGGCCTCGGCAATGGTGCGGTAGACGCTCTGGATCGAGCGGTCGATGAACAGCGAGTTGTCGCTGGCCACATCCATCACCAGGTCGGCCGGCAGGTCGGCGCGCAACCGGGGCATCATCGCGCGCACCCCCTGGGACACCTCCAGCGGGTTCGCGGTGGCCTGGCGGATCACGCCCACCGAGATGGCATCGCGGCCGTTGAGCCGCACGCGGCTGCGCTCGTCGGCCGGCCCCTCCTCGACCCGCGCCACATCCCGGATGCGCACCGGAAAGCCGTTGACGGTGCGGATCACGATGGCGCCGAATTGCGCCGGCGTGCTCAGATCGGTTTGCGAGGTGACGCTGAACTCGCGCTGCTGCGATTCGATGCGGCCAGCGGGCAGTCCCAGGTTGCTGCGGCGGATCGCGTCCTCCACATCCCGGGTGTCGAGCCGGTAAGCGGCCAGGCGTCCGGGGTCGAGCCAGACGCGCATGGCGTACCTGCGCTCGCCGTAGAGCGGCACGTCGGCCACGCCGGTGACGGTCTGCAGGCGCGGCTTGACGATGCGGTTGACCAGGTCGTTGATCTCCAGCGGGCTGCGCTGGTCGCTGCTGAAGGCCAGCCACAGCACGGGCGAGGCATCGGCCTCGACCTTGGCGATCACCGGCTCGTCGATCGCATCGGGCAGGCGCCGGCGCACGCGCGCAGTGCGGTCGCGCACGTCGGCGGCGGCATCGTCGGCGTCCTTTTCGAGGCGAAAACGCACGCTGATCTGGCTTTGCTCGGCACGGCTGATCGAGCTGATCACATCCACCGCATCGATGCCGGCAATCGAATCTTCGAGCGGCTTGGTGACCTGCGACTCGATCACCTCGGCCGACGCGCCGGCATAGCGCACGCGCACCGTCACCACCGGCTCGTCGATCTTCGGGTACTCGCGCACCGTCAGGCGCGTGAAGCTCACCGCGCCGACCAGCAGCACCAGCAGCGACAGCACGGTGGCAAAGACCGGCCGGCGGATCGAGATTTCAGCCAACTGCATGGCGCGGATCAGGCAGCGGCGACTGGCAGGGGTCGGGGCCTGGCAGCGGGGCCGCCATGGCGGCATCGGCCGTATCGGCGGCGTTCCCGGCGGCGGGCGATGCCGGCGCCGCCGCGCCAGCGTCCTGCTGCGGCGCCACCTGCACCGGCGTGTCGTCTTTGCCGATGCGCTGCTGGCCCGCCGTGACCACCAGATCGCCGACCTGCAAGCCGTCGAGCACCTGCACCCAGCCCGGGGCGCGCAGGCCCAGCCGGACCGGGGTGCGGCGGGCCACGCGGCTGCCGGCCTGCGGGCCGGCCACGATCTTCAGCACATAGGGGCTGGCGGCTTCGGGCACGATGGCCTCTTCGGGAATCACCAGCGCGTCGCCGCGTTCGGAGAACCCGACCGTCACCCGGGCGAACATGCCGGGGCGCAGTTGCAGGCGGCGGTTGTCCATGCAGCCGCGCACCGCAACGGCGCGCCCGTCGGCATCGATCTGCGGGCTGATGGCCTGCACCACGGCCGCGTAGCGCACCCCGGGCAGCGCATCGAACGCCACCTGCGCGCGCTGCCCGGTGCGGACCTTGCCCTGCAAGCGCTCGGGCAGGCGAAAGTCGACATACACCGCGTCCAGGTCTTCGAGGTTGACGATGTCGGCCCCATCCTTGAGGTAGTCGCCAACGCTCACGCTCCGAATCCCGGCGATGCCATCGAACGGAGCCACGATCTGCAACTGCCGGGCCGTGGCCTGCGCCAGCGCCAGCCGGGCCTGCGCCACCTCCAGGTTGGCGGCGCTTTCCTCCAGCGAGCGCTGGCTGATGAAGCCCTGGGCGACCAGTTCCTGGTTGCGGTGGTGGTTGGCCTGGGCGATCGACAGCTCGGCCTGGCTTTGCCGGATCTGCGCGCGCGGCAGTTGGTCGTCGAACTGCACCAGCAACTGCCCGTGCCGCACCCGCTGGCCATCGTGGAAATTGAGCTGCGTGACGCGGCCGCTCACCTCGGGGCGCAGCATCACGCTCTGGCGCGAGCGCAGGCTGCCCACGGCCTGGGCTTCGTCGCGCAGCGTCATCTGCCGGGCCGCCTGCGCTTGCACCGTCACCGTCACCGGCGCGCTGCGCCCCGCCTCTGCCGGGGCCGCCGCGCTGCCCGGGGGCCGGGGCGGCGCCGGTTTCTGGAACCACCAGGCGGCGCCCAGCGCGGCAGCCATGCCGATGGCGGCCAAAGCAACGTGCTTACTACTCTTGAACGCCATGGATCGATGAAACCGGGTGGGATGGGAGACGCAGCCGGGCCATTATCGGCGCCGTTCTTGCGCCGCAGCAGGTTTGAACGACGGCCCCATGTCGATGTCGGCAGATTGACGCAGGTTTTGCACATTGTCGGGCAATGCCCTCGTGTCCCGGCTTGGGCAGCGCAACAGAAAGAGAAAGCACCCAATCGGCAGGAGGTCGGCAGGAGATCGACAGGAAATGGGCAGAGGCTCCAAAGCAAACGCAAGGACGGCAAGGCGCATGGGGTCGCTGGCATTTTGTCTTTTGCATGAACCCCCGTTGCCGCCATCGACACCGCAAACCGGGTCTTTTTCACGGGATCGGCAGCCGCTCACTCAGGGCATGGGCGCACCGGCCTCGAACCAGCGGCCGATCAGCGCCCGCTCGGCCTCGGTCATGCCGGTGGCGTTGTTCATCGGCATCAGCTTTTGCGCCACCGTCTGCTGGTAGATGGCCTGTGCATGTTGCCTGACGCTGGCGGCCCAATCCAGGCGCAGGTTCTTCATCTGCAACTGCGCGCCATGGCAGAGGTAGCAGCGCTGCGCCAACACCTGTTGCACCGACGCATAGTCATTGGGCCCGCCGGCGCCGGCCTCGCCCACAGCGGCTGAAACCAGGGCAGGAACCGCCTGCGGCGCGGGCCTGATCCAGACGATCACGCCCGCGATCACCGCCACCCCCAGCAACGCATAGGGCAGCGGGTTGCCGTTGCGGCCCAGCCGGTGGCCATGGCGCAGCACAAAGAACTGGCGTATGGCCGCGCCGGCGAACATCATCAGGATCAGCACCCAGGCGTTGTGCGGATGGCTCCAGGTAAAGCTGTAGTGGTTGCTCAGCATCGCCAACAGCACCGGCAGCGTGAAGTAGGTGTTGTGCACGCTGCGCTGCTTGCCGCGCTGGCCGTGCACCGGGTCTACCGGCTGGCCGGCCCTGATCTGCGCCAGCACGCGGCGTTGGCCGGGGATGATCCAAAAGAACACATTGGCACTCATGGCCGTGGCCATCATCGCGCCCACCAGCACAAAAGCCGCCCGCCCCGCAAACCAGCGGCAGGCCAGCCAGGAGGCCAGCCCCACCAGCAGGCACACCAGCGCGCCGACGATGGCGTCGGCGTTCTTCTTCGGCCCGAAGAAGCGGCAGATGGCGTCGTAGAACAACCAAAACAGCACCAGAAACGCCAGCGCCACCCCGATGGCCGTGGCCGGCTCCCAGTCGACGCGCGACTGGTCGATCAGGTAAGTGCGGGCGCTGTACAGGTACGACAGCGCAAACAGCGCAAAGCCGCTGATCCAGGTGCCGTAGCTCTCCCAAAAGAACCAGTGCAGGCGCTCGGGCAGTTGCGCGGGCGCGACTGCGAACTTGACCGGGTGGTAGAAGCCGCCACCGTGCACGGCCCAGAGTTCGCCGCTGACGCCCTGTTTTTTCAGCGCCTCATCGACGGGCGGCGTGAGGCTGCTGTCGAGAAAGACGAAGTAGAACGACGCGCCGATCCAGGCCGTCGCGGTGATGACATGGACCCAGCGCAGCAGCAGATTGGCCCAGTCGAGAAGATAGTTTTCCATGGCGCCCCGCCTTGGGCGGTGTGTGTGCGACACCGCCGTGCAAACTGCTCACCACTGCGGGCGCTCTGAGCAGACATCGAGGCCGCGCACCTTGGCCAGATGGCGCTCTGGCCGGGGCACCGCTGCGACCGGTGAATCCGCAGCCAGTGTATGCGGCCCTCCGGAGGGCACAAGTTTTTTCTGTCACCAACGACCATTTTTTGTCGTTTGTCATCCGCTGGCCGAGGCCGGACCATATGCCGGCAGTGACTTGGAGAAATGCGATGAAGATCGGTGTGGTTCAAATGAACAGCGGCTCCGACAAGGCCAAAAACGTCGCCGACGCCGAGCGCCTGGTGCGCTGCGTGGTGGCGCAGGACAAGCCGGACCTGGTGGTTCTGCCCGAGTATTTCGCGTTTCTCGGCGAAGGCCGCGAGGCGATGCAGGGCAGCGCTGAAACCTTCCCCGATGGCCCGGTGTACCAGCGCCTGTCCGCGCTGGCCAGGGAGCTCGGCGTGACCCTGCACGCCGGCTCGATGGTGGAGAAGTCCGGGGACGGCTTTTTCAACACGTCGCTGGTCTTCGACCCGCAAGGCCGGGAAATCGCGAAGTACCGCAAGATGCATTTGTTCGACATCGATGCGCCCGGCGGCCTTGCTTATCGCGAATCCGAGATCATCAGCCGTGGCCGGCAGGTCGTGACCTACCGGGTGGGCCGGGCCAGCGTCGGCTGCGCGATCTGCTATGACCTGCGCTTTCCCGAACTGTTCCGGGCGCTGCGCGACCAGGGCGCCGACGTGATCGTGCTGCCTGCGGCCTTCACGCTGATGACCGGCAAGGACCATTGGGAGGTGCTGGTGCGGGCACGCGCCATAGAAACCCAGACCTGCTTCGTCGCCGTCGGCCAGACCGGCGCGCATGCCGACGGCAGGAAATGGTGCTGGGGCCACTCGATGGTGATCGACCCCTGGGGCCATCTGGTCGCGCAATGCCCGGACGGCGTCGGCACGGCGAGCGCCAGGGTGGATCTCGACCGGGTCGCGGCGGTGCGCCGCGACGTGCCTGTGGCGCAGCACCATGTCCTTTGACGAGAAGGCGATACCGATGTTTGTCGTCAATGCCATGCCCGGGCAGATCGCTGCGGCGCTGATCGCGAAGATGGAGCGGGTCGAGACGGCCACCATCGGTCATTTCCTGCATTCGGGCTTCATCGACCGCGAGCTGCGCGCGGTGCTGCCGCACAAGCGCGTCGCGGGCACGGCAGTGACCGTCCGCTTGCCGCATGCCGATTCCACCGTCCTGCATTACCTGACCCGGCTGGTGCGCCCGGGAGACTTCGTCGTCGTCGACCGCTGCGGCGACGACAAGCATGCCTGCTGGGGCGGCGTGGTCACCCACGCGATGAAGCTCGGCGGCATCGTCGGCGCGGTGATCGACGGGCCGGCGACCGATTTCATTGAAATCCGGCGCGCCGACCTGCCCATCTGGTGCCGCGGCCCGTCGCCGATCACCACAAAGATCCTCGGCCTCGAAGGCGCCATCAATGTCGCCGTGTCGGTGGGCGGGCAGACCGTCCATCCCGGCGATGCGGTGATTGCCGACGAGAGCGGCGTCCTGGTGCTGGAGCCGGCGCGCGCCGAATGGGCGGCCGACAAAGCCATTGCCATGCAGCAGGGCGAACTGGTGCTTTTGGAGCGGTTGCGCAATGGCGAGAAGCTGCCCGACATCTCCGGCGCCAGCACGATGGTGGAGGCCTGGACGCACCACTGAAAGCGCCGATAGCGCCGATGCGCAGCGCCGCCGCCATCCCGATTCCATCGACCCATGCAAGGAGAACCTGATGAACGGATTCAAACGCATCGTTGGCGCGGCACTGGCCGCGCTGCTGTCACTGTGCGCGACTGCGGCGCTGGCCGACACCGTGGTTCTGACGGGCTACCCCGGCATCTTTCAGGAAAACTACACCAAGGCCGTCGTCGAGCCATTCAGGAAAGCCAACCCGGACATCCAGGTCGAGTTCCACGCCAGCCCGAACTCGGCGCAGATGCTCGGCACCCTGCGCGCGCAGGCCGGCGCGCCCCAGATCGACATCGTCATCATGGATGTATCGGTGGCCAAGGCGGCCACGGCCGAGGGCCTGCTGGTCCCCATCGACGAGACGGTGACCCGGCATCTCGGCGATCTCTACCCGCAGGCCAGGGTCGAGGGCGTGAATGCCGTGGGCGTGACCTTCGACAACCTGGTGCTGCTGCACAACACCGACAAGGTCAGGCCGGCGCCCACTTCCTGGAACGCGCTGTGGGACGCGCGGTACGCCAGGCAGGTCTCGATCCCTGCCGTTCCCGACATCCAGGGCATTGCCCTGACGATCATCGCCGACAAGATGGCTGGCGGCACCAGCCATGTCCAAACGGTCGATGCCGGCATCGCGCGCTTGGCCAAGCTGGCGCCGAATGTGCAGACCTGGGACCCCCGACCGGATGTCTACCAGCCCATCGCCAGCGGCACCGCCGCGATCGGCATTGGCTGGAACGCCAGGGCGCAGGTCTACGCCGATCTGTCCGCCGGCAAGCTCGGTGTCGTGTTGCCGCAGGAAGGCAGCGTTTTCCAGATCAATGTGCTGGGCCTGGTCCACCGGGGGCCGGCCGGCAAGAGTGCCCGGAAATTCATCGATTACGCGCTCAGCGCGCCAGCACAGGCGGCTTTCGCCGAGCAGATGTTCTACGCGCCGACCAACACCCGGGCGGTGCCGCTGATCTCCAAGGCGGCGCTGCAAAGGACTGCCGCCGGCGCCATGGACCGGATGATGGCCATCGACTGGCTGGAGGTGGCCAGGATGCGCGCAGCCATTACCGAGCAGTGGCGCCGCCGCGTGATCCCGCTGAGCCGATAGGCCGGTCGAGCGGTGAACCGGCGGGAAACTGACGGCCCAGGCCCGAAGGAGAGCGCGATGCCAGATTCGAGCGTCACCAACGCGCACCTGCAACTGCAAGGCGTCGGCGTGAACTTCGGCGCGGTCAACGTCATCGCCGGCCTCGATCTGTCGGTCCGCAAAGGGGAGATGGTGGCCCTTCTCGGCCCTTCGGGCTGCGGCAAGACGACCACGCTCAGAACCATTGCCGGGCTGCATCGCTCCTCGTGCGGGCGCATCACGGTCGGTGGGCGCGACATCACGCAGTTGCCCATTCACGAGCGCGACATGGGGATGGTGTTTCAAAGCTACGCGCTGTTTCCGCACATGGATGTGGCGCGCAATGTGCAGTTCGGCCTGAAGATGCGCAAGCTGCCGGCGCGCGAGGTGCAGGCGCGCGCGCAGCGGGCGCTGGAGATGGTGCAACTGGCGCATCTGGCGCAGCGCAAGCCCAGGGAACTGTCCGGCGGCCAACAGCAGCGCGTGGCGCTGGCCAGGGCCTTGGTGATCGAGCCGGCCATCTTGCTGCTCGACGAGCCGCTGTCCAACCTCGATGCCAAGCTGCGCGACGAGATGCGCGTGCAGATCCGCGCGTTGCAACAGCAAAGCGGGATCACGGCGGTCTTCGTGACGCACGATCAGGCCGAGGCTTTGTCCATGTGCGATCGCGTCGTGGTGATGCGCAGCGGCCGCATCGAGCAGTTGGGCACCCCGACCGAGGTCTACGAGCGCCCGGCAACCGCCTTCGTGGCCCATTTCGTCGGTCGCACCAACAAGCTCAAAGGCAGCGTCGATGCCGGCGGCACGCTGACTGCGGCCGGGCAAGCCATGAAGGCCCATGGCCGGCTCGCTCCCGGCGCGGTCGATGTGCTCATCAGGCCCCATCGCATCGGCATTGCGTTGCCGCCGGCCCAGGCCGGCGCGCAAGAGCGCAACCGCATCGCGGGCGCCATATCGAGCATCAGCTTCGTCGGCGACCTGGTGCAGTATGGCGTTCGGGCCGGCAGCGCAGAGTTCGTCGTCGAGGAGGCCACGCAGCGCCATCGCGCCGCGCTGCCCGTCGGCAGCCATGTGGTTTTGCACTGGTCGGTTCAAGACACGCTGGTTTATCCAGCGGGCGACGCATGAGTGCCGCACGGCCCGCAGGCGCTCATACCGCAGCCGAAGGCGAAGGTGCTCCAGCGAGCGCCGCCGCCACGGGCCTGGCCACGGGGCCTTGGGCGCCGCACGGTTGGCGCCAGGGCCACCTGGCCGCCCTCTTGCTGCTGCCGATCGCGTTGATCAACGTCATCGGCTTCATCCTGCCGATGCTCAGTCTGGCGCGTTACTCGTTCAACGAAGCCCGTCTCGGGGGCGAGATCGCCAGCGTGTTTACCTGGAAGAACTGGGCCGGAGTCCTGAGCGACCCGTTCTACCTGGAGCTGGTGTTCGATTCGGCATGGATCAGCCTTGCGATCACGCTGGCAACCCTGCTGCTCTCGTATCCGATTGCGCTGTATCTGCACCGCGCCTCGGGCGCCTGGCGCACCTTCCTGAGCGTTCTGGTGATCTCGCCGTTGCTCACTTCCGCCGTGGTGCGCACCTATGGCTGGATCGCGCTGCTGACCGATGACGGGCCGGTGCGGGCCGTGATCTCGGCCCTGGGGCTGCCGGCGCCGAGCCTGATGTTCAATATCAAGGGCGTCTTCATCGGCCTGACCGAGATCCTGATGCCCTACATGATCTTGTCGCTGATGGCCGGGTTCGGGCGGCTCGACCCGCGCATCGAAGAAGCGGCGCGCACGCTGGGCGCCAGCCCGGCGCGGACGTTTCGCAGCGTGATCCTGCCGCTGACATTGCCGGGCATGGCGCTCGGTTGTCTGCTGTGTTTCGTGCTCGCGGTCTCGTCTTTCATCACGCCCAATCTGATGGGGGGCGGGCGGGTGTTCCTGCTGGCCACGGAAATCTACGACCAGGCCATCGTGACACTGAACTGGCCGCTGGCGTCCACGCTGTCGCTGCTGGTGCTGATCGTTTTCGGCGCCGCGCTGTGGGTCTATTCCGTGGTGCTCAAACAGCTCGACTGAAGGGGGCAAGGCATGTTGGAAATCCACAAGACATCCTGGCCCATGCGCTTGCTGGTGCTGGTCCTGTTCGCCTACCTGCTGGCGCCGGTGACCCTGGTCTTGCCGCTGTCGTTTTCGGGCGATCAGGTGCTGCGCTTTCCGCCGAGCTTCTGGTCGACGCGCTGGTACACGGCATTGTTCGGGAACGCGCAAATGCTCAAGGCATTCTCGACCAGTCTGGTGTTGGCCACGATCGTCACCACGGTGTCTATCGTGGTTGCCGCCCCGGCGGCCTGGGCGCTGGCCCGGCTCGACTTTCGCGGCAAGCAACTGCTGCTGAACCTGTTGACGGCGCCGCTGCTGCTGCCGAGCATCGTGCTGGGCCTGGCCATCCTGATCGTCTTTGCGGCCTTGGGTTTGCTGGCCACGATGCAGGGCCTGGTATTGGCCCATCTGGTGCTGACCCTGCCTTACGCGCTGCGGGTGCTGGCGGTGTCGCTGAGCACCCAGGACCGCGCCTGCGAGGAGGCCGCGCGCACCCTCGGGGCCAAGCCGATGGTGGTGTTCTTCAGGGTCACCGTGCCACTGATGCTGCCGGGCATCGTGGCCGCGGCGGCCCTGTGCTTTCTGGTGTCGTTCGATGAAGTGGTGATCAGCCTTTTTCTCACCGGCCCGCGCATCACGACGCTGCCGGTCGCGCTCTACCACTACGTCTACAACCAGGCCGACCCGCTCGTTGCCGCCGCCTCGGTGTTGTTGATCTTGCTGACGCTGGCCGTGATCATGATCGTCGAACGGGCGCTGGGATTGGGCCGGGCCTTTGTCCGATAGGCGGCGCTGCGATATGCGCAGGCCATGGTCTTGCAGCGGCAGGGGCCGCGTCCCGAGACGGCGGCACTGCGGCGATGCCGCTGCTGCCGAGCGCCAGTCCCGCACGGTCAGGGACAGGGCCTCGGGCATCGGGCCCGACGACACAGGCAAGCCGTCGCCGGGCGCGAGGGCATGCACGCCGTGCTGCGCTCGCGCTGCGCATACGCGCGGGGACATGCAGCGAACTGCGCCAGATGCAATGGCTGCCGATCGAATGGCCCGAGGGGTCGTGACGGGTTGGCACCGGGCGAGGTGCGTAAGAGGTGCGTAAGATATGAGCGCCTGTGCCTTCGACTGCGAAAGCTGCCATGTCCGCCACCCCTGCCACCCCCCTCGCGCATGATGCCGATGCGCTGCTGCAACGCCTGGGCGTGCCCCGGGCCGCTTACACCGGGGGCGACCTGCCGGTGCGCTCGCCGATCACCGGCGAAACGCTGGGCGCCGTGCCGCAGTCGACGCCGGCCCAGGTCGCCGCCGCCATCGGCCGCGCCCAAGCGGCGTTTCTGGAGTGGCGCAACCTGCCTGCGCCGCGCCGTGGCGAACTGGTGCGCCTGCTGGCGCAAGAACTGCGCGCCGCCCGGGACGAGCTCGGCGGGCTGGTGACGCTGGAGGCGGGCAAGATACCGTCCGAAGGGCAAGGCGAGGTGCAGGAGATGATCGACATCTGCGACTTTGCCGTGGGCCTGTCGCGCCAACTGTACGGCCTGACCATCGCCACCGAGCGCCCCGGCCACCGCATGATGGAGACTTGGCATCCATTGGGGGTGTGCGGGGTGATCACGGCCTTCAACTTCCCGGTCGCCGTGTGGTCGTGGAACGCCGCGCTGGCGCTGGTGTGCGGCAACGCCGTGGTCTGGAAACCGTCGGAAAAAACCCCGCTCACGGCGCTGGCGACCCTGGCCATCGCCCGGCGCGCGCTGGAGCGCTTCGGTGCTGCGCCGGCAGGGCTGCTGGAACTGATCGTCGGCCAGCGCGCCACCGGCCAGGCGCTGGTCGACGATGCCCGCGTAGCCCTGCTCTCGGCCACCGGCTCCACCGCCATGGGCCGCGCCGTGGGGCCGCGCCTGGCGGCCCGCTTTGCGCGCGGCATTCTGGAATTGGGCGGCAACAACGCCGCCATCGTCGCCCCCACGGCCGATCTGGACCTGGCCCTGCGCGGCATCGCCTTTGCCGCGATGGGCACCGCAGGCCAGCGTTGCACCACGCTGCGCCGCCTGTTCGTGCACGACAGTGTCTACCAGACCCTGGTGCCCCGGCTCATCGGGGTGTACGGCCGCGTGCAGGTGGGCGACCCGCGCAGCCCCGGCACGCTGGTGGGCCCGCTGATCGACCGCATGGCGTTCGATGGCATGCAACAGGCGCTGGCGCAAAGCCGCGCACTGGGCGCCACCGTGCACGGCGGCAACCGGGTCGAGGGCATTGCGGGCGACGCGGCCTACTATGTGCGCCCGGCGCTGGTCGAACTGGCCCGGCATGAAGGCCCGGCGCTGCATGAGACCTTCGCGCCCATCCTGTATGTGCTGCGCTACCGGTCGCTCGACGAAGCCATCGCGCTGAACAACGCCGTGGGCGCGGGCCTGTCGTCATCGATCTTCACCCTCGACATGCGCGAGGCCGAGCAGTTCCTGTCGGCGGCAGGCTCCGATTGCGGCATCGCCAACGTCAACATCGGCCCCAGCGGCGCCGAGATCGGTGGCGCCTTCGGTGGCGAGAAAGAAACCGGCGGTGGCCGCGAGGCCGGCGCCGACAGCTGGAGGGCCTACATGCGCCGCGCCACCAACACCATCAACTACTCCACGGCCTTGCCGCTGGCGCAGGGCGTGACTTTCGATATCGATGGCTGACCTGCGCGCCGCTGGAAACAAGCACTCCCGGAGACGACCGATGGCCTTTTCCCCGCGCCGCACCGTGATCATCGCCACCGTTGCCGCCCTGGTGTGCACCGCTGGCGCGTGGGCCCAGCCATCCGGCGCAGCGCAGACCACGCTGGAGAAGATCGAGGCCAGCGGCAAGGCCGTTCTGGGGGTGCGCGAGTCATCGCCCCCGATGGCCTATGCGCTGGGCGCGAATGAAAAGTACCTGGTGTCGCGTCACCGATCAGATGTCGTAGGCTGCGCGCAGCCATCGGAGCGCAGCGCAAGGCGCATCGCTTGCCCATACCGAGCTGTATTGGCAAGCGATGCAACGCCGCGATGCGCTTCGATGGCCAGCGCGGACCGACAGATGATCGGTGACGCGACACGAGGCTACCATGTGGAACTGTGCGAGCGGGTGCTCCGGCAGATCGCGCCTGCGGCCAAGCTCGAATACATGGCCGTGACGGCACAGAACACGCTGCCACTGGTGCGAAACGGCACGCTGGACATCGGCTGCGGCCCGACCACCAACAACCAGGCGCGCCAGCAGCAGGTGGCCTTTGCCGTGACCACTTACGTGAGCGAAGTGCGCATGGCGGTGCGCGCCGACTCGGGCATCGCTTCGGTCGACCAACTGGGCGGACGCACCGTGGCGGCATCGACGGGAACCACGGCGGTGCAGATGCTGCGCAAGCTCGAACGCACGCTGGGCGCCCCGATCACCGTCTTGCTGGGCAAGGACCATGCGGAGAGCTTTTTGCTGCTCGAATCCGGCCGGGTCGATGCCTTTGTGCTCGATGACAACCTGCTGGCCGGCATGATCGCGAGCGCCAAAAACCCGGGCCACTTCCGCATCGTCGGCCAGGCCCTGGGCAGCGAGCCGATTGCCTTGCTGATGCGCAAGGACGACCCGGCTTTCAAGGCCGCCGTCGATGGCGTGCTGATACGCCTGATGCAAAGCGGCGAGTTGGAAAAAATCTACGCCAAGTGGTTCGTCGCGCCGATCCCGCCAAAGAACCTGAGCCTGAACCTGCCGATGGGCAGCACGCTCAGGGCCTCGATCGCCAGCCCGAACGACAAGCCCCTGGAGACCTTTCTCAAGTGACCATCGACGCACCCCTTGCCAACCCCCGCCGCACGGGCGGCCAGATCCTGGTCGATCAGCTCGTCACCCACGGCGTCAAGCAGCTTTTTTGCGTGCCCGGTGAAAGCTACCTGGCCGTGCTCGACGCGTTGCACGATGCCTGCATTGCCGTCACCGTGTGCCGTCAGGAGGGCGGCGCCACGATGATGGCCGAGGCCCAGGGCAAGCTCACGGGCCAACCCGGCATCTGCTTCGTGACGCGCGGGCCGGGGGCGACCAATGCCTCGGCCGGGGTGCACATTGCGCAGCAGGATTCGACGCCATTGATCCTGTTCGTCGGCCAGGTGGCGCGCGGCGCGCTGGGGCGCGAGGCGTTTCAGGAACTGGACTACCGCGCCGTGTTCGGCACCATGGCCAAGTGGGTGGTGCAGATCGACGACCCGGCCCGCGTGCCCGAGTTGGTCGCGCGCGCGTTCCGCGTTGCCACCTCGGGCCGCCCCGGGCCGGTGGTGGTGGCGCTGCCCGAAGACATGCTGACCGAAGCCGCCACGGTGGCCGATGCCTTGCCCTGCCAGGTGACCGAAACCCATCCGGGCGCAGCGCAAATGGCCGAACTGGCCCAGCGCCTGCAAGCGGCCCGGCAGCCGGTGGCGCTCGTCGGCGGCAGCCGCTGGTCGGCACAGGCGGTGCGCGAATTCGCCGCGTTTGCTCAGGACTGGTCGCTGCCCGTGTACTGCTCGTTCCGGCGGCAAATGCTGTTTCCCGCCAATCACGCCTGCTATGGCGGCGATGTGGGCCTGGGTGCGAACCCCAGGCTGCTGGCGCGCATCCGCTCGGCCGACTTGCTGCTGCTGGTGGGCGGGCGCCTGTCCGAAGTGCCGGCGCAGGGCTATGAACTGCTGGCCATCCCCAACCCCGCGCAGCCGCTGGTCCATGTGCATGCCGACGCCGGCGAGTTGGGCAAGCTCTACCACCCCGCGCAGGCGATACACGCCACGCCGCAAGCCTTTGCCGCGGCGCTGCAGCGCCTGCGCCCCCAGGCCGGCGTGCCATGGCACGCCCATGCCCGGGCGGCCCATGCCGAGTACCTGGCCTGGAGCGACCCGGCAGCGATCCGGATTCCGGGCATGCTGCAAATGGGCCAGGTGATGCAGCACCTGCGCGCCACGCTGCCTGCCGACACCCTGCTGTGCAACGGCGCGGGCAACTTTGCCACCTGGGTGCACCGTTTCTGGCCGTTCACCAGCTACGCCAGCCAGTTGGCGCCCACCAGCGGCTCGATGGGCTATGGCCTGCCCGCCGGCGTCGGCGCCAAGCGCCTGTGGCCTGAGCGCGAGGTGCTGGTGTTTGCCGGCGACGGCGACTTTTTGATGCACGGCCAGGAGTTCGCCACGGCCGTGCAATACGGCCTGCCGATCATCGTGCTGCTGCTGGACAACGCGATGTACGGCACCATCCGCATGCACCAGGAGCGCGAATACCCGGGCCGCATCAGCGCCACGCAATTGAAAAACCCCGATTTCAAGGCCTACGCCCAGGCCTTCGGCGGCCATGGCGAGCGCGTCGAGCGCACCGAAGACTTCGCCCCCGCGCTGGCCCGCGCCCGCGCCAGCGGCCTGCCCAGCCTGCTGCACTGCCTGATCGACCCCGAGGCCATCACGCCCACGGGCACCTTGCAGGGCATTCGCCAGGCGGCGCTGGCCAAGGGCTGAACCCCGGGACTGAAAAAAGAAAAGCGCCCGCCGCAATCGCGGGGGCGCTCAGTGGTGCGGTGCTGCCGCCGTACTGCCAGTGTTACCGTACTGGCGCCGCAGCAGCGGCCTGAATAAAAAAGTTGCGAAGCCTCCTGAAACGAAAGAAGAGAGGGAGGGAGGAGAAGCGTTCCAAGAGATCAGTCGGTGCCGTGAGGCTTACCGAAAGGCTTCGCAACGAACAGGACTGTACATCAGGTAACGGCCTGATGCAAGGGGTTGAATGCGGCGAGTTTGGCAAATTTTCACAGTCGCGGCTGATTTTTTTCAAAAATCGCAAAAACACACTGCTTGCTGCGCTGCGCTCAACCCATCCATTGGCTCACGGGCGTTGCCGCATCCTGCAACTCCTGTGAGATGACATCGATCAGCGCCGGCCCGTCGTGCCGCAATGCGGCCTCGATGGCGCCATCGAGCTGCGCCGGGTCTTGCACGCGCCAGGCTTTGAGGCCAAAGGCTTCGGCGACGCGCGCATGGTCGGTGCGATCGAAGTCCACCGAGAAATAGCGCTCACCGTACCCGGCCTTCTGGCTGGCCTTGATCCAGCCGAACACGCAGTTCGAGAAAACCACCATCTTGACCGGAATCTTGCGCCGCACCATGGTCTCCATCTCGCCACAGGTAAAGCCGAAGCTGCCGTCGCCCATGACCGACACCACGACGCAATCGGGTCGGCCGATGGCGGCGCCGATGCCCGCCGACATTGCGAATCCGAGCGCCCCTTGCGCCCGGTTGGTGATGAATTGCCGTCCGGGTGTCGCCGCGTTGAAGTAGGCCGAAAAGTACGGGCAAGGCGTGCCGGGATCGGCGACGACGATCGCGTTGCCGGGCAGCAGGCGGTTCAGCGCATCCACCACGCGCTCGGGCTTGATGGGCCGGTCCAGCGAGGCTGCCAGCGGCTGGAAGTGTTTGTGCTTGGCCGCGCGCGCGGCTGCGGCAATGGCCGCGCCGTCCGCTCCGCTGCGCGGCCGCTGCGCCAGGCGGTCATGGACCAGCGCATTGAGCGCCCTCAAGGTCAGCCGGGCGTCCCCGACGAGCGCGACATCGGTGCGGTAGTTGGCGGCAATCGCCATCGGATCGACATCGAGATGCAGCACCGGGATTCGTCGTGACGGGTAAGTCCAGTGCTCGGTCGAGGTCGATCCGGCCCTGCAGCCGATGAGCAGCACCAGGTCGGCGTTGCCGAGAATGGCGCGCGTGGCATGGCTGCCGCCATTGGCGCCAACGACGCCGGCGTTGAGCGGGTGCGTGTCTGCCAGGCTGCCTTGTCCGCTGATCGTCGTCACCACGGGCGCGTTCAACAGCCTGGCCAAGGTGTCGAGCTCGCCGCAGGCGCCGGAGATGACCAGGCCGCCGCCGCACATGATGACGGGCGATTGCGCTGCGGTCAGCCGGGCTGCGGCAGTGTCGATCTCGGCCGGATCGGCTGCATAGCGCATGGCCGGAAAGCGGTCATGGCCGGGCTGTGCCCAGATGTCCTGCGCGTCTGCCTCATGCTTTTGAACGTCATGGGGCAGGCAGATATGCGCCGCTCCCGGACGCCCTGTGGTCATCGCGCGAAACGCGCTGCGCACGATGCCCGGGAGCTGATCGACGCGATCGACACGGGCGTTCCACTTCGTCAGCGGTCGATACAGCGCTTGCTGGTCGAGTTCGGTGAGCGGGTATTTGCCGCGCGATCCGACCGGGACATCGCTGGTGATGCCCAGCACGGCGATCGAGGATTCATTGGCCTCGACCAGGCCAGGCAGCAGGTAGGTGGCCCCGCCGCCGCTGGGGCCTTCGCAGACGCCGACTTTGCCGGTCACGCGGGCGTAGGCATCGGCCATGTAGGCGGCGCTGCGCTCATCGCGCGTGAGGATGTGCTCCATGCCGTGGTCCAGCCGGGCCAAAGCGTCGTAGAAGGGCAGGCTGGTGTCGCCGCAGAGGCCGAAGATATGCTTGACGCCATTGAGTTGCAGCATGCGCACCATGGCCTCGGCGCCGTTCATCTTTGTCATGGGAAGGTTTTCTCGGTGGGGTGGGTCAGTCGGTATGCCGGTGCCACGCGGGGGGATCGGCGGGGATCGGCGCCGGGGCGTTCATCGGCGGGTTCCGAGTCTGGTCTCGACACGCTGCGCGGCGACGGTCAACGGAAACAGCACGGCGAAGTAGATCACGGCGACCACGGTGTAGACCTCCAGGGGCCGATAGATGGCCGCCGTGATCACGGCGCCCTGGTAGAGCAGGTCTGCCACGGCGATGGTCGAGACCAGGGAGGTGTTCTTCAACTGCATCACCGTCTGGTTGATGAACGATGGAATCATGATGCGCACGGCCTGGGGGAGGATGATGCTGCGCAAGGTCTGGGCATGGCGCATGCCCAAGGCCCCGCCGGCCTCCCACTGGCCTTTGCCCACCGCCTCGATGCCGCCGCGGAACACCTCGGCGTAGAACGCCCCGGCGTACAGCGTCAGCGTGAGAAAGCAGGCCATGATCGGCGACAGCGCCACGCCCGAGAGGACCGGCAGCGCGTAGTAGATCCATACCAGTTGCACGAGCAACGGCGTGCAACGAAAAGCCTCTATGTAGGCGATGGCAGGCAGCCGGAGCCAGCGCGACCGGTGGGTCCGGATGACGCCGGCAACCAGCCCCAGTGCGACGCCCGCGAGGACCGTGGACAGCGTGAACAGCATCGTCACGCCCAGCCCCCGGGCGATCAGCGCGCGGTAGGGGGCCAGGGCGCCGAAACTCCAGGCGTAGTCCATGGCGCGCTCAAAAGTGGATCTCGGCCGGGATGTCGCCCGCAGCGATGCCCAGTTCTACCAAGCCTTTGGTCATCCATTCGCGGGTCTGCCCGATCGCTCGGTTGTAGTCGGCCCAGACACTCAGGAAGTCGCGCCAGCGTTTGTCGGTCTCGATCCGGGTCCCGATGTTCGTCGGCAGCGAGAGGATCGGGCGCGGAATCACCATCTCGCCGAGGGTCGGGTTCTTCTTGAGCATCGGCAGCGCCAGCACCGCCAGCACGACATTCACGTCCGCCCGGCCGGTGGCGACGGCAAGCACCGCTTCGTCGCGGTTCTTGAAGGCGCTGATACCGGCTTTGGGCGCATAGCGGCGCGCAATCGACTCATGGGTCGAGCCCAGGTCGACGGCGATGCGCACTTCGGGCCGGTTCAGGTCTTCCCAGGTCTGCGGCTTGCGAAAGCCCTTGCGCGTGACCACGGTGAAAGAGTGCACCAGGATCGGCGTTGCAAAATCGATGACCAGCGCGCGCTCCGGGGTCGGGTTCACCGCGAAGGCGAGATCCACCTTGTCCGATTGCAGGTCGAGGATCTGATGGCCCCAGGTCGACTCCAGCAGTTCCACCCTGACGCCGAGCTTGGCCGCAATGTCGTTGGCCATCTCGATACAGGCCCCGCCCCACTGGCCCGTCATCAGGTCCTTGGTGAAGTACGGCGCCTGACCCAGGATGACTGCGGCTCTGAGCACGCCTCTTTTTTGCACGCGATCGAGCGTCGAGTCGGTGCGCGGCAGCGCCACTTTCGCCGGCGCCGCAGGCGCCGCCCGGGCCGCCTGCGCCCCGGGGGCGGTCAAAGCACCCGATAGCGTGGCTGCGCCGATCAATGCAGTAGAGGCAAAAGCGTGTCTGCGTTTCATGCGGACCCCCTGGTGGTTGGACGCTGCGGGACCGACTGGCGCCGGTCTGCGCCGACCCGTGCCGCTCTGTGCGTCAGCGCCCTGCGCCCCTGCGCCCCTGCGCATCACGCGCTGAATATCGATCTGAATTCAGTGTATTGCACAGACTTGTATTCAGCAAGTGGTACGATACACGACCACTTTCCGGAGCGCCCGATGGCCCGCGCTTTTGCCCACCTGCCACCCCCCCGGGGCAGCGCCCGCGCTGCTCCATGCACTTGCGGCCGCACGCCATGACGCGCCATGTGGTCATCATCGGGGCCGGCATCGTCGGTGCCGTCAGTGCCATCGAAGCGCTGCGCGCGGGTCTTCGGGTCACGCTGGTAGAGGCCGGCCCGGCCGGTGGCGAGCAGGCTGCGAGCTACGGCAATGCCGGCTGGCTGTCGTCGCACTCGGTCATTGCGCCGGCCGAGCCGGGCCTATGGAAAAAAGTGCCGGGCTTCGTGCTCGACCCGCTGGGGCCTTTGGCGATACGGATGCGCTATCTGCCGCAGGTGGCGCCCTGGCTGATGCGCTATCTGGCCTCGGGCTGGACCGAGGCCCGGGTCGAAAAGACGGCGCATGCGCTGCGCGCGTTGCTGGTGGATGCGCCGGCATTGCACCACGATCTGGCCAGCGCAGCCGGGGTTGCCGCGTTGATCGAACGCCGTGGTCTGCTGCACGCCTACCCATCGCGGTCGGACTTCGAGGCCGACGGCCTGGCCTGGCGCGTGCGCCACAAAACCGGGGTTCGATGGCAGGAACTGCAGGCCGACGCGCTGCACGCGCTCGAGCCCGCGCTGCATCCGCGCTACCAGTTCGGTGTATGGGTGGGCGAAGCCGGCCATTGCCGCGATCCGGGCGCCTATGTGGGCGCGCTGGTGGCGCATGCCTGCGCGCAGGGCGCGGCCTCGATCTGCGCGCAGGCCACGGGGTTCCGGTTCGAGTCCGGGCGCCTGCGGGCCGTCAGAGCCGCTGGCGCCGACATCGGGTGCGACGCTGCGGTGATTGCAGCGGGCGCGCACTCGCGCGCGCTCGCCGCCCTGGCCGGCGATCTGCTTCCTCTGGAGACCGAGCGCGGCTATCACGTCATCGTCGACGCGCCGCAGATGCTGCCCGAGCGCCCCCAGCTACCGCAGCTACCGGTCATGGTGTCCGACTGCAAGGCGGGAGCGACGCCGATGGAGCGCGGCTTGCGCATTGCGGGGCAGGTCGAAATCGCCGGTCTGAAGGCCGCGCCGAACTGGCGCCGGGCCGAGATTTTGCGCGACCACCTGCTGCGCATTTTCCCCGGCCTGCCTGCGCCTTTGCCCGCAGCCAGCCTGCACTACTGGATGGGCCACCGGCCCAGCATGCCCGACGGCCGGCCGTGCATAGGCTACGCCAGTGCCTCGCGTGACGTGGTGCACGCTTTCGGGCATGGGCATATCGGCCTGGCCAGCGCGGCCCGCACCGGACGCCTGGTGGCGCAACTGCTGTCCGACCGAACGCCCGAGATAGACCTGGCCCCTTTCGACCCGCGCCGGTTTGCCAGGCCCTTTGCGCCATGATGCGGCCCGCCATGAACCCACCGGCAGGCTCGACCATCGCGCGCGGCGGCAAGGCCGTCTACGGAGCGCCCCTGGGCATCTTGATGCTGGAGGCCCGATTTGCGCGCATTCCGGGGGATATGGGCAATGGCCGGACTTGGCCGTTTCCGGTGCTGTACCGGGTGGTGCCCGGCGCCAGCCCGGAAAAAGTGGTGCTCGACGGCGCGCACGGCCTGCTGCCGGACTTCATCGCGGCGGCGCAGGACCTGGTGCGCCTGGGGGCCGAGGCGATCACCACCAACTGCGGGTTTTTGTCGTTGTTTCAGCAGCAGCTTGCGGCGGCCGTGGGCGTGCCGGTGGCCACTTCTGCGCTGCTGCAAGTGCCCTGGGTGCAGTCGCTGCTGCCACCCGGCCAGCGCGTGGGCGTGCTCACGGTCAGCGCTCGCACCCTCACGCCGGCGCACCTGAGCGCAGCCGGTGTGCCGCTGGATACGCCGATCGCCGGCACGGAGGGCGGGCGCGAGTTCTTCCGCGTGCTGATCGAGGCCGAGAAAGACGATCTGGACATCGCCCTGGCCGAGCAGGACATCATCGACGCCGGGCGCGCGCTGGTATCGGGCGCTCCCGAGGTCGGGGCCATCGTTCTCGAATGCACCAACATGCCGCCGTATGCGGCGGCACTGCGCAGGCAACTGGGCCTGCCGGTCTACGACATTTACTCGATGGTGAACTGGTTTCACGCCGGCCTGAGGCCGCGCGCATTCAGTGGACAAAGCCCATGGCCAATCCCGTAGAGCAGGACCCGGAGCCATCGGGCGGCAGCATCGCCGATCGGGTCTACGACCAGGTCAGGAGCATGGCCATAGGCTATGCCATCAAACCCGGCGAACGGCTCAACGAGGGCGAACTCGCGCGCCAGTTGGGCGTCAGCCGGACGCCGCTGCGCGAGGCGCTCAATCGCCTCAACACCGAAGGGCTGATGCGCCTGGTCCCCGGCAAGGGCTTTTATTGCCGCGACCTGGATGTGCACGAGATCTTCTCGCTGTATGAACTGCGCAAGGCCGTCGAGGTCGCGGCCATCGGGCTGGCGCTGGTGCGCGCCAAGGAGGGGGACATCGATGCACTGCTGGCGTTTCTCGATGCCACCGGGCCGGACGCAGCCGGGCGCAGCACGGACCAGTTGGTCGCGCTCGATGAGCAATTTCACGAGCGCCTGATGGCGATGTCCGGCAACTTCGAGATGGTCCGCGTGCTGCGCAACGTGAATGCGCGCATCCATATCGTGCGCTGGACAGACATGGAGCGCGGCGACCGGCGGGTGACACAAAACGAGCATCGCCAGACGCTGCTGGCCCTCAAGGCACGCGACGGCCCGGGCTGCGCGCGTTTGCTCGAGCGCCACATCGATCGCCGCATGGACCAGATCACATCGGCCCTGAAAGAGGGTTATGCGCAGATCTACATGCCGCGTGGCTGATTCCATTCCTGAAACATCCGTGCACTGTGCCGGCGCCGCTGGCCGTGCATTGGTACGGTCTGCGCTCCGCCTGCGCGTTCACGAACGAGGCAGAAATGGAATGCGGCTCAGCCGCGCAGCCAGACGCAACGGGCCACTCGCTCAGTAACCGGCAGCGCGGGGGGCTTGCCCGCCGGCGGGCACGGCGCGAAAACCGGCCAGCAGTTTTCTGGCTGCGTTGACCAGCAGTTGCGCGTCCACCCCGACCGCGACGAACAGGGCGCCGGCCGCCAGCCACTGGTGCGCCTGGGGCTCGCTGGTGACCAGAATGCCCGGGGCCTTGCCGGCGCGCAGGATGCGCCCGATGCCGTCTTGGATCGCGGCCTGCACGCTCGGGTGCTCGGGGTGGCCCGGATGGCCCATCGAGGCCGACAGGTCCGCCGGGCCGATGAACACGCCATCGACTCCCGGCGTGGCGGCGATGGCGTCGAGGTTGCCCAAGGCTTGCACGGTTTCGGCCTGCACCAGCAGGCATATCTGCTGGTCGGCCTGGTGCACATAGTCCGGATAGGACTGCCAGCGCGAGGCGCGCGCCATGGCGCTGCCCATGCCGCGCATGCCCGCCGGGGCGTAGCGCGTGGCGCGCACCAGGGCCTGCGCCTGCTCGGCCGTGTCCACCATCGGCACCAGCAGCGTCTGCACGCCGATGTCCAGGTACTGCTTGATCAACGTCTGGTCGCCGATCGGCACGCGGGCGATCGGATGGGGCGCCGGCGCGCCGGCGGGCAGGGCACTGGTGGCGCTGGCGATGGCCTGCAACTGGTGCAGTATCGAGCGCAGGTCGTTGGGCGCATGCTCGCCGTCGACCAGCAGCCAGTCGTAGCCTGTGCTCGCAAGAAGCTCGGCGCTGTAAGCGTCGGCCAGTCCGAGCCACAGGCCGATTTGTGCCTGGCGTTGCGCGATGGCTTGCTTGAAAAGGTTGGTGGGTGTGTGCATGTCGTTGCTTTCCGGATCGAGGGTGCGGGGCCTGCCATGGTACGCGGCTGCGGGTCATGCGCGTGCTGCGGCCGCTATAGTTCGCAGCCCGCACCTTCTTTCCCCATGGCCAAAGAAAAAACCATTTTTACCTGCACCGAGTGCGGCGGCGCCAGCCCCCGCTGGCTGGGCAAATGCCCGGCCTGCGGCGCCTGGAACACCTTGATCGAGGCGCTGGCCGAGACCGGGCCGGGCACGCACCGCTACAGCGCCTCCCGCTATGCCGGCCTGGCGCAGGCGCAGGGCGTGATGCCGCTGTCGGCCATCGAAGCCAGCGATGTGCAGCGCAGCCCGAGCGGCATCGGCGAGCTCGACCGCGTGCTGGGCGGTGGCATCGTCGAAGGCGGGGTGGTGCTGATCGGCGGCGACCCGGGCATAGGCAAGTCCACCTTGCTGCTGCAAGCGCTCGATGCGCTGCAACGCGCCGGCTTGCCCACGCTGTATGTCACCGGCGAGGAAAGCGGCGCCCAGGTGGCGCTGCGCTCGCGCCGCCTGGGGCTCGAACACAGCCAGGTCAATGTGCTGGCGGAAATCCAGTTGGAAAAGATTCTCGCCGCCATCGATGCCATGCAGCCGGCCGTGGCGGTGATCGACTCGATACAGACGATGTACTCCGAGCAACTCACCTCGGCGCCGGGTTCGGTGGCCCAGGTGCGCGAATGCGCGGCCCATCTGACGCGGGCGGCCAAGGCGAGCGGCGTGGCGATCGTGCTGGTGGGCCATGTCACCAAGGAGGGCGCGCTGGCCGGCCCGCGCGTGCTCGAACACATGGTGGACACCGTGCTGTATTTCGAGGGCGACACCCACAGCCAGTTCAGGCTGGTGCGGGCGATCAAGAACCGCTTTGGCGCGGTCAACGAGATCGGCGTGTTCGCGATGACCGAAAAGGGACTGCGGGGCGTGAGCAACCCCAGCGCGATTTTCCTGAGCCAGCACAGCGAGCCCGTGCCGGGCAGTTGCGTGATGGTGACGCTGGAGGGCTCCCGGCCGCTGCTGGTCGAGATACAGGCGCTGGTCGACAGTGGCGGGCCCAGCCCCCGGCGGCTGAGCGTGGGCCTGGACAAGGACCGCCTGGCCATGCTGCTGGCCGTGCTGCACCGCCACGCGGGCGTGGCCTGCGGCGACCAGGACGTGTTCGTCAATGCCGTCGGCGGTGTGCGCATCAGCGAGCCGGCGGCCGACCTGGCCGTGCTGCTGGCCATCCACTCCAGCCTGAGGGGCCGGGCGCTGCCGCGCGGCTTTCTGGCCTTTGGCGAGGTCGGGCTGGCCGGCGAGGTGCGCCCCGCGCCGCGCGGGCAGGAGCGCCTCAGGGAAGCCGCCAAACTGGGCTTTTGCGCGGCGGTGCTGCCCCGGGCGAATGCGCCGAAAAAGCCCATCGAGGGGCTGAGCATCCACCCGGTGGAGCGGGTGGAAGAGGCGCTGAACGTGGTGCGCGATCTGACCTGAGTGTGGCGCGCAGCCCGGTGCGCCGCCGCCGCATTCATGCATAGCTGGCGCACAGCTCGCCTTCGGCCTGCAGCGCGTCGAAGGCGCTGTAGTCCGGATGCCAGGCGTTGCCGGCGCGCAGCGTCAGCGCCGCGAGTGCGGCGAAGGTGGCGCTGCCTTCGCGGCGCAGTTGCTCGGCGCAGCGCTCCAGGTCGGGGAAGTGCTGCAACGCCTGCCACCACAGCGCGCGCCCGGCGAGAAAGCCATGCGCGCCGGCGGCGTAGGCGTACTCCATCACGCGCAAGAACTGCGCCGGCGTGACGCCGGCCGAGAGCATGACCCATGGAATGCCGGCGCCCGCGCAGATCGCGCCCATTTGCCCGAACCAGCCCTGCGCCGCCTGATGGGCCGCGCCGCCGTCGCGCGCCGGCAGCGTGGCGCCGGGCAGCGGGCTTTCGAGCTTGAACAGGTCGACGCCGTACTCGGGCCGGGCGAACTCGCGCACGCTGGCCAGCACCAGTTCGGGCGTCTCGTCGGACATCTTTTCCGGCGCCCCGGCGGCGCCGGGGCTGTGGCTGTGGCGGTGGCTGCCGGGGAATGGATAGACCAGCAGTTCAAGCACCAAAGGAATGTCGCACTGGCGGCATTGCCGGCCGATCTGGCGCACATAGTCCTGCTGGTACGCGCGCACCTTCGGCGCGGCATCGGGGCGGTACCAGGCCAGCAGTTTCACGCCGTCGCCACCGGCGCGCTTGATCTTTTCCACGCTCCAGTCATCGATCGAGTGCGACAGCCTGCCGCCCGGCGTTTCGCGAAAGCGGTGGTCTTCCAGCGTCAACACCAGGCCGGTGTGCGCGGGCAGCCTGGGCAGCGCGGCCGGCAGCGCGTAGTTCGGGTCGAACAGCAGGGCGCTGGCGTGCGCGCCGAGCGCGTCGGCCAGTATGCCCTTGACGGCCACCATGTCGGCAAAGCTCACCTGGGCGGGCGCGATGCCGCGCTTGGCGCCGATCAACTGCGCCAACGGTGGGCGCTGGTCGAGTGCAACCATGGTGAAGTGGCCTTCGGGCGTGGCCATGCGGCGCATGCCCCGCTTCTTGCCGAGGTGCAGGGGGGGCGTTGTCATGAGGCAATTACTCCTTGATGGAATCGACGAGGGCCAGCGCGCTGGCCAGGTCCGGCAGACCGGCGCGTCCGCCGGGGCGCTGGCACTTGAGGGCCGCCACGGCGGCGGAAAAGCGCAACGCGCGGCGCACAGGCCAGCCGGCGCCCAGCGCGAAGGCGAACGCGCCGTGGAACGCATCGCCCGCGCCGGTGGTGTCCACGGCTTGCACCGCGAATGCGGGCAGGCTGTGCAGCCCGCTGGCGTCGGCCCAGCGCAGGCCATGCTCGCCGAGCGTGACGGCCGCCAGGCGGCAGCCGCGCGCGAGCGCGAAGTGCAACTGCGCGTCGAGCGTGCACGCGCCGGTTGCATAGTGCGCCAGCCCCGGCGCGGAGAAGATCGCGTGGTCGGTGTGCGGCAGCAGTTTGTCGAACCAGGCCGCATCGGCTGCATCGCCCACATCGCCGTCGAGCACCGTCGGCAGGCCCTGCTTGCGCGCCGCGCCAAACAGCGCCAGAGCGCCTTCGGGCCAGCGCGGATCGGCCAGCACGGCATCGGCACCGGGCAGCGCGGTCAACGGCAGCCAGCCCGGGTCTGCCGGCAGGCCGGTGCCACGGAAGTTGACGATCATGCGTTCGCCGCGCCGGTCGACCACGATGCCCGAGAGCGATGAGCGCGCGCCCTCGAACAGGCGCAGCTGCGTCACATCGACGCCGAGCGCGGCCAGTTGCGCCTTCATCGCGCGGCCTGCGTCGTCTGCGCCGGCGCGGCCCCAAAACTGCACCGCCGCGCCGAGTTTGGCGGCCGCCGCAGCCGCATTCGCCGCCATGCCGCCACCGCCTTCGCGCAGGTCGCTGGCGCGGCTCTTGCCGCTGCCCTGCGGCAGCGTGTCGACTTCCCAGGTGATGTCGAGCGCGGACAGGCCCAGGCAGATCAGGCGCGCAGTGGGGCCGGGCATGTGCATCTCAGTCGCGCAGCGCGGCGCCACTGCTTTTGTCGAACAGGTGGCATTTGTCGATGGCCAGGTCCAGCGTGATGCGCTCGCCCGGGCGCAGGCGCAGCTCGGGCGCCACGCGCACCATGTGGCGCTGGCCGGCGCGCTCGAAGTACACCAGCGTGTCCGAGCCCAGCGGCTCGACCACGCTGATCTGCACGCGCAAACCCGGCGCGTCGCCGGGCAGCACGCGCAGATGCTCGGGCCGCACGCCGAGCACGGCAGGCCCGGCAGGCCCGGCCACAGTGCCGCAGCGCGGCGGCAGCGCGAGCAGCAGGCCCTCGGCCATACGCAACTGGCGGCCTTCGATCTGCACGTCGAAAAAATTCATGCTCGGCGCGCCGATGAAGCCGGCCACGAACTGGTTCGCTGGCCACTGGTAGACCTCCTCGGGGGTGCCGAACTGCTGCACCACGCCGGCCTTGAGCACCACGATGCGGTCGGCCATGGTCATGGCCTCGACCTGGTCGTGCGTGACGAAGACCATGGTGGTCTTGAGCTGCTGCGCCAGCGCCTTGATCTCGGTGCGCACCTCGCCGCGCAGTTTGGCGTCGAGGTTGGACAGCGGCTCGTCGAACAGGAATACCTGCGGGTTGCGCACCATCGCGCGCCCCATGGCCACGCGCTGGCGCTGGCCGCCGGACAGCGCCTTGGGCTTGCGCTCCAGGTACGGCGCCATGTGCAGCATGGCCGCCGCGCGCTCCACGCGGCGGGTGATCTCGTCCTTGGGCGTGTTGCGCATCTCCAGGCCGAAGGCCATGTTCTGGCGCACCGTCATGTGCGGGTAGAGCGCGTAGTCCTGGAACACCATGGCGATGTCGCGCCGGGCCGGCGGCATGTCGTTGACCCGCTGCCCGCCGATGAACAGGTCGCCGCTGTCGATGGACTCCAGGCCGGCGATGATGCGCAGCAGCGTCGATTTGCCGCAGCCCGACGGGCCGACGAAGACCACGAACTCCTCGTCGCGGATCGCCAGGTCGAGTGCGGGAATCACGGTCAGGTCGCCGAAGCGCTTGACCAGCCGGTGCAGTTCGATGGCGGCCATGTCTTGCGCGTCCGTTCAGGCAAACGCCAGCATCGGCTTGAGCAGTTCACCGGCCACGAAGCGGCCGAACATCCCGGGCAGTTGGTCGATGCCGAACCGTGCGTCGACCAGTTCGCGGTAGCGCGCCTTCGCGCTGCGCAGCAGTGCCAGGTTGAGCGCGAAGTCGCCCTTGGGGAAGTAGAAGCTGCGCACCATGTAGAAGTCCTTGCGCCGGATGGCCCGGCTCTCCTGCACCGGCCAGGGCTGGTCGTTCTCGCCGATGAGGATCAGCACGCCGCGCGGCAGCACGATCTCCATGCCCAGGCTGCGCGCAGCATGCGCGCCGCTGCATTCGACGATGAGCTTGAAGCGCCGGCTGGTGTCGCCCACCGGATGGCGCTTGGCGCCGAACGACTCGGCCAGTTGCAGCCGCCGTTCCCTGGGGTCCGACACATACAGATCCGTGTAGCCGCTGCTGTGCAATGCCATCAGCGCGCCCATGCCCACCGGCCCCGCGCCCAGCACCAGCACCGGGCGGCTGGTCTCGGGCGGCACCAGCGGTTGGACGAAGCGGATGCCATGCGCGGCCGTGCCTATGGTGTCGAGCAGCAGCGGGGCCAGATCGTCCTCGATGTCGTCGGGCACCGGCAGCAGGCATGGTTCGGGCACGGTCAGGTACTCGGCGTAGCCGCCGGGGCGGTTCCAGCCGACCAGCACCGACTCGTTCAGGCACATCTGCGTGTCGCCGGCGCGGCACGCATCGCAGGCGCCACAGTGCACCGGGATATAGACCAGGCAGCGCTGGCCGTCGAGCGCATGGCCGGGCTGCTGCACCAGGCCGAGTATCTCGTGGCCGGGGGTGATGTCCGTGCCCTTGAGCCACAGCTTGGTGTCGGAGCCGCACAGCGCGGTGCGGCGCACCTTCAGCAGCACCTCGCCGTGACCGGCAACCGGCAGGGGCGCCTCGCCGATGGTGATGTGGCGGTCGCCATGGAAAACGGCAACTTGCATGGATTCGTCTCCTCAACCTTTGACGGCGCCCGTGGCCAGACCCGACACCAGCCTGCGCTGCACGATGAAAGCGAGCACCAGGGGCGGCAGCGCGATCAGCGTCGCCGCCGCCATCAGCGCGCCCCAGTTGGCCGCGCCCTCGCCGATGAAGTTGAACGAGGCCGCGATCAGCGTCCTGGTCTCGCTGTTCGATAGCACCAGCGCGAACAGGAAGTAGTTCCACGAGAACACGAACGCCAGGATCGACGCCACCACCACGCCCGGCAGCACCAGCGGCAGCGCGATGCGCCACAGGATGCGCGGCACGCTGCAACCATCGACCTGCGCGCTTTCGAGCATGCTGCGCGGAATGCCGTCAAAAAAGGGCAGCAGCACCCAGATGACGATGGGCATGGTGATCGCCGCATGGGTGAGGATCAGCGCCCAGTAGCTGCCGATCATGCCGGCCTCGCGGAACATCACGTACCACGGCAGCAGGAACAGCGTGCCCGGCGCCATGCGCGCCAGCAGCGTCACCGTGGCCGGCCAGGTGATGCGCGTCCATGACACCGCGAAGGCCGCCGCCGTGCCCAGCAGCAAGCCGATGGCGGTCGAGCCTGCGGTGATCACCGTGCTGTTCCATGTGTAGCGCAGGAAGGGCGTGCCGGCAAAGAGCGTGCGGTAGTTCTCCAGCGTGGGCCCGAACCACAGCCGGGGCGGGTAGGCCGTCACCTGCGCCGAGGGCTTGAACGACGAGAGCAGCATCCACGCGATGGGCAGCAATATCAGCAGCGCCATCGGCAGCAGGACCAGGCGTTGCATCGGCTTCGGGTTCATCGCCATGGCAGCGCCCGTTTCACCACGCCACGCGCTTGCGCGCCTGGACGAGCAGCAGCACCGCGCCCAGCACGATGGCCGACAGCGTGATCATCAGCGCGCTCGCATAGCCGAACTCGAAAAACTCGAAACCCTTGCGGAAGCCGTAGATGTTGAGCGTGTTCGATGCGTTGCCCGGCCCGCCCTGCGTGGTGATGTAGATGATGTCGAAAAAGCGCAGCAGGTCCACGCTGCGCAAAATGGCGGCGGTCACCAGCGTCGGCATGAGCAGCGGCAGCGTGATGCGCCAGAAGGTCTTGGAGCGCGAAGCGCCGTCGATCTGCGCGGCCTCATACACGCTGGGCGGCAGCGATTGCAGGCCGCCGAGCACGATCAGCGCGACAAAGGGCGTCCACTGCCAGGTATCGATCAGCGCCACGGTGGGAATCACCCACACCGGCGAGGCCAGCCAGTCCGAGCGCGGCAGGCCGGCGGCTTGCAGCAGATAGTTGACGGCGCCGATCGACGGGTCCAGCAGCACCAGCCACATCATGCCCACCACCACCGGCGGCAGCACGAAGGGCGAGATCATCAGCGTGCGCACGATGCCGGAGAGCTTCCTGGCGTTGTGCAGCAGCAGCGCCACCCAGGTGCCGAGCACCAGTTGCAGCGCCAGCGACAGCAGATACAGCAGCAGCGTGATGCGCAGCCCGTTCCAGAATTCGCCATCGCCGGCCAGCTCGACATAGTTCATGCCGAAGTTGAACCTGGGCTTGGCGCCGAAGCTGTATTCGTGCAGGCTGAACCACACCGTGTAGGCGAAGGGGAAGGCGATCATCGCGCTCGTGAAGACCACCGCCGGCAGCGACAGACAGGCCAACTGGCCGCGGGTTCCGATGGATCGGCCCATGGGGATGGTCATGTGGATCGATCGGCCCATCGCCCGTTCACCCGGCGAGAAAACCGCCATCCACCGCCAGCACGCGGTGCGCGGGGGAAAACTCGAACAGCGCCATCACTCTTTGGCGATCAACGCATCGAGCTGCCTGTCCGCATCGGCGCAGGCCTGTGCCGGCAGTTTCTGGCCGAGCAGCAATTCGGTGACCGCCTGGCCGATGAGCTCGCGCGAGGCCGGATTGGCGGCGATCGGGTAGCCCACTTCGGAAGTGCCGGTGCGCGCCAGTTCGTTGACGGCCGCGACCCATTCGGAGCGCACCGGCTGCTCGTCCATCCAGGCTTTATAGCCGGGCGCCTGGGCCACGGCCGCGCGCGGCGGCGCTATCCCGTCGAGCGCCAGCCTGGCCTGGATCGCGGGGCTGGTGGCCCATTGCACGAAGTACCAGGCGGCCTCCTTGTGCTTGCTGTGCGCCGACACCGACATGATCCAGCCGATCACGGTCGGGCGCGAGCCGCCAGGGCCCGCCGGCAGCACGGCGACCGCCGTGTCCTTCAGGCGGGCGCCGCCGTCCATCATGTTGCGCAACTCGTTCGAGGACTCGAAGGCCATCGCCGCCTTGCCCTCCTTGTAGAGCGAGGAGATCTGATAGAAGTTGTAGTTCACGACACCCGGCGGGCCGTAGTCCTTGAGCAGTCTGGCGTACAGCGCCAGCGAGGCTTGGCCGGCCTGGCTGCACAGTTGCGATCGGCCGTCCTTCATGTACTGGCCGCCCATGTTGCGCAGGAACACGCTGTGGGTAAATGGCAGGGCAGGCTTCAAGCCGCGCGAGACGAAGGGCGCGATGCCAGGCTCGCAACGCTTGAGCTTGGCCGCCACGGCCTCCAACCCGGTCAGGCTCTCGGGCAATGCCAGGCCGCATTTGCGCAACAAGTCCTTGCGGTAGTAGAGCACCGGGCCTTCGACATTCATCGGAATGCCGGTGAGTTGCTTGCCGTAGGTGGCGTCCCGGATCATGCCGGCGCTCAAGCCGGTGGCGTCGTAGTCCCTGGCGCTCGCGCTCTTGAGCAGTTCCGCGAGGTCGGCGTACCAGCCGGCCTTGGCGAACTGCAAGCCCTCGCGCGAGGGCAGCGACATGAACACATCCACCTCGTCGCTGCGCGCATTCATCACCGTGACCAGGCGCTGGCGCATCTGCTGCTCCTGATAGGCGTCGACCTTGAGCGTCATGCCCGTTTGCTGCTCGAACTCGCCCTGGTACTTGAGCAGCGCGTTGGCCACGGGGTTGTTGTTGGCCAGAAAGGTCAATGTCTTGCCCTGGTGCTTTTTCCAGTTGAAATCCTGGGCGCCGGTGGCGCCGGCGCACAAGATTGCAACCACAGCGGCGAGGGCGTGCAGGCTCGGGCAGCGCAAGGCTTGGCTCATTTCTGTCTCCTGCGGTCATGTAACCGTTTACAAAATTATCCCGTCGATGGCGTGCAGTGTCAATCTGGCCCAGTCGATGAAGTCGATTATTGGTATAGGTGATTTCCCTGGATTTCGGTACTGAATGGCGATGTACCGTTTGCTGTAAACTGTTTCATCATGAAGCCAAAATCAGTTGGAATCCGGGACGTTGCCAAACATGTGGGCGTTTCCACGGCCTCGATCTCGCGCACGCTGAACAGCCCGGAGTCGGTCAGTTCCGAACTGCGCATGCGCATCGACGCGGCGATCGCCGAGTTGGGCTACATCCCCGATGCGGCGGCCCGCGCGCTATCGTCGCGGCGCACGCGCACCATCGGCGCGATCATTCCTACGGTGGACAACGCCATGTTTGCGCGCGGCATCGAAGCGCTGCAGAGCTACCTGTCACTGCAAGGCTACCTGCTGCTGCTGGCCACCAGCGGCTACGACCCCGAGACCGAGGCACGCCAAGCGCAGAACATGGCCAGCCGCGGCGTCGACGGGCTGATCCTGCGCGGCGACACGCACACCGATGCGTTGCGTCGGCTGCTCGCCGCGCAGCAGATCCCGTTCATCAATGTCGGCGTGTACCACCCGGACAAGCCATACGCCTCGGTCGGCGGCGACAACGGGGCCGCGGCCTGGCGCGCCTGCCGCTACTTGATCGAACTCGGCCACCGGCGCATCGGCATGGTCGCCGCCTTGACGCGCAACAACGACCGGGCCGCAGCGCGCGTCGCGGGTGTGCGGCGCGCCCTGGCCGAGAGCGGGTTGGCACTTCGGGCCTCGTGGTACATCGAAGTGCCCTATCACCTCGACGATGCGCGCCAGGGCGCACGGTGGCTGCTCTCGTCCCCCCGGGAAGATTGGCCCACGGCGGTGGTCTGCGGCAACGACGTGATCGCGTATGGCGTGCTGCTCGAGGCCGAACGGCGCGGACTGAAGGTGCCCGACGAGCTTTCCGTGATGGGCTTTGACGACCTTGAATGGAGTCGTCATCTGCGGCCCAGCCTGACGACGATGCATGTGCCGACGGATGAGGTCTGGAGCCGCGCCGGCGAATACCTGGTCAACGCGCTATCCGGCCGGCAAACCACGCTGCACCATGAAGTCGATGTGCACTTGGTGGTGCGCGAATCGACCGCGCGGCCATGGACATCCGGCGCCGCCCACTCGGCCGGCAGCGACATGGGCACACAGGCAACGCAAGAGATTTTCCATGCTGACGGATGATGTATCTCTGTGGGACATCCAACCTGTGCGCAATGCCCCCACACGGGCATCGATGAACAAGTTGGCGGGGCAGAGCCATCGGCATCGCCTGGCTTGCCCGAGCGCTGCGACCACCGGGTGGGCACGCTGGTCGTCAACGCGCAGTGCAAGCCGTCACCCTGTGCCTGTTGCAGGCCGGCGCCCGGCCCGCTGCGGCAAGCGCGCAGCCGCCGGATCGGGCGCTGCTCAGCGCCCGGCCACCCGCGCCAGATAAGCGGCGATCCGCGCTTCGGTCTGCGCCGTCGTCCCGTACACCCCGCGCTGCCCGGTGCGCAGCAGAACACCGCCAGCGATCCAGCTTTGCAGCATGTGCCGCGCAACGCCGCGCGCGATCAGGTCGCTGGCGGTCACGGTCTTGGCCCTGGTCCCGCCGCGCGCCCGGCGCGGCGCTGCCGCGCTGCCGGTTTTTGCCGACGCCGCTGCGGGCGGCGCAGCCCTCACCGCCCCAGGTGGCGCAGCGGCCGGTTTCGACGCCTGCGGACGCTTGCGCGACGCTACCGGTGAACTCTGGATACGCCGAGCGGTTTGATCTGTCTGCGGGCGCTTGCGCGTCGCTGCAGCGACAGGCGGTGGCGGCGTTGCAGCGCCGATATCGATGCCAAACAAGGCCGACAGATCGCTGTCGTCCAATGTGCCTGGGGCCTCGTCCGGGGGCAGGGCGCCGATCTTCCGGGTCAACTCCTGCGGATCGACATGCCGCAGTCGAAACAGCAGTTCGGGCTCTTTGTCCAGCCGCGCGCCGACGCCGTACAACACGGCCGCGACATGCTTGCACATCGAGGCCCCGTCCGGGCAACTGCAACGCAGGCTGATTTGCCGGGGCAACGGGAACAGCCCCTGGCCCTGGTGTGTCACCGTTTCCATCACGGCCCGGGACAAGCGGCCCTGCAGCAGTTCGACCAGTGAGTCGATCTTGCCCGAGCATTTCTTGATGATCGCGTCCCACATGGTCGCCGCCAGTGGCTGCACGCCGATCTCGACCGTATAGATGTCCGAGCCGGACACCAGCGCCCGGATCTTGCCCGTCTCGACGCGCAGATCGATGACCGAGCCGTTGCGCACATAGGTTTGGCCGCGCGGCAGCCGGTTCGAGAAATCGCTGTACGCCTCCAGGTTGTCGCACCAGGCCTTGCCCCAGAAGCTCTTGGCGATGGTGCGCCCTTCGATCGCGACAGGCTGGCAGACATACCCTTGCTGCCGTTTCAACGCTGCGATTTTCTGCCGGGCCTGGTACTGGCGTTGCGCCACGGGAATGTAAGGCGCCCAACCGCCGTATCGGAATCCCATTGAATCGCCTTTCGTCGATTGCGTTGTCGCTGTTTCCGGGCCGATCATAGCGTGGCGCTGCGGGTGGCGATCGAATATCTGCCAGACGAACCGACTGCCGCGCAGGCAGCCCCTGCGCATGTGCCGAGGGGTCTGCGCTGGCAAACCGGCGCCGATCCCTGCGGGCTGCGCGGCGTCCGGTGGGCGTCCGGTGGTTTTTCGCCGCCACGGGCCGCCGGGCATGGCTGCGCCCGGCATCGGTGTCCAAGGGTGGCATGCGCCCTTTGAACGGCGCCGGGCAAGCATCGAATCAGCGAGCGCCCGTCGCGCCGGCTACGCATAAACAGCTATACCCGCCCCCTGCGCCATCGGGTACCCTTGTTTTTCACTCTGCCGAGGACTTCCAGGATTTACCGTATGACACAGAGCATTTCCCCCGCCGAGCAGGCACTGCGTGACGCTGCGCGTGAATACCATCGCAACCCCCGCCGAGGCAAGATTTCGGTCACTCCCACCAAGCCCCTGTCGAACCAGCGCGATCTGTCGCTGGCCTACTCGCCCGGCGTGGCCTACCCCTGCCTGGACATTGCCGCAGACCCGGCCCGGGCGTTCGATTACACCTCGCGCGGCAATCTGGTGGCCGTGATCACCAATGGCACGGCGGTGCTGGGTCTGGGCGACATCGGCCCGCTGGCCAGCAAGCCGGTGATGGAGGGCAAGGGCTGCCTGTTCCAGAAGTTTGCCGGCGTGGATGTGTTCGACATCGAACTGGCCGAGCGCGACCCGGACAAGCTGATCGAGATCATTGCGGCGCTGGAGCCTACGCTGGGTGGCATCAACCTGGAGGACATCAAGGCGCCCGAGTGCTTCTACATCGAGCGCGAACTGTCCCGGCGCATGAACATCCCGGTGTTCCACGACGACCAGCATGGAACGGCCATCATTTCCAGCGCCGCTTTGCTCAACGGCCTGGAACTGGTGGGCAAGGAGATCGGTTCGGTCAAGGTTGCCGTATCGGGCGCCGGCGCTGCGGCCATTGCCTGCGTGGGGGTGATGGTGGGCCTGGGGGTGAAGGCGCAAAACGTCTTCATGTGCGATTCCAAGGGCGTGATCTACGAAGACCGTCCCGGCGGCTACGATGAATCCAAGGCCCGCTACGCGCAACGAACCGATGCGCGCACGCTGGCCGACGCGGTCAACGGCGCCGATGTGTTCCTGGGCTGCTCGGCCCCGGGTGTGCTCACGGCCGAGATGGTCAAGACCATGGCGCCCCGGCCCATCATCCTGGCGCTGGCCAATCCGGAGCCCGAGATCCGCCCCGAACTGGCCCGGGCCATCCGCCCGGACTGCATCATCGCCACGGGCCGGTCGGACTACCCGAACCAGGTCAACAACGTGCTGTGCTTTCCCTATATCTTCCGTGGCGCGCTCGATTGCGGCGCGACCCGGATCACCGAGGCCATGAAGCTGGCCTGCGTGCGCCAGATCGCCGACCTGGCCAAGGCCGACATCAGTGAAGAGGTGGCCAGCGCCTACGCGGGCAAGGAGCTTGCCTTTGGCCCCGACTACCTGATACCGACGCCGTTCGACTCGCGCCTGATCCTGAAGATCGCGCCCGCCGTGGCCCAGGCGGCAGCCGATTCGGGCGTGGCCACGCGGCCCATCACCGACATGGAGGCTTACAAGGAGACCCTCACACGCTTCGTCTACCAGACCGGCATGTTGATGCGGCCGGTGATCAACGCGGCCAAGGCCCTGCCCGATGCGCAAAAGCGGGTCGCCTACGCCGACGGCGAGGACGAGCGCGCGTTGCGCGCGGCGCAGATGGCGCTCGACGACCGGATTGCGCTGCCGGTGCTGATCGGCCGGCCTGCGGTGATCGCCGCCCGCATCGACAAAGCCGGCCTGCGCATGCAGTTGGGCAAGGATGTGCAGGTCTGCAATCCGGAGGACGACCCACGCTTTCGCCAATATTGGGAGCATTACCACCAGCGCATGAAACGCGACGGCGCCACGCCCGAAATGGCCAAGGCGGCAGTGCGCCGCTCCAACACCATCATCGCCGCGCTGATGGTGGCGCTGGGCGACGCCGATGCGATGATCTGCGGCCTGGTGGGCACCTATGAAACGCATCTGGAGCGCATCCACAGCATCCTGGGCCGCCAGGAGGGCGTGAACGACTATGCCGCGCTCAACGCCCTGATGACCCAGCGTGGCACGCTCTTCATTGCCGACACCTACGTCAACGAAGACCCCACGGCGCAGCAGTTGGCGGACATTGCCTGGATGTCGGTGCAGGAGGTGCAGCGCTTTGGTCTGCCCCCGAAGGTGGCGTTCCTGTCGCACTCCAGCTATGGCTCTTCCCGGCGCGCATCGGCCAAAAAGATGCGCCTGGCGCGCGACCTGTTCGTGGCCGCCCATCCCGACATCGAATGCGACGGCGAACTGCACGGCGACGCTGCGCTCGAGCCCAAAATCCGCAGCGCCTATCTGGCGGACTCGACGCTGACCGATTCGGCCAACCTGCTGATCTGCCCGAACATCGATGCGGCCAACATCCTGTACAACGTGCTCAAAACCACCACCAGCGGCGGCGTGACCGTAGGCCCGATCCTGATGGGCGTCGCGGCCACGGCCTGCATCCTGACCCCGGCCGCCACCGTGCGCCGGGTGCTGAACATGACGGCACTGGCCGTTGCCAGCGCGGCTGCGCGTCCCCGGTAACGACCAGGGGCTTGGGGCGGGCATGGCATCCCGCACCGAAAGCCGCCGTTCGGGCCTCCAACCCCTCGGGAAATGCGCACGAAGGCAGACGGATGCGCAGTTTGGCCAGCGTCGTCGTTTGCCCGTGGGCCGATCACGCAGTCCGATCGATGGCATGGACTTTGCGACACCTGTTACACGCCAGTTCTCCAGGTATCGCGAGGCACCAACATGATGCAAATGCCGCCGAAATTTTCCAAACGCCAGCTTCTTCTTTCCATCGGAAAGACTGCCGGCGCAGCGACGATGTACCAGGCCATGACGGCCCTGGGGTTTGCGGCGGAATCCGATTACAAGGGCTCACCCCAGCTGACAGGTGCTCCCAAAGGAACCCGCGTTCTGGTTCTGGGAGGCGGCCTGGCGGGCATGACGGCGGCGTATGAATTGCGCAAAGCGGGTTATGCGGTCAGGATTCTCGAATACAACCCGAGAGCCGGCGGCCGCTGCTGGACGATCCGCGGCGGTGACGTTTATACGGAACTGGGCGGTGCCACGCAAAAATGCGCATTCGATCCCGGGCTCTATATCAATCCCGGGCCTTGGCGCATTCCCTATCACCACCATGCAGTCCTTGATTACTGCAAGAAGTTCGGTGTCAGACTCGAGCCGTTCATACAGGTGAACTACAATGCCCTGGTACATTCGACCAAGGCATTTGGCGGCAAGCCGCAAATATACCGTCATGTCCAGGCCGATTTTCAAGGCCATACGGCAGAACTGCTCGGCAAGGCGATCAATGCCGGGGCGCTCGATGAGCAATTCGTGCCGGAGGACAGGGAAAAACTGCTCGATGCGCTGACGCGCTGGGGTGGGCTGACGAAGGACAGGACCTATGGCCCATCGCTGCAGTCGAGTTTGTTCCGCGGGTTTGAGGTGGCGCCGGGTGGCGGACTGATGCCGGCGCAGAAATTCTCGACACCGATGGATTACAAGGAATTGATCGCTTCGGGGCTGTGGAAAAGAATTTCCGCCGGTCAGGATATCGAATTCCAAAGCAGCATTTTCCAGCCGGCAGGTGGCATGGACATGATCTCCAAGGCATTCGAACGCGAGGTGAAAACACTCATCCGCTACAACACGAAAATCGTCAAAATTCACCAGGACGACAAGAAAGTCCGGGTCACCTTCAAGAACAGCGACGGCACCGGACAGGAGCAGACCGAGACCGCCGACTGGTGTGTCTGCACCATACCGCTGTCGATCCTGAGCCAGATTCCGCTGACGGTCGGCCCTGCCATGCACGCTGCGATCAACGCCGTGCCATACGGGTCTTCGGTCAAGATCGGCCTGCAGTTCAAGCGCCGGTTTTGGGAGCAGGATGAGCAGATCTATGGCGGCATCAGTTATACCGACACGCCGATCCAGCGGATAGCCTATCCGAATTCGGACTATGGCAAACCCGGAAAAGGAGTTTTGCTGGGGGCTTATCTGTGGGAGGGCGTCAACGCTTACGAGTTTACCGCCATGTCCCCGGCACAACGGATTCGCAAGGCAGTGGAATATGGCAACCTGCTGCACGAACAATATGCCAGGGAGTTCGATAACGGCGTCGCCGTGGCTTGGCACCGGGTTCCCTGGGTCAACGGCTGCTATGGCCACTGGACCGATCCGATGCGTGAAAAGCATTACAACAACCTGTGCCAAATCGACAACCGCATCGTTCTTGCCGGTGAACATGCCTCCTTCATTCCGGCCTGGATGGAAGGCGCTGTGCTGTCGGCGCTGGATGCCACCGAACGCCTGCACCAAACGATTGTCGCCACCGCAAAAACGGCCTGAGGAGAATTTCATATGCCATACCCATCCATGCCACGTGCCATCACGGTGTTTTCCCTGGCCATTGGGCTGATGACTGCGGGTGTGATGGCCGCAGACCTGACGGCCCAAGAACCCCCACCTCTTTCTTCCGGGGCAAAGTTCGTGGCGCAAACGGGGCAGCAGCTCTATCAGACCAGTTGCCAGGGTTGCCACATGGCAGATGGCAAGGGGGCGCGTGGCGTCGGCCTTTATCCCGCCTTGGCCAACAACAGAAATCTGGCGGTGTCCGAGTTCCTCATCTTTGTCATCATGAATGGCAAGAGCGGCATGCCAGGTTTTCGTGACTACATGAGCGATGAGCAGATTGCCAATGTCGCCAACCATGTGCGCAGCAGCTTTGGCAATAACCATGGCCCGGATGTCACGGCAGGTTTCGTCAAAGACTTTTCATCCCGATAAACAACCGCCAGGAGTGTGTATATGATGCAGAAATCGTTTGCCGTTCTCGCCCTTGCAGGGCTGGTATTTGCCAGCAGTGCCCGTGCAGATGAGGTGATCCGCCATAAGATTCCGGGGTCGGATTTTCCGATCTCCCTGGCGATCGAGATTCCCCCGGGATCGACCGTGGTCAACCTGAGCGGTGCCGTCCCGGCTGTCATCGACCCCAAGGCCGACCCCAACAGCGTTGCCGCCTTTGGCGATACGCAAGCGCAGGTCGTCAGTGTGCTCAAAAGGATCGAGGGAACCCTGAAATCATTGAATCTGGGCATGTCCGATGTCATCAAGATGCAGGTTTTTCTGGTGAAAGACCCGGCGCTGGGAAAAGTGGATTTGGCCGGGCTGATGAAGGGATACAAACAATTTTTCGGCACGCCCGAGCAGCCCAATCTGCCAACGCGCTCGGCCTTTGAGATTGCCGGACTTGCCAATCCTGGCTGGCTTGTCGAGATCGAGGTCAGTGCGGTGCGGCCCAAAAAATAGATCTGAAAAATAAACCTGATTCCCCCGGTGCCGGCGACAGTTCCGGCAAAGGCGGGACGCCGTATCGGTGCCGGCCCATGCGGCATGGCATGGGTGCCGCACTGCCCCCCAAAGGCGCTCATACCGCAGCCGAAGGTACCCCGGTGAGCCTCGCCACCGCCGACCCAAGCTGGCTCACCCCGCCTTGGCCTCGCCGACCGCGCTGCCAATATCCAGCGCCACCAGGCGCAATAACTCGTCGTTGCTCAGCTCGGTCAACAGCGTTTCCCCGCCGCCTTCGATGATCTGGTTCGACAAACCCAGTTTGGCCTCGACCAAGGCGTCGATTCTCTCTTCCACGGTGCCACGGCAAACGAATTTGTGCACCAGCACATTTTTTTTCTGCCCGATGCGATAGGCGCGGTCGGTGGCCTGATTTTCCACCGCCGGGTTCCACCATCGATCGAAATGGACTACATGCGATGCGGCGGTCAGGTTCAGGCCGGTACCGCCCGCCTTGAGCGACAGCACGAAGAACGGCGGCCCCTGCTCGCGCTGGAAGGCATCCACCAGCGCTGCGCGCTCCTTGACCGCAGTGCCGCCGTGCAGCACCAGCCCCGGGCGGGCGAACACGCTTTGCAAAAATTGCACAAGTGGTGCCGTCATTTCCTGGAACTGGGTGAACACCAGCACTTTCTCCTGGCGCCCGGCGACCGCCTCGGCCAGTTCCCGCAAGCGGGCGAACTTGCCGCTGTCTGACGGCCCATACGCGCCGTCGCCCAGCCATTGCGAAGGATGGTTGCAAATCTGCTTGAAGCGCATCAGAAAGGCCAGAACCACGCCACGCCGCTCGATTCCCTCCAGCGTCTGCAATTGCCTGGCCAGCGCCTCGACCGACTTCTGGTACAGGCTCGCCTGTAGCCTGCTCAGCGAGCAGTAGGCTTTGACCTCGGTCTTGTCGGGCAGATCGGCAATCACCCGCTTGTCGCTTTTGAGGCGCCGCAGGATGTAGGGTTGCACCAGTTTGCGCAGCGGCGCGTAGTCGACATGCCCGTTTTTCGCCAGGCCGCCGACGAAGCGGGAGAAGGTGCTTGCCGAGCCGAGCAGCCCCGGGCAAACGAAGTCGAAGATCGACCACAGGTCGCCGAGCCGGTTCTCCACCGGCGTGCCGGTCAGCGCGATGCGCACGCGGCTCTTGAGTGTCTTGATCTTGCGGGTCTGCTGCGCGCCGGGGTTCTTGATCGCCTGCGCTTCGTCGAGCACGATCAGCGACCATTGAATGTCGCTCATCCAGGGCAAGCGTGTCACGGTGCCGTAGCTGGTCACGACAATGTCGACGCCCGCCAGCCGGTGTGCGGGCAATGCGGCCAATTCCTTCGACGGGATCACCGAAGGATGGGCGATCAGCCATTGCAGATGGGGAGCGAAGCGCTTGGCCTCGGCCTGCCAGTTGGCCAGCAGCGAAGCCGGCACGACCAGCAGATGCGGTTGCGGGTCATGCTCGCGCTTGGCCAGGCAAAACAGACCGAGCACCTGCAGCGTCTTGCCCAGCCCCATGTCGTCGGCCAGGCAGCCGCCCAGCCCCAGCCGGTGGAGCCACCACAGCCAATGCACCCCCTTGCGCTGATAAGGCCGCAGTTGGGCCTGGAGTTCCGGCTGTGGATCGGATCGATCGGCGGCCTCGACGGCCTGACCCGGGTCGCGCAGTTGCGCCAGCGTGTGGCTCAACCAATCGCCCGCCACCACGCCAGACCACTCGGCCGTGGTTTGCGCCAGCGCCTCAGCCGCCTTGTCGTCGAGCGTCACGCCCGAGAGCATGCGCATTCCGTCGGCCCAGGAAACACCGTCCTTGGCCGAGCGCTGCACCTTCTTCCAATGGGCCAGCACGGCGTCGAGCTTCTCGCGGTCGACCTCGACCCAGCGCCCCTTGAGCCGGATCAGACCATCGCCGGCCGCATCCAATTGCGCGCGTTCTTCTTCGGACAGTGGCTCGCCGCCGAGCGTCAGTTCGACCCTGAAGTCGAGCAGCGTATCCAGGCCCAGGCCCGCCGCCTTGTGCCCCAGGCTCACCTGGACTTGCGGCCGGGTCGGGTGCCGGGGCTGCCACCAATCGGGGATGCGCACCACGAGTCCGCTGGCCTCGAACATCGGCACGTTGCGCAGAAACTGGTGCGCATCGCGGGGCGTCCAGGCCTGCGGATGAAAGACCTTGCCCGCATCGACCATGGCCTTGAGCCACGGGCTTTGCTCGGCCGCCCTGTGCACCGGCAAGAGCAGCCGCAGCAGGCCGGCGTGGTCATTGGCCGCGCCATAGCTGGCCAGCGCCCGCCCCAAAGGCACATGCTGCACGCGGGCGTCCCGGGACACATGGCTCGCGCAGGTGGCGAGAAAGGCAAACGGGGCCTGCTCATCGCGCTTGTTCTCTGCCAGGTGAAAGCAGACCCGGCCGACCAGGCTCCAGCTCGGATGCCTGCTTTGCAGCCAGGCATCGACGTCACCGGCGCTGGCCGCGATGTCCTCGCGCACTGCCGCGTGCAGATCCGACCACCAGGCCTCGAGCACCGCGCCGTCGAGGTACTCCGCCCCGGTCATCGGCGGCACCGCAGCGGCCCATTCCTCGAACTCGGCGCTCGGCGCCGGCAGCCAGACGCTGGCCCATTGCTCGGCCAACGCGGCAACGCCCGTGAACCGCGTCATGAACAAATGTGCGAACTCGCGCCCGAAGGCGAGCGACGGGGCAAGAACGCTGCCCAGTTCCGCCGCGCCCAATTGCAGCAAGCCATGCGCACCGCTGCGCCCGAAGGCGTTGACGATGCGCGCGGCGACACCGGCGACCGGAGCGTCGACAGCGCCTGGCGCACTCTCCAGATAAACCTTGCCCGCCGGTGAGATGGCAAGGTCAAAGACCCGGCCAGTCAGAGCGGCCCGACTTTCAGCCCCGGCCGTCAATCCTTCGGGAGCCGGCATGTGAGTGTCTTGTGGCACAGTTGCTGCTGCAGGGACTGCGGGGTCGTCTGAAAGTCTCATGGTGTCGATGCGCAAACGCACTGTCACCGGGTGGCGGCAAGCGTTTCGTGTCGTTGGCGCCGATCATTATGCGGGAGATGCGCAGACGGACGCCAATGCGGGCATGAGGCGACTTGGCCTGGGCGCGGATCGTGCATGAAAATGGCGCACGATGGTGCGCCACTAGAGTTTATGGAGTCTGTTTGATACGGCGCTGGCGACGGCCAATGTTCAAAAGAGATCTGATATGCCGCGATGCCTTTCGGAAAACCGGTCGGCAGCCTGGTGCAGGCGCTGATTGCAGACATCGAAATGGCGGCACGGGATACCCTTCATGGTTTCGTCAAACGCGATGCGCGCGCCCATGACGATTTGCCGCAGCAGTAAAAGCATCATTGATTGAAGCAGAAAATGCAAAAGACATTTCATATTCAGCCGACCGGAAAGGGCATTCGCCGTGCTTGATGCATCATCCCATACCGCATGCAATCGCACATCGAGTGACACCCCGAATTCCGCGCCGACGACGGCCCTGGCCGCCTTGGAGGCGCGCTTTCAGCAGGATCTGGCCTGGCTGGAATTGCCGGCCAAACCCTGGGTGCCGCCCAAGATCGTGAATGGTCGGGCCGTGCTCGACGTTGCCGTCATCGGTGGCGGGCAGGCCGGCATGGCCGCCGCAGCATCCTTGTTGCACCTCGGCATCGATGCGGTCATTTACGACCAGTCCCCGGCCGGCTTTGAAGGTCCATGGGCTACCACTGCGCGCATGGAAACCCTGCGTTCACCGAAGAAGCTGACGGGTCCGGCGCTGGGTTTCGCTGCGCTGACTTTCCGCGCCTGGTTCGAGGCGCAATTCGGGCTGCAAGCCTGGGAAGCACTCGACAAGATTCCGCGTCTGCAATGGATGGATTACCTGCGCTGGTATCGCAAAGTGCTGGCGCTGGATATTCGCAACGATCATCGCATCGATGCCATTTTGCCGCGCGCCGATGGCGTCGTGGAACTGCATATCGGTGCGCCGGCAGGCCGGTCGGTGGTGCTGGCGCGCCGTGTCGTACTGGCGACCGGCCGCGACGGTCTTGGCGGCGCCTATTTGCCGCCGCTGGCGCAGAATCTGCCGCAGGCATGGTGGGCGCATTCCTGCGATGACATGGACTACGGCAAACTGGCCGGCAAGCGTGTCGGCGTGATCGGCGCCGGCGCATCGGCCATGGACAGTGCGGCGACAGCGCTGGAGGCGGGCGCTGAACGTGTCGATCTGCTGATCCGCCGCGCACAATTTCCACGCATCAACAAGGGCAAGGGCGCAGGCAACCCGGGGCTGACCAACGGCCATGTCGATCTGCCGGACGAATGGAAATGGCGCATTCGGCATTACATCAACGTGCAGCAGACACCGCCGCCAAGTGGCAGCGTTCAGCGCGTAGCGAAATTTGCCAATGCGCGTTTCCTTTTCGGCGCCGCCATCGACAAAGTGGATGTCGTCGACGACAGTCTGCGCGTGACCACGCCGCGCGGCCTGTTCGAGTTCGATTTTCTGATCTTTTCCACCGGTTTTCGTATCGACTGGAGCGCGCGTCCGGAATTTGCCGCCATCGCGCCGCACATCCGCAATTGGCGTGCGCGCTACATGCCGCCCATTGGCGACGAAGATATGGAACTATCGGATTCGCCCGACTTGGGCGCAGCGTTCGAGTTTCAGCAAAAGCACCCCGGCGGCTTGCCCGGACTGGAGCGCGTGCATTGCTTTTGCTATCCGGCAGCCTTGGCCCATGGCACGGTGTCGGGTGACATTCCGGCGCTCAGCGACGGTGCCCGGCGGCTGGCGCAGGGTATTGCCTCCTTGCTGTATTGCGAAGATGTCGGGATGCATTACAAGAATATCCAGGCTTACGCTGAACCGGAACTGGCGGGTGACGAATGGACACCATCGGAACCGACGGAACGGGAACGCCAGGGGGCCAGCCGATGAGCGGTGCCATTTTGCGCAGCGTTTTGCAGGCGCTGGCAGTGCTGCTGGCGATGACGGTGATCGTCTTTTTCGGCCTGCACATGATTGGCAACCCGGTCGACATTCTCATTGGCCAGGATGTCGATCAAATCGATCGTTTGCGCATCATCGGGGAGCTTGGCCTGGATCAGCCGATCTGGCGGCAATATCTGGCCTTCCTCGACGGCGCGCTGCACGGTAATCTCGGCAACAGCTTCGTTTATAACGAGCCAGCCATCAAACTGATCTTCCAACGCTTGCCGGCGACGCTGGAACTGGCTTTTGCCGCGCTGATCCTGGCAGTGCTGATCGGTATTCCGCTGGGCTTGTTCGCGGGCTTGTTTCCGGAGAGCATTTTCTCGCGCATCGTCATGACCGGCAGCATCCTCGGTTTTTCGCTGCCGACATTCTGGATCGGTCTGATGCTGATCATGACCTTCAGCGTCTCACTGGGCTGGTTGCCTTCGGGAGGACGAGGGCAAACGGCGGGGCTGTTCGGCGTGCAGTGGTCGTGGCTGACGGCGGATGGTTTGCGCCACCTCATCTTGCCGGCGCTGAATCTGTCGCTGTTCAAGATCTCGCTGGTGATTCGCCTGACGCGCGCCAATGTACGCGAGGTGCTGCCGATGGACTTCGTCAAGTTTGCCCGCGCCAAAGGCCTGGCGCCGCTGCGTGTGGTGCTGATGTATGTATTGCGCAATACATTGATTCCGCTGGTGACCATCGTCGGCTTGGAACTGGGTTCGACGATTGCCTTTGCTGTCGTGACCGAAAGCATTTTCGCCTGGCCCGGTTCCGGGAAATTGATTCTCGACAGCATCAATGCGCTCGATCGCCCGGTGATCGTGGCGTACATGATGGTGATCGTTTGCTTGTTCGTGGCCTTGAATCTGATGGTCGATGTTCTGTATAAACTGCTGGACCCGCGCGTGCGGGTGGAGGTCAAAGCATGAGCGGGATCTCACCGGCGAATGCAACTCCGAACGCAGCGCTGCCTTCCACGCCAGGTTCGACACCGATGACGCAGCAGGAAGTGCGCGCCAAGGTGGCGGCGCTGTCGGCATTCCAGACGCCGCGCCGCGAATCGCCCTGGCGGCGCGTGGCGCGCGACTTCCTGGCATCGAAAACCGCCATATTCGGTCTCGCTGTCGCGGCACTGCTGATGGTCGCCGCATTGACCGCGCCGTGGCTGACGCCGCAAAATCCTTACGACCTGATGCAGTTGGATGTGCTCGACGCGCGCCTGCCGCCCGGCAGCGCCAATGGTCTTGGCACTTACAGATACTGGCTCGGCACGGACGGGCAGGGGCGTGATCTGTACTCCGGCATTTTGTATGGCTTGCGCATCAGCGTCGGAATCGGTGTCGGTTCAGCCTTGCTGGCGGGTGTGATCGGCACCCTGGCCGGTTTGCTGGCAGCGTATCTCGGCGGCAAGGCCGATGCGCTGCTGATGCGCCTGGCCGATCTGGTGCTGTCGTTTCCGGCCATTTTGGTATCGATGCTGATTCTGGCCTATCTGGGCAAGGGTATTTTCAACGTCATGGCGGCGCTGGTCGTGCTGGAGTGGGCCTATTACGCGCGCACTGCGCGCGGCCAGGCGCTGGTGGAGCGGCACAAGGAATATGTCGAAGCCGCGCGTGGTCTGGGCGTATCCGGCTGGCGCATCATGGTGCGTCATATTCTGCCAAACTGTCTGCCGCCGCTGATCGTCATCGGCACCTTGCAGATTGCGCGAGCGATCACGCTGGAGGCAACGCTGAGTTTTCTCGGGCTCGGCGTGCCGATTACCGAGCCGTCGCTGGGTCTGCTGATTGCCAATGGCTATCAGTACATGCTGTCCGGTGAATACTGGATCAGTTTTTACCCCGGCATTGCGTTGCTGGTGGTCATCGTCGCCATCAATCTGGTCGGTGATCGGCTGCGCGATGTCATGAACCCGAGGTGGCAAAGATGAGTGCGCCGGCGCCCGTGCCCACACTTGAAGTGCGCCATTTGCGCACCCACTTTTTCACGCCCGCAGGCGTGTTGCCGGCGGTCGATGACCTGTCGCTGACGCTGGAGCGCGGCCGCATTCTCGGTCTGGTGGGCGAATCAGGGTCGGGCAAGACCGTGACCGGCTTCTCGATTCTCGGTTTGCTGGATGCGCCGGGCCGCATTGTCGGCGGGCAAATTCTGTTCCGGGGACAAGATCTGGTGACGCTGGACAAAAAGGCGCTGCGCAGTCTGCAGGGCCATCGCATCGCGATGATTTTCCAGGATCCGATGATGACCCTGAACCCGGTCCTGCGTGTTCAAGCGCAGATGATCGACGCCGTGCTCGCGCATGACAAGGTCAGCCGCGACCAGGCGCGCCAGCGGGCCTGCGACACGCTGGGCATGATGGGTATCGCCAGTCCGCAAGAGCGCCTGCGTGCTTATCCGCACCAACTGTCGGGCGGCATGCGCCAGCGCGTGGCGATTGCCATCGCCTTGCTGCACAAGCCGGATCTGATCATCGCCGATGAACCGACTACGGCGCTGGACGTGACGATACAGGCGCAGATCCTGTCAGAGGTGCAAAAGCTGGCGCGCCAGCACGGTACCGCGCTGATCTGGATTACGCACGATCTGTCGGTGGTGGCGGGCTTGGCCGATGACATCGCCGTGATGTATTGCGGCCGTATCGTCGAACAGGGCAAAGTATCGGCTGTGCTCGACCAGCCGCTGCATCCCTACACGCAAGGCCTGATCGGCAGCTTGCCGAGCAATAACCGCCGTGGTCAGCGCTTGTGCCAGATTCCCGGTTTGACACCGAATCTGCTGCATCTGCCGCCAACCTGCGCATTTGCTGCGCGCTGCGAGCGCGTCAGCGAACAATGCCTGGCGCGCCCGGAGACCACAGAGCCGCTGAACGCGCATTTCGTGCGCTGTTTCCATCCGGCAGCCCCGCCCGGTGCAGGCCATGCGATGGAGTTGCATCATGGTGGATGAGGCCATGGATAAAGACAGGGTGATGCCGCTGGTGGAAGTGCGCAACGTCGGCAAGCGATTTGGCGAACGCAGGCCGCGGCCGCTGGAGCGGCAACTGATTGCGCGCGGCTGGATGCGTCCGGCGGCCGTGACGCAGGCGCTCGATGCCGTCGATTTGCACGTCATGCCCGGTGAAGTGATCGGCTTGGTGGGCGAATCCGGCTGCGGCAAATCGACCTTGGGCCGGATTGTCAGCGGCTTGCTGGCGCCATCTTCCGGGCAAGTTTTGCTCGATGGCACCGACCGCAGCACGCTCAGTGCGCGGCAAGTGCACGCGGCGCGGCGCAAGGTGCAGATGATTTTTCAAAATCCGTATGCCAGTCTGAATCCGCGTCTGCGCGTCGACGAAATCGTCGGCGAAGCTGCGCTGATCCACGGCATGACCGACAAGGCCGGACTCGACGACTACGTCAGCGCGCAACTGCTGCGTGCCGGGCTCGACCCGCAACTGCGCGATCGCTATCCGCATCAGTTCAGTGGTGGCCAACGCCAGCGGATCGGCATCGCCCGCGCGCTGGCCGTGCAGCCGCAGATGCTGGTGGCCGACGAGGCCGTGGCGGCGCTGGATGTGTCGATTCAGGCGCAAATCCTGAACCTGTTCAGCGATTTGCGCGAACAATTGGGCCTGACGTATCTCTTCATCAGCCATGACCTTGGCGTGGTAGAGCATGTGTCGGATCGCGTGCTCATCATGTATCTCGGCCGCATCGTCGAGAGCGCTGCCGTCGCGGGCTTGTTTGCGCAGCCCAATCATCCGTACACCCGGGCATTGCTGGCGGACGTGCCGCGACTGCATGTGCGCAACAAATCGTTTACGGCCATCGAGGGCGAGATTCCGAGTCCATTGAATCCGCCGCCGGGTTGCCACTTCAATCCGCGCTGTCCGCATGCAATGCCGCGTTGCCGCCAGCAGACGCCGGCGCTGAAGGAAATTGCGCCAGGGCACCTGAGCGCCTGTCATCTGAACGATTAGATGGGAACGATCGAATGGGAACGACCTGTGGTGTCTTGCCGCAAGCAGCATCGCCATACCTTATTTTTTGCCCACCACGACCGAGGATGATGAACATGAAGAAAACGCTTCTTTCCAGTTTGATGGCGGCTGCGCTACTGGGCGCCGCCTGCGCTGGCGCACAAACGCTGAACATCGCTTTTGCCGATCCGCTGTCGTCGCTGGATCCGCAATTGAACAACCATGCCGGCGACCGTTCCGTGAACCTGCATTTCTGGGATTTGCTGGTTGAAAACAACTACAACAGGCTGCAACCGGGTTTGGCGGTCAGTTGGGAAAACATCGATGCCAAGACCTGGGAGTTCAAACTGCGTCCTGGCGTCAAGTGGCAGGACGGCAAACCATTTGCTGCCGAGGACGTGATCTTCTCGTATCAACGCGCACGCAACGTGCCGGGCAGCGTGGCGACATTCGCCGGTTATCTACGCACGGTGGAATCGGTGACTGCCAAGGATCCGCTGACACTGATCATCAAAACCAACATCGCCAATCCCGACCTGCCGCTGAATCTGGCGTCGGTGCATATCATCAGCAAGCATGTCGGTGAAAAATCGCAGACTGAAAACTACAACAGTGGCGCCGCGATGGTCGGTAGCGGCCCTTACAAATACATTTCCTACACGCCGGGCGACCGCATCGTCATGGAACGCAGCCACGACTACTGGGGCCCGAAGCAGATCTGGGAAAAGGTCAACTACCGCTACATCAACAACGCCGCTGCGCGCACTGCCGCCTTGCTGTCCGGCGATGTCGATGTGATCGACAAGGTGTCTGCGTCCGATCTGGCCAGACTCAAGCAATCGCCGAACGTCAAGGTGTTCCAGTACAACGGCCTGCGCGTCATGCTGCTGCAGCCGACTTTCCACGAAGGTCCAAGCCCGTACATCACCGACAATAACGGCAAGCAACTCGACAATAACCCGCTGCTCGACGTGCGCGTGCGCCGGGCCTTGTCGCTGGCGATCAACCGCAAGGCGCTGATCGATCGCATTTTGCAAGGTGCTGCGACCGAAGCCAATCAATGGATGCCGGCCGACACCTTCGGCTATAACCCGGAGATCAAGAACATTCCCAACGACGTGAACCAGGCCAAGACATTGCTGGCGCAAGCCGGTTACCCGCAAGGCTTCAAACTGACGATTCATGTGCCGAACGACCGCTATCCGCAGGCACCGGAAATCATGCAAGCCGTGGCGCAATTCTGGACACGTATCGGCGTAAAAACGCAGGTGGAAGTCCTGCCATGGGCTTCGTATTCGGCGCGCGCCAAAAAGAATGAATTTGCCGTCAGCGTGCTGGCATGGGGCAACGGCACCGGCGAAGCCAGCTATGCGTTGGTGAATGTGCTGGCAACGGTCGACGCCAAGAAGGGCCTGGGCGCTTCCAACTGGAATTACTACAGCAACCCGGCCATCGACAAGGCATTGGCCGATTCGACCGCCGAGTTCGACGTCGCCAGGCGTGAGGCGATTTTGCGCAATGCTGCCAATATCGTTTCCGACGATGTCGGCGTGATCCCGCTGTATCACTACCAAAACATCTGGGCAGCCAGGAAGGGCTTGAAAGTGACGCCGGCCAGCAGTGATCGCACCACGGCGATGATGGTCACGCAGGACAAGCAGTAATTGGCGATCGGGAAATCAACGGCATGTCTGCGCTGAACATTACCGTCACCCCCGCCGATGGCCTGATCGACAGGCCGCGTCGCATCATTGTCACCGGCGCGGCGCCGGGTGAACCGGTGCAATTATCTAGCCGCACACTGCGCGCTGGCGTGGCGTGGCAAAGCAGTGCGCGCTTCATCGCCAATGCGACGGGTCATGTCGATCTGTCGCTGGCGCCAGCGGTCGATGGCAGCTATTCGGGTATTTCGGCCATGGGCTTGTTGTGGTCACAAAAGCCGGAGCAGGAGGGCCGGCGGGAACTATTCCACCACGACGTGCAGCAGCCGCTGGTGACGACTTTGCATGCCCATGCCATGAATGGCAATGCCGTAGCCGACGCTGTCCTGGTGCAGCGCCTGTGCGCCGACGGCGTGACACGCAGGGAAATACGCGAGCAGGGGCTGGTCGGAACATTGTTTTTGCCGCCGGCATCCACAGAAACAGGGGCAGATCAGGATTCGTACCCGGCCGTGATGATTCTCAACGGCTCGGGCGGGGGTATCAACGAGCCGCGTGCGGCTTTGTATGCCTCGCATGGTTATGCCGCTTTTGCCTTGGCGTATTTCAAGGCGCCGGGACTGTCCGATTACATCTCCAATACACCGTTGGAGTATTTTGAAAAAGGCTTGGACTGGCTGCGGACAACCGTCGCGCCGCTGAACGATTTCGTCGCCCTCAGCGGTCAATCGCGCGGCGGTGAACTGGTCTTGCTGCTGGGGGCGATTTTTCCGGAAAAGGTATCGGCCGTGTTGGCTTATGTGCCGAGTGCATTGGTGCACAGCGGGCAGAGCGCCTGCGATCCCGCGATCGGACGGGAGGGGCCGACCTGGCTGCTCAACGGCAAGCCGCTGACGCACCAGTGGGAAAACAATCGTCATGCCAGTTGGGCGCCATTTGACGAAGGCGCACCGCCACAGCGTAATGCATTGGCAATGCTGACTGCTTTGCAGGACAAGGAAGCCGTCGCCAAGGCGCGCATTCCGGTGGAGAAAATCCAGGCGCCGGTATTGCTCTTTTCCGCGACCGACGACGGTTCCTGGCCGTCGAGCGTATACGCAAAGATGGTCAATGACAAACTGAAAGAGGTTGCCCATCCATATGCCGTGGAGTGGCACGACTATCGGGATGCCGGTCACGCGATTTTGTTTCCGTATGTGCCGACCACGCAGATCAGCTACGCCCATCCGGTCTCCCAACGCATCCATACCGGCGGCGGCACGCCCGCTGCCAACGCACAGGCCGACCACCACGCCTGGCAGCACGCGCAGCAATTTTTAAAGAATGCGATTGCGGCAATTCAGGGACGGGCAATTTTCATGCGAAAGGAAGTTTCATGACGACGCCAATGGAATACGACATCGATGACGATGTCATCGACAAACTGGCTGGCCTGCCGGCCGGCAGCCATCTCCATGCATTGCGCCACCAGCGCGAAAAAGTTGCCGTCGCCTCGCAAGGCAGTTACGACAGCTTGTTCGACCCGGCATTGGAAGGCATTGGTCTCGACGAGCGTTTGCTGGTTGCGCTGTACGCCTGCCGCCTGGCCGGCGCCCAAGATGTCGCCGCGCATTACCGCGCGCGTCTGTATGCCCTGCCTGCCGATGCTGCGCAAATCGCCGTCGCTGCCGATGGTGCGCCGGAACGATTGCCGGAAGGTCGTTTGCGCGCCATGCTGGCGTTTGCGCGCGCGTTGACCGAGCGTCCGATCGAAGGCAACGAAGCGGTCCTGCACACGCTGCCTGCCGCAGGCATCAGCACACCGGCCGTGGTGGCTTTGGCGCAACTGATCGCCTTCGTCTCTTATCAGCTCCGTGTCGTTGCCGGTCTGAAGGCGATGAAATCGGCAAGCAACCAAGCGGGAACAGCATGAGCTCCATCATCAAATCACATGGTTTCACCAACGAAGTACTGCAATGGCACGCCTGGCTCGATGTCATCGATCTCGACCAGGCCAGCGAAGATCAGATCAAGGTTCTGGAGGAAAGCCACCCCAAGGCCAAGACCTCGGACTATTACCTGTTCCTCGGCCATCAGCCGGAAATACTGCGCCAGCGCTCTGCCGCCTTCAACGCCATCATGTACGCTCCGGGCGGTATGTCGCGCGCCGAGCGCGAACTCGGCTCGATGCTCGTCTCGCGCGTCAATGGCTGCGTTTATTGTGCGTCGGTCCATGCCCAGCGTTTCGAGCAGTTGACCAAGCGCAACGACACCGTGCAACAGGTCTTCGATGATCCGTACACGGCCGGCGCCGACGCGCGCGAGAAAGCCATCGCGCAGTTTGCCATCGCACTGACCAAGGCGCCGAACGACATCGGCGCCACGAATATCCAGGCGCTGAAAGATGCCGGTCTGAGCGAGCAGGAGATTCTCGATCTGATTCACTCCGTTGCCATTTTCGCCTGGGCCAATCGTCTGATGCTCAATCTGGGAGAGCCGGTTTTCCCGGCAACGGAATGAATTCGTCAGACCGCACGACGGGAAAAACATGCCGGGCAATGCCTGGTGCCCGGCGTGTTTGCCATGCGAGGCTGTCAGGCGTTCACGGCACTCCGAAGTCTGACGCTACCGTGGACCTTTTGGCCGGAAGGGCTTTCGTTGCCATGCCTTCGCGGTAGGCTGCTGCCTGTTCTGCGGCGCGTTTGCGCTCTTGGCGCAGCATCCACAGGCTGCCGGCAAGCACGGCCACGGAAACGACGGCCACGGTGAGGGTTGCCACCACATTGATGGTCGGGTTCAAGCCCAAACGGGCTCTGGACAATATGACGATGGGCAAAGTCGTCGAACCCGGACCGGACAAAAATGCGGTCAATACCACGTCATCCAGGGAAATCGTGAAAGTCAGCAGCCAGGAAGACAGCAGCGACTGCGCAATCATCGGTAAAGTCACCAGGGTGAACACCTGAAAGGGGCGGCAGCCCAAATCCATGGCGGCTTCTTCCAGCGATTTGTCCATTTCCGTCAGGCGCGACTGGATCACCACGGCGGCATAGGCCATGCCCACCGAGGTGTGGCCCGCCCAGATGGTAAAGAGGCCGCGCTCTGGCAGGCCGAACATGCGTTCGCACATCACGAAGAACAGCAGCAGCGATACGCCGGTGATCACCTCCGGCACCACCAGCGGCGCGTTGATGTGCGCGATGAAGGCGGTGCGACCCCGGAATTTCTTGTACTTGACCATGGCAAACGCCGCCAGCATGCCCAGAAGCACCGAGCTCGTGGCAGACAGCAGCGCAATTTTCAGCGAGAGTTTGAGCCCGTCGATGACTTCGGTGTCGCTGGCGACCAGGTCGTACCACTTGAGCGTGAAACCGCCCCATAGCGCCACCATCTTCGAGTCATTGAAGGAGAAAACGATCAGGGTGAAGATGGGCAGGTACAAAAACAGGTAACCCAGCGAAAGCCATATTTTCCCGATGCGGCTACCCATGTCAGGCTCCCCTGCCGGCTTTGGTTTGGTGCTTATTGAAAATCACCAGCGGGAGCAAGATCAGCAGCACCATGCTGACGGCCACCGCAGAGGCCATGGACCAGTCGTTGTTGCTGAAAAATTCGTCCCAGAGCACGCGCCCTATCATCAGCGTGCCGGGGCCGCCCAGCAGTTCGGGAATCACATACTCCCCCACACTGGGAATGAATACCAGCATGGCGCCGGCAATGATTCCGTTCTTGGACAAAGGCACGGTGACCAGCCAGAATGTCTTGAATGGCGTGGCGCCCAAATCCTTGGCCGCTTCCAGCAAGCGCAGATCCATCTTCACCAGATTGGCATACAGCGGAAGAATCATGAACGGCAGATAGGTATAGACCATGCCCAGCACCATGGAGAAACTGGTGTACATCATTTTGATGGGCTCATCGATCAGGTGCAGCCCCATCAGGACATTGTTGAACACCCCGTTGTCGTCCAGCAGCCCTTTCCACGCATACACCCGCAACAGGTAGGAAGTCCAGAAGGGCAGGGACACCAGCATCAGCAGCGCCGGGCGCACGCTTGCCGGCGAGCGCGCCATGAAATAGGCGAAGGGATAGCCCAGCGCCAGGCAGATGAGTGTGTTGATCAGCGCGAATTTCACCGAGGAAATGTAGGTGTCCACATACAGATCGTCGGTTACCAGAAAAATATAGTTGGCCAGTTTGATCCTGATGTGGATGAACCCGTCGGCATAGCTGCTCAGGGCCATGATCCGCGCCCCGTCCATTTCCGTCAGGCTCAAACGCAGCACCACCAGAAATGGAATGGTGAACAGCAGCGCCAAAAAGAGGTAGGGAATGCCAATCACGCTGTAACGCCCCCAGCGCCTCGTCCGGGGTTTGTCGATGGCGCTGTCGGCAGGGGTTTGATTCACGCCCATGGCAAAAACCCTGCGTGCATCAGGAGGTCAGCACCACCAGGGAATCCGGCGCAAAGCTGGCATAGGCTTCCTCCCCGTCGTTGAGCATCTCGATGTGCCGGTGTTGGTGGGTGATCTGAACCTGTAACTTCCTGCCGCCTGGCAGCAGCATCCGGTACAGGGAAAAACTGCCGAAGTAGCCGCTATCTGAAATCACGCCCTTGAATACATTGCGCGAGGTGTCGGGCGGTGCGGTGCGCGAAAGATTGATTTTCTCGGGCCGCACTGCCACTGCCACAGGCATGCCGCGCGTGCCGGTGATGCCGTGGCCGATATAGAACTTGCCATATTCCGAGGCCACCACGCAGAAATCGGGTTCATCTTCGACCAGTTTGCCGTCAAAGAGATTGACGTTGCCAATGAAGTCGGCAACGAATTTGCAACTGGGGGTTTCGTAAATCTCGTGCGGCTTGCCCACCTGCATGAACTTGCCGGCGCCCATCACGGCGATGCGGTCCGCCATGGTCATGGCCTCCTCTTGGTCGTGCGTCACCAGCACGCAAGTCACCCCCACCTCCTTGATGATGGTGTGCAGCTCGAACTGGGTCTGTTCGCGCAATTTGCGGTCCAGGGCGCCCAGCGGCTCGTCGAGCAACAGCAGCCTGGGGCCCTTGGCCAGGCACCGCGCAAGCGCCACGCGCTGCTGCTGTCCGCCGGACAACTGGTGCGGCTTGCGCTTGGCATAGGGGCCGAGCTGCACGATGTTGAGCATGGCCTGCACCCGAGCGCCAATCTGGCCGGCGGGCATGCCTTCGCGCTTCAGGCCGAAGGCCACGTTCTCCCACACACTCAGATGGGGAAACAGCGCGTAGGACTGGAACATCATGTTGATCGGCCGCTCATACGGCGGCAGGCCGACGATGTCCACGCCTTCGAGGGTGATCTTTCCCGTGGTCGGTGTTTCAAACCCCGCCAGCATGCGCAGCAATGTCGACTTGCCGCAGCCGGAGGAGCCCAGGAGCGCAAAAATCTCCCCTTTGGCAATGTCCACGGACACTTCGTCGACTGCGGCGACTTCGTCGAAGCGCTTGCTCAGTTTGTCGATGCGGACAAACTGCTGATCCGCTGGCGACAATGGGCCTGGGCTGGAGGGATTGGCCATTGCGTTCATCTCTCATTCGTCTCGCCTGGAAAAGTCGTCCTTGCGGGGAAATGTCCCCTGGGGCCCATGGGGACTTGGGTTCACGTCGTCCCGGTCAATGGGCGATGGTGTCGTCGCCAACGTCGTCCGACCCGTTGTAGATGTTCAGCACTTTCCCGTCATCGGCCCGTGCCGTGCTGACAACGACGGTGAGCAAACCTGCCATCGCCAGCCCGCCGAGCAGTCGGTTCAAGAATGTGGCGGCAGAACACGGCTTCAATCGGACCCCCATCTTCATTCGAGAAAGTAAAACCAGGGCGCAGCATACCGGTCTGGCACCTGGCCAAAGCGTGCAATCCTTATGCCAGCCAGCCATTTTTTCGGACATCGGCATAGGTCGAATCGAGGCATTTCACGATCAAAGCCAGCATCTCGTCGATTTGGGCATGGGTCATCGTCAGCGGCGGTGCAATGATCATGCGGTCGCCTACCGCGCGCATGATCAATCCGTTGGCGAAACAATGCCCGCGGCACACCATGCCGACGTTCAGATCGGCCTTGAATTTCTCCCGGGTCTGTGGGTTTCTGACCAGCACCAGCCCACCGACGAATCCGCAGGTCTCGGCCACGCCCACCAGTGGATGGGTTTCGAGTTGCGCAAATGCGCGCGCCAGATACGGGCCAACGTCATCGCGCACGCGGCCTGGCAGGTTCTCGCGCTCCATGATGTCGAGGTTGGCCAAAGCCACGGCGCATGCCACCGGGTGGCCGCTGTAGGTGTAGCCGTGGGTGAACTCTCCACCCTGCTCGATCAACACCTTGGCGACGCGATTGCCCACCATCACGCCGCCCAGCGGGATGTAGCCGCCGGTAATGGCTTTGGCGAAGGTGATCAGGTCGGGTTTGTAGCCGAATTTTTCGTAGCCAAACCAGTGGCCGAGACGGCCAAACGCGCAAATCACTTCATCGCTGATGAGCAAGATTCCATACTTGTCCACGATGCGCTGAATCTCGGGCCAGTAGCTGGCCGGCGGGATGATCACGCCGCCGGCGCCTTGCAATGGTTCGGCAATGAAGGCGGCTACCTTTTCTGCGCCGACTTCGAGAATTTTCGTCTCCAGCCAGCCGGCGGCACGCACGCCGAAGTCTTCTGCGCTTTCGCCCGGGGCGCCGTTTTCAAAGAAATAGGGTTGCCCGATATGGGTGATGCCGGGAATGGGCAAATCGCCCTGCGCGTGCATGTCGCGCATGCCCCCCAGCGATGCGCCCGCCATCGTGCTGCCGTGGTACGCATTCATGCGGCTGATGATGGTTTTGCGCTGGGGCTGGCCCAGCAGGTCCCAGTAGCGGCGCACCATGCGCACATTGGAGTCGTTGCTTTCGCTGCCGCTGCTCGAATAAAAGACATGCTTGAAACTGCGCTCGCCCACATCCGGCGCGAGTGCGGCCAGTTTCGCGGCCAGTTTCGCGGCCGGCACGTTGGTGGTCTGAAAAAAGCTGTTGTAGTAGGGCAGCGTCATCATCTGCTGGCTGGCGGCATCCGCCAGTTCCTTGCGGCCATAGCCCACATTGACGCACCACAGGCCGCTCATTGCGTCGAGCATGCGCCGGTCTTCGGAGTCCCACACGTAAATGTCCTGGGCACGGGTGATGACCCGCGCGCCGCGCGCCTGCAGGTCTTTGAGATCGGTAAAGGGGTGCAGGAAGTGGGCGCTGTCCAGGGCCTGGATCAGCTGGGTATCGACAGCCGTGTGCATTTTTGAATCCCGTTTCAAACGAGCAGGTGTGGTTCAGGGGTGCGGTTCAGACGTGGAGCAACAGGTGCTCACGTTCCCAGGGAGAAATCACTTTCATGAACTCGTCAAACTCCAACTCCTTGATCTCGGAGTAGACCGTGACGAACTCCTTGCCCAGCACTTCGTGCAGGTCGGTTTCCTTGCGCAGCCAGTCCAGCGCCTCGGCCAGACTGCGCGGCAATGCATATGCGCAGAGATAGGCGTCGCCCTTCATCTCCGCCTTGGGCTCGATCTTGTTCATGATCCCCAGATAGCCGCAAGCCAGCGTCATGGCCATTGCCACATAGGGGTTGGCATCGGCGCCAATGACACGGTTTTCCACGCGCCGGGCCGCTGGCGTCGAGATCGGCGAACGGATGCCCACGGTGCGGTTGTCGTAGCCCCATTCGATGTTGATCGGCGCTGCCGTGTTGCGCGACAGGCGGCGATAGCTGTTGACGTAGGGCGCCACCAGCACCATGGCGGCCGGAATGTAGCGCTGCAAGCCGCCGATGTAGTGCATGAACATCGCCGACGGCGTGCCGTCTTCGTTGCTGAACACATTTTTGCCGCTGGCCACGTCCAGCAGACTCTGGTGCACATGCATCGCGCTGCCGGGTTCGCCGGAGATGGGCTTGGCCATGAAGGTGGCATACATGTCATGGCGCAGCGCCGACTCGCGCACCGTGCGTTTGAAGAAGAACACTTCATCGGCCAGGCCCAAGGGCACGTTGTGAAAGAAGTTGATCTCCATTTGTCCGGCACCCACTTCGTGGATCAGGGTGTCTACGTTGAGCTCCATCTTGTCGCTGAAGTCGTAGATTTCTTCAAACAGCGGATCGAATTCGTTCACCGCATCGATGCTGTAGGCTTGGCGCGACGTTTCCGCGCGGCCGCTGCGCCCAATGGGCGGGCGCGGCAGCATGTTCGGGTCGGTATTGCGGGCGGTCAGATAAAACTCCAGTTCGGGCGCGACGATGGGTTGCAGGCCCTGTGCAGCGAAAAGCCCCAGCACCCGGCGCAGCACCGAGCGTGGCGCAAAAGGCACCATGTTGCCTTCGTTGTCGAAGCAGTCGTGGATGACCTGTGCGGTCGGGTCGGTGGCCCACGGCACGATGCGCACGGACGAAGGGTCGGGCCGCAATTGCATGTCCTTGTCGGTAGGGTCGATCACGTCGTAGTAGGGGCCGCTTTGGGGGAATTCGCCGGTCACCCCCATGGCCACGATGGCCTGGGGCAAGCGCATGCCGCGGTCCTCGGTGAATTTGGCGCGGGGCAGAATTTTGCCGCGCGCCACGCCGGTCAAGTCCGGCACCAGACATTCCACTTCGGTCACATGGCGCTCGTTGAGCCACTGCTCCAGATCGTTGAAGTTCATGGGTTTGTTTTTTTCACTCATAAGGCGCTCCTGACTGCTCGGACAGTCTTATCTGCTTTGCTGAACGCGCCAATGGTAAGCCTTATCCCCGCCATTTCCCGGCTGGAAACTCCCATGGCCCGGCGACGGGGATTTTGGCCTTTGGGCCTTTGGGCTGCTGAAATCGATGGCGGGCAAGAGCGCCGGGGGCCGGGCAAGCGCCAGCACGGCGCCATCGATGCGGCATCGGATGGTTTGCCCAAGTTTTGCGCGCAACCGCGCCACCGTCCGGACGCATCGATGTGCGCCATGCCTGCCCCGGCGCGAAGATGGCGCGGGTTGCAACGCATCCAATCCAACGGGCGCGAACCAGGGCGCCGGCCAAGGCACGCCGGGCATGGCGCGGGCAGACGCTCACAGCGCGTCACGCAATGCGTGGTAGGCCATGCCGAGCACCAGCGTGGGGGTGCGCAACCACGGCCCGCCGGGAAATTTGCGGTGTTGCAATCTGGCGAACACATCGAAGCGCTCGGCCTGCCCGGCCAGTGCCTGCGCCACGACGCGCCCGGCCAGGCCGGCCAGCGCCACACCGTGGCCGCTGAAACCTTGCAGGTAATACAGGTTGTCGCCCAGACGGCCAAAGTCCGGGGCGCGGTTCGCGCTGATGTCGACAAAGCCGCCCCACACGAAGTCGATGGGCACGCCCTGCAATGCCGGAAACACCCGCTCCATGCGCCGGGCCATGATCTGCCGCAACTGCGCTGGCGTGCGCGTGGAGTAGCTCACCCGCCCGCCAAACAGCATGCGGTGGTCGGCGCTGAAACGGAAATAGTCCAGAACGAAATTGTTGTCGCACACAGCGGCGTTGCGGGCAATCAGTTGCGCCGGCAACGCCGGCGCAAGCGGCGCGGTGCCGATGATGTAGGTGCCCACCGGCATGATGCGCGGCGCAATCTCGGGGGCCACCTGGGGGCCGTATGCGCTCAGCGTGCAGTTCCCGGCCAGCACGCCAAACTGCGCCACCACGGCGCCCTTGGCCGTGCGCGCCGTCAGCGGCGCGCCTTTGCGCAGTTCCAGCACCGGCGAATGCTCGAAAATCTGCACGCCCAGACTGCGCGCCGCGCGCGCCAGACCCAGGCCGTACTTCAGCGGGTGCAAATGGCCGGAGCGGTTTTCATAGGCCGAGGCGCAATACAGCGGACTCTGGATATGCCGCTGCACATCGGCGCCGCTGGCGAACTCGGTGGCCAGCCCGTAATCGCGCTGCATGGCCTGCATCCGGGCTTGCAGCGCCCGCGCCTTGCGGGCAGAGGTGGCCACATAGAGGTAGCCATCGACCCGGTCGCAATCGATGCCGAATTGCGCGATGCGCTCGTCGATCAGATCCAGCGCTTCCAGCGACATGTCCCAGGCGCGCCGCGCACCATCCGGGCCCAACTGCTGCTCAAACGGCGCCAGGCCGCTGGCATAGCCGACGATGGCCTGGCCGCCATTGCGCCCGGAGGCGCCGCTGCACACCCGATCTGCCTCCAGCAGCGCCACCCTGTAGCCGCGCTGCGCCAACTCGATGGCGCTGGACAGGCCGGCAAAGCCCGCCCCGACCACCAGCACGTCGGCGCGCACCTCGCCTTGCAACGGCGCCGACGCCGGGTCGCGCTGGACACTGGCTTCGTAGTAGCTCTTCTGGTTGAGCTGGGTGTCGGAATCGAGCAAAGAGTCAAACGACATACGCTGTCTCCCCATTCAGGCCGAAGCCTGGGTCATCTGGCCGCACAGCACCTGCGGTGCGCGGCGGGCTTCCTGCGGGGCGAAGGCGCACCCGGGGCCGGTCCGCGACCGCGCCGTCAACGGGCGCGGAGGATACGGGCACGCCCGCACAGGGCGGCCCCTGCGACGCGAGGCGCGCAAGAAAGCGCTCGTGGGTGCGCTTGTGGGTGTGGGTGCGGGTGTATGCCGATATTCCGGGGTGCATGGTGTTCTTTCACTCAGAAACTGCGAAGTTACCGCATCCCGGGCCTGGCGCCAGGGTCCATTCGCGCTCGCAGCACGGCGCAGGCCCTTGCCCTTTGCCCTTTGCCCGGCGCGCCAACCTGCGGCCGTTTGGAAAAGACTTATACTCGCGGGCTTTTCGATCCTCTGGCCGGCCGTTTCGCCCTGCGGCTTTGCTTGCAAAACCGGGGTGAGACCCTGATACGTCAATCCCGACGTTGCCACTTTGGCGCGGACAAGATCGTTGGATGGCAAATGAACCTGATCCAGACCCTGGAAGCGGAAGAAATCGCCCGCTTGAACAAGACCATTCCCGACTTCAGCGCCGGCGACACCGTCATCGTGAATGTGAATGTGGTCGAAGGCAGCCGCAAGCGCGTGCAGGCTTACGAGGGCGTGGTGATCGCCAAGCGCAATCGCGGCCTGAACAGCGGTTTTATCGTGCGCAAGATCTCCAGCGGCGAAGGCGTGGAGCGCACGTTCCAGACCTACAGCCCGCTGATCGCCAGCATCGAGGTCAAGCGCCGTGGCGATGTGCGCCGTGCCAAGCTGTACTACCTGCGCGAGCGCAGCGGCAAGTCGGCCCGCATCAAGGAAAAGCTGCCTGCGCGCACCAAGGCGGCAGCGGCCAGCGCGGCATGAGCCGTTTGCGCTGTTTTCCGGTCTCATTTCCGGCAACCACCGGAAATGAGCCTCTCAGACGAAGGTCGCAACGGCCTGGTCTTCGCTGACCTGCTGGCCTTCGACGACCAGCATTTGGTCGATCACGCCGGCCTCTTCGGCCTCCACCGGTATCTCCATCTTCATCGATTCAACGGTCACGATCACATCGCCGACCGCGACATGCGCGCCCGGCTGTACATGCACTTTGGCGATGACGCCAGAGACGGTCGTTTGGATTGTGCTCATGGATCATTCCCTTCGTTTTCAGTGTGAACGGATGCGCTCGGCGCGCGCCCCGGCGCAGGGGATCACCACCGCATCCACCAGCACCGGCGCCGCCGTGCGCGACACCAGCACCGGGTTGGCGTCTATCGACGAGAATGCGCCCTGCTGCTGCACGAACCATTGGCCCAGCGTGACCAGCATGGCGGCCAGGGCGTGCAGGTCGACGGCAGGCAGTCCTCGCGTGGCCGCAAAGCCGCGCGCGACCCTCAGCCGCGCAATCGCCGCCAGCGCCTGCGCCCGGGTGAACGGCGCCAGCAGAAACTGCATGTCCTGGTAAGCCTCCACCAGCACCCCGCCATGCCCGACCATCACGACCGGCCCGAAGGTCGCGTCCCAATGCGCGCCCACGGCCAGTTCGAAATCGCCGCGCGCTTGCTCGGCCACGAGCAGGCCGCCGAAGTCGGCGCCCAGGCCATCGAGCACGGTCTGGTAGTCGCGCCAGGCCGCGTGCGCTTGCTCAGGCGCGGATACGCCGAGCCGCACCAGGCCGTGCTCTGATTTGTGCGTGATGGCGGCGGACACGCCCTTGAGCACCACCGGCCGCTGCAAGGACTCCAGCGCTGCGGCAATGTCTTCTTGCCTGCGGCAGACCCGATGCCGCACCACCGGCAGGCCGGCCTGCGCGAGCAGCGCTAGTGTCGCGTCACCGATCATCTGTCGGTCTGCGCTGGCCATCGAAGCGCATCGCGGCGTTGCATCGCTTGCCAATACGCTCGGTATTGGCTGCGCGATGCGCCTTGCGCTGCGCTCCGATGGCTGCGCGCAGCCTACGACATCTGATCCGTGACGCGACACTAGGCTGGCCGGCTCGTCCCAGGCTGCGCCGCCTGCCGCTCCTGTCACCGGCAGACCTGCTGCGGCCCCGGCGCAGCCGGCAGATTCGGCGCCCGCCCGGAGCGCCGCGCGCCCTTCTTCGTAGCCCGCCAGCAAGGCCAGGCCGCGAATGGCGCGAAATTCGCTGCCGAACACTGGCAGGCCGCAAGTGCGGAACGCGCGCGCCACCCCATCTTGCACGGCGCCGACGGCCACCGGCAGGCCGGTGGCGGCAACGAAGTCCATGGTTTGCCGGGCGAAGTACGACATGTCATAGCCTTCGCCGCCGACCGGAAAGCCCACGAAAACGCCATGCGCGGCGCCGCTGTCGGCCACGGTGCGCAAGGCGTCGCCGTAGATGCCCGGCTGCCCGAGCAGCGCCGTCGTCATGTCGATCGGGTTGCGCACCGCGACATACGCTGGCAGCACTGCCCGCAGCGCCTGCGCATGGCTTGGTGTGAATTCGGCCGACAGCATGTCGTTTTGTTCGATCGCGTCGGCGGCCAGCACGCAGGTCGCGCCGGAGTTGCTGAGCGCCACGAGCTTGCGGCCCCGGGGGCGTTCGCGCCGCTCGAACAACTGCGCATATTCCACCAGTTCGTCGAAATCGCGCACACGGACGATGTTGTGTTGGCGCAGAAAGGCTTCGGCCAACGCATCTTCGCTGGCCAGCGCGCCGGTGTGCGAGCTGGCCGTGGCCTGCCCGGCCGGTGTGCGCGCGGCCTTTACGGCCAGGATCGGCACATCGCGCCGGGCCGACAGCGTTGCGGCTTCGGCCAGCAGCCCGGTATCGCGCAAGGCTTCGGCATACATCAGGATCAGGCGCAGCGACGGGTCTTCGAGCAGGCCCCGCACGGCGCGCGCCACATTCACGCCGGCCTCATTGCCCGTGGCCACCATGTAGCGCACGCCCAGGCCCTGGCGGCGCAGTCCGCCATACAGGATGCCCGCGCCGGCGCCGCTCTGGCTGACGATGGCGATGGCGCCGTCCTGCGGGGCGCACTCGTTGATCATCGTGGAAAAGTTCAGCACGGCGCCGGTCTGAAAGTTCGCAACGCCCTGCGTATTCGGGCCTATCAGTCTGAGACCGGCTGCGCTGGCCCGCCGCACCAGCGCCTGCTGCGCGGCAAGCCCGGCTGCGCCCAGTTCCGCAAAGCCCGACGAGTAGATCACCGCGCAGCGCGCACCGGCCGCTATGCATTGCGCCAGCGCAGCATCGACCTGGCTGCCGGCCAGACTGATGACCACCAGATCGGGCGCCTGCGGCAGATCAGCCAAACTGGCGTAGCAAGGCAGGCCCTGCACCTCGGTGCGCCGGGGGTTGACCGGGTAGATGTCGTCCTGAAAGCCGTAGCGGCGCATGTAGGCAATCGGCCGGCCGCCGGCCTTGACGGGGTTTTCGGAAGCGCCGAGCACGGCGACACGGCGCGGCGTCAGCAGTTGCAGCATGGATGTCGCTTCAGTCAACGCTCACTCCTGCCCGGGCCACGGTGTTTTTCCATTTGCCCAGTTCGCTCGCCACGAAGGCGGCGTATTGCTTTTGGTCCATGTCACCGGGGTCGGCGCCATTGTCCTTGAACCACGGGCGCGCTGCGGCGCTGTTGACGCTGGCGCGCGCCAGCGCGTTCAGGCGTTCGGCGATGGCGCTCGGCAGATGGGCCGGGCCGTAGAAGCCGATCCAGGTGATGGCCTGGTAGCCGGGCAGGCCCTGCTCGGCAATGGTCGGAACCTCGGGCAGCGCGCCGCTGCGGGTCGCAGAGGTCACGCCTAGTGTCGCGTCACCGATCATCTGTCGGTCTGCGCTGGCCATCGAAGCGCATCGCGGCGTTGCATCGCTTGCCAATACGCTCGGTATTGGCCGCGCGATGCGCCTTGCGCTGCGCTCCGATGGCTGCGCGCAGCCTACGACATCTGATCCGTGACGCGACACTAGCGCCTTGACGCGGCCGTCGCGGACATACGGCGCCATCGTCATCACGTCATGAAACAGCGCCGGTATCTGGCCGGCGAGCAGGTCGGCAAGCGCCGGCGCGGCGCCCTTGTACGGCACATGGGTCATCGGAATGCCGGCTTCGAGCCGGAGCAGTTCGCCCGACAAATGGGTGGCCCCGCCAATGCTGGAGGAGCCGAACATGCTGCCGCCGGGCTGCTTTCTGGCGTAGGCAATGAACTCGGAAAGGTTCGCGGCCGGAACGTCCTTGTGCACCACCAGCACATTCGGCGTGCTGGCCAGCAGCGCCAGCGGTGTGAAACCGCTGCGGGTGTCATACGGCAGCTTGCCACGCAAGGCCGGGTTGATCACATGATGGGTGGCCGAGACCAGCAAGGTGTAGCCATCGGGCGCGGCCCGGTGCACATGTTCGGTGCCGATCTGCCCGCTCGCACCGGCCCGGTTGTCCACCACCACCGACTGCCCGAGCGCGTGTTGCAAGTCCTTGGCCATGCGGCGCGCGACCACATCCGTCATGCCGCCCGGCGGAAAGGGCACGACCAGGGTGATGGGCCGGCTTGGCCATGGCGCCGCCTCGGCCGCCAGCGCGGGCGCGCTGCCCAGGCACGCCACGATGGCGGCGGCGCCGAGCTGCGCAAAATGGCGTCTGCACTGCCACATGGTTGCTGCCTGCTGCTGTCCGGCAAAACGGCCGCCCGACAGGCACTCCTCAGGGCCGGATGCCAAACGCTTGCTGGCCGGGCTGGCGCAAGCGCGCGGCCAGATGGACAAAGTCGAGCAGGCGCGCGCGCGTCTCGCGCGGGTCGATGATGTCTTCGATGACGAAGGCTTCGGCGCTGCGGAATGGCGACGTCAGGCGGCGCAGCCGCTGCTCGATCTCGGCGCGCTTGCGCCCGGGGTCTTGGGCCGCTTCGATCTCGGCCTTGTAGGCGACATCCAGGCCGCCTTCTATCGGCAGCGAGCCCCAGTTGGCCGAGGGCCATGCGTAGCGCCAATTGTGCCGCCCCATATGCTGGTGGCCGGCGGCGGCCACGCCGTAGGCGCGGCGCACGATGATCGAGCACCATGGCACCGTCGTCTGATAAATCGCGGCCAGCGCGCGCACGCCAGAGCGCATCACGCCGGATTTCTCGGCATCGACCCCGATCTGAAAGCCCGCGACATCGACCAGGTTGACCACCGGCAAATGAAATACCTGCGCCAGGTCGACGAAGCGGATCAGCTTGTCTGAGGTGGCGCGGTCCCAGCCGCCGCCGTAGTGGTACGGATCGCTGGCCAACACGGCCACCGGCCAACCGTCGATGCGGGCCAGCCCGGTCGCCAGCGCGCGCCCCCATTTGCCGCCGAGCTCCATGAACGAGTCCGGGTCCACCAGCGTCTGCACGATGGGGCGGATTTTGTAGACCGAACGCGCATCGCGCGGAATGGCCGCCAGCAGCCATTGCTGGTCGGCGCTTGCCGCCGGCGCAGCGCCGCGCGGCGGCAACTCGAAGACCGAGGTCGGCAGGTACGAAAGAAAGCGCCGGGCACGCGCAAAGGCCTCGGCCTCGGTGTCGACCTCATCGTCGACCACCCCGTTGCGCGTGTGGATCTGGCTGCCGCCCAATTCATTCTTGCTGACCTGCTGGCCGATATGCGCGACGATCGGCGGGCCGGCGTTGAACAACTGGGACAGGCCCTTGACCATCACCGAGTAATGGCTGGCAGCCACGCGCGCCGCACCCATGCCGGCCACCGAGCCGAGCGCCAGCGAAACCACCGGCACCAGCGACATGTTCTCGACCACATGCTGCCAGACCCGCATTTCGGGCAGCAGGGTGTGGCCCTTGGTCTCTATGTTGCGCACCGAGCCGCCACCGCCGGTGCCATCGACCAGCCGGACGACGGGCAGGCGCAGATCGCCGGCCATGCGCTCGGCATGGACCAGTTTGTCGCCCACCGCGCCGTCATTGGCCCCGCCGCGCACGGTGAAGTCGTCGCCCATCAGCACCACCGGGCGGGCGTCGATCTGCGCGTGGCCGATCACCAGATTCGAGGGCCGCAGGCCGGCGATCTTGCCGTCCGCGTCGTACTGGCCGCTGCCGGCGAGCGCGCCGATTTCCTGGAACGAGCCCGGATCGGCGATGGCCTCGATCCGTTCGCGCACCGTCAGCTTGCCGGCGTCTTTGTGCCGCTGCACTTTCTCGGCGCCGCCCATTTGCTGCGCGAGCTGCTTGCGCCATTGCAGCTCGTCGACTTCGGGTTGCCAGGACATGCAGACCTCTTTCTTGATGATTTGCGGCAGAAAGCGCATTTTGCACGCACAGCCACGGCGCACGGGGTACGGGGCGGGGTACGGGGCAGGCGGCACTCGGGGCACTGGCGGCACTGGCGGCGCACTGCAATCGGGAGCGATTGGCTGGCGCAGCTCTTGCAGTGGTGGCTGGGATACAAGATGGTACTCCAACATACGGGACGGACCCCCTACCATGGTGCAAGACGGATCAGGCGCCCCGCAGGCCTGGATAGAACGCTTCGCGCAGCCCCTGGCAGGCCGCAGCACCGGCCCGCTGGCCGGGCTGCGCTTTGCCATCAAGGACAACATCGACGCACTGGGCTGGCCCACCACCGCCGCCTGCCCGGAGTTTGCCTACCGGCCCCGGGAGCACGCCACAGTGGTGCGCAAGCTGCTCGACGCTGGTGCAAGCCTGGTGGGCAAAACCAACCTCGACCAGTTTGCCTGCGGCCTCAACGGCACGCGCTCGCCCTACGGGGCGGTGCCGAATGCGTTTCATGCCGACTATGTGTCGGGCGGCTCCAGTTCCGGCTCGGCCTATGTGGTGGCCACCGGCCAGGTCGACTTCGCCCTGGGCACCGACACCGCCGGCTCGGGCCGCGTGCCGGCCGGGCTGAACAACATCGTCGGCATCAAGCCCAGCCGGGGGTTGCTGAGCGCGCGCGGCGTCGTGCCGGCGGCGCAGAGTGTCGACTGCGTGTCCATCTTCGCGCGCACGGTGGCCATGGCCGCCCGCGTGCTGCAGGTGGCGCAGGGGCCGGACGCGCAAGACCCGTATTCGCGCACGCTGCAACTGGCCAGCCAGCCCTTCGGCCACCGCTTTCGCTTTGGCCTGCCCGACCCGCTGGAGTTCTTTGGCGACCAGGCGGCGCAGGCCGCTTTTGCCCAGGCGGTGCAGCGCCTGAGCGCCATCGGCGGCGTGGCCGTGGCGCTCGATTACCGCCCGCTGGCGCAGGCCGCCGCGCTGCTGTATGAGAGCGCCCTGGTGGCCGAGCGCTACGCCGCCCTGCGCCCGTTCTTCGATGCCCATGAAGACCGGGTGATGGAGCCGGTGCGCAGCATCATCGCCCGGGGTCGCGGCTTCGGCGCAGCCGATCTGTGCGCCGCGCAGACGCAGTTGCAGGCCTGCGCACAGCAGGCACGCGCGCTGTGGGCCGGCATGGATGTGCTGCTGGTGCCCACCGCCCCCACCCACTACACCATTGCCGCGATGCAGGCCGACCCGGTGGCGCTGAACAGCCACCTGGGCCAGTACACGAACTTCGTCAACCTGCTCGACTACGCCGCGATTGCGGTGCCCAGCAGCATCCGCCCCGACGGCCTGCCCTTTGGCATCACCCTCATCGGCCCCTGCGGCAGCGACTGGCCGCTGGCCGAACTGGGCCAGCGCTACCACCATGCCAGCGGCATGTTGCAGGGGGCGCTGTCCCTGCCTCTGCCGGCGCCGCAGGCGCTGGCAGGGATGCAGGCGCTGGCAGACATGCCGGCACCGGCACCCGTGGCACCGGCAGGCCGGGCCGATGACACCCCGCACATGCGGCTGGCCGTGGTCGGCGCCCATTTGTCGGGCATGCCGCTCGATGCCCAGTTGATCGAGCGCGGCGCCCGCCTGCTGCAGGCCACCAGCACCGCCCCCAGCTACCGCCTGTATGCGCTGCCCGGCAGCGTGCCGCCCAAGCCGGGTCTGCGCCGTGTGGCCACCGGCGGTGCCGCCATCGCGCTGGAGCTGTGGGACATGCCGCAGGCGCAGATGGGCAGCTTTTTGGCGCTGATCCCGCCGCCGCTGGGTCTGGGCCAGGTGGAACTGGCCGATGGCAGTTGGGCCACCGGCTTCATCTGTGAAGGCTACGCGCTGCACGCCGCGCAGGACATCACCGGACACGGCGGCTGGCGCGCTTATCTGGCGGCGTGCAAGCCCGCCTGAACCACAAGACTTCGCCACCCCCACAGGAAAAACCCATGCCCTTCGACGACGCCCCGTCCACAGCCGCCGCCCGCCGCCGCCAACTGCTGCGCCAGGGCGTCGCCACGCTGGGGGTGCTGGCCGTGCCCGCCATCGTGCGCGCCCGCAGCGCGGCCAGGATTCGCATCGGCTACTGGCCCGTGGCTGCGGGCCTGCCCTTTTACGCCGCAGTGGAAAAGGGTTACTTCAACGAAGCCGGGCTGGATGTGGCGCCGCTCAAGTTCGCCAGCGCCCAGCAGGTGATGGAGGCCATGCTGGCCGGCCGCTGCGACGGCAGTGCCAACGGCACCGGCTCGGGCAACCTGGGGGTGGGCGCGCTGGCTTCGCCCGGGCTGTTCAAGATCATTGCCACCAACCCGAGCAACGCCCGGCATGTGCTCGATGAGTTTCTGGTGCCCAAGGACAGCCCGGTCAAGACCATCGCCGAGCTCAAGGGCAAGCGCATTGCCTGCGGCCCCGGCATACAGAACAAGACACTGGCCGGCGCCGTGCTGGAGCGCGCCGGCGCCGGCGGCACCCGCGTGATCGAGTTGCCGATAGGCCAGCATCTGGCGGCGCTGGCAGCCGGCCAGGTCGATGCGGTCTACACGCTCGAGCCTACCGGCACCGTGGGCCGGCTCAACGGCAGCGCCCGCATTCTGGAAGCCGGTGTGATTGCCAAGTACATCCTGGGCGACGCGCAGGCGCCCTGGCATGGCGGCGCGGCCACGCTGACCACCGAGTTCATCGGCAAGCACCCGGCAGAAGCCAGAAAGTACATCGCCGCCTACGCCCGTGGCATCGCGCTGGTGCGCACCCGGCCGGACGAGGCGCGCCAGCACCTGACGGGCTACACCGCCATCGAAGGCCCGCTGACGGCCGCCGTGCCGCTGGCCTCGTACATGCTCTACGACGAGTTCCGGCCGGCCGACATTGCCGCCTTTCAGAAGTTCTTCGACCTCTTTACCGACAAGGGGGTGTTCGACAAGCGGCTCGACGTGTCCGCCCTGCTGTTCAAGGACTGACGCCATGGACAGCCGTGCACGCCTTGCCGCTGCGCCGCCCAGACGCCTGCCCTGGGGCCGCTTGCTGCCCTGCATCGGGCCGGTGGCGCTGTTCGTCGCGTGGGACATCGTGGTGCGCACCGGCATGATCCGCGCCATCTTGCTGCCGCCCCCTGCGGCCACCGTGACCACGCTGGTCACCGGCCTGCTGGGCGGGGCGCTGCTGACCGACTTTTTGTTCACGGTGTGGCGCACGCTACAGGCTTTTGGCGTGGCGGCCGTGGTCGGCGTGCCGCTGGGCGTGCTGCTGGGCAGCAACGAGAAGGCTTACCGCAGCGTCGAGTTTCTGATCGACTTTTTCCGCTCCACGCCCAGTTCCGCGCTGATCCCGCTGTTTTTGCTGATCTTTGGCGTGTCGGACATCAACAAGGTGGCCATCGCCGCCTTTGGCTCCTTGCTGATCGTGATCTTCAACAGCGCTTATGGCGTGATCAATGCGCGCCGGCAGCGCATCATGGCGGCCAAGGTGATGGGGGCTTCGCGCTGGCAGATCTTCAAGGACGTGCTGATCCGGGAAAGCCTGCAACCGAGCTTCGTCGGGCTGCGCTCGGCGGTGTCGATGGCGCTGGTGATCGTGGTCGTTGCCGAGATGTTCATTGGCTCGGACAACGGTCTGGGCCATCGCATCATCGACGCGCAGCAGGTGCTCAACGTCAAGACCATGTACGCCGCCATCCTGGCTGCGGGCATGCTGGGCTATGCGCTGAACGTGCTGTTCCTGGTGCTCGAGCGCCGCATCGTTCATTGGAGCGGACGATGACGCAGGTCCTCCATGGCCCGATGTACGCCGACATACCCGCGCCGGTGTTCACGCCCGGCCCGCAGGGCACGCAGATCACGGTGCGCGGGCTGACCAAGTACTTTGCCGGCTGGCCGCTGTACGAGAACTTCGACCTGAACATCCCCAAGCAAAAGATCACCTCGGTGTTCGGCCCGAACGGCTGCGGCAAGTCGACGCTGATCAACATGATCGCCGGGCTGGTGCCGATCGACAGCGGAGAAATCCTGTTCGACGGCAAGTCGCTCGAGGACACCAAAATCGGCTACGTGTTCCAGAACTACCGCGAGGCGCTGTTTCCGTGGCTGCGCACCATCGACAACATTGCCTACCCGCTCAAGCTCGAAGGCCGCTCCAAGGCCCAGGTCGACCGCCGCATGGCCGAGTTGGTGGCTTCGTTCGACGTGAAGTTCGACCTGAACCGCTTTCCCTACGAACTATCGGGCGGGCAACAGCAGACCGCGTCCATCATGCGCGCGCTGGCGCCCCATCCCGAGGTGCTGTTCCTCGACGAGCCGTTTTCGGCGCTGGACTTCGAGATGACGCTGTTCATCCGCGAGAAGTTGCAGCAGGTGTTCATGCAGACCGGCACCACCATGCTGCTGGTCTCGCACGATCTGGAAGAGGCCGTGTACCTGGCCGACGAGGTACTGCTGCTGACCAAGCGCCCGACCCGGGTGGCCGAGATTTTGCGCTACGCCGCGCCGCGCCCGCGCACGCTGGAGACGCTCAGCGCGCCGGACTTCATACAGACCAGGAAGCTGAGCCTGGAGATCTTCCAGCGCGAAGTGCGGCGCTGACCGGCGCCGGCATCCTGATACGGCCATCGACTGGCAAAGACGCCCGCATGTGGCAAAGCCGCGAACGCTGCGCGCGCCAGCCGCACACCGGGTGCGCGGCGTCCGGCGGCGGCGGCGCGCCTTTCTTGACAGATGCCGGCCTGGCGCACGGGCACGGTCATTGCATTCCGTCTTGAATACAAGATGGGATGCATGTCGTCCGCACCATTCTGACGCGCCCTTTGCACCCACAGGAGAACCGAAGCCATGAACCTGCGCCCATTGAACCGTCGTGACACGCTCCAATCCCTGGCGGCCCTGGGGGCTGCGGGAACGCTGCGGGCACGGGCCGAAAAGCCGCTGACCGTCGGCGTCATCTATGTCGGCTCACGGGACGACTACGGCTACAGCCAGGCCCATGCCCAGGCGGCGGCCGAACTCAAGAAGATGCCCGGCATCGCGGTGGTGGAAGAAGAAAACGTGCCGGAAACCACGGCGGTGCAAAAGACCATGACCGGCATGATCTTGCAAGACGGCGCTGCGCTGCTGATCCCCAGCTCGTTCGGCTACTTCGACCCGCATATCCTGGCCTTGGCGCCCAAACACCAGAAAGTGCGCTTTGCCCATTGCGGCGGCCTGTGGACGCAGGGCATTCACCCGGCCAACGTGGGCAGCTTCTTTGGCTACATCGACGAATGCCAGTACCTGAGCGGCGTGATCGCCGGCCACATGAGCCGCAGCGCAAAGATCGGCTTCATCGCCGCCAAGCCGATCCCGCAAGTGCTGCGCAACATCAACGCCTTCACGCTCGGCGCCCGCTCCGTCAAGCCCGAGATCCGTTGCAGCGTGATCTTCACCGGCGAATGGTCCATGCCGATCAAGGAGGCCGAGGCCACCAACAGCCTGGCCGACCAGGGCGTGGATGTGTTCACGATGCATGTCGACAGCCCCAAAGTGGTGGTGGAGACTGCGGCCAAGCGCGGCAAGATGGTCTGCGGCTACCACGCCAGCCAGGCCAGGCTCGCCCCCCAGGCGTACCTGAGCGGTGCCGAGTGGAACTGGCTCACCGCTTACAAGACCATGGTCGATGCGGCCCAAAGCGGCAAGCCGCATCCGAACTTCCTGCGCGGCGGCCTCAAGGAGGGGTATGTGCGCATGTCGGCCTATGGCGCCATGGTCGGCGAGGCGGCCAGAAAGAACGCCGAGGCCACCAAGGCCCGGATGCTGGCGGGCAGCTTCGCCATCTTCAAAGGCCCGATCGAGGACAACCGGGGCCGGGTGGTGATCGCCGCAGGCAAGGCCCTCCAGCAGACCGACATGGAACTCGAGCGCATGAATTACCTGGTCGAAGGTGTGCTCGGCTCGATCTGACGCTGCGGCCTGCGGCCACCGACCATGCGCGCCACCGCCTACGACATGGCACTGCCGATGCTGGCCATCGCTGCGGCGCTGGCGGTATTTGGCGCCCTGGTCAGCCTGGCCGGCGTGGACCCGCTGCAACTGTGGGTGCTGCTGTTCAAGGGGGCTTTTGGCGATGCGTTTTCCTGGCAGAACACGTTGCAGCGCGCCGCGCCGCTGATGCTGACGGCGCTGTGCGTGGCGCTTCCGGCGCGCGCCGGTCTGGTGATCATCGGCGCCGAAGGAGCGCTGGTGCTCGGCGGTCTGGCCTGTGCCGCAGCGGCCTGCTACCTGCCGCTGCCGGGCAATGCCGTCGGCACTGCGGCAGCCTGCGCAGCCGGTGCGCTCGCCGGTGGGCTATGGCTGGCATTGGCCGGCTGGTTGCGGCAATACCGTGGCATCAACGAGACCATCAGCAGCCTGCTGCTGGCCTACATTGCCATCGGGCTGTTCAAGCATCTGGTCGAAGGCCCGCTGCGCGACCCGGCGAGTCTGAACAAGCCCTCGACCCGAACCCTGCCAACGGCCCTGCAAATGGGCGGCATCGCCGGCACCGACCTGCATTGGGGCCTGGTGCTGGGCGTGCTGGCCTGTCTGGGGCTGGCGCTGTGGCTGCACGCGACGGCCTCGGGCTTTGCGCTGCGCGTGGTCGGCGGCAACCCGCGCACCGCCCGGTTGATGGGCCTGCCCGCATCGCGGCTGATCATCGTCGCCTGTGCGCTGGGCGGCGCTGCCGCAGGGCTGGCCGGCGCCGTCGAAGTGGCTGCCGTGCACACCAATGCCAACGCAGCGCTGATTGCCTTTTATGGCTACACCGGCATCCTGGTGTCGTTCATCGCCCGCCACCACCCGCTGGCCATCATTGCCGTGGCGATCGTGTTTGGCGGCTTCGGCGCTGCGGGCAGCCTGCTGCAGCGCCGCCTGGGCCTGCCCGACGCCTCGGTGCTGGTGCTGCAGGGTCTGGCCTTCGTTTTCATCCTGGCCAGCCAGGCGCTGCGTGATCTGCAATGCACAGGGCTGCTGGCCAAACTGGTGCGCATCGGCCCCCTGCGCGCTGCGCAAGGGGACGCGCGATGAGCGCAGAGCAGTGGCTGGCGCTGTTGGCCGGCATGCTCGGCGGCGCCTTGCGGGTGGGCACCCCGTTCCTGTTCGTCAGCCTGGGCGAATGCCTGACGGAAAAGTCGGGCCGCATCAACCTGGGGCTCGAAGGCGTGCTGGTGCTGTCGGCGATGGCCGCCTTTGCCGGGGCCTGCCTGGGCCACTCGGCCTGGCTCGGCGTGCTCTGCGGCGCGCTGGCCGGCGGGCTGCTGGCGGCGCTGCACGGCCTGCTGTGTTCGCTGCCCCGGGTCAACGATGTGGCCACCGGCATTGCGCTGATGCTGCTGGGCACCGGCCTGGCGTTTTATTGGGGCAAGCCCTTCATACAGCCGCAGGCGCCGCAAATTCCGGCCTTGCAATTGGGCCAATGGAGCAGTTCGCCGGCGCTGCAATCGGCATTGCGGATCAACCTGCTGCTGCCGCTGGGCCTGGCGCTGGCGCTGCTGATGGCGTGGGGCTTGCGGCACACCCGCTACGGCCTGCTGCTGCGCATGGTCGGAGACTCGGCCGACGCGGCGCGTGCGCTGGGCTATCCGGTCACCGGCATGCGCATTCTGGCAACCACCATCGGCGGCATGGTGGCGGGCCTGGGCGGCGCATCCCTGACGCTGTTCTATCCCGGCAGTTGGAACGAGGGCATCTCCAGCGGGCAGGGGCTGATTGCCGTGGCCCTGGTCATCTTTGCGCGCTGGAGCCCGCTGCGCTGCATTGCCGCCGCCGCACTGTTTGGCGCCGCCGGCGCCATCGGGCCAGCGCTGCAGTCCGCCGGCTTTGGCTGGGGCTACCACCTGTTTGGCGCCATGCCCTATCTGCTGACCCTGGTGATTCTGGTGCTGAGCTGCAAACCCGGCAGCGTGGCCCGGGGCAGCCCGGGGGAACTCTCATCATCGGAGCACTGAAACGCCATGCACATCACCGCCAACCCCTATGCCTGGCCCTGGAACGGCGACCTGCGGCCGGACAACACGGCCCTGATCGTGATCGACATGCAGACCGACTTCTGCGGCGCGGGCGGCTATGTCGACAAGATGGGCTACGACATCGCGCAGACCCGCGCGCCGATAGCGCCGCTCAAAACCCTGATGGCGGCGCTGCGGGCCGCAGGCTATGCGGTCATGCACACCCGCGAAGGCCATCGGCCCGACCTGTCGGATCTGCCGGCCAACAAACGCTGGCGCTCCCGGCAAATCGGCACCCAGGGCCTGGGCATTGGCGACGAAGGCCCGTGCGGGCGCATCCTGGTGCGCGGCGAGCCGGGCTGGAACATCATTGCCGAGTTGGCGCCGCTGCCCGGCGAAGTGGTGATCGACAAGCCGGGCAAAGGCGCTTTCTACGCCACCGACCTGGAACTGCTGCTGCGCACCCGCGGCATTGCCCATCTGCTGCTGGCAGGCATCACCACCGATGTCTGCGTGCACACCACGATGCGCGAAGCCAACGACCGCGGCTTCGAGTGCCTGCTACTGTCGGACTGCACCGCAGCCACCGATGACGGCAACCACTTGGCCGCGCTGAAAATGATCACGATGCAGGGCGGCGTATTCGGCGCCCATGCCACATCATCGGCCGTGTTGCAGGCCCTGTCCGGCAAGGACGGTTCATGATCGATCGCCAGGGACAGCCCGTGATCGATCGCCAAGGGCCGGGACCATGCGCCAGTCCCCGCTGATTCCACGCCCCAAGCCCGCCCGTGGCGCGCTGCTGCTGGAAATCTGCGCACTGACCAAGCGCTTTGGCAGCTTCACCGCGATCGACCAGGTGAGCCTGAAGGTCGAGCCTGGCAGCGTGCACGCCCTGCTCGGTGAAAACGGCGCAGGCAAGAGCACCTTGGTCAAATGCGTGGCCGGCTTTGCCCGTGCCGATGCCGGCAGCATCCTGATCGACGGGCGCGAGCAGGACATTGCCCACCCGGTGAACGCCCGCGCCCTGGGCATCGGCATGGTCTACCAGCACTTCACGCTGGCCCCCGGCATGAGCGTGGCCGAGAACCTGCTGCTGGCCGCTGACCGACTGCCCTGGGTGCTCGACTGGAAAACCCGGCACGCCGAACTGCGGGCCTTTCTGCAAAGCACGCCGTTCAGCCTGAACCTCGATGCCTGCCCGGCCGATCTGGCGGCCGGTGAAAAGCAGAAACTGGAATTGCTCAAGCAACTCTACCTCCAGCCCCGCCTGCTGATCCTGGACGAACCCACCTCGGTGCTGACGCCGCAGGAAGCCGACCAGGTGCTGGCCCATATCCGCGACTTTGCGCACCGTGGCGCATGCACCGTGATCATCATCACGCACAAATTCCGCGAAGTCATGGCCTACGCCGACAGCGTCACCGTGCTGCGCAAAGGCCGCGCCGTGCACCACGGCCGCGTCGCCGACACCAGCCCCACGCTGCTGGCGCAGGCGATGGTCGCCGATGGCATGGCCGCTGCGGCACGGCCCGCAGCGGCGCGCGCATATCCACGGCCCGCCCGGCATCCAAGCACCACACCGGCCACCCCCGCGCTGGCGGTGCAAGACCTGTGCGCGCTGGGCGAGCGCGGCACGCTGGCGCTGCGTGGCCTGAGCCTGACGCTGGCGCACGGCGAGATATTGGGCATCGCCGGAGTCTCCGGCAACGGCCAGCGCGAACTGCTGCAAGCCCTGGTGGGCCAGCGCCCCCGGCTCTCGGGCAGCGTCAGCGTCATGGGCCAGCCCTACCAGGCCACGCGCCGGCAGAACCGGCAACTGAAGGTGCGCAGCCTGCCCGAAGAACCGCTGCGCAACGCCTGTGTGGCCGCGTTCAGCGTGGCCGAGAACATGGCCTTGCGCGACTTTGACCAAGCGCCGCTGGCCGTCGGCGGCTGGCTGCGCTTTGCCGCCTGGCGCGAGCGTGCCCGCGCCTGGATTGCCGAATACGGCATCGCGACCCGGGGCGAGACAGCGGCCATCGGCAGCCTGTCGGGCGGCAATGTGCAGCGCGCCGTGCTGGCGCGTGAACTGGCCGGCGACATCAACGTGCTGATCGCCGCCAACCCGGTGTTCGGGCTGGACTTTGCCGCCGTCGCGCAAATCCACAGCCGGCTGCGCCAGGCGCGTGAGCGCAACGCGGGCGTGCTGCTGATCAGCGAAGACCTGGACGAACTGCTGGAACTGGCCGACCGCATCGTGGTCATGAGTGAAGGCCGCATCGTGTTCGAGACCCGGGCCGCTGCGGCTGACCGCCAGGTGCTGGGCGCGCACATGGGTGGCGGCGCTGCGCCGGACGCGCAGGGGGTCGACACTGCGCCGGACGCGCAGGTAGTCGACACTGCGCTGGACGCGCAGATAGTCGACACTGCGCCGGATGCGCAGGGGGCCGGCGCTGCACATGGCCGCTCGCGCCGCGTTGCTGCATGAAAGGCCGCCGCATGTCTGCCCCCGATGCGCCCCGGCCGCCCACCATGCCGGCAGCACCCGAGCGCAACTCGCGCGCCGATCAGGTGTACGAGCAGCTCAAACGCGACGTGGCCGAGTTCCGGCTGGTGCCGGGGGACCGTTTCACCGAGCACGCCGTCAGCGAACGGCTGGGGGTCTCGCGCACCCCGGTGCGCCAGGCACTGACCCGGCTGCAGCAAGAAGGCCATGTCGAGGTCATGTACCGCAGCGGCTGGCGCGTGCTGCCCTTCGATTTCGACAAATTCGAGCAGCTCTATGACCTGCGCACGGTGCTGGAGACCACGGCCGCGCACCGGCTCTGTGCAGGCGACCCGGAACGGGCCCACCCCGGGAGCCGGGCGCTGCTGGACAGTTTGATGGCGCCATGGCTGCTGCCCCCGGCGCAACGCAGCAGCGATGCGGCGCAGGTGAGCCAGTGGGACGAGGCCTTTCACTGCACGCTGGTGCAAGCGGCGGGCAATGCCGAAATGGCGCGGGTGCACCGCGACGTGACCGAACGCATCCGCATCATCCGCCGGCTGGACTTCACCAGGCACGAGCGCATCGACGCCACCTACGACGAGCACGCCAAGATACTCGGCGCACTGCAAGCCAGGCGCGGCGCCCAGGCCGCGATGCTGCTGCGCGCCCATATCAGCGCCAGCCAGACCGAGGTGCGCAAGATCACGCTGCACCAGATACATATGGCGCGCCAGCCTTGAATCTGTGCACCCTCTGCGCGCCATCGGCGCATCGGCGCAAGGCTATTTGGCCAATTGCAGCTTGTTCACGGCCTCGGTGTAGAACGCGCTTTCCCTGTCGAGCCGCGCGCGCAAACCCACGCCGTCTTCGTTGACCAGGCCCAGGAATTGCCGGGCGAAGAAATGGCGATAAGCGCTGTCTTGCGTCACCTTGTCCACGAGTTGGCGCAGCGTTGCCAGCACCGGCGCCGGCGTGGCCTTGGGTGCGGCGAGCGCGCGCCAGGTGTCCAGTTGCACATCGATCTGCCGCTCGTGGAAGGTGGGCACCTGGTCAAAGTCCTTGAGCCGCCGCTCGGACATCACGCCCAACATGCGCAGCTTGCCGCCCTTGACATGCACCCCGACTTCGCCGGTGGTGGCCAGGGCCGCGTCCACCTGGCCGCTCAGCAGCCCCATGACCGCCGGCGCAGCGCCGATGTACGGCACGTTGTTGAACGACAGCCCGGTCTTCTTCTCCAGCGCGATGGCCGCCAGATGGTAGGTGGCGCCTACGCCCGAGTTGGAGATCGACGCCATGCCGGGATGGCTGCGCGCGTAGTCCGTGAACTGCTCCAGCGTGCTCCATGGCGCGTCTGCCTTGACCACCAGCGCGATCGGGTCGATGTTGATGCGCGCCACGTATTGGAAGTCGCTCCACTGCGTCTTGCCGATGCCTTGCAGGTAGGCCAGCGACACTTCGGGCGTGACCATCGTCAACTTATAGCCGTCGGGGCGCGCGGCGGCGCCCTCCTGGTGGCCGATGGCCCCGGAGGCGCCAGGCCGATTGATGACCACGAAGGACTGCCCGGTCAGCCGCGTTGCCGCGTCGGCAAAAGCCCGGGCCACGGCATCGCTGCCGCCGCCCACCGCCCATGGCACGATGATCTCGACGCTGCGCGCCGGGTACGGCTCGGCCTGCGCGCCGTGGCACAGCGCCAGGCCGCACAGGGCGATGGCGCACAGGCTGCGGCGCCTGCGGCAGCAGGACGGATCGCAAGGACGGGGGGCAGTCGGTGGCATGGTGATCCTTTGGCTCAGTCGATGGATTGGGGCGCCAGGCGCGGGAGGAAAGGCGGGGAGAAAGGCGAGAGGAAGGGCGCGGGGAAGGGCGGGAAAAATGCCAACCGGCCAACCGCGAACGGCAGGCGCTCGGGCACGGTACGCGCGCGGTCGATGCCGTCGGCCCGGCGTCCTGCGCCATGCGCGCCGCTGCGGCCCATGCTGCCTGCTGCATCCGGCTCTCCTTTGTCGTGGCTTGACACCCAAGCGCCTCGCCCTATGATTGTAATAACCGTATGGATACTTGAACGACAAGGGTTACCCCCAGAACCGAGGAGACAAAGTGCATTTATCGACCGGGCACCAGCAGGCGGCGGACAGGGCGCGCCGCTTTGCCAGCGAGCAGATACGGCCCCGGGCCGAGCGCCTGGGGCGCCTGGAGCGCCTGGACCGTGACGGGGCCTTTGCCGCAGACATCTACCGGGCCATGGGGGAATGGGGCCTGCTCGGCATCACCGTGCCGCAGTCCGATGGCGGGGCCGGCCTCGGCATGCCGGCTTGCGCGCTCCAGCGCCGGATCATTGCGCGCACATCGATCGACGGATGAGCCATGGAACGCACAGCCATCGTGACCGGCGCATCGCGCGGTATCGGGCAGGCCACGGCGCTGGCACTGGCGGCCGAGGGTTTCGACATTGCAGCCGTCGCCTGGCGCGACACCGAGCGCTTGGCGGCGCTGGTGGCCGAGGTCGAAAAACTCGGCCGGCGCTGCCAGAGCTTCGATTGCGACATCGGCGACCTGGCCGCGCACGCGCCGCTGCTCGACGCCGTGGCCCGCGCCTGCGGCGCTGTGCACTGCCTGGTCAATAACGCGGGCGTGTCGGTGCTGCGCCGTGGCGACCTGCTCGATGTGGCGGCAGACAGCTATGACCGGTGCTTTGACGTGAACACGCGGGGCACGTTCTTTCTGACGCAGGCCGTGGCGCGCCGCATGGTGGCAGCGCCTGAAACGCCTGCCGGGCTGCACCGCAGCATCGTGTTCGTCACCTCGTCGAACGCGGTGGCGGCAACGCCCGAGCGCGGCGAATACTGCATGTCCAAAATCGCCTCGCACATGGCGGCGCGGCTGTATGCGTTGCGGCTGGCGGCCTCGGGCATCGCCGTCTACGAGGTGCAGCCGGGCTTGATACTGACCGGAATGACCGCGCCGTCGAAGGAGAAATACGACGGCCTGATCAAGCAGGGCATGACGGCCACGCCGCGCTGGGGCCTGCCCGAGGATGTGGCGCGCGTCATCCGCACCATGGCTGCGGGCTTGCTGCCTTACACGGTGGGGCAGGAAATCCGGGTCGACGGCGGCCTGCTGATCTCCCGCTTTTGAGAATCATGCAGATCCATGTCGGAATCCACCAACGCCACGGCGCCGTGCCGACGCTGCGACGGGCCAAGGCAGAGACGATGGCTGCACAGCGGGGGGCCGACCCGGGCGCTGCATGGGTGAGCGAGCCGGCAAACGCGCGTGCCTGTGGCAAGAAAGACGGGCGTTGGCCGGCGTGGGCTGTGCGGCCAACCCGGCCCGGCGCGGCGCGGCGCGTGCATCGGCTGACCGGGCGCGCTATCGACGATCTGTTCGACGCCGGGCACTGGATACCGGGCCTGGGGGCGAATGACAGAGGTTGATGACAGAGGTTTTGCGGTGTCCAAATTCCATGGACATGCCTGAAAGCATCCCCAGGGCCGTTGCGCACGGCTGCGGCGCTGGCGGCATGGCGCAACCTGGCAGTGGACGGAACCCTGCGTGGCCTGGACAATCGCGCAGCAGCGCTGCCGCAAACTGCGCGCATCGAGCGGCTGCAAGCCGGGATGGACATCGCCGAAGATCAAAGAGGTAAATCAATGCAAGCATCACAACAGCGCAAGCTCGGCCGCACAGACCTGAAGGTCAGCGCCTTCGCCTTGGGCACCGCCCCCATCGGGAACCTGTTCCGGGCCATCACCGATGCGGAGTCCGACGCCATGTTCCGCACCGCCTGGGATGCCGGTGTGCGCTATTTCGACACGGCGCCGATGTACGGCCACGGTCTGGCGGAATTGCGCACGGGCCACGGCCTGCGCTGGCAGCCGCGCGACGACTATGTGCTCTCGTCCAAGGTTGGGCGCCGACTCACACCGGGCCGGCGCGCCGACATCGATTTTGCGCCCTGGGTCGACGCGGCGCCGTTCACCATGGCTTTTGACTACAGCTACGACGGCACCATGCGCGCCCTGGAAGACTCCTTGCAGCGCCTGGGCAATGAGCGCATCGACATCTGCTTCATCCACGACATCGATGTCTACACCCGCGGCGCCGAGCAGCCCGAAGTCTTTCGCGCGGCCATGGATGGCTGCTGGAAGGCGCTGGAAAAACTGCGCTCCGAAGGCGTGGTCAAAGCCATCGGCGTGGGCGTCAACGAGTGGGAAGTTTGCCTGCACGCACTACAGCAGCGCGACTTCGACTGCTTCTTGCTGGCGGGCCGCTACACCCTGCTGGAGCAACATGCGCTCGACCAATTCCTGCCGCTGTGTGAGCAGCGCAATGTGGCCGTGCTGGTGGGCGGTGGATTCAATTCGGGCATTCTGGCCACCGGCGCCCAACCGGGCGCCAAGTACAACTACGCCCCCGCGCCGGCGCACATCATGCAGCGCGTGGCGGCCATCGAGCAGGTCTGCGCCGACCATGCGGTGCCCTTGCCGGCGGCGGCGCTGCAATTCGTGATGGCGCATCCAGCCGTGGCCTCCTTCATCGCGGGCACGCACAGCGTGCAGCAACTGCAACAAAACCTGGCCTGGTTCAACCACCCGATTGCGCCCGAATTCTGGCGCGCACTACAACGCCGCGGCCTGCTGCGCGAAGACGCGCCGGTTCCCTTGCAATGAAGCCCCGCTGCTCCCGCTGCACGGGGCCTGGGGCCGCGCCTGCCTGCCTCCTTGGAAGAGGCCGGACGCGCCGCATTGGCGTGCCGCCAGTGGCAAATGACGGCTGAACTCGGCATCCCGATTCGAAAAGCGGTCTTTGCGTGCCCCGGATGGGAGTCGAAACCTCGGCATGTTTTTGCAGCGCGCACCGTTGTCCGATGCGCCGCAACAGGCAACAGGCAACAGGCAACAGGCAACAGGCAACAGGCAACAGGCAACAGGCAATGGGCAATGGCACCGGCAACGCGGGCCGCCTCGGCACCACCCTCGGCGATCGCCGATGACGAAATCATGGCGCCGCATTCCCGAACGATTCGGGCTGAGGTCGAGCATCCGGGAATGGCAGCTTCAGCGCGACCTCGCTGGTTCTTCGCGGCTGCGCGAGGCCAGCAGTCTGAGCAGTTCGGCCCCTTCGGCGACCTGGGCGCCAGGCGCGTAGAGCAGTTTCTGCACCACCCCGTCCTGGGGGGCGGCAATCAGGTGCTCCATCTTCATCGCCTCCAGCACCGCCAGCGGCTGGCCCTTGGCCACCTTGTCGCCGGCCTTCACGGCGAATGACACCAGTTTGCCCGGCATCGGGGCCGTCAGGCGCCCGCCTTCGGCCACGGCCGCGCCCGCATGGGCCAGCAGGTCGATGGCCCGTATCTGCGTGGCGCCCTGCGGGGTGAAGATATGGACCAGATCGCCCTGGGTGTATACGCTGGCGCGGGTGCGCAGGCCGGCAAACCGCAGATCGATCTGCACCCGCTGGCCTTCGGCCAGCGGTCCTGCCACTTGCGGGCTTTCGGCCTTCGGTCCGACTACTTGCGGGCCGAAGGCCGGCGGCCCGCTCATTTGCGGATCGAAAGCCAGCGGCCCGGTCACTTGCGCCGCGCCCTCCCCCACGCTCAGATGCAGGCTGCCGCCGCGCTCATAGGTCAGCCAGGCCGTGGCCTGCGTGTCGCCAAACCTGAACCCGAAGCGGCGCCGCACCAGGCCATGGCTGTGGAAACCATCGCGGCGGCTGAACGGGTTCGGGCCTTCGAGCGCACGCTCGCGCAGCAGGGTCTGGGCCACGGCGGCGGCGGCGGCCAGCGGCAGGCCCACAGGCTCCTGATGGAACAACGCCGCCTGCTCGCGCGCAATCAGTGCCGTGTCGAGCCTGGCGCCGGCAAACGAAGCACTGCGCGCCACGCGGCGCAGGAACTGCACATTGGTGGCCAGGCCCACGATGTGGGTCTGGGCCAGCGCCTGGTCGAACCGCGCCAGCGCCTGCTCGCGGGTGTCGCCATGGACGATGAGCTTGGCCACCATCGGGTCGTAGAACGCACTGATGCTGTCGCCCTGGCGCACGCCGCAATCGACGCGCACTGCTGCGACGTTTGCGGCGCCCAGCGCCACGCTGGCGGCGCCCCCCATTGCCGCGCTGGCAGCGCCCTCGCTCCCGCAGCCGAACGCAACGCACTCGGGCCATTCGCAGACATCGAGCCTGCCCGTGGCCGGCAGAAAGCTCTTGTCCGGGTTCTCGGCGCAGATGCGCGCCTCGATCGCATGGCCGGTGATCTGCAACTGCTGCTGCGTCATCGGCAACGGTTCGCCGCAGGCCACGCGCAGTTGCCACTCCACCAGGTCCTGGCCGGTGATGGCTTCGGTCACCGGGTGCTCGACCTGCAGGCGGGTGTTCATTTCCATGAAGAAGAAGTCCATCGTGCCGTCGGCGCGCTGCTCGACGATGAACTCCACCGTGCCGGCTCCCACATAGTTCACCGCGCGGGCTGCGGCCACGGCGCAGCGCCCCATCCGGGCGCGCAGCGCGGGCGTCATGCCGGGCGCGGGGGCTTCTTCCAGCAGTTTCTGGTGCCGGCGCTGCACCGAGCAGTCGCGCTCGAACAGGTGCAGGTAATTGCCGTGGCTGTCGCCAAACACCTGCATCTCGATATGGCGCGGGCGCTGCACATACTTTTCGATCAGCATGGCGTCGTCGCCAAAGCTGTGGCTGGCTTCGCGCTTGCACGCCGCCAGGGCTGCGGCAAAGTCTTCGGCCCGCTCCACCGCGCGCATGCCCTTGCCGCCGCCGCCGGCGCTGGCTTTGATGAGCACGGGGTAGCCGATGCGCTCGGCCTCGGCCTGGAGCAGCGCCGGGTCCTGGTTGGCGCCGTGGTAGCCCGGCACCAAGGGCACGCCGGCTTTTTCCATCAGCTGCTTGGCGCCGGCCTTGAGACCCATGTCCTCGATGGCCGACGGGGGCGGGCCGATGAAGACCAGGCCCGCCTCGGCGCAAGCCCGGGCGAACGCTGCGTTTTCACTCAAAAAACCGTAGCCGGGGTGGATGGCCTGCGCGCCCGTGGCTGTGGCGGCTTCGATGATGCGGTCTTGGCGCAAATAGCTGTCCCTGGGGGCATTGCCTCCGATATGCACGGCCTCGTCGCACAGCGCCACATGTTTGGCGCGAGCGTCGGCGTCGGAGTGCAAGGCGACGGTTTGAATCCCCATGCGCCTGGCCGTCACTGCCACCCGGCAAGCGATTTCCCCGCGATTGGCGATCAGGATTTTTTTGAACATTCGAGCTACCTTGGCAGAGCCGGAAAACAAAGCATGTGGCGCAGCAGGCCCGGGATCGCCGGGCGCGGGTCCACCGGACCGGAATCACCTTGGCCCGTGGCGGACGGCCATATGGCGGCGACAATCATGCCATCCCCGTTCGGGCATGCGCTGCGTCTGAATGCTCGTCACCCCCACGCAAGACCCCGAAACCCGGCGCTGAAGGAGCCCCATGGCCAGATACGGACAAGCATTCGACCGCCTGGTGCTGGCGCCGCCGCACGGCGCAGCGCTGGCGCCGATCGAGGCGCCTGTCTGGCGCAGCAGGGGGGTTGCGTGAGCGCCGCCCGGCCGCCCGAAGGCGCTCACACCGTAGCCGAAGGCGAAGGTGCTCCATCCTTCGCCGCCCGGCCGCCCGAAGGCGCTCACACCGCAGCCAAAGGCGAAGGTGCTCCATCCTTCGCCGCCCGGCCGCCCGAAGGCGCTCACACCGCAGCCGAAGGCGAAGGTGCCCCAGTCAGCGCCGCACGGCCGCCCGGAGGCGCTCATACCGCAGCCGAAGGCGAAGGTGCCCCAGTCAGCGCTCCGGATGAGGCCCAGCAAGCGGCAGCGGCCGCTTCGGCTGCGCGCACCCGGGGCATCGGTGTGTCATGCGGCCTGGCGGTCGCGCTGATCTGGTCGGGCTGGTCCGTGGCCACGCGCTTTGCGATGAAGACCGAGCTTGCGCCGGCCGATGTGACCTTTCTCCGGTTCGGGGTTGCCGCCATTTTTCTGTGGCCGGTCTTGTTGCGCCATGGTTTCGGTTTCAAGCGGATCGGCCGCCTGAATGTCTGCATCATGCTGATCGGTGCCGGCGTGCCGTTCATGATGCTGGCGGCTACCGGCATGCGCTTTGCTCCGGCATCGCATGTCGCCACGCTGATGATTGGCATGATGCCGATTTTCGTCGCGCTGTTGTCCGCGCTCTTTTTCCGCGAGCGTTTCAGCCGCGTGCAGCTTGGCGGGCTGGCGACGGTGATCGTCGGCGCGGCCTGCCTGGGCGGCCATGCGCTGATCGCCGATCGCGGCGCCGGTGAATGGCGCGGCGATCTGCTGTTTTTGTGCGCAGGGCTGTGCTTTGCCAGTTATACGGTGGTGCAGCGGCGCTCCGGCATCAGCCCGTGGCATGCGACGGCGCTGGTGAATGTCGGCTCGGCCCTGGTCTTTGCCCCGATCTATTGGCTGTTTCTGCAGCCGCGCATTTTCACTGCGCCGGTGTCCGATCTGTTGTTTCAAGTGTTTGCGCAAGGCGTCTGCGCGGCCATCGTCGCGATGTTCTTCTACGCCGAAGCGGTGCGGCGGCTCGGCGCGCCGCGCGCGGCGATCTTCGGTGCGCTGACGCCGGCCTTTGCCGTGCTGATCGGCATTCCCGCCTTGGGCGAAATCCCCGGCGGCGTCGGCCTGGCCGGAATCGCCCTGGTGATGGCGGGCGTGGTTCTCGTCGTGACCGGCGCCAGGCCCCGGCCGGCCTGACGCGCCACCGCGCCATCGCGCCACAAGGCGTCAATGGCGCTGTTGGCGCTGTGGCAGCAGTTGCGGGATGGTGGTCGCCGGCGGGGTGTTGCGGCTGCGGCCACAGCGCACCAGGCCGTCGATCATGACCATGCCGATGCCGGGAATGTCGCCCAGTTGCAGGCTTTGCAGCAGCGTGCTGCCGGCGCTGTGCTGTGCGCGGTCCATGAACACGAAGTCGGCGGCCCGGCCGACTTCGATGAGGCCGCAGTCGAGTCGGCGGATGCGCGCGGTGTTGCCGGTGGCAAAGCAAAACACCAACTCTGCCGGTATCTCGGCAAAGCTCGCTATCAGCGCGATCATGCGCAGCATGCCCAGCGGCTGTGCGCCCGAGCCTGCGGGCCCGTCGGTGCCCAGGATGACGCGGTGCGGGCAGCGCAGCGCGATGGCTGCGCGGGCGGCTTCGATGGCGATTTTCTCGTTGCCGTTGTGCACCAGTTCGATGGCGCGCGCGGACTTCTCGCACAGCTCGCATACCTGCCGCCAGGGCAGCGCGGTGTGGCCGCCGTTGATGTGGCCGATCACGTCGGCGTCGGCTTCGAGCACCACGTCCTTGTCGATGAGTCCCGAGCCGGGGATCGAGGGGCCGCCGGTGTGGATGGTGCTCTGTATGCCGTGCTGGCGCGCCCAGGCCACCATTTGCCGGGCTTCGCCGCCGGCCTTGACCGAGCCCAGGCCGACTTCGCCGAGCAGCCTGACGCCGGCCTGCGCCAAGTCCTTGAAGTCTTGCTCGGTCAGGCCCTTTTCGATCACCGGCGCGCCGGCCAGCACCTTCACGCCCCCGGGGCGGAAGTTGTCGAACGCGCGCTGCGCGGTGATCGCCAGGGCCTTCAGACCCACGATGTCCCTGGGCCGGCCGGGCAGATGCACCTCGCCGGCGGAAACCATCGTGGTCACGCCGCCATGCATGCTCGAATCGATCCAGCCGAGCTGGTTCTGGCGCGGGGTCCAGTCGCCCGGCACCGGGTGCACATGGCTGTCGATCAGGCCCGGCGCGACGCAGGTCTGGCAGGCGTCGATCAGCGTCCGGGCCTGCCCGGTGTCGCAGTCCTTGGCGCGGCCGACGGCGCTGATCAGGCCGTCATGCACCACGATGGTGTCCGCGTCCAGGATCGGCCGGTTCAGGTCGCCGGACAGCATCAGACCGATGTTCCGGATGACGACCTTGCCGGACTTGTCGCTGGCGCTCGCCGGTGTCATGGGGCCTCCGCGCGGGGTGGGTGGATGGAGTCAGCGGGTTGGGCGCGGGGCAGGCAAGGGCCCGGGGCCACGGTGCGCAGCACGCTGTCGATCACGAAGCGCTCCCAATGCGCCAGCGCCTGGGCGCTTTCCAGGTCTTCGCCGAGGAAGGCCGACAGCGTGTGCCGGTTGGACATGTAGAAGTAGCCGGTGGCGGCGATCAGCAGGTAGATGTCGCGCGCCGCGACATCCTGGCGGAAAAGCCCTTGCGCCTGGCCGCTGGCCAGCACCTGGCCGATCACCGCGATGGCGGGCGACGAGTACTCCCGGGCGCGCATCGATTTGGCGATATGCCGGCCCTTGTGCAGGTTTTCGGTGTTCAGCAGCGTGACGAATTCGGGGTTCTTGCGGTAGTAGCCGACCACGAAGCGGATCACCGCCTGCAAAGCCTCCACCGGAGCGTCGATATCGAGGGCCAGCCTGGATTCGGCCTCGTTCATGCGCCGGTAGATGGCTTCGAGCACTTCGATGAACAGACCTTCCTTGCTGCCGAAGTAGTAGTAAATCATCCGGTCGAAGGACTTGGCGGCTTTGGAGATCTTCTCCACGCTGCCGCCTTCGTAGCCATAGCGCGCAAACACCTTGGTCGCCGCTTTCAGAATGCTGTCGCGCGTGGCCTGCGCCGCCTGTTCGCGGGCGCCTGTGCGGCGCGCGGCAGTCCGGGGTTTGGCGGCAGCAGGCATGGATGAGATCCGGGCGACTGTCTGGCAGGGCCGGGCGGGCGGTTCACTGCTCGGCAAACGCGCGTTCGATCACGAAGTCGCCGGGCTTGCTGGTGTTGCCTTCGTTGAAGCCGCGCTCGCGCATCATCTGCTTCAAATCACGCAGCATCTCGGGGCTGCCGCAGATCATCACCCGGTCTTGCATCGGGTTCAGCGCTGGCAGGTCCAGGTCGCGCGCCAGTTGGCCGTTGTCGATCACGGTGGTCGGTCGGCCCTGGTGCCTGAAAGGCTCGCGCGTCACCGTGGGGTAGTACCTGAACTGCCGGCGCACCAGTTCGCCCAGCAACTCGTGCCGGGGCAGTTCCTGCGCGAGGTAGTCGTGGTAGGCCAGCTCTTTGACGGCCCGCACGCCGTGCACCAGGATCACCTGCTCGAACTTCTCGTAGGTGTCCGGGTCGCGGATCAGGCTCAGGAACGGCGCCACGCCGGTGCCGGTGGCCAGCAGGTACAGGCGCTTGGCGGGCAGCAGGTAGTCGATCAGCAGCGTGCCGGTGGGCTTTTTGCCGACCACGATCTGATCGCCCACCCGTATGTGTTGCAGGCGCGAGGTCAGCGGACCGTCGGGCACCTTGATGCTCAGGAACTCCAGTTGCTCCTCGTAGTTGGGGCTGACGATGCTGTAGGCGCGCAGCAAGGGCTTGCCGTTCACGCGCAGGCCGATCATCGTGAAATGCCCGTTGGCAAAGCGCAAGGCGCTGTCGCGCGTGGTGGTAAAGGAGAACAGGCGGTCGGTCCAGTGGTGGACGCTCAGGACACGTTCTTCGAGAAAGGCGCTCATGGTGTTGTGGAAAATCGGCAAAGTTGAAAAACCGGCAGGGGGACAGGCCCGGAGCCGGCCCCTGCGCCGCCCAGTGTGGCCCAGTGCGGCCCCATTGTTTCGCATCCGGGCCTGCGGGAAGCCAAAACCGCCGTTGCAGGCTCGAAGCGCTTGCGCTACATTCGCGCTGAATGTAGTGACTGCAACATCAAAGTTGAGCAAATGCTACACGGCATGCGCCGGACCTGCAAGCCCTGGCGCACAGGCAATGGATGCTGCAATGAGGCAATGGAAATTGGGCCGCCACGATGACCGAACATACCAGGACCGATGGGCTTGCCGGCATGGCGCTGCCGCCGCAGGAACTGCCGCCGGAGCCGGCCCGGCCTGGCGGCGCCGCCAAGCTCCAGTGCCATGCCTGTCCGGTGCTGTGCCAAATCGCGCCAGGCCGCGCCGGGGCCTGCGACCGCTATGCCAACCGGGACGGTGCGCTGGTGCGGCTCGACCCCCTGGTGCTGCTGCGCAAAACCCTGGATGCGGGTGCGGCCACGCTGGTGCCTTTTGCGCCCCGTGGCGCTGACGCCGGTGCAGCCGGTGGCGCCGACGCCAGCGCCGACACAGCGGCGCCATGGTCCGGCGATCTGCTGCACGCCGACGAGGTGTTCGTCACCGGTGTCGGCGCTTCCACCACCTACCCTGATTACAAGCCGGCCCCTTTCATCGTCGGCTCCCGGGTGCAGGGCGTGGACATGGTGACGGTGGTCACCGAGGGCATCTTCAGCTATTGCAGTTTCAAAGTGAAGATCGACACGGACCGTTTTCTCGGCCCCGAGCAGGCCCCCGTGCGCTGCCAGGGCGAGGCGGTAGGCCATGTGACCACGGCGGAGTACGGCTCGCAGATGCTGTCGCTCGGCGGCGTGCAGCACCTGACCGGCGGCAGCCGCAAGGAGGGCCGCATCACCGCCGAGCTGATGCAGCGGCTGGGCAACAAACAGGCGGTGGAACTGGGCATAGACGCTGGCGCGCAACTGCTGCTGCAGGCCGGCCGCGCACCCATCGTCAACGGCGTGGCCGAGCAACGCATGCGGGTGGGCTGCGGCTCTGCCGTGATCGGTATCTTTGCGCGCCAGTGCTGCGGCCATGCCGATGAAGTGGTGGTGGTCGATGACCACATCACCGGCGTGCTGACCGAGCACCAGGCCGGCCGCTGCCTGGGCATGAAGCCCTCGGGCATACGCATGCGCGGGCGCAAATCCACCCCGGGGCGCTACTTCCAGGTGGCGCAGCCCGGCACCGGCTGGGGCGGCACCGACTTGACCGACCCGCTGGCCATCATCGCCGGCTGGGACGCGCGGCGGGCCTGGCCCGGCTTGCGCCTGCTGATCACGTCGACCACCGGCGAACATGCCGGCTGGTACCTGCTCGACCGCCAACTCAAGCCGGTGCCAGCGCCGATGCCTGCGGCCGTCGGGCACATCGTGCAGCGCATCGGCCAAAACTGCGAAGCCGCGCTGAGCTCGGTGCTGTTCCTGGGCGGTGCCGGCGGCAGTCTGCGCGCCGGTGTCACCGAGAACCCGGTGCTGCTCACGCGCGCCATCAAGAATGCGCTGGTCCATGTCAGTTGCGGCGGCGCGCCGGCCTATCTGTGGCCGGGGGGCGGCATCACGGTGATGGCCGATGTGCTGCGCATGCCCGACAACAGCTTTGGCACCGTGCCCACGCCGGCCCTGGTCGCCCCGATGGAGTTCAGCATGCGCCGCGCAGACTATGCGGCGCTGGGCGGCCATGTGGCGCAGATCCGTGACCTGCGCGAGGTACTTGCGCAGGGCGCGTGGCATGGCGACGGGGCGCCCCGGGCGCGCCAGTGGCAGGGCCTGCCTGCGGGCAACCCCTGGCCGTCCTGGCCCTCTTGGCCGCCAGGCCAGCGCCCATTGCCGGGCACCCCTGCCGGGCGGGATTGATCATGCCGGCCTGGCGCTGTCTTCTGCCCGGTGGCCGCTGGCATTTTCAGCATGGGCCGATGGACCTGATCATCGAAGCCCGGGGCGACAGCCGCGCCGTGGCCCTGGCCCATGAGCGCGCCTGGCTGCGCTTTGCCGGTCTGTTGCAGGAGTTGGTGGACGAGTTGCCTGCGCTGCGCGCGCCGGTGGGCGCCGGCTGTGCGCTGCGCGGCGTGGTGGCGCGCCGCATGTGGGCGGCCTGCAGGCCGTACCGCGCGGGCTTCATCACCCCGATGGCGGCGGTGGCGGGCGCGGTGGCGCAGGAGATTTTGGCCGGCTACGCCCGGGACGGCATCGCGCGCGCCTGGGTCAACAACGGCGGCGACATCGCGCTGCACCTGGCGCCCGGCGCGTCGGCCAGCGTGGGCATTTGCTCCGACATCGCGGCGCTGGATGCGGCGCAACTGCGCAACGGCTTGTTGCCGGACGGCCAGTTGCGCATCCGCAGCGCGATGCCGGTGCGGGGTGTGGCCACCAGCGGCTGGCGCGGGCGCAGCCAGTCGCTGGGCATTGCCGACAGCGTCACGGTGTTGGCGCGCACGGCGGCCGAGGCCGACGCTGCGGCGACCATCGTGGCCAACGCCGTCGATGTGCCCGATGAGCGCATTGGCCGCATGCCGGCCTGGCAGGTGCGCGCCGACAGTGACCTGGGCGCGCTGCCTGTCACGGTGGCCGTGCCGGCGCTGCCCGCCGGGCAAGTGCGCCATGCGCTGCGGCAAGGGCTGGAAAAAGCGCAGCGATTGCAGTCCGACGGCCTGCTGTGGTGGGCCTTGCTGGTCTGCCAGCGCCAGTGGGTGGCCACGGCGGCGGCGCCGGCCCGGTCTTTGCACCAGCCATTGCACTTGCACAGGTCGCTCCCATGATCCGCATCCGGCGTGTTTTCACCCAGTTGGAGGACATCCGCCACGAATTCGGCCCGGTCGCCGACCGGCCGCTGCTGCGCGGCGCCATCGCTGCGGTGCTGAGCAATCCTTATGCGGGCCGGTACGAGCAAGACATTCTGGCGCTGATGGATGCGCTGCAGGATGTGGGCCTGGACCTGGCCCGGCGCCTGCTCCAGACGCTGGCGGTGCCGGCCGGGCGCATCGAGGGCTATGGCAAGGGCGCCATCGTCGGCGCGGCGGGCGAGCTCGAACATGGCGCGCTGTGGCATGTCCCCGGGGGCTATGCGATGCGCGAGTTGCTGGGTTGGCAGGCAGAGCGCAGCGCCGATGCCCGAAGCGCCAAGGGCGCCAAGGGCACCAAGGACCCCCAAGGCGCCCGGGGCCGCGGGCAGGGCGCCAATGCCTTGGCCATCGTGCCGGCCACGAAGAAGGTCGGCGCGCCGGGTTGCGCGCTGGATGTGCCGCTGACCCATATCAACGCCAGCTATGTGCGCAGCCACTTCGACACCATCGAGTTGCGCGTGCCCGGCGCGCCGGCGGCCGATGAACTCATCGTCATCCTGGCCATGTCCACCGGCCCGCGCATCCATGCTCGCGTCGGCGGCCTGGCAGCCGCCGACATCAGCCAATGGAACGGTCTGCGCTAGTGTCGCGTCACCGATCAGATGTCGCAGGCTGCGCGCAGCCATCGGAGCGCAGCGCAAGGCGCAGCGCGCGGCCCATGCCGAGCGTATTGGCAAGCGATGCAACGCCGCGCTGCGCTTCGATGGCCAGCGCAGACCGACAGATGACCGATGACGCGACACTAGGGCGCAGTCCACGACACCGGGAGCCACCATGCCAGCCAGGATTCGGAAAATCATTGTCCAGACCGACGAGGTCCGCGTCGAGATGGGGCGCGACATTCAGCCGCCGGTGCGCAAGGCGCTGGCGCTGGCCGTGATCGACAACCCCTGCGCCGGTCGCTATGTGGAAAACCTCGATGCGCTGGCGGCCATCGGCGAGGAGCTCGGTGCGCTGCTGGGCCAGCGCTGCGTGCAGGCCCTGGGCATCGCGCCGGAGCAGGCGCACAGCTATGGCAAGGCCGCCATCGTCGGCGAGGCGGGCGAGCTCGAACATGCTGCCGCCGTGCTGCACCCCAAACTGGGCGCGGCGCTGCGCAGCGTGCTCGGCAAGGGGGCGGCCATCGTGCCATCGAGCAAGAAGATCGGCGGCTTGGGAACGGCCATCGACGTGCCGCTGGGCCACAAGGATGCCGCTTATGTGCGCAGCCATTTCGACGCCATCGAAGCGCGCGTGGCCGACGCGCCGCGCGCCAACGAGATCGTGGTCGCGATTGCCGTGACCGACAGCGGCCGGCCCCTGCCACGCATCGGCGGCCTGGATGCAGCCGGCATCCAGGGGCTCGATGGGCTGCGCTGAATGCCGCCTCCGGGCAACGACCCGCACCGGCACCGATCGCCCTGACCACCGCAGATCACCCCTGCCTGCCCTTTTTGAGGAGTTTTCCGATGCCGCTGCGAGCAAACCCCAGGCCCGCCATGGCCGCCGCCCTGCTGGCCACTGCGCTGGCCATGACGCTGGCCACGGTGCCGCCCCCTGCCCAGGCCCAAACCCGGGGGGTGATCAAAATCGGCGAGATCAACAGCTACAAGGCGCAACCGGCCTTCCTGGAGCCGTACAAGAAAGGCATGGAACTGGCGATCGAGGAGATCAATGCCGCCGGCGGCCTGCTGGGCAAGAGGGTGCAACTCATCGTCCGCGACGACAACGCCAACCCGGGCGATGCCGTGCGCGCTGCGCAGGAGCTGGTGGCGCGCGAAAAGATCGATGTGCTGACAGGCTCCTTTCTGTCGCACATCGGTCTGGCACTGGCCGACTTTGCCAAGCAAAACAAGTTCTTCTTCCTCGCCGGCGAGCCGCTGACCGACAAGATCGTCTGGCAAAGCGGCAACCGCTACACCTACCGCCTGCGCCCCTCGACCTACATGCAGGTGTCGATGATGGTGCCCGATGCGCTGGCGCTGAAAAAGAAGCGCTGGGCGCTGGTGTACCCGAACTACGAATACGGCCAGTCGGCTGCGGCCACCTTCAAGCAGTTGCTCAAGGCTGCGCAGCCGGATGTGGAGTTCGTCGCCGAGCAGGCGCCGCCGCTGGGCAAGGTGGATGCGGGCAGCGTGGTGCAGGCGCTGGCCGATGCCCGGCCCGAGGCCCTTTTCAACGTGCTGTTTGGCGCCGACCTGTCCAAGTTCGTGCGCGAAGGCAATACCCGCGGCCTGTTCCGGGGCCGCGAAGTGGTCAGCCTGCTGACCGGCGAGCCGGAGTATCTGGACCCGCTCAAGGACGAGGCGCCCAACGGCTGGATCGTCACCGGCTACCCCTGGTACGGCATACAGACGCCCGAGCACCAGGCCTTTCGCACGGCCTACCAGGCGCGCTTCAGCGACTACCCGCGCCTGGGCTCGATCGTTGGCTACAGCGCCATCCGGTCGCTCGCCGAGGGCCTGAAGAAGGCCGGATCGGTGGACGCCGAAAAACTCGTCGCCGCATTCAAGGGCCTGCAAGTGCCGACACCGTTCGGGCGCATCACCTACCGCCCTGAAGACAACCAGTCGACGATGGGCGGTTATGTGGGCCGCACCAGAAACGAGGGAGGCAAGGGCGTGATGGTCGATTACCGTTATGTCGACGGCGCCAAGGTGCAGCCGTCGGCCGACGAGGTGCGGAAAATGCGCCCGAAAGACTGAGTAACCGTCTTCCGAGTCAAGTGCCGTGCAGCGATTTATCCCAAGGTTTGCCGGTTCTGACCATGGCGTTGAGCGTGGTCAGGAGTTTGCGCATGCACGCCACCAGAGCGACCTTGGGCAGCTTGCCGGCAGCCTTGAGGCGTTCGTAGAAGGCCTTGATGGCCGGGTTGTAGCGAGTGGCAGTCAGCGTTGCCATGTACAGCACACGCCGGACCTCGAAGCGTCCTCCTTGCACCCGTCGTCGGCCCTTGCTGCTGCCGGAATCGTTGGCCATGGGCGCCACGCCTACCAGGGCTGCGATCTCGCGCCGGTTGAGCCGGCCCAGTTCGGGCAACTCGGCAATCATCGTGGCGCTGGCCACCGGACCAACGCCTGCGGCCGACTGCAGCAGCCGGTCCAGATCGCCGAAGTGCTCCCGCACATGGCCCACCATCTGCGTCTCCAGCTCATTGAGCTGTGCCTTGATGGCAGCCACGATGGCCTCGATGCTTGGGTGCAGCTTCGCGGGGGTGATCTGCAGGCGCTGGCGTTCGGAATGAAGCATGGTCAGCAGCTGGCGCCTGCGTGTGACCAGCGCAGCCAGCCACTGCTGGCACTCGTCGGTCAGGGGGCGCAGGAAGCGGCTCAGGTCTTCGCGGCGCAGCAGCACCGCGGCCAGCTCCGCGAGCATGCGTGCATCGACCGCGTCGGTCTTGGCCAGCCGGCCCATGGACTTGGCGAAGTCGCGCGCCTGGCGCGGATTGAGCACCGCCACGGGCAGGCCTGCGGCCTGCAGGGCACACGCCAGCGCCACCTCGTAGCCACCGGTGGCCTCCATTACCACCAGGCCCACATCCAGGGGCTGCAAAAGCGCTGCAAGGGCCGAGTGGCCTTCAGCATCGTTGGTAAACCGCTGGGCCCCGCTCTTGGGCTCCAGCACACAGACATCGATGTGCGCCTTGGCTACGTCGATGCCCACCGTCATTGAGGTAACAGACATGATCTTCAGATCCCTTGCTTGTGCATGCGCGCTCAAGCTTGGCGCGCGTAACCGTTCGGGCTTCACGAAGACCAGCGCGGCGGCCGTGCGTTCTGTACTCAGTCACGGGCTCCATCACCCCAGCCGCTACCAAACTGCACGGGCCCGTCTGGCCGCCTCAACGGCGTTCAGACTCTACCGCGCTGGGCCGGTTTAAAGATACAAGCCGCCCCGCAGCGACGAACGCAGGGCCATGCGCGCCAAGGACGGGCAATGGATTTTTCCGGTTTCATCGTTCAACTGCTCAACGGACTGGCGGGGGCCTCCTCGCTGTTCCTGGTGAGCGCCGGGCTGTCGCTGATCTTCGGGGTCACGCGCATCGTGAACTTTGCCCATGGCTCGTTCTTCATGCTGGGCATCTTCATGGCCTATTCGCTGGCCGCCCTGCTGGGCCAGCGCCTGGGTTTTTGGCCCGCGCTGCTGCTGGCGGCGCTGGCGACGGGGGCGCTCGGGGCGCTGGTGGAAGTCCTGCTGCTGCGCCGCATCTACCGCGCGCCGGAACTGTTCCAACTGCTGGCCACGTTTGCGCTGGTGCTGATCATCAAGGACGCGGTGCTGTGGTTCTGGGGGCCCGAGGAACTGCTCGGCCCGCGCGCGCCGGGCCTGTCGGGCGCGGTCGATATCCTGGGGCGGCAGTTCCCGTCTTACGATCTGTTCCTGATCGTCGTCGGGCCGGTGGTGCTGGGCCTGCTGTGGCTGCTACTCGAGCGCACGCGCTGGGGCACGCTGGTGCGCGCGGCCACGCACGACCGCGAGATGCTCGGCGCCCTGGGCGTGCGCCAGGCCCGGCTGTTCACCGCCGTGTTTGCGCTGGGCGCGTTGCTGGCCGGCCTGGGCGGCGCGCTGCAACTGCCGCGCGAGCCGGCCACGCTGGATCTGGACCTGAACACCATCGGCGCGGCCTTCGTGGTGGTGGTCGTGGGCGGCATGGGCTCGATTCCCGGCGCCTATCTGGCCGCGCTGCTGATCGCCGAGCTCAAGGCCCTGTGCATCTGGCTGGGCGTGGTCGAACTCTGGGGCTACAGCGTCTCGTTCTCCCGGCTCACGCTGGTGGTGGAGTTTCTGGTGATGGCCGTGGTGCTGGTGCTGCGCCCCTGGGGGCTGATGGGCCGGCCGCAGGGCCTGGGCCGCGCCAACGCCGCGCCCGAGGCGCCGCTGCGCGCGTCCGGGCGCTGGCAGCGCGGCGCCGGCGCCGCGCTGCTGGCCGGCCTGGTGCTCGTGCCGCTGTTTGCGGCCGGCTCGCCCTACCTGACGGTGCTGATGATCGATCTGCTGATCGCCGCGCTGTTTGCCGCCAGCCTGCACTTCATCATGGGCCCGGCGGGCATGCATTCCTTCGGCCATGCGGCCTACTTCGGCCTGGGCGCCTATGCGGCGGCCTTGCTGCTGCGCGCGGGCCTGGCGATGGAGGCCGCGCTGGCGCTGGCGCCCGTGGCTGCGGCGGCGGGGGCGCTGCTCTATGGCTGGTTTTGCGTGCGGCTGTCGGGCGTGTACCTGGCCATGCTGACGCTGGCGTTTGCGCAAATCACCTGGGCCATCTGCTACCAGTGGGATGGCGTCACCGGCGGCAGCAACGGCCTGACCGGCGTCTGGCCGGCCCCGTGGCTGGCGGGCCAGCGCAGCTACTACTACCTGACGCTGGCCCTGGTGGTGGCGGGCCTGCTGCTGCTGCGCCGGATGCTGTTCGCGCCGTTTGGCTACGCGCTGCGGGCCGGGCGGGACTCGGCGTTGCGCGCCGAGGCCATAGGCATCGATGTCCGGCGCCTGCAATGGACGGCCTTTGTCATCGCCGGGCTGTGGGCCGGCCTCAGCGGCGCGCTGTTCGCGTTCTCCAAGGGCAGCATCTCGCCCGAGACGCTGCATGTGGTGCGCTCGGTCGATGGCCTGGTGATGGTGCTGCTCGGCGGCCTGCAAACGCTGGCCGGCCCGGTGGTGGGCGCCGTCACCTTCACCTGGCTGCACGACACCGTGGCGCGCAACACCGACTACTGGCGCGCGCTGCTGGGCGCCATCATGCTGGCTTTGGTGCTGCTGTTTCCGCAGGGCATCGTCGGCGGCATCCGGCAGGGTTGGGATCGCTGGCGCGCCGGGGGTGGCGCATGAGACACATGAGCGCCGCCCGGCCGCCCGAAGGCGCTCGTACCGCAGCCGAAGGTGCTCCAGCGAGCTTGCTGACGGTGACGGGACTGGGCAAGTCCTTCGGCGCGGTCAAGGCGGTCGATGGCATCGGCTTCACGCTGGCCGCCGGCGAGTTGCTGGCGCTGATCGGGCCCAATGGGGCCGGCAAATCGACCACCTTCAACATGATCAACGGCCAGTTGTCTGCCGATACCGGCTCCATCATGCTCGACGGCCAGCCGCTGCGGGGCCGCAGGCCGCGCCAGATCTTCCGCCTGGGCGTGGGCCGGACCTTCCAGATAGCCGAGACCTTTGCCTCGCTGACGGTGCTGGAGAACGTGCAAATGGCCCTGCTGGCGCACGAGCAGCGCCTGTTTTCGTTCTGGCGCAAGGCCGCAGACCACCGGCGCGATGCGGCCCTGGCGCTGCTCGACCAAGTCGGCCTGCAACCCCAGGCCGACCGGCCCTGCCATGCGCTCGCCTACGGCGACATCAAGCGCGTGGAACTGGCCATGGCCCTGGCCCACGACCCCCGGCTGCTGCTGATGGACGAGCCCACGGCGGGCATGGCCCCGAAAGAGCGCAACGCGCTGATGGCGCTGACCCGGCAGTTGGTGCGCGGGCGCAGCATGGCCGTGCTGTTCACCGAGCACAGCATGGATGTGGTGTTCGCCCACGCCGACCGGATGATCGTGCTGGCGCGCGGGCGCCTGATCGCCGAAGGCAAACCGCTGGCGCTGCGTGAGCATCCCGAGGTGCAGCGGGTGTACTTCGGCACCGGCAAGACTTTCGAGCGCCAGGCGGCCAGCGAGCCCGGCACATCCGGCATACCCGGCGCCGGGGCCGCGGCAAGCGCCGGCGCCCCGGGCGAAGTCCTGCTGCAGGCCACGGGCTTGCACGCCTGGTACGGCGCAGCGCAGATCCTGTACGACCTCGACCTGTATGTGCGCCGGGGCGAGGTCGTGGCGTTGATGGGACGCAACGGCGCCGGCAAATCGACCACGCTCAAGGCGCTGATGGGCCTGTTGGCCAGGCGCAGCGGGCAAATCCGCTTCATGGGCCAGGACCTCTCCCGCAGCGCGCCGCAGGCCGCAGCACGTCTGGGCCTGGGCTATGTGCCCGAAGACCGGCGCGTGTTCACCGATCTGACGGTGCTGGAAAACCTGGAAGTCGGCCGGCAGCCCGAGCGCCGCTGGCCCGATGGCACGGCCGCCCCGGCGTGGACGCCCGAGCGCCTGTTCGCGCTGTTTCCGAACCTGGGCGCAATGCCGCACCGGCCCGGCGGCCGCATCAGCGGCGGCGAGCAACAGATGCTGACCGTGGCGCGCACGCTGATGGGCAACCCGCTCTTGCTGCTGCTCGACGAGCCGTCCGAAGGCGTGGCCCCGGTGATCGTCGAGCAGATGGCCCGGATGATCCTGGAGCTCAAGGCGCAGGGCGTGAGCATCTTGCTGTCCGAGCAGAACATGCACTTTGCCGAACTGGTGTCCGACCGCGCCTATGTGCTCGAAAAAGGCCAGATCCGTTACCAGGCCAGCATGGCCGAACTGGCCGCCAACGAAGAGGTGCGCCTGTCCTGCCTGGGTGTCTGAGAGTAGTCCCCCGGCCCGGCCCCACCGGGCATGGCCGGATTTGCCTGTGCGTTCGCAACCGGAGTGTTCATCATGCCATTGGCCCCGCGTCGTCGTTTTCTTCAGTCTGCCGCCGGCACGCTCGCCGGCGCCGGCTTCCCCCCGGCAGCGGCAGCGGCCAGGATCAAGCCCGGCGCGAATGCGGTGCTGATCGTGGTCGATGTGCAAAACTGCTTTGTCCCCGGAGGAGCGCTGCCCGTGGCCCGGGGCGACGAGGTGGTGCCGGTGATCAACCGCATTGCCACGGCCTTCGACAACGTGGTGCTGACGCAGGACTGGCACACCCCGGGCCACATATCCTTTGCCAGCAGCCATGCGGGCAAGAAGCCGTTTGACACCATCCGGCTCGGCTACGGCGAGCAACGGCTGTGGCCCGACCACTGCGTGCAAGGCAGCCAGGACGCCGCGCTGCACAAAGACCTGCATCTGCCCCAGGCCCAGATGATCCTGCGCAAGGGCTTTCATCCGCAGGTGGACAGCTACTCCGCGTTCGAGGAGGCCGACCACAAAACCGCCACCGGCTTGACCGGATACCTCCGACAGCGCGGCATCGAGAGCGTGTTCGTCGCCGGCCTGGCGACCGACTTTTGTGTGGCCTGGACAGCGCTCGATGCCCGGCGCCTGGGTTTCGATACCTCTGTCGTGGAAGACGCCTGCCGCGCCATCGACATCGATGGCTCGCTGCAAGCGGCCTGGAAACAGATGCAGGCCAAGGGCATCGAGCGCATACAGTCCGGCGACATCGACATCGGCTGACGAAAGCTAGTGTCGCGTCACCGATCAGATGTCGTAGGCTGCGCGCAGCCATCGGAGCGCAGCGCAAGGCGCATCGCGCAGCCAATACCGAGCGTATTGGCAAGCGATGCAACGCCGCGATGCGCTTCGATGGCCAGCGCAGACCGACAGATGATCGGTGACGCGACACTAGGGCCTCGCCCGAGGCGCCGGTCTGGCGCCGCTGCGCGCGCCCGGGCCATGCGCGTGCAGCAGGCCGCCGTCCCCAAGTGGGAGCGCCGTGACGACGCCGTGACGAATATGTCCGTCGGCGCGCCCCGGGAGCATGTCGACGCACCCGGCGGGGGGTTGAAACTCGTTGCCGTTGTTTCCTGATAAAGACATTCAAGTCCGGCCATTCGGGCCGGCGCAGCAACGCAAGCCGCGATACTACGTTTCTTGCCAATGGGCGCCATTGCCCCGCCCATTCCACCGCTGGAGACCACCCATGAGCCTGCCTTTTCATCCCCTGGAGACCGACCTGTTTGCCCGCGCGCAATGGCTGCTCGACCCAGAGTGGTTGGCGCGCGACCCTGACCTGGCGCCGGTGCTGCCCACCGTGCTGGCGCGCAATGTGGGGCAGGACTGGCACAAGGCAGGCACGTTCCGCCACCACCTGGTGGGAGTGGCCCGCTCGCTGAGCCTGTGGCAGCAGCCGCGCGACGTGCGGCTGCTGGGGCTGCTGCACAGCGTGTACGGCAATGCCTTCGTGGACCTGGTCAAATTCGACCCGGCCAGGGAGCGGGCGCAGATGCGGGAGTTGGTGGGCGAGTCGGCCGAGCATCTGGTGTACCTGTTTTGCACCCGTTCGCGCACGCAGTTCGTGCAGCGGGTGCTGGCCCAGGCGCTGCAAGCCGATGGCAGCCTGGTGCTGGAGCAAGGCGATGGCCGCCACCTGCTCACGCCATATGAGGTGGCGGTGTTCATCATCGTCACCATGGCCGACGCCATCGAGCAGTGGTTCAGTTGGCAAGACGATGTCTACTCGGGCTTTCCCCGGCTGGAGCCGCAGCGCCAGCAAGCGGTGCATTGGGCGGCTTCGCTGTGGCCTGGCCCGATGCGGCCCACGGGGCGCATGCTGCAACAGATCAGCGCCCTGGCGCAGGCGCTGCAGCACCCGGGGCTCAAGCAGTTGTTGCCGCTGCCGCCGGTGTTTGCGCATTGCAGCCAGCGCCTGTCCGCGTCCGATGAGGCCGCTGCCACTGCGCTGTACTGGTCGGTGATTGCGCAGGAGCACCCGCTGCTGGACCCGGATGTGGCCACGAACATGCTCGAAAGCGCCGTGCGCCACAACCCCTGGGTGGGCGAGCCGCAGATGGTGCTGGCACAGTTGTACCTCGCGGCCGGGCGCAAGGACGAGGCGAAGCTGGCAGCGGCCAGCGCCTTGCAGTTGTTCAGCGCCTGGGGCAATTCCTGGGACAAGCGCGTGCAGTGGGACGCCTGGGTGGCCTGGACACGCATCCTGCTGCAAGGCGCAACGGTAGACGGCGCCTGGCCCGAGCGGCTGGACAAGCTCAACAATGTGGCGCTGCGGCACTGAATCCCCCCGGCGCCGGATCAGACTTTTTGGCGATGAGGTCAGAACAAGACAGTCGTTGGCGCGGCCACGGCGCCGGCGCAAAATTGCGCACCCCGCAACCAGCAAGGAGACATTGGCATGAGCACCCTGCGTCTGGGCGATACCGCCCCCGACTTCACCCAGGAATCCACGGCCGGCACCATCCGCTTTCATCAGTGGGCCGGTGATTCGTGGGTGGTACTGTTCTCGCATCCGGCCGACTTCACGCCGGTATGCACCACCGAACTGGGCAAGACGGCGGCCCTGGCCACCGAGTTTGCCCGGCGCAAGACCCGGCCGATCGCCGTCAGTGTGGACCCCGTGGACGCGCACCAGCGCTGGGTCCAGGACATCAACGATACGCAGAACACCACCGTGGACTTTCCCATCCTGGCCGATGCCGACAGGAAGGTCGCCGATCTGTACGACATGATCCACCCCAACGCATCGACCACCGCCACGGTGCGCAGCGTGTTCATCATCGACCCGCAAAAGATCATCCGCACCACGTTCACCTACCCGGCCAGCACCGGGCGCAACTTCGACGAAATCCTGCGCGTGATCGATTCGCTGCAACTGACCGACCGGCACAAGGTGGCCACGCCCGTGAACTGGAAAGACGGCGACGATGTGATCATCGTGCCCAGCCTGCAAGACCCGGCCGAGATCGCCCGGCGCTTTCCGAAGGGCTTCAAGGCCGTGCGCCCGTATCTGCGCATCACCCCCCAGCCCGACAAATAAGCCCCATCGCAGCCACCGGCCAGGCATTGCCTGCGCCGGTGTGGCTGGTCTTTTGCCGCCCCCTGACGGATGGCTGCTGGCGCATGGATCGTGCTGGAGACCTGAGCGCCAGCCCGCAGTCGTTTCATCTCATCTGGCAGGCTGGACGGGCCGTGGGGGCCTGCGGCTGGACAGTTACATTACCAATGCGCAGGAATGTGTTTGGAATGTGTTTGGCGCATGCGTGGCGCGTCGATTGGCCTGGGAGGTTGCATGGGATTGCGCTTTCAAAAACGTATCCGGATTTTCAAAGGACTGACGCTGAACCTCAGCAAGTCGGGGACATCATGGACCGTGGGCGGGCCTGGCGCGTCCGTGAACCTCAAGGATGGCAAGGCCACCGGAAATGTGGGGATACCGGGGACCGGGATTTCCTACCGGGAGCGTCTGGACGTACCGAAGCACGAAGACTTGGCGCAGGGGCGGGGCTTGTTTTCCGGATGGACGGTCTGGGGGTGCGTCGTGCTCATCGCCTTGATTCTCGTGGCCGTATGGCGTTAGTCAGTGGCGTCAGTCAGGACGGGCAGCAAGCAGACATGGCCTTGCTCCGCTCCTTGATTGATAGCTTTCGGTGCATGAGACATGGGCGCTTGCCGGGCTTCCCATCGGTGGCCATATTAATTAACAAAAAGACAGTCTTTCGGATTGGACGCGGTGCTCAGCACAATGCGGGGTTGCCCGCCGTCGTCGGGAATCAGGCACTGCACCCATGACCTCTTTGCGACCCAAGACCCTTCTGGCCGCGCTGGCCCTGTCCGCCAGCGGCATGGCACTGGCGGACAGCACATTGCTCAATGTCTCTTACGACGTGGCGCGCGAGTTTTACAAGGACTACAACGCGGCGTTCATCGCCCACTACAAAAAGGCCAAGGGCCAGGACATCAGGATCGACCAGTCGCATGCCGGCTCCAGCGCCCAGGCGCGGGCCGTCAACGATGGCCTGGCCGCCGATGTGGTGACGATGAACACCTCCACCGATGTGCAATTCCTGGCCGACAACGGCGTGGTGGCCAAGGACTGGGCGCGCCGCTTTCCGCATGACGCAGCGCCGACCACCTCGACCATGCTGTTTCTGGTGCGCCACGGCAACCCCAAGGGCATCGAGGATTGGGACGACCTGATCAAACCGGGCGTGCAGGTGATCGTGGTCAACCCCAAGACCGGCGGCAATGGCCGCTATGCCTATCTGGCGGCCTGGGGCGCGGTGCTCGACAAGGGCGGCAGTGCGGCGCAGGCGGCCGAGTTCGTCGGCAAGCTGTACCGCAACGTGCCCGTGCTGGCCAAGGGCGGGCGCGATGCCACGGCCACCTTCTTGCAGCGCAACCAGGGCGATGTGCTGATCACCTTCGAGTCCGAAGTGCTGGCCATCGATCGGGAATTTGGCGCCGGCAAGGTGGATGTGGTCTACCCCTCGGTGAGCGTGGTGGCCGAAAACCCGGTGGCCGTGGTCGAGCGCACCGTGGCCAGGAAGGGCACGGCCGAGCTGGCCAAGGCCTATCTGGACTATCTGTACTCGGATGAGGCGCAGGAGATCGCCGCCAGGCACGCCATCCGCCCCCGTTCCGAAGCCGTGCTCAAGAAATACGCCCGTACTTTCAAGCCGATCCGGCTGTTCACGGTGGCCCAGTACTTTGGCTCGCTGACCGAGGCGCAGAAGGTGCATTTCAACGACGGCGGCCAGTTCGACAAGCTCTACCTGCCCGGCAAACCATGAGCACCGAGCGCCTCGTGGCTGCGGCGCCGGCCGGCCGGCGCGCGTCCAGGCGGGTGCTGCCCGGCTTTGGCCTGACGCTGGGCTACACGCTGTTCTACCTGGGCATCATCGTGCTGATCCCGCTGTCGGCGCTGATCTTCAAGTCCTTCGCGCTGAGCGGCGAGCAGTTCTGGCGCGCCATCAGCGCGCCGCGCGTGCTGGCCTCGTACCGGCTCACTTTCGGCGCCTCGTTCCTTGCCGCGCTGGTCAATCTGGTGTTTGGCCTGCTGATCGCCTGGGTGCTGGTGCGCTACCGCTTCCCGGGCAAGAAGATCGTCGACGCGCTGGTGGACCTGCCGTTCGCGCTGCCCACGGCCGTGGCCGGCATCTCGCTCACGGCCTTGCTGGCAGGCAATGGCTGGGTCGGACAGATTCTGGAGCCGATGGGCATCGTGCTGGCGTTCAGGCCCGCAGGCATCGTGATTGCGCTGATCTTCATCGGCCTGCCGTTCGTCGTGCGCACGGTGCAGCCGGTGCTCGAAGACGCCGAGAAAGAACTCGAAGAAGCCGCCACCTGCCTGGGGGCCACGCGCTGGCAGACCTTCACCCGGGTCATCCTGCCGACCATCACCCCGGCCCTGCTGACCGGCTTTGCGCTGGCGTTCGCGCGCGCCGTGGGGGAATACGGCTCGGTGATCTTCATCGCCGGCAACATGCCCATGGTGTCTGAAATCACGCCGCTGATCATCATCGGCAAACTCGAGCAGTACGACTATGCCGGCGCCACCGCCGTGGCGCTGGTGATGCTTGTCATCTCGTTCGCCTTGCTGCTGCTCATCAATGCGCTGCAAGCCTGGCAACGCCGCCATGCGGGGGCACCGGCATGAGTGCTGCACGGCCGCCCGAAGGCACTCATACCGTAGCCGAAGGCGAAGGTGCTCCAGCGACTGCCGCACGGCCGCCCGAAGGCGAAGGCGCTCCAGTGACTGCCGCGCCCGCCATGGCCCGCGCTCGGCTCCGCCGGGCCGGCAGCAGCCAAGGGCGCTGGCTGCGCTGCGCGCTGATCGCGCTGGCGCTGGCGTTCATGCTGCTGTTCCTGGTGCTGCCGCTGGCGGCGGTGTTTACCGAGGCGCTGCGCAAGGGTTTGGGCGCCTACCTCGACGGCCTGCGCGAGCCGGATGCCTGGTCGGCCATCCGGCTGACGCTGCTCACGGCGCTGATTGCGGTGCCGCTGAACCTGGTGTTCGGCCTGGCCGCCGCCTGGTGCATTGCCAAGTACGAGTTCCGGGGCAAGGCCTTTTTGACCACGCTGGTCGATCTGCCGTTCTCGGTGTCACCGGTGGTGGCTGGCCTGATCTATGTGCTGATGTTCGGCGCGCAGGGCTGGTTCGGCCCCTGGTTGCAGGCGCATGGCATCACGATCATTTTTGCCGTGCCCGGCATCGTGCTGGCCACCTTGTTCGTCACCTTCCCGTTCATCGCGCGCGAGCTGATCCCGCTGATGCAGGCCCAGGGCAACGATGAGGAGCAGGCCGCCATCGTGCTGGGCGCCACCGGCTGGCAGACCTTCTGGCGCGTGAGCCTGCCCAACATCCGCTGGGGCCTGCTGTACGGCGTGATCTTGTGCAATGCCCGGGCCATGGGCGAGTTCGGCGCGGTATCGGTGGTGTCGGGCCATATCCGGGGGCAGACCAACACCCTGCCGCTGCATGTGGAGATTCTGTACAACGAATACCAGTCCGTGGCCGCATTTGCCGCCGCATCGCTGCTGGCCTTGCTGGCGCTGGTCACGCTGGTCATCAAGACCATTGCCGAGCACCGCCATGAGCAGCTGCACATGGCTGCGGCCCAGTGCCCGCCGGAGCGCCCGCCCGAGCGTTGAAAGGAAAGCCCGTGAGCATAGAAATCCGCAACGTCAGCAAGCAGTTTGGCAACTTCCATGCGCTGCGCGATGTGAGCCTGGACATTGCCTCGGGCGAACTGCTCGCCTTGCTCGGCCCCTCGGGCTGCGGCAAGACCACGCTGCTGCGCATCATTGCCGGGCTGGAGACGGCCGACACCGGCAGCATCCATTTCAGCGGCGCCGACACCACCGGCGTGCATGTGCGCGAGCGCAACGTGGGCTTCGTGTTCCAGCACTACGCCCTGTTCCGCCACATGACGGTGTTCGAGAACGTGGCCTTCGGCCTGCGCGTCAAGCCCCGCGGCCTGCGCCCGAGCCAGGCGCAGATCCGGCAGAAGGTGACCGAACTGCTGCAACTGGTGCAGCTCGACTGGCTGGCCGAGCGCTACCCCGCGCAACTGTCGGGCGGCCAGCGCCAGCGCATCGCGCTGGCCCGCGCGCTGGCGGTCGAGCCCAAGGTGCTGCTGCTCGACGAACCCTTTGGCGCGCTCGACGCCAAGGTGCGCAAGGAGTTGCGCCGCTGGCTGCGCCGCCTGCACGACGAACTGCAGGTGACCAGCATCTTCGTCACGCACGACCAGGAAGAGGCGCTCGAAGTCGCCGACCGCGTGGTGGTCATCCACCGGGGCCGCATCGAGCAAAGCGGATCGCCCGAGCAGGTCTGGGAGCATCCGGCCAGCCCCTTCGTCTATGGCTTCCTGGGCGACGTGAACCTGTTCCATGGCCGCGCGCACGAGGGGCTGGTGCACCTGGCCGGCATGCAGATCGATGCGCCCGAGCACAGCCAGGCGCAAAACGCCAAGGCCTTTGCCTATGTGCGCCCGCATGACCTGGACGTGCAGCGCTATGCGCCGGGGGCGGGGCTGGACGCCGCAGGCCGCCCGCGCGGCATCGTCGCCCAGCTCAGCCGCGCCATCGTCGTGGGGCCGATCGCGCGGCTGGAACTTATCGCGTCGCACGAGCACCAACCGGCGGACGATGCGCCCCCCGGCCCGTTGATCGAAGCGCAGATTCCGGCGCAGCAGTTCAAGGACATGGGGTTCAGCGAGGGCGAAACCCTGGTGGTGACACCGCGCCGTGCCCGGATTTTCCTGGACGGTGCCTGAGTTGCCTTGGCCCTCTGCCGTCATTGCATTTCCCAATCGTTCGTGAACGCGAAGGCAAAGCGCAGACAGCACGGCTGCACGACAAGCGGCGCCGACGAAGTGCACGGATGATTCAGGAATGAAACCAGCCCCGCCGGCAGACCGCTGCGGGCCAAGCCACTTCAAGGACGAGCATGATGGTATGGAACTGGATCGATCGAACCCCGCGCCGGGTGCTGGCGCTGATCAGCCTGGCCTGCGTGGCGCTGCTGGCCTGCGGCCTGTACCTGCAGCATGTGGTGGGCCTGGTGCCCTGCCCGATGTGCATCGTGCAGCGCTACGCGCTCATCGGGCTGGCCCTGCTCACCGGCCTGGCCAGCGCCCGCAGCGCCAAGGGCTGGTGGCTGACGCTGTCGGCCCTGGCGGCCCTGACGGCGGGCTTTGGCGCCACTGTGGCGGCACGCCAAAGCTGGTTGCAGTGGTATCCCCCGCAGAGCGTCAGTTGTGGCCGTGACTTTTACGGGATGATCGAGAGCTTCCCGCTCAGCCGCGCGATTCCGATGATCTTGCGCGGCTCGGGCGACTGCGCGGCGGTCGACTGGAGCCTGCTCGGCGGCTCGATCGCCAACTGGTCGTTCCTCTGCTTCGCGCTCTTGGGCCTGCTGCTGCTGGCGCTGCTGGCGCGCGGCGTGCGCGGCGCCCGGCAACGCGCTCCGGCGCCGGTCTGAGCGCAGAGGGGCCCGAGCGCAGGGGCCTGGGCGCGCGGCCCTCAGAGCTTTTTGACCAGCACCTGGCTGCGCCGGTCCCAGTTGTACTTGCGCTTGCGCGCATCGGGCAGCCAGTCCGGGTCCACGGACTGAAAGCCGCGCTTGAGGAACCAGTGCCTGGTGCGGGTGGTGAGCACGAAAATGCTGTCCAGCCCCAGGCTGCGGGCGCGTTGCTCGACGCGCTTGAGCAGCTTTTGGCCATCGCCCGTGCCCTGGCTCTGCGGCGATACGGTCAGGGCGGCCATCTCGGCCGTCCTGGCCTCGGGATAGGGGTAGAGCGCGGCGCAGCCGAAGATCACGCCATCGTGCTCGATGACGGTGTAGGTGGCAATGTCGCGCTCGATCTCGGTGCGGTCGCGCTTGACCAGGGTGCCATCCCTCTCGAAAGGCTCGATCAACTGCAAGATGCCGCCCACATCGTCGATGCTGGCTTCGCGCAGCGCTTCGAGCTTCTCGTCGATCACCATGGTGCCGATGCCATCGTGCACATAGACCTCCAGCAGCAGCGAGCCATCGACCGCAAACGGCAGGATATGGCTGCGCTCCACGCCGGCCTTGCAGGCCGTCACGCAATGCTGCAGATAAAAGCCGGCGTCGGCAGGCTGCAAGGCGCCGGGCAAACGGGCCAGCAGGGCCTGGGCGGCGGCCAGCGACAGCTCGGTATCGATGGGATTGTCCTCGCCCCCGGGCTGGTCGGGCTGCATGCGGATGCCGGGCACCTCGGTCAGAAAGATCAGCTTGTCGGCGCGCAACTCGATCGCCACGCTGGTGGCCACCTCCTCCATGCTCAGGTTGAACGCCTCGCCGGTGGGCGAAAAGCCGAACGGCGACAGCAGCACCAAGGCGCCCATGTCCAGCGTGCGCTGAATGCCGGCCACATCCACCTTGCGCACCAGGCCCGAATGCTGAAAGTCCACGCCATCGACGATGCCCACGGGCCGCGCGGTCAGGAAGTTGCCCGAGATCACGCGCACCGTGGCACCGGCCATCGGGGTGTTGGGCAGACCCTGGCTGAAAGCGGCCTCGATCTCGTAGCGCAACTGGCCCGCCGCCTCCTGGGCGCAGTCGAGCGCCACCGAATCCGTGATGCGGATGCCATGCGCATACCGGGCGACATGCCCCTTGGCGGCCAGTTGCTCGTTCACCTGGGGGCGAAAGCCGTGCACCAGCACGATGCGCACGCCCATGGCCTGGATCAGCGCCAGATCCTGCGCAATGCCGTGCAGTTTGCCCGCCGCAATGCCCTCTCCGGTCAACCCGATGACAAAAGTCTGGTGGCGAAACTTGTGGATATAAGGCGCCACCGAGCGGAACCAGGGAACGAAGTTGAAGTTGAAGTTGCTGGACATGGGGCGGATGCGGTGGGCCGGCGGTGCCAGCCGGCAAGGCTAGTGTCGCGTCATCGGTCAGATGTCGCAGGCTGCGCTCAGCCATCGAAGCGCAGCGCAAGGCGCATCGCGCAGCCAATACCGAGCGTATTGGCAAGCGATGCAACGCCGCGATGCGCTTCGATGGCCAGCGCAGACCGACAGATGGTCGGTGACGCGACACTAGGGGCAGGCCGGCATCATAAGGGCGCATCCCGTGCTGGCGCGCTGGCATTTGCCGGGCGGATGCCGGTGATCGATCCGTGCCCGACGCCCGGCCCTTCTTTTCGATGTTTGCAGCATCGAGTCCTGAAAAGCGTTCAAAATGGCAGAAAAATAATAAACGACTGCTTATGATCCGACATCCACACATCATGGATACATCAATGACAACATCTGTCTTATCGCGTCGCCGTGATATCGCCGAGCGCTATGCCAAAACCAGTTGGGAGCAGATACTGTTCTCGGAATTCTCGACGAGCCTGGAAAGCAGCAACCGGCCGTTTCCTTGCATCTTCGGCGTGCGCGGGTTCAAACTGGATCAGTTGCGCTACGTTTTTCAGGAGAATCTCGATCTGGATTTGACATCGGCGGCGCTGCAAGAATTCGTCCGCGACGCCAGGAGCTTCGGGCCGAACACCTCGCTCGTCATCTTTACGCGGCCTGAAGAAATAAAATCCATCGATGCGTATCAGGAAGAATTTTGGAAGATCCTGAAGGGATTGGCTGACAGGGATCACACCCCCTGGCCCGAGCATATGCCGACAGAGATCACCCATCCGGAATGGGAATTCTGCTTTGCAGGTGAACCGGTATTCGTCGTCTGCAACACGCCTGCACATATATTTCGGCAAAGTCGGCGCGCAAGCTCTTTCATGCTGACCTTCCAGCCACGGTGGGTCTTCGACAAGATATTGGGAACGGAGAAATCGACACAAACCGCCTTTGGCGCGGTGAGAAAGCGGATCGCGCACTATGATTTCCTGCCCGTATCGCCCAAGCTCGGAAAATATGGCCACCCGGGCGTTCTCGAATCCGAGCAGTATTTTTTGGATGATCGCAACCAAGGCGGCAGTTCATGTCCTTTCCAGGCACTGGGCGAGCGCCATGGCGCAGCCATCCGGCAATGAAAGGCATGGACATGACGGAAGTAATCAGAAACATCCATACCGATTTCTCACTGCTGGAAGATGTCATTCAGATCCTTCCCGAACAGGGATGTATCGAAGTTCAGCACGATGGCCCGGGCAAGGTTCATGACTGGCATCAGCATGCCAACGAGGAAACACTGATCATCCTGAAGGGGAAGATGACTTTCGCGCTCGAAAGTGGCGTTCATGTATGCGGGCCAGGCGATATGCTGCACCTGTGCGCGAATGATCGACACCGATCCGTTGCCGGGCCGCAAGGGGCGGTCTATCTCATCGCTTTTCGTCGGCTGGATATCAGATAGTGCGCAGCCCGGAGCCTCATGGGGCCTTCACGGCAGCAGGACCGTCATCGGCTTGCAGCGCTCGATGTGAAATGCTGGCGCAGTTCGGAGGGCGGTACGCCAAAACGCCTGATGAAGGTGCGCCGCATACGCTCGTCGTCTGTGAAACCGCATTTGTCTGCGATGCGCTTCAAACTCAGCTTCGGGTAATCGGCAAGCATTCGCTGTGCGGCATCGACACGCAAATTCTCGATGGCCCGTCTTGGCGTGACGCCCGTTTCATCAACGTAAAACCTGGCGAAGCTCCGCAATGACATTCCGGTCTTTTCGGCCAGTGTTTCCACTGATAACGGCCGGTGCAGATTGTCCGAGATCCAGGCGTGCAAATCGGACAGTTTTCCGTCGGCGGCTGCCGATTGTGTTTCGAGCAATTTGCTGTATTGCGATTGGCCGCCCGAGCGTTTGAGAAACACCACGAGACCGCGTGCGACATCCGCAGCCAGGCAATGACCGTGGTCCCTCTCGATGATGGCCAGGGCCAGATCGATTCCCGCAGTCACCCCCGCCGAGGTCCAGATGTTTTCATCATGGATGAAGATGGGGTTGGCATCGACGCGCACATCCGGAAATTCGGCCTGTAGTCTCTGACAGTATCGCCAATGGGTCACCACACGCTTGCCGGTGAGCAAACCGGCGTGGCCAAGCAAAAAGGCGCCAATACAGACGGATGCAATCTCGGTGGCTTTCCGCTGCGAGCGCAAATAGGCATCGACCATGGTGATGGTCTCCAGGTTCCATACTCCCGGGCCGCCCGGTACGACAATCAAATGGGGATTGTCTGCGGCATCGTCCTGCCACGAGGTCGCCTCGACAGGAACACCGACATCGGTTTGCAGCCGGCCCGATCGGCTGGCGGCCAACCTGATCTCATAGGCCGGGGGTTTGCCCGCATTGCGGCGAATGGCATTCGCCGCCTCAAACGCCTGCATCGGCCCGGCCAGGTCGAGCAAGGTCAGGCCGTCATAACCGGCGAAGAGGATTCTTTTCGCACCGTCCGTTTTGGTGGCCATATTGGCAGGATTTGCCTGCAGCAGCAGGCCCGATTTCAGATAGTCTGTCATTTTTGAGCCGTGGCCTGCGCACGGAAAATACGGAAAAGAGTCATCCCATGAATATGCACATGGAACCGGATGCAGTGGCGGCAAGCATGAATCCCGGGAACCGTCTGGCGCTCGCCATCGTTGACCCGTCATCGGCCGGCTATTTCATCGCCAAGCGGGCGCTGGAACGCGGGTTCATGTGCATTGCGATTTCATTGTCGCATGCGGCGCCTGCCGACATCGATTTTAGCTGGTCGCGCGACTGCCTGGATTCAAACTTTGACGCCCTGGTCGCGCTCGATTCTTATGACGCCATCATGCCCGGCGCGGAAAGCGGTGTGTGCCTTGCCGAGGAACTTGCAGCGCGGCTCGGATTGGCGGGCAACGATCCGGAAACGACCGCGCGGCGCCGGAACAAAACCGCCATGGCGCAAGCGGTGGCAGAGGCCGGCATTGCGGTGTGTCGCCAGGCATGTTGCCGCTCTGTGTCAGATTGCATGGCCTGGGCCGAAGCCACCGGCTACCCGGTGGTCGTCAAGCCCGAGGCCAGTTCCGGGGGCGATCTGGTTCGGGTCTGCCAGACACGGGACGCGCTTTCGCAGCATGCATCGGCGATTCTCGACAAACCCGACAGATATGGGCAAAACACCCGCAGTGTCCTGATCCAGGCATTCATGGCGGGTGACGAATACACGGTCGATGGCGTCGTTTCAAACCAGGTGCTCACCATTTTTGCCGTCGGCAAATATCGCAAAATCAACCTGAATGGGGCGATGGTATATGACAAGATAGACTTTCTCGCGCCGAGCGATCCGGCCGTCGACCGCAGGATGCTCAGTTACTGCGAAGCCGTGACCAGGGCCGTCGGCGTGCGCGTGGGCCCGGTCCACATCGAGGTCATGCTGACGGCGAACGGGCCACTGCTCGTGGAAATCGCCGCGCGGGCCCATGGCGGCATTGGCGCATCGGTGATCGACGCCAGCTTTGTTCCTTCGTTCATCGATGCCATCATCGACTCGTACATACCCGGCGCATCTGCTGGCGCAACAGGCCAGATCATCCGGAAGAAGACTTCGTCGATCGCATTTCTGATTTCCGATCGGGCCGGCACATTGGTGGCTGCGCCTGGAATCGGGAATATCCGATCCCTTACCTCGTTCGTGCGTTTGAAATGCTTCACGGCCCCGGGCGATGCCATACCGAAAACCGTCGACCTCGTTACCTGCCCCGCCCTTGTCGAACTGTCCGATGATGATCCGGGGGTCATCGAAGCCGACATCGAAAGGATTCGGGAACTGGAACGCTCTGGCGCCATATGGGAGATTGCATGATGGTCCGGATGCACAAGACTTCGCTGGCGATTTTCGTGACCCTGCTTTCCCTGACCATGGTCGGCGAGGGCATGATTACCGTGACGCTTCTGTGGACCAGTGCGAGCATGGGCCAATCGCCGATCTTCATCGGCGTCGTCCTGTTCATCATGAATATGGTGCCATTTCTGGCGCAAATCCTGTTCAAACCCATGCGCCGGGCGATCGAACAGCATCCTCTGGGCATGATCATCATGCCCAGAATGATCGGCTGCGTTGCGGCGAGCCTTGCGGGCATGACATTGGATGCATCGGGTCTGATCACTTTGATTGCCGTCGCGGCATGTCTGACCTTCATCAGTTTCATCAGTCAACAGTGCATCGAGACCTTGATGGGGCAATTGACCGTCACGGGAATGCTCGATGCCGGAACGTCGGCACGGCTTTCGCAAACTGCTTTGCAAAGTGGCGTCTTCGTCGGGAACGCGCTGGCCGGCATCCTGATTGCGAAGTCGGGAACGGGCTGGGTGTTTTTTGGAATCGCCGTCAGTTTTGCCAGCAGCCTCCTGCTCTTGTTTGCTGCGCCATGGGTACGGATGGGCAGGGAATCTCCTGCGCAAACCGGCGCGGGCCATGCAGCCATGCCGGCGCAGCGGCATATGTCAGAGCGCACGCTGTGGCTGTTGCTCGCAGGCATGGCACTGTTGGCCGTTCAACTCAGCGGTTTCAATTTCTTTGTTCCGCTGATTTTCGAAAGCCGCTCCGGAACGTCCGCTGCCGACTATGGTCTGGTGAGTGCTGCGGCAGGGGTTGGCGCGCTCCTTGCCACATTTGTCCGTTTTTCCCTGCGCGGATATATCGGCCATGCTGCCTGCGGCGCCGTGGTGATTGGCGATGCGCTGGTCACCCAGCCTGTCGGGATGGTGCTGACAAGCGTGTTCGCCTTTGCCATAGGGTTCGGATTCAACATATCCAGAATCCGGATTCGACAGGCCATCTTCGAGCGTCTGACGACAAAGCAGGAATCTGCCCTCTGGGGCGGCCGCGTCACCGTTGCATTTCGCGGTGTCAGCGCGGGTGCTCCGATGCTCTTTGGCCTGCTCCTGATGGGCCAGGTACCGGTGGCGCAAAGCTGGGTATTCGCGGCCATCGGCGTGCTGACCATGGGTGTGGCGATTCCGGCTTGTCTGCTCTTTTCCACGAGAACGCCCGTCTGGCGTTGACGGGAAAACTCCGCGCCATCGCTTCGGGCCATGCCGCCTCGGGCGGCAAACGCTGCGTCTTGGCGCATATTCGAGCGAATGCCGGATTTCGCGGTGCAAGGCCGGGTTTGTCGCGCATCGGATACTGCTGCCCGGCCAGCGCGGCCGCCCGGCAGCCTAGTGTCGCGTCACCGATCATCTGTCGGTCTGCGCTGGCCATCGAAGCGCATCGCGGCGTTGCATCGCTTGCCAATACGCTCGGTATGGGCTGCGCGATGCGCCTTGCGCTGCGCTCCGATGGCTGCGCGCAGCCTACGACATCTGATCGGTGACGCGACACTAGGCCAAGAAAGGCAGGCACAGGCTTGCACGATGTCGCTGCAATGACACGGATAATGGCACGGAGGCGACCCGGCGCAGTCCGGTAATCGGCACGCAGCTACCGATAATACGGGCCTATGCCTTCTCCTGACCTGCGTTCGCCCCCGCTTTCCCGCACCCCGTTGCATATCGAGTTTCCGCCAGCGCTGCCCGTATCGGGCCAGCGCGAGGAGATCATGGCGGCGCTGGCACGGCACCAGGTCGTGATCGTTTGCGGTGCGACCGGCTCCGGCAAGACCACGCAATTGCCCAAGATCGCGCTGGCGCTGGGCCGTGGCAGGTGCAACGCCAAGCCCGGCGCCGATGGCCAGGTGCGCGGCCAACTCATAGGCCACACCCAGCCGCGACGCCTGGCGGCCAGCAGCGTGGCCAAGCGCATTGCCGAGGAGCTTCAGACCCCGCTGGGCGAGGTGGTGGGTTTCAAGGTGCGGTTCCAGGACCGCCTCGCGCGCACGGCCTCGGTCAAACTGATGACCGACGGCATCTTGCTGGCCGAGACGCAGACCGACCCGCTGCTGCGCGCCTACGACACCATCATCATCGACGAGGCGCATGAGCGCAGCCTGAACATCGATTTTTTGCTCGGCTACCTGCGCCAGATCCTGCCGCGCCGGCCGGATCTGAAGCTCGTCATCACCTCGGCCACCATCGATGCCGACCGCTTTGCCAGGCATTTCGCGTCGGGCGACGCAATGACCTGCGCACCCGTCATCGAGGTGTCGGGCCGCAGTTTCCCGGTGGAACTGCGCTGGCGCCCGTTCGAGGAAACGCGCGAGTACGGCCTGCATGAAGCCATCGCCGATGCGGTCGACGAGCTTTGGCAGGGCGCCCCGGGAGGCGACATCCTGGTGTTCCTGCCCGGCGAGCGCGAGATCCGCGAAGCCGCCGACCATTTGTGCAAGCACCTGGCGCAGCAGCCGGTGCTGCGCAATACCGAGGTGCTGCCCCTGTATGCCCGCCTGGCGCAGGCCGAACAAGAGCGCATCTTCGACGGCCACACCGGCCGGCGCATCGTGCTGGCCACCAATGTGGCCGAGACCTCGCTCACCGTGCCTGGAATACGCCATGTGATCGACACCGGAACGGCGCGCGTCAAGCGCTACAGCTTTCGCAGCAAGGTGGAGCAGTTGCTGGTCGAGCCGATCAGCCAGGCGGCGGCCAACCAGCGCGCCGGGCGCTGCGGGCGGGTGGCCGACGGCATCTGCATCCGCCTGTACGACGAGGCCGACTTCAACAGCCGCCCGCGCTTTACCGACCCCGAGATCCTGCGCAGTTCGCTGGCCGGCGTGATCTTGCGCATGAAGGCGCTGCACCTGGGCGATGTGGCGCAGTTTCCGTTCCTCGATGCGCCCTCGGGCCGGGCGTTGGCCGACGGCTACCAGTTGCTGTCCGAGTTGGGCGCGGTCGACGATGCGAACCAGCTCACGCCCATGGGGGTGGAACTGGCGCGCCTGCCGCTCGACCCGCGCGTGGGCCGCATGCTCGTCGAGGCGCGCGAGCGCCAGGCGCTGGCCGAGGTGCTGGTGATTGCCAGCGCGCTGAGCGTGCAGGATGTGCGCGACCGGCCCATCGAGGCCCAGCAGCAGGCCGACCAGGCGCAGGCCAAATTCGACGACGACAAGAGCGAGTTCAGCGGCTATCTGAAGCTGTGGAAATGGCTCGGCGAGGCCCGTGGCGGCGCGCCCGGCCTGCCATCGGCGCGCGCGCAAAAAGCCCGGGCGCTCGGCAAAGCGCCGGCGCAGGCCATCCTGCCGGTGGCGCAGCGGCTGACCACGCCGGCGGCCGCGCCAACGGCGCTGCCCGCATCCGCCCCCGCACCGGCGGCGCTGCCCACGCACAAGCTCAGCAACCGGCAGTACGAGCAGTTGCTGCGGCACAACTTCATCAGCCCGCGCCGCCTGCGGGAGTGGCGCGACATCCATGGCCAACTGCTCACGGTGGTGACCGAGCACCAGTGGCCGATCAATACCCAACCCGCCAGCTATGAGCAGTTGCACCTGTCGATGCTGGCCGGGTTGCTGGGCAACATCGGCGCCAAGAGCGACGAGCAAGACTGGTACCTGGGCGCGCGCGGCATCCGGTTTTACAAGCACCCGGGCGCGCATCTGTCGAAAAAACCGGGCCGCTGGGTGGTCGCGGCCGAACTGGTGGAGACCACGCGCCTGTTTGGCCGGGGCATGGCCGCCATCGAGCCGCAGTGGCTCGAACAGGTGGGGCGCCATCTGCTGAAAAAGCAGTTGCTCGACCCGCATTGGGAGAAAAAGTCCGCCGATGTGGTGGCGCTGGAGCGGGCCACGCTCTACGGCATCGTGGTCTACAGCGGGCGCCGCGTGAACTTCGGCACCCTCGACCCGCAGGCCGCGCGCGAGATCTTCATCCGCGAGGCCCTGGTGGCCGGCAACTGGGAGACCCGGTTGCCGTTCCTGGCCGCCAACCAGCAACTGATCGCCAAGGTGCAGGAACTCGAGCACAAGTCGCGCCGCCAGGATGTGCTGGTCGACGACGAACTGATCTACGCCTTCTACGAGCGGCAACTGCCCGCCGAGGTGTGCAGCGGCCACAGCCTGGAGACCTGGTACCGGCAACAGAGCCGGCAGCAGCCCGATCTGCTGCGGCTGACGCGCGAAGAACTGATGCGCCATGAGGCCGCAGGCATCACCGGCAACGCCTTTCCCCGGATCGTGCGCCTGGGCGGGGTGGACTGCGCCGCCAGCTACCTGCACGAGCCTGGCGCTGCCAGCGACGGCATCACCGTGACCGTGCCACTGTTCGCGCTCAACCAGGTCAGCGAGCAGCGCTGCGAATGGCTGGTGCCCGGCATGCTCCGGGACAAGCTGCAAGCCCTGCTCAAAAGCCTGCCGCAACGCCCGCGCAGCCGCCTGGTGCCGCTGCCCGAGACGGCCACGCGCCTGGCCGGACTGCTGGGCGCGCCCGAACACTTTGGCGCCGGCGGCCTGATCGAAGCGCTGCTCGGGCAGGTGCGCGCGCACACCTCGCTGGACGTGCAGCGGGCCGACTTCAAGCTGGACATGCTCAGCCCGCATCTGTTCATGAACTTCCGCCTGGTCGACGAACATGGCCGCCAACTCGGCCATGGCCGCAACCTGGCGGCCCTCAAAGCCGAGTGGGGCGGGATGGCGCGGGGCGCGTTCCAGGTGCTGGCGGGGCTCAAGCTCGGCCAGGCAGCGGGCCCGCCAGTGGAGTCAAAACCGGCTGTGGTGCGCGAAAAGCATGTATCGCATGTATCCATGGCTGCCAAATCAGTGGCAAAAACGACACCGATCCCCCCCGCCGGCCAGCGCTACACCGGTTGGACCTTTGGCGCGCTGCCCGAGTTGCTGGAAATCAGCCAGAACGGGCAGACGCTGATCGGCTTTGCGGCGCTGATCGACGGCGGCGACGCCGTCACCATCGAGGCATTCGACGAGCCGCAGGTGGCGGCCGCCCAACACCGGGCCGGTCTGCGCCGCCTGTTTGCGCTACAGATCAAGGACGCCGTCAAATCCCTGGAAAAAAACATCCCCGGCCTGCACGCCATGGCCGTGGCCTATATGCACGTCGGGCGCTTGCCGGACGGAACCGGCGCGGGCACGCCAGAGGAACTGCGCAAGCAAATCATCGACCTGGCCCTGGAGCGCGCCTTCATGCCCGACCCGCTGCCCGCCGACGAAGACGCCTTCAGGCGCCGGGTCGACGAGGGCCGGGAGCGCCTGGCGCTGATCGCCAACGAAGTGGCACGCCTGGCCGCCACCATCCTGGCCGAATACGCCGCCGCCGCGCGCAAGATCCGGGACACCCGCAACGCCCCGGAGGCCACGCAAGACGCGCAGCAGCAGTTGCAGCGCCTGATGCCGAAAAACTTCATCGCCGCCACGCCCTGGACGCAGTTGCTGCATTACGCGCGCTACCTGAAGGCCATCACGCTGCGGCTGGACAAGATCCGCACCGACCCGGCGCGCGACGCCGCCCGACTGGCCGAGCTGCGTCCGCAAGAGCAGCGCTACTGGCGCCTGGTGGCCGAGCGCAAAGGCGCCATCGATGCGCGCATGCAGGAACTGCGCTGGCTGCTGGAAGAACTGCGCGTGAGCTTTTTTGCGCAAGAGCTGCGCACACCCCAGCCGGTCAGCGTCAAGCGGCTGGACAAGCTGTGGGCACAGATCAAAAGCTGAACCCGGCGCCTCGGGGCGGGCACAGCCGTTTGCCGGAACGCATGCAACGGGCACCGGCCCGACACCCGGGCCGCAGCGCAACCGGCGCTGCCCCTTCGATCGGCACCGGGGCCGGGCAGCGCAGGCGACACCGGAGTGCCTCGCTGCCCGCAGCATCGGTGCCAGCCCCAATACCAGCCGCAACACCGGGCCTTAAGCTACCGCCACCGGATTCAAGAGGAACCATCCATGCGCCCCCACTTCAAGTTCTGGCCGCGCCGACTGCCCCATTCGATCACCTTGCCGGCCACTTCGCTGTGGGACAACCTGGCCATCAGCGCCCACCGCTATCCCGACAAAGCGGCGCTGGTGTTCTTCGGCCGCAGGCTGCGCTACCGCGAACTGGCCGAAGGCGCAGAGCGCCTGGCCGCCTGGCTGGCCGCGCAGGGGGTGCAGCGGGGCGACCGGGTGGCGCTGTGCATGCAAAACTGCCCGCAACTGGTGCTGGCGCATTTCGCCATCCTGCGCGCCAATGCGGTGGTGGTGCCGGTCAACCCGATGAACCGGGCCGAAGAGCTCAAACACTACATCACCGACCCCGATACCCGACTGGCCATCACCACCGCAGACCTGGCGCCCGAACTGGTCAAGGCCAGCAACGCATTGCCACCCGGCGAGCGGCTGGCGCATCTGCTGGTGACCCGCTTCACCGACGCCTTCGACGCCGATGCGACCGGCCCCGACGCGCCCCCCGAAGCCTGGAAGCCGTGGCTGCACAGCCAGTTGCCATTGCCTGCGCTCGATGGCGGCCAGACCCACGCCTGGGCCGATGCGCTGGCCTGCCCGCAGCCCCCGCCGGCGCTGCAGGCAGGCCCCGATGACCTGGCGTTGCTGCCCTACACCAGCGGCACCACCGGCCTGCCCAAGGGCTGCATGCACCTGCACAAAGGCATCATGCACAACACCGTGGCCAGCAACCTGTGGAGCAATGGCGCGGCGGACAACGTCACGCTGGCGGTGCTGCCGATGTTCCACATCACCGGCATCGTCAGCATGATGCACACGGCGGTCTACAGCGCCTCCACCCTGGTGATCATGCCCCGCTGGGATCGCAGCCTGGCCGCCCGGCTGCTCGTGCGCTACCGGATCAGCCACTGGCCCAACATCCCGACCATGGTCATCGACCTGCTGGGCAACCCGGACTTCCGCCACCAGGACCTGGCCAGCCTGGTCTACATCGGCGGCGGCGGCGCGGCCATGCCCCAGGCCGTGGCCCAGCGCCTGCAAGAGCATTGCGGCCTGTGCTACACCGAAGGCTATGGCCTGACCGAGACCGCCGCCCCCTCGCACACCAACCCGCCCGACCACCCCCGGCAGCAATGCCTGGGCATCCCCTACATTGGCGTCGATGCCCGGGTGATCGACCCCGACACGCTGCAGGAAATGCCGGTGGGCGAGTCCGGCGAGATCATCATCCATGGCCCCCAGGTGTTCGCCGGCTACTGGAAACGGCCAGAGGCCACGGCCGCAGCATTCATCGAATTCGAGGGCAAGCGCTTTTTCCGCTCCGGCGACCTCGGCCGCATGGACGAAGACGGTTACTTCTTCATGACCGACCGGCTCAAGCGCATGATCAACGCCAGCGGCTTCAAGGTCTGGCCCGCCGAGGTCGAGGCGCTGATGTTCCGCCACCCCGCGATACAGGAAGCCTGCGTCATCGCCGCCAAGGACAGCTATCGCGGCGAGACCGTCAAGGCCATCGTGGTGCTGCGCCCCACGCACCAGGACACCACCGGCCAGCAAATCATCGACTGGTGCCGCGAAAACATGGCGGTCTACAAAGCGCCGCGCATCGTGCAATTGGTCAGCGCGCTGCCCAAGAGCGGCAGCGGCAAGGTCATGTGGCGCACGCTACAGGAGCAAGATGCGCAGCAGACGCAGCCGCTTGCCTGAGCCTGCTGCGCCTGCGCGCCGGGTCTGCGCAGCCGTGATCGGCAAGCCATCAACGCGCCCGGCCCAGATAGGCTTGCAGGCGCTGTTTGAGCCCCGGGCGGGCGGCCGACCGGGTGAGCGTGGCCAGATCCTCGTTGGCGTTGACCGGGCCGAGCACCCGGTAGAGCTCGGCGCGGGTAATGTCCTCCAGCGCCGCAGCCGCAGCGTCGACCTCTTCGATGATCGCGGGCCATGCCGCCATGTCTGCCACCCGGGTGACGAACCCCATCGCGTGCGCCTGCCCGGCGCTGAAACCCTGGCCGCTTTCGAGCACGGCACGCGCGCGCTCGGCACCGACGATGGCACCGAAGCGCCGAGACCCGAGCACCAAGCCGAATTGGAGCCCGGGCATGCGCAACAGCGTATCCGGGCTCGCAATGCGGTGGCGGCACACGGCGAGCAGGTCCACGCCGGCGCCAAACACCTTGCCATGGGCCAGCGCCAGCGTTTGCGCCGGCGACTGGGCGATGGCCTGCAGCAGCATCTCGATACGCACGAAGCGCAGCAGCAAATCCCCTTCACTTTGCGCTTGCAGCCCCGACAGATCGAAGCCGGCGCTGAAGCTCTTGCCAGCACCGCGCAAGATCAGCAGGCGCGCCCCCTGCGCGTTCGCGCTGGCCACCGCCTGCAACAAGGCATCGACGAGTTGCGCATCCAGCGCGTTGAGCTTGTCCGGACGGTTCAGCGTCAGCGTCCAGACGCCTTCGGCCCGCTGCACTTGCAGCACCGTGCCGTCGGCATCCGCATGGCTCGCCGCCGCGCTCACGGGAGCACCTGCGCCTTCGGCTGCGGTATGAGCGCCTTCGGGCGGCCGTGCTGCGCCCATCACGGCACCCCCGCAGTGGCCGCTGCGCGCAACGGCCCCAGGATCTCATCGTTGTGCTCGCCCAGCGCCGGCGGGCGCCGGCGCACGGGCAGCGTTGCCCCGGCGATGCGCACCGGCGCGCCGAAGGTCTGCGTCCTGACGCCATTGGGCAGTTCCAGTGGCTGCACCCAGGCCATGTGCTCGACCTGCGGATCCTTGAGCACATCGGAATAACGGTTGATCGGCGCGCAGGGAACACCCACAGCGCGAAAACGCGCCAGCCATTCTTGCGTGCCGGCCTGCACGAAGTCGGCCTCCAGGATCGCCAGCAGCGCCTCCTGATGGGTCGCCCGGCCCGTCGGCGAGACAAAGCGCGGGTCCGCCAGCAGTTGCGGGCGCTGGACCACCCCGCACACCGCGCGCCACAGCGCGTCATTGCCGGCTGCCATCGCGAAGTAACCATCCTGGCTACGAAACACCCGGTACGGCGCATTGCGCGGATGGGCAGAGCCGAGCGCGCGCGGGTCGCGGCCGCTGCCGAAATACTCCGAAGTCTGCAGCGCTGCGATGCCCAGCGTGGCGCCGAGCATCGGCACGTCCAGGTGCACGCCGCGCCCGGTCTGGTCCGTGGCGCGCAGCGCAGAGGCGATGGAGAACGCCGCGTACAGGCCGGCGGCGAAATCGGCCAAAGGAACGCCGCACTTGACCGGAGCGCCGCCGGCCTCGCCGGTGACGCTCATGATCCCGCTCATCGCCTGCACGGTCAGATCGAACCCGCCCTCGCTGGCCCGCGGCCCGGACTGCCCGTAGGCCGAGATGGAGCAATAGACCAGCCGGGGATTGACCTGCGCCAGCGCCGCATAGCCCGCGCCCAGGCGCTCCATCACCCCGGGGCGGTTGTTCTCTATCAGCACCTGGGCACCTTGCGCCAAAGCGCGCAGCATGGCCAGGTCCGCCGGCTCTTTCAGGTTCAGCGTCACCGAACGCTTGTTGCGATTGAGCGCGGCAAAGTTCTCGCTGTAGCCATCGCTGAGCGGCGGCCACGAACGCAGCGTATCGCCGCCCTCGGGATTTTCGACCTTGATGACATCCGCGCCCATATCGGCCAGCAACATGCCGCAGTACGGCCCGGCAGCCACATTGCACACCTCGATCACCTGTATGCCCGCCAGAGGAAGTTGGCCAGCCATTGCACATTCCTTTCAAAAAGCATGGACCGCCGTGCGCGGGTTCGGGCGCGAGACAGGCCGATGCGACAGACCGGTAAAAACATGGCTTCGCAGCGTAGCAGCCCGCCCGACCAGGGGGCATCATATGGAACAAAATCCCCTCTTTCCCTGTCCGCAGGTTCATTCCCGACCGCCCCCACAGGTTCGACGGCCGCGAGGATATGGAGCAGACCTTGCTGCGTCATCGGCCCTGCACCACCACCAACTTGCGCCGTCAGCACCGGGCAGCAAGACGCCTATGCCGGCCATGAAGATCGGTGAGCGCCACGTCGAATCCGGCGCGGCCAAGCCCGATGGCAATCGCTCGTCCGATGCCGCGTCGACCGCCCGTGACAAGCGCCATGGCGCGCGCGTTCATGGCAAGGCTCCGTGGGTGATCAGGTCGCGGGCAATGATGGTGCGCTGAATCTGGTTCGTGCCCTCGTAGATTTGCGTGATCTTCGCGTCACGATAGAGTCGTTCGACTTCATAGCCGCGAATGTAGCCACTGCCGCCGAAAATCTGCACGGCGTTGGCACTGTGCCTGACCGCCGTGTCGCTGGCGAAGCACTTGGCCATCGAGCAGGCGATGCTCGCCCGGTCGCCGGCTTCGAGCCGTTTGGCGGCGTCGTGCACCAGCAAGCGTGCGGCCTGGATATCCTGCGCCATGTCAGCGAGCATCCACTGAATCCCCTGAAATTCGGCGATGCGGCTGCTGAACTGCTTGCGGGACAGGGCGTAGTCGAGCGCTGCCTCCAGCCCTGCCTGTGCGATGCCGACCGCGAGCGCGGCAATGCCTACGCGGCCCTTGTCGAGCGCGCTCATCATGATGTGAAAGCCGCGCCCTTCCGGTCCGAGCAGGGCCTCGCGCGGGAGCTGCACGCGCTCGAAGTGCAGTTCACCGACCTGCGATGCGCGCTGGCCCATCTTGTGTTCTTTCGCGCCCTTCGAGACACCGGCCAGATGGCAATCGACGATGAAGATGCTCATGCCGCGCTTGCCCGCCGCCGGGTCGGTGCGCGCCAGCACGAAGGCCAGGTCTGCGACTGGCGCGTTGTGAATCCACAGCTTGGCACCGTTGAGATCCCAGCCGTCTGCGGTTCGCGTCGCCGTGGTGCGGATGCCGGACATGTCGCTGCCTGCGTCGGATTCGGTAATGCAATATGCCGGCCTGAGCCCTGCGCGCAGCAAGGGCGCCATGTACTTGGCGCGTTGCGCGTCGGTGCCATGCGCGCTCAACAGCGTGCTGACCAGCTCGAGCAGGCCGCACTGATCGGCAACCGACGCATAGCCGCGCGACAACTCCTCCATCACCAGCGCATAGGCGGTGACATCCAGTCCGGCACCGCCATATGCCTCAGGCACCGTAATGCCGAACAAGCCGAGTTCCCCCATCTGCTGATAGATATCTGCCGGAAAACGCTCTTCACGATCGAGCGCCTCGGCCACCGGGCGAATCACCTCCTGCGCAAAACGCCGCGTGGTTGCGCGTATCTGCTCGTGCGTTTCCGAGAGTTTCATGCTGTCTCCATCGATCGCTGGCGCGGCTCCGGGCCTATACAGGGCCTATACAGGTAAACCCGGATGTTGTGCAACATTCCTTGACTCACCTGAATCGTCGTAATAGCATTGCCATCAAGTAACCATTGAGATGGTTATTTGAGACCAGGGAAGAACTGCTGTCAATGGGTGTCTGATCTCTGAATGGAGGATGTGTTGAGCAAATGGATGGGGGCTGCCGCTGCGGTCGAGGAAATCTTCGATGGCGCAACGATGGCGCTGGCTGGTTCGGGCGGTGGTCTGCTGGAGCCGGATGCCGTGCTTGCGCAGCTCGAGCAGCGCTTTCTCAAGACCGGGCATCCACGCGATCTGACCGTGGTGCACGCGCTTGGCATCGGCGACGGCAAGGGCAGCGGGCTTGGGCGCTTTGCCCATGCCGGCATGGTCAGGCGCGTGATCGGCGGGCACTGGAGTTGGGCGCCTGCGATGCAACGGATGGCGCAAGACGAGGCGTTCGAGGCTTACAGCTTCCCGGCGGGCGTGATTTCCACGCTGCTGCGGGAAATCGGCGCAGGGCGACCGGGCCTCATCACGCATGTCGGGTTGCGCACCTTCGTCGACCCGCGCATCGATGGCGGCAAGATCAACCGGCGCGCAGCCGAGGAACTGGTGGAACTGATCGAACTGGAGGGGCGCGAATATCTGCGCTACAAGCCGTTCAAGGTGGATTTCGCCATTGTGCGCGGCTCATCGGCGGATGAGAGCGGCAATGTCACGCTACGCCGTGAACCTGCCGATCTGGATGTTTATGCGGCTGCGCTCGCGGCGCACAACAGCGGTGGCCGTGTGATCGTACAGGTGAAGGAGCGTGCACCGGGTGGTTACGTGCCGGCACGCCTGGTGCGCATTCCCGGCATTCTGGTCGACACGCTTGTCGCAACGCCCACGCAGGTGCAATGTGTGGTGTCGGACTACGATGCGTCGCTCAGCGGCGAAGCGCTCAGTGCGGTGGGCGATGGTTGCTACGCAACGCCCGGCGGCATTCGCCACATCATCGCGGCGCGGGCGGCAAAGGAGTTGCAGGCCGGGCAGTCGGCCAATTTCGGCTTCGGCATTCCTGGCGGCATTCCCGCCATTCTTGCGAAACAGGGGCGGCTTGGCAGCTTCTGGGGGTCGGTGGAGCAGGGTATCCACAACGGCGCCATGCTCGACGGCCCGATGTTCGGCACTGCGCGCAATGCCGACGCGATTCTGTCCAGCGTCGATCAGTTCGATTTTTATAGTGGCGGCGGTGTAGATGTCACCTTCCTCGGCATGGGCGAGATGGATGGCGCGGGCAACATCAATGTATCGAAGTTCGGCGCGACGGTCGTCGGCCCCGGTGGCTTCATCGACATCACCCAGGGCGCGAGGAAGATCGTGTTTTGCGGCAGCTTTGAAGCAAAAGGCTTGCAGATCGAGCAGGTGGGAGCGAGCGTGAACATTGTGGCGCCAGGCAGCGTGCCCAAACTCGTCGAGCGGGTGCAGCACATTAGCTTCAGCGGCGAGCAGGCGCGCCTCGTGGGCCAGGAAGTGCTCTACGTGACCGAGCGTGCGGTGTTTCGTCTGGATGCCACCGGGGTACGGCTGATCGAGGTGGCGCAAGGGATTGACATCGAAAGGGAGGTGCTGGCGCGAATGGCGTTTCGCCCGTTGATGGACGAGGCGCTACTTTCACAGGCACGGGCCGGATGATGCAAGGCCGGTCATGGGCGCGGCAGCCTGCGCACGGTCTCGGTGTGGGCACCATGCGCAGCATGCGGTCGACACAGCATCGGAGACAGCAATGTATGACTATGTGATCGTGGGCGGCGGCGCGGCGGGTTGCGCACTGGCGGCTCGTCTGAGTGAAGAGGCCGGCATGCGGGTGCTGCTGCTGGAGGCCGGCCCTGCCGACACCGATCCCTACATCCATATGCCGGTGGGATTTTTCAAGATGACCGATGGCCCCTTGACATGGGGTTATCGCACCGTGGCGGCTGCGGCAACGCAAAAGCGGCGGATTCCCTTCGCACAGGGCCGGGTGCTCGGCGGCGGTAGTTCGATCAATGCGATGGTCTACACCCGCGGCCAGCCTGCCGACTACGATGGCTGGGAGCGCGATGGCTGCACCGGCTGGGGTTTTCATGATGGCGTGTTGCCGTACCTGCGGCGCATGGAAGACAACGAGCGCCTGTGCGACCCATACCATGGCGTGGGTGGTCCGCTGGGCGTGTCCGACCTCATCAGCGTCAACGAACTGACCAAAGCCTTCGTGCGCGCCGGCCAGGAAGCGGGCATGCCGCACAACAGCGATTTCAATGGCGCGCAGCAAGAAGGTGTGGGGGTGTATCAGGTCACGCAGCGCAATGGCAGGCGTTGCAGTGCGGCGGCTGGCTATCTGCGCCAGGCGCGCTCGCGTCCCAATCTCACGGTTCGCACCGACTGCCTGGCGTTGCGCGTGGTGATCGAGAATGGCCGCGCTGCCGGCGTCGAGTTTGCCCCGCGTGGCGAGCGCGCCAGCGTGACGATGGTGCGCGCCCGCCGCGAGGTGATCGTGACGGCGGGCGCGATTGGTTCGCCGAAGTTGCTGATGCTCTCCGGCATTGGCCGCGCGCAAGACCTGGAGCGCGTCGGCGTCCAGCCCGTGCATGTGCTCGACGGCGTCGGACAGAATCTGCAAGACCACTTCGATATCGATATCGTCTACGAACTCAATGGCCCGTACAGCCTGGACAAGTACGCGAAAAAACACATGATGCTGCTCGCCGGACTGGAATACAAACTGTTCAACAAGGGGCCGGTGACCTCGAACATCGCCGAAGCCGGGGCCTTTTGGTATTCAGACGGCAGCGTGCCCACGCCTGACCTGCAATTTCATTTTTTGCCGGGCGCGGGTGTCGAGTCCGGCGTGCCGCCGGTGCCATCCGGCTCGGGCTGCACGCTCAATTCCTATTTCCTGCGGCCGCGCAGCCGGGGCAGCGTCACGCTGCACAGCGCCGACCCCGCTGATGCGCCGCGGATCGATCCCGCTTACATTCGCGACCCGCACGACCTGAAGATTGCCGTCGAGGGCATACGCCAGAGTCGGGAAATCATGCGCCAGAGCGCCTTGCGCAAGTACCTCACGCGCGAGCACTTCCCGGGCGACAAGGTGGCCTCGCAGGCCGAGTACGAAGCCTATGCGCAAGCGTATGGCCGCACCGGGTACCACCCCGTCGGCACCTGCAAGATGGGCATCGACGAGCTGTCGGTGGTCGATCCACAACTGCGCGTGCATGGCATCGAGGGTCTGCGGGTGGCGGATTCGTCAGTGATGCCGCGCATCGTCAGCTCGAACACGAACGCCGCCACGCTCATGATCGCGGAAAAGGCGGCTGATCTGATACGCGGTCTGGTGGCGCAGCCAGCGCGCGAGCAGGCAGGCACATTAGGCTCCATGCGACCCCGCAAGGCCATGGCAGCCTGAGAACACATCGCGCAAGGCGCGGGAAAGGTCCGGGAACATCGGGCAACCGGCGATTTCGGCAGGTGATAAGTAGCTGTTTATTTCAAATCCCTGATGACAAGGGTTTCTTACTCGAAGGAGACATCATGTTCAAGCAAAGGCTCCAGCAAGACCGGCACGCAGGCGTTTCACGCCGCAACTTCATCCAACGGGGCGCAGGCACCGCATTTGCCGTGGCTGGCAGCGGCATGCCGGGCCTGTCGTTCGGGACGGGGCCGACCACGCTCGCCTGTTCGTTCCGCTCACTCACCAATCCCTACCACGCCGCATTCAACAAGGGCGCGCAGAGCTTTGCGAAAAGCGTCGGGCTGCCCTACGTGCCGCTCACCACGGAAGGCAGTTCGGAAAAGGGCATCGCGGACATTCGCGCCTTGCTGCAAAAGACGGGCGGCAACCTCGTCCTCAATGTCGATCCGAACGATTCGGCTGATGCGCGGGTGATCGTCGAGACCTGCGCCAAGGCTGGCGCGCATGTGACGACGATCTGGAACAAGCCGAACGATTTTCACCCGTGGGACTTCAACCCGCACTACGTCGCGCACCTGTCGTTCGACGGGCTCGCTTATGGCGCGGCCACCGCGACTGAATTGTTCAAGGCCATGGGGGGCCAGGGCGGTGTCGTGGCGCTCGGCGGCATTTTCAGCAACGTGCCAGCCATCGAGCGCAAGGCTGGCCTGATGGCGGCGCTGAAAAAATTCCCGGATATCCAGCTGCTGGACTTCCAGGTCGCGGACTGGGACTCGCAAAAGGCCTTCCCCATCATGCAGGCATGGCTGACCCGTTTCAACACGAAGGTCAAGGGCGTGTGGGCCGCCAACGACGACATGGCGCTGGGCGCCATCGAAGCCTTGCGCGCAGAAGGACTGGCCGGCCAGCTTCTGGTGTCCGGCATGGACGGCACGCAACCCGGACTCGCCGCGCTCAAGGCCGGCGAACTCGTGGCAACGGTTGACTGGGACCCTTATTGGCTGGGTGGCGTCGGCCTGTCGATGGGGCTTTCTGCACAGCAGAAAAAAATGGATGTCGCCCGTTTGCCAAAGGAGCGGCGCGAGTCATTCTGCAAGGCGACACTGGTCTCGAAAGCCAATCTGCAAGCCGTCCTTGCCCGCAGGGCGACACCGGCGGCCGACTGGAACGATGCCCGTGTGGCCGGCCCTCTGGTGTATCGATGAACGAGCCAGACGCGGCGCAAGTCGCCCACACAGGCGCACTGCGGATGCGCGCACGACAGCGGCGCTTTGCGCCGCTGTTGGTTCTGCTGGCGCTCGGCGTGTGCATCGGCGCCGTCGATCACAACTTCTTCGACCCGATGAACCTGGCGCGCATCGCCATTGCTGCCGCGATTCCACTCACCATTGCACTGGGCGGAATCTTCGTCATTCAACTCGGCAGCATCGATCTGTCGGCAGAAGGCGTGGTGGCAGTCGCGGCGATTACCGTGTCGATGCTCGTCGAGAACTCGTACAACGAGCACCACTCCGGGCTGTGGGTGCTGGCGCTGGCCGTCGCCGCCGGTGTCGTGCTGGGCCTGGTCAACGGCATGCTGCACGTGTTCCTGCGCATTCCATCGTTCATCACCACGTTGGCAGTCGGCTTCATCGCCTCGGGGATTGGAACGGCCTGGCTGTCGGGCAATACGATCCGGGTCAGCGACACCGCCCTGCGCTCGATCGCCATCACCCGCTACCTTGGCATGCCATTGTCCGTGTGGATTGCGCTGCTGGCGCTGGGCATCGCATGGTGGGTGCACCGCCATACCCTGCTTGGTCGCCACACGCTGGCCATCGGCGGCGGAGAAGACCTCGCCCGTCTCTGCGGCGTGCGGGTCGGGCGTGTGCGTATCGCCGTGTTCGCGCTGGCGGGCGCCTTTTATGGCGTGGCGGGCATTCTCGCGGTCGCGCAATATGGCCAGGGGCACGCGGTCATCGCCAACGGGCAACTGTTTGTCGCCATTACCGCCATCGTGGTCGGCGGCGCCTCGCTCGCCGGAGGCAACGGCAGCCCGCTGAATGCCCTGGTCGGCACCCTCATCGTGGTGGTGCTCGCCAATGGCATGGTTCTGCTCGGCGTGCCCCCTTATGTGCAACGCGGCATCCAGGGTGTGCTGATCATCGTCGCGGCGACCTTGGTGCTCGATCGTTCGCATCGACGCATCGTCAAGTGAGTGACCGACATGCTGCTCCTGAAGAACATCACCAAACGCTTTCCGGGCGTGCTGGCCCTGGATGACGTCAGCATCGAAATCAGGCCGAACGAAATCGTCGGTCTGATTGGCGAGAATGGCGCGGGCAAATCGACGCTGATGAAGCTGTTGACCGGCGCATACCGCCAGGACGCCGGCGCGATGACGCTCAACGGCAAGCCGTTGGTGATTCGCAATCCGCGCGACGCCACCTCGAAGGGCATTGCGATGGTGTATCAGGAGCAATCGATCCTGCCCAACCTGACCGTTGCCGAAAATCTGTTCCTTGGCCGTGAAAAGGACTTCGTTGCCCTGGGGCGCTTGAACTGGAGCAAGCTCGAGCGCGCCGCCCGCAAGGAACTCGCCACGGTGCATCTGGACATCGACCCGCTGACCCTGTGCGAGGACCTGTCGTTCGGCCAGCGCCAGATGGTGGAACTGGCGCGGGCGCTTTCGCTGGCCAGCCACGGCACGCCGATCATTTTGCTGGACGAACCGACTTCCATGCTCGAGGCCGCGGAGATAAAAATTCTGTTTCGACTCGTGGCCGAACTCAAGTCGCGCGCGTCTTTCGTATTCGTGTCGCACCGGCTCGACGAACTGTTGTCGCTCAGCGACCGGGTGTATGTGATGAAGGACGGCAAGGTCGTCGCCGACATGCCCGCCGCCGACGCTTCGGCGGCGCAACTCCACGAATTGATGGTGGGCCGCTCGCAGCACAGCGAGTACTACCGCGAGAGCCTGCAAAAGCCCTGCCGCAGCGAGGTCGCCCTGTCGGTGCGCGATGCATCGCTTGGCCATGCGTTCAAGGAGGTGTCGTTCGAGGTGCATGGCGGCGAGGTGTTCGGTGTGGCGGGGGTGGTCGGGTCGGGCCGCGAAGAGCTGTGCCGGGTGATCGCCGGACTCGAACGACTCGACGCCGGCGAGATCAACGTGGGGACGACCCGTCTTCGGCCGCAGGCAAATCATGCCGTCGCGCTGGGCATCGGGTATGTGCCGTGCGAGCGCAAGGTGGAAGGATTGGTGACGCAGATGAGCGTGGCGCAAAACCTGACGCTGCCGCGTTTGCGCGCAGTCAGTCGCGGCGGCGTGATACACAAGGCCAGCGAACGCTCGATGGCCAACGAATGGATTCATCGCCTGCATATCAAGACGCCAGGCCCCGACGCCTCCTGCCGCAACCTGTCGGGCGGCAATCAGCAGAAAGTGGTGCTGGCGAAATGGCGCTTCGCGGGCAGCCGGATTCTGGTGCTCGACCATCCGACACGCGGGCTCGATGTCGGCGCCAAAGAGGAGGTCTATCAACTCATCCGCGAGTTGACCGCAGAGGGCGTTGCCGTGGTGCTGACCGGCGACACGCTCGAAGAAATCCTCGGCCTCAGCCACCGGGTGATGGTGATGCGCGATGGCCGGGTGCAAACGATCCTGCCCTGCGCAGTCGGGCACAAGCCCTCGCAGGTCGAAGTCATAGAACACATGGTCTGAAGTCGACATGTCTGATCTGCACACCTCACTCAAAGCAAAGCTCGGCGGGCATGCCCCCTTCATCGCCCTGGTGGCGCTGTATCTGCTGATCGAAATCGCGCAACCGGGTTTCTTTGCGCCGTCGACGCAACTTGGCTTGCTGGCGGACAGTTCCACCTTGTTCATCATGGCCGCTGGCACCACCTTCGTCGTGCTGATCGGCAGCATCGATCTGTCATTGCAGGCAGTGGCATCGCTCTCCAGCGTGATCGTCGCGCTGCTGCTGCCGCGTCATGGCGCGCTGGCCGCAGTCGTTGCGCTGGCGGCGTCGTTTGGCGTGGGCCTGTTGAGCGGCATCATCCAGACCGCGCTGCGCATTCCTTCTTTCATCGCCACGCTTGCAATGGGCGGAATCGCATCGGCTGCCGCGCTGACGCTCTCGGGCACGCGCTCCATCGGGATTGGCCAGGAGATGCGCAGCGCGTCGCTTGGCTGGACCACCGGCACCTCATTGGGCGTGCCGCACGAGATTTTGCTCGGCATCGCAGTGTTCGCATTCTGTCTGTTCCTGCATCGTTCGACGGTCTTCGGACGGCACACCGACGCCATCGGCGCCGGCGAGCCGGCTGCGATTGCGTCGGGCCTGCGCGTGCCGGTGACCAAATGCCTGGTGTTTGCGACCTCATCGTTCTTCGCCGGGCTGGCCGGCGTGGTGATGGCCGGACGCCTCGGCAGCGGCTCGCCCACGCTGGCAGACCAGTTCCTGCTGCCCGTCATCGCGGCGGTGATCGTCGGCGGGACGGCACTGACGGGCGGTTCGGGAGGCATTGCCCGAACGCTGGTCGGCGCCTTGCTGGTATCGGTTGCGCGGGTCGGCATGACCTTCGTCGGCATCAGCGTGTTCGCGCAGCAGATCGTGTTCGGGCTGATTCTGATCGTTGCGGTGAGCATCGCCTTCGATCGTTCCAAGGTGCTGATCGTCAAGTGATTCCATGTATGGCTTGCCCCTCTCGATGTTGGCGCTGATGCCATTCCCGATCGTCCGTGCACGGCTTCGTTTGCCGACCATTCCGCGCTGTCTGCGCTTCGCCTTCGCGAACGATGTGGACATGGAATCAGGACTCACCGGCAACGGCGGCTCGGAATCGGAGCCGGCAAGACATCAGCTCGGCTGAATGTTCGCGCCCTCGATGACCTGCGCCCAGCGCGCAATCTCTTCGTTCAGAAAGACGGCGAAGCGCTCCGGCGTGCGCGCATCGGCGTTGAAGCCCTGCTGGCGCATGCGCTCTTGCATCTCGGGCTGGTGGACGATCTCGACCACCTCGGCGCCCAGTTTGCGCACCGCCGCGTCCGACATGCCGGCCGGTGCCATCATGCCGGTCCAGTTTTCCACCAGCAGCGCGGGCAGGCCGGCTTCGGCGGTCGTCGGCACCTTGTCCAGCGCCGGATGGCGCGTCCGGCTGGCGATGGCCAGCGCGCGCAGCCGGCCCGTTTTCACATGCGCGATCGATTCCGGGAAGTTCGAGAAGATCAGGTCCAACTGGCCGCCGATCAGATCCGTCACGGCGGGCGCGCCGCCCTTGTAAGGCACATGCTGTATGGCCGACTGGTTCAGTGCGTTGAACAACGCCAGCGCCAGGTGCGGCGGCGTGCCGTTGCCGCTGGAGCCGGCGTTCAGGCGGTGCGCCCTGGACTGCGTGATCAAGGCCCTGAAGTCCTCGATGGGGCTGGCTTGCGGCACCACGATCAGTATCGGGCTGCCGGCGATCAACGCCACCGGCCGCAGGTCTTTTTGCAAGCTGAATGGCGCTTTCGGGAACAGCGTCACATTGGCCGCATGCGCCAGCGTGACCGCCAGCAGCGTGTGGCCGTCGGGCGCGGCCTTGGCAACCATTTCGGCGCCGATCTGTGCGTTGCCGCCGGGCCGGTTGTCGACCACGACGTTGACCTTCCAGCGCTCGCCCAGTTGCTGGCCGATCTGGCGCGCCATCTGGTCCGTCAAGCCGCCCGCCGGAAAGGGCACCACGTAGCGAATGGTCGCGTCGGGCCGGGGGTAGTCGCCGCCCTGTGCCCGGGACCGGGCAGGCCCGCAGGCCGCCGCTGCGGTCAGTGCTGCGGCCCCGCGTATTGCGTCGCGTCGGTTCATCATCGTCTGGGCTCCTGGGGGGGTTATCTGCCACGGTTTTCATTGGCCATCGGTCATCGGCCACTGGGCGAGCAGCGCATCCGACACCTCGATGCCATCGCGCTCGGCCTGCCTGCGCAGCGCTTCGCGCCGCGCGCCGGGCAGGCGCAGCCCGGGGTCGCGCAGCATCTCGGCCACCAGCACTTCGGTGCGCTCGAGGTAGCTGGCCGTGCCGGCCAATGCGCCGGGGTCGATGACGATGAACACCTGCCCGATGCGCGGCCGGTTGCCCTCCTCCTCGAAGAAGCTGCAAGCCTCGAAGCCGAACTGTGCGCCGATCAGCGCGGTCACCAGTAGTTCCACGATCAGCGCCAGCATCGCCCCCTTGGGGCTGGTGGCCGCGCCTATCGGGAGCATCGAGCCTTCGAGACCGGCCTTCGGGTCGGTGGTCGGCTGGCCGTCGCGGTCCAACGCCCAACCCAGCGGGATGGTCCGGCCTTGCTGGGCCGCCACCATCAGCTTGCCGCGCGCCACTTCCGACAGGCTCAGGTCGATCAGCAGCGGATCGGTGTCGCGGCGCGCAAAGATGGCCGCCACCGGGTTGGTGCCAAAGATCGGATGGCGCCCGCCGGCGGCCGGCATCGCAGCCGGCGAATTGGCGCAGGCCAGGCCGACCAGGCCGGCCTGTGCCACCGGCCGCAGGTGGTCTGCGAGCACGCCGCAGTGGTGGCTGTCGGTCACGCCGGCGATGGCGATGCCCACGGCGTGCGCGCGGGCCACCGCCTCGGCGACCGCCCTGTCGCAGGCCGCGAACGCCAGGCCCTCATGGGCATCGATCAGCGCTGCGCCGCCTTTGGCGCGGCGCAGCGTCGGCAGCGCCGCGCCGTTGACCCGCCCGTTGCGCAACTGCGCGGCGTACTGCGCGACGCGGCTCAGGCCATGCGAGCCCAGGCCCTGGGCCTCGGCCAGCACCAGCGCGCGCGCTGTCGCGTCGGCCATCGTCTGGTTCGCGCCCGCGCTGCGCAGCGCCCGGGCCACGCTGTCGCGCGCCTGTTGCAGGCTCAGCCTGGCCATCAGTGCAAGACCTCCAGCAGTTGCTGCGCGATCAGGCGGCTCACGCGCTGGTTCGACTCGGTGGTCACCCCCGCGATATGCGGCGTCAGCAGCAGGTTGGGGCAGTCCTGGAACTGCGCCGCCGCCGCCAGCGGCTCGGTGTCGAACACATCGAGCGCCGCGCCGCCCAGGCGCCCTGCGCGCAACGCGGCGGCCACCGCCGCCTGGTCGACGATGCCGCCGCGTGAACTGTTGATCAGCACCGCCCCGGGCTTCATCTTTCCGATGCGGTCGGCATCGAAAAGACCGCGTGTCGTAGCCAGCAGCGGAACATGCAGGCTGACCACATCCGCCTGCGCCACCAGTTCGTCGAGCCCGACCGGCTGCGTGCCCGTCTGGGCGAAAGCCGGGTGGTCGGCGCCGAGCAGCGCGTCGCAGGCCATGGTGCGCACCCCCAGCGCTGCCGCGCTGCGCGCAGTCAGTTGGCCGATCGCGCCAAAGCCGACCAGCCCCAGCGTTTTGCCCGCGAACTCGCGCCCGTTCGACAGCGCCGCGCGCGGCCAATGGCCCGAGGCCAGCGCCGCCGTCGCGCCATAAGCGCCGCGCAACAGCAGCAGCGCCGCCGCGATCACGTACTCGGCCACGCTCGGCGCGTTGGCGCCGCTGGCCACCAGCACGCGGATGCCGCGCGCCTGGCAGCCCGCCACATCGATGTTGTCGAGCCCGGCGCCGAGCCGGCCCACCGCCTGGCAGCGTTGCAGCGCGGCCAAGAGCGCGCCGCGCACCTGCGTGCGGTTGCGCACGATCAGCGCATCGGCGCCGGCGGCCTCGCGTTGCAGGCGCGCGCCGTCGTCGACCAACTGCGGCTCGTACAGCAGTTCGTGCCTCGCTCGGAGTGGCTCCAGCGCGGCCGGGTCCATGAACTCTGCGATGACGATGCGTGCCATGGTGGTGCTGGCCCGATCAAGTGGCTTTGCGCGCCCGCTCGAATCGATGCGCGTACCCGCTCAGGTTCGCGCATCCGCGCAGGCTGGCTCGCACACCCCGCTCAGGCCGACTCATAAAGGCGCGTCAGCACGAACTCGCGATGGCCCAGCGCCTCGGCGGCGGTCAGCCGGCCGCAGGCGGTGCGCAGCATGCATTCGAGCAATTGGTCGCCGGCCTGGTCCAGCGTCATCTGGCGCTGCAACAGGCCGCAGGTGTCCACGTCGACATGCTCGCTCATCAGGCGCACCGTGCGCGGGTTGGCGCAGATCTTGATCACCGGCACGATGGGATTGCCGATCACGTTGCCCTGGCCGGTGGGGAAAAAATGCAGCGCGTAGCCCGAAGCGGCGCACAGCGTGACCATCTCGGCCGCAGCGCTGGAAGAATCCATGAACCACAGGCCGGGGCCGGTGGGCATCTCGGCCTTGTCGAGCACGCCGTCGACCAGGCATTTCTTGCCGATCTTCTGGATATTGCCCAGCGCCTTTTCCTCGATGGTGGTCAGGCCGCCGGCGATGTTGCCCTTGGTCGGCTGCGAGTCCGACAGGTCGCTGGTCTTGTGGCGGTTGATCATGTCCTGGTAGCGGTTGAACATGAACATGAAGCGCTCCCTGACCTGCGGCGTGCGGCAGCGCTCGGCCACGATGTGCTCGCCGCCGGTGATCTCGGAGGTCTCGCCGAACAGCAGCGTGTTGCCGGTCTCGTAGAGCTTGTCGAAGGCGTTGCCGACCGTCGGGTTGGCGCCGCAGCCCGAGGTCGTGTCGCTCTCGCCGCACTTGGTGGAGACCCATAGCTCATCGATGGCGCAAGGCTGGCGCTGCTTGTCGCTGGCCCACTGCACGAACTCGCGCGCAGCGCGGCTGGCGCGCAGGATGGTCTCGTGGTCGCCATGGCCCTCGATGCCGAAGCCGAGCGCCGGCTTGCCGGTGCTGGCGATGCCATCGACCACCTTGCGCGTCCAACTGTCTTCGATGCCGATGACGACCACCGCCGCCACGTTGGGGTTGCAGCCGGCGCCGATCAATGTGCGAAAGTGCAGATCCAGGTCGGCGCCGAACTGCAGGCGGCCATAGGGGTGGGGAATGGCGAGCGCGCCCTTGATGTTGTGCGCAACGGCCTCGGCGGCGGCGTTGGACAGGTCATCGAGCGGCAGGATCACGACATGGTTGCGCACGCCGACGCGGCCGTTCTCGCGGCGGTAGCCGAGGAACGTGGTCTCTTTGGAAATGACGGACATGGTGGGGATTTCTTTGTGGTTCGTGCAACGGAAGCGCCTGCCAGGGCCCATTGCATTGCTGAATCGTTCGTGAACGCGCAGGCGGAGCGCAGACAGTACGGTGTACGGCAAGCGACGCCGACAAAGTGCACGGATGTTTCAGGAATGAGGAATGGAATTACCAGCGCTTGGTCTTGATGTTCTGCACATGGGCATGCTCGCCGGCCGCGATCGGCGCGACCACCCGGCCCATGTCGATGCCGTACTTGTATACCGTGTCGCCGGGGTTCATGTCCTTGAGCGCCACCTTGTGACCGATAGGGATGTCTTGCCGGGCATGGATCAGGATCTCGCGGTCCTCATCCATGATCCAGCCGTTGAGCGCCATGCCGGCCTTGACGCCCTCGACCACCACGACGGCCACCGTGTCCCGGGCGTCGTGCAAAACGAAGTGAACCATGGGTCTATCTCCTGCGGGGCAAAAGTTGCGATGGGGCAGTGTCGATCGGCATATTTGCCAGTGTCAAACCAGTCATTCATATGACTTGGATGACGGGCATGCCTGGCGCCACGACCGTGGATGATGGCGGCGCCAAGCGCCACAATGTGGGCGCCATGCAACGAGCCGCTGCCGCCATCTTTGCCCCGATCGTCGCCGGCGCGCGCGCCACGCCGCTGTACCGGCAGGTCAAGAGCGCGCTGCTGCGCGCGATCGAGTCGGGGCAATGCCAGGCCGGCGCTGCGCTGCCGAGCGAGGCCGCGCTGGCGGCCGCGCTCGGCGTGTCCATCGGCACGCTGCGCCATGCCACCGACGACCTGGTGGCCGAGCATATCCTCGTGCGGCGGCAGGGGCGCGGCACCTTCGTTGCCGTGCACAACGCGGATCGCTTCATGTTCCAGTTCTTTCACGTCGAGCGCAGCGACGGCCTGCGCCAGGCGCCGAGGGTCGAACTGCTGGCCTTCGAGCGCGTGCGCATCGAGGAGGAGCCGGCACTGGCGCTGGGCCTGAAGCCGGGAGAGCCGGCCATCCGGATCGACAACCGCCTGCTGCTGCAAGGCAAGGCGGTGATCCACGACCAACTGACGCTGCCGGCGACGCTCTTCAAGGGCCTGACCGAAAAGCGCTTGCGCGAGCGCAAGAGCACCATCTACCACCTCTACCAGACCGAGTTCGGCATCACCGTGACCCGGGCGCGCGAGCATGCGCGCGCCGCCATCGCCGACCGCAGCCTGAGCCGCCTGCTCGGCGTGGCCTCGGGGGCGCCGGTGCTGGTGGTGCGCCGCACCGCGCTGACCTTTGGCGACAAGCCGGTCGAGTACCGGATCTCGACGATAGACACGGCCCGGCACGAATATGTGCACCTGCTGTCGCGGCCGGCATGACTGGCGCGCCGGCCCCGAGCCGCATCCACCGCATCCACCGCCTCCCGCCAGCCTGGACTGGCAAGGGTCGCCGCTAAGGGTAAATGCCAGGTTCACATAGTGAGCCGTTGGCCGGTTTTGCGCTGCGCCGTGCGCGGGTGACTTCCATACTGCCGCCTCATACCGACAACGGCGGAGACCTCCATGACACCTGATTCAAAGCGGCGCGCCACGCTGCGCACCATCGTCGCAGCGGGCAGCATGCTGCTCGTGGTGAGCGGCAACGCCGGCGCCCAGGCCATCGTCAAGATCGGCTGCGTGTTGCCGCTCAGCGGCGGTTCTGCCGCCCTCGGCAATCAGACCCGGGTCGGTGTGATGGCCGCCGTCGAGCAGATCAACGCAGCCGGAGGCATCAAGGCAATGGGCGGCGCCAAATTGCAGGCGCTGTTTGGCGATTCGCAGTCGAAGGCCGATGTCGGCGTCTCCGAGACCGAACGACTGATACAGCGCGAGAACGTCGCCGTGCTGTGCGGCGCCTTCAATAGCGCCGTGACCTTCCCCGCCACCGAACTGGCCGAGCGCAACAAGACGCCGTGGGTGGTGGTGGGTGCGGTCAAGGACGAGATCACCGAGCGCGGCTTCCGGTATGTCTTTCGGATCAACAACAAGGCGACCTACGATGCCCGCGAGCAACTCGATGCGATGGCCCTGCTGGCCAAGGAAACCGGCAAGTCCGTCCAGCGCCTGGCGCTGTTCTACGAAAGCGGCGATTGGGGCCGCTCGCATGCGGCCAACATCCGCAAGCTCGCGGCCGAACGCAAGATCGGGATCATCCTCGACGAGCCGGCCCCGCCGAACCAGGTCGACTTCACTTCGCAGTTGCTCAAGATCCGCTCGGCCAAGCCCGACGCGCTGATCCTGGCGCTCTACACCCCCGACCACTTGCTGTTCACGCGCCAACTGGCCGAGCAGCGGCTGGACCTGACTTTTGGCGTGCATTCGGCCGGCGGCGGCGCGGAAGATCCGTCGTTCTACGCCGCGATCGATGCGTCGATGACCGCGTACTACTTCGTGCAGGAAGACTGGCAGGTCGACATCCTCGATACCAACCAGGATCCGTTGCTGCTCGACGCCGACCGGCGCGCCCGCGCCCTGCTGGGCTACGGCATGAGCGCCTCCGTGGCACTCGGTCTGGCGGCCACCTACGTGATCGGGGACGCACTCGAGCGCGCCGGCAGCGCCGAGCGCGACAAGCTGCGCGACGCCATCGCCGCCACCGACCTGAGCTCCGGCCCGGCGCTCTTTACCGGGTACCAGCGCATCAAGTTCGACAGCGCCGGGCAAAACACCTTCGCCCATGGCGTGGTCTCGGAGAACCTGGGCGGCAAGCGCCGCGCGATCTGGCCGAGCGAGAACCGCGCCGCCGACACCCGGCCCGTCTGGCCGGTGCCGGCCTGGGCCCGGCGCTGACATCCGGGCTGCGCGCCCGCCCCGTGCCTGCGGGCCGGGGCATGTCCTCCTGCGTCAAGACAAAGGCTGCCCTGTGGATCCCTACATACTGACTTATGCCTGGCTCAACGGCATCCTCGTGGGCGCGATGCTGGGCGGCATTGCGCTCGGCCTGAGCCTGATCTTCGGCGTGCTGCGCATCGTCAACTTCGCCCATGGCTCGTTTCTGATGCTGGCGCTGTACACCGCCTTCTGGCTGCAAAAGCTCGGCGGCATCGATCCGTACCTGAGCGTGCCGATCGCGGCGCCGCTGATGTTCGCGCTCGGCTACTGCGTGCAGTGCATCGTGATCGGCCCGTTGATCCGGCGCGAGCGGGCGCTGGTGGTCGAGCCGATCAGCGCACTGCTGCTGACCGCAGGCGTCTGCATCCTGATCGATAACCTGGCGCTGATGGCCTTTGGCCCGAACGTGCGTTCGACACCGTCGGCGCTGCGGGTGGGCAGTTTCATGCTCGGGCCGTTCCCGGTGAACAGCTTTCGCGTGATCGCCGCAGCGGCGGCCTTGGTTCTGGCAACTGGCGTCTGGCTATGGCTGGCACACACCGACATGGGCCGCGCCATCCGTGCCACGGCGCAGAACCGCGACGCGGCGGCCATGTCGGGCATCGACGTGCCCCTGGTCTACAACGTCACCTTCGGCCTGGGCTGCGCGCTGGTCGGCGTGATGGGCTGCCTGATCGCGCCGTTCATTCCGATCACGCCGCAGGTGGGCCTGACCTTCGGCATCAAGTCCTTCATCGTGGTCGTGCTCGGCGGCATCGGCAGCATCGCCGGCTCGCTGGTGGGCGGCATCGTGATCGGCCTGTTCGAGTCGCTCGCAGCGCAGTTCGTCGCCACGCCGACCGCATCGATCTTCTCGCTCGGCCTGTTCATCCTGATCCTGCTCATGCGGCCGCAGGGCCTGATGGGGGCCGCCAAGTGAACCGCCTGCGCAGGACTCCCGGCTCGCCCTTGTTTGCCGTGGCGGCCTTGCTGCTGGCCTGCCTCGCGCTGCCGCTGGTGCTGCGCGACGAGTTCCTGATCCATTCGCTGATCATGGTGCTGTATTTCGCGTACCTGGCCAGCGCCTGGAACCTGATGTGCGGCTATGTCGGCCAGGTCTCTTTCGGCCACTCGGTGTTCAGCGGTGTGGGCGGCTACTGCTCGGTGCTGCTGCTGACCGGCATCGGCCTGTCGCCCTGGATCGGCATGTTGCTCGGTGGCCTGGCCGCAGCGTCATTGGCGCTGGCGATAGGCTCGTGCACGATGCGCCTGCGCGGGCCCTATTTCGCGCTGACGAGCATCGCCTTCGCCGAGATCATCCGCATCTGGCTGGAGAACACCGACATCGTGTTCGGCATCCACCTGAAGGGGGCCGAGGGGCTTTCGGTGCCGCTACTGGGCACGAGTTGGGCCATGTTCCAGTTCGAGAGCAAGCAGCCTTACTACTACATCATCGTCGGCATGCTGGTGCTGGTGATGACGATCACCTGGCTGATGGAGCGCAGCCGCCTGGGCGTATGCCTGAAGGCGATTCGCGGGGATCGCGATGCGGCCGAGTCGCTGGGCATCGACCCGACACGCTACACCCTGACGGCGCTGGCCCTGAGCGCCTTCATGACGGCGCTGGGCGGCAGCTTTTATGCGCAGTTCATCCGCTTCATCAATCCGGAGCGCAACATGGGCACCGAGCTGTCGATCGATATGGCGCTGATGAGCATCATCGGCGGACAGGGCACGGTGTTCGGTCCGCTGGTCGGCGCGCTGTTTCTCGCGCCGCTGGCCGAGATCACCCGCAGCTACCTGGGCGGGCAGTTCGCCGGGCTGCACCTGGTGCTGTACGGGCTGGTGCTGATCATGGCCGTGCTCTACCTGCCCAAGGGGCTTTTGCATCCGCTGCAGCAATGGGGCCGGCGCCTGCTCGCGCGCCGCGCGCCGGCGCCGCATTCCCCGCAGGCGGTGGTCGGGAGCGCGGCCCGCCCCATGCCCCGTGACCAACGGAGTGCCAAGTGAGCGCCGTCATCCTCGAGGTTGACCAACTGGTCAAGCGCTTCGGTGGCGTGCACGCCGTCAAGCAGTTGAGCTTCGACTTGAGGCGCGGCGAGATCCTCGGGCTGCTCGGGCCGAACGGGGCAGGCAAGACGACCGCGTTCAACATGATCGCGGGTTTCATCCGCCCCGATGCCGGCCGCATCGAACTGCAAGGGCGCGACATCACGGGCAAGCGGCCATGGGAACTGTGCCGCAGCGGTTTGGCGCGCACTTTTCAACTGTCCCGGCCCTTTGGCGGCATGTCGACGCGCGAGAACCTGGTGGTCGGCGCGCTGGTCAAGACCGGCGACCGGCAGCGCGCCCGCGCCAGGGCCGACGAATTGCTGGACTTTCTCGGAATGGGCGCACTGGCCGACACCGACGCCGACGACCTGACGGCCTTCGAGCGCCGCAAGGTCGAGCTCGGGCGCGCGCTGTCGACGGCGCCCAGCCTGCTGCTGATGGACGAGGTCGTGGCCGGCGCCACGCCGCAAGAAGCCATGACGATGGTCGGCCTGATTCGGCGCGTGCGCGAACTCGGCGTGACCGTGCTGATCATCGAGCATGTGATGAAGGTGATCATGGGTCTTTCCGACCGCGTGATCGTCATGCACCTGGGCGCGCTGATTGCCGACGGCCTGCCCGCCGATGTGGTGCGCCAGCCCAACGTGCTCAAAGCCTATTTCGGAGACGGCTATGCCGGTGCCGGCGCTTGAGGTGCGCGACCTGACGGTCGGCTATGGCGACAGGTCCGTGCTGCGCGGGCTTTCGATGAAAGTCGAGCCTGGCCAACTGGTGGCGCTGATCGGGGCCAACGGCGCCGGCAAGACAACGCTGCTGCGCAGCGTCTCGGGACTGCTGCGGCCCGCTGGCGGAACCATCTTGCTCGATGGCGTGCCATTGCAGGGCCAGCCGCCGCATCGCGTGGTCGAGAGCGGCTTCGTGCAATCGCCCGAAGGCAAGCAACTGTTCCCGGGGATGTCGATCCGCGAGAACCTGCTGGTCGGCGCACACAACCGGCGCGCGCGCGCCGGGCGCGAACAGACCATGGCCGAGGTGTTCGCGCTGTTTCCGATCCTGCAGGAGCGGCAAAGGCTGGTCGCTTCGACGCTATCGGGCGGCCAGCAGCAGATGCTCGCGGTCGGTCGTGCGCTGATGGCCAAGCCGCGTGTGCTGGCGCTGGACGAACCCTCGCTGGGGCTGGCTCCGATCATGGTCGAGCGTTTGTTCGAGGCCATACGGCGCATTCGCGACCTGGGCGTGACGGTGCTGGTGATCGAGCAGAACGTCTTGCAGGTGCTGCAGATGGCCGACTACGGCTATGTGCTCGAACGCGGCGTCATTTCGCTGCAGGCAAGCGGGCCGCAATTGCTGGCCAACCCGTGCCTGCGATCGACCTACCTTGGCCTGTAAGGAGCACACCCGCAATGCATGGCACTACCACCCCCATCGCCACCCCGATCGCCACCACCGCCGCCCCGAGCGACCCCGAAATCGACCCCGAGCGCCTGGCCACGTTGCGCGCCACGGCGCTGAACCTGCGACGCCACATGCTCGCGCAGGCGCGCGGCAAGGGGCAGGGCTATCTGGGCCAGGGCCTGGGCATTGCCGACTTTCTGGCGGTGCTGTACTTCGACGAGTTCCAGGCCGCCGACCTCGACTGGCAGCGCCAGGACCGCAAACGCTTTTACCTGTCGACCGGCCACAACTCGATCGCGCTGTGGGCCGCCTTCGCCGAGCGGGGCCTCATCAGCCAGGCCAGCCTGCCGAGCTACGGCGCCGATGGCAGCCCGCTGGAGATGAGCACCATGCAAGGCCGCGTGCCCGGCGTCGAGATGACCGGCGGCTCGCTCGGCCATGGCCTGGGCATCGCCGCCGGCGCAGCGCTGGGCTACCGGCTCGATGGCCACCGCTCGGCCATCCATGTCGAAATCTCCGACGGCGAACTGCAAGAGGGCTCGACCTGGGAAGGCGCCAGCATCGGTGCGGCCTTCGGTCTCGACAACCTGGTCTGCTGGATCGACTGCAACGGCATACAGGCCGACGGCCCCCTGGTGGTGCCGGTCGAACCCGTGGCCGGGCGCTTCGCCGCGTTCGGCTGGGATACGGCAGAGATCGACGGCAACGACCTGCGGCAGTTGCTCGGCGCCTTCGCGTGGACGCATGCGCGCAATGGCAAGCCCAAGGCGGTGGTGCTGCGCACGCGGCCGGGCTGCGGCATCCGGCGCGTCCAGCAGCGCGAGAGCGCGCATTTCGTGCGCGTCGAGCCCGACGAATGGGATGACCTGGCGCGCGAACTGGAGGCCGAGAATGCATAACGCCCAAACCCTGTCGCACCCCCCGGCCCGAACCCTGGCCATGGGCGAATCCGAGGCCGTCGTCGGCCGGCCGACGGTGCGCGCGCCGTTCTCGCTGGGCCTGATGAAGGCCGCCGCAAACCACCCCGAACTGGTGCTGCTCACCGCCGACCTGGGCAAATACACCGACGTTGCCGACTTTCGCGCGCGCTACGGCGAGCGCTTTTTCAACGTCGGCATGGCCGAGCAGGCGCTGGTCGGCGCCGCAGCGGGCCTGTCGAAGGTCGGCAAAGTCGCGTACTGCACGACCTACGGCACCTTCGCCACGCGGCGCGCCTACGACTTCCTGGCCATCGCCTGCGCGCACAGCCACGAGAACGTGAAGATGTTTGCCGGCAACCCGGGCCTGACGACCGGCTACGGCGGCACGCACCAGGCCACCGAAGACCTGGCGCTGATGCGCTCGATCCCGAACATGAGCGTGATCGACCCCTGCGACGCCACCGAAATGGCGCAGATCGCCGAGATGGCGGCAGACCTGCCCGGCACGCTGTACTGCCGGCTGCTGCGCGCCGATGTGGCGCAGGTGTTCGACCCGGCCACGCACCGCTGGCGGCCCGGCACAGGCCATGTGATCGGCAGCAGCGCAGCGGACACCGATGTGGGCCTGGTCAGCACCGGACTGATGACCGGACGCGCCATCGACGCGGCCGGGCACCTGCGCCAGCGCGGCGCGTCGGCCTCGGTGTTCCACAGCGCGAGCCTCAAGCCGTTCGACAGCCAGGGCCTGCTGGCGTTCGCGCAATCGGCCAGGCGGCTGGTGGTACTGGAAAACCATGTGGCCAGCGGCGGCCTGGCCACGCTGGTGATCGAGGCGTTGCAGGAGGCAGGACTGGCGCGCAGGCTGCTCAAGATCGCGCTGCCCGACCAGTTCATCGAATGCGGCTCGCTGGCGTACCTGCAAGAGCGCTACGGCCTGACGACCGAGCGCATCTGCGCGCGCGTCGGGGCCTGGCTGCAATGAGCGCGGCCATGGACATGGCGGCCGGCATGGCGGCCATCCGCGTCTTCGGCGCGGTGCATCGCTACTACCAGGGGCCGGGCGCGCTGGGCCTGGTCGGCCAGGTGGCGGCCAGCCTGGGCCGGCAGCCGCTGCTGGTGGCCGACCAGATCGTCGGCGAGCTGGTGTTCGAGACGGCCTCGGCGGCCTGCCGCCGGCATGGCCTGGAACTGCGCTGGCTGCCGGTGCGCGGCCAGGTCACGCGCGCGGCCGTGCAAACGCTGCTGGCTGCGGCGCGCGCTGGCCCTGCGCCCGATATCGTGCTGGCTGCCGGCGGCGGCAAGGGGGTGGACACCGGCAAGGCGCTGGCGCGCGAACTCGGCGCGCGGCTGCTGGTGCTGCCCACTGCGGCGTCCAACGACGGGCCATGCAGCAAGGCTTTCGTCTACTACGACGATGCGCATTGCATGGAGTCGGTGCAGTTCCTGCCGCGCAATCCCGATGCGGTGCTGGTCGACACGGATGTGCTGGTGCGGGCGCCCCGGGCCCTGCTGGTCTCGGGCATCGGCGATGCGCTGTGCAAGCTGTACGAAGGCGCGCAGGTGCGCGGCTGCGGCGGGCTGAACCTGTTTGGCAGCGCCGGCACCATCGCCGCGCAGCAACTGTCCACCGCCTGCGAGCGGGTGATCCGCGAGGATGCGGCCGAGGGGCTCGACGCGCTGCAAGGCGCCCGGCCGACGCCGGCTTTCGAGCGCCTGACCGAGGCGCTGGTGCTGCTCAGCGGTCTGGCTTTCGAGAACAGCGGGCTGTCGATTGCGCATTCGCTCACGCGCGGCCTGCCGCAAGCGGCGGGCACCGAGACCACGCTGCATGGCCTGCATGTCGGCTACGGGCTGCTGGTGCAATTCGTCCTGGAGGAGCGCAGCGCGGCGTTCATGGCCGGGCAGATCGCATTTCACCGCAGCGTGGGGCTGGCCGTGAACCTGGCCGGCCTGGGCGCGCGCGAGGTCAGCGCCCGGAGCATCGGCCAGATCGCCCGGGCGACGATGCGCTCGCCGCATATCGGGCATTTCCAGCGGCCGCTGTCGGTCGCTGACCTGGAAACCGCGATGCACCGGCTCGAAGCGCTGGCTGCCGCATGAGAAGGCCATCCCGACATGAATTCTCGCGCCGCATCGGCACCGGTGGCCGTCATCACCGGCGGCGGCACGGGCCTGGGCCTGGCCACCGGGCTCGAGCTGCGCGCCCGCGGCCTGCGCGTGATCGCGCTCGGGCTCGATACCGAGCCGGAACTGGAAGGCTCGGGCATCGGGTTCCAGCGCCTGGACATCACCGATGAGGCGGCGCTGGCGCAGGCCAGCGCCGGGTTCGAGCGCGTGGATGTGCTGGTCAACGCGGCGGGGATCATCGCGCACGGCGGCGCGGAGTTTTGCATCGGCGGCTTTCGCAAGGTGGTGGAGGTGAACCTCAACGGCACGCATCTGGCCTGCCTGCTGCTGCGCCCGGCGCTGGCCCGGGCAGGCGGCAGCATTGTGAACGTCGCGTCGATGTGGAGCTATTTCGGCTCGGCGCGCAACCCCGGGTACTCGGCCAGCAAGGGGGCCATCGTGGCGTTGACGCGCGCGCTGGCAGTGGCCTTTGCGGCCGACGGCATTCGTGTCAACGCGGTCGCGCCCGGATGGATACGCACGCGCATGTCGCAGACGGCGTTCGACGACCCGGCGCGCAGCGGCCAGATCGCCGGGCGCATTCCGGCCGGCTGCTGGGGCGAGCCGGTGGACATCGCCAAAGCCGCCGCTTTCCTGGCCTCCGGCGATGCGCGCTACATCACCGGCGTGACCCTGCCGGTCGATGGCGGCTACAGTGCTGCGTGACGGGTACGGGCTTGGCATGAGCGCCGCACGGCCGCCCGAAGGCGCTCATACCGCAGCCGCAGGCGAAGGTACCCCAGTGCGCGCCGCACGGCCGCCCGAAGGCGCTCATACCGCAGCCGCAGGCGAAGGTATCCCAGTGCGCGCCGCACGGCCGCCCGAAGGCGCTCATACCGTAGCCGAAAGCGAAGGTGCTCCAGTGAGCGCGGGCCAGAGACATGCGGCGCGCATCCACGCACATGCGGTACCCATTCACGCTGACGGTGGCATCGGGCCATTGCGCTGCGCGGCGATCGAGGTAGCGCCTCCTGCGTCCGGCGAAGTGCAAATCCGCCCGCATGCGATCGGCATCAACTATCTCGACACTTGCCGCCGCAGCGGCCTGTTCCCGCTGCCGGCGCTGCCCGCAGCGCTTGGCGTGGAAGACGCGGGCGGGGCCGTGGCGTTGGGCAAGACCATCACCAGGCGATCGAGGCTTTCCCGAGCAAGCGCAAACCGAATTTCACCGGGCGCTGGGCAGCGCTGGCCCAAGCCCGCAGGGTTTTCGCTGCGGTGCCGGGATGAACGGGTCGCTGCGATGGCCGCTTTCATTCCATTTCCAAATCGTTCGTGAACACGCAGGCGGAGCGCAGACAGTACGGATGTATGGCAAGCGACGCCGACAAAGTGCACGGGTGATTCAGGAATGGAATCAGATGGGCCGCTACCGTGGGCACCGGAACCGTCAATCCTTCCTGTGACACCAGTTCAGGCGAATCCCATGTGCGCGGGACGCAGAGCGTGCGCCGGGCGCTGCAACTGTTGCGCCGGGTTGCGAAAAGCAATGACCGAGGGGTCCGGCTCGCCCAACTGGTGCGCGATGAGGGACTCGACCGGGCCACCACCTACCGGCTGATGAGTTGCCTGGTCGAAGAACAGTTCGTCGACCGGGACAGCGAGCACCTGTACCGCCTTGGCCCGGAGGCGGTGCTGCTCGGCTCGCTGCTGCCGCAACCCACGCCGTTGCTGCGCCGCTTCGTGCCCGTCATGAAGCGCATCGGGCGCATCGCCGGCGACACCGTCTTCCTGATGATGCGGCAGGGCGATTTCGTTTACTGCGCGCACCGGGAAGAGGGCCACTCCCCGATCAAGATCCTGACCACCAGCATCGGCCAGAGACGCCTGCTCGGCACAGGCACCGGCGGCACGGCGGTGCTGGGCCTGATGGACGAAGCCGAGGTGGCAGGCACCTTTGCCCGCAACTCGACGGCTTACGCCGAACACCGGATCAGCCTGGATCGACTGCAGGCGTTGGGCACGGCAGTGCGCGAGCAGGGCTGCGCGCTGGTCTTCGATTCATTCGGAGAAACCGGCGTCGCCGGGCTGGGTATTGCGTTCCGCATGGGCAAGCACGGCATGGGCGCCATCAGCGTCGCCACGCTGACCGCGCGCTTCGGCTTCGAGCGGCAGCACAGGGTGCGACAGTTGGTCGAGACCGAACTGCGCGGGCTGGGTCTGCACGCATGATCCGATGATGCTGCGCATCGCCTGCGCGCGCCGACGCCGAAAGCGCATCGTGGGCACGCCCGGGCCAGCCGGGGCTCGGCTGGCCGGCATGCGCCATGCGCACGGCTGTGCTGCCAAGAATCATCGGCTGCTTGCGCGCAAGCGCGATGCGGCAACCCGAAGCTCGCCGAGAAATTGGGCCACGGCCTCGGCCTCGGTGAACTCTCCGGTGGCCAGACTGACATTCATCGCCGCAACGGTCTGTCCGTCGCGGTCCCGAACGGGGACCGCAAGACCGCAGATCGACTCGTCGAGTTCCCCGGCGACCCAGGCATATCCTTGCTCGCGCGCGCGCAAGACCTCCCGTCGCAGCGGCGCGGCAGCAACGATGGTGGCGCGGGTCAAGCGCTTGAAGGTCGCGCCGGCCAGGTAGGCGTCAAGTTCTGCGTCTGACAGGCCCGCGAGCAGCACCCGGCCCATGGACACGGCATGGGCGGGCAGCCGGCTGCCCAAAGAGGGGCTCATCGGCAGGATGCGCTTGGCATGCTGGCGCAGCACGTAAACCAGGTCCTCGCCATCCAGAACCGATAGCGCGCAGGACTGATCGATCCGCGCCCGCAACTCCTCCAGCGCCAACTGCGCATCGCGCCAATAGGGCAGGGATGACAGGTACGACAGGCCGATCCTGAGTACCCGTGGCGTCAACCGATAGCGCTTGCCATCGGTGCGCACAAAGCCCATGTCGATGAGTGTGAGGAGAAATCGGCGCACGGCGGTTCGTGGCAATCGGGCCTTCTCGGCGACCTCGGCCAACGACTGCCCACCGTGGGTTTGACCCAAGACCTCGATAACCAGGAGACCCCGGGCGAAGGTGCGCACAAACGATTCACTCTCAGGTGTTGCCACGGCTTTTCTCCTGAACCGGATGACCGCCCATGCGACGGCCGGCAGCTTGACAGCCCAACGGCGTCAGAACCACAATGACCACTTATCGGCCATTGATAACCGCCAGGCGGACATTATCGGTGATGCCCGCAATGTCCATCCATTCAAACCCGGAGCGTCAGATGAGCGGCACCTGCTTTGCAACCGATTTCTGGAAGGACGATGCGCGGCGCAAGACCTGGGAGCAGATCGTTCCCGGCGAGCCACGCGAGACCATCCCCTACACCCTCACGCTCGACGCGATTCAGAAATACTGCCGCGTGGTGGGCGACCTGCACCCGCTTTATTTCGACCAGGCCTATGCCGACAACAGCCGCTACCAAGGCTTGATCGCACCGCCGAGCATCCACATCCTGCTGATGTTTGCCTGCACGCCAGCGCACGACTGGATGCGCAGCCCGGGCACCGTGAATGCGGGCCAGTCATGGAGCTACCACATTCCGGCCCGGCCCGACGACACCATCACCCTGCAAGCGCGGGCTTTGGACAAGTTCATCAAGAAAGACCGGCTCTTCGTGGTGCACGACAACGTCTTCTTCAACCAGCATGGCCAAGTGATCTGCGCCGGCCGTGGCTGGACCATCCGCCCATTTTGAGGATCGAGGCCATGCGCCAGACCAACACCCGCTTTGATATCGGCCACCAAGTGAGCGGAACACCCTTTTCGCCCACGCGCGCATCGATTCGTCAGTTCTGCGAGGCCTCGCTCGACTTCAACCCCCTTCACCTGGACGATGAATACATGCAGCGTGATTTCGGCAAGACCCACTTCGGCTCCATCATCATGCACGGCATGAACAACTTCGGCGTGATCACGAAAATGCTCACGGACTGGCTGTATGCGCATGGCGGCATACAGCGGCGGCTTGAAACCCGTTGGAAGCTGCCCGTCAAGCCTGGCGACACCATCAGCCCTGCAGCGGTCGTCACGGGCAGCAAAGACAGCGCCACCGGGCGCTGGCTGACGCTCGATGTGCGGGTACGAAACCAGCGCGGCGAGGTCGTCGCCGTTGGCCAGGCGATGGTCGAATTCCCACGGCCCGAGGATGGCCTGGGCACGCGGGAACAGCGATGAACATGCCCGAACGGATGGGCACGATGGGCACGGGCATCGCGCTCGCCCTGTGCCTGGCGGCGGCCTGCGGCGCCACGGCGAACGCGCAAGACTCCGGCGCGCCGGCCGTCAAGATCGTCGTGCCCTTTCCCCCCGGGGGAACGACCGACATCCTGGCGCGGCAATTGGCATTCGAGTTGCAGCCACGCTGGGGAAAACCGGTGCTGGTGGAAAACCGGGCCGGGGCCAGCGGAACCATCTTCTCGGAGCAACTGGCCCGCATGCCGCCCGACGGGCAGACCCTGATGCTCACCGCGACGCACCATGTGATCAATCCCGGTCTCTACCAACACCTTCCGTACGACACGAAAAAGGACTTCACACCCATTGCGCAGGTGGCGTCGGTACCGAATGTGCTGGTGGTGCATCCGTCGTTTCCGGCCAGGACGGTGCGGGAATTCATCGCCTATGCCAGAGCGAATCCGGGGAAAGTCAGTTACGGCTCGTCCGGCAGCGGGGGCGCCAACCATCTCTCGGGCGAACTGTTCAAGTCGATGGCCGGCATCTACATGGTGCATATCCCGTACAAGGGCGCCGCGCCCGCGCTGAACGACCTGCTCGGTGGGCAAATCCCCGTCATGTTCGATTCGGTGCCAGGTGTTTTGCAGCACATCAGAAGCGGCAAGCTGCGCGCGCTCGCGGTCACCTCGCCCCGGCGCTCGCCCGCACTGCCCCTGGTGCCGACCATCGCCGAGTCGGGCCTGCCGAACTTCGAGGCCACGGCCTGGTTTGGTCTGTATGGCCCGGGCAAGATGGCAGCACCGTTGCGGGACAAGATCGCGGCGCAGGTGCTGGCCGCGTTGCAGAGCCTGTCGTTGCGCGAGCAGCTCGAAAAGCAGGGCGCCGAGCCAGGGTCGATGACACCCGTTGAATTTGCGCAGTTCGTTGCCACGGAACTGGCCAAATGGTCCAAGGTCATCGAGGAGGCGAACCTGAAGATCGAATAGGAACATCGCGGTTCAATTGCGCCGCAGCCTCCCGCGCTGGCACTGGATGATTTGCTGGCCGTCACCCGCGAATCCATTGTCGGCGTTGAAGAGCCAACCACTCATGCAGTCCATGAAAGACTGGCACGCTGCACATCTACATCTGTTCAGAAAGCGTCCTTATGATCGTCCCGGATGCGACAGGTAGCGGCGTGCGGGCCCCGGGCTGGGTGAACATCGGCCATCCGGAACTGACCGGCAAGCGCGCCAAGCAAGATGACTTGAAGCGGGCCATTGGGCAGAAAGTTCAGGAGCGCAACCTGGGCCTGTCGGTCCATGCACGCACCGGTTGGTATTTCCGATGATTACGTTCACTCAAGGCAATCTGCTGGAAGCTCGCGCCGAGGCGCTGGTCAATACCGTCAACACCGTGGGTGTGATGGGCAAGGGCATCGCGTTGATGTTCAAGGAGCGTTTTGCCGAAAACTTCCACCGCTACGCCGCTGCCTGCAAGGTCAAGGAAGTGCGCATCGGCAAGATGTTCGTCACCGAGGTCAGCGAACTGGACGGCCCGCGCTGGATCGTCAATTTCCCGACCAAGCAGCACTGGCGCGGGGATTCGCGCATCGAGTGGATCACCGAAGGGCTGCAAGACCTGCGCCGCTTCCTGATCGAGAACAAGGTCGAATCCATTGCCATTCCGCCCTTGGGAGCGGGCAATGGCGGACTGGACTGGAGCGAGGTGCGCCCGCAGATCGAGGTTGCGCTGGTTGGTCTGGACACCGAAATCCTCGTGTTCGAGCCGACCCGGGAATACCAGAACGTGGCCAAGCGCACCGGCGTCGAGCAGTTGACTCCGGCGCGTGCCCTGATCGCCGAACTGGTGCGCCGCTACTGGGTGCCGGGCATGGAATGCAGCCTGCTGGAAATCCAGAAACTGGCGTGGTTTCTGGACCATGCCATCAAACGCGCCGGGTTGCAGCCGCTGGATTTGCACTTTGTGCCATACAAATACGGTCCCTACGCCGACCGCCTGCGCCACCTGCTGGAAGGGCTGGACGGCAGTTATCTGCATTGCGACAAGCGCATCAGTGATGCCGGCCCGCTGGACGTGATCTGGTTCGACGATGAGCGCAAGACCTTCGTGCAGACCTACCTCAAGAGCGAGGCCAAGGAGTACGTCCCGGCGCTGGAGGACACGGCGGCCTTGATCGACGGCTTCGAATCTCCCTTCGGGATGGAACTGCTGGCCACGGTGGACTGGCTGTTGACGAAGGAAGGCGTCGCCCCGACGGTGCCTGCCGTGCGCGAGGGCCTGCGCCACTGGCGCGGTGGCGGCCCCGACGCGGCGGCGCGCAAGAACAGGCTTTTCGACGACCGCGCACTGGGCATTGCGCTGGAACGATTGGCACCGAGCGCCACGGTGTCCTGATCCCCAAAGTCACGCGGGGGATACCAGGGAAGTCGAGCGGCTCGGTATGCTGTACCCGACAGCCCTCGCCAGCCCGCTGCGCTGCCATTTGATTGACAAAGACGGAATCGAACCGGCGTCCGTCCGCCACCATTCACCCAAAGCCCCACCGAGAACGGTGGGGCTTTGGGTGAATGCGCGCGTATCGCAGAAGCATTGGACAAAGTTGTCCAGCAACGGGGAATGGGGAATGGGGTGAAAAATCTGTGGGCGCAGCCCGACCGCAATCGCGTTGATCAGCCGCGTTCCTGAATGATCCACTCGGCCGCCTTTTCGGCCAGCATCAGCGTGGGCGCATTGGTGTTGCCGCTGGTGATGGTGGGCATGGCGCCGGCGTCGACCACGCGCAGTCCGGCGATGCCGCGCACGCGCAGTTGCGGGTCCAGCACGGCCATCGGGTCGTCGTCGCGGCCCATCTTCGTGGTTCCCGTGGGGTGGAAGATGGTGGTGGCGATGTCACCGGCCAGACGGGCCAGGTCTTCGTCCGTCCGGAACTGCACTCCGGGTTTCCACTCCTGCGGCTGGTACTTGGCCAGCGCGGGCTGGGCCACGATGCGGCGCGTCAGGCGCAGGCTGTCGGCGGCCACCTGGCGGTCTTCGGGGGTGCTCAGGTAGTGCGGCGCAATCGCGGGGGCGGTCTGGAAGTCGGCGCTTTTGATCTGCACCGTGCCACGGCTGCCGGGGTTGAGGTTGCACACGCTGGCCGTGAAGGCCGCAAAGCGGTGCAGCGGCTCGCCAAACGCATCCAGCGACAGCGGCTGCACATGGTATTGCAGGTCGGGATGGGGCTGCTGCGGGTTGCTGCGGGTGAAGGCGCCGAGTTGCGAAGGGGCCATGCTCATCGGGCCGCTGCGCCTGATGGCGTATTCCAACCCGATCCTGGCTTTGCCCCAGAGCGTGCTGGCCATGGTGTTGAGTGTCTGCACGCCTTGCACCTTGAACACTGCGCGGATCTGCAGGTGGTCTTGCAGGTTCGCGCCGACGCCGGGTAGTTCGTGCAGCACATCGATGCCATGCCGGCGCAGCAGCGCTGCCGGGCCGATGCCCGAGAGTTGCAGCAGTTGCGGTGAATTGACTGCGCCGGCGCTCAGGATGACCTCGCCGCTGGCGCGCGCCGTGACCATCTCGCGACCGTCCCAGACCTGCACGCCGGTGCAGCGCTTGCTGCCGTCGGGCTGCCGGTCGATGATGAGCCGGGTGGCCAGGGCGCTGGTCCACATCTCGAAGTGCGGGCGGCCGTAGCAACGGGGGCGCAAAAAGGCTTTGGCGCTGTTCCAGCGCCAGCCGCTTTTCTGGTTCACCTCGAAGTAGCTCACGCCCTCGTTGTTGCCGCTGTTGAAGTCGTCCGTGGCCGGTATGCCGGCCTGCTGCGCCGCCTGGGCAAATGCGTCGAGCAGGTCCCAGCGCAGGCGCTGCCGTTCCACACGCCATTCACCGGTGCTGCCGGTGCTCTTGTTGCCGTGCAGGCGCTTGAATTCTTCCGCCACGCCGGCCGGTGCGTCCAGGCGCCAGTGGTCTTCATGGCGGCGAAAGTACGGCAGGACCTGCTCCCAGCGCCAGCGCGTGTCGCCCGTCAGTGCCGCCCACTGCTCGTAGTCGCGGGCCTGGCCGCGCATGTAGATCATGCCGTTGATGCTGCTGCAGCCGCCCAGTGTCTTGCCGCGCGGGTAGCGCAGGCTGCGGCCGTTCAGGCCCGCTTCGGGCTCGGTGCTGTAGAGCCAGTCGGTGCGCGGGTTGCCGATGCAGTACAGGTAGCCGACGGGGATGTGGATCCAGTGGTAGTCGTCCTTGCTGCCGGCTTCGATCAGCAGCACGCGGTAGCGGCTGTCGGCGCTCAGGCGGTTGCTCAGCAGCGCGCCTGCGGTGCCGCCGCCGATGATGATGGTGTCGAATGTGGTGTCGCTCATGGGGAACCCGCTGCAGGGGTGAAACGGGTGCCATTGTGCGGATGGCGCCGACCCCGTGTCGAGTCTGCATCGGGCGCTTCAGGCCCGTGTCGATGGGGCGCCTGCCGGTTGCCGCATCTTTCATGGCTGACGGGGCTGACGGGATTGATAGGGCTGATGGCGCGTGGTGTCATCGCGCCCGGCACTGGCTGGGCGCTATCGGGGCGACGCGCCGATGCGGCCCCGGTCATCGGGCAGGTCATGAGGGTCTGGCCGTGAACCGGGCCGACAACCGCAGGTCAGCGCCTTCATCGAGCGCCACCAGCCCGGCTTGCTGTGGTGATGCGCGGTTGTGCGCGTCGATGTCGTGGGACACCGGCTCGAAGCAGAAGAAGTCGGCCTCGGCGCCGGGGGAGTAGAAGACGTAGCGGTTCAACGGCGCGTCGGCGCCCACCTCCAGGGCCAGGCCACGCCGTGGCCAGAGCATTTTTGCCTGGCCATTCCAGCCGGTGTACAGCGCGTTGACGAATTCGGCCGGAAGCGGGCGTGCGCTCCGGAAGTCCCGGGATTCATCGCCCGCCACGGCCTGCCAGTGCGTCGGCAGATGCCGGGCGTCTTCGGCCCACCAGCCGTCGGCCAGCGCTTGCAGTTGCACGTCGGGCTCGCGCAGGAACCAGGGGTGGAAACCTCCGCCGTAGAGCATGGTGTCCGGCCCGCGATGCGTCAGTGTCAGCGTGGCGCACAGTGCGGCCCCTTCGAGGCGCCAATCGATCTGCGCGTCATAGGCAAAGGGCATGGTGTGGCGCGACTTCAGTTCCAGCCTGGCCTGCGAGCTGCTTCGTTCCGTGACCGTCCAGGCTTGCTGCCATGCGTCGCCATGCAATGGGCAAGGCTCATCGGCCCAATTGGCTGGCAGCGGGTAGCGTCGGCCATGCCAGGCGAAGCCACCCTGGCCGATGCGGTTGCTGAACGGTGCCAGCAGGAACAGCGCCAGATCGCATTCGTCCTTCGGCTCGCCGGCCAGGGGGCGAAACACCGGCAGCCGGTTGCCGCGCCAGCGCAGATCGAAGCGCGCCAGGCCCGCGCCGTATTGCGGCAGCACCACTGCGCAAATTTGGCTGTTTTCCAGCACCAGTTGGTCTGCCATGCTCACCACCCTCCGTCGAGCGCCAATATCTGGCCGGTCATGAAACTGGCTTGGTCGCTGGCCAGGAACGCCACCAGATCCGCCACGTCCTGCGGCTGGCCTCGGCGTTTGAGCGACTGGTTTTCCAGCACCCAATCGCTGTATTCCTTGAGTTTGTCGCCGAACACGCGCTGCTCGGCCTCGGAAACGATGGCCCCGGGACTGACCGCATTCACGGTGATGCCATAGGGCCCCAGGGCGCGGGCGAAGGTTTTGGTCTGCCCCAGCATGGCTCCCTTGGAGGCCACGTAGGGGACGTATTTTTCCCAACGTCCGTTGAGCGTCAGGCTGCAAAAGTTGATGATCCGCCCCCAGCCTTTGGCCTTCATTGCCGGCGCCACGGCCTGTGTCAGCGCGAAGCCCGCGCTGCTGTTGACTTGCATCACCTCTTCATATTCGGCGAGCGAAAACTCCTCGAACGGCTTGTGGGTGATCAGCGCAGCGTTGTTGATCAGGATGTCGAAGCTGCCCTGTTCGCGCTCGAGCGCGCGCACCGTCGATTGCGCGCCGGCCATGTCGCGCAGGTCGACGGCAACGAAGCCCACGCGCCCCATGCCCGGGCCGGCCTCTTGGTTCAAGGCCACAGCCAACGCCGCGCCACGGGGCGATGGCAGGTCGAAAATATGCACATCAGCGCCGTCAGCCCGCAGTCTGCGCGCCTGTGCCTGCCCCAGGCTGCCCAGCCCGCCGGTGAGCAAAACGCGCCGTGACGCCAGTGGCCAAGAGGTGTTCATTGCGGGTTCCTTGGGGTCAGAGCAGGTCCTGGACCTCATCGATGGTGATGGCGTGCACCGGGCGGTCAGCGACCAGTTGGCCGCGCGACATCACCACGATGCGGTCGCAGGTCTGAAAAACATGGTGCAGATTGTGGCTGATGAAGATGCCGGTCATGTTTTGCCCGGGCAGGCTCTTGACGAAGTCGATGACCTTGTTCGTCTCCCGGACCGACAGGTGATTGGTAGGCTCGTCGAGGATCAGCGCCTTGGTCTTGAAATGCATGGCGCGCGCAATCGCCACGCCCTGGCGCTGGCCACCCGATAGTTCGCCGACCAGCGCATCCGGCGAGCGCAGATGCAAATCGACAGCGGCAATGGCCGCCACCGCCTCTGTCTGCATCCGCTGGCGGTCCAGCCAGCCGCAGTTGCCGATGCGCCACTTCATCGGCTCGCGGCCGAGAAAGATGTTCCGCGCGATGCTCATGCACGGAACCATCGAGTTGTACTGATGGATGGTTTCTATGCCCAGGCGCATCGCGTCTTTCGGCGAACGGATGTCCACCGTCTGGCCCAGAAACTCGATCGTGCCGGCATCCGGGCGGTGCGCGCCAGAAAGGATCTTGATCAGGGTCGACTTGCCGGCACCGTTGTCGCCGAGCAGGCCGACGACCTGCCGCTGCCCGATGTCGAGGCTGACATCGCGCAGCGCGTGCACGCCCGAGTACCACTTGTGCAATCCGGTGCAGCGGATCAGCACATCCTTGCCAGACCCCGGCTCGACCGCAGCCTCCCCTGGCGCCCGGGATGCGATGCGCGGCGCCGGGCCGCTGCGGGCCGGCAGTGAAACGGTGCTCATACCTGAACCTTCATCTTCTTGGCCATGTCGCGCAGATGGCTGTTGGCAATCACCGCGCAAATGGTCAGCGCACCAATGGCGAACTTGAACCAGTTGGCATCGACATCCGAGACCACCATGCCGTTGTCGATCGCGCGGATCAGAACCACACCGATCACTGCGCCCAGCACGGTCCCGACCCCGCCGCCGAGGGCAGTCCCCCCGATCACCGCGGCGGCAACGGCCTGCAACTCCAGCCCGTCGCCGAGGGAAGGCAGCGGGGAGCCCAGCCGCATGACCTGCAACATGCCGGCAAAGCCGGCCAGCACCGAGCACAGCACAAAGCAACTGAGCTTGACCCGGTCCGTGCGGATGCCGATGGCTTGCGCGGCCTCCGGCATGCCGCCCGTGGCGCGTATCCAGTTGCCGTAGTTCGACACCCCCAAGACCAGCGCGAGCAGCGTGCACAGACCGAGGAACCAGAACATCGACAACCGCAGCGGCCCGACCGTGTCGGTGAACAGCCAGGTCGGGGCATCGTCGGGAAATGGCGGCGGAAACCCGCCGGAGATGACCACCGTCAGGCTGCGCACGATGAACAACATGCCCAGCGTCGTGATGAACGAAGGGATGCGAAAGCGCAGCGTCAGCCAGCCGTTCATGAACCCGAGCGCGGCGCAGCACAGCAGCGCCAAGGGCATGGATGCGGCCATGGGCCAGCCGTGCGTGGCCAGAACGCAGGCGAGCATGGAGCCAAAGGCGAACACCGAACCGACCGAGAGATCGAATTCACCGGCAATCATCAAGACTGCGGCACCCACCGCGACCAAGCCGATTTCCGGCACCACCCCCATCACCCCGCCCAGGTTGCCCGGCGTCAGGAAGACCCCGCCGCTCGTTGCTTGCAGCAGCAGCGCCAGCAGCACCAGCATCAAGCCCGCCGCCAATTCCGGCTTGGCCAGATAGACCTTGAGTATGCGTTTCATGGCCAAGGGGTTTCAGCGATAACCCTTGCGGGACAACGCGATCACGCCATCCACCTGCTCGGGCAGCAATAAGCCCTTGCCCGTCTCCACATCCCACGCGGACAGTTTGAATTTCTTCATCAAATGGGCCTGCAGCACCGGCAGGTAACCCTGCAAATACGGCTGCTGATCGACTTGCACCTGAATGTAGCCGGCCTTCATGCTGCTGAGCACATCCGGCACGATGTCGAAACCGGCGAGCAATATCTTGCCCGGCGGCACGCCACGGTCTTTGAGCACCTTGGCCACGCCGGCATGCCAGAGTCCGGTGTCGAAATAAGCGGTGGTGTCGGGATTGGCGTTCAGATACGCGCCAACGCGCTCGGCCGTCACCGCCAAATCCGTGCCGGAGTCAATGCGTTTCCAGGCCACGGTGCGCCCGGAATTGGCCGCCTTGTAATCCGCCAGGAAGCGGATGATGCCGGCACCACGTTGCTCAGACCAATTCTGGCCCGGGGCCGAGACACCGACCAGCACGTTGATCGGCCCGGTTTTCGGAAATTTCTCTGCCAGTTTTTGCCCCAGCGTATAGCCGGCAGCGTCGAACCCCTGGCCGATGAAAGACTGCCGCACGCTGCCCTTGGCACCCTGGCTATGGTCCGCATTCGCGGCCAAAACCGTGATTCCCTTGCTGCGCGCGTCCTTGATCACCGGTTCAATGGCTTTGTCGTCAACGATGGTGGTGATGATCGCATCCGGTTTGCCGGCCATTGCCGCTTGCAGATTGCTCACCTGCTCGGGCACGGCACCCTCCGTTTGGGTGAAAATCATCCGGCATTGCGCCTGCACTTGGGCGCAGGCTTCATCCATGCCTTTTTTCACCGCCTGCCAGAAGCTGTTGCTGGCACTGGAGTGAATGACATAGGCGAGCTTCAAAGGCTGTTCATTCTGTGCCCGGCCGGGTGCAGCCGCGATGAATAATCCGCTGGCGAGCGCCAGCGCGCGCGCCGTCATTGTCAAGCCATGCATGTCGTCTCCTTCCTGGGTTTCCTTGAAAAATCGACCCCGGCGTCCGCCGGACGTCCGTTGCCTGTCAACTGCTGCTTTGACCGGCAATCGTCAACCGCTGCCGAATATCGGGGCTGAGTTCCAGCCCCAGTCCGGGTCCCGGCGGCACGGTGATATGCCCGTTGTGCACCACCGGCAGGGCCGTGACCAGATCGCGATACCAGCCTTCATAAAAAGCCCGCACCGATTCCTGCACCAAGGCATTCGGCGCATTCAGCGACAAATGGGTGGAGGCCGTCAGTACCACGGGCCCGGTGCAGTCATGCGGCGCGACCGGCAAATGCCAGGCTTCGGCCATGCTGGCAATCTTGCGCGCCTCGGACAAGCCGCCGCACCAGGAAATATCCAGCATCACGATGCCGGCGGCACCGGTTTCCAGCAAATCCCGAAAACCCCAGCGGGTCGCCAGTGTTTCCGATGCGCAGACCGGCGCCGGACTGCGTTCGGCGTAGCGCTTGAGCGATGCCAGACTGTCCATCCGTATCGGGTCCTCATGCCAGAAGGTGTCGTATTCACGCAGTGCTTGCGCAATCTGTATGGCCGGCAGCAGGTTCCAGAGCGAATGGAATTCGACCATCACGTCCATTTTGTCGCCCACCGCCTTGCGGATTTTCTCGAAGGGTTCCAGCGCGCGTTTCAGATCAGTCTTGGAGATGTAATGACCGTCGCTCGCCTCGGCATAGGGGTCGAAGGGCCAGATTTTCATCGCGCTGATGCCGGAGTCGAGCAGATCCAGCGCCAGTTCGTCGGCGCGCTGCAAAAAACCATTCAGATCGTCATGGCGGGCATGGCGGCTGTCCGCCAGCCCCCAGTTGGCCACCGACTGCTGTTTGGTGCTGCGCACATAATGCGGGCCGGCGCAGGTGTTGTAAGTCCGGATGCTGTCCCGGCATTTGCCACCGAGCAATTGGTAGATCGGCTGTCCGGTGAATTTTCCGAAAATATCCCAAAGCGCGATATCCAGCGCCGAGTTGCCACGCATCTCCGCGCCCGCGCTGCGAAAACCGAGATAGCCTGACAGGCGTTTTGCGTGCCTGTCGATCTGCAACGGATCCTCACCGATGAGCCGGGCTGCGGCCCATTCATGGATATAGGCTTCGGCCGAGCAAGCTCCGTAAAACGTCTCGCCCAGTCCGGTAAGGCCCTCATCCGTGTGCACCAATACCCACAACAGGTTCGGAAACTCTTGCGGGCGCAGGGTTTCGATGGCGGTGATTTTCACGCCAGTTCCTTCAGGTTACACCGGCGGCAATCAATGCCTGCACGCTGTTGTCAAAATGTGCCGCCATGGCCGCTTCAGCGGCGCCGGCGTCTTGCCGGGCGATCGCGTCGACGATGGCGTCGTGCATGTCATGCACCGCGCTGCGCTCCTCATCGCTTTGGCGCGCTGCCCAACTGATCGGCGCAGTCTGCCAAATCACGAGCCGAAAGCCCTCGATCAGCAACGCGTAAAGGGGGTTCTGTGCGGCGCGCGCGATGGCCACATGGAACGCAATGTCGTCTTCGGTCGGCGATTCATGGCCCGTGCCGTGCTGACGCATGGCCACCGCCGCTTGCCGGATGAGCGTGAGCTCGGCTGCGCTGCGGCGCAATGCTGCCAGCCAGGCGGTGCGCATTTCCAGCGTGCGCCGCAAGTCCAGCGTCTGCTGCACATTGACCTGCATCGTGACCACCGCGTGGTCCATCAGCAAAGCCAGCATATGGCTCTTGAGCCGGCCCACACGGGCCCGCTTGCCTGGCGCCAGATTCAGAATGCCGAGCGCCTCGAGCGCCTTGAACGCCTCGCGCACCACCCCCCGACCGACCCCCAATCTCCGGGCGAACTCGCCTTCACTGGGCAGGCTGTCGTCGGGGAGCAAGCGGTCCTGGTGGATGAGCTTGATCACCGCGTCCGTGACGCCGGATGTCCGGTTCGAAACGCTGTCATCACACTTGACGCCGCTATCTTGCATGATGAGAATTATTGAACCTGTAGGATTGGTTTGCAATAGCTGTCGTATAAACCAAGGGAAAGTACCCATATGAACGAGGAACACCGCTGGGAATGTGTCGCCCCCGTGGGCAGCGGATGCGGGGAAGGCGCTTTGTGGGTCGAGGCTGAACAGGCCCTGTACTGGACGGACGTGACCCGCTTTCTGTTGCACCGGCTGAGCGCCCGGGATGGCTGCATCAAGTCCTGGTTCTTCGAAGAGCCCGTGGTGGCGCTGTCGCGCACGGATCGCGCCGGTTGTCTGCTCGTGGCACTGGGGTCGCGCTTGCTGTTGTGGACGCCAGCCACGGACGAGCGCGTCGACCATGGGGCGCGGCTGCGCGGCTGGCCGCAGGTTCGATTCAACGAAGGGCGCAGCGGGCCGGAGGGCCGCTTTTGGGTAGGCTCGATGCGCAACAATGTCAACCCCGATGGCACTGTGCGCGATGCCGGGGGAAGCGAGGGGGTGCTGATGAGCGTCGGCCGCGATGCGCACTCGGCGACCGTGCATCAGACCGGGTTTGGCATCGCCAACACGCTTTGCTGGACCCCGGATCAGCGCTGCCTGATCTTTGGCGACACGCTGGCCAATACGCTCTACTGCGCCGACTATCGGGCCGATTGGGCCGACCAGGACGGCGGCGGCGTTCTGGGCCAGCGGCGCATCTTGTTTACCGGATTCGGGCGCGGATTGCCCGATGGCTCGGCGATCGATGCGCAAGGGTTTGTCTGGAACTGCCGGTTCGGCGGCGGCTGCGTGGTTCGGATTGCGCCGGATGGAGCGCTCGATCGAATCATCGAAGCCCCGACACACAACCCTACCACCTGTGCTTTCGGCGGGCCCGACTACCGCACCCTCTACGTCACCAGCGCCCGCATCGGCACCGCCGCCGGCGATCGACTGGCGGGCGGGGTCTTTGCGCTGCGAACCGAAGTCCCCGGACTGCCGAGCTTTGCATTTCAGTGCGCTTGAGCAGCGGCGCGCAGCAGCCTGCCCCGTGGCCTCGCCCTGCCGGGCATCGGCGCCCGGGTCGCAGGCTCCGCTACCATGCAGGCCATGTCCTCCTTGTCTGGTGTCCCCTGCGCCCCCGGCCCATGACCGACCACGTACCTTGCATTGTCCGCGCCGATACGCCCCAGGGGCCTTGCGCGCAGTTGTATGGGCGCTGGGGTGCGGCCGAATTGGGGAACGCAGCCCAGTGGCAGGCCCTGTCCGGGCAGTTGCGCAAGCACCCGGCCGTGCCAACCCTGGGCTGGGATTTGCGGGCGTTGCAGTGGCTGGACCATGTCGGCGCCCAACTGCTGTGGAACCACTGGCAGCGGGCTTGGCCGCAGCAACTGGCCTGCACCGACAGCCAGCGCAGCATGCTCGCGCGCGTGGCGCAGTTCAGCACCACGGCACCGCCCCCTGCGCCCTGGCGGCTGGCGGCCCAGGTTGACCACCTGGGCCTGCTGGTGCTGCATGGCGTGGAGCATGCGCGCCATATTCTGGAAATGCTCGGCCAGTTGGTGCTCGACCTGGCCCGCTTGGCCCGTGCGCCGCGCCGCGGGCCTTGGCGCGATGTCTCGGGCCACCTGTACCGCATGGGCGCCACCGCACTGCCCATTACCGCGCTGGTGGGTTTCCTGATCGGCGTGGTGCTGGCCTATCTGATGTCGCTGCAACTGCGGCAATTTGGCGCCGAGTCGTTCATCGTCAACATCCTGGGCATTTCGCTGATCCGCGAGCTCGGCCCGATGCTGGCCGCCATCCTGGTGGCGGGGCGCTCGGGCTCGGCGATCACGGCGCAGATCGGCGTGATGCGCGTCACCGAAGAACTCGATGCGATGCGCGTCATGGGCATTGCGCACGGCTTTCGGCTGGTGTTGCCGCGCACGCTGGCACTGGCGCTGGCCATGCCGCTGCTCAGCCTGTGGACCACGCTGGCCGCGTTGGCCGGCGGCATGCTGGCTGCAGACCTGACCATGGGCATATCGCCGGCGTACTTCGCGCAGGCACTGCCCGCGGCCGTCAGGCCGGGCAACCTGGGGCTGGCCATGGCCAAGTCGGTGGTGTTTGGCGCAGGCATTGCGCTCATCGGCTGCCACTGGGGCCTGCGCGTCAGGCCCGACACCCAGAGCCTGGGCGAAGGCACCACGGCGTCGGTGGTCAGTGCCATCACCATGGTCATCGTCGTCGACGCATTGTTCGCCGTGACCTTCAAGACCATCGGGATCTAAGGTAGCCAGGCCGTGACGACACGCACTGCACCTGCCGAGCCTGCCGAACCTGCCCCCATGGCCGCCGATGCGCCGCCCGTGGTCGATGTGCAAGGCCTGTGGACCCTGTTCGGCAAGGGCGCCGAAGCCTTCACCGTGCACCAAGACCTGCAACTGACCGTGCAGCGCGGCGAAATGCTCGCGCTGGTGGGCGGCTCGGGCAGCGGCAAAACAGTGCTGCTGCGCCAGATCCTGGGTCTGGCCCGGCCCACACGCGGCCAGGTCACCGTGCTCGGCCACCCGGCAGCGCAGATGGGACGCGCGGGCGCCGCCAGCCGCGTGGGCATGCTGTTCCAGCATGGCGCGCTGTTTTCGGCCTTCAATGTGCTCGACAACGTGGCTTTTGCGTTGCGCGAGCAGGGCACGCTGCCGGCTGACCTGGTGCGCGACGCGGCCTTGGTCAAGCTGCAAATGGTGGGGCTCCAGCCCGGGCACGCCAGCCGCATGCCGGCCGATTTGTCGGGCGGCATGGTCAAGCGTGTGGCGCTGGCGCGGGCACTGATCATGGACCCGCCACTGCTGCTGCTCGACGAGCCCACCGCCGGCCTGGACCCCAGCAGTGCCGACGACTTCTGCGCCCTGCTGCGCGAACTGCATGCGGCGCTGGGCTTGACCGTGGTCATGGTCACGCATGATCTGGACACCCTGTTCGCACTCAGCACCCGCGTGGCCGTGCTGGCCGACAAGAAGCTCATCGTCAGCGGCACGCCGCGCCAGGTTGCGCATTTCAAGCACCCGTTCATCACGCATTTCTTCATGGGCGAACGCGGCCAGCGCGCCATGGCCCCCGCACCGATCACGGCCCCGATGCCGGCCGCTGCGCCCGCACCAGACCAGGAACACCACTGATGGAAAACAAATCCCATGCCCTCGCCGCAGGCTTGTTCGTGCTGCTGGTCGCCGCCATGCTGGCGGGCCTGAGCCTCTGGCTCACGCGCGACAACGCCTACTACGAGGAGTACGAACTCTCCACCCGGGACGGCGTGAGCGGCCTGCAGCCCCAAGCCAATGTGCGCTACAAGGGCGTGGCCGTCGGCAAAGTCACGCGCATCGGCTTTGATCCGCAGGTCAACGGCAATGTGCTGATCCGCATTGCCGTCAACGAACAAGCGCCCATCAGCCCCACCACCTATGCCGTGCTCGGCTATCAGGGCGTGACGGGCCTGGCCCATGTGCTGCTCGACGATGCCGCCACACCTTACCCCGCGCTGCCCCCCGGCCCCGGCGGCTTACCGCGCTTGCCGCTCAAACCCTCGCCATTCGGCAGGCTGGCCGAGCAGGCCCCCACCATCCTGGCACAGGCCGACGAAGCCACGCGCCGCATCAACCAACTGCTGGGCGATGGCAACCAGCAGTTGCTGACCGAAGCCCTGGGCCATTTCAGCCAAGTTGCCAGCCATATCGACACCCTCACCCGGCGGCTCGACGCCAGCGTTGCCCAGCGTCTGGACTCGGCCCTGGCTGCACTGCCGCCACTGGCCGACGACGCCCGCAAAACCTTGCAGTCGCTGCAACAGGCCAGCGCCAGCGTATCGGCCCTGGCCAGCGACATCGGCAGAACCAGCCAGCGCCTGAACGCCGAAGACGGTGCCATCGACCAGATCAGCCACGGCACCCGGGCCTTGACTCATGCGGCCGAGCAGTTTGGCAGCACCACGCTGCCGCGCCTGAACCGCGCCGCAGACGATATTGCACGCGCAGCGCGCCAGATCAACCGCACAGCAAGCGGCGTCGCCGACAACCCGCAACTGCTCCTCTACGGCCCGGGCCGCATCCCGCCCGGCCCCGGCGAAACCGGCTTTACCGCACCCTGATCCTGAAGAAAGCCCATGAACACCATCAAAAGCAAGGCATCTGGTTCTGGCGCCATAGCCATTCATGGCCTGGGGCTGCTGGGCGCCATGCTGCTGACCGGCTGCGCGGCGCTGCCCGCAGTGCCAACCCGCCCCATGCTGTACGACTTTGGTCCCGCCAGCGTGGCACCGGCACCGGCCGGGCGCCGTGCAGCGCTGCCGGCGTTGGTCCTGGCCGATGTAGAGGCGCCGGGCCTGCCCGATGGCAGCAGCGCAGTGCTCTACCGCCTGGCCTATGCCGACGCCCGACAACTGCACCCCTACAGCCATGCCCGCTGGAGCCAGCCGCCCGCCCAATTGCTGCAGCAGCAACTGCGCGAGCAGATCGGCCGGCGCCGCGCCGTCCTCAAGGCCGACGACGGCGCTGCCCAGAGCCGGGGCGCCACCCGCAGCGGCCATCTGCTGCTGCGCGTGGAACTGGAGGAGTTCAGCCACCTGTTCAACAGCCCGACACAAAGCGCCGGCGTCGTGCGCCTGCGCGCCACCATGGTCGAGCGCACCCCGACGGGCGAATCACTGCGCGGGCAGCGGGTGTTCATCATGCAAAAGCCTGCCCGCTCAACCGATGCCGCCGGCGGGGTGGCTGCGCTGGCCGAAGCCTCGACACAGTTGGCCAGCGAGTTGGCCGAATGGGTGGAGCAGGTGGAGTCCACGCCGCACTGATCAGATCCGATTGCGGTTGTGAATTACGCTGCCCAAACAAACGCAAAAAACCCCCCAGTGGATCAGGACTGGGGGGTTGGTTGGTGGGGGAGGTAGAAGGGAGCCTGACGATGACCTACTTTCACACGGGGAGCCGCACTATCATCGGCGCGAAGTCGTTTCACTGTCCTGTTCGGGATGGGAAGGAGTGGGGCCAACTTGCTATGGTCATCAGGCGTAACTGGGTGGTGGCGGGCCTGAGGGGATGGGGTGGTACAGGCGCGCCGGCATTCATAGGGTCGGGGGGTCAGCTGGGAAGTTCGATTGCGTAGGTTGCGGGACAACAAAGTTATGGGGTCAAGCCGCACGAGCAATTAGTACAGGTAAGCTCAACGCATTGCTGCGGGTACACACCCTGCCTATCAACGTTCTGGTCTGGAACGGCTCTTGAGGGGGCTCAAGGCCCCGGCAGATCTCATCTTGAAACGAGTTTCCCGCTTAGATGCTTTCAGCGGTTATCTCTTCCACACATAGCTACTCGGCGATGCCACTGGCGTGACAACCGATACACCAGAGGTGTGTCCACTCCGGTCCTCTCGTACTAGGAGCAGGCTTTCTCAAATCTGCAGCGCCCACGGAAGATAGGGACCAAACTGTCTCACGACGTTTTAAACCCAGCTCACGTACCTCTTTAAATGGCGAACAGCCATACCCTTGGGACCGGCTACAGCCCCAGGATGAGATGAGCCGACATCGAGGTGCCAAACACCGCCGTCGATATGAACTCTTGGGCGGTATCAGCCTGTTATCCCCAGAGTACCTTTTATCCGTTGAGCGATGGCCCTTCCATACAGAACCACCGGATCACTATGTCCTGCTTTCGCATCTGCTCGACATGTCCGTCTCGCAGTCAAGCACGCTTATGCCATTGCACTATCGTCACGATGTCCGACCGTAACTAGCGTACCTTCGAGCTCCTCCGTTACGCTTTGGGAGGAGACCGCCCCAGTCAAACTGCCTACCATGCACTGTTCCCGATCCAGATGATGGACCCGGGTTAGAACCTCAAACATGCCAGGGTGGTATTTCAACGTTGGCTCCATGAAGTCTGGCGACCTCACTTCAAAGCCTCCCACCTATCCTACACAGACCTGTTCAAAGTCCAATACAAAGCTGCAGTAAAGGTTCATGGGGTCTTTCCGTCTTTCCGCGGGGAGATTGCATCATCACAAACATTTCAACTTCGCTGAGTCTCAGGAGGAGACAGTGTGGCCATCGTTACGCCATTCGTGCAGGTCGGAACTTACCCGACAAGGAATTTCGCTACCTTAGGACCGTTATAGTTACGGCCGCCGTTTACTGGGACTTCAATCAAGAGCTTGCACCCCATCATTTAATCTTCCAGCACCGGGCAGGCGTCACACCCTATACGTCCACTTTCGTGTTTGCAGAGTGCTGTGTTTTTATTAAACAGTCGCAGCCACCGTTTTTTTGCAACCCCGATCGGCTCCCTCTGTTCGAGTTCACCTACTTGGGGCATACCTTCTCCCGAAGTTACGGTATCAATTTGCCGAGTTCCTTCTCCTGAGTTCTCTCAAGCGCCTTAGAATACTCATCTCGCGCACCTGTGTCGGTTTGCGGTACGGTCGTGTGCAGCTGAAGCTTAGTGGCTTTTCCTGGAAGCCGGGTATCACTCACTTCGTCTGCGAGCAGACTCGTTATCACCTCTCATCTGCACCCGGTGGATTTGCCTGCCGGGCATGACTACGGGCTTGAACCAACTCTTCCAACCGTTGGCTGAGCTAACCTTCTTCGTTCCCACATCGCACTGCACATCGGTACAGGAATATTGACCTGTTTCCCATCAGCTACGCATTTCTGCCTCGCCTTAGGGGCCGACTCACTCTACGCCGATGAACGTTGCGTAGAAAACCTTGCGCTTACGGCGAGGGGGCTTTTCACCCCCTTTAACGCTACTCATGTCAGCATTCGCACTTCTGATACCTCCAGCATCCGTTGCCGGACACCTTCACTGGCCTACAGAACGCTCTCCTACCACTTGCCAGGCGCGGGGCCTGGCAAATCCGCAGCTTCGGTAACTGGCTTGAGCCCCGTTACATCTTCCGCGCAGGACGACTCGATCAGTGAGCTATTACGCTTTCTTTAAATGATGGCTGCTTCTAAGCCAACATCCTGACTGTTTTTGCCTTCCCACTTCGTTTCCCACTTAGCCAATTTTAGGGACCTTAGCTGGCGGTCTGGGTTGTTTCCCTCTTGAGTCCGGACGTTAGCACCCGGTGCTCTGTCTCCCAAGCTGTACTCTGCGGTATTCGGAGTTTGCATAGGTTTGGTAAGTCGCCATGACCCCCTAGCCTAGACAGTGCTCTACCCCCGCAGGTAATACTTGAGGCACTACCTAAATAGTTTTCGGAGAGAACCAGCTATTTCCAAGTTTGATTAGCCTTTCACCCCTATCCACAGCTCATCCCCTGGTTTTGCAACACCAGTGGGTTCGGACCTCCAGTACCTGTTACGGCACCTTCATCCTGGCCATGGATAGATCACTTGGTTTCGGGTCTACACCCAGCGACTTTCTCGCCCTGTTCGGACTCGATTTCTCTTCGGCTTCCCTATTCGGTTAACCTTGCCACTGAATGTAAGTCGCTGACCCATTATACAAAAGGTACGCAGTCACCCTTGCGGGCTCCTACTTTTTGTAAGCATGCGGTTTCAGGATCTGTTTCACTCCCCTCCCGGGGTTCTTTTCGCCTTTCCCTCACGGTACTGGTTCACTATCGGTCGATTACGAGTATTTAGCCTTGGAGGATGGTCCCCCCGTCTTCAGACAGGATTTCTCGTGTCCCGCCCTACTTTTCTCCAGCTCGGTACCACATTCCGGTTTTCGCATACAGGGCTTTCACCTTCTATGGCCGGGCTTTCCAGCCCGTTTTGCTAACCGTCATGCTATCTCTGGATGGCTGTTCCGATTTCGCTCGCCACTACTTTCGGAATCTCGGTTGATGTCTTTTCCTCGGGCTACTGAGATGTTTCAGTTCGCCCGGTTCGCCTCGCGCGCCTATGTATTGAGCGCGCGATACCTCTTGCGAGGTGGGTTTCCCCATTCAGATATCTCCGGATCAATGCTCGTTCGCCAGCTCCCCGGAGCTTTTCGCAGGCCTTCACGTCTTTCGTCGCCTGTAATCGCCAAGGCATCCACCACATGCTCTTAGTCACTTGACCCCATAACTTTGATGTCTTTCGCAAGTCATCTGTGTTCAGTTCTTCAAGCGCTGTTTGAATATCCGTTTTGACGCAATCGGATTTCCCTGTCGCCAGCCAGCGCTGCTCGGCCCTTGGTCGGGCCCGCAGCCTTTGCCGGCGACGCTGATTCGACTCTATGAATTTTTAATGAACAGCCGTTCGATCTCTCGATGTCGATCAACAACGAAGGGGTCTTTTGTCTTTCCCGAGGTTTCTCTGTCCCTCGTTTCGGACTCAAGGCCGCTTTGGTGTTGTCGGTGTGGTGGAGGATGACGGGATCGAACCGACGACCCCCTGCTTGCAAAGCAGGTGCTCTCCCAGCTGAGCTAATCCCCCGGGCCTGCCTGTTGTCTGGCTCTGGTGTCTGGCCTCTGGTGGGTCTGGTTGGGCTCGAACCAACGACCCCCGCCTTATCAAGACGGTGCTCTGACCAACTGAGCTACAGACCCCGTCGGCTCGCGCCAACCCGTTCCAACAACCGATAAGTGTGGGCGTTCGATTTCGTTTGCTGCTTTTGTCTGCTGTCTTTTTCCAGAAAGGAGGTGATCCAGCCGCACCTTCCGATACGGCTACCTTGTTACGACTTCACCCCAGTCACGAACCCTGCCGTGGTAGTCGCCCTCCTTGCGGTTAGGCTAACTACTTCTGGCAGAACCCGCTCCCATGGTGTGACGGGCGGTGTGTACAAGACCCGGGAACGTATTCACCGCGGCGTTCTGATCCGCGATTACTAGCGATTCCGACTTCACGCAGTCGAGTTGCAGACTGCGATCCGGACTACGACCGGCTTTTTGGGATTGGCTCCCCCTCGCGGGTTGGCTTGCCCTCTGTACCGGCCATTGTATGACGTGTGTAGCCCCACCTATAAGGGCCATGAGGACTTGACGTCATCCCCACCTTCCTCCGGTTTGTCACCGGCAGTCTCATCAGAGTGCCCAACTCAATGCGGCAACTGATGACAAGGGTTGCGCTCGTTGCGGGACTTAACCCAACATCTCACGACACGAGCTGACGACAGCCATGCAGCACCTGTGTTACGGTTCTCTTTCGAGCACTTCTGCATCTCTGCAGCTTTCCGTACATGTCAAAGGTGGGTAAGGTTTTTCGCGTTGCGTCGAATTAAACCACATCATCCACCGCTTGTGCGGGTCCCCGTCAATTCCTTTGAGTTTCAACCTTGCGGCCGTACTCCCCAGGCGGTCAACTTCACGCGTTGGCTTCGTTACTGAGTCAGTCAAGACCCAACAACCAGTTGACATCGTTTAGGGCGTGGACTACCAGGGTATCTAATCCTGTTTGCTCCCCACGCTTTCGTGCATGAGCGTCAGTACTGGCCCAGGGGATTGCCTTCGCCATCGGTGTTCCTCCGCATATCTACGCATTTCACTGCTACACGCGGAATTCCATCCCCCTCTGCCGTACTCCAGTCATGCAGTCACATATGCAGTTCCCAGGTTGAGCCCGGGGATTTCACATCTGTCTTGCATGTCCGCCTGCGCACGCTTTACGCCCAGTAATTCCGATTAACGCTCGCACCCTACGTATTACCGCGGCTGCTGGCACGTAGTTAGCCGGTGCTTATTCTTACGGTACCGTCAGCAACCCCGGTTGTTCACCAGGGCCTTTTCGTTCCGTACAAAAGCAGTTTACAACCCGAGGGCCTTCATCCTGCACGCGGCATGGCTGGATCAGGCTTGCGCCCATTGTCCAAAATTCCCCACTGCTGCCTCCCGTAGGAGTCTGGGCCGTGTCTCAGTCCCAGTGTGGCTGGTCGTCCTCTCAGACCAGCTACAGATCGTCGGCTTGGTAGGCTTTTATCCCACCAACTACCTAATCTGCCATCGGCCGCTCCGTCCGCGCAAGGCCTTTCGGTCCCCTGCTTTCATCCTCGGATCTTATGCGGTATTAGCAGAGCTTTCGCTCCGTTATCCCCCTCGATCGGGCACGTTCCGATGTCTTACTCACCCGTTCGCCACTCGTCAGCGCCCTAAGGCCTGCTACCGTTCGACTTGCATGTGTAAGGCATGCCGCCAGCGTTCAATCTGAGCCAGGATCAAACTCTTCAGTTCGATCTCTTTTGCTTGAGCTCGGTTTTCTTGCCGAATTCCCCAGGCTTGTTCCGCCCAGGGCTTTCCGGCTCTTTCCGAGCGTTCGTCTGTCACAGCACTGCCCCAGGCTTGCTCCCGCCCAGGACTCAGCACTCGCCTTCGAACGCCCACGCTTATCGGCTGTGTTTTGTTAAAGATCGCTACTTCATCCCCGCTCGCCACCGGCTACGATCAGCCAAGCCCGCTACTTTAGCACAGCTTTCTTGCGAAAACCAGCCCGCCTCCCACTTTTTTTCCAGACTCCCCTCTCCTCGGCCCTTTCCTGGCACTCGATCACGCGCCGGCCCGGCTTGCCCGGGCTTCTGGCAGGGGCGGCAACTGTAGCATGGCTTGTGCTCAGGCAGGGGAAGATCGCCCGGCACAGCCGAAGAATTCAGCCGCTATGCGTCGCCACCGCCGCCTCCAGCATCGATGAACAGGCCCGCAACGTCGCACCCCGTCTGTTCTTCCGTCTGTTCTTGTATCTCCTGAAAGCAGGTCGGGCTGGTGACATTGATTCCGGTCACGCAGTCGCCGATCACACATCCAACCCCGCCAGCAACAGCCCGCGCCGTTGCAGCACCAGGCCCAGCGCGGCTGCGATTTCCCGGTCCCGTGATGACAATGGGCGGGCGACGCCTTTTCCGCCTGTGGCCAGGTTGCCCCGCACTTCACGGCCTTGGGGAATGCGTGCCAGGCAAAAGGGTACCGGTTTGCCGCCAATGATGAGTACGCGTTTGCCCCCTTCGACGATTTCTGGCGAGAACTTTTGCACCACCACGCTCCGGGCGTCGTGGCGATCAGTGGGTTGGGTCGCCGGTCAGGCGGATGTCCTGCACCCGGGCGCTTACTTTGCTGCCGCGTTGCCGCATGATGTGCTGCGGTTCGCTCACTGTCAGGGTGTGGCCATGCCGCTACGCTGCGCACGTCATCGCGAATATGGTGTCCCCGTAGATCCTGAAGCTGTGCAGAGGGCCGGCAATGAAGAGCAGTTCCATGGTGTCAGCTCAGGGAGCGCCACTTCGCGGTGGGTCTCGTCGCGCAATGCGGTCGCCAAAATATTGCTCAATTGATTTTGCATAAATAAAAATTGCCATTCCGGACAAAATCAGAATCGCAGCAATGATCTTTCCGAACGCAATCCGTTCATCGAATACGAGCCATGATGTAATCAAGCCGGAAACCGGAACGAAAAGTGATAGTGGCGCAACAGAAGACGCGGGATATTTTTTCATCAGCGAGTTCCAGATCCAATATCCAAATATCGTGGTTATATACGACTGAAACATAATGGAGAATACCGCCATGCCGTTCAATGCCTGAAGTAGTCCATGAAATGGCTCGAGGCCTTTCACCAAGAAAGTAATCAAAAACAGGGGCATCGCAGAGAACAAACTCGACCAAACGATGAAGGCCAGCATATTGGCTGGCTTATTTTTTCTGACAATGATATTACAACCGCTCCAGCATATGGCGCCAAAAATGACCAACGCCGCCCCCATCGTCGATACGCTTCCGTCAGTAACGGCAAGTATGGAGATGAGTCCTGCAAATGCCACGCTCATACCGGCAATCTGGGATTTGGAAATTCTTTCGCCAAAAATGAAAGTCGCAAAAATGATCGTAAAGAAGGCGCTGAACTGCAGAATCAAGGACGCGATACCGGCGGAGAGACCCAGATATATCCCCAAATTGACGATGCCCCATAAGCCAACGCCGAACAGAAGCCCATACAGCGCGATGATGGACAATCGGACATCCGGTTTCTTGACAAAGAAAATAAGTGGCAGAAAACAGAACGTAAACCGAAGTGATGTCAGCAAAAAAGGATCCAAAGCCCCCAATCCAAGTTTTATTACAGAAAAATTAGCTCCCCATATCCCGGTAACAAATATGCCCAGCAGTAGATCAACCTTTTTCATGAATTACTGGTTCCACGAATGACGAGATGAATCGAGTTGACATCATTTTCTTTCGATCAGATTATCCAATATCTGTTTCCCATTCCGCTCTTTCCGGAATGACGTGCTTCCCACTTTCTGGATCGACTCCATCACAAACAAAAGAGTCAAATCGATCCGATCGCCAAGTGTCGTCTTGCATGGTGTGCTCAGGCAGGGGAAGATCGCCCGGCACATCCGGAAAATTCAGCCGCTATGCGTCGCCACCGCCGCCTCCAGGGCATCGATGAACAGGCTCGCAACGTCGCACCCTGTCTGTTCTTGTATTTCCTGAAAGCAGGTCGGGCTGGTGACATTGATTTCGGTCACGCAGTCACCGATCACATCCACCCCCGCCAGCAACAGACCTCGCTGTTGCAGCACCGGGCCCAGCGCGGCTGCGATTTCCCGGTCCCGTGCTGACAAGGGGCGGGCGACGCCTTTTCCGCCTGTGGCCAGGTTGCCCCGCACTTCACGGCCTTGGGGAATGCGCGCCAGGCAAAAGGGTACCGGTTTGCCGCCAATGATGAGTACGCGTTTGTCCCCTTCGACGATTTCTGGCAAGAACTTTTGCACCATCACGCTCCGGGCGCCGTGGCGATTCAAGGTTTCGGTAATGCTGCCCAGGTTCAGGCCATCCGGCCCTACGCGGAAGATGCCCATGCCGCCCATGCCATCGAGTGGCTTGAGAATGATGTCTTGGTGCTGTGCATGAAAACGCTGGATGTCCCCCGCATCGCGCGTCACCAGCGTGGGGCCTATGAACTGGGGAAATTCCATGATCGCCAGCTTTTCCGGGTGGTCGCGCAAGGCCCGGGGTTTGTTGAATACCCTGGCTCCTTCACGTTCGGCCTGTTCCAGCAGGTGGGTGGCGTAGAAGTACTCGCTGTCGAAGGGCGGGTCTTTGCGCATGAGCACCGCATCAAAGTCTGCCAGCCAGGCGCTATGCTGCGCCGGGGCGTCGTACCAGTGGGTTGGGTCGCCGGTCAGGCGGATGTCCTGCACCCGGGCGCTTACTTTGCTGCCGCGTTGCCACATGATGTGCTGCGGTTCGCTCACTGTCAGGGTGTGGCCACGCCGCTGCGCTTCGCGCATCATCGCGAACGTGGTGTCCTTGTAGATCTTGAAGCTGTGCAGAGGGTCGGCAATGAAGAGCAGTTCCATGGTGTCAGATCAGAAGGGTGTGCGACTCAAGTGTCTTCGGCCTGCGAACGCCTGTACTGTTGCACAAACAGCGCAATGCTGCCGCAGACCACGCCCCAGAATGCAGACCCCACGCCGACGATGACCACCCCGCTGAGTGTCACCAGAAAGGTGATGAGTGCCGCTTCGCGGTGGGTCTCATCGCGCAATGCGGTTGCCAGGCCGTTGGCTATGGTTCCCAGCAGCGCCAAGCCGGCGATGGCCACCACCAGTTCTTTGGGAAACGCGGTCAGCAGTCCGGTGATCACCGCACCAAAGAGCCCGATCATCACATAGAGCGCGCCGCACGATACGGCGGCCGTGTAGCGCCGGCTGCGGTCCCGATGCGCTTCGGCGCCCATGCACATGGCTGCCGTGATGGCACTGAAGTTCAGCGCAAAGGCCCCGAAGGGCGCCAGCGCCAAGGTGGCCAACCCGGTGAGCGTGATGAGCCGGGATACGGGCAGGTCGTAGCCGGTGGCACGGATCACCGCCACGCCGGGCAGGTTCTGCGAGGCCATGGTGACGACAAACAGCGGGATCGCCAGGCTGACGATGGCGGCGACACTGAACCGGGGTGCGGTGAAGATCGGCTGCGCCAGTTCCAGCGTCACGGCCGACCAGGCCATCCGGCCTTGGGAGGCCGCATACACCACGGCCACGGCCAGCGTGATGACCACGGCATAGCGCGCAGCCAGCCGGCGGCTGAGCAGATACACCAGCAGCATCAGGAGCACCAGCGGCAGCGCCGTCTGGGCGGCGACAAACGCTTGCAGGCCGAACCGGGCCAGCACGCCGGCCAGCAGCGCGGTGGCGATTTCCATCGGGATGCGGTTCATCACGCGCTCGAACCAGCCGGTGATGCCCGCCAGCGTAATGAGCACCGCGCTCGCCATGAAGGCGCCAACGGCTTGCGCCATGTCGAAGCCCCCCGCCAGCCCGGCCGTTGCCAGCACGGCGGCGCCCGGTGTCGACCAGGCCACCATGACGGGCTGGCGCAGTATCAGCGAAGGCACCAGCGAGCACAGTCCCGAGCCCAGGCCCAGCGCCCACACCCAGGAACTGATCTGGGCCGGCGTGGCACCAAACGCCTGCGCGGCCTGGAACACGATGGCCACCGAACTGGTAAAGCCCACCAACACCGCAACGAACCCGGCGACGGCGGTCGAGAGGCTCAGGTCTTTGAAAAACTGCATGGCCCGATTCTGGCATCGTGCCTGCTGGAGCGCTCTGCGCAGGGCGCCAGCCCCGGGCGGGCATTGCAGCACAATGACGCCATGCACCCCAGCCTGTCTGCCCCGGCCGCAGCGCCGGACGCCACATCGTCCGGCGCGTCGTCCGCCACCGCGTTGCCGGATTTCCGCTGCCGACCGCGCGCCTTCCTGCGCGCCCTGTTCGATGCCGCCGTGCGCAGCGCGCAACCCTTGCATGGCATGCGCGCATGGCTGCCGCCGCCGCCCAAGGGGCGCACCCTGGTGCTGGGGGCGGGCAAGGCCGGCGGCGCGATGGCGCAGGCGCTGGAGGCGCTGTGGCCTGCCGATGCGCCCTTGTCCGGTCTGGTGATCACGCGCTATGGGCATGTCCCGCCCCGGCCTGCGGGCCTGCCGCAGCGCATCGACGTGGTCCAGGCCGCGCACCCGGTGCCCGATGCGGCGGGCTTGGCGGCGGCGCAGCGCATTCTCGATCTGACCCGGGGACTGACCGCAGATGACTTGGTGCTGTGCCTGATCTCCGGCGGGGGCTCGGCATTGCTGAGCTTGCCCTGCGACGGTTTGACGCTGGCGGACAAGCAGCGCATCAACCGCGCGCTGCTGGACAGCGGGGCCCCTATTGGCGCGATGAACTGTGTGCGCAAGCATTTGTCGCGCATCAAGGGCGGACGGCTGGCGGCGGCCTGTCTGCCCGCGCGGGTGGTGACGCTGGGCATCAGCGATGTGCCGGGCGACGATGTCTCGGTCATCGCCAGCGGCCCGACCGTGCCCGATGCCAGCAGTTGTGCCGAGACGCTGGCGCTTCTGGTGCGCTACGGCATCGATCTGCCCGCCGGCATCGGGGCTGCATTGCAGGCCGGGATGCTGGAAACGCCCAAGCCCGGCGACCCCCGTTTTGCGGGCCATGCCGTGCACTTGATCGCCACGCCCTGGCAAGCGCTGGCGGCGGCGGCCGAAGCGGCGCGCGCGGCAGGGCTGGCGGCCCATCTGTTGTCCGACGAGATCGAGGGCGAGGCGCGCGAGGTGGGCCGGGTGCATGCGGCCTTGGCGCGCTCGGTGGCGCGGCGCGGGCAGCCGTTTGCCAGGCCCTGCGTGATTTTGTCGGGGGGCGAGACCTCCGTCACGGTGCGCCCGCGCGCGCCCGGCGTGCCGGCGGGGCGGGGCGGCAGGGCCGGGGAGTTTTGCCTGGGCTTGGCGCAGGCGCTGCAAGGCCAGGGCGGCGTGTGGGCCTTGGCGGCCGATACCGACGGTATCGATGGCAGTGAAGACAACGCCGGGGTTTTTGTCGACCCCAACACCCTGGCCAGGGCCGAGGCCCAGGGTCTGCGCTGCGCCGAGCATCTGGCGCGCAACGACGCCTGGGGGTTTTTTGCCAAGCTCGACGACCTGCTGCTGACCGGCCCCACGTACACCAATGTGAATGACTTCCGTGCGCTACTTATTTTGTAGCCACAAACGCATGGGTATCAAGCGCTCGGGGCGGCTCGGGGCGGTTTGCGTACAGCGTCTAATGCGCGCGCATCTTGGCCCGCAGCCGGACTATCGACTGGCTGTGCAGTTGGCACACCCGCGATTCGGTGATGCCGAGCACGGCGGCGATTTCCTTGAGGTTCATGTCGTGCTCGTAGTACATGCCCATGATGTGCTGCTCGCGCTCTGGCAGGCTTTGGATGGCGGCCACCAGCGAGGTCTTGAGGCGCTGGTCGCGCAGCAGTTCGACCGGGTCGGCGGCGCTGTCGACGATGTGGCGCTCCAGAAATCCGTCTTCCGCTTCGCGCTCGTCACGGCCCTGTCCCATGTCCTCCAGGTACACCAGTTGGGTGCCGCGAACCTTGCCCAGCAGGCTCTGGTAGCTGGCCAGGTGCAGGCCCATCTCGCTGGCGATCTCCGACTCCAGCGGGCTGCGGCCCAGTCTTTGCTCCAGCCTGTGCACGGCCTGCTCGATCTCTTTTTGGCTCTTGCGCGCACTGCGCGACATCCAGTCGCCCTCGCGCAATTGGTCGAGCATGGCGCCGCGGATGCGCTGGCTGGCAAAGGTCTCGAATTGCACGCCCTGGGCCACCTGGTAGCGCGACAGGGCGTCGGCCAGGCCCATCATGCCGACCTGTATCAGGTCATCGAGCTCCACATTGGCGGGCAGTTTGGCGATCATGTGGTGCGCGATCTTGCGCACCAGCGGGACATGCTGGCGCAGCAGCGCATCGCGGTCGAGCTGGCCTTTGGCGGTGTACATCGGATCAGTGGTGCCAGACACCATGCGCAGGCGTTGGCGAGAAGAAGAAGTTCAACTCGCTGGCCTTGGGGTCGAAGGCCGATGGGGCCGGGGCCCGCATCGATGCGCTGACCAGTTGCTGCGCATCGGCGCGCTGCCAGTCTTCGGGAACGCGCTGGCCCTGGGTCAGGCCGCGCAGCAGCACCCGGTGGCGGATCAGCGCATCGATCGCCGGGCCTGGCTTGGCCGCTTCGTCCAGTTTGGACAGGATGGCTTGCAGCGCCTGCGGCGGGCCAGCGCCAGCGCCGCTCTCGTAGGCGCCGAGCATCTCGTCGAGCGTATCCCCGTGGCAGCCGGCGTTGAGCACCAGCAAGCGGTTGACCTGGGGCAGATCGCGCAGATCGGTCAGTTCGCGTTTGCGGGGGTCGCGGGGGGGCAGACCGGGGGTGTCGATCAGCACCAGCTTCTTGCCGCAAAACAGGCCCAGCAGGTCGTGCAGCGCGGCGCGGTCATGGGCCAGATGGGCGACGATGCCCAGCATGCGGCCATGGCTGCGCAACTGCTCATGCGCGCCCGGGCGGTAGCCGTCCATCGTGATCAGGCCCACGCTGTCGGCGCCGTGGCTGCGGGCGCACAGCGCGGCCAGTTTGGCGATGGTGGTGGTCTTGCCCACGCCGGTGGCTCCGAGCAGCGCGTAGATGCCGCCTTGCTCGTACAGCGGGGGTGCGGCCAGATCGGTGCGCAGGTTGTGTGCCAGCGCCTGCAGCAGCCAGCGCACCGAGGCGGCGGCCGACAGGTCGGGCGGCATGCGTTCGAGCAGTGCGCGGGCCAGCGTGGGCGAGTAGGCGGCGCGGATCAGCTTGAGCATCAGCTGCGACTGTATCGGGTGCTGGCGCGCCTGCCCCAGCCAGGCCAGCGTGTCCAGGCGGTCTTCGATCAGCGCCTGCATCGCATGCAGTTGCTGCGCCACGCCGGGCGGGTTGGGGTGTGCCACGGCGGACGCCGGCATCGGTTCGAACGCCGGCGCGGGCATGGGCCCGGACGCCGCCGGTATCGGCGTAGGCGCCGGTTCGCGGCGCTGTCCTGACGGGGTCGGCGTTGCCGGGGGCGCTGGCGCGGGACTCTGCAGTGCGGCCTCATGGCGGCGGCGCAACATGCGCTCGCGCACGTAATCCTGAAACGACAGGGTGCTCATCGCCAGTTGTTCGGTGTCTTGCGCCACCGGATTGCGCTCCGGGCGACCTGGGCGGGGTGGGGCGGGTGGGGCGGGTGGGGCCGGTGGAGGGGGTGGGGGGCTGGCCGCAGTGGCATCGAGCGCCGACAGCAGGCTTTCGGCCGTGGCCAGCACTTCGACGCCCTGGGCCGTGGGACGGTTGGACAAGATCAGGGTGCCGTCGCCGAAGGCCATGCGCGCTTTCGCCAGGGCCTCCCGGGAGGTGGATGCGTGAAAGCGTTGGATGTTCATGCGGCTGCCCCTTGCAGGATAGGCCCGATGCGGATGCTGTGGGTCTCCGGAATCTCACTGTGCGCGAGCACCTGCAACCGGGGCGCGGCACGGCGCAGCAGGCGGGCGATGGCGCTGCGGATCTGGTCGGGCACCAGCAGGCAGGCGGGCAGGCCCTTTTCCTCTTGCTGCAGGGCCACCTCGGCCGCCTTGTGCGTGAGCAGATCGGCCACGCCGGGGTCCAGCGCCGGGCCGGTGCCGTTGGCATTGCCCAGGGCCTGGACCAACAGACGCTCCAGGCCGGGTTCGATGGCGATGACATCGAGCTCGCGGGCCGGGCCGTAGATCTGCTGCACGATGGCCGGCGCGAGCGCAATGCGCACGCGCCGGGCCAACTCGACCGGGTCGGAGACGCTGCCGGCATGTTCGGCCAGGGTCTCGACGATGGTGCGGATGTCACGGATATGCACCGCCTCTTGCAGCAGCAGCGCAAGCACTTTCTGGAACGCGGCGATCGGGACCATTTTCGGCACCACTTCCTCGATGAGCCGCGGTGCCAGCTTGGCCACATGCTCGACCAACTGCTGGGTCTCCGTGCGGCTGAGCAGCCGGGCCGCCTGCACCTGCATCAAGTGCGACAAATGGGTGGCCATCACGGTGGCGCAGTCCACCACGGTAAAACCGGCCATTTGCGCGGCTTCCCTGTGCTGCGCATCGATCCAATGCGCGGGCAGGCCAAAGGCCGGGTCGGTGGTGGGCGTGCCGATCAGCGGGGTGCTGATGCCGCCGGGGTTGATCGCCAGGAACAGGCCGGGGAAAGCCTCGCCTTCGCCCACGATCACGTCGCGCAGCGTGATGCGGTAGCCGCCGGGCTTGAGCTCCAGGTTGTCGCGCACATGCACGGCCGGCGGCAGGAAACCCACTTCCTGCGCAAACTTGCGGCGCACGCCCTTGATGCGCGTGAGCAGGTCGCCCTGGCGGCTCTTGTCGACCAGGCTGATCAGGCGGTAGCCCAGTTCCAGGCCCAGCAGGTCCACCGGCTGCAGGTCGTCCCAACTGGCCTCGCCATCGCTGGCCGGAGGCGGCGCCGCATAGTCCGGCGGCACCTTCTGGCGCTGGTGCATCAGCCAGGCGCCGTAGCCCAGCAGCCCGCCCAGGATCAGAAAGACCATGTGCGGCATGCCGGGGATCACACCGAGCAGCAGCAAAACGCCTGCGCTCACCCCCAGCACGCGCGGCGACATGAACAACTGCTGGACGATCTGGCGGCCCATGTCATGGTCCTTGCCGACGCGCGCGATCACCATCGCAGCGGCCATCGAAATCAACAGACCGGGAATCTGCGCCACCAGCGCATCGCCGATGGCCAGCAAAATGTAGCTGTCGGCGGCCTGCCGGGCCGACAGGCCATGCTCCAGCACGCCAATGGCGAAGCCCCCGACGATATTGATCAGCAAGATCAATATGCCGGCCACGGCATCGCCGCGCACGAACTTGGAGGCGCCATCCATCGCGCCGAAAAAGTTCGCCTCCTCGGCCACTTCGGCGCGCCGGCGCTTGGCCTCCTTGTCATCGATCAGGCCGGTATTGAGATCGGCGTCGACGGCCATCTGCTTGCCGGGCATCGCGTCCAGCGTGAACCGGGCCGAGACTTCGGCGATTCGCTCGGCCCCCTTGGTCACGACCACGAAATTGATCACCACCAGGATGGCGAACACGATCAGCCCCACGGTAAAGTGGCCGCCAATCAAAAAATGCCCGAAAGCCTCGATCACCGCCCCCGCAGCCCCCGGGCCGGTATGGCCTTCGAGCAGCACCACGCGGGTCGAGGCCACATTCAGCGACAAACGCATCAGCGTAGTCAGCAGCAGCACCGACGGAAAAGCCGCGAAATCCAGCGGGCGCAGCATATACGCCGCCACCATCATCACCATCAGCGCCACGGCGATGTTCAGCGTGAAAAACGCATCGAGCATCCAGGCCGGAATGGGCAGCACCATCAGCGCCAGGATCGCGACCACCAGCAGCGGCGCCGTCAAGCCGGCCAGGGCGCCGGTGTTGGCGCGCGCCCAGTGCTGCCATCGCAGCAGCGATTCGGTGATGCGGCTCATACGGCAACCCCTGGCGCGGGAGTGTGCCGGGGCGGGTTCAGCGGATCGAGCTCCGGCGGAACATCCGGCTCGGCCAGATGCCCGGGCATCAGGCCCTCGCCCCGCAAGGCGGCCTTGAGGCGATAGACATGGGCCAGCACCTGGGCCACGGCCGCGTACAGCGGGGCCGGAATCGCCTGATCGAGCGCGGCATGGGCGTAGAGCGCACGCGCCAGCCGGGGCGACTGCAACACCGGGACGCCATGCTCGCGGGCCAGATCGCGGATCCTGAAGGCCAGCAGATCGGTGCCGCGCGCGATGACCTGCGGCGCGCCCATGGTCTTTTCGTCATACCTGAGCGCCACCGCATAGTGGGCCGGGTTCATCACCACAAAGTCGGCCCGGGGCACGGCGCCGACGCTGGCCCGCTCGGCCAGGTCGCGCTGGCGCTGGCGGATGCGGCCCTTGGTGTGGGGATTGCCGTCCGACTCCTGGTGCTCCTGCCGGACTTCCTGGTGCGACATCCTCAGACGCGCCTTGAAGAACCAGGCCTGCATCGGCACATCGACCAGCGCCGCCAGCAACAGCACCAACAGCAGCCAACCCAGGCCCGCGCCCAGCCAGTCGACCAGCAGGCCCAGCGCGCGCGGCGAGGGTTGCAGCACCAGCATCGCCACCGTGGCCATGCTGCCGGCGAGAAATTGCCAGGCCACCACGCCCAGCACCCCCGTCATCAACACCATCTTGAGCACATTGGCCATCTGCTGACGGGAGAAAAGATGGGTCAGACCGGCGACCGGATCGAGCCGACTGAACCGGGGCTGTATCGGCCGGGTGCTCAGGATCCAGCCGCCGGCGCCCAGTGCGCCGACCAGCGCCGCAACGCCGGTGAGAACGGCAAACCCGGTGCCCGCCACCAGGCCCGGCAGCACCATATCCCGCAGCCGGTCGAGCATGGTGCCGGGCGCCGCGATGGCGGCAGCGTCAAACGCCAACTGCCGGCTCAGCGCCAACTGCATGCGATCGAGCCACTGCGGCGCCAGCAGCCACATGCCGGCGCTCCCCGCACCCAAAATGGCCAGATGCAAGAGCTCGCGCGAGCGCGCACCCTGGCCGTCTGCGCGTGCTTTTTGCAGCTTGCGCCCGGACGCGGGCAGGCTTTTTTCCTGGCTGGATGGCATGGCGGCGGCATGACGCTGTATGTCTGGCCATTGTGGTGAGCGGCGCGCCAATCCAAAGGAGGATAAGGAGGGCGCAGGCCCTTCTTTTCCATGCCGCCGAGGCCATGGCGTCATACACTAGTGTCGCGTCACCGATCATCTGTCGGTCTGCGCTGGCCATCGAAGCGCATCGCGGCGTTGCATCGCTTGCCAATACGCTCGGTATTGGCGGCGCAATGCGCCTTGCGCTGCGCTCCGATGGCTGCGCGCAGCCTACGACATCTGATCCGTGACGCGACACTAGCCCCCTGCGCCAGCAGCTCACGACAAAACCTGACGCCCGCCGCAAAGTCGATCCATGCGTTGCATGTCCGGCCCGTTGGTTTTTACCCCCAGGCCCACCGTCCCCCGGTTCGCGCCAGAAAGCCGCCCGCGACCCATGAAACCAGCGTGCATACATATTCACGGCGCACAGGCTCGGGGACGCTCAATTCCACACCTGCTCCGATGGCGCCCGAATCGCCGGTGTCACGCAATCGCCCGCCGCTTGGCCGCCAGCCAGGCCAGTGCCATTCCGGTGACTGCGATCGGCGCCAGCGATCCGGCGTTGAGCAAGGTCCAGCCCTGCGTGGTGACCAGCACACCGGAGGAAAACGAGCTCAGCGCCAGCGTGGCAAACACGCAGAAATTGACGATCGCCTGGGCACGGTCTTTTTCTTCGGGGCGGTAGGCCGTCATCGCCAAGGTGGTGGCGCCGGTGAACAGGAAGTTCCAGCCCATTCCAAGCAGGAACAGCGCAATGCCGAAGTGCTGCAGCGCCACCCCCGCCAGCGCAATGGCCACGCAGCCGGCATTGAGCAGCACGCCCGCGCCCATGATGGACAGCACGCCAAAGCGCTTGATCAGGTGGCCGGTGACAAAGCCGGGCGCAAACATGCCGATCACATGCCATTGCAGCACCTGCGCGGTGGCGTTGAAATCAAAGCTGCAAATCTTCATGGCCAGCGGGGTCGCCGTCATCAGCAGGTTCATCACGCCATAACCCAGTGCCGCCCCCAGGATGGCGACGACAAAGGCGGGCTGGCGCATCAGTTCGGCCAGTGGCCGGCCCCGGGCGGGCTGCCCGGCGGCATCGAGCACCACGGGCGGGGCCTCGAAGCGGATCGCGTTCATGCACAGCATCGACAACAGCGCCACGCCTATCAATGCGATGTAGCAGCCGGCAAACGGCACCGGAAACAGCGTGCGTGTGGCGTTGGCCAGGTTGGGGCCGATCACCGCACCCAGCAGACCGCCGGCCAACACCAGCGACACGGCTTTTTCGCGGTAGGCGGTGGCGGCCAGTTCGGCGGCGGCAAAGCGGTACAGCGAGCTGTTGGCGACGTAATAACCCGCCACCACGGTGGCCGTGCACAGCAGCCAGAAGTTGGCGCTGAAAGCGGCCCAGGCGCACAGCGCTGCCGATGCCGCCGCCACGGCCAGCCCGATCTGGAATGCCCGCTTGCGCCCCCATTGCCTCTGGCTGCGCGCCACCAGCGCGGTCGACAATGCGCCGCCAACCACATAGCCCATCACCGGCAGCGTGGCCATCCAGCCAAAGGGCGCCAGCGCCAGCCCCACCAAGCCGTTGACGGCAATGAAGACGATGCTGTTGGTCAGGTAAAAGCCTTGGCACAAAGCCAGCAGCCACAGGTTTTTGTTCATGACGGGACAGTGCTTGGGGGCTGGCAATGGAGGGTCGGGCGCCGTGCCAGCCGGTGCGGCCCGGGGGCGGGGCCGCATCGAGGTTCGACGGCCTGGCTCCGGCATTGTGCATCGCCGCTGAAAATGCCGCCGGGCCGAGCCTCGTCCAACGCGGTGTGCGCGCAGTCATGCAGTCATCCATCGGCACCGGGCGCTTGCTTGCGCGGAATAGGTGTTCGCACGGACCAGCCCAAGGCCGCCGCTGCCGCCACCCATGGACTGGCTCGGCAGATACTGGCTCGGCGGATTCGACTGCTCGATGCGCTGTTGTGTGGGCCAAAGGTCAGGCGCACACCGACCAGGGCCAGGACTACGCGACGATGGGCGCTGTCTGGGCACTGTCGGAACCGGGTGCCGCGAGATGGCGCGAGATGGCGCGAGAAAAGCCCCGGGAATTCCGGGCAGCCATCTGCTGCGGTGCGCCAGCACGGCAATGGCTCGTGCCTGCCCGCCGGTGCCGGTGCTGCTTGGGGCCGTATCAAACCCCAAGCCCGAGCCGGATGGCCTGGTCATCCGGCGCCTCGATGGCCCGCAGCGCGGCGTGCAATTTGTGCGCGTACTCGGCCTCCAGCGCGCTGCCGGCCAGATCGGTCTGCTCGCGGGGGTCGGCGTCGAGGTTCCACAGGTGGTTGCCGCTGAACCGCAGGTTCCGCGCCCATAGCGGCAGCAGGTCGCCCTCGACGAAGGGCTGGCGCAGCACCGGCACCTGGCTGCCGGGCATGAAGTCGATGCGCGCGCGGCGGTCGGGCGGCAGCAGACGCCGGCCCGGCACATGGTGCTGCGGCATCGTCGACCAGCGGTTGGACCACATCGATAGCGGCGCGTTGGCCTGCGCCGGGGCGCGAACGTATTTGTGGCTGCGGTCGATGTAATGCACCTCGCGGCCCCAGACGCCGGCCAGCAAATGCTCGCGCACCTGCTGGCCCGGGTCGGCGATGGCGGGCAGCAGCGAGCGCCCATGCGTGCGGTGCGCGGCCGACACGCCGAAGATGTCGGCAATGGTGGCGTGGATGTCCACGCTCGTTGTCAGCATGTCGCGGCGGCCCGGCGCCATGCCGGGCCAGCGGATCATCAGCGGGATATGGGCCATCGGCTGGTACAGCGGCACGCCCGGTTTGCCGAAGATGTCGCGCTCGCCGAGGTAGTGGCCGTGGTCGGTGCACAGGATCACGGCGGTGTCGGCGGCCAGCCGATTGCGCTCGATCGCGTCGAGCACCCGGCCCAGCCAATGGTCGATCATCGACAGCTTGGCGCCGTAGTTGTTGCGCAGTTCCTGCGCCTGGGCGGCCGTGAGCACGCCGCGCTCGATCGCATCCACCGCGTAGGGCGGCCATACCAGCAGCGGCTGGTGCTCATCGGCCCCCTGGGCCTGCCGGTACCGGCAGGCCCAGGGCTGTGGCGTGTCGAAGGGTTCGTGCGGATCGAACTCGTCGATCATCAGGAAGAAACGCTGATGCCGTCCGGCGTTCTCGTCGATCCAGCGCGCGGCGCTGGCCATGGTCTGCGGGCCGGGAAAGTCTTCTTCGCGCTTGAACCAGGTGCGATTGGTGTCGTACTCGTGCGGGAAGGGGCCGGGCAGCACCTGGTGCAGCGGGGCGCCGATGGCGCACTCGCTTTGCGCCGTTTTCCACGGGTCGCTTTCGTGGCCGCGCAGATAGTCCCAGCCCTGAAAGTCGGCGTGGTAGTTTTCGCCGCCGCTCTCGAACAGGTGCGGGTGGTCCGAGATCAGTTGGGTGACGACGCCGGCGTTGCGCAGCCAGTAGGTGATCGCGTCCTCCCAGACTTCGATCGATCCCCAGGGACGCCAGAGAAAGTCCAGCGCACCGCACAAGATATCGTGGCGCGCCGGCATGCACGGCAGCGAGCCGGCATAGTGCCGGTCAAAGCGCAGGGCGCTGGCGCAAAAGCGGTCGATCTGCGGGGTCTCGAACTCGGTGGCGCCATAGGCGCCCAGCAGGTGGCGGTTCAGGCTGTCGAGCAAAATGACCACGGCGTTGCGCGGCCGGGTCAGCGATGCAGCCGGGTGCTGGTTCATGGTGCAGGCTCGTCCGGAAAGTGGCACGCAACGCTGCTGCCGGGCGCGATCTCGCGCAGCAGCGGCGCCTCGGCCGCGCAGCGTGCTTGCGCACGCGGGCAGCGGGTACGAAAACGGCAGCCGCTCGGGGGCGCCAGCGGCGACGGCAGTTCGCCGTGCAGCGTGATGCGCGCAGGTTGGCGCTTGCCGTCCATGTCTGGCACCGCAGACAGCAGCGCCTGGCTGTAGGGGTGGGCGGGCGCGGCGAAAAAGCGCTCCACATCGGCCACCTCGCACAGCCGGCCCAGGTACATCACCGCCACCCGGTCGGCGATGCGGCGCACGACGGCCAGGTCGTGCGAGATGAACAGCAGCGCCAGAGCGCGGGCGCGCCGCAGGTCTTGCAGCAGGTTGACGATCTGTGCCTGCACCGAGACATCGAGCGCCGACACGGCTTCGTCGCAGATCAGCAATTGCGGCCCGGCGGCCAGCGCCCGCGCGATCGACACCCGCTGGCACTGGCCGCCTGACAGTTGGTGTGGCTGGCGCGCCGCCAACGCGGGATCGAGCCCGACGCGCTCGAGCAACGCCTGCGTTTGGCGCGCCTGCGCAGCGGGGTCGCGCAGGCCGGCGTAGCGCATCGGCTCGGCGATGGTCTGGCCTATGCTGCGCCGCGGGTTGAGCGAAGAGATCGGGTCCTGGAACACGATCGGCATACGGCGCCGCAATATGCGCAGGCGCGCCATGTCCAGCCGCGTGACATCGATGCCGTCGAAACAGACGGTGCCGGCCGTGGGCTGCACCAGGCGCACCAGCGCGCGGCCAAAGGTGGATTTGCCGCAGCCGGACTCGCCGACCAGGCCCAGTGCTTCTGCAGGGGCCAGGCACAGCGTGACGCCGGCGACGGCCTGCAGGCGCCGCCCGCGCACGGTGAAGTCGACCTGCACGTCCTTGGCTTGCAGCAATGCGGCGGCCTTCATCGCGCAGCCTGCGGCAGCGCCGGCCCGGCTGGCGCGGGATGCCAGCAGGCGAAGCGGTGCGGGGTTTGCAAATCGCCGGACAGCGGCGGCGGTTCGGCGGCGCAGCGGGCGTCGGCCTGGGGGCAGCGCGGCGCAAAGCGGCAGCCGGCCGGGAGCGCGCGCCAGTCCGGCGGCCTGCCGTCGATGCTTTGCAGCCGGGCTTGGCGATCGTCGTGCAAACGCGGCAATGCGCGCAGCAGCGCAGCGCTGTAGCGCATGCGCGGCGCGGCGAACAGGGCTGCGCTGGGCCCGATTTCGGCGATGCGGCCGGCATACATCACCGCGACGCGGTCGGCATGGGCGGCCACCACGGCCAGGTTGTGGCTGATCAGCAGCACCGCCATGCGGCGTTCGCGGCGCAGGCCGTCGAGCAGATCGAGCACCTGCGCCTGCACGGTGACGTCGAGCGCCGTGGTCGGCTCGTCGGCGATCAGCAGTTGCGGGTTGCCACTGAGCGCCAGCGCGATGACCACGCGCTGGCGCAGGCCGCCGGACAACTGCACCGGGTACTGGTGCGCGCGCCGCGCCGGGTCCGGCATGCCGACCTGCTCGAGCAGTTCGAGCGTGCGGCGCCGCGCCTGGGCGCGCGACAGGCCCAGCCGGCAGGTCAGCGCATACCCGATCTGCGTGCCTACCGTCAGCACCGGGTTGAGCGCGGTCATCGGGTCTTGAAACACCATCGCGATGCCGACGCCGCGCAGCGCCCGCCAGTCGCGTTCGGCCAGAGTGCCCAGTTCGCGCCCGGCAAAGCGGATCGATCCTGCGACCCGCGCCACGCTGCCCGGCCGGTGCAGCCCGAGCAGCGTGCGCGACAGCACTGTTTTGCCGCAGCCGGACTCGCCGACCAGGCCCAGCATCTGGCCGGCGGCGATGTCAAAGCTGATGCCATCGAGCAGCGGCGCCGGCATGTCGCCGCTGCGCAGCCAGAGCGCCAGGTCGCGCACTTCGAGCAGCGCGCTCGCTGGAGCGCCTTCGGGCGGCCGGGCGGCGTTCGATGGGATACCTTCGCCTGCGGCTGCGGTGTGAGCGCCTTCGGGCGGCCGGGCGGCGCTCACAGCACCGCTCCCCGGGTATCGAAGCGTCTGTGCCAGGCGTCGCCGATGAGGTTGAGCGTGAGGACGGTGACGAACATCACCAGCGCCGGGATCAGCGCCACATGCGGCGCCTCGGCGAGCACGGGCCGCCCTTGCGCGATCAACGCGCCCCAACTGGCTGCGGGCGGCGGCACGCTCAAGCCCAGGAACGCCAGAGCGCCTTCGGTGGCGATGGCCACCGCCACGTTCGTCAGCGCGTAGCCAAGGATCGCGAGCAGCACGTTCGGCAGCAACTCGCGCAGCAGCACATCGCCGTGCGATGCGCCCAGCGAGTGGGCCGCCAGCACGAACTCGCGCTGCGCATGCAGCAGCGTGGCGGCGCGGGTCACGCGGGCAAAGGCCGGGACCTTGATGAAGGCAATGGCCAGGGTGACGTTGGCCAGGCTCGGGCCGAGCACGGCGCTGATCGTCAATGCCGCCACCAGCGGCGGGAAGGAAAGGATCACGTCGAGCAGCCAGAGCACGGCCTGCTCGTAGCGGCCGCGCAGATAGCCCGCCGTCAGGCCCAGCGCGCCGCCGGCCAGCAGCCCGATCAGCGTGGCGCCCAGCCCCACGGTCAGCGAGATGCGCGTGCCCCAGATGACGCGCGACAACAGGTCGCGTCCGACATCGTCGGTGCCGAGCCAGTGCGCCGGCGAGGGCGGCACGGACAGTTCGGCGAAGTCGGCAGCGCCGGCCGGATCCGGCAGCCCGAGCCAGGGGGCCAGCAGCGCCGCAGCGACAAGCCCGCCGAGCCATGCGAGGGCCAGCAGCAGCCAGGCAGCGCGCGCGGCGGCGCCTGGCCGGAGCGCCGGCCTAGCCATGGCGCATCCTCGGGTCGAGCAGCAGGTAGGCCATGTCGACCAGCAGGTTGACGAGGCAAAAGGCGACGGCAATGCACAGCACCACGCCTTGCAGCAGCGGGTAGTCGCGGCTGAGGATGGCCTCGACCATCAGGCTGCCCATGCCGGGCAGCGCGAACAGGTGCTCGATGATCACCGCGCCGCCCATCAGCACGCCGGTGTTGATGCCGAACACGGTGATCATCGGCAGCAGCGATGGCCGCAGTGCCTGGCGCAACAGGATATGGGCCACGCTGTGACCCTGGGCCTTGGCCAGCAGGATGAAGTCTTCCTGCAGCGTGGCGATCATGTCGCTGCGCACCAGACGGGCGTAAATCGCCGTCGGCGCGGCGGCCAGCACCAGGGCCGGCAGCACCATGCTGCGCAGGTTGGCGCCCAGGTCGGTGCCGATCGCGGTGTAGCCGGTGGCCGGCAGCCAGCCGAGCCGCACCGCGACGACATAGATCAGCACCATGGCCAGGATGAATACCGGCGTCGACAGCAGGCCGTAGGCGCCGGCGCTGATCAGGCGATCGAGCGCGCCGTCGCGGCGCCAGGCGGCCAGCACCCCGAGCGGCAGGCCGACCAGCAGCGCTGTGGCCTGCGCCAGCAGCATCAGTTCCAGCGAGACCGGCAAGCGTTGCAGCACGGCCTCGGCCACCGACTCCCGGGTCATCAGCGAGCGCGCCAGGTCGCCGGTCAGCGCCGACCCGAGCCAATCGAAGTAGCGCAGCAGCACGGGCCGCTCCAGCCCCAACTGCTCGCGCAGCGCCGCGATCTGGGCCGGCGCGGCCTGCTCGCCGAGCATGGCCGGCACCGGATCGCCCGGCAGCAGGTTGATGAGCACGAAGGTCAGCACGGTCGTGCCCAACAGCACGGGCGGCAGCCGCAGCAGGTGGCGGACCCAGGCGTTCATCGCCAGCGCCTGGTGCTTATTTTTGCAGCCAGATTTCGGTGGCGCGGAAGATCTGCACGCCGGCCCATTGCGCAGGCGGCACGTTGCGCACCGAAGGCTTGTGGATGATGGCGCCGATCTTGCGCATCAAAAAGATGACCGGCGCGTCCTCGGCCAAAATCCGGTTGGCCTGCTGGTAGCTTTCCAGGCGCACTTTCGGGTCGGCATTGACCCGGGCCAGTTCGAGCAGCGCGTCGAGCTGCGGGTTGGCGTACCTCATGTAATTGAAGCGGCCGCGCGAATGGAAGCCCTCGAACAAGCCATCGGGATCGGGGTACTCCTGCGCCACCCAGGTCGCGGCCTCGAAGTTTTTCTTGACCAGCACGCGGTCGATGAGCTGCGGCAGATCCAGCGGCGCAAGCCGCGCCTGCACGCCGACTGCGCGCCACATCCGTTGCAGGATTTCGGCCTGCTTGCGGCCCTCCGGGCTGGCCAGCGTCAGCAGCTCGAACGCCACCGGCTTGCCGTAGGCCGCCAGCAGTTCACGGGCCGTCTTCGGGTCGTATCCCGGCCAGGGGGCTTGGCCGTCATACGGGGAGCCTTCGCCCAGCGGGCCTTGGCCGGGCCGGCAAATGCCGTTGGTCATCAGTTTGACGAAAGCCTCGCGGTTCACGGCCAAGGCCAACGCGCGCCGCACGCGCGGGTCGCTGAACGGTGCGCGGGAATGGTCCAGCACCACCATCTGCGAGCCCAGCCCGATGTTGATGCGCGCCTGCAAGCCGGCGGCGCGCGCCTGCTCGGCCTGCAGGGGATTGATGGTCTGCATCAGATCGATGTCGCCAGCGCGCAGGCTTTGCAAGCGGGTTTGCTCGTCGGGCAGCGGTCTGAAGACGATGCGCTCCAGATGGGGCAGGCCCGCGCGCCAGTAGGCCGCATTGCGCTCGACGACGATGCGGTCGCCGCGCGTGAATTGCACCAGTTTGAACGGACCGGTGCCCACCGGCCGGATGCCGTAGTCGGCGCCCGCGGCGGCGACCGCCGTCGGCGAGGGGATGAAGGCAAAGCTGGCCCCCAGAACCTGCGCCGGAAACGAGGCCCAGCCACTGGCCAACCGGAACACCACGGTGTCGGAGGCCGGCGTCTCGATGGCCGTGATCGCCTGCACCGTCGGCAGGCAGGTGCAGCGCGTGTCGGGATCGGCCAGGCGTTTGAAGTGCGCAGCCACGGCCTGGGCATTGAAGGGCGTGCCGTCATGAAAGCGCACCCCCTGGCGCAGCGTGACCGTCCAGCGGCGGCTGTCCGGCGAGCGCTCGACGCTGGTGGCGAGCGCGCTGTGGTAGCTGCCGTCGCGCTGGATGTCGATCAGCGGGTCGTACACCGCGTAGAGGACGGCCTGCGAGCCGGCATCGCCGCTGCGGCCGGCCGGATCGAGCGTGGCCGGCTGGGCGTACAGGCCGACGTTCAACGTGCCGCCGGCCTGTGGCGTCGGGGCAGGGGCGGCAGGCGCAGGGGCGGCAGGCGCAGGGGCGGCCAGGGACTGCGCCAAGGTCAGCGCGCAAAAACCCGCGCCCAGGAGTCGTTGCGTGCGCATGGGGTTTGTCTCCTGCGTCCGGGTTGCAGTGGTTTTCAGTGGTTGTGCCGGGGCTGCGCGGCGGCCACGCCCCGGTACTTCAGCGCAGGCTCCATGCAGGCACCGCTGGCCAGTTGGCCCACCGTGGCGCGATAAAGCTCCTGCCATGGCGTCTGGCTCGGCGGCACCGGCGGCACTCCGGCCTGCTTGCGCTGCGCTATCTCGGCCTCGGGCACCAGCATGTCGCAGCGGCCACGGGACATGTCGATGCGCACGCGGTCGCCGGTGCGCAGCCAGGCCAGCCCGCCGCCGGCAGCGGCCTCCGGCGAGGCATTGAGGATCGACGGGCTGTCGGAGGTTCCCGACTGGCGGCCATCGCCCAGGGTCGCCAGTGTGGTGATGCCGCGCCGCAGCAAAGCGTCCGGCGGCTGCATGTTCACCACTTCGGCCGACCCCGGAAAGCCCAGGGGCCCGGCACCGCGCATCACCAGGATGCAATGCTCGTCGATCTCCAGCGCCGGATCGTTGATGCGCGCATGGTAGTCGTCAGGCCCGTCGAAGACCACTGCGCGGCATTCGAAGATCCCTTCCTGACCCGGCTGGCTCAGGTAGCGCGCCCTGAATTCATCGGAGATGACGCAGGTCTTCATGATCGCGAAGTCGAACAGGTTCCCGCTCAGCACCAGAAAGCCCGCGCGCTCCATCAGCGGCTGGTCGTAGGCGGCAATCACGTCGCGGTCGCGGCTGCTGCGGCCTGCGATGTTCTGCGCCAAGGTCTGGCCGGTGACGGTGGCGCAAGTGCCGTCGATGCGGCCGGCGCGCAGCAACTCGCCGAGCACGGCCGGCACTCCGCCGGCGCGGTGAAAGCTCTCGCCGAGGTACTTGCCGGCGGGCTGCATGTTCAGCAGCAGCGGGATGTCCAGGGCCTGCTGCCAATCTTGCGCGCCCAATTCGAAGCCGGCGTGGCGCGCCATCGCGTGCAGGTGCGGCTGCGCGTTCGACGAGCCGCCGAGCGCGGACACGGCGGCAATCGCATTCAGGAAAGAGGGCCGGCCCAGAATCTTCGATGGGCGCAGGTCCTCGTAGGCCATCTCCACGATGCGCCGCCCGGTGTCATAGGCCATCTGCCCGCGTTCGCGGTACGGCGCCGGTATCGCCGCGCAGCCCGGCAGCGAAAGCCCGAGCACTTCGGCGAGCGCGTTCATCGTCGAGGCCGTGCCCATGGTGTTGCAATGTCCGGCCGAGGGCGCCGAGGCGAGGGCGGCATCGAGGTACTGCTCGGCATCGATCGTGCCGGCGGCCAACTGGCGCCGGCCGCGCCAGATCACCATCCCGGAGCCTACGCGCTCGCCATTCATCCAGCCGTCGAGCATCGGCCCGCCGGACAGGACGATGGCCGGCAGATCGACCGTGCAAGCGGCCATGACGGCGGCCGGCGTGGTTTTGTCGCAGCCGGTGGTCAGCACCACGGCATCGATGGGGTAGCCGTGCAGGATTTCGACCAGCCCCAGGTACGCCAGATTGCGGTCGATCGCGGCCGTGGGTCGCCGGCAGTTCTCGAAGATCGGATGCACCGGGAACTCGATCGCGATGCCGCCGGCGTCGCGAATGCCCTCCCTGACGCGCTGCGCGAGCGCCAGGTGGATGCGGTTGCACGGCGCCAGGTCGCTGCCGGACTGGGCGATGCCGACGATGGGACGGCCAGAGCGCAACTCGGCCGGCGTCAGGCCATAGTTCATGAAGCGTTCCAGGTAGACCGCCGTCATGTCCAGGCGGTCGGTGTCGGCGAACCAGGCGCTGGAGCGAAAGGGTTGGGGGGGGCGTTTTTCAGTCATGATGGGCTTTCGGCTTCGTGGGACGACTTCGCGGGACGGGATGGCAATGCGCCGGGCGGTCGTCAGCGCCACCCCGCATCGACAAAGTAGTTGTGCGCCGTGCACATGCGGGCGTCGTCCGAGGCCAGGAATGACACCATCGCGGCCACATGTTCGGGGTCTACGCGCTGCTTGAGGCATTGCTGCTCCAGCATGCGCGCTTCTTCTTCGGGCTTGTGCCACAGCCGCATCTGCCGTGGCGTGCGCACCGCCCCGGGCACGACGCAGTTCACCCGGATGTCGTGCCGGCCCAGGTCGCGCGCCAGCGCGCGCGTCATGCCTTCGATGCCGGCCTTGGCGGTTTCATACAGCACCAACTCGGGCAGCGCCAGATGCCAGGAGATCGATCCCAGGTTGATGATGGCGCCGCCGCCTGCGGCCTTGAGCGCCGGCAGCGCCGCCTGGCTGCAAAACAGCAGGTGGCGCAGGTTCACGGCGATGCGCTGGTCCCAGTAGGCCGGCGTGATGTCCTCGATCCGGTGCCGCTCGTCGTTGGCCGCGTTGTTGACCAGTATGTCCAGACCCCCGGCCTGCGCCGCGATATCCCGGATGCAGGCGGACAGGGCCTGGATGTCGGTCAGGTCGCAGTGCCGGAACTGCGCTTGGCCGGCGCCAAGGCGCTGCGCCAGCGTGCGCGATTCGTCCTCGATGATGTCGATGAACCAGACGCGGGCTTGCTGGCGCACGAAGTCTTCGACGATCGCGCTGCCGATGCCGGAACCGCCGCCGGTCACCAGCACACGTTTGCCGGCCAAACTGGGATAAATCGCTGAACTCATTGGTGCACTCCATGAAGATGCCGGTGGCTACCAGAGACAGTTTAGAGGGGCTGGACCTCGCTGTGACTTTCCATGCGCCAGTCGCGGCCCAAGGTGCGCAATGGGCCACACACTTGCACCTGCGCGCGCAGGCGGATATCGGCGCTCGATGCGCCGAGCGCCAGATCGAACAGGCCGGGTTCGACGATACGCTGGCCGGTCATGCCGGTGAAGCCGAGCATGTCGACCGGCACGCGGAAAGTGACGCGCGCGCTGTGCCCGGGCTCCAGCGCCACGCGCCGGAAGGCTTTGAGCTCGCGCACCGGGCGCACCAGGCTGGCCTGGCAGTCCCGCACGTACAACTGCACCACCTCGATGCCGCTGCGCTCGCCGACGTTGGCCAGCTCGAAGCTGAGCTCCACCTGGCCGTCTTCGATCGGCACCTCGGGCGTGGCGACGGCCAAGCGCCGGTATTCGAAGCGGGTATAGCTCAGCCCATGCCCGAACGGATAAGGGCTGCCGAAATGCAGCGCGATCGGCGTGCCACCGCTTTTGAGCTTGTGGTTGTAGTAGTAGGGCATCGCGCCCACGTTGACCGGCGTGGACAGCGTCAACCGGCCCGAGGGTTCTACCCTTCCTGCCAAGACTTCGGCCAGCGCGCGGCCGCCTTCCTGGCCGCCGGCAAAAGCCATGACGAACGCCGCCAGCTTGTCTTCCAGACCACCGAGGTTGTACGGGCGCCCTCCGGACAGCACCACGATGGTGGGGGTGCCGGTGGCAACGACGGCTTCGAGCAACTGCTGCTGCACCCCGGGCAGGCTCAGGCTGTCGGTGTCGGAGCCCTCGGCAATGGTTCCTCTTTGAAACAGGCCGGCCAGATCGCCAACGCAGACGATGGCCAGGTCGGCGCTGCGCGCGGCCTGCGCGGCGGCAGGGATGCGGTCGGTGCGGCGCGATACCGGCGAAGCCTGGCGCGGCAGCTTGCCGGCGTCGTCCACATCCCCGGGGAACACCGGTGTTCCCGCGCTGCGTTGCTCCAAAATTTGGCAACCTTGCTCGTAGCGGACCAGGCTCGCGCCGAACAGTGCCTGAATGCCTTGCAGCGGGGTGACGATATGGCTGGTGTCTTGCACTTCGTCAGGGGCAATGGAATGGGCGTGGTAGCTGTAGCCGCTGAGCTGGCCCATGGGGTCGGCCGCCGTCGGGCCGATCACCGCGATGCGCTGGCGCGCCGCCGGCGCCAGCGGCAAGATGCCGCTGCGGTTGTCCAGCACCACGAGCGACTGGCGCGCCGCTTCGAGCGCGGTCGCCACGCATTCGGGGCTGCGCAGCCTCGGCGGTTCGGCGCGATCCTCGAAGGTCTGCTCGAACAGGCCGAGGCGGAATTTTTCCTTCAGCACACGGGCGACGATCTCGTCGATCTTGGCCAGCGTGATGGCCCCGCGCTCGAGCGCGAGCCGCAGTTGCATGGCGCAGTCGTCCGCCGGCAGCTCGACATCCAGCCCGGCATTGAAGGACAGCGCCGCAGCATCGGCCGCGTCCGCCGCCACCCGGTGGTGCCGGTACAGCAAGCTGACGCCGACATAGTCGGCCACCACCAGCCCGTCAAAGCCCCATCGATGGCGCAGCACTTCGGTCAGCAGATGCCTGGACGCATGGCAAGGCTCGCCATCGATGTCGTGGTAGGCCGGCATCACCGAGCCGGCATTCGCCTGCTTGACCGCCATCTCGAACGGCAGCAAAAAAACGTCATTGAGCTCGCGCCAGCCCAGATGCACCGGCGCGTGGTTGCGCGCCCCTTCGCTGAACGAGTGGCCGGCATAGTGCTTGAGCGTTGCCAGCAGGTCGCGCTGCGGGCCTTGCAATCCCCGCACATAGCGCGTGGCCAGCACGCCGACCAGATACGGGTCTTCGCCAAAGGTCTCCTCGGTGCGGCCCCAGCGCACGTCGCGCGACACATCGAGCACCGGCGCCAGGCCCTGATGGCAGCCAAGCTGCCGGCATTCCTGGCCTATCTGCTGCGCGACGGACTCGATGAGTTCGGGGTTCCAACTGGCGCTGAGCGCCAGCGTCGAAGGAAAAGCCGTGGCATCCCGGGTCATCAAGCCCACCAGGCATTCTTCGTGCGACAGCGCCGGGATGCCCAGCCGCGTCTCATTGCGCAAAAAGCGTTGCAACTTGTTCAGCGCGCGCAGTCCGCTGCCGGCCTCGACGCTGTGCGTGCCCAGCGGCCGCGTGACCTGCCCGACCCCGTTGGCCAGGCGCCGCTGAAACGATGGCTGATCGGTGCCGTCGATGAACCCCACGCTCGGGCGCACATGGTGCTGTCCGTCCTCCGAGAGGATCAGCCAGAAGGCGTGCATCTGCGCGATCTTCTCGTCCAGGCTCATGCGCTCGAGCAGGTCGCGCACACGGGCCTCGATGGGCTGCGCAGGGTCCTTGTAGGGGGCTGGTGAAAATGCTGTTTCCATGGTGGTGATGGGCGGGTTCGCGGGTTGACGGGTTGAAAAGGGGGGCGGGGTTCATCGATCTGCGCGTCGTGCGGACGGCGCGTACTTGCGGATCAAGCCCTCCAGCGGCTGATTCACGCGGCATTGCGGCAACGAAAAGGACGCAAGAGTCCGGTCGATGTCGTTTTCCGTCAGCGCCTGAAACAGGCTCACATAGCTTCTTTGCAGCATTGCGCCGGTAAAAAAGCACAGTGCCGACTGGCTGAAACAGGCCCGGCCGTAGCGGCGGTCGATGCCGTCGTCATCGATCACCCCGCAGACCTGCTCGGCCAGTTGCCCGACGGCCTGCCCGATCGGCGTCGGCGGCATCCATTGCATCCAGTGGTCGGTTCCGAGCAGCAGTTTCTTGCCGATGAAGTGGCCAACGCGCTGCATGTACTCCGATGCCGGGTCCAGCGTCACCAAGCCCATCACGCCGACATCCTTGTAAGTCCAGGTGGTCCAGTGGGCGCGGTGGCGCTCGAACAGGCCCAACTGCTCGTCCATCGCGCGCAGGCGGTCTGGCACCTCGTGCGCCGCACCGTTGTAGACCGAACCGAACTCGCCGATCCACAGCGGCACCTGGTGCCGGTCGGTGAACACCGTGCCTTCGTGCTCCAGGAAAGCCTGCTCCTGCCGCGCCAGGTCCCAGGTTTCAGGCCCGGCAGTCCTGGGGCCGGGCAGATCGATGACACCCGGGTACTTGCCCGGCCCGAAGCCGGCCGCCGTGTAGTTGTGGCTGCTGTAGACCAGGTTCTCGGCAAACGGAGCGTCCAGCCCTGCGAACTGCCGGGAATAGCAATCGCCTTCGAGAAAGATGATGTGCCTGGCGTCGATCTGGCGGATGGCTTGCACGGTGCGCCGGTACACGGCATTGAGCAACGGCCACTCGGGCCGGTAGTTGCCGTGGATGTTCCAGGGCAGGTCGCCGCGTTGGTTGCCGACGCAGGGTTCGTTGATCAGGTTGTAGCCGGCGACCACGGCCCGGTGCCGGTAGCGCCGGGCGATTTCGCACCACAGCGCGACGAAGCGGTCCTGGTAATGGGCGTCATGCCAGAACAGGCTGATGCCCGATGCGTTGTCGGAATGCCAATGGACGTTTTGCCAGCCTTGCACCGCGTGCAAATCAAGGATGGCGTACAGGCCATGCTTGTCGCACCAGTCGAGCACCCGGCCCAGGCGCTCGAACCCCGCTTCCTTGTAGGCGTAAGGCTTGTCGTCGTCCTCGAAGTGGCGGTAGTTCAGCGGCAACCGGACCACTGTCGCACCCAGGCTTCGGATGTACGCGATATCGCTTTCGTTGAAGAAATGCTCGAGCAGGCGCTCGAAGAAGAACTCGGCCCGGGCGGCGCCCAGGACTTCGGCCATCTGATGGCGCAAGGTATGTTCTGCGCCCGAATGGCCGTTGATGAAGTCCTCCAGGTTCATCCAGCCGCCGGCGCAGGTGCCCGCCAGGCGAACCACGCTGCCTCGTGCGTCGACGATGTTCTTGCCTTCGGTGCGTAAGAAATCCATGGGGCGGCCTTTCGGGAATGTCTCCGGAATGTCTCCGATACACGAACGTTATCGATAACGTTCCAACAACCATACAGTACTTACCCCAGGTCACGCAAACAGGGTCGATGCGCCGGGGTCGGAGATGGGCCTCCGGGTCGCGGACACGCTCTGTATCGAATCGGGTTTACACCTATTGGTAAAAGAGACGTTATCGATAACGATAAAAGAACAACGCATCCAGGAGACTGCCGATGAATCCCGCACCACTTTGCAGCGCAGCGCTGGCCTTCGGGCTGGCGACGGCAGCGCTCGCCCAAGAGCCCAAGGTGATTACCGAATGGGACATTCAGACCCAGCCCGGGGGCTCCAAGCTGATACAGGAGGCGCAGGCGCGCTTCGAGAAGGCCAACCCCGGCTTCAAGGTGCAGCGCACGCAAATCCCCAACGACGCCTACAAGACCAAGCTGAAGATCGCGATGGGGGCCAATGAGCCGCCATGCGTGTTCACGAGTTGGGGCGGCGGGGTGCTGCGCGAGTACATCAAGGCCGGTCAAGTCGTCGACCTCGGTCCTTACCTGGCCAAAGATCCCGCGTTTCGTGAGCGCTTCCTGCCCAGCGCCTTCGACGCCATCACCTGGCAGGGCAAAACCTACGGCCTGCCGGGGGAGAACACCACCGCAGCCGTGATTTACTACAACACCGAGATCTTCGCCAAGTTCGGGCTCGCGCCGCCCAAGACCTGGCCCGAACTGATGAAGCTCGTCGAGACGCTCAAGGCCAACGACGTGGCCCCGTTTGCCCTGGCCAACAAGGCCAAGTGGCCCGGTTCGATGTACTACATGTACCTCGTCGACCGCATTGGCGGACCGGAGGTGTTCCGCAAAGCCATTGCCCGCGCGCCGGGTGGCAGCTTTGCCGACCCGGCCTTCGTCGAGGCCGGCAAATATCTGCAAGAACTGGTCAAGGCCGGCGCCTTCGCGCAGGGCTTCAACGGCCTGGACTACGACATTGGCGCAGCGCGCAGATTGCTGTACTCGGGCAAGGCCGCCATGGAACTGATGGGAACCTGGGAATCATCGAACATCAAGAACGAAAACCCGGAATTCGCCAAAAAGGTGGACTTCTTCCCGTTCCCCGGCGTGCCGGGCGGCAAGGGGCAGGCGGGCAATGTCGTCGGCTCCGTGGGGCAAAACTTCTACAGCATATCGACGGCCTGCAAGACGCCCGAGGCGGCCTACCAGTTGATCACGACGATGCTCGACGAGGCCTCGGTCAAGGCGCGCCTGGCAGACAAGCGCCTGGTGCCGGTCAAGGAACTGACGATCGCCGATGCCCCGATGCAGCGGGTGATGCAACTGGTGGCCGACGCGCCGGCCGTGCAACTGTGGTACGACCAGGAACTGCCGCCGCAGTTGGCCGAACTGCACAAGGACACGGTGCAGGCCCTGTTCGGGCTGTCGATCACGCCCGAAGAAGCAGCGCAAAAGATGCAAGCGCTGGCCGCGCAAATCCTCAAGTAGGCCATGAACCGGCAGGCTACGCCGACGGCGGCTGCGCCATGGACCGGCCGGCGGCGCCATGCGCCCGAATGGCTGGCGCCAGCGCTGTTTTTGGCGCCAGCGCTGGCGCTTTTGGCCGTGTTCCTGCTCTACCCGCTGATCGAGAGCTTGCGCTTGTCGCTGGTCGAATGGAACGGGCTGGGCAAGGGCCGTGTCGATGTCGGTCTGGACAATTGGTCGGCGCTGCTGCGCGACGCGCAGTTCTGGCGCGCACTGGGCAACAACCTGCTGCTGGCACTGATGTCGGTGCTGGTGCAACTGCCGATCGCGCTGGCGCTGGCGTTGCTGCTCGACAAGGCCGGCCGTGGCTCGCGCACGCTGAAGATCCTGTACTTCTTGCCGTTGCTGTTCTCCAGTGTCGCGCTGGGCGTGATCTTCAAGAACATCTTCGACCCGCACTTCGGGCCGATCAACACCGCGCTGAACGCCATCGGCGCCACGGCGCTGGCGCAGGACTGGCTCGGCGACCGCCGTTTCGCGCTGCTCACGGTGACGGCCGTCGTCTGTTGGCAAAACATCCCCTTCTACATGATCTTGTTCCTGGCCGCCCTGGCCTCGTTCCCGCCTGAACTGCGCGAGGCCGCCCGGCTCGACGGCGCGAGCGACGCAACCATCTTCTGGAAGATCAAATTGCCGCACCTGCAGGGCACGGTGCGCACGGCCGCCATGCTCGCGGTGATCGGCTCGCTGCGCTACTTCGACCTGATTTATGTGATGACCGGCGGAGGCCCCGAAGGCGCTTCCGAACTGATGGCGACCTATATGTACCGAACGGTGTTCTCGTCGTTCCAACTGGGCTACGGCAGCACGGTGGCCTCGGCCATGTTTCTGGTCGTGGCCCTGATTGCCGCATTCGGCATGCGCTTGACCAAGCGTTTCGAGACCCGGGTGTGACATGCGCGGCGCCGGCACGACCCGCTCCAAACCCTGGACCAGGGGGATCGTCTGGACCCTCGCGCTCGGCTGGCTCGCGCTCACGCTGCTGCCCCTGGCCTTCGTTGTCTTCACCAGCCTGAAGTCACAGCAGGACAGCTTCGACAAGCCGGTGTGGGCCTTGCCGAGCCACCTGGACTGGAGCCACTACGCCAGCGTCCTGCAAGGCGGGTTCTTCACCTATTTGCGCAACAGTGCCTTCGTCGTCGGCACCTCGGTGGTGCTGATCGTGCTCATCGCCGCGCTGGCGGCCTATGCGCTGGTGCGGCTGAAGTTCCGCTTCGACAAGGCATTGTTCGGGCTGATCGTCGCCGCGATGATCGTGCCGCTGCACATCACGCTGGTGCCGATCTATCTGCTGACGCGCGACCTGGGTCTGTACGACACGCCGTTTGCGCTGATCGGTCCCTACGTGGCCACGAGTTTGCCGGTGTCGGTGTTCATCCTGACCGAATTCATGCGCCAGATTCCGCGTGAACTGCAAGAGGCCGCGCAACTCGATGGCTGCGGCCCATGGACCATCTTTTTGCGCATCTTCCTGCCGCTGTCCGGGCCCGGCATTGCGACGGTGGCGATCTACAACGGCATGCACCTGTGGAACGAATTCATCTTCGCCAATGTGCTGACCTCATCGCCGGGCAATCGCACCTTGCCGCTGGCACTGTGGGATTACCAGGGCGAATTCTCGTCCAACCTCCCGGCGATGCTGGCCGTGGTCACGCTCACCTCGCTGCCGCTGATCGTGGTCTATGCCTTCGGCCAGGAGCGCATCGTCAAGGCAATGATGGCCGGCTCCCTGAAAGGCTGATCGACATGACCCAAGTGACCCTTGAAGCAGTGCACAAAACCTATGACGGCGGGGTTCAGGCCATACGCGGCGTGGACCTGGAGATCGGCGCAGGCGAATTTTGCGTCTTCCTGGGCCCCTCGGGCTGCGGCAAATCGACGCTGCTGCGCATGGTTGCGGGCCTGGAATCGATCACCGCAGGCGATTTGCACATCGGTGGCATCCGCATGAACGATGTGCCACCAGCACAGCGCCAGGTGGCGATGGTGTTTCAGAACTACGCGCTGTATCCGCACATGACGCTGTACGAGAACATGGCGTTCGGCCTGCGCCAGGCCCGGCTCGACAAGCGGGAGATCGAACGCCGCGTGCAGGACGCCGCGCAGATCCTGCAAATCGGCCATCTGCTCGATCGCCTGCCCAGGGCCTTGTCTGGCGGCCAACGACAACGGGTCGCCATCGGCCGCGCGATCGTGCGCAAACCGGATGTGTTCCTGTTCGACGAGCCGCTGTCCAACCTCGACGCCGCATTGCGGGTGCACATGCGCGCCGAAATCGCCCGGCTGCACCGCGAGTTCGGCCATGCCAGCGCCATCTATGTGACGCACGACCAAACCGAGGCCATGGCACTGGCCGACAAGATCGTGCTGCTGCGCTCCGGGCAGGACATGCTCGACAACGGCAGCGTCGCCCAGATCGGCTCGCCGATGGAGCTCTACCACCGTCCGCGCGACCTGTTTGTCGCGGGCTTCATCGGCGCGCCCAAGATGAACTTGCTGCCGGCGACCGTGCTCGCCTGCCGGGACGGTTGCGTCGTGCTGCAACTCGACGCAGGGGTCGATGGCGAACGCATCGAACTCAGTGAGCGCAGCGCAATGCCCGCAGTGGCAAGCCGCGTAACGCTCGGCATCCGGCCCGAACACCTGCTGACCGGCCGCATGGGCGACGCTGCGACGATCACCAGGCGGGTTCGGCTGGTGGAGCATTTCGGCGAACACAGCTATGTCCATCTGGACGGTGCCGGCAACGGCGAGAGCCTGATTGCCAAGGTCATCGGCCACAGCCATGTCCGGCCCGGCGACAATGGGACTTTCAGCATCGTCTCGACCCATTGCCACCTGTTCGACGCCGCCGGCTGCGCGCTTGCACAACCGGCACCGATTTTTGCGAGTACCCCGTGAGCCGAACCACACCCACCCTGGCCGACCTTGCCGCAGCGGCCGGCGTCTCGACGATGACCGCCTCGCGCGCGCTGAACAACCAGCCCGGCATAGCGCAGCGCACCCGGGCGGCCATCCTGAAGGTGGCGTCCGAAAAAGGCTATGTCACCAACCGGGTGGCACAAAAGCTGTCCTCGGGACAAAGCGGCGTGATCGGGGTGATCGCCTTGCAGTTGGACATCCCCTTCATCATCGGTGTGGTCAACAGTGTCGTGCGCGCCGCAGCGGCCGCCGGCAACGAGGTGTTGATCTACTCGCATCCCGAACGTGAAAAGCAGCCATCGAGCAACGTGCTGCAACTGCTGCAACAGTTCACCGACGGCGTGGTGGCGCTGCCGCCCTATCAACCCGGCTTCGTCGAGGCGCTGGCGCGCGGGCGATTTCCGGTGGCCATGGTCGACAGCCCGCTCGATCACGCACAACTGCCGTGCGTAACGGCAGACGACTACGGGGGCGCCCGGTCAGCGATGAAACACCTGGCCGAGCTGGGGCACAAGCGCATTGCGTTCATCGCCGGATCGGAACAACTCGGCTCGGCCGGGGAACGGTTGCGGGCCTATCACGAAGCGGTCGCCGTGCATGGGCTGGTGCGCGACCCGGCGCTGGTCGTGCCCGGGCGCTACAGCCTCGAAGGGGGGCGCGCCGCAGCGCTGGCGCTGCTCGCGCTCAAGAAGCGGCCCACGGCCATCTTTGCCGCCAATGACCTGAGCGCGTTCGGCGTGATGGCCGTGCTGCAAGAGCAGGGGCTGAAGATTGCGCAAGACATGTCGGTCGTCGGCTTCGACGATGTGCCTGCGGCATTGCACGTACACCCGGCACTGACCACCGTGCGCCAGCCGATGGAAGGGATAGGACGTGCGGCAGTCAGCACCTTGCTGTCGCAGATTGCCGGACTGGCCCCGGACAGCGCGCGGGTCACCCTGCCGACGGAACTGATAGTGCGGCAATCCACGGCGCCGCCGCAGCGCTGATGGCCGCGGCCGTGGCGGCGGATCAGGCCCTGTGGTGGGTGCGGTGCTTGTCGTTTGCATGGGGCGGAGAGGGCTTTTTCTGGGGGCTGCATTTTGCCGACACTCCAAAAAGTAGTGCAAAAGTCACCCCCCCCCCCCCCCCCGCGCAGCCGGCCTGACAGCCCGGCGCCCCGCATCGCGTTGCCGTGCAGACCCTTTCAGCGCCCGGAAAGCATGACATGCCCGGGTCACGACACCTGGGCGGGTTTGCGGCGGCGGCGCCGTCAGTCCGGCACCGGGCGGGCCGGCTTCGGGCGTGGGGGTCGGGTGGTGTGGATCAGCAAGCTGGCCTTGTCCATCTCGCCGACCAGCAGCGCCGGCCAGGCCCTGAGCGAATGGGCGATGCTGTCCTCGATCAGCGCGCGCTGCTCGGGTGAGGGTTTTTTCAGCACCCAGTTGATGACCTCGCTCCTGACCCCGGGGTGGCCTATGCCTATGCGCAGGCGCCAGTAGTCGGGGCTGCCCAACTGCCCGTGGATGTCGCGCAGGCCGTTGTGCCCGGCATGGCCGCCGCCGCGCTTGAGCTTGACCTGGCCGGGGGCAATGTCGAGTTCGTCGTGCACCACCAGGATTTCCTCGGGCTGGAGCTTGAAAAAGCGCGCCAGCGAAGCCACCGACTGGCCCGAGTGGTTCATGAAAGTCTGCGGCTGCAACAGCCAAACGCTTTGGCCATGCACCGTCGTGCGGGCCAGCAGGGCCTGGTGGCTGCGCTCTGGCAGCAGCGTGGTCTTGAGTTCACGCGCCAGCGCATCGATCCACCAGAAACCGGCATTGTGGCGGGTGGCCGCGTAGTCTGGCCCCGGGTTGCCCAGGCCGGCAAACAGCTTGATCATCTGCGCAATGGTCGTGTGGGCTTGGGGCCCGGGACATGGCAACGGCCCGCAGGGGCGGTCGCCATGTGGCCCGAAGGAGCGGTGGGCAGGGCGCCGCGTGCACTGGATTACTTTTTCGCCTTGGGTTTTGCTGCGGGTTTGGCGGCGGCGGCGGCAGGTTTGGCCGTGGCTGCGGGCTTGGCCGCCTTGCCTTTGCCCTTGGCCTCGGCTACGGGCGCTGGAGCGGCGTCGGCAACAGGGGCCTCGAGCACCACCACTGGCGGCACCACCGACACCAGGGCCGGGTTGTGCTGACCACCGCGGATCACGGGCGTTACGCCCCGGGGCAGTTTGATGTCCTTCAGGTGCAGGGAGGTGCCCTTTTCCAACTTCGACAGATCGACGGCGATGAACTCCGGCAGGTCCGAAGGCATGCAGGTCACGTCCAGTTCGTTGACGATCAGGTTGACCATGCACTTGTCGACCTTGACGGCGTTGGACTCTTCCGAGCCGCTGTAGTGCAGCGGCACCTTCATGTGCAGCCTGGTCTTGTCGTCGACGCGCTGGAAGTCGATGTGCAGCACGCACTGCTTGAAGGGGTGGTATTGCACGTCGCGCAGCAAGACCTTGTCGGTCTTGCCGGCCACCTCCATGTCGAGCACGCTGGAGTGGAAAGCCTCCTTCTTGAGGGCATGCCACAGCGCGTTGTGGTCGAGCTCGATCATTTGGGGCTCGGCCGAACCACCATACACGATGCCGGGCGTCTTGCCCGAATTGCGCAGACGGCGGCTCGCACCCGTACCCTGCTTGGCGCGCTCAAAAGCGACGAAGTTCATGATTGGCTCCTGAAAGAGGGGTGGCCGCGACCAGCCTGCCCCCTGATTTGAAAAGACCCGCCATTGCGGCGGCAGGCCCACGCAATGCTTCCGAACCGGTCAGAACAAACTGTCCTGGTCCGAAAACAAACTCATCACCGAATTTCCCTTGGCAATGCGCTGTATCGTCTCTGCGATCAGCGGGGCCACGGAGAGTTGGCGAATCTTGGTGCATCCCCGGGCGTTGTCGCTCAAGGGGATGGTATTGGTCACCACCACTTCATCGAGGGCCGTGCCCTGGGCGATGCGCTCGATGGCAGGGCCGGAAAAAATCGGATGCGTGCAATAGGCGTAGACCTTTCTGGCTCCGCGCTCCTTGAGCACCTCGGCGGCCTTCACCAGCGTGCCGGCGGTGTCGATCATGTCGTCCATGACCACGCAGTTGCGGCCTTCGGTCTCGCCGATCACATGCATGACTTCGGACACATTGGCCTTGGGGCGGCGCTTGTCGATGATCGCCAGATCGCAGTTGAGCTGCTTGGCCAAGGCCCGGGCGCGCACCACGCCGCCCACGTCGGGGGAGACCACGATCAGGTCTTCGTAATTCTTCTGGCGCAGATCACCGAGCAAAACCGGCGAGGCGTAGATGTTGTCCACCGGGATGTCGAAAAAACCCTGGATCTGGTCGGCATGCAGGTCCATGGTCAGCACGCGGGCGACGCCCACGGCCTGCAGCATGTTGGCCACCACCTTGGCGCTGATCGGCACCCGCGTCGAGCGCGGCCGGCGGTCCTGGCGGGCGTAGCCGAAGTAGGGGATCACGGCGCTGATGCGCTCGGCCGATGCGCGCTTGAGCGCGTCGACCATGATCAGCAGTTCCATCAGGTTTTCGTTGGTCGGCGCGCAGGTGGATTGCACGACGAAAACATCCCGCGCGCGCACGTTCTGCTTGATTTCAACGGTCACTTCACCGTCGGAGAAACGCCCCACATCGGCTGCACCGAGGCAGGTGCCCAAGTGTTGGGCTATTTCGACTGCCATGCCGGGATTGGCATTGCCGGTAAAAACCATGAAGTCGGGGTGATTGGCTTGCATGAGCGTCCCAGCAGTCTGAAAAAAAGCCCGTCCCGTCTGCGGAAAAAAATGGTGCGCCACTTGGCAGGGGAAGAAGGATTCGAACCTTCGCATGCCGGAATCAAAATCCGGTGCCTTAACCAGCTTGGCGACTCCCCTGCACAGGTCGACTGCGGAAAGCAGCCCACCTCAATCCTCGTCTGCTGCCCACCCTGCAAGAGGATGGAGCATCAGATTCTCACAGACCCTGACCTGCCAGCCTTCGGGGGCTGCCCCCAAGTCACCAACGTGACCCAAGTCGGGCGCCTGTGGTATCTGTGCAAACACCGCACTGCCCGAGCCTGTCATCCGGCCTTGCAACCCGCGCGCTCTGAGCCATTCGATGGCTTGGGTGACCTCGGGGCACAATGCCTGGGCAACGGGCTGCAGGTCATTTCGGCAGAAATCGGCATCCTGGTAGCAGTCGCCATCCCGGCCGAAATCGGCTGCAGCAAAGCCGGAGATTGTAGCACTGCCCGAAGCGCGCTTCAGAAGGGGCGAGGAAAAAATGGCCTTCGTCTCCAGACCGGCAGCGGGCTTGACGACCGCAAAACATGCCGGCGGCAGTTGTCCATGCGCCAGCGGCGTGATGATCTCGCCGATGCCCGCCACCCGGGCGTTGCGCCCGCGTACAAAAAACGGAACATCTGCACCGAGCGTCACGCCGATCTTTTCCAGCGCCGACAGCGACAGGCCCAGACCCCATAGCCGGTTCAGTGCCAGCAAGGTGGTCGCGGCATCCGACGAGCCACCGCCGATGCCCGCTTGCGCGGGAAGGCGTTTGAGCAGCCCGATATGCGCGCCTTGCCTGCAGCCGGTGGCCGCCCGCAGCGCATGGGCGGCCCGTATGCTCAGGTCGGCAGCGGGCAGCGGGGCGCCCAGGTCTTGGCGCGAAATTGCTCCGTCGGCACGACACTCGAAATGCAGGGTATCGCACCAGTCGATCAGCATGAAGACCGACTCGATCAGGTGATACCCGTCGGCGCGCCGTCCGATGATGTGCAAAAAGAGGTTCAGCTTTGCCGGGGCCGGCAGGTCATACAGGGCTTGCATCGCAGGAACGCAGGGCAGGGGCGCCAGGTCAGCGGGTCAGCGCGATGCGTAAAGTGGCGGCAGGGTCATCGCGGCGCGCGCTGATGCGTCCGTCAGCGATGCCCGAAAGGTCTGCCTGCCAGCCTGTGGCCGTGGCCTGAATGCCCTTGAGCCAACTGAAAAGTGCAGCCACCGGGATGGTGCCGGCACCGGTCAGGTCTTGCAGCAGCGCATCGAGGGAGTCCGAGCTACGTGTTTCCTGTCCGCTGTGCAACTGTGCATGGCCGTCCTTCCAGTCCAGTTGTGCAAGGCGCTGGCCCAACGGGTTGAGCAGCACCAAGCCGCCGCTGTCGGCATTGCCATGCAACTCGAACATTGCAGAAAACGCTTGCGCCGCTTGCCCTTGCCCTTCACCTTGTGCCTGTGCTTGGGCCTGAACCTGCAACGCGATGCGCCCGCTCCACGCATCTTCTTGCGCCCTGGCGCCGGGTGCCGGCGGGGCGCAACCCACGAGCCACAGCAGCAGGGGCAGGACAACAATGGCACTGCGCATCAGTGCGATGGCGCTACGCATCAGGGCGCGACTCCGAGGCGCTGCAGTGTTTCCTTCAGGGTGTCGTTGTCAGGGTTGCTGCGCTGCCCTTCTTTCCAGACCCTGGACGCAGCGTCCTTGTCGCCCAGGCTCCACAGCACCTCGCCCAGATGGGCTGCGATCTCGACATCGGGCCGTGTCTTGTAAGCGGCTTCCAGATACCGCTTGGCATCGGCCTTGTTGCCCAGGCGAAACTCCACCCAACCGAGGCTGTCCATGATGAAAGGATCGCCCGCCGCCAGTTCCAGCGCCTTCAAAATCAACTGTTTGGCCTCGACAAGCCGCGTGCCACGATCGGCCAGCGAATAACCCAGGGCGTTATAGGCATGGTGGTATTGCGGTTGGCGCGCAATCACCTGCCTGAGCAATTGCTCCATCAGATCGGGCTGGCCCGCCTTTTCGGCCAGCAGAGCCTGGTCGTAGACCAACTCTGCCTCCTGCGGGAACAATGCCACCAGTTCGCCCTGCACTTGGTACGCCTGCCGGTACAGGCGCTGCTCGCGCAACAACTGCACTTCGGCCAGCAGCTTCATGCGCTGGTCATCGGCCGAACTGCCCGGCAGGCTGCGCAACAGCGCCCGCGCTTGCGCGAGCTGGCCCTGGCGTGCCAACAGCGAGGCGCGGCGAATTTGGGCGCCGAAAACCCCCTGCGGGTCGTCTATGCGTCCGAGCCAGGTCTGTGCAGCCGCAAAGTCATTTTTTTTCTCTGCGATTTGCGCGTACAGCAAATAGGCCTGGGTGCGGCTTTTTTGCCGCACTTGCTCGTCGGTGTCCGTCGCAGACAGTTCCAGAAAACGCTGCAACGAGGTTTCAGCCTCCGGCAGACGGTTGTCCTGAAACTGCAACGAGGCCATCAGCAGCCACGCCGGTGCGAGCGCCGGTTTTTCTTGTGTGACCGCTTCGAGCAGACCTCTGGCATCCTGATTGCGCTGCAAGCCTGCAAGGACACGGGCATAGGCCATACGCCATTCAGGCAACCTGGGGACGGCCTGCTTGGCCAGCGCCCGGAGCACGATCGGCTCGGCTTGCGCAATGTTCTCTTGCATCAACTCCAGCGCCAATTGCACGGCGCCTTCGCTGGCGTTATCCAGTGCTTGCGCCTTGTGCGCCGCATCCAGCGCCCCGCTTTTGTCGCCGGCCGCCAGACGCAAGCGTCCCAGCGACACCCAGGCCACGGAACCTGTGGCGGGGTTGCCGAGTTCATCCGCCAGCGCTTGCTCTGCCACCTTGGCGACCAAGGCCTTGTCGCTGGCACGCTCGTACATCCGGGGCAGGGCAGACAGCGTGGCCAGTTTGTCGCGGGCCGACGATTGCGCCAACTCCTGGCGCAGCAGCTCGGGCGTCTCCCTGATCCGGTTCAGTGCGACCAAAATTTGCAACATGTAGCGATTGGCCTCGCGCGACTGCGGCAAAGCCTGCTTCCAGGCCCTGGCCGCAGCCAGCGCATGCTCGCCAGAGCGGGACTGCAACGCAATGTCCGCAGCCCGCTGGTAGAGCTGGCCGTCAGCGCTTCGGCGCGCGGCCTCCAGCATCAGCGCATAGCCTGCGCCCGGGTCACCCATGCGGGTGGTCAATTCACCCAGGAAGATCTCGTAGAACAGCTTGGCGTCCAGGGCCGGGCTGGATGCCACCGGCGGCGCCTCGGTCGCGGGACGGCTTTCGTCGTCGGTCGGTTGCGCCAACGCCGGGCAGGCAACGACCGTCATCGCGCAAGCCAATGCGGCCAATCGAATGCTCTGAGGTAGCGCCATTGGGCCATGATAATCCATGCCTGTGAATCCCTTGCCTGATTTTGTATATGCCTGAATTGCCCGAAGTGGAAGTGACGCGCCGCAGCTTTGCCGATGCGATCGCCGGTGCGCGCATCCAGGCCGTCGCTCTGGGCAAACCGTTGCGCTGGCCCCTGGGCTGTGATCCCATGTCCCTGGTGGGCCAGCAGGTGCTGGGCCTGCGCAGACGCGGCAAGTACCTGTTGGCGGACACCAGCGGCGGGCTTTTGTTGTTGCATCTGGGCATGTCGGGGAGCTTGCGTTTCAGCCATGGGCTGCCGCCCGCAGGGGTACACGATCACTTCGACCTGGTGACCGACCGCGGAACCCTGCGGCTGCACGACCCACGCCGGTTTGGTGCAGTCGTTTATGCGCCCGACGAGCAGGCCCCGGTGGCGCTGAAACTGCTCGGGGCTTTGGGAATGGAGCCCTTGTCGGACTCTTTTTCATTGGCCACTTTTCAGTCCGGACTGAAAAAGAGCCGGATGCCGATCAAGCCACTGCTGCTGGCCGGGCGTCTGGTGGTAGGCGTGGGCAACATCTACGCCTCGGAAGTTCTTTTTCTGGCGGGCATCCGCCCCACGGCAGTGGCTTCGCGCGTGGGCGCCGAGCGGGTGCGCCGATTGCACGAGGCGATACGCACTGTGCTGACGCGGGCCGTGCAAATGGGCGGCAGCACGCTGCGCAATTTTTCCAATGCCGATGGAATGGCGGGTCATTTCCAGAGCAGCGCCCATATCCATGTGTATGGCCGCGACGGCGCTCCCTGCCACCATTGCGGCAGCGCCATACGGCTGCTGCGCCAAGGACAAAGGAGCAGTTACTTTTGCCCGCTGTGCCAGCGGGCCTGACCGGCATTGCTTGAAACGGACTGAATGTGCGCGATGGAGCGACATTGTTTTTCCATCGAGCAAGGTGTGGCGGCCATCTGTTGGAAGTCGAAACGCCCAGCGAGCTGAAGCATTCGGTGCGCAGTAAATGCAGGCCGTGTCGTGCTGGTCCGGGTGCGTCTTACACAAGATACACAAGACGGCAACGATGGCGGTTCATGCCGAACCGATCCGGGCAGCCAATGCATCCACTGCCGCGTGAAAATCGGCATCGGTCCCGACTTTGAATGACATCAAAACCGCATGGATAGACAGGTCATGCCTTCCCGCTGCTGCGACTGGGAGCCAGCCGGTTCCACGCTTGCGTCGCCAGGCCCACCAGGCATTCCCGGAACAGCAGCATGGGCGTGACGATTCCCGTCAAGCCAGATACTGCTGGCCCGACCCTGCGCACCGGCACCGGGGGCCGACGCCCTGGCGGCGCTGGTGTGCTGCGAGGCCAGTGGGTCTTCATGGCAAAACCTCCCTGAAATAAAGGCATTACCGACGTGCACCACAACTTCTGGAAATTGCTTTCAGTGTAAACAGGCAGGGTCAGATGTTGGTGCCGCCATCCACAGCGATGTCTGCGCCCGTGATGAACGCGGTTTCCGAGGAAGCCAGAAAAGCAACGATGCTTGCGATCTCCACTGTCTTGCCAAACCTCCCGATCGAAGTAAGGGAGCGGATGAAGTCTGCGTTAGGTCCATCGGCTGGATTCATGTCTGTGTCGATAGGCCCGGGAGCAATCTGGTTGACTGTTATTCCCCGACCCGCCAGGTCTCGCGCCAGTCCTTTGGTGAGTCCCGTCATGGCGGCTTTGGTCATTGCATAAAGCGTCAGGCCGGCGGCGGGCACTCGTTTTTCCAGGCAACTCCCGATGTTGATGATGCGGCCACCGTCCGAGAGATGCGGCGCCACTCCTTTGGCGAACAGAAATGGAGCGCGCACGTTCACGAAGATCGTCTGATCAGTAATTTCCAGAGAAGTCTTTTCGAGTGGTGTGCCGCTGACATCCATGAAGCCAGCGTTGTTCACCAGAATGTCGATGCAGCCGAAACTGCCGACCACGCTATCGATGGCGCGCTGGATGGCGACAGGGTCGGCGGCATCGGCTTTGAACGCGGCCGCTTTTCTTCCAAGTCTTTCGATGTCCACCACGACCGCCTTTGCGGCTTGCGCGCCTTCCTTGTACGTGATGGCCACGTTGGCCCCATCAGCAGCGAGTCGACGCGCAATAGCGGCGCCGATGCCTCTGCTTGCACCAGTCACCAACGCCGTTTTTCCGGACAAGTTGCTCATACATCCTCCAAAATCAGATCGATCAAAGGCGCCACGACCCTTCAATCTGGCGCGGGTTTTCGCAACCGCAGTTCAGGAACGAGCGATAGCAGACCGGCAAGCGCCATCACGAATCCAACCCACAATGGAGCACGCAATCCATATCCGGCGCTGATAAAGAGTCCGCCCAAAAATGCGCCGGTCATGATGCCCAGCGTGATCACGGAGGTGTGCACGGTGTTGACGAGAGGTCGCCCGTTTGCGGCTCTCATGACCCGCGTCACCATGGCAGGATTCATGGTCACCCCCACCAGACCGATGCCGACGAGCGAAATGGCTGCGAACGGCTTGCTGCCTGCAAAAATGCCGAACATCGCCAGAAAAACGGCCAGCAGACAGAGGCCAATGGCGAGGATGGACAGGGTGTGGCGATCTGCAAGTTTTCCGACCACCAGATTGCCCACCACGGTGGCAACCCCATAGGCACAGAGAAGCCCCGCGACAGCATTATCGCCATACCCCGAAACTTCCTTCAGTATGGGGATGAAGTAGGTAAAAGCCGCGAACGTCGCCCCGATGATCAGCAGGCTGGTCGAGAATGCGAGCCAGAGTCGCGGGTTTTTCAGCGCCGAGAGTTCTCCGCGCAAACTGACCGATATCTGGGCGGACAAAGAAGGAATGGCAGCCACGCTCAGGAGTGCCGCCATTGCCGTGAGGCCGGCTGTTGCCCAAAAGCTCTCTCTCCACCCAAGATGCGCCCCTATCAAGTTGGCCATCGGCAGCCCCAGCACGGTGCCAATCATGATGCCCGCCAACACGATGGACATCGCCCAGCCGCGTTGACGTTCCTGGACCAGTTGCACACAGATGGCGAGCGCCGTTCCAAAGAATGCGCCGGATACAGCCCCTGTCACCATTCTGGCCGCAGCCAACATCGAATAGGACTGGGACAGCGCCCCCAGCGCTTCGCCACAGATGAAGATCACATAGAGGGTCAGCAAGGCCGTTTTCGGTGGCTTCCTGAGCAGTGCCACAGCCAGCAGCGGGCCGCCGAAAGCCATGGCACAGGCATACATGGATACCAGATAGCCGATGTGCGGAATCGGCACACCGAGATCCGCCGCCATGACGGTGAGCATGCCGCTGACCTGAAACTCGCTCGTCACCATCGCGAAGATGCCGAACCCGAGGATATATATCGCCAGAGGCAAGGTGGGGGCATGGTCCACCAGATGTCGATCGATTGTTTTGGTATCGCTCATATCAGTTGCTCCTCTGGATTGGCCGGGCAAGACCCCTGGCAGACGATTTCGGTTGCAGGAGCAATGTGGTGTTCAAAAAACAGCTCGTCGACATCGCCGTGCGCATGGAAACTTCAGTCTCAGAACTCGCTGAGACTCGGGGCGAGGAAGAAGCGAGACGACAGCGGCAGCCACTATCCCCAGATTGGATTGGGTAAACAGATGCAGCAGTGAGGGGCCTAGCCCATACGGATTTGCGGCAGTGCGCTTGGTCTGTTCAGGCCACCACCCTACGCGGGCGAGTTCTCCGTCCGGAAGGACGATTTCCAAACCGAGAAGGTCCTCGGTTCGCTGGCGTCGAAGACCGACGCCTCGTTCAAGCGCGTTTCCAATCACACTCGTATGACCGGATGACGCAGTCACATTGAGCATTCGGTTGGTTCCGTCGAGCGCCTCGGCCAGACACAGTTGGGTTACGCCTGGCTCGATCACTGCGTATCCAGCATCGCAGTCCACTCGCCGAACCGAGTTCATGCGACCGAGGTCCACAGTGACTACGTCGTCTGTCGCCGGTTCTGCCGAACCGAGCCCCCAATTTCTTCCGGTGCTGATGGCATGCAGGCCCGCAGGTGGATTGTTGCCATGGAAGATCCGGACGATCGCCTGGATTTCCTGAACCGATCCTGGGCGAATGACGGCACGCACATCCCTCGGCCTGAACAGGCTGACGTTTCTCCGGACGTTCTCGCCTTGCTGTCCGGCATCGACATCTGCCCGGGTGATGTTGCTGTCGCCAACCACTTGGCGAACTTCGTCCAGAGACAGCATCGAGGCGGAGAGGCCAGCCGGTTCTTCTCGCTGATTCGTCATGGACATCTTCTGTCTGTACCCAGCGATTGAAGCGAACCCATGCCGACAGGTTGACTGACTACCTGGCTCGGCTCCGGTCGCTTTGATGTGGTACCGGAAAGATAGGCATGGCTCGCATCTGCGATCTGGCCTTGTGAATCCATGTCTATCTGGACCGCACCACGAATTGCTCGCAGAGAAAAAAACGGGCGCCTGCCGCGCCGCTCGATGAATTGCATGGCTCATCCTTCCAATGATCATTCGTTTGACTGACAGCTGCGGTAGCAGAGGAACCAAGGCGGCCGATCCATCCCGTCGCATGGCGACGAGATCAGGGCGACGCATCGACCCTTGGCAGGGCGTTTCCGGTATTTCTAGAATTTCAACTACAGAAATCCTAACAACGATGAGGAATACTGTCAATCAGATTTATGTTAGATTGACTATGGAAAAAGCCACTCTGCACGATGAGTCCGTATGGCACAAAGAGGTCGCCCTCTGAGTTTTGACCGCCAGGCTGCGCTGGAGCGCGCAATGGATGTGTTCTGGCGCAAGGGGTTCGAAGGGGCGCAGTTGGTCGACCTGACCATGGCCATGGGTATCAGTCCTCCGAGCTTTTACGCCGCTTTCGGCAGCAAGAAAGAGGCTTTCTACGAGGCCGTGGAGCTGTACATCAGGGTCGTGGGTTCGAAGTCGGCCAAGGCGCTCAACGGTGCAGCGTCCGTCCGTGATGGCCTGCGCTCCATGCTGGAAGCGACCGTTGGCACGGCCACCTCCAATCCATCGGGAGGGTGCCTGCTCGTCCTGGGTGCCGTGAACCATCTGCCAGGGAACGAGGAAGTCTGGACGTACCTCAAGAAGACCCGCACCGACACCTTGGCGATGATTCGCGCGCGCATACAGAGAGGTGTCGATGAAGGCGAGTTGCCAAGCGAAACCGATGTCGGTGTGCTCGCCCAGTACTTTCTGGGGATCACGCAGAGCATCTCGTTCCAAGCCCGCGACGGGGCGTCTCGGGCATCGCTCAAGCGATTGATCGCCCCCGCGCTGGCGGCATTGCCTCAGGGTCGGCCGGCCAGCCAGCAAACCGGGACATCGGCGCAGATCGCCGCCGCACCTGGTCTCGCCAGGCCATGATTTGGCTGCTGGCTCCGCCTACGGCGCAGTTGACTTCGCAGTCAACCGCACCGACGTTCTCGTTTGCCTTCGAGAGCGCGGCCATGACGGCTTGCGCACCGCCGACGGCCGAGCCGGTCTGAGCCATAACGAACTGGAATTTGCCGAAGATCAGTCAATCAGGATATCGCCGCTGGTGCCGATGTGCTTTTGGCGGCTGCGCTGGCTGCTGCCCGGTGATCGTTGCGGCCCAGGCCATTCGGTATCAGGGCTTATTCAACGATCGGGGCCGGCCCCCGGATGAAGTCACCACATTTTCCAAGGCGCTCATATGCTCGGCGATGGCTGCCCTGATTTTCTCGGGACTGCGGCTGCGGATCGCGGCCAATGTACCCTCGTGCAGGGTGATGACGGTATCCGGGTTTTCTTCGTATAGAAAATAATCCGGCATGCGCAGAAAAATCTGCTCCAGAATCTGGTGCTGAAACAGCGCCAGCGCGCTACTGCGCGCAATGCGTCCCAGCGTGTAGTGGAACATGTGGTCGTAACGGATGCGGATCGACAGATCGCTATGGCGATGCCCGCGCAGTTGGTCGATGCATGAGCGCAGGGCGGCAAAATCGGCTTGCGTCGCCCGCTCGGCGGCCAAAAGCGCCAGTTGCAGTTCGACCGGATGGCGCGCTTCGATGATTTCGCTCAGACTCACATGGCGCAATTGCGCGGTCAGCGCCAGCACACCGTCCGGCACATTATTCGTCAGCACGAACAGTCCCCCGGAGCGACCCCGCTGCACCCGGACGATTTTGGCCTTGATCAGGACCTTGAGCGCCTCGCCAATGACCGGCTTGCTGACATTCATCGCTTGTGCCAACTGCTCGACGCTGGGCAGGCGGTCATCGGCAGAATAAGCACCCGACAAGATCGAGAAAATGATCTGCTCAACGACATCTTCGTGAGCGCGGGCATTGGCGATCGGGTGAAAATGCCAGCGCAGTCGAGGCTCTTCGGTTCCGTCGATTTTCTCCGGGCTGGCCCCGGTGTTTTCATCATCCTGCCTGCCGGGGTGATTCGATTTCATTGGCAATTCGAAACCCGATGGGAGTGATTCCATTTACAAATCATCCGTGCACTTTGCCGGCGTCGCTTGCCGTACATTGGTACTGTCTGCGCTCCGCCTTTGCTTTCATGAACGATTGGGAAATGGAATGAGGTGAGTCATGCACTTGGCGAGTGTACCCCATGCCCATTGGGGCTCGGAGCTGTCCGCCGGCCGTGAAAGCCGGGCATCCGCCGCCCTCAGTGGCGAATTTCGCCTTCGCCCAGCACCACATACTTGAGCGAGGTCAGCCCTTCGATGCCCACCGGGCCGCGCGCATGCAGTTTGTCGGTGCTGATGCCGATTTCTGCGCCCAGTCCGTACTCGAAACCATCGGCAAAGCGGGTGCTGGCATTGACCAGCACGCTGGCCGAATCCACCTCGCGCAGGAAGCGTTGGGCATGCGCGTGGTGCATGGTCAGGATGGCGTCGGTGTGGTGGCTCGAATAGCGGTTGATATGGGCAATGGCGGCGTCCACGCCGTCGAGCACTTTCACGCTGATGATGGGGGCCAGGTATTCCTCGGACCAGTCTTGCTCGGTGGCGGGCAGCAGCTTGGCGCCCGTCACTGCGCCCAAAATCGCCAGCGCCTCGGGGCAGGCGCGCATTTCCACGCCCTTGGTGGCATATATGGCGCCGATTTTCGGCAGGAATTCGGCGGCCACCGGCCTGGCCACGAGCAGGCTTTCGCTGGCGTTGCAGGGGCTGTACTTGTGGGTTTTGGCGTTGTCGGCGACTTGCACGGCCATGGCGATGTCGCAGGGGGCGTCGACATAGATGTGGCAGTTGCCGTCCAGGTGCTTGATGACCGGCACCCGGGCTTCGCGGCTGATGCGCTCGATCAGGCCCTTGCCGCCGCGCGGGATGATCAGGTCGACGCATTCGGGCATGGCGATGAGCTGGCCCACGGCGGCGCGGTCGGTGGTCTGCACCAGTTGCACCGCGTCTTGCGGCAGGCCGGCCTCGGCCAGCGCCTGCTGCACCAGTGCTGTCAGCGCCTGGTTCGAGGCCATGGCTTCAGAGCCGCCGCGCAGGATGCAGGCGTTGCCGCTCTTGATCGACAGGCTGGCGGCTTCGATGGTCACGTTCGGGCGGCTTTCGTAGACCATGCAGAACACGCCGATCGGCACCCGCATCCGGCCTACGCGGATGCCGCTGGGTTGCTGCTGCAAGCCCTGGATCGCACCGATGATGTCGGGCATGGCCGCCAATTGCTCGCAGCCCTGGGCGCAGGTTTCCAAGGTCTGCGGACTCAGTTGCAGGCGCTCGACCATGGGCGCGGCCAGACCGGCAGCACGGGCGCGCTCCAAGTCGCGGGCGTTGTCGATTTGCAGCGCCGGGGTGTTGTCGCGCAGCCGCCGCGCCAGCGCCTTGAGCGCCTGGCTCTTACTGGCCGCTGGCGCTTTGGCCATCAGCGCAGATGCGGTTTTGGCCCGGGTGCCGAGATGGCGCGTGTATTCGGTCAGTTCAGCCAGGTTCATCGGACTCATCGGGCGATTGTGCCGCAGATTCATTGTGCTATTGTTTTTCTAGCTCGTGGCGAAGTGAAATCAAGCCTCCGTGGCCTATTGACCCCATTGACCCCATTGACCCCATTAACCCCATTGACCCCATTGGGCATCACCAGCGCGGCCCAAAGCCCGTCAGTGCGCGGTCGATGTCAGCCGGCTCAGTTGCAGCGCCAGTCGCTGCAATGCCTGCCAACTATCGGCGGGCCAGTCAGGCCAGCGCAGGCCCTTGACGATGCCGTCCACGATGTGCGCCGATTGCAATAGCCGGGCCAGTGCCGCATCGCTGGCCTGGGGCAGGATGCGCTCGAACAGGCGCTCCCGGGGACCCCAGATGCGGTTTTCGCGCAGCGCCAGCGGCAGCGGGCGGCCGGCGTTCATCGCGTCTTTCACGCGCTTGAGCGCACGGATGTCTTCGGCCAGCGCCCAGTGCACCAGCACTTCGTTCTCGCCTGCGGCTTGCAGGCCATCGAGCATGCGCTGCACGCGGGCGGTCTGCCCGGCCAGCACCGATTCGGACAGTTTGAACACGTCGTAGCGCGCGACATCGAGCACGGCGGCTTCGACCTGGGCCTGCGTCAATTCGCCGGCCGGGTGCAGCAGGGCCAGTTTCTGGATCTCTTGGTGGGCGGCCAGCAGGTTGCCTTCGACACGATCGGCAAAGAACCGCAGCGTGCGCTGGCCCTCCTCGCCCGCCAGCACGCGCTGGCCCTGGGCGGCCAGGCGCTGGGCCAGCCATTGCGGCAGCGCGCTGCGTTCCACGGGGTCGATCTGTATGGTGCTGCCATGGGCCTGGAGCGCGGCAAACCAGTCCCCGGCGCGCATGGCTTTGTCCAGGCGCGGCAGCAGCACCAGTGTCAGGGTGTTGTCGTTGCCTTGGGCCGATGCGGCCAGCCGCTGCAAGGCCGCGCTGCCGTCCTTGCCGGGCTTGCCCGTGGGGATGCGGATTTCGACGATCTGCCGCTCGGCAAACAGGCTCGATGAGCCACCGGCGGCCAGCACTGCGCTCCAGTCGAAATGGGCGCCGGCCACAGTGAATGCGCTGCGCTCGGTATAGCCCCGTGCCCGGGCCGCAGCGCGGATGGCGTCCACCGCCTCTTGTTGCAGCAGCGGTTCGTCGCCATGCAGCGCATACAGCGGCGCCAGACCCCGTTGAAGATGCTCGGACAGTTGGGCCAGCGCGATTTGCATGCGGCGCAGTTTATCGCCTTGCGCTGCACGGGCCGATCGCGCCGGGCGCCCGGAGCCGGTCCGCGGGATGGTTGGGGTGGTTGGGGGCGGCTTGCCATGTTTGCCATGTGGTTTGCGCCGATTTCCCGCTTTGCAGGGCAGCCCGGCCCGCGCACAATTTGGCCCGGGCACCGACTGACCACCGCCTGACTGATCGTCACCACGCCATGCACGCCAACGCACCATCTCCCCACCCCGCCACGGCCGGCCCCATCCCCCGCCCCGCCCATCGCCCGATAGCGCTGATCGGCGCCCCCACCGATATCGGGGCCGGGGTGCGCGGCGCATCCATGGGGCCGGAGGCTCTGCGCGTGGCCGGGCTGCAGGCGGCGCTGCAAGGGCATGGCCTGCAATCGTTCGACCGGGGCAATCTGAGCGGCCCGGCCAATCCTTGGCAAGCGCCGGTGCAGGGCTATCGCCATCTGCCCGAGGTGGTGCAGTGGAATCAGCGCGTGTTCGATGCGGTATCGGCCGAGTTGCGTCTGGGTCATCTGCCGATCTTGCTCGGCGGTGACCATTGCCTGGGGCTGGGCAGCATCAGCGCCGTGGCGCGCCATTGCGCCGCGCGGGGCCAGCCGCTGCGTGTGCTGTGGCTCGACGCCCATGCCGACTTCAACACCAGCGCCCTGACGCCCAGCGGCAATCTGCATGGCATGCCGATGGCCTGCCTGTGCGGCTTGGGGCCTGGGCCGCTGACGCAGTTGGCCGGCGGCATGCCCGGCGGCGGGCCGGCATTGCGTGCGCAGCAGATTCGCCTGATCGGCGTCCGCAGCGTAGATCCGGGCGAAAAGCGCCTGGTCCATCAGCAGGGCCTGGAGGTCTTCGACATGCGCTACATCGATGAAGCCGGCATGCGCCAGACCATGCAGCAGGCTTTGGCGGGGCTGGACGCCGATTGCCACCTGCATGTCAGTTTCGATGTGGATTTTCTGGACCCGGACATCGCCCCCGGTGTCGGCACACCGGTGCCCGGCGGCCCCGGTTACCGTGAGGCGCAACTGTGCATGGAAATGATTGCCGACAGCGGCCGGCTGGCGTCGCTGGATATCGTGGAGCTCAACCCGGCGCTCGATCTGCGCAACCGGACGGCGCTGCTGGCGGTGGACCTGGTGGAGTCGCTGTTTGGCAAGAGCACGTTGATGCGCGTGCCGCCGCCAGAGATCGGTACGGCTCTGGTGGCGGCCAGGGTTTAGAGCATTTTTGATTTATTGAGACCTGTGTAAATAACTGTCAACGCCATGCCGAGTGAAGACGCTATTTTGTGTCATCCATTTATTTGAGGCTCAATAAGTAGAAACATATCCAGAAGATGAAAAGTAGTCGGATAATTCCTATATAAAGCAATCGAGCAGGCACCCGATGGCATTCCAAAGTCCATCGACAGTACGCTGTTCAGCTTTCCTGAGCAGGGCTTTCAGTTTGGAAAAGAATTTTTTTCGATAGGGTTCTCTCGGTTGAAACGTGCCCACGAGGCTGCGGCCTATGACGCATGGTTCCGCGAGCAGGTGCAGGCCAGCATTGACGACCCGCGCCCGAGCATGTCGGACGAGGAAGTCCGCGCCATGTTCGCCAAGCGAAAGGCCGCACTGCGGCAATGTGCATAGTGCCCCGGCTGGTGTGGCGACCGCTGACTGACCGCGACACCATCATGGGCTGCGTCGTCAAGCCGCTACGCTGATTTCCATCTCGTCCAGCACATGGGCAATGGCAGCGATGGCAGCGCGCATGCCTTCGCCGCCGAAGTGCCCCATGCAGCCGACGCGGAAGGTTTCCACCGTCGTCAACTTGCCGGGATACAGGATAAAGCCTTGGCGCTTGACCGCGTTGTAGAACGCCTGGAAGTTGTAATTGGCATGGCACGGCGCGTGGATGGTGACGATGATGGGTGCCTGGATTTCCCTGGGCAAGAAACTCTTCAAGCCCAATGCCGCCAAGCCATCGATCAACTGCCGGCAATTGCTGGCATAGCGCGCACCACGCGCTGCCAGGCCACCCTCGGCGCGATGCTGTTGCAAAGCCTGATCCAGCGCAGCCACCACATGCGTGGGCGGCGTGAAGCGCCATTGCGTGGTTTTTTGCATATACACCCACTGGTCGTGCAAATCCAGCACCAGCGAATGCGCATTCCCCTTGCACGACTCCAGCACGCTGCGGCGCACCAGCACAAAGCCCATGCCCGGCACGCCTTCGATACATTTGCCGGAAGCGGCAATCAGCGCGTCGAACGGCGTTGCACGCGCGTCGACCTCAACTGCGCCGAACGAGCTCATGGCATCGATGATCAAGCTCTTGCCATGCTTGTGCACGACCTTGGCAATCTCCTGCAAGGGATTCAAGATGCCGGTGCTGGTTTCGCAATGCACGACTGCGACATGTGTGATGGATGCGTCCGCACTGAGCAGGCGATCGATATCAGCCGGCGAGATGGCCTGATCTTCGGCGTAGCTGTGTGTGCTGACACGGCGTCCGAGGTATTCGCAAATACGCGCAATGCGTTGGCAATAGGCGCCGTTCATCGGCACTAACACATGGCCATTGCGCGGCACGATGGTGCCAATGGCCGCTTCCACCGAGAAAGTGCCGCTGCCTTGCAGGGGCACGCACTCATGCGTCTGTGCGGCATGGGCAATTTCCAGCAAGTGCTGGCGCACGCGCGTGGTGATCTGATTGAAGTCGGCATCCCATGAACCCCAGTCGCGCAACATTGCCTGCCGGGTTTGCGGCGATGTCGTCAAGGGGCCGGGTGTCAAGAGGACGGGATGTTCGGTAGTGGCAACGGACATGATGTCTCCTTCAAGTGAAAGGCACGCGCTTCAGTGCGTGGTGCAGGTCCGCCAGACCTGCGTTTTGTTGATCAATGCCTTGGTGAACCAGCCGTAGAGCAGGCATACCAGGGCGGAGGTTGCCACCGTCAGCGATGCCAGCGCCGCTGCCGGGCCAATGTCGCCAGCTTCGTCAAGATTCATGATGGCCACCGACGACAAAATGGTGTCCGACGAATACAGGAAGACCACGCACGACAGGCTGGCCATCGACACCACGAAGTAATAGCGCGCAATATCGAGCAAGGCAGGCAGGCACACTGGCACGGTGACGCGCAAAAAGGTTTTGTGCAATGGAATCTTGAGCGAGGCCGCGACGGCTTCAAATTCATTGTCCAGCACCTTCAATGCCGACACCGCCGTCAAATGGCTGGAGGTGTAGTAGTGAATGATGGTCGAGAACACCAGAATCGACATCGACGCATACAGGAAGCGAAGCGGATTATCTGGGTGGTTGAAGAACATGATGTAACCCAGGCCCAGCACCAAGCCTGGCACCGCCATCGACAGCATCGCCATCAAATGCACCAGCGGGCGCAAAGTGCCAAGACCACGCGACTTCTCGACCAGATAGGCGCCGATGAATGCGGCAATCGTGCCAAAAAATGCGGTCAGAAAAGCGAGCTTGAGCGAATTGGTATACGCCGCGCTGAAGTCGCCATCGAACAAGGCGTACTGGTAGTGGCGCAAAGTCAGTTCCAGATTGTAAGGCCATAGCTTGATGAAGGAACTGATCACCGCCATGCCCACCACCGATAGCAGCAGGATGCTCACCAGCACGCAATACGCCATCATCCAGCGATCGAAGCTGCGCTGCGGCTTGGGCTGGTAGGGCACCGAGCGCGCCGACAACTGCGCCTGCAATTTGCGGCGCACCAGCATGTCGATGGCAAACGATAGAATCGACGGCAACAGCAGCAGCATGCCCACCACTGCGCCACGCCCAAAATTCTGCTGGCCAACGACTTGCTTGAACACATCCACCGACAACACGCTGAAGTTGCCGCCAATGACCTTGGGCGCGCCAAAGTCGCTGATCACATACGTAAACACCACCGTCGCCGCGCTGATCAGGCCGTATTTGCACGAGGGCAGCGTGATCGTGAAGAAGCGGCGCAGCATGCCCGTTCCCATCGAGTCGGCCGCTTCGTACAAACGCGCATCGGCCAGCGACAAGGCCGTCGTGATGATCATCAAGGCGTGCGGAAAGGTGTTGTACACCTCCGCCAGGATGATGCCCGGCGCGCCATAGATGGAGGCATTGCCCAGCAGGGGTTTCAGAACGCCCTGATTGCCAAACCATTGAATGAAGGCGATGGCCGACAGCAGCGACGGCGCCAGCAAAGGCAGCAAGGCGATGAACCTGAAGCCATTCTTGAAGCGCATGCAGCTTCGATTGATCGCATAGGCGAAAAAGAACGCCATCGGCACGGCGATGAAGACGACGGCGAACGCCACGCCGCAAGAATTGAGAATCGAGCGCTGCAAGCCCGGCGTCGAGAAGTAATCACGAAAATGCAGCAAGCCGACGAAATGACCATCGTTATCCAGCACAGCGCGCAGCAGAATCATCGCCAGCGGCGCCAGTAAAAACAAGGCCAGCCCGCCCGCCACCGCAATCAACAGCACACGCGCCAGGATGTCGCTGCTACCGAGCTTGAGACTGCGCCGTGGCAACGGCTGCAAAGGCATGGTGCGCATCATTGTGGAAAGACGCGAATCCGGTCCGCCCGCAGTGCAAAGCGAATGCGCACACCGGGCGTGATGTTCAAGTCGTACATCTGGTTCAGCGAAAACTGTATCGTCAGCGGCGTCTGGCCCAGTTCGGCAAGCGCGCATTCGACCAGGCAAATGCCGCCGAGGAACTCGATCCGCCCTGCCACGCCAACCACTTGATTGGGCGTGCTGTCGCAGAGGTCTTCCGTCACCCTGTCTTCAGGCCGCACGTACAGGCGAACCGCGCTGCCGGCACGATAATCTCCCCCCGCACTGCTCACCAGGCGCAGGCCATGGCCGCACTCGAACACATGCCCGCCCAACGCCACCGCCTCGATGACATTGGCCTTGCCGACGAAGCCGGCAACAAACGTGCTGGCCGGATATTCGTAAATCTCCTGCGGCGTGCCAATTTGCTCGATAGCGCCCTGATCCATGACCACGATGCGGTCTGCCATGTTGAGCGCTTCTTCCTGATCGTGCGTGACCATGATGGTGGTCACGCCGAGTTGCTGCTGCAAGCTGCGGATTTCCTTGCGCAGGCGCACGCGCTCGATCGCATCGAGCGCCGATAGCGGCTCATCGAGCAGCAGCAATTTGGGCGCTGTCGCCAGGGCGCGTGCCAGAGCGATGCGCTGTTGCTGGCCGCCGGAAAGCTGCGCCGGATATTTTTTCGCCGCTGCCGGCAAGCCGATCATCGTCAGCAACTGTGCCACCCGCGCCTGAATCTGTGCGCGCTGGGCACGGCGATTGACCAAGCCATACGCCACATTCTCGGCCACCGTCAGATTGGGAAACAAGGCATACGACTGGAACACGATGCCGTAGTCGCGCTGCTCCGGCGGCAGCCACGAAATATCGCGGCCATTTTGCGTGACGCTGCCCGCAGTCTGGCTTTCCAGACCAGCGATGATGCGCAGCAAGGTCGTCTTGCCGCAACCGGAAGGGCCGAGAAAGACCAGCATCTCGCCCTGCCGCACTTGCAGATCGACGTTCCCCAACGCGCTAAAGCTGCCAAAGTCTTTGCGTATCCCGCGCAGTTCCAGAGATGGCCGCAGATCTGTCATGTCCATACGAAGCCTGTGGGTTGATCAGCCAAGGGCGGCGCGTCCCGCAATGACCACGCGCACGGGAACGAGCCTTACTTGGACTTGGGCTCACTCTTGGCGTCGTAACGCCGGCTCCACTCCGCCAATATCTTGTCGCGGTTCTTCGCGGCAAAGGCAAAGTCGTTCTTGATCAGCATCTCTTCGTAGTTGGCCGGCAAACCCTCCAGCGGCTTGTTGACCGCGGTATGGGCGACGATGGCAACGTTCTTTTGATACATCTCGTTGGCTTCCTTGCTGGCAGACCAGTCGGCCAACTTCTTGGCAGCATCGAGTTTTTTGGTGTTTTTCATGATGCCGGTGGCCTCGATGTCCCAACCCAGACCTTCCTTGGGAAACACCAGGTCAATCGGCGCACCGCCACTCTTGACCTGGGTGCCGCGATATTCGAGTGAAATACCAATGGGAAACTCGCCACTGCCAGCCGATTTGCAGGGTTTGGAGCCGGAGTGCATGTATTGCGCAATGTTCTCGTGCAAGGCGTCCATATACTTCCAGCCGCCCTGCTCGCCAAACAATTGCAGCCAGGCCGTCACGTCGAAATAGCCAGTGCCCGACGAGGCCGGATGCGGCATCACGATCTTGCCTTTGTAAACCGGCTTGGCCAAGTCTTGCCAAGTTTCCGGCTTCGGCAAATTCATCTTTTTGGCCTCGACCGTATTGAAGCAGATGGTCGCGCCCGCCACATCCATGCCGACCCAGCTTGGCACGGCCTTGGCGTCGACATACTTGGCATTGAGCTGCTCATAGCCCTTGGGCTTGTATGGCAGCAGCATGCCTTCCGCATCCATCAACGCCAGGCTGCTGGCGGCAACACCCATGACCACATCGGCTTGCGGATTGGCTTTTTCGGCCAGCAGTCTGGCCGTGATGATGCCGGTGGAATCGCGCACCCACTTGATTTCCACATCAGGGTAAGTCTTTTCAAATGCGCTTTTGTAAGCCCTGATCTGGTCTGTTTCAAGAGCGGTGTAAACCAGCAGCGACACACGCTCGGCAGCAAACACATGGCTGCACAACCCTGCACACAACAAGGCCAGCATGGTGGTCAATCTCATTTGCATTCTCCTATGGGTAAAAACAAGGGCGACGCCAGACTGCCACGTTGCCCAATCATGCACCTCTGCACGACCGCTCTTCAACACATGCTCACGCTCCCGGAAGCCCGCGCAACATTGATAAACAGGCGAGTCTCACTTTAAGCACGGAATCGTAGACTGTCAACAGTTTACACATATAATCCCGGACGATTGCATAGACTCCAAGCGCTGTCCGCTGTTCATGGCCAGAGCAGTCCTGCAGGAGCTGATAGCGTCCTTGCAAGCCACTCCGGGGAGTGTCAAGCCATGTCGATGGCCCTGCGCAAAAACGCACGCACCACGCCAGACGTGCGTGCCGAGATAGCCGCCAGCAGTCAGACAGCCAATGTGCTGGTCCAGCGCTATGGCGTTACCGAACAGACGGTCTCCCGCGCTGGTGGTGCTCGAAGCCACGGGCGGCTACGAGTTCGAAGCTGCCTGCGCGTTGCAGGCGGCAGGCCTGGATGTGGCGGTGGTCAATCCTCGCCAGGCCCGCGACTTCGCCCGCGCCATGGGTGCTCTGGCCAAGACCGACAGCCTGGACGCCAAAATGCTGGCGGCGTTCGCTCGGGGTGCCGCACCAGCACCCCGAGCGCAGTCGATTCGTCAAGCCGTTGGCTGACGAGACCTTGCAACGCTTGCAGGCCCTGGTGCTGCGCCGTCGCCAATTGGTGGACACGTCGACACCCACGGTGATGCGGGCATTGCAGGTTGGATTTGGCAGGCCCATCATCGCCCCTGCTTGTATATGCGAAGTCAAAACTTCCTGCAACCGTTCGGGCTGAGGACGAGAGACGGGGACATGCGCCACCTGCTGCTGATACACGGACTTGGAAATCCCAGGAGACCTCGGGCTGCACGCCCGCGCCAAACCAACCGGGCCGGGCTGTGGACATGTGGACGATGCGCTGCGCGCACCGGCCGACGCCATGGACAACTCTACGAGTTGCCTACCGCGCCAGCCTTCGACCACATCCCCACAATCTTGCACGACCACGTTTATTTCCCCGTGAAATGAAGATACAAGGTGACCTCATGAAATTTGGTGGCAAGCACCTCGCAATACTTCTGGCGGCCTGTTGTGCAGTCGCTCTTGGTTTTGAAGCCAGCGCACAAAGCGACAAGATCATCCGCATTCTTGTTCCCTTCTCTGCTGGAGGCGGCGCTGACAGTGCTGCCAGAGCCATTGCGAAGAAACTGCAGCAGGACCTGCAGGAGACGGTGGTGGTGGAGAACAAGCCCGGCGCCGGCGGAAACATCGCGTTCGAGCAAGTCGCTGCATCCGCCCCCGATGGCCGCACGCTTGCGCTGGCGACCAACAGCCTCGTGATCAACCCCTTGCTTTACGCCAGGACCCGCTTCGATGCACAAAAGAGCTTCACACCGATCGCGCTTCTCGGAAGGTCGCCAGTGCTGCTGCTGGGGCGGGCGAATTTTCCCGCCAGTACGTTCCCTGAGCTCCTCGAGTACCTGCGACTCAATCCGGGGAAGCTCGCTTACGCCTCGTGCGGGAATGGCTCGATCCACCAGTTGGCCGGCGAAGCGTTGAAGTCTGGCGGCAAGATCGACATGCTTCATATCCCCTACAAGGGCTGCAGTTCCGCCATATCGGATCTAGCGGGTGGTCAGGTGGATCTGGGCATGATCAGTCTCACATCGGCAGCCAGCTTTCTGGACGGCAAGCGCGTCAAGGCATTCGCGACGACGGGCGGGGCTCGCTCACAGATGATCCCAGATCTTCAAACGGTCGCGTCCTCCGGTCTTGCCGGGTATTCATTCGACGGCTGGTATGCTCTGGTTGCACCCTCGGGAACGCCGGCCGCGGTGGTTACACGGCTCAGCAGCGCCGTGAACCGCGGGTTGACGAGCGAAGAAGTCCGCAAAGCCTTCGCTGCATCCTACATAGAACCCACGCCAAGCACGCCTGGGGATCTGGAAAAGCTGTTTGCGCAGGAACGCGTGCATTACAGCAAAATCATCAAAGCAGGGAACATCAAGGGTGACTGACTTGATCACGCCCGAAACGTCGACAAGCTCCCACTACCTGTGGGGCGTTGCGCGACCTCATCAGATCGACGATGCCGAGCTGACCGAGTTCATCAGGGCGCAGAGCGAAAAAACCTTCGAGGAAGACAAAGTCATGCTGGCGGCCCAGCAGCGCTCGCTGGGAGAAACCGGCGGAAGCACATTCCCGGTGCCCCTCAAGACCGACGCAGGCCCCATCCAGGCCAGGCGCCTCATGGAACAGCTGATAGAGCAGGAGCAGGCATTACTGTCCCGCGCACCCGCACCCGCTGGAACAAAACCGGACACCGTTTCTTGAAGGCTGATTTATGAATGCACCTCTACAACCCCGTCGAACGATTGAGGTCCCGCTCGAAGCCGCACCATTCCCGCTGGATCAGTGGTGAGTCGCGGGCGTCTCCTTATATCTTTCAGATCATTCAAACTTCAGTGGTCAAGGCGTGGTTGCCAGCCTTGATTGCTGAACTGGTTGACTCACCACCGTGCAGCCTGTGTCTCCTGCGAGCCCGAGCTCGAATCTCAGCCCAGGGCGCACGGTGGTGGTCTGTTTGTTCTGCCGCATCCCGAATGGTTGACCGAACACATTTCGTATTCATAAGGCTGGGAGCCACAGGACTTGTATGAGTGAACCCGTTTATGTAGGTATCGACGTGGCCAAGCGCACCTTCGAGGTGGCCACCACTGGTCAAGCACAGACCTTCAGTCTTGGCAACGATGAGGCCGGGCATGCCCAGCTGTGCCAACTGCTGGCGCCGCTGTCGCCGCGCCTGGTGCTGCTGGAGGCCACTGGCGGCTACGAGCAGGACCTGGCGCTTGCCTTGTCCGCAGCAGGCTTGCGTGTGTCGGTGATCAATCCGCGCCAGGCGCGCGACTTTGCCCGTTGCATGGGCAAACTGGCCAAGACCGATCGCATCGATACGCAGGCGCTGCGCGGCTTTGCAGCCTTGCTGGACGCCCAGGGTCACGAGCCGCGCATGCTGGCCGACGAGCAGCAGCGCGAGTTGACCGCCCTGGTGGTGCGCCGCCGCCAACTCGTAGCCATGCTGGTGGCCGAACGCCAGCGACTGGCCCTGGCACACCACGCCGATCTGGCGGCCTTGCTGACCTCGGTCAAGGGCGTGGGTCCCACCACGGCCAGCACGCTGCTGGCGCAACTGCCCGAGTTGGGCCAGCTCAATCGCAAGCAGATCACCTCGCTGGTGGGCTTGGCCCCCATCAATCGGGACTCGGGCACGCTGCGTGGGCAGCGCCACATCTTCGGTGGTCGCGCCGACGTGCGCCGCGTGCTGTTCGTGGCCGCCTTGGTAGGCACGCGCTTCAATCGCGTGCTCAAAGCCTTCTATGCAAGGCTGCTGGCCGCCGGCAAGCCCAAAAAGGTCGCTCTGCTCGCCTGCATGCACAAGTTGTTGGTCATCTTGAACGCCATCGCTCGCACCAAGTCGCCTTGGCGCAACGAACTTGCTGAAGCGGTTTGACTTTGTCATTCAAGATGGTTGCTGGGAGCTGAAAGACAAGTCGGTCACCCACACTTTGTTGGTGCCGCCCCATGGTCCTTTTCCGCACGCCGGACGGAAAAGTCGCGGCATTGGACATTGGAAGACCGCTGTTGCCACAAGGAACTGCCGCTCTCGTGCCGAATGCGCCTTGATGGATCGTCGTACTTCCACTTGATGGGCTTGGGATTCTTGTTGTGTTCGCGGATGTAGCGCATCAGCTTTCGCCCCAAGTCCTTCACCGAGGTAAATACGCCGCGGGTTATGACATCACGCTGAATGCGCGAGAACCAGTTCTCCACCTGGTTCAGCCACGACGAGTATGTGGGTGTGAAGTGCATGCGCACGTTGCCGTGCCGTACAAGGAAGTCCCGCACGCGCTGGCTCTTGTGGCTGCTGACGTTGTCGCAGATGACATGGATCTCCTGCCGCTCGCACTGGCTGGCGACGATGTCGGTAAGGAAGGCGACGAATTGCTCGCTGGTGTGGCGCGCCACGGTCTTGCCCAGCACCTGGCCGGTGGCGGTGTTCAGCGCCGCGAACAAGCTCAGCGTGCCGTTTCTCTTGTACTCGAATCCGTGGCTCTCGGCACGCCCTGGCGACAGCGGCAGCATCCGGTCCTTGCGATCGAGTGCCTGGATGGCGGTCTTCTCATCGACGCAGAACACCACGGCGTGCGCCGGTGGATTGAGGTACAGCCCGATCACATCGGCCGCCTTGGTCTCGCAGTCCGGGTCGTTGGACACCATGTGTCGATCCAGTCTTTGCGGTCGCACGTTGTGCTTGCGCCAGATGCGCTGAACCGCAGAAACGGATACGTCGCCAAGTTCAGCCGACAGCTTGTAGCTGCTCCAGTGCGTGGAGCCATCGCTCGGCTTGCGCCTGAGCGTGTAGTTGAGCACCCGCGCCTCCAGTTTGGCCGGTGGCTGCTTGGGCGTGCGTCCCGGGTGCCGGGCGTACATGCCCGCCAGGCGCTCGCTGAGAAAGCGGCTGGACCAGCGGGAGATGAAACGCGAGTCGCATTCGAGCCTTTGCATGATGGTGTCGCGCGACTGACCCTCTTCGAGCATGAGGATCAGCTTGGCCCTGCGCACGTCCGCCACGCGCGCCGTGCGGCTACGCGTGGCAGTCAGCAATTTGTCTCGCTCGGCGTCGGTCAGATCAGTCGCTTCCAGCGCACGCTCTCGTCGGTCTGGTAGCGGCGCAGTCCGGCCGCTGAGGACATGATCAGTTCGGCGCCCTGCTGGCGAGACCGTCTCCCGCAGCATGTGAACACGAACCAGACTGAGCATCACGCGCAGCCATCGCGCCGGTACGGGGGATTGCCTTGCACCTGTTGACGCAGGTCACGACAATCGTTGCCGGATCAACACCACAAACAGGACACCCCATGCAAGGTGACGCACAGGTCATTGACCATCTTCAGGCCCAGCTCAAGAACGAACTCACGGCCATCAATCAGTATTTTCTGCACTATCGCATGCTCAAGCACTGGGGCTTTCACAAGCTGGCCAACAAGGAGCACGCAGAGTCCATCGGCGAGATGAAGCACGCCGACGCGCTGATGGACCGCATCTTTGTGCTCGATGGCCTGCCCAACCTGCAGGACTTGGCCAAGATCCAGGTCGGTGAAGATGTGCCGGAAATCCTGGCCTGTGACCTGCGCGCAGAGCAAGGCGCCCAAGCCACCATCAAGCAAGGCATGGCCCACTGCGAAACGGTGCGCGACTATGTCTCGCGTGACCTGCTGGGCAAGATCCTCGACGACACCGAGGGGCATATCGACTTCCTGGAAACACAGATCGATTTGATCGACAAGGTCGGCCTGCAAAACTACCTGCAAACGCAAATGGGTGAGGTGGAGTGAAGTTCCCGCCGATGACGCAGCCCGCACGACAGCCGCTGCGCAAAAAGACCGGCATGCTCAGCGTCCATCCGGGCCGGCCCGTGCTGGAGATGGGCATGGCGCCAGAGGCGCTCGATCAGTTTTATTGGTATATGCAAGAGTTGGTCGCCTTTTGCCGCACGGCCGGGCTGGCCACTGCCGGACACAAGCACGAGGTGATCGAGCGGGTGCGCCGACAATTGCAGCATCGGGCGCAGCCGCCGCTGGCCGAGACCGCGACGAGCGCGCGCCCCAAAAGAATGGCCACGGTGCGCAAGTTCGGCCTGGATGAGCCGATCGGCCCCGACTACAAATGCGATGCGCAAACGCGCGCATTCTTTGTGTCGGTGATTGGTGCACATTTCCATTTCACCGCGCATTTGCAGCGTTTCCGCAAGGCGCGTGCAGAGCAGCCGCTGACGTATGGCGACCTCGCGCGCGAGTGGGTAGCGGAGTGGGAGCGCCGCAAGGACAAGAACCACAGCCCTGTCATCATGCATACATGGGAATACAACACCTTTGTCAGGGACTACATGGGCGACAAGGAGCGTAATGCCGGCAAGACCATGAAGGACGCCGCTGCCGCGTGGAACGCGGTGCGCCAGTCATCCGGAGCGCGCGACTACGCCAGCAGCATCGCCCGGACTCGGACTGGGCCGCCGTCTGCCGTCTGAATAGCGCACCCAGGGCATTTGACTGTGGGAATAGCAATGGGACCATGGATGGATGCCCACCCCGATCGTACCGGTGGCGCTCGCACTGTCAGGCAGGGCGTACTACCCGAGGCAGCGCAGGCCGTGACGGGGCGGCGCGGGCATCGCACTTCAGTGGGGAGACTGATGGATGTTGCGCAGCCCCTGCCTGTCGTCAGTCCGGGCGTATGAAGCATTCGATCGCGCACCCGAACATGTCCCGCAGAGGGTTGCGCAGGTGGCGTGCCACCTCGGGCGCGCGCGTGGCCCGGATCAGCTGAACAGGTTTTTCAGCCGGTCGGTCCAGCTTTCGCCGCTGGGTGAATGGCGCGCGCCGCCCTTCTTCAGGGAGTCTTCCAACTCGCGCAGCAGCTTGCGCTGGTGCTCGGTGAGCTTGACCGGCGTCTCCACGGCGATGTGGCAGTACAGGTCGCCGGGGTAGCTGGCGCGCACGCCTTTGATGCCCTTGCCGCGCAAGCGGAACTGTTTGCCGGCCTGGGTGCCTTCGGGGATGTCGATGGCCGCCTTGCCCGCGAGTGTGGGCACTTCGATCTCGCCACCGAGCGCCGCCGTGATGAAGCTCACCGGCACCTGGCAATGCAGGTCATCGCCATCGCGCTCGAAGATGTCGTGCTTTTTCAGCCGGATCTCGATGTACAGATCGCCCGGTGGCCCGCCATTGGTGCCATGCTCGCCATTGCCGGTGCTGCGGATGCGCATGCCGCCGTCGATGCCGGCGGGAATCCTCACTTCCAGCGTCTTTTGCTTTTTGATCTTGCCCTGGCCGTGGCAGGTCATGCAGGGCTCGGGAATGATCTTGCCCGTGCCGCGGCAGTGCGGGCAGGTTTGTTGCACGCTGAAGACGCCCTGGCGCATCTGCACCGTGCCGCTGCCCCGGCAGGTGCCGCAGACCTTGGCGCTGGTGCCGGGTTTGGCGCCGCTGCCGTGGCAGGTGTCACAGCTTTCCCAGGCCGGGATGCGGATCTGCGCATCCTTGCCGCGCGCGGCCTCCTCGAGGCTGATTTCCATCGCGTAGCTCAGGTCGCTGCCCCGGTAGACTTGGCGCCCGCCGCGCCCGCGTCCGCCTTGCTGGCCAAACATGTCGCCGAAGATGTCGCCAAAAGCCTCGGCAAAACCGCCAAAGCCTTCCGCGCCCGCGCTGCTCGGGCCGCGCATGTTCGGGTCCACCCCGGCGTGGCCGTACTGGTCGTAGGCAGCGCGCTTTTGCGGGTCGGAGAGCATCTCGTAGGCCTCCTTGGCTTCCTTAAATTTCTCTTCGGCAGGCTTGGCCGTGCTGCCCTGGTTGCGGTCAGGGTGGTGCTTCATCGCCAGTTTGCGATAAGCCTTCTTGATTTCTTCATCCGAGGCGTTCTTGGGAACGCCGAGGATTTCGTAAAAGTCTCTTTTGGACATAGTCATTCTGAGCCCGGTTGGAGCAGGAACGCCGCGCAAGCCCCGCCATGGGTCTCGCGCGGCGGCTCAAGGCAACAGGGCCTGCTCAGCCTTTCTTGACTTCCTTGACTTCGGCGTCGACCACGTTGTCGTCGCCCGCAGGCTTGCCGGATGCGTCCGATGCGCCGCCGGCACCACCGGCGTTGCCCGCGCCGGCAGCCGCACCCTGGGCCGCTTGCGCAGCCTGGGACTCGGCATACATCTTTTCGCCCAGTTTCTGGCTGGCGGCCATCAACGCCGTGGTCTTGTCGGCGATCGCGGCCTTGTCCTCGCCCTTGAGGGCTTCTTCCAGGGCTTTCACGGCAGCGGCGATCGCATCCTTTTCGCCGGCATCGAGCTTGTCGCCATGTTCGGCCAGGTTCTTGGTCACGCTGTGCACGGCGGCTTCGGCCTGGTTGCGCACCTGTACCAGTTCCAGCTTTCTCTTGTCGTCGGCGGCATTGAGCTCGGCGTCCTTGATCATCTGCTGGATTTCTTCTTCCGACAGGCCCGAGTTGGCTTTGATGGTGATCTTGTTTTCCTTGCCCGTGCCTTTGTCCTTGGCGCCGACATGCAAGATACCGTTGGCGTCGATGTCGAACGAGACTTCGATCTGCGGCACACCGCGCGCCGCCGGCGGGATGCCTTCGAGGTTGAACTCGCCCAGGAGCTTGTTGCCCGAGGCCATTTCGCGCTCGCCCTGGAAGACCTTGATGGTCACGGCGGGCTGGTTGTCGTCGGCGGTCGAGAAGGTCTGCGCGAACTTGGTCGGGATGGTGGTGTTCTTGGTAATCATCTTGGTCATCACGCCGCCCAGGGTCTCTATGCCCAGCGACAGCGGCGTCACGTCCAGCAGCAGCACGTCCTTGCGCTCGCCGGTCAGCACCTGGCCCTGTATCGCTGCGCCCACGGCCACTGCTTCGTCGGGGTTCACGTCCTTGCGCGGGTCCTTGCCGAAGAACTCCTTGACCATTTCCTGCACCTTGGGCATGCGGGTCATGCCGCCGACCAGGATCACGTCATGGATGTCGGACACCGATACGCCTGCGTCCTTGATGGCCATGCGGCAAGGCGCAATGGTGCGCTCGATCAACTCGTCGACCAGCGATTCGAGCTTGGCCCGGGTCAGCTTGATGCTCAGGTGCCGGGGACCCGATGCGTCGGCCGTGATGTAGGGCAGGTTGATGTCGGTGGCGGCCGAGTTCGATAGTTCGATCTTGGCTTTTTCTGCGGCCTCCTTCAGGCGTTGCAGGGCCAGCACGTCCTTGGACAGATCCACGCCTTGCTCTTTTTTGAACTCGCTGATGATGTAGTCGATGATGCGCTGGTCGAAGTCTTCACCCCCCAGGAAGGTGTCGCCGTTGGTCGATAGCACCTCGAACTGCTTTTCGCCGTCGACATCGGCGATTTCGATGATCGACACGTCGAAGGTGCCGCCGCCCAGGTCATACACGGCGATCTTGCGGTCGCCCTTTTCCTGTTTGTCCAGGCCGAAGGCCAGCGCTGCGGCGGTAGGCTCGTTGATGATGCGCTTGACATCCAGGCCGGCAATGCGGCCGGCGTCCTTGGTGGCCTGGCGCTGGGCGTCGTTGAAGTAGGCCGGAACGGTGATCACGGCCTCGGTCACAGGCTCGCCCAGGTAGTCTTCGGCGGTCTTTTTCATCTTGCGCAGGATGTCGGCGGACACCTGCTGTGCGGACAGCTTGGTGCCGCGCACTTCGATCCAGGCGTCGCCGTTCTCGGCGGCCACGATCTTGTAGGGCATCAGGTCGATGTCCTTTTGCACTTCCTTTTCGGTGAACTTGCGCCCGATCAGGCGCTTGACGGCGTACAGCGTGTTCTTGGGGTTGGTCACCGCCTGGCGTTTGGCCGAGGCGCCGACGAGGATCTCGCCGTCTTCCTGGTAAGCCACGATCGAGGGCGTAGTGCGGGCGCCTTCGCTGTTCTCGATCACGCGCGTGGTGTTGCCTTCCATGATGGACACGCAACTGTTGGTGGTGCCCAGGTCGATGCCGATGATTCTTCCCATGGTGTTTGCTCCGAATGCTGAAATGGTGGGGTTGGCTGGTAACTTGTGGATAAGGCCGGGGGGTTCAAGTCATCCGGGCTGATTTTTTTGCCGCCGGGCAGGCGGCTCGGGTGACTGGTCGGGCGGCGGCATTGCGGCCTGGGGGATCTTCATTTGGAGGCCGAAACGGTGACCAGCGCCGGGCGCAACACGCGCTCGGCAATCACATAGCCTTTTTGCAGCACGGCCACGACGGTATTGGCTTCCTGCTCGGCCGGCACCACGCTGATGGCCTGGTGCTGATGGGGGTCGAACTTGGTGCCGGCTGCAGGGTTGATCGCCAGCACCTTGTTGCGCTCGAGCGTCGAGGTCAGTTGGCGCAAGGTGGCGTCGGCGCCTTCGCGCAGTTGCTGCGGCGTGGCCTCCTTGATGGCCAGGGCGGCATCGAGGCTGTCGGCCACCGGCAGCAGGCTCTCGGCAAAGCTCTCGATGCCGAATTTGCGCGCCTTGGCCACCTCGTCTTCGGCACGGCGGCGGGCATTCTCGGCCTCGGCCTTGGCACGCAGGAACTGATCGGCCAGTTCGGCGCTTTTGGCCTTGAGCTCGGCCAGTTCGCCCTGCAAGCGCGCCAACTCGTCGTCGGCGTGGGCTGCCATGGCGGCTTCGACTTCTTCGGGAGCGGGAGCGCTTGGGGTGGTGGGGCTGTTGTCTGACATGTCTTGATCTGGAGGTGAGTAAAACAGTACGCGCGGGAATTGGGGGCCGCCGTTGTCAATTCAAGGCCTGCGCTGCTTGCAGCCCGAACTGCACCAAAACCGCAGAGTGTACAAGGGCCAGGCGGCGGGCTACAATGGCCGGCTTTGCCTTGCCACACCGCTACCTGACGCAGCGGGTGGTCTCATTGCAGAAATGCAGAAACGCCAAAAGGAGTCCCATGCGTCACTATGAAATCATTTTGTTGATCCATCCGGATCAAAGCGAGCAGGTTCCAGCCATGCTCGAGCGCTACAAGGGCATGATCGCCGCCGGCGGCGGCAAGGTGCACCGTGTGGAAGACTGGGGCCGCCGGCAACTGGCGTACCTGATCAACAAGCTGTCCAAGGCCCATTACCTGTGCGTGAACATCGAGGCCGACCAGGCGGTGATGGCCGAACTCGAGCATGCCTTCAAGTTCAACGACGCCGTGCTGCGCCACCTGACGGTGCACAAGAAGAAGGCCGTCACCGGCCCCTCGGCGATGATGAAGACCGTCGAGCGTGAAGAGTTCCGCAAGGCCAGCCAAGCCGGCAATCAAACCACCGCTCCAGCCGCCAGCCCGGCCGATCATGCGGCCGCCCCGGCGAGCGCTGATCGATCGTAATGCGCAGTGCACAACAGCGTCGTCTTGACTGCCTGCATCGTGGAGGCCGAGTCCTTGCGCTACACGCCGGCCGGATTGCCCGCCATTGCCTTGCGGCTCGAACATGAGTCCCGGCAGACCGAGGCCGGGCAGCCGCGTGATGTCAAGGCCGCCATCAAAGCCGTCGCCTTTGGCGCGATGGCCGAGCGTCTGGCCAGGCAGAACATTGCAAGTCGCTGGACTTTCAGTGGATTTCTGGCCACGCCGCGCAATGGCAAGAACGCAGTGCTGCACATTCAGGATATTCAACCACATTGATTTTCAAAGGGGTCCGCCATGGCCACGTTCAAGAAGTTCAACAAAGACAAGCGCCCCAAGCGCAACACCCAGTCCCTGCTGTTCAAGCGCAAGCGCTTTTGCCGCTTCACGGTGACCGGCGTCGAAGAAATCGACTACAAGGATGTAGACACGTTGCGCGATTTCATCGCCGAAAACGGCAAGATCATCCCCGCGCGCCTGACCGGCACGCGCGCCATCTTCCAGCGCCAGCTCAACACCGCGATCAAACGCGCCCGCTTTCTGGCCTTGGTGCCTTACAGCGACCAGCACAAGATCTGAGGAGCACCTGCCATGCAAATCATCCTGCTCGACAAGGTTGTGAACCTCGGCAACCTGGGCCAAATCGTCAAGGTCAAGGACGGCTACGCCCGCAACTTCCTGATCCCTACGGGCCGCGCCCGCCGCGCCACCGAAGCGGCCAAGGCCGAGTTCGAGGCCAAGCGCGCCGAACTCGAAAAAACCGCCGCCACCAACCTGGCCCAGGCCCAGGCCCAAGGCGAAAAGCTCGCCGGCACTGCCATCAAGCTGACGCAAAAGGCGGGCGTCGACGGCCGTCTGTTTGGCTCGGTGACCAACCATGACATCGCCGAAGAGTTGAACAAACAAGGCTTCAAGCTGGCCAAGTCGCGCATCCGCCTGCCCAACGGCCCCATCAAGATGGTCGGCGACAACACGGTGAGCGTGGTTTTGCACACCGATGTGGTCGTCGAAGTCATCGTGTCGGTGTATGGCGAAACCGCCTGATCATCCGGCCCTGGTGACTTGCGTAAAAGCCGCCCTCGGGCGGCTTTTACTTTTTGGTTTGCGCATCGCATACATGCTTGCCCACCTGTCATCCAGCAATTATCCCCAGGTGTATCAACAGCGCATGCCTTGCACCGGGATTACATTCCGTTCTTCATGACGCCCAAAAATCATGTCCGCCATCTTTCCCCCGCTCGATGACGATGGCTCGACGGCGCAGCCGCCCGATCCCGAACTGGCCCGGTTGCGCCTGCCACCGCACTCGATCGAGGCCGAATCCAGCGTGCTCGGCGGGCTGCTGCTGGACAACAATGCCTGGGACCGCGTCGGTGACCTGCTGGTGCAAAGCCATTTTTACCGCCATGAGCACCAGATGATCTACACCGCCATCGGCGTGCTGATCACTGCCAGCAAGCCGGCCGACGTGATCACCGTGTTCGAGCAGTTGCAGAACCTGGGCCAGGCCCAGGAAACGGGGGGGCTGGCGTATTTGAACAACCTCGCGCAATATGTGCCGGGCGCCAGCAACATCCGCCGCTATGCGGAGATCGTGCGCGAGCGGGCCATTTTGCGCAAGCTGATCACGACCAGCGACGAGATCTGCACCAGCGCCTTCAACCCGCAAGGCCGGACGGTGGAGCGCATTCTCGACGAGGCCGAAGCCAGGATTTTTGCCATTGGCGAAGAAGGCTCGCGCACCAAGCAGGGTTTCCAGTCGCTCGACAAACTGGTGGTCGATCTGCTCGACCGCGTGCAGGAGTTGGCCGACAACCCGGTGGACGTGACCGGCGTGCCCACCGGCTTTGCCGATCTCGACCGGATGACCTGCGGCCTGCAGGCGGGCGACCTGGTGGTGCTGGCCGCGCGCCCGTCGATGGGCAAGACCTCGCTGGCGGTGAACATTGCCGAGCATGTGGCGCTCGATGAGGGCCTGCCGGTGGCCATCTTCTCTATGGAAATGGGCGCCGCGCAACTGGCGGTGCGCATCGTGGGCTCGATTGGCCGCGTGAACCAGGGCAACCTGCGCACCGGCCGGCTCAGCGATGAGGAGTGGCCACGCCTGACCGAAGCCATTGAAAAGCTGCGCACGGTGTCGCTGCACATCGACGAAACCCCGGGCCTGACGCCCAGCGAACTGCGCGCCAATGCCCGGCGTCTGGCGCGCCAGTGCGGCAAGCTCGGCCTGATCGTGGTGGACTATTTGCAGTTGATGAGCGGCTCGGACGCATCAGGTTCGGACAACCGGGCCACCGAACTGGGCGAGATCTCGCGCGGCCTGAAAATGCTGGCCAAGGAACTGCAATGCCCGGTGATGGCGCTCTCGCAGCTCAATCGCTCGGTCGAGCAGCGCACCGACAAACGCCCGCTGATGTCCGACCTGCGCGAGTCCGGCGCCATCGAGCAAGATGCCGACATCATCATGTTCATCTACCGCGACGACTACTACAACAAGGAGAGCAAGGAACCGAACGTGGCCGAAATCATCATCGGCAAGCAGCGCAATGGCCCGACCGGCACGGTCAAGCTGTTCTTCCAGAAGAACCAGACGCGCTTCGAGAACCTGGCCATCGGTTCGGGCGACGATTTTTGATCACGCTGGCGCTTGATTCATCCTTGCCGTCAGCTATCGAAATAGTAGCGCCAAAAGCAGCAAGCCAAGCCCCAACACGCCCAGGGTCAGCAAGGCCCAGGTACTGCGTTGGCTGTGCCGGCGCAGCGCTTCGATGGCCAGCACCAGTTGGGCGTTTTGTGCTGCCAGTGACTCGATCAGCAGCGCGCCATCGCGTTGCTCCTGCTCCAACTGCGTGACCCGGTCATGCAGGTGCTGCCACTGTGCGTCGGCAGGCGGCACGGCGCCTTCCTGCGCCGCGACGGCAGTGTCTTTGCGCGCGCTGCCCAAGAGCTTTTTGGCGGCTTGCAGGATTTGGGGCGTGGCCTTGATCACGTCACCCCAGGGCACCAGTTTGAGCACGGCCATCCACATTGGAGTTTCCCGATGACATATGCAACGACTGCGGCCTATGCTAGTGTCTCGTCACGGATCAGATGTCGTAGGCTGCGCGCAGCCAATACCGAGCGTATTGGCAAGCGATGCAACGCCGCGATGCGCTTCGATGGCCAGCGCAGACCGACAGATGATCCGTGACGCGACACTAGGCACGCGCCGCAGGCTGCGCGGTGGCGTTTCACAGCATCTCGCTCGCAAAATCCGCCAGGCGCGAGCGTTCACCGCGCGCCAGCGTGATGTGGCCGCCATGCGGCCAGCCCTTGAAGCGGTCTACCGCATAGGTCAGGCCCGAGGAGCCTTCGGTCAGGTACGGCGTGTCGATCTGCGCCAGGTTGCCCATGCAGATGATCTTGGTGCCCGGGCCGGCGCGCGTGATCAGCGTCTTCATCTGCTTGGGCGTCAGGTTTTGCGCCTCATCGATGATCACGTACTTGTTCAGGAAGGTGCGCCCGCGCATGAAGCTCATGCTCTTGATCTTGATGCGGCTGCGGATGAGCTCGTTGGTTGCGGCACGCCCCCATTCGCCGGCGTTGCCGCCGTCGCCCTTGGCGAGGAACTCCAGGTTGTCGTCGAGCGCCCCCATCCAGGGGCCCATCTTTTCTTCTTCGGTGCCGGGCAGAAAGCCGATGTCCTCGCCCACGCTGACCGTGGCGCGGGTCATGATGATCTCGGTGTAGCGGCGGTCATCGAGCACCTGGGTCAGCCCTGCGGCCAATGCCAGCAAGGTCTTGCCGGTGCCGGCCGTGCCGGTCAGCGTGACGAAGTCGATCTCGGGGTCCATCAGCAGGTTCATCGCGTAGTTCTGCTCGCGGTTGCGCGTGGTCACACCCCATACCGCATGTTTGGCCGAGCCATAGTCCTTGAGCGTCTGCAACACCGCAGTCTTCTCGCGGATCTCGCTGACCCGCGCGAACAGGCTGGGCTCGCCCGGGGCCTCGAAGCAGACAAACTGGTTGATCATCAGTTGCGGCACGATGGGGCCGCCGATGCGGTAGTACATGTGCGCACCGCTTTGCCAGCTCTGCACGTTCTTGCCGCTCTTGGCCCAGAAGTCCGGGGGCAGGGCCAGCACGCCCGCGTACAGCAGGTCGCCGTCTTCCAATGTCTTGTCGTTCTGGTAGTCCTCGGCGTTCAGCCCCAGGGCGCGGGCCTTGACGCGCATGTTGATGTCCTTGGACACCAGCACCACCTGGCGCGGGGCATGCAGCTTGCGCAGCGCCTGGACCACGCCCAGGATCTGGTTGTCGGCCTTTCCCGGCGGCAGGCTGGTGGGCAGGCTGTAGTCCAGCGGGGCGGTCTGGAAGAACAGGTGCCCGCCGGCGGCGCGCTGGCCGGTCGAGTCCAGCCCAACCCCGTGCGCCATGTCGGCGCCTTGTGCGGCGGCGGCCAGCGCATCGAGCGTGCGGCTGGCCTGGCGGCCGTTGCGTGCCACTTCGGTCATGCCGTTTTTATGGCTGTCGAGTTCTTCCAGCACGATCATCGGCAGGAAGATGTCGTGCTCTTCAAAGCGGAACAGGCAGGTGGGATCGTGCAGCAGCACATTGGTGTCGAGCACAAACAGCTTGGCAGGGCCTTGCGGACGGCTGCGCTGGTGGCGGCCCCGCACCGGCGCGGCCGCCACCGGGCTGGCCGGCGCAGCCATGGTGTCGGCGCGGGCGGGGCTGCGCCGGCCCGGGCTGCGGACTGCGGGTGTTTCGGATGCAGCGCTGCCAGGCTCGGCTGCAGGCACGCTGGCGAGCAGTTGCGCTGCTGCGCGGTCGGTCGCCGGTTTGCGCGCCGGCGCACGCGCTGCGGCTGCGTCGGCCGTCCCGGTCGCTGCGGCGGCCTTGCCATCTCGGGCAGGCATGTCGTAGGCCTCGGGTGCAAGGAGGGCGGCGCGCCGGCTGGGGGCGGGGGGCAGGGGCATGGTGGCAGGGACTCGGTCAGTGGTGTTCAGAAAGCCAAAAGCCGCCTGGAGGCCAAGGCGGCTTTTGGCAAGGGGCGCCAAGCGTTGCGGTCACCGGAACGACCCGAAGAGTATGCGGCAGCGCCGACGCTCCACAAGGCGATCAAGCGGCCTTTTTCAGGGTCTTGATGGATTTGACCGTCTTGAGGACTTCATCCACATGGCCCGGCACTTTCAGACCGCGCCATTCCTGCACCAGCAGGCCATCGGGGCCGATCAGGAAGGTGCTGCGCTCGATGCCCTTGACCTTTTTGCCGTACATGATCTTGTTCTTGACCACGCCGAACATATGGCACATTTTCTCTTCGGTGTCGGCGATGAGTTCAAAGGGCAGTTCCAGCTTTTCCTTGAAGTCGTCGTGCGACTTCATGTTGTCGCGCGACACGCCGAACACGGCAGCGCCGGCTTTCACGAAGTCCTTGTAGCGGTCGCGAAACTGCATGGCCTCCGTGGTGCAACCAGGCGTGTTGTCCTTGGGATAAAAGTAAAGCACCAGAATCTGGCCCAGGTGGGAGCTGTTGGAGACCTTGATGCCACCGGTGGCGTTGGTTTCAAATTCAGGCAGGGGTTTGTTGACAACGATCGCCATGGCACTTGGATCTCTCAGGATGTAGTCGTTGGTAAGAGCCGATGGAGCGGGTGTGTCGTTGCTCTTGGGATGTCCTGGCTTGGAGGCGCCCCCGGCCGCAACTGGCGATTTTACTCCCAAAAACGAACTCCCGGCCATGGCGCCACGACGGCGCGGGCCAGCCCAAGGGCATGGGCACAGCACCCCGGCGGGTACCCTGGATACATCGAGGATGCCTGGGCGGCTGCTTGGCGCAGGCGTCGCCGAGCTTGCCGGCAGCGCGCTCAATGCACGACGACGGGGTTTTGCGCCAGACCGGCGTAGCGGTCCAGCGCGTCTTCGACTTCCTCTTGCGTGGGCGTTTTGCGTTGCCAGGCCAGGATCTGCGCCTGGAACATCTCGGCCCAGGAGCCGTCGAGATACACCTCTTTGCCGGAGCGCTTGTCGACGATTTCAAAACCATGGCGCGCAAACCGGGCAACGCTGGTGTCGTTCAGCGCCTGGGGGTCCTGGGGGTCTGGCTCCAGCACATCGGGCAACATGTGGACTACCACGAAGGATTCTGAGTCGTAGAGCATGTGCATCATGTTCCCCTGGTTGTGTGAATGGCTGTCAGATGACCGCCGGTGGGCCAAATTCAAGTGGCATCGGCCAACCCATGGGCTTTGGCTCCTCGGCTCCTCGGCTTTTCGGCTTTTCGTAGCGCAGTATTTCATGAAAACCGCAGCCGGCCGGATTTGCCGGGCTTTTTTGCCGCTCTGGCGCTGTGGCGCCACATTGCGCAGGGACTTCGGCAATCCGGTGCCGGATTCAGGGCGCGCTGCTGCTGCGCAGCCGCAGATCGGCATAGTCGCCATTGGCCTGCGTGAGCCGGATGCGCGCCGGCAGATGGCCCAGCGCCGGCGCCAGCCATAGTTCGGCCCGCTGGTCGTGCCCATGCCGGGGCCGGCGCTGCAGCTTGAGGGTGGGCGTAGGCCCGGCGGGCAGGTCCAGCGTTTCGGGGCCTTCGACGGTGAAGGTCCAGCGGTCGGCGCTGCGGGCGCTGACGCTGGTCAGCGTGATTTCGGTGCCGGGCACGAAACGGCCCGGGTCGGCGGCCAGCAACGCGCCGAGTTGGATGAAGATGCTCAGGCGGTCTTGCGCGCCGGGGTCTACGGCGGCCTCGGGGGTGCTGGCGCTGAAGCTGACGCGGCCCCGGTCATGGTCGAAATGGGCCACCTGCTCGCTGCGCGCGCGGTCGGAGAAGCGCTCGGGTCGAAGGCCCTGCGGCGTGATCCGGCCGACGCTGCTTTGCGCGCGCGCGCCGAGCAAAAACGCGCGGATCTCCTGCCGCGCCTCGTACCGGCTGCCATCGTGCTGCCACAGCAGTTCGGCGCGGGCGCTGTAGGTGAATTGCCTGGCCTGTCCGCTGACCTCGTAGGCCAGCCTGGTCGGCACGGGGATCACCGGTGCTGGCGTGGTGTCGGACCTGTCGACGGTGGCGTCGGGCGCGTCGGCATCGACGCCACCGTCGGGCGGGCCGATGTCTGCCCGGGCGTCCTGCGCTGGCGCGGCCAGTGGGGCGGACGCTGGCGGATCGGGCGCTGCCGTGGCCGGGGCCTCGGGGGTTGCGGCAGTGTTTGCCGCAGCGGTTGCCATGGCCAGGCCGATGCCGGCCTCGGAGGCTCCATCGGGTGCCGCTGCCGGTGCCGCTTCGGCGTCCGGGAGGGCTTGAGGGGCTTGGGCTTGGGCTTGGGCCTGCGCTTGGGGGGCGGTGGCGGCGGTGGGGTTTGGCGGGGGACGGGGCTTTTCCCGCACCACAGGTCGGGGCGCCAATGTGGGGGCAGGCGTGGCGGTGGGCGGCGCAACGGCAATGCTGCGGGCGCTCAAAACCCGGTCAGCGGGCTGCACGGGGCGGTTCCAGGCCAGGGGCCAGTGGCTGAGCACCAGCCAGTGCAGGGCCAGCACCAGGGCGGTGACGAGAACCAGCGTGCGCCGTGGCCGCAACGTATGGACAGCAACAGCATGGTCGTCCATTGCACTAAGATGCGCCGGTGTCGATTGAATCCGGATCCATGGGCCCCCAAGATGAAACTTGCGACCTACAAAGACGGTTCGCGTGACGGCCAACTGGTGGTTGTCGCCCGCGACCTGGGCCTGGCCCATTATGCGACCGGCATTGCCGACAAGCTCCAGCAGGTGCTGGACGACTGGGGCTTTGTCTCGCCCCAGTTGCAAGACCTGTCCGAGCAACTCGATGCCGGCCGCGCGCGCCATGCCTTCCCGTTCGAGCCTGCCCGGTGCATGGCCCCGCTGCCCCGCGCCTACCAGTGGGCCGATGGCTCGGCTTACATCAACCATGTGGAGTTGCTGCGCAAGGCGCGCAACGCCGAGGTGCCGGAAAGTTTCTACACCGACCCCCTGATGTACCAAGGCGGCAGCGACGACTTCATCGGCCCCTGCGACGCCGTGGTGCTGCCCAGCGAAGCCATGGGCATCGACTTCGAGGCCGAACTCGCGGTCATCACCGGCGATGTGAAGATGGGGGTCACGCCCGAGCAGGCGCTCGAAGGCATCCGCCTGATGATGATTGCCAACGATGTGTCGCTGCGCCACCTGGTGGCGGCCGAACTGGCCAAGGGCTTCGGCTTCTTGCAGTCCAAGCCGGCCACTGCTTTCGGCCCTGTGGCCGTGACGCTGGACGAGCTCGGCGCGGCCTGGGACCATGGCCGTGCAAACCTGGTGCTGCAATCGACCTGGAACGGCCGCAAGGTCGGCATGTGCGAGGCCGGCCCGGAGATGACCTTTCACTTCGGCCAACTCATCGCCCATCTGGCCCGCACGCGCAATGTGCGCGCCGGCTCCATCATCGGCAGCGGCACCGTGAGCAACCGGGGCCTGGAGCAGGGCGGCCGCACCGAGTGGCCCAAGGGCTATAGCTGCATTGCCGAAAAGCGCTGCATCGAGACCCTGCAAGACGGCAAGCCCGGCACCGGCTTCATGAGGTACGGCGACACCATCCGCATCGAGGCCAAGGGCAAAGACGGCGCCAGCATCTTCGGCGCCATCGACCAGGTCATTGCGGCGCCCGAGGAGTCCGGCAAAACTCAATAGCCGACCCGGCGCGCCAGGTACGAGGCCAATGGCGGCGGCTCGGTGAACACGGCAGCGGTTTTCAGGTGAATGATGCTGCGCCGCGACTCGGCCTGCAGATGGTTGGTCAGCGCAGCAGCGGCGGCGTCCACCGCGTCGTGCAGCAGCAGCAGTTCGTAGATGATGCGGTGTTCGTCGACGATGCGGGGGTCTATCGGCAGGCCCAGGCTGCGCAGAAAGCGTTCCGTTTCCACCAGCGGCAGTTGGATATGCCGCAGGCTTTCCGCCAACCGGTCGTTCGTCGTTGCCAGCAGCAGCGATTCGTGCAGGTCCGATTCGATGCGGTCGATCATGTCCGCAGTCCACGGTCGCCGCCGACTGGCCGAGCAGCGCTCGCACAGCGCCTGCAGTGTTTCGCGCGGCGTCTGCCGCACGGCGCCGCGCAAGGCCACGGGCTCGAGCGCGGCGCGTAGTTCGTAGAGTTCGCGGATGTCCTTGGCGGTCAGCGGGCCGGCCACCCAGTGCGAGCTTTGATTTTTGCGCACCAGGCCGCGCTCTTGCAGGCGACTGAGCACGTCGCGCGCGACCGTGCGTGAAACCCGGTAGTGGTCGGCCAGTTCGGCTTCGACGATGCGGTACTGGCCGAAGACCAGGCAGGAGGCGACGGCGCGCTCGACCTCGGCGTAGATGCGCTCCCACGAGGCCCGGGTTTGCAAAGCCGCATCGGCCTGGGCGTCCAGCGACAGCTTGAGCGCCTTGAACGGCGTGCGGATCGGAGGCACCGCTGCCGACGACGGTCCGACCAGAAACCCCCGCCCGTCGAATCGATGAATCAGTTGGCGCGACTCCAGCTCGGCGAGCGCGCGCCGCACCGGTGCCCGGCTGGTCTGGAAGACTTCGGCGATCGGCTTTTCCAACAGCACCAGACCGGGTGGCAACTGCCCGATACGGATGTGCTCGTCCAGCACCTCGGCGATGACGGCATACAGATGTGAGGTACTCAGAAGGTCGATGTCGGTTGTCATGTCGCTTGGCGCAGGCGCAGCGTAGCAGTTTAGGGCACCGTCGGCAGCGGCGATGCGCCAGCAAATGATTGGTTTGTCGTATGCAAAAATCCATAAAACCCCTGAATCCATCTGTCAGCGCGGCCTGGCTGCGTGGGCGCATCGCATCCAGCGAATTCCAACGGATGACCGAACGACAGGAGTGTTTGGGCCCTCTTTCCTGCCCGGATGCTGGGCCATCAGGCATTCGAACAAGTATCTATTGCATACTATGGACACAAACAGTACAGTGACCGCATGGGTCATCCTGCCGCCTGCGCGGCGCACTGAAGGGGCAGGTAGTTCAATGCTTGGGTCTGCGCTGGTTCGCGCGTTTTCATCGGGGGCAAGGCCGTGACGGCGGCACTGCATCTGCACGGTGTGAGCAAATCGTTCGGGCGGGTGACGGCGGTGCGCGATGTGTCGCTTGCGGTCGAGCCGGGCGAATACATCACCATCCTCGGCCCCAGCGGTTCGGGAAAGTCGAGCATGCTGCGCCTGATCGCCGGGTTCGATCGTCCCGATGCGGGCCGGGTCGAGGTGTTGGGCCGAGACCTGGCGGGCACGGCGGTGCATCAGCGCGGGGTCGGCTTCGTGTTTCAGTCCTTTGCGCTGTTTCCGCATCTGAGCGTTTTCGAGAATCTGGCCTTTGGCCTGCGCTACCGCAAGCATGCGCCGGTGCCCGACCAGGCGCAGATCGGGCGCGCGGTCGATGCGGCGCTGGCCTTGGTCGGCTTGGGTGGTCTCGGCCCGCGCAGCATCGCGCAGATATCGGGCGGGCAAAAGCAGCGTGTTGCGTTGGCGCGCTGTCTGGTCGGCCAACCCGCCGTGGTTTTGCTCGACGAGCCGCTGGGCGCGCTCGATGCGAACCTGCGCGATCAGATGACGCTGGAGCTCAAGCGCATACAGCGCCAGCTCGGCAGCACCTTCTTGCATGTCACCGGCAATGAGCAAGAGGCGCTGGCGATCGGCAGCCGCGTGGCCGTGCTCGATCGCGGGGCCTTGGTGCAGATCGACCGGCCGCGCCGTTTGTTCGAGCAGCCGGCAACGAGCCAGGTGGCCCGCTTGCTCAACTGTTTCAACCCCTTGCCGGGGCAGGCCGTCGCCGGGCGCCTGGTGGGGCCGGCGTTGGATGTGCCGCTGCCGGGGGCGGCTGCGCAGTTGCGCGGGGCGGCGGTGTGCATGGTCCGGCGCGACCGGGTGCAGGTCGATGCGGGCCAGGCGCTGCACGACGGGCACGGCGACCCCGGCGTGGCCCGTATCACGGGCGCGTACCTGGCCAGTGAATACGCCGGTTCGCGCGTGCTGGCGCTCTTCGAGACCGGCGTCGGCGCGCATTTCGAGGTCGAGTACCACCTGAGCCACCGGCGCCCGCCGGAATTCGTCCAGGGCCAGCGCTACGCCTTGCATTGGCAGGCGGCTGACACGCTGGCCTACGCCGCCTGATGGCCGCGCCGCCTGCCATTTTCATGAGCCTATCGACCATGACCCTCGCCCCGCCGATTGCGCCGCCGCCTGCCGTCCCGGCGGATTTCAAGCGGGCCTGGCTGCTGGCGCCGGGCGTGATCTGGATGCTGCTGTTCCTGCTGCTGCCGATGTCGATGATGGTCTACGTCAGTTTCTGGACCCAGACCACGTTCACGATCGAGCCTGTGCTGACGCTGGACAGTTGGCGCGCCTTCTTCGCCACGCCGACCTACGTCGGCGCGCTGTGGACCACCATCGGCCTGTGGGCGATCGTGCTGCTGGGCTGCCTGCTGCTGGGCTACCCGGTGGCGCTGTATATCGGCTTGTTCGTCAGGAACAAGGGCGTACAGACCATGCTGCTGGTGCTGTGCGTGATTCCGTTCTGGACCTCGTTTCTGATCCGCGTGCTGGCCTGGCGGCCGATGCTCGGCAGCGAGGGCGCGATCAACCTGATCCTGATGCAACTCGGGATCATCGGCGAGCCGCTGCAGATCCTGCTGTTCAGCCCGCTGTCGGTGGTGATCGGCATGGTCCAGATCTACGTCGTGTTCATGGTCGGCCCGGTCGCCTTCATGCTGTCGCGCATCGAGCCCAGCCTGCTTGAAGCCGCCCGGGACCTCGGGGCCGGCAGTTGGAAGATTTTTCGTGCCATCGTCTGGCCGCTGAGCATGCCCGGTGTCGTGGTCGGCGCCATCTTCGTCACGATCATGGTGCTGGGCGAGTTCGCCACCTCCTCGGCGCTATCGGGGCGCAAGCTGAGCATGCTGGGCAACATCATCGTCACCCAGGTCGGCTCGCTCAAGTGGGCCTTTGCGGCCGTCGCCGGCGTGATCCTGACGGCGATCACGGCATTGGTCGTGGCTTTGCTGCTGCGCCTGGTCAACCTGCGCGAGGAGCTTTGAGCATGCAGGGCAAAACCTCGCTGCGTCTGTTTCTGGCGCTGTTTACCGCCGGGTTCATCGTGTTCCTGTATGGCCCGATGGTGGTGCTGAGCATCCTGAGCTTTCAGACCGGCCCCGAGGGCGGCCCGCAGTTTCCCATCATCGAATGGTCCTCTTACTGGTACCGGCACCTGCTCGGGTGGGCTGCGCCGTCGCGCGTCGCGCCGTTGGATCTGGGCCCGGCCCTGCTCCGGTCGCTGGCGCTGGCGCTGGCAACGACGGTGGTCGCAACGGTTCTCGGGGTGCTTTCGGCGCAAGCCTTCCGGCGGCGCTTTCGGGCTTCGGGGCTGGTCTTTTATCTGATCGTGCTGGGCATGATCGTGCCGGGCATCCTGGTCGGCCTGGGCGTCGCGCTGCTGGCCAATATGCTGGGCCTGCCGCGCGCATGGTGGGGCAGCTCGTTCGTGGTCCATGTGGTCTACGCCTACCCGTTCGCCTTCCTGGTGATGCTGGCTGTCTTCAACCGCTTCGACCGCTCGCTCGAAGAGGCCGCCTGGAGCCTCGGGGTCAGCCCCGCCACGACCTTCCGGCGCATCACTTTCCCGTTGATTTTCCCGGGGGTGCTCAGCGCGATGCTGTTCTCGTTCACGCTGTCGTATGACGAATTCTCGCGCACGCTGTTCACCGCCGGCGGCCAGCAGACGCTGCCGTTGACCATCTACGGCTCTTTCTCGGTCGAGATCCATCCCAACCTCTTTGCGTTCGGCGTGCTGACGACCTTGGCCTCGTTCACCTTGCTGGCCGTGTATGGCGCGCTGATGGCGCTGACGCTGCGACGCGCCCGGTCGGTCGCGCTGCAAGAGGAGATCCGGTGAAGCCCCCGCGCATTGCCAGCGGCCCGGCAACGCCCGTTGCGCGGCCGGCGCTGGTTTGCGCGCAGCGCCGCTGCTGCGTGTGTCGCGGGCCGGGCGCGGCGCGATGGGCCGCCGGGGTGATTTTCTGAAGGAGCCCGGATGCAACGACCTGTCATGCTCATCACCGGCGGCGGCATAGGCATAGGTCGCGCCACCGCATTCGAGGGCGCCAAGGCGCGCTACCACGTCATCGTGACCGATGTGCTCGAAAGCGCCGGCGTCGAGGTCGCCCGGGCCATCGTCGCCACCGGCGGCAGCGCCGACTTCGAGTTTCTCGACGTGCGCTCGACCGAGGCGGTGAATGCGCTCGTCGCCCGGGTCGAACAGCGCTGCGGCGCGATCGACGCATTGGTTCTGAATGCCGGCATTGCGCACCGCGCGCCCCTGTCCGAGATGAGCGACGCGCAATGGGATCAGACGATGGAGATCGACCTCAAGGGCATGCTCAGGGTGGCCCGCGCGGCGCTGCCGGGGATGCGCACGCGCGGCAGCGGCTCGATCACGGCCCTGTCCTCGGTCATGGGCCTGGCCTACGGGTGGAGCGAGCATGTGCATTACTCGGCGGCCAAGGCCGGCGTGCTGGGCATGGTGCGGGCCATGGCGGTCGAACTGGCGCGCCAGGGCATTCGCGTCAATGCCGTCGCACCCGGCTATGTGCGCACGGCGCAAGCCCTGTCGCGCGAGCACTCGCTCGGGCCTGAAGGGCTGGAGGCTGCGGCAGCGTTCATTCCGCTCGGCCGCGTCGGCGAACCCGACGACATCGCCGGCGCGATCCTGTTTCTTTGCAGCGACGCGGCACGCTACATCACCGGCCAGACCTTGGTGGTGGACGGCGGCCTGCTCGTGGGGCGCTATTGAGCGCCATCGAGCGCCATCGGGGCGCGCGCCTGGCGTTTGGTTTTTTTCACTGAAAGGAAATCGACATGACGACCCGATTCGATCCATCACGGCGCCACGCGCTGGCGCAGGGGCTTGCGCTCGGCGCCAGCGGCGCGTTGCTGCCCGCCGGCGCGGCGCTGGCGCAGACCGGCCCATTGGCCAAACAGCAATTGCGCACGATAGGGCTGTCGGTGACCGTGCAAGAGCGCATCCTGTCCGACTTCAAAGCCAAGTCCGGCGTTGCCAAGACCACGGGGACGGCGGCGACGTTTCCGGACGCGCAAACCAGGATTCTCTCGGGCGCCAAGGACTTCGATGTCTGGGAAATCATCGCCGAGCGCTTGCCGGCCCTGGTGATGACCAAGAATGTCTACCCGGTGCCGACGGCGGCGCTGAAGAACTGGGGCAATATCCGCGACACCTTCACGCGGCCGAACGCCAAGCTGCCGGCCAAAGCCCAGATCACCGGACAGATCTGGGCCGACGCGGCGCAGACCTCGCTGTACATGGTGCCTACGGTCTACAACTATGACTCGATCGGCTACAACCCCAGCGTGCTCAGCGCGCAAGAGGCCGACAGTTGGACGGCCCTGTTCGACAAGAAGTGGAAGGGTCGCTCCGGGCTGAACACCGACCCCTTGATCGCGATCGGCCAGGCCATCCTGGCGATGAACTCGCTGGGCTTGTCGGACGTGAAGAACCCGGGCAACCCCGGCAGGAAGGAGATCGACGAGGCGATCAGGTTCCTGATAGCCAAGAAGAAGGAAGGGCAATTTCGCGCGCTGTGGGGCGATTTCGGCGAACTGGTGAATCTGCTGGCCTCGGGCGAGATGGTGGTCTGCGATGCCTGGCAGCCTGCGGTGATGGCGGTCAAAGCGCAAGGCCGGCCCTGCAAGTATGCAACCCCCAAGGAGGGCTACCGCGCCTGGGCGATAGGCGTCACCGTGCTGGCCACGACGCCCCATCGCGAGGCCGCGATGGCGTATGCCGACTATTGGCTGTCAGGCCCGCCGGCGATCACCGTCTCCGAGCAGGGCTACTACTCGCCGAGCACCAATATCAAGCAGGTGATGGCGCCCGAGAAATACGCCTTCTGGTACGAGGGCGCGCCCTGGGTCGGCGCGCCCGAGCGCGGCATCCGGGAGGGCGACCTGCGTGACGGGGGCTCGTTGGCACAGCGCGCAGCGCAGGTGGCGTACTGGCACCAATGGCCCGATGCCTATGACTACCTGATCCAGAAGTGGAATGAGTTCCTGACGGCCTGAGCCCATGCAGCACGATCTCGAACTGCTGAACCTGTGCAAGCGCTATCCGGGCGGCCACCAGGCCGTCGACAACTTTTGCCTGCAGGCCCGACGGGGCGAGTTCATCTCGATCGTCGGCCCGTCGGGCTGCGGCAAGACGACGACGCTGCGCATGTTGGCCGGATTCGAGAGCCTGAGCAGCGGCCGGATTTTGCTGCGCGGTCAGGACATCGGGCATTTGCCGCCCGAGCAGCGGCCGACATCGACGATCTTTCAGGACTTCGCGCTGTTCCCGCACATGACGGTGCGCGAGAACATTGCGTTCGGCCTGCAGGTGCGCAGGCTGGCTCCGGCGGCGATGAAGGCGCGCATCGATCACATGCTCGGGCTTTTCGAGCTCGATGCGGTGGCCGGACGCCGCGGCAGCCAGTTGTCGGGCGGGCAGCGCCAGCGGGTGGCGTTGGCCCGCGGCTTGGCGGTACAGCCGGACATCCTGCTGCTCGACGAACCCCTGGGCGCGCTCGATGCCAACCTGCGCAAGTCGATTCAGCATGAGCTCAAGCTGCTGCAGCGCGAGGTCGGCATCACCTTCTTGTTCGTCACGCATGCGCAATCCGAAGCGCTGGTGCTGTCCGACCGCGTGGTGGTGATGAATCGCGGCCGCGCCGAACAGATCGCCACGCCCCATACCCTGTACACGCGCCCGGCAACGCCGTTCGTCGCGCGCTTCATCGGCCGCAACGCCTTGCTGGCAGGCCGGGTGCAGGCGCTGGGGCACGGCGTGGCGCTGGTGGACACGGCGCTGGGCCTGCTCAAAGGCAGCCCTGCCGAGAACAGCGGCCTGCGCATCGGAGACCGCGCGCTGCTGGTCGTGCCCTCGGAAGCGATGGATTTGAGAGCGGCGCCAGACGACGAGACCCAGGCGCCCGAAGGGCAGATCGCCGGCCATGTCAGCGGCCGGACCTACACCGGACAGACCGTGCGGCTACAGGTCGAATTGGCCGACGGCGAATGCCTGAGCATCAAGCGCCATGTCGATCACGCGGACGATTTGCCCAACGCGGCCAGGGTGCAAGTGTCGTGGCCGATTGCCGAGGCGACGGTGATCCCTGCGGGCCCCGATCCGGGGTCGTGTCTGTAAACCGCCAAGGAGTGGAAGATGGCGAAAGAAATTTTGTGCGGCTTCGGCGTCGACGTGGATGCCGTCGCCGGCTGGCTGGGCTCGTATGGCGGCGAGGACTCGCCGGACGACATCTCGCGCGGCCTGTTCGCCGGCGAGGTCGGAGCACCGCGCCTGCTGCGGCTGTTCGAGCGCCTGGGGATTCGCACCACATGGTTCATACCCGGGCATTCGATAGAGACCTTCCCGAGCCAGATGCGCGCGGTCGCCGAGGCCGGGCATGAAATCGGCATCCATGGCTACTCGCATGAGAACCCGATCGCGATGACGGCGGTGCAGGAGGAAGCGGTGCTGGACAAATGCATAGACTTGGTACAGGCACTGTCCGGCAAGCGCCCCACCGGTTACGTCGCCCCCTGGTGGGAGTTCTCGGCCGTCAGCAACGAACTGCTGCTCAAGAAGGGCATCAAGTACGACCACTCGTTGATGCACAACGATTTTCATCCGTACTATGTGCGCGTGGGCGACAGTTGGACCAAGATCGACTTTGGCAAACCGGCGGCCGAATGGATGAAGCCGCTGCGCCGTGGCACCGAATCGCGCCTGATCGAGATCCCCGGGAACTGGTACCTCGATGACCTGCCGCCGATGATGTTCATCAAGAAGTCGCCCAACAGCCATGGCTTCGTGAACCCGCGCGACATCGAGCAACTGTGGCGCGACCAGTTCGACTGGGTCTACCGTGAGCTGGACTACGCGGTGTTTCCGATCACCATCCATCCGGATGTCTCTGGCCGGCCGCAGGTATTGCTGATGCTCGAGCGCCTGTTTGCCCACATGAGCGCGCACCCGGGCGTGCGCTTCGTCACGCTCGATGAAATGGCCGACGATTTCGCGCGGCGCCAACCGGCCCCGGCGCCCTGACGGAACCGGCGCGCCCTATGTGCGGCATATGCGGCGTTCTGGGCGAGCCTGCGCATTGGAGCAGCGCGCAGGGACGGCTGCGGCTGGCCATGCCCGCCACCGCGCGGGCTGAGCGGGCACGCATGGTCCGGATGCTCAACCGCATTGCGCGCACCCGCAACGTGCAGATCAGCGACTGGCAGGGCTGCGCGTACCTGGTTGCCGGCGCCACCGGCAGGCAGGAACTGGTGCCATCGCTGGCCCAGGTGTGGCTGGCGCTCGATCGGCTCGGCGGCGCTGCGATCGATCCGCTGGAGCATGGGTGGCTGAGCCGGCCTCCGGTCGGCGGGGGACTGAACCGGCCTCCGGCCGGCGGGGGACTGAACCGGCCTCCGGTCGGCGCAGGGTTGCCCGAGGAGCCAGAAACCGGCGGGGGCGGCTGATGGACAGCCGGCTGCCGGTCAACGTGCTGACGGGCTTTCTCGGGTCGGGAAAAACGAGCCTGCTCAACCGGCTGCTGCGCGACCTGGCGTTCTCCCACTGCGCCGTGTTGATCAACGAGTTCGGCACCATCGGCATCGACCACCATCTGGTCGAGGCTGTCGATGGCGACCTGGTGCTGCTGTCATCGGGCTGCGTCTGCTGCACGATCCGTGGCGATCTGCGGGCGGCGATACGCGGCCTGTATGAGCGCCGCGAGCGCGGGGCGGTTGCGCCGTTCACCCGTTTGCTGATCGAGACCACCGGGCTGGCCGACCCGACGCCGGTGCTGGCGACCGTGATGCACGACCCGGTGCTGCGCGCGCATTTGCGCGCCGGCAACGTGATCACCACGGTCGATGCGGTGCATGCGCATGGGCAGTTGGAGCGGCATCCGCAAAGCCGCAAGCAGGTGGCCGTGGCCGATCGGCTGGTGGTGACCAAAGCGGAGCTGGCCAGCCCCGGGGCGCTCGCGGCTTTGCTCCAGGAACTGGCGCAACTGAACCCGGCCGCGCTGGTCTGCCTGGCCGGCCCGAAGGCGCTGGACGCGCAGGCCCTGCTCGGCCAGGACATGTTTCAGGAGCAGGGCAAGAGCGAAGAGCTCGGGCGCTGGCTGGATGCCGCGCGGCAACGCCGCTACGCCCCGGAGCAGCATGGCGGCGCGCATGGCGGCATCGAATCTTTCGTGCTGGAGCCGGGCAACGATGTCGACTGGCTGGCGTTCAGCCTGTGGCTGTCCTTGCTGCTGCACCGCCACGGCGAGCAGGTGCTGCGCGTCAAGGGCTTGATTCATGTCGCTGGCGCGTCAACGCCGGTGGCCATCCACGGCGTTCAGCAGCTGATGCACCCGCCGCTACACTTGACCCGCTGGCCGCAGGGATGGCACCGATCTTGCCTCGTGTTCATCGTTCAAGGGCTTGCGCCCGAACAGGTGCAAGCCTCATGGCGCAATTGCCAACGGCACTTGGCGGCGTGAGCCGGCACGGCGCTTGCCAAGTCCACCGGACACCCTGCCGTCGCCGGACGCCCCCGCCATCGGTCCTGGAGATGCCCATGACGCGATCCGCCGCATCGTCTGAACCACCCCGGCACTGCCTGCGGCGCCGGCCCGCGCGCCCGGCATCGGCGCGCGCCTGCGGTTGACGCATAAAGCGCCATGGGAAACCTGCCTGGAGTCCGTCCGCAGGCGCCCGCGATACATGCCGGGGGCCGGCCCCATCTGCGTGTGTTGGGCACCGAAATCACCTTGCTCGACAGCGTGCGCGAGCGCGCCGAGGCCGACCTCGGGATTCGTCTGAGCTTCGAGCCGCTGGACTTTCTGACCGCGCAACAGCGCGCCGCCACCGACACCGGGAGCTACGATGTCTACGACCAGTGCTTTCACAGCCTGGACATCGTCTGGTTCTGGCATGCGGTACAGCCGATAGACCTTCGGCGCATCGCGCTGTGGGGCGAGGTCAGCGATCTGACCAAAAGAGGCCGCATCACCCCCGAGGCGCTGATCGGTCGTGGCGATGCCCCGGTGCACAAACTCTACGTGCAGCCCGACCTCACGCTGGGCGCTGCGCCGTCGGCACGCATCGCGATGCTGCCTGCGGTGCACAACATGGACGCCTTCGCCGTCACGCCGCAGGTCCTGGCCTCGATGGGGGACGATCCCGGCTGGGACTGGCTGCTCGATGCCCGCCTGAGCGGGCGCATCGCGCTGGTCGACGAGCCGGCGATCGGTATCTTCGACGCGGCGCTGGCCGCCCGGTCCACGGGCGAATTCGAGCCGCGCGACATCGGCAATCTGAGCATCCGCGAAATCGATCGGCTCATCGCCATCTTGCTCGAACGCAAACGCCGCGGGCACTTCGTCGGATTTTGGAAGACCATGGCCGATTCGGTGCGCCTGATGCAAGGCGGCATGGTGGGCGTGCAAAGCATCTGGTCCCCGGCGCTGACCGCGCTCGCCGCCGAAGGTGTGCCGGTGATCGAGGTGGCCCCGCGCGAGGGCTATCGGGCCTGGCATGGCGGGATGTGCCTGTCGCGGCACCTCAAGGGCCGCATGCTCGACGTGGCCTACGACTATCTCAATTGGTGGCTTTGCGGCTGGCCCGGCGCGGTGATGGCGCGCCAGGGCTACTACATGGCGGCATCGCGCAGGGTGCGCGACTGGCTCTCGCCGCAGGAGTGGGACTACTGGTACGAGGGCAAGCCCGCCGCCTGCGATCTGCGCGGGCCCGATGGCCGCATCGTGGTCCGTGCCGGAACATTGCGCTCCGGTGGCTCGTATTGGCGCAAGGCGAGCCGGATCGCGGTCTGGAACACGACCATGGACGAGCACAACTACATGGCGCGGCGCTGGAAGGACTTCATCGACGATGCCGGCATCGATGGCGCCGCGCAGTGAAGGCGGCAGCCCGTCAAATGTCTTGCAGCAACGGGTAGGGCAGCGGCGCCAGCGTCAGTGGCTGCGCCGTTGCGGCGCCCACCTGCAGGGCCTGGTGCGCGGCAGCGATTTGCAGCGACACGATGGCATCCACGCCACCGCCGGGCGCAGCGGCCGCCTGCACGACGGTGCCGCAAGGCTGCGTCAGGTCGGTGGCAGCAAACACTTCGGCGCCGACGGCGATATCGGCCTCGGCATGCGCGATATAGGCGCGGCGCTTGAGCGTGCCGCGGAACTGGCTGCGCGCCACCACCTCTTGCCCGGGGTAGCAGCCCTTCTTGAAGCTCACGCCGCCCACGGACTCGTAATTGAGCATCTGCGGCACGAAGACCTGGGCCACGGGGCTGCTCAGCGTGGCCACGCCGCTCGCCACCTCGCTCCACAGCCACAGCGCGGTGGCGAGCGCGGGGCCTGCCGGTGGCGGGTCGCCGGCCGGCGCCACCCACAGCGCGCGGGGCTGGTTTGCCGCGGGGTACAGGTGCACCAGGCTGGCGGCGCCGATGTCGGCCTTGCTCCAGGCGGGCTGCGCGCCGCCGGCAACGGCCGCCAGTGTGTCGCCCGCCAGGCCGTAGAGGGCAAAGTCGGCGCTGGCGTCGGTCAGCCGGGCCTTGGCGCGCAGCACGAACATGGACAGGCGCGCCAGCGTGGCCGGGAGCAGATCGCGGCTGCACAGCAGCAGCCATTCGTCGGGGCGCCGCAAGCCGATGAAGCTCGCCTGCATGCGCCCTTTGGCCGACAGGAAGGCGGCCAGGCGCGCTTGCCGCATGTCGAGCGAGGAGAAATCCTGGGTCAGCTGGCTGTGCAAAAACGCGCCGGCATCTTCGCCCGCCACGCGGATCACGCCGAGATGGGACAGCGCAGCGATGCCGTTCAAGAGGTCCGTCATCGCTCAATTATGATGCCCGCTCCGATTCAGACAGGCGGCTAGGGTTGTGCGGCGTTTACTGGCTTTGATGTGCTTCGTATTGCTGGCCTCGGGGGGCCTGGCTTACTGGTGGCTGCACCAACCGCTGTGGACGGGCGCCCAGGCGCTGGAGTTGGCCATCGAGCCTGGCGCCACGGCGCGCGCCGTGGCCCGCGCCGTGGCGGCGGCCGGCGCGCGCACCGATGCGCGCCTGCTGTACGCCTGGTTTCGTTTCTCGGGCCAGGGCCGGGCGATCAAGGCCGGCAATTATGAGATTGCCCCCGGCACGACGCCCATTGCCTTGCTGCAGAAATTGGTCCGGGGCGAAGAAGCCCTGCGCACGCTGACGCTGGTCGAGGGCTGGAACTGGCGCCAACTGCGCCAGGCGCTGGCCCGGCAGGAGCAGCTCAGGCCGGACAGCGCCGCGCTCGACGACCAGGCGCTGATGGCGCAGATCGGTCGCCCGGGGGTGGCCCCCGAGGGGCGGTTCTTCCCGGACACCTACACCTACGCCAAAGGCTCCAGCGACCTGGCTTTGCTGCGCCGCGCGCTGCACGCGATGGACCGGCAGTTGCAGGCCGCCTGGGCCATGCGCGCCGCAGACACGCCGCTGCAATCGGCCGAGCAGGCGCTGATTTTGGCCAGCATCGTCGAAAAGGAAACCGGCCGCGCCAGCGACCGCAGCCAGATTGCCGGCGTTTTTGCCAACCGCCTGCGCGCCGGCATGCTGCTGCAAACCGACCCCACGGTGATCTACGGCCTGGGCGAAAAGTTCGACGGCAACCTGCGCCGCCGCGATCTGCAAGCCGACACGCCCTGGAACACCTACACCCGCGCCGGTCTGCCGCCCACGCCGATTGCGATGCCCGGCAAGGCCGCGCTGCTGGCCGCCGTGCGCCCCGAGGCCACGCGCGCGCTGTACTTTGTCGCCAAGGGCGATGGCGGCAGCCATTTCAGCGCCTCGCTGCAAGAGCACAACCGCGCCGTCAACCGCTATCAGCGCGGGCCGTAGCAATGCCGATCCCACAGGGTCGAAAATGCCCGCCGATGGCCACCACTGATGGCCGCAGATTCAACCCGAGATCAACCCGAGATTTCCGATGTCACGACCCGGCCTGTTCATCAGCTTCGAAGGCATAGACGGCGCCGGCAAGTCCTCGCATGTCGAGGGCCTGGCGGCTGCTTTTCGCGCCCAGGGCCGCAGGGTCACCGTCAGCCGCGAGCCGGGCGGCACCCCGCTGGCGGAAAAGCTGCGCGCGCTGCTGCTGGCCGAGCGCATGGACGCGCTCACCGAATCGCTGCTGATCTTCGCCGCCCGCCGCGACCACCTGCGCCAGGTCATCGAACCCGCGCTGGCGCGCGGCGACGTGGTGCTGTGCGACCGGTTTACCGACTCGACCTTTGCCTACCAGGGTGCCGGACGCGGGTTCGACCACGAAACGCTATCCATACTCGAGCGCATGACGAATACGGCAGCAGCGCACAAGGATGGTTTGCTGCCTGAGCCTGAACTGACGCTGTGGTTCGACCTGGCGCCCGAACTGGCCGCCGAGCGCATGGCTGGCGCCGCGCACCGGCCCGACCGCTTCGAGGCCCAGCCCGTGGAGTTCTTCCGCCGCGTGGCCCGGGGCTACGCCGACCGCGCCGCCGCAGCCCCCCGGCGCATCGTGCGCATCGATGCCGCGCAGGAGTGCCACCGGGTGCGGCAGCAACTGCGCGACGCGCTGGTGTGCAAAGGCTGGCTGGCGCCCATGGTGACCCCCCAAGGAGGGGCGCAATGAGTGCCGCCGGCGCCACGGCCCTGGCGCCCTGGATTGCCGCGCAGCGCAGCCGCTTGCTGGCCCAGCGCGGCCATGCCTGGCTGCTGCACGGGCCTTCGGGCCTGGGGCAGTACGCGCTGGGCATGGAACTGGTGCGCGCCTGGTTATGCGATGCGCCGATCGCGCCGGGTGACGTGCCGATCGCGCCGGGCAATGCACCCGCCGCGCAGGGCGCCGCCTGCGGCCAATGCGGCAGTTGCCATGCCATCGATGTGCGCACCCATGCCGACCTGTGCGTGCTGATGCCCGAAGTGCAGATGATGGCGCTGGGCTGGCCGCTGTCGGAAAAAGCCCAGGCCGAGATCGACGACAAAAAGCGCAAGCCCAGCCGGGAGATTCGTGTCGAGGCCATGCGCGACGCGCTGGAGTTTGCCCAGCGCACCGCCGGCCGTGGGCGGGGCAAGGCGGTGCTGGTGTACCCGGCCGAACAGATGAACCAGATCACGGCCAACGCGCTGCTCAAGACGCTGGAGGAGCCCCCCGGACAGATCCGCTTCGTGCTGGCCAGCGAGGCCGCACACCTGCTGCTGCCCACCATCCGCAGCCGCTGCCTGGGCCACGCCATGGTCTGGCCGGCGCCCGTTCAGATGCAGGCTTGGCTACAGGCGCAGGGCTTGGCGCCAGAGGCGGCCGCGTCGTTCCTGCGCGCCGCAGGCGGTCGGCCCGATGATGCGCTGGCGCTGGCGCAGTCCGGCCGCAGCCCCCAGGCCTGGGCCAGCCTGCCGCAGGCCATGGCGCGCGGGGAGGTGGCAGCGCTGGGCGACTGGACGCCGGCCCAGGCAATCACTGCATTGCAAAAGCTCTGCCATGACCTGCTGGCAGCCAGTGTGGGCGCAGCGCCACGCTACTTTGCGCCGGCAGACCTGCCCCGGGTGCCGCCGCTGGCGGCTTTGACCCGCTGGTCGCGTGCGCTGGCCAAGGCCGCGCGCACCGCAGACCACCCGTTCAATGCCGGATTGATGCTGGAGGCGCTTGTCGCTCAGGCGCGAAACACCCTACACTCCAAGCATTGAGCCGCCATCGACCCCCATGAGCAATCCATCGACCACGCCGGCCGCGCCCCGCCCCAGCGTGATACAACTGGCCATCAAGGAAAAGCCGGCCTTGCATATGGCCTACATCCCCTTGTTTACCGATGGGGGCATCTTCGTGCCCACCCACAAGGACTACAAACTCGGCGACGATGTCTATGTGCTGCTGACGCTGCCCGATGACACGCAGCGCTACCCGGTGGCCGGCCGCGTGGCCTGGGTGACCCCGGCCCGGGCTGCGGGCAACCGCACCCAGGGTGTGGGCATACAGTTTCCCAAGGACGACAAGTCGCGCCAGCTCAAGCTCAAGATCGAGACCCTGCTAGGCTCGGCGCTGGGGTCCGATCGCCCGACACAGACCATCTGATACAGACCCGATCCCCCAGCCCGTCGCCGCTGCCCCGTGCCGACCCGCGCTGGCAGGTCGGCGCTGTCGTTTCGTCACCGCATGTTCACTGATTCGCACTGCCATCTGGACTTTCCCGAACTGCGCGGCCAACTGCACGCGATCCGCCAGGCCATGGCGCAGGCACAGGTCGATCGGGCTTTGTGCATTTGCACGACCATCGAGGGATTCGACGGCGTGCACGCGCTGGCCATGGCCCACGACAACTTCTGGAGCACGGTGGGCGTGCACCCCGATAACGAGGGCGTGACCGAGCCGAGCGTGCAAGACCTGCTCGAACGCGCCGCCCTGCCGCGCGTGCTGGCCATTGGCGAGACCGGCCTCGATTACTACGGCATGCAAGAGCGCAAGGGCGGGCGCAGCATTGCCGACCTGCAGTGGCAGCGGGAGCGCTTTCGCACCCATATCCGTGCCGCCCGGGCCTGCGCAAAACCCTTGGTGATCCACACCCGCAGCGCCGCCGAGGACACGCTGGCCATTCTTCGGCAAGAGGGCGAAGACGGCGCCGGCAACCGGGCCGGCGGGGTGTTTCACTGCTTTACCGAATCGCTGCCGGTGGCGCGCGCGGTGCTCGATCTGGGCTACTACCTGTCGTTCTCCGGCATCGTGACCTTCAAGAACGCGCAGGAGTTGCGCGCCGTGCTGGCCTTCGTGCCGCTCGGCCGCATGCTGATCGAGACCGACAGCCCCTATCTGGCGCCCGTGCCCTACCGGGGAAAGACCAACAGCCCCGCGTACCTGCCCCATGTGGCGCGCCAGGTGGCGGACACCAAGGGCATCACGCTGCAAGCGGTGGCCGAGGCCACCAGCGGCAATTTCGACCGTTTGTTCAGGCCGTGAGTGACGGCGGCACCCATGCAGCGGCGTTCTGCGTTGACAGCCATGGCCCTGGGGCTGCTGGCCGCGCGCACCCGGGCGGACTCCTACGAGGACTTTTTTGCCGCCATCGCGCGCGATGACGATGCGGCCATCACGGCGCTGCTGCGCCGGGGTTTCGACCCGAACATGCGCGACCCCAAGGGGCAGGTGGGTCTGACGCTGGCGCTGCGCGCTGGCGCCAGCCGGGCCTTTGCGGCATTGCTGGCAGCGCCCCGGGTGGACGTGCAGGCGCGCAATGCCGAAGACGAAAGTCCGCTGATGATGGCCGCCATCAAAGGCCATGTGGCCGCCGTCAAAGCCCTGCTGGCGCGCTCTGCCGATGTGAACAAAACCGGCTGGGCGCCGCTGCACTATGCGGCCTCGGCCGGCGCGCCCGAGCATCTGCTGATCATCGGGTTGCTGCTGGAAAACCATGCCTATATCGACGCCGCATCGCCCAACGGCAGCACCCCGTTGATGATGGCCGCGCAGTACGGCTCGACCGAGGCCGTGCAACTCTTGCTGCAAGAGGGGGCCGACCCCGCGCTCAAGAACCAGTTGGGCTTGAGCGCCATCGACTTCGCGTTGCGCGTGGGCCGCGTCGATGCGGCCGAAAAAATCGCTGCCGCGATACGGCAGCGCCAGCCCGACCGGGGCAAGTGGTGAGCCGGCCCGGCATCACCCCGGCATCACCCCGGCATCACCCCGGCATCACCCCGGCATCACCCCGGGCCAGGCCATTGCCGCCAGCGGGCCGGGCCTGCAGGCGCGCATACAGGCCGCCGCGCGCCATCAATTCGCTGTGCGTGCCTTGCTCGGCGATGCGCCCGCGCTCCATCACCACCACCCGATCCGCATGTTCTATGGTCGACAGCCGGTGCGCAATGACCAGCGTGGTGCGTCCCTGCATCAGGCGCTGCAGGGCCTGCTGCACCAGCCGTTCGGACTCGGTATCGAGCGCCGAAGTCGCTTCGTCCAGAATCAGGATCGGCGCATCCTTGTAGAGCGCGCGCGCAATCGCCAGCCGCTGGCGCTGCCCGCCCGATAGCTGCGCGGCGTTGTGCCCGGCCACCGTGTGAATCCCCTGCGGGAGCGCGGCCACATGCTCGGTCAGATGGGCCGCAGCCAGGCACTCGTGCACGCGCTTTTCGTCGACGGCCCGGCCCAGCGCCACATTGCAGGCAATGCTGTCGTTGAGCAGCACCACATCCTGGCTGACCATCGCAAATTGCGCCCGCAGCGCACCCAGATCCCAGTCGGGCAAAGCCTGTCCGTCCAGCAGAATCCGGCCCGATGTCGGCAGCACGAAGCGCGGCAACAGGTTCACCAAGGTGGTCTTGCCGGCGCCAGAGGGGCCGACCAGGGCGACGATTTCACCGGGCTGCACGCGCAAACTCACGCGCTCCAGGGCCGGCGCACGCTCCGGGCCAAAGCTCACGCTCACGCTGTCGAGCGTGAGCGCGCCCTGGGGGGGTGGCTTTGGCGGCTTTGGCGGGTCTGACGGCTGCGCCTGCCCTGCCGGCTGCGTGCGTTGTGTGCGTTGCGCCCGATACGGCCCGCCGGTTTCGGCGCCGGTCTCCTCCAGCAGGCCCAGGCCGCGCTCGAGCGCGGCCACGCCGCGCGTCACCGGGCTGGCCACATCGGCCAGGCGCCGGATCGGCGCGATCAGCATCAGCATCGCCGTGATGAACGAGACGAAGCCGCCCACGGTGACATCGCCGGCATCGCCGGCGCTGTGGCTTTGCCACAGGGCGATGCAGATCACCACCGACAGCGCGGCCGCTGCCAGCAACTGCGTCAGCGGCGTCATCGCGGCCGAGGCAATCGTCGCCTTGATCGCCAAGCGCCGCAGGCCCTGGCTCAGGCCGGCAAAGCGCCGGGCCTGGCCGGCCTGCGCACCGTGCAGACGGACGATGCGGTGCGCCAGCACGTTTTCTTCCACCACATAGGCCAACTCGTCCGTGGCCTGCTGGCTGCTCTTGGTCAACCGGTACAGCCGCCGCGACAGCGTCTTCATGATCCATGCCACCCCCGGAACCACCACCGCGACGATCAGCGTGAGCTGCCAGTTCAGATACAGCAAATAGGCCAGCAGTGCAAGCAAGGTAAAGCCATCGCGCGACAGCCCCAGCAGCGCCTGCACCAGCAGCGTGGCGCCGGTCTGCACTTCGTAGACCACGGTGTTGGCCAGGGCACTGGCGGACTGGCGCGCAAACAAGCCCATTTCGGCGGCCAGCACCCGGTCGAACAGGGCCTGGCGCAGGGTCAGCATGCCGTCATTGGCAATCCGCGCCAGCGCATACTGGCCCACGAACTGGGCCAAGCCCCGGACCAGGAACACCCCCAAAATGGCCAGCGGCACCAGCCACAGCGGCAAGCGGCCCTGGATGAAGCCCTCGTCGAGCAAGGGCTGCAGCAGGGCCGGAATCAACGGCTCCGTGAGCGCGCCCACCAGCGTTGCGGCGATGGCCAGCCCCCAGGCCAGCCGCTGCCGGCCAAAGTAAACCGACAACCGCATCAGACGCGCCGTCAAGCGACGAGGCAAAAGCGGGGTGTCGGCAGGCGTGGCGCCCGTATCTGTGGCTGGCATCGGCCCGGATTCTACGGTGGCGGGTGCCGGGCATGCCCCCGGTGGATTTCGCTGAAAGCGGCCCGCAATCACACAGCTTGTCACAGATGGGCTGGCCACTGTGTGTAACATGCGAGGTTGCTCCTTTGCCTTTGTTCGGCCACCGCTGGATGTCAATGACCACAGATCGCGTCTTCCAACGCTCCCCCTTCCCTGCGGCGCCCCCCTCGCGCCGCCAAATGCTGGCAGCGCTGATCGCCACCCCCGTGCTGCCGGCCCTGGCGCAGTTTCGTGTCGAAGTGACGGGCGTGGGCCTGACCCAGTTGCCGATAGCCCTGGCCCCGTTCAGGGGGCAGGCGCAGGCCCCGCAAAAAATGGCGGCCATCGTCCAGGCCGATCTGGAGCGCAGCGGCCAGTTTCGTGCCGTCGACGCCGATGGCGCGGCGCTGGACGAAACCACGCGCCCCGATCTGGCGCTGTGGCGCAAAAAAAATGCCGATTCGCTGCTCGCCGGCAGCGTCGCGCTGTCGTCCAACGGGCGCTTCGATGTGCGCTTTCGCCTGTGGGATGTGGTCAAGGGGCAGGACTTGGGAGGGCAGAGCTTCCTGGTCACGCCAGGGGACCTGCGTCTGGTGGCGCACCGCATCGCCGACTTCATCCATGAAAAACTCACCGGCGAACGCGGCGTTTTCTCCACGCGCATCGCATATGTGACCCGGACCACGAACCGGACCGGCGCGCGCTACAGCCTGTGGGTGGCCGACGCCGACGGCGAGAACGCGCAATCGGCGCTGTCCAGCCCCGAATCGATCATCTCCCCGGCCTGGTCGCCCCTTGGCGACCAACTGGCCTACGTGTCTTTCGAGTCGCGCAAACCCGTGGTGTACGTGCACGACGTGGCATCGGGTCGGCGGCGTCTGATCGCCAACTTTCGCGGCTCCAACAGCGCGCCCGCCTGGGCTCCCGATGGGCGCACCCTGGCGGTCACCTTGAGCCGCGATGGCGGCTCGCAGTTGTACACCATAGACGCCAACGGCGGCGAGCCGCGCCGCCTGATGCAAAGCGCCGGCATCGACACCGAGCCGGCATTTTCCGGCGATGGCCGCAGCATCTATTTCGTCAGCGACCGTGGCGGCGCGCCGCAGATCTACAAGGTGGGCGTCTCGGGCGGCGATGCAGAGCGCGTGACCTTCACCGGCAACTACAACATCTCGCCCAGCGTCAGCCCCGATGGCCGCTGGCTGGCCTACATCTCGCGCGCGGGCGGGGCCTTCAAGCTGCAGGTGATGGACCTGGTTTCCGGCTCAGTCAATGCCATCACCGATACTACGGCAGACGAGAATCCCAGCTTTGCCCCGAACAGCAGGCTCATCGTGTATGCCACCGAACAGCAGGGCCGCGAGGCCCTGATGACCACCACGCTCGACGGCAAAATCAAAGCCCGTCTGGCAGGGCAGGCCGGCGACATTCGCGAACCGGACTGGGGTCCGTTCCAAAAACCATGAGTTTTCAGACAGCCATCGCAACCCACGCCTTCAGGAGAAATTTGGATGATCAAACGCATAAGCCTTGCCCTGACCATTGCCGCCTTGGTGGCCGGTTGTAGCTCTGGCGTAAAACTCGACGAAGTACCCATCGAAGACAAAACCGCAAGCACGCTCAGCGGTGAAGCCAACGCCGGCGGCAACACCGGCAACGCCGCCCAGGGCAGTGGCGGCGTTGCCGGCGTCGACTTGACGCAACCGGCGCGGGATACCGCAGGCCCCGTGGGCATCGCCCGCATCGTCTACTTCGACTACGACAGCTACGTCATCAAACCCGAGTTCCAGACGCTGATCGAAGCCCACTCCCGTTTCATCAAAACCGACACCAAGCGCAAACTGATGCTCGAAGGGCACACCGACGAGCGTGGCGGCCGTGAATACAACCTGTCCCTGGGACAAAAGCGGGCCGAAGCCGTGCGCCGCGCACTGGGCCTGCTGGGCGTGCCGGACAGCCAGATGGAAGCCGTGAGCTTCGGCAAGGAAAAACTGGCAGTGCAAGGCCACACCGAAGAGGCGCACGCGCAAAACCGCCGAGTCGAAATGACCTACCGATGATGCCGGCCGCGACCATGATTGCTGCCGTGCTGCGGGCACTGGCTGCAGCCGCGCTGGCGCTGGCTTTGTTGCCGGCGGCCCGGGCGGCCCTGTTCGAAGATGGCGAGGCGCGCCGGGCCATACTGGAAATGCGCCAGCGCATCGATGACCTGCAGCAATCCCGGCAGCGCACAACCGAAGAACTGCGCAAAGGGGCTGACGAGAACGCCCAGTTGCGGCGCAGCCTGCTGGACCTGCAAACGCAGATCGAAACCCTGCGCGCAGAGCAGGCCAGGCTCAATGGCCAAAACGAGCAATTGCGGCGCGACCTGGGCGAGCTACAGCGCCGACAAAAAGACATCACCCAAGGGGTCGACGAACGGCTGCGCCAGTTCGAGCCGGTCAAGGTGAGCGTCGATGGCCGTGAGTTTCAGGCCGACCCGGCAGAAAAGCGCGATTTCGAGGCCGCTCTGGCGGTCTTTCGCGCGGGCAAATTTGCCGATGCGGGCTTGGCTTTTTCCAGCTTCGTGAGGCAGTATCCGCGCAGCGGTTTCATGCCGTCGGCGCGCTTTTGGCTCGGCAACGCGCAGTACGCGACCCGGGAGTACCAGGAGGCCATCGTCAACTTCAGGCAACTCCTGTCCGACACCCCGGGCCACGCCCGGGCGCCCGAAGCCGCCTTGTCGATCGCCAACTGCCAGATGGAGCTCAAAGACACCCGCAGCGCACGCAAAACGCTGGAAGACCTGCTGCAAGCCTATCCGCAATCGGAGGCTGCGCTGGCCGCCAAAGAGCGCTTGGCCTACTTGAAATAATGCCCGACCAAGAGACCGATCCGGAGCGTCGGTTTGGCGCCATCCGGCGGCTTTACGGCGCCCAAGCCGCCGCCCGGATACACCGCGCCCATATCGCCGTGGTCGGCATCGGCGGCGTCGGCTCCTGGGCCGCCGAGGCCCTGGCACGCACAGGCGTGGCGCAGATCACGCTGATCGACCTCGATCATGTGACCGAGTCGAACATCAACCGCCAGATTCAGGCCCTGACCGATACCGTAGGGCAGGCCAAGGTGCTGGCCATGCGTGACCGGATCGCCCGGATACACCCCGCATGCAAGGTCGCCTGCATCGAAGATTTCGTCGCCCCCGGAAACTGGCCCGGGCTTTTGCCAACCCCGGTGGACGCACTCATCGACGCCTGCGACCAAGTCCAAGCCAAATTGACCATGGCCCTGTGGGCCCGGACCGCAGGAACATGGCACATCACCGTGGGTGCCGCTGGCGGCAAGCGGCATGCCCACCAGGTAGAAATCGACGACCTTGCACGCGCAACCCATGACCCGCTGCTGGCGCAACTGCGCCAGCGGATACGCCGGCACCATCGCGCGCAGCGCGATGACCAATGCCTCCGCGCGCAGTGCGATGGCCAACACCTCCGCGCGCAGCGCGATGGCCAACACCTCCGCGCGCAGCGCGATGGCCAACACCTCCGCGCGCAGCGCGATGGCCAACACCTCCGCGCGCAGCGCGATGGCCAACACCTCCGCGCGCAGCGCGATGGCCAACACCTCCGCACGCAGCGCGATGAACAGCACCATCGCGCAGCACGCGACGGCCAGGAACTGGGCGTGACCAGCGTCTTCAGCCGTGAGCCCGTTGCCCTGCCAGAGGCGTCCTGCAAAATCGACAGTTCATTGAATTGCCACGGCTACGGCTCGATGGTGGCGGTGACGGCCACCTTCGGACAATGTGCGGCGGGGTGGGTGCTCGACCAATTGGCCACAGGCCGCGCAGCCCCGCGTTGCCGGTAAAAACGACGCTACAATTTAAGGCTTTTGCGCAGGCAGCCAGACTGCCTGCACGGCTTGGCATCGGTCGAACAGGTCGGGACGTTAGCTCAGTTGGTAGAGCAGCGGACTTTTAATCCGTTGGTCACAAGTTCGAATCTTGTACGTCCTACCACAAAACACCGTGCGAAACATAGAAATCCAGCTACATAAAACGTAGCATATTTCTGCTTTGCACGGGATGCCGCCCAGCACGGGCCAGGGACTCAGCCGTGCGCTTTCTTGCGCCCTGCGCTGCGCCGCTTTGGCTCCGACGCCTCGGACGGGGAGGAGCAGGGCAAACAGGCCGAACCCGGCCTTGACCGGGACGTATTTCTCGGCCCGGCGCTCGGCTTCGTCGAGCTCTTGAAATCATGGCCATTTCGAACCCGGCTTGGGAACTAACCGCGCCACAGACTCCAGCAGCGCCTCGGCCAGATGGGTTTGGACGGTCTGGCTGGCGCTCAGGCGCTGGCGCAGGTCGGCGCACAGGCTGCGCAGGGCTTCGACGCGGCTGACGATGCGGGCTTGTTCGACCAAGGGGGGGACAGGGAAAGCACAGAGCCTGAGCTGCGTCATGTTGATGGACGCCAGGTTCGTGGTCTGCTTGGACGCTGCGGCAAAGTAGGCGCGGGCCGTGACGGAGTTCAGGTACAGCTCGGCCCATACCGGGTTCCAGTCGGGCGAGGTGCCGCGCACCCTGAATACATGGTTTTGATGCAAACACACGGGCAGTTCGTCGCGCCATATCGCGGTGCGCCCCACTTTGTCCCGATTGCCGCCCTCGGTGATCAGCAAATCGCCACGGACGATCTGAAAGCGCTCCAGCTCGGATTGATCGATGACGACTTGCTTGACCGACGACAGATTCAAATGCCAGCGCTGTACATTGGCCACCCGCAGATAGGGCAAAAGAACGGGCGCGCTGATGGCTGCCTTGCGGCCCAGGATGACGCCGCTGGTAATCGCAGCGACATCGCCGAACCTTGCCCATTCCCAGCCCGGCGGTGCCCTGAACGGCGCTTCCTGTGCCTGCAGCGGCGCCAGCGCCTTGTCGGGCCTGAGTTGACCTGCGGCGATCAGTCGATCTTTTTCGGCGCAGATTTTTTGCAGCAGCCCGCTGGCCGGTTCTTCGCCCGGGTCCTGGGGCACGAGCAGGCCGCGCACGGCCAGTTGCAGCAGGGTTTGCTCCAGCGCGTCGACGGCCTCGGGGCGGTCGAACAGCAGGTCGAAATGGGTGCGCACGCGCTGCCAGTGGGCGCTCAGCTCTTGCGGCGTGTTGCTGCCGGTGAGCGTGCCCAGCAGGGTGTCGACGAGCCGGGCATGTTGCGCGGCCTCCAATGGGCCCCTGGCCTCCAACGTATCGCACAGGCGCATGAGTTCTTCGACGCGGGCGACGATGCGGCTTTGTTCGACCGCTGGCGGCAAGGCGATCAACAAATTCGACAGCGATTGCGTGTTCAGTGTCGTGCCCATCAGTGCTTCTTTGGAGACCCCCGTTTTGGAGACCGTGGGCAGCATGTATTTCAGGAAGTCGGTCACCAGACCGCACAGCGGCATCAAGGACACGATGGCTTCGTTGTGGTAGGCGGGCACGCGCAGCACCGAAATCTTGCCTATCGTGAGCTTGAAACTCATAATCAAGGTGCCCACGGGCAGTGGCTCATAGCCGAATACTTGCGCTCCACGGGCTGTGAGCTTGCGCTGGGTGTCAAAGACCTCGCCGAGGTGCGCCATGTCGGAAATACTGACCCAGGCATAGCCTTCCTGATCCCAATACTGCGGATCTTCGCTCGCCGGGGTCTTGCCGATACGAAACGGCAGCAACGCGCCAAGCCGCACCCACTCCCAGCCCGGCGGCAAGGCAAACGGCTTTTCGTGCTGCGCAATCTTGGCCTGCGCCTTGTTGCGCCGGATCTTGCCTTTGGCGATCAACCGGGCTTTCTGTTCCTGAATCGTTTGCAGCAGCTTGCTTGCCGGTTCATCGGCCGGGTCTTGCGGCACCAGCCTGCCTTGTACTGCCAGGCTCAGGATCAACTCGCGCAGTTTCGCCACGCCTGCCGGGGCGGTGACCACGAGATCCATGTTTGATAGCAGCATACGCTTGCCTTTCAAGCGCTGGCGAGCGATTGGCTCAAGATGTCTTTGAGTTGATTGCGCAGGGTTTGCGCTTCAGCCTGCAAGCGGGCGTAGTCGGCCAGCAGGGTGTCGGGGTCGTAGCATGCGGTCTTGTCGACATGCGGATTTTTCTGGTCGAGGTTGTAGTGGGCTGCGCGGATGGCGTCGATGCCGACCTTCCAGGCGTGCTCGTTTTCCACGCGCGCGGCAAAGCCGTCGGCCTCGTTGCCCCACCAGGCTTTCTCGTGGTCGAACTCCTGGATGCGGATGGGTTGGGTCTTGCTGTAGTTCTTGACGCCCGGCGGGTAGAGGTGCTCGTAGTACCACACATGGGTGGTGGGCGTGCCTTTGGTAAAGAACAGCAGGTTGGTCTTGATGCCGGTGTAGGGCGAGAACACGCCATGGGGCAGACGCACGATGGTGTGCAGGTTGCACTCGGCCAGCAACTGCTCCTTGATGCGGACTTTGGCGCCTTCGCCGAACAGGACGCCGTCGGGCAGCACCAGGGCGGCGCGGCCACCGGGCTTCAGGATATGTTTGATGAGCACCAGGAACAGGTCGGCGGTTTCCTTGGTGCGCAGATCGGCCGGGTAGCCATCGCATTCTTCCATACCGCCAAAGGGCGGGTTGGTGAACACCAGGTCGACGCGGTCGGCCGTGGTGTAGTCGCGCAGCGGGCGCATCAAAGCGTTGTCGTGCACGATCTGGCTGGGCACTTCGATGCCGTGCAGCAGCAGGTTGGTGACGCACAGTATGTGGGGCAGGTGTTTTTTTTCGACGCCGCGGATGCTGCTTTGCAGCATGACTTCGTCGGCGATGTTCCTGACCTGTTTGCGCAGGTGCTCGATGGCACAGACCAAAAAGCCGCCGGTACCGGTGGCGGGGTCGAGCACCACCTCTCCGAGCCGGGGGTTGCAGATGTCGACCATGAACTGCGTGACCGCTCGGGGCGTGTAGAACTCGCCGGCATTGCCCGCACTTTGCAAGTCTTTCAGGATTTTTTCGTACAGGTCGTTGAACTGATGGCGCTCGCTCTGGCGGTTGAAGTCGATGCCGTTGATCTTGTTGACCACCTGGCGCAGCAAGTGGCCGCTTTTCATGCAGTTGTAGGCATCTTCGAACACGCTGCGCACCACGTAGCCGCGCGGGTTGCGCAGTGGGTCGGCGCTCAGGTTTTTCAGGACGACAAAGAGCTGGTTGTCGACAAAGTCGAGCAGGGCGTCGCCCGTCATGCCCTCGACATCGGCCGCCCAGTGGCGCCAGCGCATGGGCTCCGGGATCGGGCTGTGGTAGGCGCCGCGGGTCAGTTCCAGTTCTTCTTCGAGCGCGTCGAACACTTTGAGAAACAGCAGCCAGGTGAGTTGGCTGATGCGCTGGGCGTCGCCATCGACGCCAGAGTCTTGGCGCATGATGTCCTGGATGGATTTGATGACGGAGGTGAGGTTGGACATGGGTTGTCTGCTTGGCAAATTTTCGGCTTGAACCCGGCATTGGGTTACTGTTTGTCTGCAGGAGAGAAATCATTGGGCGCCAGGGCATGACGCGCCGTCGGGTGACGCAGTCGGCAGGCGGTGATGTGAAATCCTGGTCTGCGATCACCCTCTTGCAGATCGGTATCCACACTCCAAATCCAGACCCTGCCCACTGCATATTGATGGCGCGGCTGTCCCCATTTTCTGCCACTTTCAGACAGACGGGACCGGCTTTGATGAAGCGCTTGGCGCTTGAGTGCGCAGGTGGTCACCGAATGAGGTTAGCACGTTGTCTCCTGGATCATTTTTTATTGATGCCCGTTGGCATGAGAGGCTAACCAGCGCGATAAATTTCACGCACCAGCGTCTGTAACGCAGCCTGGTATTGCGGGCGGCCGCCGAAACTGCGCACCAGTTCCACGGGGCTGCCCAGGTTGGTAAAAGGCTGGATCCTGAAAACTTCACTGCTTTCGATGGTGGTGATGCCTTCGTCGGCGTATTTGTCGAGCAGGGCTTGCAGCACCTTGCGCGCCATCGGGCCATAGGAACTGAAGGGTTTTCGTTTTTTGACGCGGGCCGCCCGCTCGCGCCGGGTCAGCGTGGGCTGGTCGTAGGCCACATGCAGCAGCAGGTCGAAGGGATCGAGGTTCTGCAGACCGGTGTCGGCCGCAACTACCTGTGCCGCCAGGGCGTTCAGCGGTATGCCATAGGCTTGCAATTCTTGCAGCAACGTGGTCTTGCGCTCGGCCTGCTGCCAGGTTTGCAGAAATTGGGCTAACGAATCGAAGCGCTTCAGCAGCTTGCTGCGGATGTCGCCACGCAGGTTTTCGGCGCACCATTGGCCTGCGGGGGCCTCCGGTGTGTCGCCAGGCGGGGTCTGGTCGGGAAGGTCCAGAGGGTCGATGAGGGCTGCGGACGGCTCCATGGGCTCGCCCGCCTTGGGCTCGTAGACCTGCACCGGGCCGCCGTCGAGGTCTTTGTCGGCAAAGAGTTCGGTGGCGCGTCTGAAGTCGATGATGGTGAACCAGCTTTTGCCCAGGTCTTCGTGCAAGCGGCTGCCCCAGCCGATGATTTGCTCGAACTGTGCCATCGACGGTATGTTCCGGTCGATCACGATGAGCTTGCAGGTGGCGGCATCGATCCCTGTGCTCGTCAGCTTGGAACTGGTGATGATGACGGGGAAGGTCTTTTCGGGGTTGATGAAGTTTTCCAGTTCGTGCTTGCCGTCGGCGTTGTCGCCGGCGATCTGCACCACGTAGCCGGGCTCGGTTGCGCACAGGTCGGCGTTGGCCTGGGTGAGGGCTTGGCGCATGCGGGCGGCATGGTCCGTGTTTTCGCAAAACACAATGGTTTTGGCGTAGCGGTCCGTGGCTTGGAGGTATTCGGTGATCCTGGCGGCTGCGGCCAGGTCGCGCTGTTCGGGCACGGGTTTGTGCAGCAGCACGCTGCTGGCGTAGTTTTCGATCAGTAGACCATAAGGGTCGGTCAGGTTTGCCATGGTGTGTCCGGTGAGGGTGTCGCGCTCCAGATCGACACGGATGATTTTGTAGGGTGCAAGGTAGCCGTCTTTGATGCCTTGCCGAAAACTGTAGCTGTAGATGGGCGCACCGAAGTAATCGCTGTCGACGGCGGTGCTGCTGAACCCGATCTGGGTGGCGCTGGCAAAGTAGTCGAGGATTTCGCGCCAAACCGAGTCTTCGGCCGCGCTGCCGTGGTGGCATTCGTCGACCACGATGAGGTCGAAAAAGTCGGGGCGGAACTGTTTGTAGATGTCGTTGTGCTTTTCGCCGGTGCCTGTGACGATCCGGCATGACGCAAGATAGATTTCGTAGCTTTTATCGACCTCTTTGGCGGTTTTTCTGTCCCCCCATTTGCGCTCGCCGGGCGCGTCGGCACGTTCCACGCCTTTGGCGTCAAAGCTGAGTTTGATCATCGCGCTCTTGAAGGGGCGAAAGTCATTGACCATGGCCTGGTTGATCAGGGTGTTGCTGTCGGCCAAAAACAAGATGCGTTTTCTGCTGTCGCTTTTCCAGAGGCGCCAGATGATCTGGAACGCGGTGCAGGTTTTTCCCGTGCCGGCGGCCATCACGAGCAGCGCGCGATTTTGACCGTTGGCAATGGCCTCCACCGTGCGGTTGATGGCTTTGAGCTGGTAGTAGCGCAGGGTCTTGCCTGGCGCGTAGTCGGACGCGGCCACCTGGCACACCTGCGGGCTCCAACCCCTGGCGGCGCAGTATCTGTCCCATAGTTCGGCGGGGGAAGGGAATTCGTCGAGCGTCAACTGGCGCTCGGGCGCGGCATCGGCGCGCGTGGCGTCGCGCAGCACCAGGCCGTCGCCATTGCCGGCAAAGCAAAAGGGCGCATCCAGCAGCCGGGCGCAGTCGATGGCCGGCAGCAGGCCCTCGCCCGCCATGTGCTGGCTGGCCTGCACCACGGCCAGCGGGATGTTGGCTTTGTAGAACAGCACGAAGTCGGCGCGCAGTTCGGTGGAGCTATCGCGCCGGGCTTCGTTGCCACACACCATCACCCGCCCTGGACGCAAAGGGTAGGCGCGGTAGATCTGGTCCATGCTGCTCCAGCCCGCTTTTTCCATGGCGGGACGGATAAGCTTGTCGCAGATGTCATTTTTTCTGAGGTTGCTCATTCTTTCCCCCGAATGCCGACGCACACAAGCCTCAAGCCTATGGGCATTCCTTGTCCCTCATTCCGAGCAAGGATTATGCGGCGGCGCCGCACTGGCGATGAGAACCAACCCCTGTTGCTCTGGCATCAGAAAGGGGCTGGCTCCGGGTCCACAGGCCGCCGCAGCGCAGCACCATCGGGGCCTGCCGGTGCCGTCACCGGGGCTGCGGCCACCCCATGACCCTGGTCTGCCGCGCCACCGAGCGCCTCGATCAAGTCCGGGATCAGCAGGGCCAGCTCGCCCGTGGCGATGGCCACATCGGTGTCAAAACCGCTGTCGTCGGCCGAGGTGCCTTCGCGCACTGTGTCCAGAAAAGACAGTTTTTTGATCTGCAAGCCCTCGGTCAGCACGAAGGACACGCGGCCATCCCATGTCAGCGCGAGCTGGGTGGGCAGCTTGCCAGCGGCGATATGGGCCTGGATTTCCTCGATATCGAGCGGGTGGCGGGCGTAGCGCACAACGGCCTTGGTTTCGCTGGCGCTCTTGAGCTCGCATTCGCGGTCGACACTGAAACCTGCGGGCGGCTCCTGCGTGCTGAGCCAGTGCGACATCGCGGCCTGCGGGCTGGTTCGGGTATCGATCGGCGCGACCGACAGGCCCGGCAGCAGTTCGACCAGCAGGGTCACCACCTCGTCGGCACGGCTCTGGCTGGCGGTGTCGAGCACCAGCAGGCGCGCTGCCATGTCGATCCACACCCACATCGCCCCCTGCTGGGTGAAAGCCAGCGGCAGCAGGTCCAGCCTGGCCTCGTCCTTGAGCGCCCGGCTTTCCTTTTTGCCGGGTTTACGGCCGGTTTGCTGCTCGATATGCCCGGCTTTTTCCTTGACCTTGCGCGCCAGCACCGGACCGGGCAGCAGCTTGGTTTCGACCATGCAGCGCAAGATCCATTGGCCCCCGACCGATTCGGCCAACAGGCCATGCGCACCGCGTGGCGGCGTCCAGCCCAGGGATTGTTCCTGCGTGGCGCCGCATTCGATGAAGGGCGCCTTGGCCAGCGCTTGTTCCAGTTGCGTCAGTTGCATCTGCCAATGCGGCGCGATGCGGTACACGATGATGTTTTTGAACACTGAAAAACCTTTTGATCATGGGGTCGTCGAACGGACTGTTTTGGTTTGCGCTGAAAGTACTATTGTTTTGACAGCAGAAAAAACGTTTGAATCCAGCGCCGACCGGCATTTTGATACAGGTCAACGAAGCGGTAGCAGCATGGGGCTGCTGCGCCCGATGGACCCGGCCCTGGCCCCTTGCGCAGGGGTCGATACGGCTAGTGTCGCGTCACCGATCATCTGTCGGTCTGCGCTGGCCATCGAAGCGCATCGCGGCGTTGCATCGCTTGCCAATACAGCTCGGTATGGGCCGCGCGATGCGCCTTGCGCTGCGCTCCGATGGCTGCGCGCAGCCTGCGACATCTGATCGGTGACGCGACACTAGGCGCAAAACCGGCTGTGGGCAAATCTGGGGATGGTTCCGGCACAAGCGACGGTTCATCCACAGACATCGGCCTGCACCGGTTTTTGTCCCCACCACGATGACAGCGGCAAGGGGGGTCGGTGCACAGGCTTGGCCTGCGGCCAAGTGCGCACCAACATTGGAAAAAAAGCACTTGTGCACAGACAGGCCGGCATCTTACTACTACGACTATTCCTTATATGAAAGACATAGAAAGACAGGGACATTGCCAACCCCAGCCGGGGCGGGCGACGGTGCAGCGGCGCCTGTTCAGGCCCGCAGTGCTGTCCATGCTCATGTGATGCTGTAGCCCTCTTGCGCAATCGCTGCGGCCAGGGCTTCGCGCGGCGCGCTGCTGGCAACATCGACCTTGCCGCTGGCGCGGTCTATGTGCACGGTGGCCTGGGGGTCCAACCGTTGCACGGCCTGGGTGACGGCACGCTCGCAATGGCCGCAGCTCATGCCTTGCACTTGGAAGGTGGTGGTTTGCATGGGGTTTCCTTGTATCTTTGGTTTACGGGGAAATAAGAGGGGCCACAGGCAATAGGCCGTTCGCGTGGTGGATGGACGAGCAAGATTCACGTCGTTGTCGATGCGCTCGGTAGCCCAGTGCGTTGGCTGCTCACTGGTGGCGAGGTAGCCGATATTACACAAGCCAAGTCGCTGTTGGAAGGCTTGAAAACCGATGCGGTACTGGCTGACAAGGGCTACGATGCCGATGCCCTGATTGACAGCATAATCGGATCAAGCAATTCCGAAGAATCGCAACTCGTTATGAAAAGCTGGCGCGTAACTACCTGTCGTTTCTCAATCTGGTTTGTACTTATATTTGGATTACTTGATTGTTAACACGCCCTGGCGTTTCGTCCTGGCTGGCCATCGAGACATACATGGTCGCCTCGACATCGGGCGTCAGGTGGTAGGCGCGCGCGCATCTCCTGGTAGAACTTAACGTTCGGACTGCCGGAGCAAGGCCACCAGGGTCTGAGTCGCAGTCGTCTGCTGCAACGCCGCCGGGACGTCCGAGATCGAATGGGCCAGGCCCATGTGGTTGTACGTTTCCGTGCGGACCTGGTCCGTCAGCGCGACGCGAAATGCTTCGGCATCGACCCACGTCTCGCACCCGTAGCGCTCGCGATTGACGACCAGTGGATCGTGGATCTGGATCTGGTGTCCGTCTTCGGAGACGGCGGTGACCAGCAGCGCGTGAAGGTACGCGGGATTCTGCGAATAGAAGACGTCGTGCGTGAGCCGACTGGTGTTGACCCAGACCACCGCGCCGCCATTCGATCGGCAAAGACGGGCAAGTTGGTCCAGTCCGTCCGGCCCGTCGATGGGGGCGGATTCCATCCTGGCGCCCAGGCGAGTGCAGCCCAGCAGGCCGACGTCCTGTACGGCGAAGGTGTACTCGGGATAGCCCCATTCATCGAGGCCGCAGCGGAACAGGTAGCCCTCGCCGAGTTCCAGCATCCTGGACTCGTTCACGGGTGTGCCGCGACGGTTCAGCAGCTGGGCGAGGCTGCCGGTGAAGCAGTTGACCGCCACGGCGGGAAAGCGATGGACGTGCTGTGGTGATGCGGTCTCAGGCGGCATGTTGGACCTGCAGGTAGTTGAGGCGCTTTCGGGTAGCTTGCCGGATGTTCCAGAAATAGATGCAGCCGATGGCGAACTCGAAGACCGAGCCAATGATCCAGATCCGTGGCAGCCATGCCGGATCACCTGCGCCGTGGTGCGTCGCCAGGTAGATCAAGGGGAGGCTGAGGCCCCACATCAGGCCGATCCGGGTGACCAGGATGAATCGCGTCATCCCGAAGCCCTCAAGCACTGCCGCACCCGTCATGGAGAACACGAACGACGCCGAAAAGGTCCACAGCACCCGAGTGGTGTCGACGGCGGTGGTCTGGATCTGCACATCGGTCGTCGAAAGGCCGAACGGCTCGAGCAACATCATGGGCGCGAGCAATTGCGCCAGGCTCACGACGAGGACGTATGCGCCTTCGATCAACAACGTCACCTTGAGGATCGGCGGGATCTGCTCGTATTCGTTGCGGCCGATGGCGTTGCTGCAAAGCACGCTGCAGCCGATGCCCAACCCGATGATGGGAATGATTGCGAGGTAGTTCAGCGTCAGGTTGACGTTGTTGGCCGCCAGTGCAATCGGCCCGAGGACTGCGGCCAGCCAGACGAAGCTGGTATTTCCGAGTTCGTCCATGCCCGCTGCCGTACCCGACGCGAAGCCGCGGCGAAGTCGAAGTACGACCTGCGCGCGCAGCGCCGCCTTTCCCGCATCCGCCCAATGCTTCAGGCCCTCCCTGAGGAAGCCATGCGGCAACTGCCACGCATAGCACACCAGCATCGAGACGCAACCGACGAGCGTGCCCAGGGCGGATCCGCGCATGCCGAGTTCGGGCAGGCCGAAACGGCCGAAGACGAGGCCGTAGATGGCCAGCGCGGCGACGACTTGGCCGAGCAGCCCGACATACAGCGAGATCCGGGTCTTGCCGATGCCGTTGAAGTAGGCGGACATCGACACGTTGAGTACCATCACGGCGCCGAAGAGCGCGGAGAGCTCCAGGAAGCTCGACTCCAGGGCGCGAATTGCGGGTGGGCGGTCGCTCAGCGAGGGGATCATGCCGAGCAGCGGTGACAGGCACAGCAGGATCAGCCCGAGGCCTGCTGCGATGAGCATGCCCAGCACGCCTTCAGCCCGCGCCGCCGGTTCTCCGGAACGACCGAAAGCCTGCGCCACACACGAGCGGGAGAGGTTGGTGGTCGCGGTGAAGAAGGTGATGACGGTCATTGCGGTGAAGACCGCGGGGCCGGATGCTGCCAGGGTGTCGCTGGAGTACTGCGCCAGGCAGATCCGGTCGACCAGCATCATCAGGAGGTTGCCGGCCATCGTCCCCATCAGAGGCAAGGACATGCGCACTACTTCGCGCGCTAGGCCCAGGTCGAGTTTTCGGGTCGCTGTCGTCATGCTGGCTCTTGTTCCGTGTTGCAGTGCTCGGCCCAGCGTCGGCGCACCAGCATTGTCGACGGGCGCAAACCGCTGGCTAGTGTCGCGTCACCGATCATCTGTCGGTCTGCGCTGGCCATCGAAGCGCATCGCGGCGTTGCATCGCTTGCCAATACGCTCGGTATTGGCTGCGCGATGCGCCTTGCGCTGCGCTCCGATGGCTGCGCGCAGCCTACGACATCTGATCCGTGACGCGACACTAGGACGCTATGGTTATTTCACGCTGACCGCAAGATTTTCCCGCACTGGCAGCGCTTTGAACGCACGGCGGTTGCCAAGGCCGGCAAGGCCGCACCGAGGTCGTGTGGCGGAACCCCGGTTGCAGCGCAGCGCTGATCGGGCAGCAGGCACAGCAAAGGTTGATCGCATGAGCCGCAACAAGAAACCCCGCAAGACCTACCGGGCGCGCCCGGTCACCGCGCACACCGTGGCGCTGGCCATGCACTACGCCGCCAAACCTGCGCAGGCCGACCGCGCCCAAGTTCTGGGCACCCTCGCGCAGTGCATCAGGGCACTGCGCGCGTTGCGGTAAGCGGCACATGGCGCCCTTTGCCCGTCTTGCTGGTATGTAAGACGGCATGGTCTTCGTGCAGATCGCGCCTGGCCAAAGCGCACAACTCGCCGGCGCGCATGCCGGTCAGCAGCGCCGCCGACATGCACACCGCCATCGCCTCGCTCACACTGCGCACCGGCTGGCCAGCACCGCGCCAGCCCAACTGCCTGAGCATGCGTCGAACCTGCGGGCCGGCGATGAGCACCTCGCGGTGATCGGGCGCCGCAGGGCGCGTCACATCCTTCATCGAGTTGACCGGTATCCCCCCACTCGCGCCGCGCAATCTCCAGCACATGGCCCAGCAGCGTGAGCTTGGTAGGCGAGACCTTCTGGGCATAGTCACGCAAGGCATCACGCAGGGTCTTGGTATTCCCGGGCGCAGCGTGCCTGGCCTGTCGCAGTTGCGCGGGGTGCCGCTGAGCCCAGGCGAGCGCCTCGCGCCTGGTGTCAAAGGTGCCGCTGTCACGCACGCACGCCACCTCGATTTGCACGTTCCAGCAGCCGGCAGCCGTCTTCTTGGGAGTCGCCATTTGGGGATCCGCTGGGGGAAATTTTGGGGACAACGGCGTGCAAACATCTGCGAGACACGCACTCCAGAAAACCCCAAGCGCCCGTAACCCCTTGATTTATCTACGATTGTGCGGTGGCTGCACAATCACGAACATTGGTGTGGTGCCCGGGGCCGGAATCGAACCGGCACTCCTTTCGGAACTTGATTTTGAGTCAAGCGCGTCTACCAATTTCGCCACCCGGGCGGTGACTCGTGAGGCCGCAGATTATGGCACAGTAGGGCGTATGAAATATCCGACGATCGAAGACGCAGTAGGCCATACGCCGCTGGTGGTGCTGCAGCGCATCGGGGCCAGGGACAACGGCGCACGCGGCACGGTGGTGCTGGGCAAGCTGGAAGGCAACAACCCTGCGGGATCGGTCAAAGACCGGCCTGCGCTGTCCATGATCAGCCGTGCGCAAGAGCGGGGCGATATCCGCCCGGGCGATACGCTGATCGAGGCGACCTCGGGCAACACCGGCATCGCGCTGGCGATGGCGGCGGCGATCAAGGGCTATCGCATGGTGCTGGTGATGCCGGAGGATCTGTCGATCGAGCGCGCGCAGACCATGAGGGCTTTTGGTGCCGAACTGGTGCTGACACCGAAAAGCGGGGGCATGGAGCATGCGCGCGATCTGGCCGAAGCCATGCAAAAGCGTGGCCAGGGCAAGGTGCTCGATCAGTTTGCCAATGCCGACAACCCGCGCATCCATTACGAAACCACGGGCCCCGAGATTTGGCAGCAGACCGACGGGCGCATCACGCATTTCGTCAGCGCCATGGGCACCACGGGCACCATCACGGGGGTGTCGCGCTTGCTCAAGGAAAAGAACCCGGCGGTCCGCATCATCGGTGCGCAGCCTGAGGAAGGCGCGCGCATTCCCGGCATCCGCAAGTGGCCGCAGGAATATCTGCCCCGGATTTATGAGCCGAGCAGGGTGGACGAACTGGTGTTCGTGAACCAGGACCATGCCGAAGACATGTGCCGCCGCCTGGCGCGTGAAGAGGGTATTTTTGCGGGGATCTCCTCAGCGGGTGCTTGCTGGGTGGCGCAGCAGATCGCCGCGCGCGTCAGCGACGCCACCATCGTGTTCATCGTCTGTGACCGTGGTGACCGGTATTTGTCGACGGGCGTCTTTCCGGCCTGATTCCATTCCCGAATCATCCGTGCACTTTGTCGGCGTCGCTTGCCGTACATTCGTACTGCCTGTGCTTTGCCTTCGCGTTCACGAACGATTTAGAGATGGAATGGGTGGCGGCGCCACAGGATTTGAATCAAGGGGCTGTTGGCGCTCGATCCGATCGAGCATGCAGTTATTGAAAAAAGAGCAACGATGAACTACGAAACCCGCCACTGCACGCATTGCGCGACGGCGCTGCAAGCCATTACCGCGCCCGAAGACGGGGGCGACAAGGAGCGGCTGCGCTGCCCTGCCTGCGGCTGGACGCATTGGAACAACCCCACGCCGGTGCTGGCGGCCATTGTGGAGATCGGCGGCAAGGTGCTGCTGGCGCGCAATGCGGCCTGGCCCGCGAAGATGTTTGCATTGATCACCGGCTTCATGGAGGCGGGCGAGTCGCCCCGGCAGGGCATTGCGCGCGAGGTCAAGGAAGAGACCGACCTCGATGTGCGCTCGACCACCCTGGTCGGCGTTTACGAGTTCCTGCGCATGAACCAGGTGATCATTGCCTACCATGTGCTGGCCGAGGGGCAGGTGCGCCTGTCTGCTGAACTGGCGGACTACCGGCTGTATGAGTTGGCGGACCTGCGCTGCTGGCCTGCAGGCACCGGCTATGCGCTGGCCGACTGGTTGCGCACGCGCGGGCATGAGCCGGTGTTCTTCAGCGCCGAAGAAAATGCCGAGCGCCGGCGCGGGCTGGACCTGCCGCCCAAGGATCGATGAGCCATGGACATTCACAAAGAAGTCGATGCCCGGGGCCTGAACTGCCCCCTTCCGATCCTCAAGGCGAAAAAGGCCCTGGCCGACATGGCCAGCGGCCAACTGCTCAAGGTGCTGGCCACCGACAGCGGGTCGTTGCGGGATTTTCAGGCGTTTTCCAGGCAGACAGGCAATGCGCTGGTGGAGCAAAAGACGGTGGGCGAGGAATATGTCCATGTCCTGCGCCGGCGTTGACGGGGCCGAAAGACTCAGGAACCGGCCGGGCGCCCCCGCTTTTGCCCAAGAGCCAGCAGGTTGTCGCGCAGCGTCTGCATCAACGGCGACCAGCCCGCGCCGGGGCGCGACAGCAACTCCACGGCACGCGGCACATGCAGTGCGGCGACGGGCAGCACGCCAAATTGCTGATCTTCGACCTGCCGCATGAACGAGCGCGGCACCATCGTCACCAGGTCGGTGGCGGCCAGCACTGACAGGTTCAGGCCGGAGACGAACGGCACTTCCATCACGACCCGGGGCGCGGGCAGTTGGTGGCGCGCAAAGATCCCGGCGATCGTCATCGATAGCGCCGCATTGGCCGGTCCGGTGATCCAGCCATAAGCGGCCACATCGGCCAGGCCCACGCGCGCGCGTTGCAGCAACGGGTGCCTGGTTCGTACCAGGGGCAGCATCGGGTCGTTGTCGATCCTGGTCCGGTCAGCGTCGAGCCGCTGGCCTTCGTACACCGGCACCAGCGCCAAGTCCAGCGCGCCTTCATGCAGCAGGGCCGCCAGCGCATCCGAGCGATCGACGCGCAGATGCACCCGCAGTCCCGGGCGCTGGGCCAGCAAGGAGCCCAGTGCCAGCGCAACGCGGTTGCCCGCCGTGGTGTCGGTCACGCCCACGCGCAGCAGGCCCGATTGCCGCGCCCGCATCTCATTGGCCAGCAGCACGAGGTCGGCGTAATCGGCGCGCAGGCGATGCGCTTGCCCGAGCATCCGCTGCCCGGCCGAAGTCAGGGCCATGCCGCGTGCGCTGCGCTCGAACAGGGGCAGGTCGAACTCGGCCTCGACCCGCTGCACGGCCTTGGTGAGTGCCGATTGGGTGACGCCCAGTTCATCGGCGGCGGCCGAAAGCAGGCCGGTCTTGGCAACGGCGAGGAAATACTCGATATCGCGGATCGACAAGGGCATTCCTGCAGTTTATGGCTTCCCCCCGGGTCAGGAATGGGTCGGGCCGGTGGCGGCACTTAGATTGTCGGCATCCGCACTTTTGCAAAGCCGCCACCATGTCTGTCAGCACCCCCAACATCGTTCTCATCGTGGCCGACAACCTCGGCTGGGGTGAGCCTGGCTGCTACGGCGGCGGCGCGCTGCGGGGCGCGCCCACGCCGAACATCGACGCCCTGGCAACGCAGGGCCTGCGGTTGCAGAACTTCAACGTCGAAAGCGACTGTGTGCCGACACGCTCGGCGCTGATGACGGGGCGCCATCCGATCCGCACCGGCTGCCTGCAATCGGTGCCGCCGGGTCTGCCGCAGGGCCTGACGCGGCGCGAGATCACGCTGGCGCAACTGTTGTCGGCGCAGGGTTATGCGAGCGCGCATTACGGCAAATGGCATTTGGGCGATGTGCCCGGGCGCTTGCCTTCGGATCGCGGCTTCGACGAGTGGTACGGAATTGCGCGCACCACCGACGAGAGCCAGTTCACCTCGACCGTCGGCTTTGACCCCGCCGTGGTCGATCTGCCCTGGATCATGCGCGGGCGCAGCGGCCAGCCTTCGGAAAACCTGAAGGTGTACGACCTCGATAGCCGCCGGCAGATCGACGCCGAGCTGGTCGAGCAGTCCATCGCCTTCATGCGGCGCAACGCATCGACAGGCCGGCCGTTCTTTCTTTACCTGCCGCTGATCCACCTGCATTTCCCGACGCTGCCGCACCCGGACTTTGCCGGGCGCACTGGCGCTGGCGACTTCGCCGACTCGATGGTGGAACTGGACCACCGTGTCGGGCAAGTGGTTCGGGCGCTGGACGAACTCGGCGCGGCCGAAAACAGCGTGCTGATTTTTTGCAGCGACAACGGGCCTGAGTTCCGCGTGCCTTACCGCGGCACGGCCGGCCCCTGGAGCGGCACCTACCACACGGCGATGGAAGGCAGTCTGCGCGTGCCCTGCATCGTGCGCTGGCCGGGGCATATCTCCGCCGCGCGGGTGAGCAACGAGATCGTGCATGTCACCGATCTGTTTACGACGCTGGCCGGCGTGGCCGGCGCCCGCATTCCGCAGGACCGCCCGATCGATGGCGTCGATCAACTGCCCTTCTTCCTGGGCCGGCAGAGCGCATCGGCGCGCGAGGGCTTTCCCTTCTACATCAAGGAGGAACTGCGCGCGGTCAAGTGGCGCGACTGGAAGCTCCACTTCTACTGGGAGCCCGTGGTCAACGAAAGCAAGGGCAAGCTGGAATCGCCCTACCTGTTCAACATCACCCGCGACCCCAAGGAACAGATGGACGTGATGGCCTACAACACCTGGGTGCGCGCTCCGATGCTCAAGCTGGTCAAGGCGTTTCAGGACAGCTTCGTGCAGCACCCCAACACCCGGCCCGGGCAGTTGGATTGACGGCCCTGCCACCGCACCATCCCCCGGAGCGAGACCGCGATGAACACCACCCGTCTGTCACGTCGGCGCGCATTGGCCGCCCTCGGCGCTACCGCCTCGCCCTGGCTTTGGGCGCAAAGTGCGATGCAGGGTCGGCCCATCGACACGCAGGGTCGGCCCATCACCTGGCTGGTCGGGCAACCGGCCGGCGGCACCACGGATGTCCTGACCCGCGTCGTTGCGCGCGCGCTGGCGCGCCAACTCGATCAAGCTGTGATCGTCGAGAACCGGCCGGGTGCCGCAGGCGCGATCGCGTTGCAGGCCGCTGCCAAAGCGGCCCAGGACGGGCTGACCCTGGTGAGCATCCCCGGCCCGACGCTGACGCATATCCCCAGGCCGCAGATCGGCAAGGAAATGACGGCGCTCGCCATCCTCGCCCGGGGGCCTATGGTGCTCGTGGGCACGATGGCGACGGCCCTGCCGCCGACCTTGGAGGGACTGCTGGCCGCCGCCAGAAAAAATCCCGGGGTCTTGAGCTACGCCACCTCCGGCAACGGCACCAGCCAGCATCTGACCGGCGAGTTGCTCAATCAGCTCGCCCGGACGCAGATGACGCATATTCCATACAAGGGCGGCGGCCAGGCCGTCACGGATGTGGTCGGCGGCCAAGTGCCATTGGGGCTGCTCGGCATCACCCCGGTGCTACCCCATATCAAGGCCGGCAGGCTGCGCGCATATGGCATATCCACGGCCATGCGCTCGGGCCTGTTGCCCGATGTGCCCACTTTGCAGGAAGCCGGCCTGCCCGACTTCAATGCCGATCAATGGTTTGTGGTGGCCACTCCCACGGGTGTGCCTGATGACCGGGTGCAGGCGCTCAATGCCGCCATCAACAAGGCATTGCAGGCCCCCGAGGTTCAGGCCGCCTATGCGGCGGCTGGGGTCGAACCGACGCTGGCCACGGCGCAGCAGAGCACGGCATTCGTGCTCCAGGAAATGCAGCGCTGGCAGACATTGGCGCACCAGGCCAAGCTGCAATGGGATTGAGACGCCAGCGTTCGTCCATGCCGGCGCGAAGCGACCCGGATGTGGCGCAGGAACACAAGGCGCCGTGGCGCGCACCTTCGTGGTCAGCGCCCCACACCGGGGTGCCTGCCGGCCACCGTGCGGGGCCAATCCGCGTCGTGGCAGTTTGGAAAGCAGCGAAGCCCTCACTGTGATTGTGGAAAATCAAAGCATTCGATTTTGGAATTGATCATTTCCTATAATCCGGGCCATGCCCACAATTCCTGGATCGGCCCCGATGGACCTGCCCCGTAGCCGGGGTCGTCCGCGCGAGTTCGACATAGACGAGGCGTTGGACCGAGCGATCCGGATTTTTTGCCAGCGCGGCTACCACGCCACATCGATCGGCGAACTGGGTGAAGCGATGGGGTTGACGGCCGGCAGCATCTACAAGGCGTTCAAGGACAAGCGGGCCGTTTTTCTCGCGGCGTTCGACCGTCAAGCGTCCATGCGTGGGGCGCAACTGATGACTGCGATCGACGCTGCATCGACGGGGCGAGAAAAATTGCATCGGATCCTCGCGTTCTACGCGAGTCTCTCGCATGGCGCCGAGGGGCAACACGGATGTTTGGTGGTCAGCACGGCCGTGGAATTGGCCGCCTTCGATGAAGAAGTGGCCGACCGCGTGGTCGATTCGCTCCAGCGCCGAGAGAAGTTGTTGATCCGACTGATACGCGTGGGTCAGAGCGACGGTTCGATTCCCGCCAAGGTCGACAGCCAGGCCACGGCGAAGTTCATGCTGTGCCTTCTCCAGGGTCTGCGTGTCGTGGGGAAGACGGGCCCTTCCAAAGCAGCCATGTCTGCCGCAGTAGAGGTCGCGATGAAAGTTCTCGATTGATTGAGTCCAATATGAAGCCAAATACCAATAGCCTCTTGCAACCACCAGATCAGAAGATTCCACGCGCTTCGACGCATCTGTCCTCCTGGATGACGGTTTTCCTCGCTGCAGCCTGCGGTCTGCTGGCGGCCAACATTTATTACGCGCAACCACTGGTCGGCTTGATTGGCGCGTCTTTGGGGTTGCCGCGCGCCGCCACGGGACTGATCGTGACGATGACCCAGATCGGCTACGGTGCCGGTCTGTTGTTGATCGTTCCGCTCGGGGACTTGTTCGAGAACCGCCGCCTGACCTTGGTCCTGGTCGTGCTCGCCGCAGTGGCTCTCTTGGCGGCAGGGGCTTCGACCCAACCCGGGTTCTTTCTCGCCGCCTCCTTGTTCGTGGGACTGGGCACGGTGGCTGTGCAGGTGCTGGTTCCCTACGCCGCCCACATGGCACCAGAGGCGGAGCGGGGCCGCGTGGTGGGCAACGTGATGAGCGGGCTCATGCTTGGCATCATGCTGGCAAGGCCTGTCGCGAGTTTCATCACCCAACTGTCGTCCTGGCATGTCGTGTTCATGCTGTCCGGCTCGGCCATGGCGGGACTTGCCCTGCTGCTCGGGTGGATGCTGCCGCGACGTGTTCCCACTTCCAGACTGCGCTACGCGGATCTTCTGGCATCGATGGGGCGGATCGCAACGACGATGCCAGTCCTTCGGCGCAGGGCGCTGTACCACGCTTGCCTGTTCGGCGCCTTCAGCCTCTTTTGGACGACGACGCCGCTGTTGCTCACGGAGTCGTTCCATCTGTCTCAGGGCGAAATTGCGCTCTTTGCGCTGGCCGGCGTGGCCGGTGCCATTGCGGCACCGATCGCGGGCCGGGTCGCGGACCGCGGCTGGACGCGCATCGCCACGTGGGCGGCCATGCTGGCTGTCGCAGGGGCGTTTCTCATGACCTCGATCGGAGAGCCCGGCTCGCATTGGAGGCTGGCATTTCTGGTCGTTGCTGCCGTGGTTCTGGACTTTGGGGTGTCGGCCCACATGACGCTGGGACAGCGCGCCATCTTCGGGCTCGATCCCGCACTTCGGGCGCGGCTGAACGGACTCTACATGAGCACTTTCTTCATTGGCGGGGCACTTGGGTCGGGTCTGGGCGGGTGGGCCTATGCCGAGGCCGGGTGGTGGCTCACCTGCTGTATCGGTTTTGCCTTGCCCGTTCTTGCGTTGCTTTACTTCGCAACGGAACCGGGAACGCAAACGCAAACGCAAACGTAGAGGCCGTGGTTGGCCACCGGCCCGTCGTCGCGCCCGCTGCGCTCACCCGCAAAGCCTTCGGCGCCCGGGTGACAGCGGTTTTTGGCGGCAGTGGAGCGCGCTGCCGATCATGCAGCCTACAGCCGCGTCTCACGTCAAATCCAGCGCCCGGAGGTAGTCGCGAAACGGCGCGCCGACCTGGGGGTGTTGCAGCGCCAGTTCCACCGTGGCTTGCAAAAAGCCTTGCTTGCTGCCGCAGTCGTAGCGCTTGCCCTGGTACTGGAAGGCGTACACGGCCTCGCTGTGCAGCAGGCGGGCGATGCCGTCGGTCAGCTGTATCTCGCCGCCCACGCCCTGCGGCTGGTGGCGGATCTGCTCGAATATCGCCGGTGTCAGGATGTAGCGGCCGGCCACGCCCATGCGCGACGGGGCGGCGTGGGCCTTGGGCTTTTCGACGATGCGCTCGATGCGGATCAGGGGGCCGCCGGCAGGTTCGCCGGCCACGATGCCGTAGCGGTGCACCTGGTCTGCGGGCACTTCTTGCACGGCGATCACCGAGCGGCCTTGCTGGCCAAAGGCGGCGGCCATTTGTTGCAGCACCGGCTGGCCGCCCGGCGGGGGCACCATCAGGTCGTCGGCCAGCAGCACGGCAAAAGGCTCTTGGCCCACCAGCGGTTCGGCGCACAGCACGGCGTGGCCCAGGCCCAGTGAGCGGGGCTGGCGCACAAAAGCGCAATCCATGTCCTCGGGCTGCACGGAGCGCACCAGGGCCAGCAACTCATGCTTGCCGGCGGCTTCGAGTTCGGCTTCGAGCTCGTAGGCGGTATCGAAATGGTCTTCGATGGCGCGTTTGCTGCGGCCCGTGACAAAGATCATGTGGCGGATGCCGGCGGCGTAGGCTTCTTCCACGGCGTACTGGATCAGCGGCTTGTCCACCACCGGCAGCATCTCTTTGGGCGATGCCTTGGTGGCGGGCAAGAAGCGCGTGCCCAGGCCGGCGACGGGAAACACGGCTTTGCGGATGGTGCTGGCGACGGTCATGGCTGTTACTTCAGGGCGGGTCGGCCCGTGGCATGTGGTCTTTAGCCCAGGCGCGCCAGTTGATCGCTCAATCGGCCCCGCATTGCCACGAAGTCGGCCAGCCGCTGGCGCTCCTGGGCCAGCACGGCGGGCGGGGCTTTGGCGACAAAGGCGGCATGGCCCAATTTGGCTTGGCTCTTGGCGATGGCGTCTTCGATGCGCGCGATTTCCTTGGCCAGGCGCGCTTTTTCAGTCGCCACGTCGATCGGCATGTGCAGGCAGATGCGGATCGGGCCGACCACGGCCACGGGGGCCGCCTGCGCGGCGGCGGCCCAGGCGGCTTCGTCATCGAAGACCTGCACTTGGCTGAGTTTGGCCAGGGCTTGCAGCACCGGCGCCGTGCCGCGCATGAATTCGGCCGCGCCCGTGGTGTACAGCGGCAGCCGGGTCGCGGGCGAGAGGTTCATCTGGCCGCGCAAGGTGCGGCAGGCCGCCACCAGGGCCTTGACGCGATCCATGTGGGCCAGCGCGGCCGGGTCGATCTTCTCGGGCCGGGCCTGCGGGTAGTGCGCAATGCTGACCGATTCGCCCGGCAGACCGGCCACCGGGGCCACGGTTTGCCACAGCGCTTCGGTGATGAACGGGATGATGGGGTGGGCCAGGCGCAGCATGGCTTCGAGCGTGCGGATCAGCGTGCGGCGCGTGGCGCGCCGTTCGGCGGCGCCACCGCTGTGCAACTGCACCTTGGCGATTTCCAGGTACCAGTCGCAGAACTCGTTCCAGACCAGGTCATAGATGGCGTTGGCCACGTTGTCCAGCCGGTATTCGGCAAAGCCTTTTGCCACCTCGGCCTCGGTCTGTTGCAGCAGCGAGATGATCCAGCGGTCGGCCAGGCTGTACGCCAGGTCGCCATCAGGGGCCGGGCCGCCGGGCTGGCCGGCTGGCGCGCTGTGTTGCTGGCTGTGCCGGGCCAGGCCGCAGTCCTGGCCTTCGCAGTGCATCAGCACGAAGCGGCTGGCGTTCCACAGCTTGTTGCAGAAGTTGCGGTAGCCCTCGCAGCGCTTGCTGTCGAAGTTGATGCTGCGGCCCAGGTTGGCCAGCGCGGCGAAGGTCAGGCGCAGCGCGTCGGCGCCGTAGGCCGGTATGCCGGCGGGGAATTCCTGCTGCGTGTTCTCGCGCACCAGCGGAATGGTTTCGGGCCTGCGCAGGCCGGTGCAGCGCTTGTCGAGCAAGGGTTGCAGCGCGATGCCGTCGATCAGGTCGACGGGGTCGAGCACATTGCCTTCGGACTTGGACATTTTCTTGCCCTGCGCGTCGCGCACCAGCCCGTGGATGTAGACCTGCCGGAACGGCACGCGGCCCGTGAAATGCGTGGTCATCATGATCATCCGGGCGACCCAGAAGAAGATGATGTCGTAGCCCGTCACCAGCACGCTGGAGGGCAGGTAGAGGTCGAAGTCGCCGGTGGCGCTGGCGTTGCGGCCCTGGTCCGGCCAGCCCATGGTGCTGAACGGCAAGAGGGCGGCCGAGTACCAGGTGTCGAGCACGTCTTCGTCGCGGCGCAGTGTCTTGCCGGGGGCCAGCGCTTGCGCCTGCGCTGCGCTGCGGGCCACGATCACGCGGCCGTCTTCGTCGTACCAGGCCGGAATCCGGTGGCCCCACCACAGTTGGCGCGAGATGCACCAGTCCTGGATGTTGTTCAGCCACTGGTCGTAGGTGTTGACCCAGTTCTCGGGCACGAACTGCACCGCGCCGCTGGCCACGGCGGCCAGCGCTTTTTGCGCAATGCTTTGGCCGCCGGGGTCTTGGCTGGAGACTTTGTTCAGCGCGACGAACCACTGGTCGGTGAGCATCGGCTCGACCACCTGGCCGGTGCGGGTGCAGATCGGCACCATGAGCTTGTGCGCCCGGGTTTCGACCAGGGCGCCGCAGGCTTGCAGATCGGCGAGCACGGCCTGGCGCGCCACGAAGCGGTCCAGGCCGCGGTACTTTGCCGGCGCGTTGTCGTTGATGCTGGCTTGCAGCGTCAGCACCACGATCATTGGCAACTGGTGGCGCTGGCCCACGGCGTAGTCGTTTTGGTCATGCGCCGGTGTGACCTTGACCACGCCGGTGCCGAATTCCCGATCCACGCTGGCGTCGGCAATCACCGGGATCTGGCGCTCGCACAGCGGCAGGAGCACGCTCTTGCCGATCAGCGACCGGTAGCGCGCGTCCTCGGGGTGCACCATCAGCGCCACATCGCCGAACATGGTCTCGGGCCGGGTGGTGGCCACCGTCAACCGGCCCGAGCCATCGGCCAGCGGGTAGGCGATATGCCATAGCCAGCCGTCTTTTTCTTCGCTTTCGACCTCCAGGTCGGACACGGCCGATTGCAGTTGGGGGTCCCAGTTGACCAGGCGCTTGCCACGGTAGATCAGGCCCTGCTCGTACAGCGTGACGAAGGTGTCGGTGACCACCTTCGACAGCTTGTCGTCCATCGTGAAGTATTCGCGGCTCCAGTCCACGCTGTCGCCCAGGCGGCGCATCTGCGTGGTGATGGTGTTGCCCGAGCGTTGCTTCCACTCCCAGACCTTGGCGACAAAGCATTCGCGCGCTTCGGCCGGGGTGGGGGCCAGGTCGTGGCGGCGAAGGCCCAGGTCCTGCAACTGGCGCTCGACCACGATTTGCGTGGCAATGCCGGCATGGTCGGTGCCGGGCAGCCACAGGGTGTTGAAGCCGCGCATGCGGTGGTAGCGCGTCAGGCTGTCCATGATGGTCTGGTTGAACGCATGGCCCATGTGCAGCGTGCCTGTCACATTCGGGGGCGGCAACTGTATCGAGAACGCCGCAGCGTCCGCCCGGGGCGCGCCGCTGCCCCGAAACCCTGCGACGCCATAGCCGCGACGCTCCCATTCAGCGCCCCACCGGGCTTGCAGGGCGGCGGGTTCAAAAGACTTCGACAGGCTGTCGAGACCGGGTTGTTGCAGGGGCGAACTCATGGGGGTCAAGGCAGAAAGGGTAGATCAGGCAGACGGCAGTGCAGACAGGGCAGTGCAGGAGGCCGCCGCCGAGCGCGCCTGAACATGCAGCAGGGGTGGAGCGGGCATTCTAAAGGACGGACCTGCGCCCTCACCCCGGGCCGTGACCTGCGCAGGCCCTGGTTTGCTATCTTTTACATAGCTGACTGTGAAGGCAAACCATGCAAGGCAAACCATGCGCCAGCGTCGATATGGGCCGCTATGGACCCCCATGGACCGCTGGCGGCCGCCTCACCCGGGGAGCAACTCCGGCCGGTCGTTCTGCCCGGGCCGCAGCGCTGCTGGCGCGTTGCCCGCCGCGCGGTCCTTGCGCCATTGCCGTTTGCGCGCCGTCCATTCGCTCAGGCGGGCGTGGGCGACGCGGCTGTCCCGGGCCATCTGCTCGGCGTCGGCCAACTGGACCGCCAGTTCCAGGCGGATGCCGTTGGGGTCGAAGAAGTAGATGCTCTTGAAGATATGGTGGTCGGTCACGCCGAGCACCTCGATGCCATGCGCTTGCAGACGCTGGCGCGTGTCTTGCAGCTCCTGCAGCGTGTCCACGCGCAGCGCGATGTGGTTGACCCACAGCGGGGTGTTCGGCGAAGGCTCGGCCTTGATGTCGTCGCCGAGGTCGAAGAAGGCGATGAACGAGCCGTCCCGCAGGCGAAAGAAGAAATGGGTGTAGGGGCAGTACTCGCCGGTGCTGGGCACATAGTCGCTCTGGATGATGTGGTACAGCGGCAGGCCCAGGATGTCCTCGTAGAACTGGCGCGTTTCCTCGGCGTCGCGGGCCCTGTAGGCGTAGTGGTGCAACTGCTGTATCGCGGCGGGCGCGGGCAGGGTGGCCGGATCGGGTGGGCGGGCAGCGGTCATGCGAAAGCTCCTTTCTTCAGGCGGGTGGATGCTTGGCGACTGCCTGTGCCCTCGGGCCGCTCGCGGCCGGGTGCTTCGGTCGCCCATGGATGGCGTCGGTGGTTTCGTTGCCTGGAAATCGGCGGTAGCGCCGATCATGCACCGGTATGCGAAAGAAGAAGTGGCAGATGTGCGCCAGCGGATCGATGCCTTTGGAAAGATCGGCGCCGGATGCCGCAATGCCCTCTTGCCGGAAGCCGCAAGCCGCAAGTGTGACCTCCTATGGTTCCTCCAGGGCCTTGCCGGCGGCCTTTTTCCAGGCGCTGGCGGCGGCGCTGTCGTCGCCGCGCTGCTCTGCCAGTTCGGCCAGGTGGCGCCAGGCGCTGGCGCGCAGGCTGGCGTCGGTCAATTGTTGGCTGGCCTGGGTCAGCAACTGCTGGGACTTGCCCCACAACTGGTGTTTCAGGCAGGCCATGCCGGCCAGGTATTGCAGCCGGGCATCGCGCGGCTGGGCCTGCTGGGCCGATTCGATGCGCGCCAGCCAGGCGGCGTCGAGCGCATCGAGTCCGGCGGCCTCCAGGGTCTGCACCAGCATCAGGGCGTGCTGGTCGGTCAGTGCGCCGGGCTGTTCGAGCATGCGCTCCCATACCGGCAGCAGCCAGGCGCGCACCTGGCTGGCAGCGCCGCCCAATGCGGCCAATTGCCGGGCGGCGTGGATGGCCAGTTCGGGCATCTGGCGCTCGGCACTTTCCAGCCCCTGCCAGATCTGCTGCAACTGCGCGCTGTCGCGCGCGCCGTGGATCAGTTCGGTGGCCAGGCTGCGCACCAGACTTTGTGCGGCGTCGGGCGAGAACGCGCGGTGCTTGCCCAGCAGGCGCGCGGTGTCGAGCGCCTCTTGGGTCTGGCGCGCCAGCCGCGCGGCTCTGAGTTTGATGCGCAGCGCCAGCGTGCGCCGCGCGGCGCCCTGCGACAGGGCGGCGAGCCGTTCGAGCGCGGCGTCCGGATCGCGCTCGTCGAGCGACCAGTGCGCGGCGCGCATCTGTATGCCTTCGCGCAGTTCCTGCTCGTTCGCGCTGCCGCCGGCCGGGGTCTGTTGCAGGGCTCGATGCCAGTGGCTTTCGCGCAGCGCGCGGTCTTGCAGCGCATGCGAGGATTCGGCGGCAATCATGTGGGCCAGCGCGCGCAGTTGGCGCGCATGGGGCGTGGCGGCGGCCCCGCTGGCGGCCAGGGCCTGTTCTTGCGCCAGCGCGGCCGCGGCGGTCTTGCGCGCGCGCAGGAAGCGGCCGCCGAGCATATGGGTCAGCGCATCGAGCAGCGCGCCGTGCATGGCGCGCTCTTTTTGCTGCTGGCGCCAGCGGCGCGCCTGGCGCGGCAATTCCAGCAGCGCGGCCAATGCGCGCAGCGCCGCGTGCCATATGGCGAAGCTGCAGGCCAGCAGCAGCAGCACCAGGTTTAGCGACAGGTCGATGCGGTAGGGCGGCCAGTACAGCGTGACCGTGCCCTGGTTGTTGCCGGCAAACAGCGCCACGGCCACGGCCACGGCAAACAAGCTCAGGAGCCACAGGGCGGCGCGCATCGGGGGCGGTCCGCCTTCAGCGCCCTGCGGCGGCCGTGGCCAGCGCAGAGAGGGTTTCGTCCAGGCGCGGCAACGGGGCGGCCCTCATGCCGGCCTGGGCCTGTTGCAGCATCGAGGCCGCGTATTGTGTGCGGCGCGATGCGGGGTCGAAATACTTGTTCAATGCGGCGGTGGCGGCGTTCAGGTCGGCCCGGGCCGCGTCGAACTGGCGCGCCAGCAGGCCCAGGCGCGCATTGAGCAGCTTGAGCTTGAGGTTTTCGCGCAGAAAAAAGCCCTGTTCGGGCGCCAGCAAAATGGCTTCGGGCTGGTCGATGCGGCTGACCCGGGCCAGGCCCCGGACCTCGTCGCGCACCACTTCCCAGCCGTTTTGCAGCGCCGCGTGCCACCAGGCCGGCCGGCCTTGGTGGGCCGGCTGCGCGGCAGGGGTGGCGCCAGACAGGCCGGACTGCCGCCTGCCGGCCGCGACCTGGGCCACGGCGTTTTGCACCGGTAGCTCGTCGACCTGGCGCACCAGATCGTCGAGCCGGGCCAGCAGGCCGGCGGTGTCGGTGACGCTGGCGCGGCCCAGGCGATCGAGGTCGTTGTCCATCGCGCGTTGCACCGGGGCCAGGCGCGGCTGGGCGGCGCGTTCCATGCGCTGCTGGGCGCTTTTGAGCGCGGCCACCAGGGGTTCGAGACTGCCGGTGAGCTGCGCTTGTTGTTGCGCCAGCCGCACGGCCGATTCGATGTCCACCACCAGGTTCTCATCGCGCGAGCGCGACAGGCTCTGCATCAGTTCTTCGAGCTGGCTGCGCTGCAGCGCCACTTCGCTGATCCGGGTTTCGGCGACCGACAGCCTGGCAGCGCTCTCGCGCACCAGTTCTTGCGCCTGCCGGGCCATGGTGCGGGCCTCGATGGCCAGCGCGCCCGATTCCGCCGACTGGCGGGCCAGTTGTTCCTGGATGGCGCCGAGCTTTTGCCACAGCATGCCGCTGCTCAGCGCGGCGGCTGCGGCGATGGTGCCCAGCACGGTGATGGCCAGACTGCTGCGCCAGGTGGCAAAGACCGATGCGGCGGGGGGCGGATCGTTGGCGGACGATACGGGGCTCATGCGGCCGATTCTATCGAGGCGAGCACCTCGCGCAGTGCCGGGCGGCATTCCCGAACGCGGCCAAAGCCCGCTGCCCGGGCCGCCTGGGCGATGCGCGGGTGCGTGGCCAGGGCCTGCGCTGCCGTCCAGCGCTGGGCGGGCAGGGCCGTTGCCAGGTGGGCCAGGGCTTCGGCGCTGCTGAGCAGCCAGACCGAGCCGTCCTGCGCTGCCTGTCGTGCCAGCGTCAGCTCGGCCGCGCTGAGCCGGGGCGCGCTGCGCTCGTAGGCCGGCAGCCATTGCACCTGCCCGCCGGCTGCGCCGATCTGGCGTGCCAGCCAGTCGCGGCCTTGGTGGCCCTGGCGGCCCTGGTGGTCTTGTGCGCTGGCAGGGGCGCCCCGGCTGCGGCCATGCACGATCAGCACGCGGTCGCCGGGCCGGACTTGCGCGGCGACCTGTTGCCACAGCGCCCGGGAGTCGAACTGCGCGGCCTCGGGCGCCGGGCGGTCGATGCACTGGCGCGCAATGCCGGCTTGCAGCAGCGCGCAGGCGGTGCCGGGGCCGGGCGCCCAGGCCCTGGTTTTCGTGGCGCCGAGCGCCTGCGCTGCCGGCGCCAGTGGTCCCTCATCGGAGGCAAAGAAATGGGCGACGGCGTTGCTGCTGACGAACATCAGCGCCCGGTAGGGTGGGCGCTGGTGCGCAAGCTGCGCGCGCGCGGCGCGCAGCGCCTGTTGCGCGGCGGGGTCGGTGCAGGGGGCGATGGCGATCAGCGGCAGCGCGGCGGCGCTGATGCCATGCGCGCCCAGTTGCGCCACCCAGTGCGCGGCCTCGCGGGCGGGCCGCGTGACGATCACCCGGGCCACGGTCATGGCGCTCAGCGGCGATGGCTCAGGCCATCGGCCGGGGTATGGCCCAGGTCGTGGCCCAGGTCATGGGCCAAATCGTGGACTGGATCGTGCACCAGACCGTGGGCCGGATCGTGCACCGGAACCAGGGGCCGGGCACCGTCCGCACACAGGCGCCGGGCCAGCGCGCTGCCCAGGGCCTCGGCCTGCGCCAGCGTGGTGACGGTGGCGCTCGCTTGCGCGCGCACCAGGGGGGCTTGTCCCTGCGGGTCGCCCCAGGCGGCATCGAGCTGCAGCACGGCGCCATGGAACTGGCCATATGCCGCCAGCGGCATGGAGCAACTGCCGCCCATGGCCCGGCTCACGGCACGCTCGGCAGCCACGGCCAGCCAGCTCGGCTGGTGTGCCAGCGCGGCCAGCGCGGCGCACAGGTCTTGGCGCTCGCTGCGCACTTCGATGCCCAATGCGCCCTGGCCGGCGGCGGGCAGCAGCGCGGCGGGCGCGAACGGGGCGCGGATGCGTGCTTCGAGCCCCAGGCGTTTGAGGCCGGCGACCGCGAGCACGATGGCCTGGTACTGGCCTGCGTCGAGCTTGCGCAGGCGCGTGTCGAGGTTGCCGCGCAGCGGCTCCATGCGCAGGTCGGGCCGCAGGGCTTGCAGCAGCGCCTGGCGGCGCAGGCTGGAGGTGCCGACGACGGCGCCCGGGGGCAGGGCTTCGAGCGTGGCGTATTGCGGCGAGACCCAGGCATCGCGCGGGTCTTCGCGTTCGAGCACGCAGGCCAGCGCAAAGCCGGCGGGCAGTTCCATCGGCATGTCCTTGAGCGAATGCACGGCGATGTCGGCGCGGCCTTCGGCGAGCGCCGCTTCCAGTTCTTTGACGAACAGCCCCTTGCCGCCCACCTTGGACAGCGAGCGGTCCAGAATCTGGTCGCCCCGGGTCGTCATGCCCAGCAGTTGCACGCTGTGGCCCCGGGCCTGGAGCAGGGCTTGCACATGCCCGGCCTGCCAGAGGGCCAGGCGGCTGGCGCGCGTGGCGATGACGATCGGAGAGGGGCGCGTGCGGCTCAAGTTCGTCACCTGCGGGTCATCATGGGGCCGGCGATGCTAGCATGGCGCGCGCCGGAACCGCCCCCGCCCTCCACCCTCCCCTTCGAGTCCCTGCCGGAGATACCGCATGCAACCAGCCGACAAGGATCTGCCGCTGATGGACGACATCCGCCTGCTCGGGCGCATCCTGGGGGACGTGATCCGCGAGCAGGAGGGGCCCCGGGTCTACGCGCTGGTCGAGCAGGTGCGCAAACTCTCGGTGAGCTTTCGCCGCGATGCCGACCAGGAGGCCGACCGCGCGCTCAAGAAGCTGCTCGAGTCGCTGTCGACCGGGCAGACGGTGGGGGTGATCCGCGCCTTCACCTACTTCAGCCATCTGGCCAACCTGGCCGAAGACCGCCACCGCATTCGCCGCCGCGCGGTGCACGAGCGCGCCGGCGACACCCAGGAGGGCAGCATCGAACTGGCCCTGGCGCGCCTGCGCGCGGCCGGCATTGCGCCCCAGACCATCGCGCAGACGCTGGCCGGCAGCCATGTGGCCCCGGTGCTCACGGCCCACCCGACCGAGGTGCAGCGCAAGAGCATTCTCGACGCCGAGCGCAGCATCGCCCAATTGCTGGCCGAGCGCGACGACATCCAGGCGCGCGCCCGCTTGTACGACGGCGCCAACGATGCGCTGACCCCGCGCGCGCTGGCCGCCAACGAGGCCCTGCTGCGCGCCCGCGTGACCCAGCTCTGGCAAACGCGGCTGCTGCGCTACAGCAAGCTCACGGTGGCCGACGAGATCGAGAACGCGCTGTCTTATTACGAGGCCACCTTCTTGCGCGAGATCCCCGAGATCTATGCCGCGCTGGAAAACGCGCTCGGCCAGCACCCGGTGCACAGTTTTTTGCGCATGGGCCAGTGGATTGGCGGCGACCGCGACGGCAACCCCAACGCCACCGCGCAGACCCTGCAATACGCGCTGGGCCGCCAGGCCGAGGTGGCGCTGCGCCACTACCTGACCGAGGTGCATTACCTGGGCGGCGAGCTCTCGCTGTCTACGCGCCTGGTGCAGGTCTCGGCCCCGATGCAGGCGCTGGCGCTGCGCTCGCCCGACCGCAACGAGCATCGCCAGGACGAACCCTACCGCCTGGCGCTGACCGGCATCTACGCCCGCCTGGCCGCGACGCTCAAGGCGCTGACCGGCGGCGAGGCGGCGCGCCATGCGGTCGCGCCGCAGAACGCTTACGCCAGTGCGCAGGAGTTTCTGGCCGATCTGCGCGTGATCGAGGACTCGCTGACAGCGCACCATGGCGCGGCGCTGGCCGCAGGGCGCCTGCACCCGCTGATCCGCGCCGTGCAGGTGTTCGGTTTTCACCTGGCGACGGTGGATCTGCGCCAAAGCTCCGACAAGCACGAGCTGGTGGTGGCCGAACTGCTGGCCACGGCCCGCGTCCAGGAGCGCTACGCCGATCTGCCCGAAGCCGGCAAGCGCGCGCTGCTGATCCGGCTGCTCAACGATGCGCGCCCGTTGCGCGTCGTCGGCGCGCGGTATTCGGCGCATGCGCAGGGCGAGTTGGCGATTTTCGAGACCGCCCGCGCGCTGCGCGAGCGCTTTGGCGCCGAGGCGATACGCCACTACATCATCAGCCACACCGAGACCATGAGCGACCTGCTGGAGGTGTTGCTGCTGCACAAGGAGGTGGGCCTGATGAGCGGCACGCTCGATGATGCCGCAGCGCGCAACCAGCTGATCGTCGTGCCGCTGTTCGAGACCATCGCCGACCTGCGCAACGCCGCGCCGATCATGCGCGAGTTCTACGCCTTGCCCGGCGTGGCAGCGCTGGTGCAACGCAGCGGGGGCGAGCAGGACATCATGCTCGGCTACTCCGACAGCAACAAGGACGGCGGCATCTTCACCAGCAACTGGGAGCTGTACCGCGCCGAGATTGCGCTGGTGCAACTGTTCGACGAGCTGGCCGCCAGCCACGGCATCCAACTGCGCATGTTCCATGGCCGTGGCGGCACCGTGGGCCGGGGCGGCGGCCCGAGTTACCAGGCCATCCTGGCGCAGCCCCCGGGCACCGTGCGCGGGCAGATCCGGCTGACCGAGCAGGGCGAGGTCATCGCCTCCAAGTACGCCAACCCCGAGATCGGCCGCCGCAACCTCGAAATCCTGGTCGCCGCCACGCTCGAAGCCACGCTGCTGCAACCGACCAAGCCGGCGCCCAAGACCTTTCTGGCAGCGGCCGGGCAACTCTCGCAGGCCAGCATGGCCGCTTACCGCGCGCTGGTGTATGAGACCCCGGGGTTCACCGAGTACTTCTTCAACGCCACGCCGATCCGCGAGATCGCCGAGCTCAACATCGGCTCGCGCCCCGCAGCGCGCAAGGCCAGCCAGAAGATCGAAGACCTGCGCGCCATTCCCTGGGGCTTCAGTTGGGGCCAATGCCGGCTGACGCTGCCCGGCTGGTACGGGTTTGGCGCGGCGGTGGCGGCCTTCGTGAACCTGCAAGGCAAGACCCCCGGGGCACAGTTGGCATTGCTGCAAAGGATGTACCGCCAATGGCCGTTCTTTCGCACGCTGCTGTCCAACATGGACATGGTGCTGGCCAAGAGCGACCTGGCGCTGGCCGGGCGCTACAGCGAACTGGTCAGCGACGCCCGCTTGCGCAAAAAGGTCTTTGCCGCCATCGAGGCCGAATGGCACAGCACCGCCGATGCGCTCAGCCGCATCACCGGCGACCAGCAGCGCCTGGCGCACAACAGCGCGCTGGCGCGCTCCATCAAGCACCGCTTCGCATACATCGACCCGCTGCACCATTTGCAGGTCGAACTGGTGCGCCGCTGGCGTGCCGGCCAGGATGATGAGCGCGTGCAGACCGGAATCCACATCTCGATCAACGGGATCGCCGCAGGGCTGCGCAATACCGGGTGACGGGCGCGGCGCCCCGCGCTGCGCGTGTGGCGTGTGGCACACTCGCGCGCTTCGTGTTTTTTCTGGCGCTCCACAGATGCGCAGATGCAGATGCAGCAGATCATTCGGCAGTTGGCCGCAGAAATCAGGGTTGGGGAACCACAGGTGCGCGCAGCGGTGGAACTGCTCGACGCGGGTGCCACGGTGCCCTTCATCGCGCGCTATCGCAAGGAGGCGACCGGCACGCTGGACGACATACAACTGCGCGAACTGCAAGCGCGCCTGGCGTACCTGCGCGAGCTGCAAGAGCGCCGCGTCGCCGTCAGCAAGAGCATCGCCGAACAGGGCAAGCTCACCGACGCGCTGCGCGCCGCGATCGCCGCCGCGCCCACCAAGCAGGAACTCGAAGACCTGTACCTGCCGTACAAGCAAAAACGCCGCACCAAGGGCCAGATCGCGTGCGAATCCGGCATCGCGCCGCTGGCCGACAAGCTCTGGGCCGACCCCGGGCTGGACCCTGCGCAAGAAGCCCTCGCCTTCATCCGGCCGGCGCAACTGTCGGCCGATGGCAAGCCCGAGGCCGATTTTTCCACCGTGCCCGCCGTGCTCGACGGGGTGCGCGACATCCTGGCCGAGCGCTGGGCCGAAGACGCCCGGCTGGTGCAAAGCCTGCGCGAATGGCTCTGGGCCGATGGCCTGCTGTGCAGCCGCAAGCTCGACGGCAAGGACGACAACGACCCGCAAGTGGCCAAGTTCCGCGACTACTTCGAATACGACGAGCCGATAGGCCGCGTGCCCTCGCACCGCGCGCTGGCCGTATTCCGCGGGCGCGCACTGGAGATCCTGCAAGCGCGGCTGGCGCTGCCCGTCGAGCCCGGGCCTGGCCAGCCCGGCGTCGCCGAAGGCCGGATCGCGCTGCACCTGGGCTGGAGCCATGCGGGCCGCCCGGCGGACGACCTGATCCGCAAATGCGTGACCTGGGCCTGGCGCGTCAAACTCAGCCTCTCGACCGAGCGCGAACTGTTTGCCCGCCTGCGCGAGGAGGCCGAAAAGGTGGCCATCAAAGTGTTTGCCGACAACCTGCGCGACCTGCTGCTGGCCGCGCCGGCCGGCCCCCGTGTGGTGATGGGGCTGGACCCGGGCATCCGCACCGGCGTCAAAGTGGCCGTGGTCGACACCACCGGCAAACTGGTGGAAACCGCCACCGTCTACCCGCACGAGCCGCGCCGCGACTGGGACGGCGCGCTGCGCACATTGGCCCGGCTGGCCGAAAAGCAGGGCGTGAGCCTGATCGCCATCGGCAACGGCAGCGCCAGCCGCGAGACCGACAAACTGGCCGCCGACCTGATCGCGCAGGCTGCCGGGCAAGGCCGCGCGATCGACAAAGTGGTGGTCAGCGAGGCCGGCGCCTCGGTGTACTCGGCCAGCGAATACGCATCGCAGGAACTGCCCGATGTCGACGTCAGCCTGCGTGGCGCCGCCAGCATTGCGCGCCGCCTGCAAGACCCGTTGGCCGAACTGGTCAAGATCGACCCCAAGAGCATAGGCGTGGGCCAGTACCAGCACGACGTGAACCAAAGCGAACTGGCCCGCACCCTGGGCACGGTGGTGGAAGACTGCGTGAATGCGGTGGGCGTGGACCTGAACACCGCCAGCGTGCCCCTGCTGAGCCGCGTCTCGGGCCTGTCGGCCAGCGTGGCCAAAGCCGTGGTGTGCTGGCGCGAGGCCCATGGCGCATTCAGGAGCCGCCGGCAACTGCTGGACGTGGCCGGCCTGGGGGCCAAGACCTTTGAGCAGAGCGCGGGCTTTTTGCGCATCCGTGGCGGCGAGAACCCGCTCGACATGACCGGCGTGCACCCCGAGACCTACCCGGTGATCGAGCAGATCATGGCCCGCACCGGCAAACCCGTGGCCGAACTGATGGGCCGCTGCGACATGCTCAAGACGCTCAGGCCGGAACTGTTTGCCAACGAAAAATTCGGCCTCATCACCGTTCGGGACATCCTGGCCGAACTGGAAAAGCCCGGCCGCGACCCGCGCCCGGACTTCAAGGTCGCCCGCTTCAACGACGGCGTGCAAGACATCACGGACTTGAAGGAGGGCATGGTGCTGGAAGGCACGGTCAGCAACGTGGCCCAGTTCGGCGCCTTCGTCGACCTGGGCGTGCACCAGGACGCGCTGGTGCATGTGAGCCAACTGGCGCACAAGTTCGTCAACGACGCCCGCGAAGTGGTCAAGACCGGCGCCATCGTCAAGGTGCGGGTGCTGGAGGTGGACCTGCCGCGCAAGCGCATCGCCCTGACGATGAAGCTCGACGCCGCGCCAGCGCGCCCGGCCGGCGAGCGCCATGCGCCGCGCGACAACCGCTATGCAGCGCCAGCGCGCAACCAGCAACCGCAGCGCCGTGCGCCCGGGCCGGCGCCGCAGTCGGCGATGGCCTCGGCATTTGCGAAGTTGCAACAGGCCAGGAACAGGTCGCCGGGCGGATAGCAGATCGGCGACCCCGCAGTCCATAATCGCCAGCACCCGAACCACTGGCGCCCTCATTCCATGGAGCCGAACGCATTGCTGACCCAGGCCGGTGCCCATCCGGCGGCCCAGGTCGTGGCCTACTCGACGGCATTGCCCAGCCTGCCGCGCGCCGTGGCGCTGCTGATGAGCGAATTGGCCCACGAGCCGCCCTGCCTGCGGCGCCTGAACCAGATCTTTGGCACCGACCCGGCCCTCGCCGCCCGGCTGCTGGAGCAGGCCAATGCGTCGGCCATCGGGTTGCCGCGCCAGATCGCGGGCATTCCCGAAGCGCTGGCGCTGCTGGGCCAGGAGCAACTGCGCGCACTGGGCACCTCGGCGCCACTGGGCAGCGCGCGTTCGGTGCGGGGCGTGAACATGCGGCAGTTTTGGCGCTACAGCAGCAACACCGCCAGGCTGGCCCGCTCACTGGCCGGCATCGCGCACCAGAACCAGGTGGCCGCCTACACCGCCGGCCTGCTGCATGCGCTCGGTGAGTTGGTGATCCACCTGGCCGACCCGGAAAAGGCCCAGGCGGTCAATACCCTGGTGGCGCCGTTCGACCCGCGCCGCGACAAGATCGAGCAGCGCATCCTGGGCTACAACTACGGCCATGTGACGGCCGGCTGCGCGCGCCGCTGGCAATTGCCCGAAGTGGTGATCGACGCCTTGCAGCACCAGAGCGCGCCGTTTGACAACCAAGTCTATGAGCCGCTCGCAGGCATCCTGCACCTGGCCGCTTGGCGCGCCCGTGCCCGCGAGGCCGAAATGAGCGAAAAGGCAATCGCCGTGTCCTTCCCGGATGAAATCGGCCTGGCCTTGGGCCTGGACATCGACATGGTGCTGCAACAAGACCCGATCGACTGGAGCGTCCAATCCGTGGCCGCCGATCACGATTTGGATATATAGCGCGCCGCGCACGGAATCCCCGCAGACCAGACCGTGCGCCCCGGGCGCAGGCCGATCGCGTGAACGCCGGGTTCGCGCCCGAGCGCCGCCGCGCGGCCCCTCCTGCCCAGACCGGCGTCGGGCGCGCACCGTGGGCAGTGGCCGCCAGCAGGCAATGGGCAATAGGCAATGGGCAATGGGCAATGGGCAATGGGCAGAGCGTCGAATTCACCGCGAAATTCGGGCGCGAGCTCCAGGAACGCCCGGGAACGGCAAGGCGCGGCAGGCATTCGATGCGCTGCTGGACCCGTTGGCGGATACCGTCATCCCCGGCTTTGAACGCTTCGGCGGCGTCTCGACGGCCCGCGCCGCATCGTGACCGTCGTCTGTTCAGGGCCGGATGCCCCAGCCGAAGGGGTCGCTGTCTTCGATCAGCAGCGTGGCTTCGGCGCTCATGTGCGCGCGGCCGCGCAGGGTGGGGATGATCTGCGCGCGCCCGTGCCGGGGCTGGCCGTCCGCCAGCGCATAGCTGGCCTCGAACTGGCTGCCGATGATGCTGGCCTGGCGCCAGATTTGGCCGGGTTGCAGCTTGCCGTCGGCGGCCAGGCAGGCGAGCTTGGCGCTGGTGCCGGTGCCGCAGGGTGATCGGTCGTAGGCCCCGCCCGGGCACAGCACGAAGTTGCGGCTATCGGCCCGATCGTCGTCGGCAAAGAGTTCGATATGGTCTATCGCGCCGCCGTCGTCGCCACGGATGCCCTGCGTTTGCAGGGCCTGCCGGATGGCGCTGGTGTAGTGGCTCAGGGCTGGCAGGTTGTCGCTGGCCACGCGCTGGCCATGCTCGGACACCAGAAAGAACCAGTTGCCGCCCCAGGCCACATCGCCGACCACGCTGCGCTGGCCCGGCACCTGCAGCGCGAGTTGGCGGTGCAGCCGGTAGGCCGGCACATTGCGCACGCTGACCGAGCCATCCTCGTGCAGCGTGGCGCCGACGGTGCCGGCCGGCGTTTCGATGCGGTGCTCGCCGGGCGCGATGCGGCCCAGGTAAGCCAGCGAGGCCACCAGTCCGATGGTGCCGTGGCCGCACATGGCAAGGTAGCCGGTGTTGTTGAAGAAGATCACGCCGGCGGCGCTGGCCGGGTCTACGGGCGGGCAGAGCAGCGCGCCGACGATGACGTCGTTGCCGCGTGGCTCCAGCACCGTCGCCGCGCGCCAGGCGTCATGCTGGCCGGCCAGCAGCGCGCGGCGCTCGGCCATGCTGGCGCAGCCCAAATCAGGAAAGCCGTCGAGCACCAGCCGCGTGGGTTCGCCGCCGGTGTGGGAGTCGAGCACCCGTATGCGTCGCATGAGATGCCGGGCTGCAATATGTCAATAGCTGCCCAGCGGCACGGGCAGGCCGTTCCTGAAGATCTGCACCGTGATCGGCGCCTGTTTCAGGTTGCCCTTGTCGTCGTAGGAATAGGTGGTGGCCACGCCCTGGTAGCTCGATTGGTACATTTGCGCGCCGACCTTGTCCGGCTGTACCGATTGGGTCTTTTGCATGGACTCGGCGATGAACATCATCTGGTCGTAGAACGAGGCCGCATAGACATCGGGGTCGCGGTTGAAGCGCGCTTTGTACTTGGCCATGAAGGCCGGGCCGTCGGCGACCTTGGTGAGCATCGAGCCGCCCTGGGCGCAAATGACGGTGTCGTTGACCGCATCACCGCCGAGCTTGCCGACCTCGACGCTGCACAGGGTGTCGCCGCCGAGCAGTTTGGCGGGCAGGCCCAGTTGCTTCATCTGGCGCGCCATCGGCGCGGCCTGCGGCGCGTAGCCGCCAAAAAAGATCGCCTGCGGCTGCCGGGCCTTGAGGCTGGTCAGGATGGACAGGAAATCGGTGGACTTGTCGGTGGTGAACTCCTGGCCCACCAGGGTCAGTCCCTGCTTTTTGGCATCCTTGGCGAACTGCTCGGCCACACCCTGGCCGTAGGCGGTGCGGTCGTCGATCACGGCGACCTGGGTCACCTTGAGCACCTTGGCCGCATAGGCCGCCATGTTCGAGCCGATTTGGGTGTCGCCGGCGGTGATGCGAAACAGGTTCTTGTAGCCGCTTTCGGTCACCTTGGGGTTGGTGGCCACGGTCGAGAGCATGGCCCCGCCTTCGCTGTACACCCGCGATGCAGGAATGGCCACGCCCGAGCAATAAGGCCCCATGACGTATTGGATGCCGCTGTCGATCAGCTTTTGCGCGACGCTGACGCCGGTGCGGGCGTCGCATTGGTCGTCTTCGGAGACCAGATCGAACTTCAGCACCTTGCCCCCGACCATGATCTTTTTCACATTGAGCTCTTCAATGGCCAGGCGCACGCCGCTTTCGTTGTCCTTGCCGGCGAATGCATTCGGGCCGGACAGGGGGCCGGTGTGGCCGATCGCGACGCGCTGCTCTTGCGCCAGCGCCGTCGCCGACAGCAGCGTCAGTGTCGCCAAGGTGGCGGAGATCATGAGTCCGGTTTTTTGTGTCATGGCAGGTCTTTGCGGGAGGGTGGGATGGGGGGTTGGGAAAGGGGCGGTCACAGTGTCAGGCAAGCGACCGGTATTCGGCGGGGCGCGTGTCCAGCGCGTGCCGGACGATGCGTTCGATGGCAGCGCGCTCCGGGCCGATCAACGGCAGGCGCGGGCGGCGCATATGCTCGGTGCCTACGCCCACCAGCACGTCGATCAGCTTGAGGTTTTGCACCAGCTTGGTCGAGACATCCAGGTGCAGCATGGGCGTCATCCACTGGTACAGCGCAAGGGCCTGGGCAAAGCGGCCGGCCTTCATCAGTTCGTACAGCGCCACGGTCTCGCGCGGGAAGGCGCAGCCCACGCCGGCCAGCAGGCCATCGCAGCCCAGGGCCAGGCCTTCGTAGGCCAGGTCGTCGACGCCCAGGAAGAGCTGGTAGCGCTGGCCCACGGTGTTGCGCAGATCGGTGATGCGGCGAATGTCGTCGCTGCTTTCCTTGATGGCGCTGATCCACTCGCAGTCGGCCAGCTCCAGCATGTGCTCGGGCTTGAGGTCGACGCGGTAGGCCACGGGGTTGTTGTAGACCATGATCGGTTGCTGTGCGGCCTTGGCCATGGTGCGCACGTTGAGCATGGCTTCGCGCGCATCGGCCACGTAGATCACCGATGGCATCACCATGAAGCCGGCCACCCCGAGCCGGTTGGCGCCATCGATGTAGCGCAGCGCTTCGCGGGTGCTGGTTTCGGACACATTGGCCAGCACCGGAACGCGGCCGGCGGCGGCCTGCAGCGCAATCCTGGCCACTTCGAGCTTTTCTTCCAGCGTCAGGGTGCTGGCTTCGCCGAGCGAGCCGCAGGTGACCAGGCCATGGATGCCGTTGCGGATCTGAAAGTCGATATGGCGGGCCGTGCCTTCGGCATCGAGGCTTTCATCGGCGTGGAACTTGGTGGTGATGGCGGGGAAAATGCCTTGCCAGCGGGGACTGCTCATGGGCGGGATTTTTTGCAAAGTGGCGCAACGGGACCGAGGGGCTGAAGGGCGAGGGCCGACATGCTGTGGCCTGCAACGGAGGGGCGTGCGCAGGTATGGAGGTGCAAAGACGACAGGGTATGGTAGTCGAATGTCCGTGGCCCCCTGGTCAGGGTTTGTCATGGTTCGTATCGTGGCACCGGGCAAAGCGGCAAAGTGTGACGAGCATCTTTCATGCCAGCGCTGGTTGGCGCGCGGCTGCATGCGGCCACGCCTTGCGCTTGAAAAACCCCCTGGCAGGAAGGCGTTCCGGATCGAAGCCCCGCTCTGAGGTGTTGGCGCCACGGGTGCTGGAGGCTGCCGGGCAACTGTCCAAGGCTTTGGGCTATGTCAAGGGCTATTTTGGCGCGTGATGCGCGTGATGCCAGGCGGTGATCGGCGGATGGTCAGGTGGTCAGGGCCTGGACCACCGCATCGCCCATTTGCGCCGTGCCCACCCGGGTGGTGCCCGGGCTGTGGATGTCCGGCGTGCGCAAGCCCTGGGCCAGCACTTTTTGCACCGCTGCTTCGATGCGCCCGGCGGCGGCTGGCTGGTTCAGGCTGTAGCGCAGCATCATCGCGGCCGAGAGGATGGTGGCCAGCGGGTTGGCCAGGCCCTTGCCGGCGATGTCCGGGGCGCTGCCGTGGCTGGGCTCGTACAGGCCCTGCTGGCTGCCGTTGAGCGAGGCCGAGGGCAACATGCCGATGGAGCCGGTGAGCATCGCGGCTTCGTCCGAGAGGATGTCGCCGAACATGTTGCCGGTGACCACCACGTCGAATGCTTTGGGCGCCTTGACGAGTTGCATCGCGGCGTTGTCGACGTACATGTGCTGCAACTGCACGTCCGGGTACTGGGCATGGATTTCGGTGAGCACGTCCTTCCAGAACTGGGAGGTCTCCAGCACATTCGCCTTGTCTACGCTGGTGAGCTTTTTGCTGCGCTTGCGGGCGGCCTGGAAGGCCACATGGGCGATGCGTTCGATCTCGGGCCTGCTGTAGCGCATGGTGTCGAAGGCTTCTTGCGCGCCGGGGAAAGGGCCATCTGCCGCCTGGCGGCGGCCGCGGGGCTGGCCGAAGTAGATGTCGCCGGTCAATTCGCGGATGATCAGGATGTCCAGGCCCGCGATCAGTTCGGGCTTGAGGCTCGATGCGCCCACCAGTTGCTCGTAGCAGATGGCGGGGCGAAAGTTGGCAAACAGGCCCAGGCTCTTGCGCAGACCCAGGATCGCCTGCTCGGGGCGCAGCGACCGGTCGAGCTGGTCGTATTTCCAGTCGCCGACGGCGCCGAACAGGATGGCGTCGGCCTGCCGGGCCAGGCGCAGCGTCGATTCGGGCAGCGGGTGGCCATGGGCTTCGTAAGCGGCGCCGCCCACCAGGGCCGATTCCAGCTCGAACTTCAGCCCCAGCGCGTTCAGCACCTTGACGGCCTCGGCGACGATTTCCTTGCCTATGCCGTCACCCGGCAAAACTGCGATTTTCATGGGTCGCTACATTTTCAATAGCCTCTGGTGCAGGTAAATGCTGCGCCAGAGGCTTGGGTTGTGTTTCTTGTTCAACGCATCATGGTCCGCGCCAGCCAGGGCTTGGTGGCCAGGCGCTGCGCTTCGAAGGCCCTGATCTTGTCAGACTGGCGCAGGGTCAGCGCGATGTCGTCAAAGCCGTTGAGCAGGCAGTATTTGCGAAACGGCTGCACATCGAACGCGATCTGGGCGCCTTGTGCGCGCACGACGAGTTGGCGCTCCAGGTCGATGGTCAGATGGTAGCCAGGGAAGGCCAGCACTTCGTGGAACAACTGGTCCACGGCGCTTGCGGGTAGCGCGATCGGCAGCAGGCCGTTCTTGAAGCAGTTGTTGAAGAAGATGTCGGCAAAGCTGGGCGCGATCACGGCCCGAAAGCCGAACTGCTCCAGCGCCCAGGGCGCGTGCTCGCGGCTGGAGCCACAGCCAAAGTTCTTGCGCGCCAGCAAGATGGCGGCACCTTGGTAGCGCGGCTGGTTCAGCACGAAGTCGGGGTTGGGCCGGCGGCTGGCCGGGTCCTGGCCGGGCGCGCCATGGTCCAGGTAGCGCCATTCGTCGAACAGGTTCTGGCCAAAGCCGGTTTTCTTGATCGACTTCAAAAACTGCTTGGGAATGATCGCGTCGGTATCGACGTTCTCGCGGTCGATCGGGGCCACGAGGCCATGGAGTACCGTGAATTTCTGCATGGTGGGCGTCCTTCGGGCGTTCTTGCGGGGGTGCTCATTGTGCGGCCCGCTCGATCGCGTTGCCGGCTTCGCCTATGTCCTTGCCCACTCCTTTGACGGTGTTGCAGCCAGCCAGCAGGCAGGCCAGCGCGAGGGTGAGGGCGATGAGGGTGGCGCTCCTGGTCATGGCGTGCCTCCTTTCAGGCAAATGCGCGGATATCGACGAAATGGCCGTGCACTGCGGCAGCGGCGGCCATCGCGGGGCTGACGAGATGGGTGCGGCCCCCGGCGCCCTGGCGGCCCTCGAAGTTGCGGTTGCTGGTGCTGGCGCAGCGCTCGCCGGGCTCCAGGCGGTCGGCGTTCATCGCCAGGCACATCGAGCAGCCGGGTTCGCGCCACTCGAAGCCTGCGGCCTTGAAGATGTGGTGCAAGCCCTCGCGCTCGGCCTGCTCCTTGACCAGGCCCGAGCCGGGCACCACCAGGGCCAGTTTCACATTGCCCGCCACTTTGCGGCCGAGCTTGCGGACCACGGCGGCGGCGGCGCGCATGTCTTCGATGCGGCTGTTGGTGCATGAGCCGATGAACACTTTGTCGATGCGGATGTCGTCGATCGCCTTGCCGGGGGCCAGCCCCATGTAGCTGAGCGCGCGCTCGATGGCGTCGCGCTTGCCGGCGTCTTTTTCCTTGTCCGGGTCGGGCACGCGGGCATCTATGCCCAGCACCATCTCCGGCGAGGTGCCCCAGGTGACCTGCGGGCCGATGGCGCTGGCGTCGATCCGGACCACGGTGTCGAACGGGGCATCGGCGTCCGAGTGCAGCGTCTTCCAGTACGCCACGGCCTGCTCCCATTCGACGCCGTCGGGCGCGAGCGGGCGGCCTTTGACGTAGTCGATGGTCTTGTCGTCGACCGCCACCAGGCCGGCGCGCGCGCCGGCTTCGATGGCCATGTTGCATATGGTCATGCGGCCTTCCATCGACAGGCTGCGGACGGCCGGGCCGGCAAACTCGATGGTGTAGCCCGTGCCGCCGGCGGTGCCGATGTGGCCGATGATGGCCAGCACCAGGTCCTTGGCCGTGATGCCCGGGGCGAGATGGCCTTGCACCTGCACCAGCATGTTCCTGGCCTTTCTGGCCAGCAGCGTTTGCGTGGCCAGCACATGCTCGACTTCGGAGGTGCCTATGCCATGCGCCAGCGCGCCAAAGGCGCCGTGGGTCGAGGTGTGGCTGTCGCCGCAGACCACGGTCATGCCGGGCAGGGTGGCGCCGTTTTCCGGGCCGATCACATGGACGATTCCCTGGCGCTGGTGCATGAACGGAAAGAAGGCCGCAGGCTGGAGCTGCGCCATGTTGTCGTTCAGCGTGGTGATCTGCTCTTTGCTGACCGGATCGGTGATGCCGTCATAGCCCCGCTCCCAGCCCGTGGTGGGCGTGTTGTGGTCGGCCGTCGCGACGATGGAACTCATGCGCCAGACCTTGCGGCCCGCCACGCGCAGGCCCTCGAACGCCTGGGGGCTGGTGACTTCGTGCACCAGATGGCGGTCGATGTAGAGGGTGGCGGTGCCGTCCTCTTCGGTGTGGATGACATGCTCGTCCCAAATTTTGTCGTACAGGGTGCGTCCCATGGCGTGGCTTTCCTGGTTCAGGCGGGTGGCCGGGTTTCGGATTTTAGTGTTCGGGGTGCTGCTGGCGCGTATGGGCGCAGGGCACATGGTCGCGCACTCCATATGCCGCGCACGCGGTTCGGGCCACGATCATGGCGCGGGGTGGATGGTGGGCCGTGCTGGATTCGAACCAGCTACCAATCGATTATGAGTCGACTGCTCTGACCAATTGAGCTAACGGCCCTGGTTCTGCCGGGTTCTTCTGCCGCCGGGCGAGCGCCCCATTGTAGGGGGCTTTATTTGCGGTGGCTCAGCGCGTTGGACAGCAGCCGCGAGGTGATGTCCACGATTTGTATCATCCGGTCGTAGGGCATGCGGGTCGGCCCTATCACGCCCAAGGTGCCTACCATCGTGCCGTCGACCTCGTAGGAGGCGCTGACCACCGAGAGCTCCTCGAAAGGCACGACCTGGCTTTCCCCGCCGATGTAGATGCGCACGCCTTGGGCCTGGCTCGATATGTCCAGCAGCCGCAGGATTTGCGTCTTTTGCTCGAACAGATCGAAGGCCCGGCGCAGGTGGTCCATGTCGCTGGAGAAATCGCTGACCGCCAACAGGTTGCGCTCGCCGGAGATCACGACTTCATCCTGCACATCGGATAGCGCCTCCGAGCCGACATTCACTGCGGCCTGCATCAGCGCCGCAATCTCATTGCGCAACATGTCCACCTCCGACTTCAGACGCTCGCGCACCTGCTCCATCGCCAGGCCGGTGTAATGCGAGTTCAGGAAATGGGAGGCTTCGATGAGCTGCGCCTGCGAATAATCGATATCGGTGAAGATGACCCGGTTTTGGACATCGCCCTCGGGCGAGACGATGATGACCAGAAAGCGCCGCTCCGAAAGCCGCAAAAACTCGATGTGGCGGAACACCGAACTGCGGCGCGGCGCTATCACCACCCCCACGAACTGCGACAGGCTGGAGAGCAACTGCGCCGCATTGGCGATGACCTTTTGCGGCTGCTCGGGCGCCAGTTCGGGCGCGGTCAACGGGTCGCGCTGCACCGTCAGCATGGTGTCGACAAACAGCCTGTAGCCGCGCGCCGTGGGTCTGCGGCCTGCCGATGTGTGCGGGCTGGCAATCAGCCCCAAATCTTCCAGGTCGGCCATCACATGGCGGATCGTCGCCGGCGAGAGGTCGATCCCGGACGCCTGCGACAGGGTTCTGGAGCCTACGGGCTGCCCATCGGCGATATAGCGCTCGACCAAGGCTTTGAGCAACAACTTGGCACGGTCATCCAGCATGGGGGGATTTTAATGATGTAATTTCGCGATGACGTCCAATTTCCGCCATGTTGCCCTCATTGGCAAGTACCAGGCTTCGTCCGCAGGCGCCATCGGTGAGAGTTCGCGCCAGGCGCTCGACGGCATTGCCCGGTTTTTGCAGCACCAGGGTTGCAGCGTTGCCATCGAGGTGGAAACGGCCAGCAATACCGGCTTGCTGCACTACCCGTCGCTGACGGTCGAGGACATCGGCGCCCGCTGCGATCTGGGTCTGGTGGTAGGGGGCGACGGCACGATGCTGGGCATAGGCCGCAGGCTGGCCCGGTTCGGCACGCCGTTGGTCGGCATCAACCAGGGGCGCCTGGGCTTCATCACCGACATCCCGTTCGATACCTACCAAGCCACCTTGCCCCCGATGCTCGAAGGCGACTACGAGGAGGATTCGCGACCGCTGATACAGGCTTGCGTCATGCGCGCCGGGCAGGTGGTGTTCGAGGCGCTGGCGATGAACGATGTGGTCGTGAACCGGGGGGCGACCGCCGGCATGGTGGAACTGCGCGTGGAGGTCGGCGGCCGCTTCGTGGCCAATCAGCGGGCGGACGGGCTGATCATCGCATCGCCCACCGGATCGACCGCTTATTCGCTGTCCGCTGGCGGCCCGATGCTGCATCCGTCGATTCCTGGCTGGGTTCTGGTTCCGATCGCGCCGCATACCTTGTCCAACCGCCCCATCGTGCTGTCGGACGCCACCGAGGTGGCGGTCGAAGTCGTCAGCGGCCGGGATGTCAGCGCCAGCTTCGATATGCAGTCGCTGGCCTCGTTGCTCCATGGCGACAGGATTTTGCTCAGCCGGTCAGCGCATTGCGTGCGCTTTTTGCACCCGCAGGGCTGGAACTACTTCGCCACCTTGCGCAAGAAACTGCGCTGGAACGACGGAGACCCCTGACCATGGCGCTCAGACGAATCACGCTGCGTGACTTTGTGATCGTTCAGGCCCTGGAACTGGAGCTGGATGCGGGCTTCACGGTGCTGACCGGAGAGACCGGCGCCGGCAAATCGATACTGATAGACGCGCTGCAACTGGCACTGGGCGCGCGCGCGGAGGCGGGCGTGGTGCGCGAGGGGGCGCACAAGACGGATATCTGCGCAGAGTTCGACTGCCCGGCCCATGTGCTGCCGTGGCTGCAAGAGGCCGGCTTTGACGGCGACGATCTGTTGCTGCTGCGGCGCACGGTAGATGCGCAGGGCAAGAGCCGCGCCTGGATCAACGCCACGCCGGCCACCGCCGCCCAGTTGCGCGCGCTCGGCGACATGCTGCTCGATATCCACGGCCAGCACGCATGGCAAAGCCTGACCCGCCCGGAATCGGTGCGCGGCCTGCTCGACGCTTTTGCCGCAGTCAGCGCCGCCGAGACCGCCGCCCGGTGGGCACAGTGGCGCGCGGATCAAAAAGCATTGCAGCAGGCCAGCCAGGCCCAGGCCGGTTGGCAGCAAGAGCGTGAGCGCCTGCAGTGGCAAATCGGCGAAGTCGACAAATTGGCGCCAGCGGCTGGCGAATGGGATGAGCTCGATGCGCAGCACCGGCGCCTGTCGCATGCCCAGGCGCTGGTCGATGGGGCCGATGGAGCGATCCGGAGCTTGCAAGACGACGAGAGCGGCGCCCTTGCCGGTCTCGCACGCGCCCATGCGCTGCTGCAAGCCCAGGAACATATCGAGCCGGAGTTCGCCAACCTGGCAGAGATTCTTTCATCGAGCCTGGCGCAAGCCAGCGATGTGCTGCGTTCGCTGCAATCGTACCTGCGGCGCGCGCCGCTCGATCCTCAGCGCCTTGCTGCGCTCGATGCCCGCATGTCGCTGTGGATGGGCCTGGCCCGCCGGTACAAACGCCCGCCGGCACAACTGCCCGCGCTGCTCGACGACTGGAAAGCCCAACTGCGCCAGCTCGATAGCGCCACTGATCTGGAGCCACTGCAAGCGGCACAAGCGGCCAGCGCCAAAGCCTATCAGGCGGCCGCGCGGGCGCTGTCCGTGGCCCGCGCCAAGGCTGCGCCCCGGCTATCGACGGCCATCACCCGGGCCATGCAGGGCCTGGGCATGGAAGGGGGAAAGTTCGAGGTCGCGGTGAGCAAGGCCCAGGAGCCGGCCGCCCATGGCATCGACGAGGTGGCCTTCCTCGTTGCCGCGCACCCGGGCATGAGCCCCCGGCCGGTTGGCAAGGTGGCCTCGGGGGGCGAACTGTCGCGCATCTCGCTGGCGATTTCGGTCACGACCAGCGAACTGGGCCTGGCCCCTACGCTGATCTTCGATGAAGTCGATGCCGGCGTCGGCGGCGCGGTCGCCGAAACCGTGGGCCGGCTGATGCAGCAATTGGGCCAGGCGCGCCAAGTGCTGGCCGTGACCCACCTGCCCCAGGTGGCGGCATGCGCGCACCGGCACCTCGTGGTCACCAAGCAAAAGGGCGCAGCCGGCACCAGCAGCACGGTGCTGGCCGTGCAAGGCGAGCAGCGCATCGCCGAGATGGCCCGCATGCTCGGCGGAGAGCGCGCGACCGAGACCACGCTGGCCCATGCGCGCGAGATGCTCGGCGCCGCAGGCACGACCCGGCAAACCCGGCAAACCCGGCAAACCTCGCCAGGGCAAGACTGATGGTGCTGGAAATCGTGCTGATCACAGGCATGTCGGGATCGGGAAAATCCGTGGCCCTGCATGCGCTCGAAGACGCCGGGTATTACTGCGTCGACAACCTGCCGCCGCAACTGCTGCCGGCCTTCGTGGCGCTGGAGCACCACCACCACGGCAACCGCGTTGCGATTGCGATGGATGTGCGCAGCGCGACCTCGCTGCACCAGGTGCCGCAAGAATTGCACCGCCTGCGCAGCCAGGGCGTGGCGGTGCAATCGATTTTTCTCGATGCCACCATCGACACCCTGGTCCGGCGCTTTTCCGAAACGCGCCGCCGCCACCCGCTGTCGCATGACGATCCGCAACAAGAACGCAAGGCCCTGGTGCAGATCATCGATCTCGAGCGCGAACTGCTGGCCGACCTGCGCGAAGCATCGCATGTCATCGACACCAGCCAGATACGGGCCTCACAACTGCAAAGCTACGTCAAAAGCCTGATGCCCGGCGCGCAAGGGCAATTGACGCTGGTCTTCCAATCCTTCGCCTTCAAGCGCGGCATACCCATGGATGCAGACTATGTGTTCGATGTGCGCATGTTGGCCAACCCCTATTACGAACCGGCGCTGCGCGAGCTGACGGGCCTGGACGAACCGGTCGCGGACTTTCTGCAACTCCAGCCGGATGTGGACCTGATGCGGGCCCATATCGAGCAATTCCTGGCGCATTGGCTCGAACTGCTCGACCGCAACCACCGCAGCTATGTCACGGTGGCCATAGGCTGCACCGGCGGCCAGCACCGCTCGGTCTATCTGGTGGAAAGACTGGCCCAGTCCTTCGGCAATCGCTGGACGGCATTGAAACGGCACAGGGAGCTGGACGGGCGCCAGTGAGCGTGAGTGGCGGTTTTGGTCGGCGGCTTTGGTTTGGCCGCCAATCACCGCCTGGTTTGCGTGGCGGCCAGCAGTTTGCGAATCGGCGCCGGCAAACCAAGCGCCGGCCATCGGTCGGGCCCCAGCCATTGGCCATCATCGGATGGGCGGGTCACGAAATTCCCACGGACCAAGACCGGATGCAAATGCAGGTCCCTGTGCGTCAGCACATGCACAAAGGGCGGCAATCGCTCTTGCACCAGATCGCGCCCGGCGCCCAGCGCAGCCACGAAGGCCGCCAGAGAGGCCGTGTCGGCGAAAACCGGCACGCAATGCAGACCCGCCCAAATGCCCGTCGGCGGGCGCCGCTGCAGCCACACCTGCTCTTGGCCATCGCGCACCAGCAGCAACTGCCAGGACTCCGGGCGCCGGGACAGTTTGCGCGTCCTGACCGGATAGCGCTCAGGCGCGCCGTCCCTGAAGGCCACACAAGAGCCCGTCAACGGGCACAGTGAACAGCGCGGCGCCTGCGCCGTGCACAGGGATGCCCCCAGGTCCATCAGACCCTGGGTGTAACGGGGCATGGTCTGCGCCAAGTCGCGCGTGGGCAACAAGGACTGCGCCAGTTCCCACAGCAAACGCTCATTGCCGGCCGATGCCAGATCCCGGGCGAAACCGGACAAACGTGTCAGCACCCGCCGTGCGTTGGCATCGAGAATCGGCACCCGCTCGGAAAAGCAGAACGCCGCGATGGCCCCCGCTGTCGATCGGCCGATGCCGGGCAGCGTCGCCAACGCCTCGGCGGTATTCGGGAACGCCCCGCCATGCTCGGCCATCACCTGCTGCGCACAGCGGTGCAGATTGCGTGCGCGGCTGTAGTAACCCAGGCCGCTCCAAAGCCCCATCACTTCGTCCCGGGGCGCTTTGGCCAGAGCGCCGACATCGGGAAAGCGCGCCAGAAAACAGGCGTAGTACTCCAGCACGGTACGGACCTGGGTCTGCTGCAGCATGATCTCCGACAGCCAGACGCGATACGGATCACGGCTGTTCTGCCAAGGCAGATGATGGCGGCCATGCGAGGCTTGCCAGGCCATCACGCGCTCGGCGACTCCTTGCACACTCACTGGAGTACCTGCGCCTGCGGTATGAGCGCCTTCGGGCGGCCGTGCGTCGCTCATCGCGCGACGCCACGCATACTGGCCGGCGCCATCCCGGACCAGGCAATGGGCCTGGCCCGGCACTCCTGCAACGGGCGCTCGAACGGCGCAGCGAATGCCCGCCACCAGAGGCCATGCCGGTCGAACGGCTGCTTGAACGATAAGCCCACTTTGCTCCCGAAAATCGATGAACGGCGTGTAACGCAGCCAGCACCGGCACCGCAGATGCCGGTGCGCCGAAGTCTAAACCGGGAATCGGCAATGCCTGGGCCGCAGCATTTCCTGCCTGGCCCGCCATACGGCGTCAGCCATTGCTCGTTGGGGAATTTTCTCCAGGCCGCATCAGCATCAGGCCCACGCCGGCTGCCAACAGCACGCCGAAGGTGCCCAATGCCATCTCGAGGCCAAAGTTGTCGGCAAGGATTCCTGTGAAAACCACCGGCACGCTGAAACCCACATAGGCCATCAGGAAAAATCCTGAACTGGCTCGCGCTTTCCGGGCGCCGGCAAGCGCGGCAACGCCGGACAATCCGCCGAGATAGATAAATCCGTAACAGGCACTGCTGGCAACCAAGGCGCCGACGAGCACCAATGCCACATTGCCTTGCAAGGCGCCCCACGAGAGAAGGGCATATGCCGGCGGCAACAGTATCAAACCCGTTCGGGTCGAGCGGGTCGGACTGAGTAACCGTCTTCCGAGTCAAGTGCCGTGCAGCGATTTATCCCAAGGTTTGCCGGTTCTGACCATGGCGTTGAGCGTGGTCAGGAGTTTGCGCATGCACGCCACCAGAGCGACCTTGGGCAGCTTGCCGGCAGCCTTGAGGCGTTCGTAGAAGGCCTTGATGGCCGGGTTGTAGCGAGTGGCAGTCAGCGTTGCCATGTACAGCACACGCCGGACCTCGAAGCGTCCTCCTTGCACCCGTCGTCGGCCCTTGCTGCTGCCGGAATCGTTGGCCATGGGCGCCACGCCTACCAGGGCTGCGATCTCGCGCCGGTTGAGCCGGCCCAGTTCGGGCAACTCGGCAATCATCGTGGCGCTGGCCACCGGACCAACGCCTGCGGCCGACTGCAGCAGCCGGTCCAGATCGCCGAAGTGCTCCCGCACATGGCCCACCATCTGCGTCTCCAGCTCATTGAGCTGTGCCTTGATGGCAGCCACGATGGCCTCGATGCTTGGGTGCAGCTTCGCGGGGGTGATCTGCAGGCGCTGGCGTTCGGAATGAAGCATGGTCAGCAGCTGGCGCCTGCGTGTGACCAGCGCAGCCAGCCACTGCTGGCACTCGTCGGTCAGGGGGCGCAGGAAGCGGCTCAGGTCTTCGCGGCGCAGCAGCACCGCGGCCAGCTCCGCGAGCATGCGTGCATCGACCGCGTCGGTCTTGGCCAGCCGGCCCATGGACTTGGCGAAGTCGCGCGCCTGGCGCGGATTGAGCACCGCCACGGGCAGGCCTGCGGCCTGCAGGGCACACGCCAGCGCCACCTCGTAGCCACCGGTGGCCTCCATTACCACCAGGCCCACATCCAGGGGCTGCAAAAGCGCTGCAAGGGCCGAGTGGCCTTCAGCATCGTTGGTAAACCGCTGGGCCCCGCTCTTGGGCTCCAGCACACAGACATCGATGTGCGCCTTGGCTACGTCGATGCCCACCGTCATTGAGGTAACAGACATGATCTTCAGATCCCTTGCTTGTGCATGCGCGCTCAAGCTTGGCGCGCGTAACCGTTCGGGCTTCACGAAGACCAGCGCGGCGGCCGTGCGTTCTGTACTCAGTCACGGGCTCCATCACCCCAGCCGCTACCAAACTGCACGGGCCCGTCTGGCCGCCTCAACGGCGTTCAGACTCTACCGCGCTGGGCCGGTTTAAAGATACAAGCCGTCGGGCGGCGGGCTGAAAGGCGAGGCCACAACTGATCGCGCAGAGGGTCGCGACCCCGGACCATTGCGTCAGACCAACCCGGGCCAGGACGGCCGGCAGGATGGAGATGATCAGTCCGGTGGTTGCCCACGCCAGCAAGATGGCGCCACCGAACCACCAGGCGCCTGCCGGGTAGTACGGCAGTCCGAGCACCAAGCTGCCTTGGCGGCGCACATTGCATTTGGGCAGCTTCGACAGCAATGCGGCAGACACGATGGTCCCCGCGAGATGCAGCCACAGGCTCGGCGGACGCAGGCTATCGTCGATGAACAAGAACAGGCCCGTCAACGCCGGGCCCAGACCGAAACCCAGGGAGGTGCTGGCAGTGACCCAAGAAGCCGAAGAGCCTGGATGGTCGACATCGAGGATGTCCGCCATGTAGGCGGGGGCGGCGGCCGACATCAATGCGGTTCCTACGCCCAATAACCACCTTGCCGCGCCCAAGGTGACGATGTGCGGTGAAATCAGCATCAAGAGCGTGCTCGCACCGGAAAGGGTCAGCGACATCCAGATCACCGGGCGGCGGCCAATGTGATCCGACAGTCCGCCCAAGAGCAGCAGAACGGGCACGATGCCAGCGACGTAGAACGAAAAGGCAACGGTAGTCGCCGTCAGGCCAACGCCGTCCTGGCGCGCCATGGCGGCGTACAAAGGCGCCTGCAGATTGACACCTGTGGTGATGACAAACAACGCGAATGCCAGGCGCGCCGCCCGATGCCGGCTGTTCATGACAGCATCGACGGCAGTGGGCGCAGGACTGCGCAGACAGCGACATCTTCCGGGCATATCTGCCATCTGCAGCAGGTCGCACCGTCGACGCGACGGTGGCGGGCCTGCGGGACGGAGCTTGCTTTTTCCTGTTTCATGGGTATTCCCAAAATGGTGGATGAAGGCGTGGACAAAGAGCGGTGGGCAGATCGACCCTATCTTCCTGGGTGGGTCGTGCACCGGGTCCATGGGCGGAATGGCCCATGACCATGGGCCAATGAGCGGACTGGACGGCGTGGCAAAGTCACGCCTTCCCGAGCACCATTGTCACCATGAACACCACGATCGCATCCGCCGCATCCGGTCAGACGCTGGACCTGGGCATCTGCGGCATGAGTTGCGCCAGTTGTGTGGGTCGCGTCGAGCGCGCGCTGCGCCAGGTGCCGGGTGTGCAGCAGGCATCGGTCAATCTGGCGACGGAGTCGGCCCGCATTACCTTTGCCGCTGGCACCGATGCCGCAGCGATGGCGGCCCTGTCGTGCCGCGCGGTGCGCAACGCGGGCTACGAGCCGCGCGTTGCGGGGCCGCAGGAGGCGCCCGAGGCACTGTCGCGCCAGGCCGCTGTCCCGGGTTTCCTGCCGGTGGGACTGGGCCTGCTGCTGTCGGCCCCGCTGCTGCTGCCGATGCTCGGAGCGTTGTTCGATCGGCACTGGATGCTGCCGGCCTGGGCGCAATGTGCGCTGGCCACGCCGGTGCAGTTCATCCTGGGCGCCCGGCTCTACAAGGCCGGCTGGCATGCGCTCAAGGCGCTGTCGGGCAATATGGAACTGCTGGTCGCCCTCGGCACCAGCGCGGGCTGGGGTTTGTCGATGTGGCTGTGGCTGACGGCCGGGCATCCGGACCATGTGCCGCCGCTTTACTTCGAGGCCTCGGCCGTGGTGGTCACGCTGGTGCTGTTGGGCAAGTGGCTGGAAGCCCGCGCCAAGCGCCAGACCATGGCGGCCATCCGGGCACTGCATGCGCTGCGACCCGATGTGGCGCATCTGCTGGGCCCGGACGGAGAGGTGCCGGTGCCCGTGGCCGAATTGCTGGTGGGCGACAAACTGGTGCTGCGTCCCGGTGAGCGCATCCCGGTGGATGGCCGGGTGCATGAAGGCTGCACGCAGGTCGATGAGTCCATGCTCACTGGCGAGCCGCTGCCGGTTGCGCGCGCCGTGGGTGAGCGCCTGACGGGTGGCTCGGTCAACGGTGATGGCCGCATCGTGATGGAGGTGACGGCCGTGGGGGCGGAAACGGTGCTGGCCCGGATCATCCGGCTGGTGGCCGATGCGCAGGCCGCCAAGGCCCCGATACAGCGCCTGGTGGACCGGGTGTCGGCGATCTTCGTTCCGGTGGTGTTGCTGCTGGCCTTGGCCACGTTGCTGGGCTGGTGCCGGGCGGGCGCGGGTGTCGAGGCGGCGCTGATCCATGCCGTGACCGTGCTGGTGGTGGCCTGCCCCTGTGCGCTGGGCCTGGCCACGCCCGCCGCCATCATGGCGGGCACCGGCGTGGCGGCCGGCAACGGCATTCTGATCAAGGATGCGCAGGCGCTGGAACTGGCCCACAGGGTCGATACGGTGGTGTTCGACAAGACCGGCACGCTGACCCTGGGGCAACCCCGGCTGACGGCGTTCGAGGCGGCGCCGGGCCTGGATGCAACGGCGCTGCTGGCGGCCGTGGCCTCGGTGCAAAGCGGCAGCGGGCACCCGCTGGCCCGGGCCGTGGTGCAGGCCGCCCGGGAGCGCGGTTTGACCCTGCTGCCGCTGGACGATATGCGCGCCGTGCCTGGGCGTGGCAGCGAAGGCGAACTGCAAGGCCAAAGCTATCGGGTGGGCAGTCTGCGCTGGATGCAGGAGTCGGGCGTGAACCTGGGGCCTCTGGCGCCCCGGGCCGAGGCTTTGCAGCGCGCAGGGGCCACGGTGTCGGCCGTGGCGCAGCGCAGCGCGCAGGGATGGGAGCCACGGGCATTGATGGCCTTTGCCGACACGCCCAAACCCGGCGCGCGCGCAGCGCTGGCGGCGCTCAAGGCCCGTGGCATCCGCGTGCTGATGCTCTCGGGCGACAGCCGGGGCGCCGCCGAGGCCATGGCGCGGCAGCTCGGGCTGGACCCCGATGCCGGCGAGGTGATGGCGCAGGTCTTGCCCGGCGACAAGGCGCAGTGCATTCGGGACTTGCAACAGGGGGGCTACGGCCTTGGCAAGCCTGGGAAGCGCCATACCGTCGCGATGGTCGGCGATGGCGTCAACGACGCGCCGGCGCTGGCTGTGGCCGATGTGGGCATGGCAATGGGCAATGGCACCGACGCCGCGATGCACGCGGCCGGCATCACGCTGATGCGCGGCGACATCCGGCTGGTGATGGCGGCGCTCGATATTTCACGGCGCACGGTGGTAAAGATCCGGCAAAACCTGTTTTGGGCCTTTGTTTACAACCTGCTGGGCCTGGCGCTGGCGGCGCTGGGCCAGTTCGGCCCGATGCTGGCGGGAGCGGCCATGGCGCTCAGCTCCGTCAGCGTGATCGCCAACGCTCTTTTACTCAAGCGCTGGCGCATGCAATGAATGCGCACGAGGCTTTGTCGCCAACCAGCCTTGGGCTGACTCGATCGCCTTTCAGACCCACATCCTGGCGCTCGATGCCGCAGTGGCAGCGGCCAGGGCCGGCGCGCAAGGCCGCGGCTTTGCCGTGGTGGCCGGCGAAGTGCGCAGCCTAGTGTCGCGTCACCGGTCAGATGTCGTAGGCTGCGCGCAGCCATCGGAGCGCAGCGCAAGGCGCATCGCGCAGCCCATACCGAGCTGTATTGGCAAGCGATGCAACGCCGCGATGCGCTTCGATGGCCAGTGCAGACCGACAGATGATCGGTGACGCGACACTAGCCCAGCGCTCGGCCGCCGCCGCCGCCAGCGAGGGCCTGATCCACGACAGTGTCAGCGCTGTGGACGGCGGCGTGCGCCATGTGCAGGATGCGGGCGCGGTGATGAAGGAAATCGTGGCCGGCGTGCAGCGTGTGGGCGACATCATCGGGGCGCAAATCCAAACGGGTTGATGCGGGCCGATGCGGGTCGATGGCGCCCGCAAATCACACCCGCAGGCGCGCCATCAACTCCAGATTCACCAGCGCCGCGCCGGAAGAACCCTTGCCCAGATTGTCCAGACGCGCAATCGCCGTCACATGGCGGCGGCCGGGGTCGGCCAGCACGAAAATCTCCATCCGGTTGGTGTCGTTGAGCGCCTCGGGGTCGAGCCGCCCGCCTGGCACCGTTGCACGCACCGCGATGTCTTCGCTGGCGCTGTAATGCTGGCGGTAAGTGCTGAGCAAGGTATCGGGCACATCGCCGTGCGGGCCGGCCCTGAGCAGGCCGGCATGCAAAACCAGGCTGACCAGCATGCCCTGGCGGTAGCGGCCGACCGAGGGGATGAAGACCGGCGCGCTGGCCAGGCCGCTGTGCAGCACGATCTCCGGCAAATGCTTGTGTGGCTGCTCCAACGAGTACAGATAGTGGTTGCTGCGTATCGCATCCGGGCCGTCGCCCTCGAAAGCCGCGATCAGTTGGCGGCCACCGCCGGAGTAGCCGGACACGCCATGGAGCACCAAGGGTGTGTCGGCCGCCAGCAGCCCCGCATCCACCAGCGGGCGCAGCAAGGCCAGCGCGCCGGTGGCAAAGCAGCCGGGGTTGGTTACGCGCATCGCGCCGGCAATGCGCTGCCGCTGGCCGGCCGTCATTTCTGGAAAACCATAGCACCAGCCCGGACTGACACGGTGCGCCACACTGGCATCGAGCAGCTTCACCTGCGGATTGCTGACCAGCGCCACCGCCTCGCGCGCAGCCTCATCGGGCAGGCACAGCACGGCAATGTCACAAGCATCGAGCGCCGCACGGCGCGCCTCGGTCTGCTTGCGTTCGGCCTCGGTCAGCGTGACCAGTTCGAAACGGCCCGAGGCGCGCACCCGCTCGGCCAACTTCATGCCTGTGGTGCCGGCTTCGCCGTCAATGAAAATACGGGTCATGGTGCTCCTTTTGCGCGTGTGCCGTTCCGCAAATGACGGCAGATGAAATCGCGCCTTGCCTCGACACGAAATGCATCGATTTCATTTCATGCAGCCATTTACGGGACGGCACGCCAGCGGCTTGCCAAAGTGCAAGCCCACGATGCTGCAGCCTTGGTTCATCCAGAAGCGCTGGGCCAGCGAATTGGTGACGAATGTGTCCAGCGCAATGTGCTCACAGCCGCGTTCATCTGCGATCCGCTCCAGCGCCTGCCACATGCATTGGCCTATGCCTTTGCTTCGTTCGGCGCCAGAGACGATGAAATGATCTACATAAAGGAAATGACCATAGCACAGGCGATGCTGAATCCAATAGCCGCTCATGCACTGGAATGAGTAGCGCAAATGGTGCAGTGGCAGCGACGCCGATGGCACCGATGGCCCGGCCCCACAGCACCTGTGCGATGGCGAAAGAGGCCAGCACAACGTAGGCGACCGGCAGCCAGCCGATCAACGGTGCTTGCATCAGCGCCTGGGACAAGGACGGGGCTGAGGGCAGCATCGACTCGCGCACCAGCAGCACCACGGGCAAGCAGACCAAGCCGGTTGCACCCTGTAGCCAGATCATGCTTTCCGGACAACGCTGGATGACCATGTGGCGGAAACGCCGGGTTCTTTGGATGCCGGGAAAGCCTTCACTGCAAGGTGATGCGGGGCGCCGGGCTGTCAGGCGGGCTATACAGATGGCTGGTGTTTGCTATTTCATTACAGCGTACTGCACAGGCAGAACAGGCAGAACGGTCACCACACGATGCATATTCCGGCGCTGGATCACGGTGCTGCGCCGATCCGATCGGCATGCAGACGGCCCGCAGCCCATAGCACCTGATTGACGACGGCGCGCACGCGGTCGCGGTCGGTCTGCTGCACCAATGCGCCCTGGGCGTCGAATGCGCTGTTGGCCTGGCCCAGCGCAAAGGCCTTGGGTGCGAGCCAGCATTCCAGGTTGATGAGCAGGGATGCCAGGTGGCTTTGTGAGCGCCGCCCGCCCATTGCGCCGGGGGATGCGCTGAGCAGGCCCACCACCTTGCCGCGCAAGGGTTTGATGCCGTCTTGCCAGTCGGCGTGGGCTGGCACCGGGCAGGACGCCCAGTCGATGGTGTTTTTGAGCAGGGCGGTGTAGCTGCCGTTGTATTCGGGCGAGCAGATGATCCAGGCCGGGTGTTGCCACAAAACCTCTTTGAGCCGGATCACGTCGGCGGGGGTGCTTGGAAGGTCGGCGTGGTACAGCGGGATGTCGAAGTCTGACAGCTCCAGCAGCGTGACGCTGGCGCCCGCGTCGCGCGCGATGGTGGCGCTGGCCCGGGCCAGGCGACGGTTCAAGGATTGCTGGCGCGTGCTGCCGGCAAAGATCAGAAGTGGCAGTGCGGTGGGCATGGCCCGATTGAAGCACGGCGGCGCATGGGTCTGCGCAAAGTGGGAAAATTGCGGCCCGCCTGCCCGGGATGCCGGCTGCATTGGCCGGGGGTGTGGCAGGGCCGGTGGCCTTCCGGCGGCTGCGCGGGCCGGGTGTTTTGGTGATGGGGGCGCTGGCCCCGGAGTGCTTTCATGCTGTATCCGCAGGAATTCGATGTGATCGTCGTCGGCGCTGGCCATGCGGGCACCGAGGCCGCGTTGGCTGCTGCGCGCCTGGGGCAAAGGACGCTGCTGCTGACCCAGAGCCTGGAGACTCTGGGCCAGATGAGCTGCAACCCCTCCATTGGCGGCATTGGCAAGGGCCATCTGGTCAAGGAGGTGGATGCGCTCGGTGGCGCGATGGCGCTGGCCACGGACGAGAGCGGCATACAGTTTCGCATTCTCAACCGTTCCAAAGGCCCGGCGGTGCGGGCCACGCGCGCGCAGGCCGATCGCCTGCTGTACAAGGCCGCGATCCGCCGCAGGCTGGAGAACCAGCCCGGGCTGTGGCTGTTCCAGCAGGCCGTGGATGACCTGATGCTCGAGGGCGACCGGGTGGTGGGTGCTGTCACGCAGGTGGGCGTGGTCTTTTGCGCGCGCGCGGTGGTGCTGACGGCGGGCACCTTTCTCGACGGCAAGATTCATGTGGGTCTGAGCCATTACGCCGCCGGCCGCGCCGGGGAGCCGTCGGCGATCGGCCTGTCGGCCCGTCTGAAGGAGCTCAAGCTGCCGCAGGGCCGCCTGAAGACCGGCACGCCCCCGCGCATCGATGGGCGCAGCATCGATTGGTCCCAATGCGAAGAGCAACCGGGCGACGGTATGCCCGGTGGCGTGAATGCGGGCCAGGTGCCGGTGTTCAGCTTCATGGCCCATGCCTATGGCGGGGCACGGATGCACCCGCAGCAGTTGCCTTGCTGGATCACCCACACCAACCAGCGAACGCATGCGATCATCCGCAGCGGCTTTGACCGCAGCCCGATGTTCACCGGATCGATCGAGGGCGTAGGCCCGCGCTACTGCCCCAGTGTCGAGGACAAGATCAACCGCTTTGCGGACAAGGACAGCCACCAGGTTTTTCTGGAGCCAGAGGGCCTGGGCACGCACGAGGTCTACCCCAACGGCATCAGCACCAGCCTGCCGTTCGATATTCAGTACCAACTGGTGCGCAGCATGGCGGGGCTGGAAAACGCGCATATCTTGCGGCCTGGCTATGCCATCGAGTACGACTACTTCGACCCGCGTGCGCTCAAGAGCAATTTCGAGACGCGGCAGATCCGGGGCCTGTTTTTTGCCGGCCAGATCAATGGCACCACGGGCTATGAGGAGGCGGCTGCGCAGGGCTTGTTTGCCGGCGTCAACGCCGCGCTGCAATGCCGGGGCGATGCGCCCTGGCTGCCCGGTCGCGATCAGGCGTATCTGGGGGTGCTGGTCGACGATCTGATCACCAAGGGCGTGACCGAGCCTTACCGCATGTTCACCAGCCGGGCCGAGTTCCGCCTGCAACTGCGTGAAGACAACGCCGACATGCGCCTGACCGAAGTGGGGCGCCGCATGGGCTTGGTCGATGACGCGCGCTGGGAGGTTTTCAGCCGCAAGCGCGATGCTGTTTTGCGCGAAACTGAGCGCCTGAAGGCGACCTGGGTGAACCCGCGCAACCTGCCTGACATCGAATCCGGGCGCGTGTTGGGCAAGCCGATGGCGCACGAGTACAGCCTGTTCGAGTTGCTGCGCCGCCCCGATGTGGACTATGCCGGGCTGATGTCGCTCGACGGCGGCAAATACGCGGCGGCCGACGTTTCACGTGAAACATTGGGCATGTTGAGCGAATCGGTGGTCGAGCAGGTGGAGATTGCCGCCAAGTACGCGGGCTACATCGAGCGCCAGAAGGGGGAGGTCGAACGCGCCGCCCATTTCGAGACGCTGCGCCTGCCTGCCGGCCTGGATTATGCGCAGGTCACGGCCCTGAGCATCGAGGCGCGCCAGGTGCTCAGCCGCCATCGCCCGGAGACCCTGGGCCAGGCTTCGCGCATCACCGGCATCACGCCTGCGGCCATTTCGCTGCTGTTGGTGCATTTGAAGAAGGGCGGATTCAAGGGGTTCATGTCCGCCAACGCTGACGCGCAGGCATGATGACCAGCCTGGGCAATGATGTGCTGCGTGCCCGACTGCAATCGGGGGCCGAGGTGTTGGCGCCGGGTTTGGACGCTGCGCAGATCGATCGCTTGATGGATTTTCTGGCGCTGCTGCAAAAGTGGAACCGGGTCTACAACCTGACGGCGTTGCAGGATCCGCAGGAAATGCTCACGCAGCATCTGCTCGACAGCCTGGCGGCGCTGGCTCCGTTGCGCCGCCAGTTGGCCCACTTGGCCCACTTGGCCCATTCGACCGGTCTGGCCGGGCCGGGGCAGGGCGCCGGGCCTCGGCGCTTGCTCGATGTGGGTTCGGGCGCTGGCCTGCCGGGCGTGGTGTTTGCCATCTGCTGCCCGCAGTTGGATGTGCACTGCGTCGACAGCGTGGGCAAGAAGGCCGCTTTCATTGGGCAGGTGGCGTTGCAGCTCAGGCTGCGCAACCTGCATGGCGTGCACGCGCGGGTCGAAACGCTGACCACGCCGTTCGAGATCATCTGCTGCCGCGCGTTTGCAGCGCTGCCCGACTTTGTGCGCTGGACGCGGTCTGCGCTGCGGGCGCCCGATGGCGTCTGGTTGGCGCTCAAGGGCAAGCACCCGGGGGCCGAAATCGCCGCCCTGCCTGCCGATGTGCAGGTGTTTCACGTGGAACGACTGACGGTTCCGGGGCTTGCCGCCGAGCGCTGCATCGTCTGGCTGCGGCCTGCTGCGCTCGCGTAAACTCTGCGCCTCATTCAAGGGCTGGCGCCGCCGCCGACCCCTCCCATTGCTCCATTGCTCCATTGCCCTTCGCCCCGCCGGGAGAAAAGAGCCCATGTTCGGTATTGCAGATTACGGCGCCTTTGTCGCCGCCATTGTGTTGTTTCTGGCCATTCCCGGCCCGGGGAATCTGGCCTTGATCACTTCCACCACCAAGGGGGGCGTGCGCGCCGGCCTGGCCGCAACGCTGGGCGTGATTGCCGGCGACCAACTGCTGATGTGGTTGGCGGTGGCCGGTGTGGCCACGCTGCTGAGCGCTTACCCGGCGGCCTTTGCTGCCGTGCAGTGGCTCGGTGCCGCGTACCTGGCCTGGCTGGGCTGCAAGATGCTGACGGCTGCTCCCGGCGCCCCGCCGGTGCTCCACATCCGGCCGCACCATTACTTCAGGCAGGCGGCGCTGATCACGCTGCTCAACCCCAAGGCGATCGTTTTCTACATGGCTTTTTTCCCGCTGTTCGTCGATCCGGCGCGCCACCAGGGCCTGCTGACCTTTGCGCTGATGGCGGCAACGATTGCTGCGCTGACCTTTGCCTACGGCCTTGTCGTGGTGCTGCTCACGCAGCATCTGGCCGCGCGCATGCGCGCCAACCCCATGGCGGCCCGGGTGCTGGAAAAACTGGCTGGCGTCTTTTTGATCGGCTTTGGCATCAAGCTGGCCATCGCCAAATAAACCCGCCCGACGGCAGTCCCATGGCCAAGATTTTTTGCATCGCCAACCAAAAGGGTGGCGTTGGCAAGACCACCACCACCGTCAACCTGGCCGCCGGTCTGGCCCGCGTCGGCCAGCGCGTGCTGATGGTGGACATGGATCCCCAGGGCAATGCCACGATGGGCTCGGGCGTGGACAAGCGCCAACTGGCGCTGACGGTGTACGACGTGTTGCTCGAATCGGCCTCGGTGCAAGAGGCGTCCGTGGCCTCGCCATGCGGCTACCGGGTGCTGGGTGCGAACCGCGAACTGGCTGGCGCCGAGGTCGAACTGGTGGCGCTCGAGCAGCGCGAAAAACGCCTGAAGGTGGCGCTGGCCGCCGTCGATGCAGAGTATGACTTTGTGCTCGTCGACTGCCCGCCGTCACTGTCGATGCTCACGCTCAACGGCCTGTGCAGCGCCCACGGCGTGATCGTGCCGATGCAGTGCGAATACTTTGCGCTCGAAGGTCTGAGCGATCTGGTCAACACCATCCGGCAGGTGCACGCCAACCTGAATGCCGATTTGCAAATCATCGGCCTGCTGCGCGTGATGTTCGATCCGCGCACCACGCTGCAACAACAGGTCAGCGACCAGTTGCAGAGCCATTTTGGCGACAAGGTGTTCCGCACCGTGATTCCGCGCAACGTGCGCCTGGCCGAGGCGCCGAGCTACGGCCTGCCGGGCGTGGTGTTCGACCCGGCCGCCAAGGGCAGCGTGGCCTTTGTCGAATTTGCGCAGGAGATGGTCGAGCGCGTGCGCAGCATGTCCGGCGCCCCGTGATCCAGAGCGAAGACTGCCTCTGGCGCATGGTCCATCTTTGCCATCAGCTATCAAAACAATAGTTTTCCATGGTCTTCAAGCCGTCCAACATCCTGCTGCTGCCCGGCTGGCAGAACTCCGGCCCCGGCCATTGGCAAAGCCTGTGGCAGGCCCGGCATGGCTACCGCCGCGTCGAGCAGCACGACTGGCTGCGCCCGCTGCGCGGCGACTGGACAGCGCGGCTGGAAGAAACCGTGGTTGATGCGGATGGCCCGGTGCTGCTGGTGGCGCACAGCCTGGGTTGCATTTTGGCGGCGTGGTGGGCGGCCCATTCGGGCAACACCCACCGGGTGCAGGGCGCATTGCTGGTCGCGCCCGGCGATGTGGAGCGCGCCGATCTGGCCGCACAGCTCCACCGCTGGAGCCCCATTGCCCGCCAGGTGCTGCCATTTCCCGCCCTGCTGGTGGCCAGCCGCAATGACCCGTATTGCAGTTGGGCGCGTGCCGAAGGCTTGGCGCAGTCCTGGGGCGCGCGTTTCATCGACCTGGGCCAGCGCGGACATATCAATGCCCAGGCGGGCCTGGGCGACTGGCAGCAGGGCCATGCCTGGTTGCGCCAGCTCGCTGCCAGTGCACCCACCGATCAGCGCGCCAGCCCATCAGTCCCATCCACCCCATCAGCCCCATCAGCCCCATGCCCCGCCGGGCGCTGCGCCACACCGAAGAAAGCATATTCCAATGGTCACGAAAAAACCCAAGGGCCTGGGCCGCGGCCTTGAAGCCCTGCTCGGCCCCAAGGTCGCCGAACTGGCCCAGGCGGCCGATGCCGGTCTGCCCGGCGCGCTGCCATTGGACGAAATCGTCCCCGGCATGTACCAGCCGCGCACGCGCATGGACGAGGGGGCTTTGTACGAACTGGCCGAGTCGATCAAGGTCCAGGGCATCTTGCAGCCCATCCTGGTGCGTCGTCTGAGCGCAGGCCAGAACGCGGGCAAGTACGAGATCATCGCCGGCGAGCGGCGCTTCCGCGCGGCCCGGCTGGCCGGGCTGGCCACGGTGCCAGTGCTGGTGCGCGACGTGCCCGACGAGTCCGCTGCGGCCATGGCGCTGATCGAGAACATACAGCGCGAAGACCTGAACCCGCTCGAAGAGGCCCAGGGCCTGCAGCGCCTGGTCAAGGAGTTCGGCCTGACGCATGAACTGGCCGCCCAGGCCGTGGGCCGCTCGCGCAGCGCCGCCAGCAACCTGCTGCGCCTGCTGAACCTGGCCGAGCCGGTGCAAACCATGTTGATGGCCGGCGACATCGACATGGGCCATGCGCGTGCGCTGCTGGCGCTCGAGCGTGCCGCACAGATCACGGCCGGCAACCAGATTGCAGCGAAAAAGCTCTCGGTGCGCCAGGCCGAGGCGCTGGTCAGGAAGATCGGCGCCGAGTCCAGCCCGGCGCGACCCAAGCCCCGGAAAGAAAAGTCGCCCGACCTGCGCCGCGTGGAAGAAGAACTGTCCGACCTGCTGATGGCCGAGGTGCAAGTGCGGGTGAAAAAGCGCGTCAAGCGCAACGCCCGCGTGGAGGAGATGGGCGAGCTGGCCATCCGGTTTGGCTCGCTGGAAGCGCTCAACGGCTTGATCGAACGGCTCAGGGCGGCTTGATCGCGTCTTTGCCGCAGGGCCGGCCAGGCCCGGGGCAGGGCGCACGAGGCGCGCCAAGGCCGGCACCTGAACTGGCGTCTGAACCGGCACCTGAACCGGCACTGAACCGGCACCTGAAGGCCCGGGGGACAGCCGCTACAATCGGGCGCTCACCCCCTTGTGACCCCCTCACCTGCCTTCACCCATGCTCGTCAAAGCCCGTTGCCGCGCCCGTCCGGGCCTGGTGGTGTTGATCGGCGCCAGCATCGCGGCCCTGACCGCTTGCAGCAGTCTGGACAGCGCCAGTAGCCGCATCGCCGGCATCGTCAAGCCCTACCGGGTGGATGTGGTGCAGGGCAATTTCGTTGCCCGCGAGCAGGTTCAGGCCCTGCAGCCCGGGATGAGCCGCCAGCAGGTGCGTGAAATCCTCGGCTCGCCGCTGCTCACCAGCCTGTTCCATGCCGACCGCTGGGAATATGTGTTCACGCTCAAGCGCCCGGGCGAGGAGTTGCAGGCCCGCAAGCTGACCGTGTTCTTCAAGGGCGATGTGCTCGATCGCTCCGAGGGTGACGCGATGCCCGGCGAGACCGAGTTTGTCGCCACGCTGAGCGCGCGCGCGGGCCAAGAGCGCGCGGGCCAAGACCCGGCGCCGGTGCTCGAGGCCACGCCCGAACAACTGGCCAGGTACCCGGCATCCCCCCGGCCCGCCAAGACGCCCGCGTCGCCGCCACCCGCCGCCGACAGCATGACCCCCGCCGCCACCCCCACCCCCAGTTACCCGCCGCTCGAAGCGCCTGCGCGCTGACCGGCCCCGGCCGCGCAGCGCGCTGGTTCGTTCAACCGTACAGGATGCCCATGACCGTGCCCTCTCCACCTGCCGCCACCCCGACCACCACCACCTGCCGCGTCGCTGTCGCCGGGGCTTCGGGCCGCATGGGCCGGATGCTGATCGAGGCCATCGAGGCCAGCGCCGATTGCGTGCTGGTGGGCGCGCTGGATATCGCGGGCAGCCCGGCCATCGGCGCGGACGCCACGGCCTTTCTGGGCCGGACCTGCGGCGTGGGCATCACGGCCGACATCGCTGCGGGGCTGAAAAATGCGCAGGTGCTGATCGACTTCACGCGCCCCGAAGGCAGCATGGCCCACTTGGCGGTGTGCAGCCGGCTGGGCGTGAAGGCGGTGATCGGCACCACCGGTTTCAGCGCCGCGCAAAAGGCCGAACTGGCGGCGTTGGCCGAGCGCACGGCGATCGTGCTGGCGCCCAACATGAGCGTGGGGGTGAATGTCACGCTCGGGCTGCTGCAAATGGCCGCGCGGGCCTTGGCCACGGGCTACGACATCGAGATCGTCGAAGCGCACCACCGCCACAAGGTGGATGCCCCCTCCGGCACGGCGCTGAAGATGGGCGAGGTGATAGCGCAGGCGCTGGGGCGCGACCTGAAGGACTGCGCCGTCTACGCCCGCGAAGGCGTCAGGGCCGAGCGCGATCCGTCGAGCATCGGTTTTTCCTCCATTCGCGGCGGCGACCTCGTGGGCGAGCATATGGTGCTGTTTGCCGGCATCGGCGAGCGCATCGAGATCACGCACAAATCTTCCAGCCGCTCCACCTACGCGCAGGGCAGCTTGCGCGCGGTGCGCTTTCTGGCGGGGCAGGGCACGGGCATGTTCGACATGTTCGACGTGCTCGGCCTGCACTGAGGCGGGCCGCCCTGCCGCGCGCCGGCCTGGCGGCACGGCCCCACCCCTTGAGCACCGACGCAGCCCCCATGCAAGACAAATACTCCCCCCAAGATATCGAGCGCGCAGCGCAAGACGACTGGCGCGCCCGCGACGCCTACCGCGTGACGCAAGACGCCGGCAAGAAGAAGTTCTACGCCTGCTCGATGCTGCCATACCCCAGCGGCAAGCTGCACATGGGCCATGTGCGCAACTACACCATCAACGACATGCTCACGCGCTACCTGCGCATGAACGGCTACAACGTGCTGATGCCGATGGGCTGGGACGCCTTCGGCCTGCCGGCGGAAAACGCGGCGATCAAGAACGGCATGCCCCCGGCCCGGTGGACGCGCGAAAACATCGCCTACATGAAGCAGCAGATGCAGGCCCTGGGCCTGGCCATCGACTGGAGCCGTGAGCTGGCCACCTGCGACCCCGGCTATTACAAGTGGAACCAGTGGCTGTTCCTGAAGATGCTGGACAAGGGCATTGCCTACCGCAAGACCCAGGTCGTCAACTGGGATCCGGTCGACCAGACCGTGCTGGCCAACGAGCAGGTGAACGAGGGCAAGGGCTGGCGTACCGGCGCCGTGGTCGAAAAGCGCGAGATTCCCGGCTACTACCTGAAGATCACCGACTACGCCGAGGAACTGCTGGCCTTCGTGACCGACGATCGACTGCCCGGCTGGCCGGAGCGCGTCAAGCTGATGCAGGAGAACTGGATCGGCAAATCCGAGGGCCTGCGCTTTGCCTTCCCGCACGATGTCCGGGGCGACGATGGCGCGCTGATCGGCGGCGGCCGGCTGTACGTGTTCACCACGCGCGCCGACACCATCATGGGCGTGACCTTCTGCGCCGTGGCGCCCGAGCATCCGCTGGCCAGCCATGCCGCCAAGAGCAACCCGGCGCTGGCCGCCTTCATCGACGAATGCCGCAGCGGCGGCACCACCGAGGCCGCGCTGGCCACGCAAGAGAAAAAGGGCCTGCGCACGGGCCTGTACGTCACGCACCCGCTGACCGACGAGCCGTTGGAAGTCTGGGTCGGCAACTATGTGCTGATGGGCTATGGCGACGGCGCCGTGATGGGCGTGCCGGCGCACGACGAGCGCGACTTTGCGTTCGCGCTCAAGTACGGCATCGAGATCCGGCAGGTGGTGCTGGTCGATGGCGAGCATTTCGACTACCGCCGGTGGCAGGACTGGTACGGCGACAAGCAGCGCGGCGTGACCATCAACTCCGACAGCTTCAGCGGCCTGCACCACAAGGAAGCCGTGCAGGCCGTGGCCCATGTGCTGGAGCAAAAGGGCCTGGGCGAGAAGAAAACCACTTGGCGTTTGCGCGACTGGGGCGTGAGCCGCCAGCGCTACTGGGGCACGCCGATTCCCATCATCCACTGCGACCAGCATGGCGCCGTGCCGGTGCCGGAAAAGGACCTGCCCGTGGTGCTGCCGCAAGACTGCATCCCCGACGGCACGGGCAACCCGCTGCACAGCCATCAGGGCTTTCACGCCGGCGTCACCTGCCCGGTGTGCGGCAAGAGCGCGCGCCGCGAGACGGACACCATGGACACCTTCGTCGACAGCGCGTGGTACTTCATGCGCTATTGCGACCCGAAGAACGATCAGGCCATGGTGGCCGAGGGCACCGACTACTGGATGCGGGACCCGCAGCAAGCCACTGGCGGCAGCGGCATGGACCAATACATCGGCGGCATAGAACACGCCATCTTGCACCTGCTGTATGCGCGCTTTTGGACCAAGGTGATGCGCGACCTGGGCCTGGTCAAGGTCGATGAGCCTTTCAACCGGCTGCTCACGCAGGGCATGGTGCTCAACCACATCTACAGCCGCCGCAACGACAACGGCGGCCGGGAATACTTCTGGCCACAGGATGTGGAGCAAGTGCACGACGCGGCGGGCAAGATCATCGGCGCCAGGCTGATCCGCGCCGTGGGGGATTGGCCGGCAGGCAGCGCCATCGATTACGAAGGCATGGGCACCATGTCCAAGTCCAGAAACAACGGCGTCGACCCGCAGGAACTGATCGGCAAATACGGCGCCGACACCGCCCGCCTGCACACCATGTTCACCGCCCCGCCCGAGGCCGCGCTGGAGTGGAACGACGCCGCCGTCGAAGGCAGCCACCGCTTTCTGCGCCGGGTGTGGAACTTCGGCCTCCAGTTGCATGCCGCCGGTATGACGGCAGCCAGCGCAAGCCTTGCCGGCGCCGGCGCACCGCAAACCCGCAACCCCCCGGCGTTTGGCAAACCGGCCAAGGCCCTGCGGCGGGAGATCCACCAACTGCTGCGCCAGGTGGACTATGACTACCAGCGCATGCAGTACAACACCGTGGTCTCGGGCGCGATGAAGATGCTCAACGCGCTGGAAAACTTCAAGGCCAGCGACCCGGCCAGCCAGGCGAGCGACCCACTGGCGCTGACCGAAGGCTTTGGCATCCTGCTGCGCTGCCTGTACCCGGTCACGCCGCATATCGCGCACAGCCTGTGGCGTGATCTGGGCTATGCAGCCGCTGTGGGCGAACTGCTCGACGCGCCCTGGCCGCAGGTCGATGGGCAGGCACTGGTGCAGGACGAGATCGAACTGATGCTGCAGATCAACGGCAAGCTGCGCGGCTCGATCCTGGTGCCCGCGCAGGCCAGCCAGGCCGCCATCGAGCGCATCGCACGGGCCAGCCCGGCCGCCTTGGCCGCAGGGGCGGTGCCCAAGCGCGTGATCGTGGTGCCGGGCCGGCTGGTGAACCTGGTGTTCTGACCGATGAGGAACCGGCGCGCATTGCTCGCCCTGGCACCGGTGGCACTGCTGCCCGCCTGTGGTTTCCACCTGCGCGGCCTGCCCGAATTCGGCTTTGCCTCGCTGTACATCGAGGCGCCCTCGGGTTCGCTGCTGGCGCAGCAATTGCAGCGGGCACTGGAAGGCGCGGGCACCAAACTCCTGGTGCTGCGCGAGCCGGCCGCGTTGGCAAGCGCGCAAGCCATCCTCGACCTGCTGCAAGAGCAGCAAGAGCGCGTGGTGGTGGGCCTGTCCGCAGCGGGCCAAGTGCGCGAGATGCAACTGCGCTTGCGCGTCCGGTTCCGGCTGCGCAACCCCCAGGGCGTGGCGCTGATCCCCGAGACCGAACTACTGCTGCAGCGCGACATCAGCTACAACGAAACCATCGCGCTGGCCAAAGAGACCGAAGAAGCCCTGCTGTACCGCGACATGCGGACCGACCTGGTGCAGCAGTTGATGCGCCGCCTGGCGGCCGCCAAGCGCTCCTGAAGCAAGACCTCGGGGCACGCTCGGGCGCTGCGCGGCCGCCAATGCACTCCCGCTGCGCGGCCGAAGTCAGGCCAAGGCCCTCAAGCCGGGATTGGAATGCATCGACCCTCCCGCAGATGAGCATTCACCCGTGCAAGCACCCGCACCGTCACCCCCAACGCCCAAACCACCCCACCCCTTGGAGAATATGGTGGCCCAAGGCCAAGCAACCCGTGCAGCGAGCAGCGAGCAAGGGGCCATCGCTCTACGGCGAAGTTACGGCGAAGCAGCGGAAGACTTGTCCACCTTACCCTTCAACTCCTGATAGTTGAAGATACGCTGCCAGCTCAACCGGCCAACGGTATCGCGAGCGGGCGCAAGGGCCGAGCCGCTGCCGGCACCTGCACCACCGTGCGTTGGTGGAACCGCAAACCTGAGGACTTCACGCTGGCGCCGGCCCGTGCTATCGGCCGCCGTCACCCGGGCCTGGTCGCTGGACACCACAACCGCCGGCCCGAGGAAACCCTGGGAGGAAGAGACATAACCTGCCTTGGCATTGCCAATGATCAGATAGTACCGATGGCCACCGCCCAAGGCATTCGAGCAAGCGCCGGAGCCCCTGGCCGGAGGAATCTTCGACTGCACGAGCGCCGACAGATCGCCCAAATCCAGCGCCGCCTGGTCGATGCGCTCGCCGGAGACGGGCAAATCAAAGAACCAACCGGCGCGCGTGGCGACATCCGCGTCGGAACGGGGACGCCCCCAGCGGAAAGCGCGCACCGACACAGTCTGGTTGCCCGTATCGACAACCCCCTGCTGAAGACGCCCGCGGCCCGCAATGGCGCTGACCGCCGGACTCGCATCGGCGCGCGTCGAGCCATTGTCATAAATGACATACACCGACTGCCCGATCGTTGACGCACCGTCGGGCACCTCCAGATACTTGCCGGTGCCCACCACCACGTAGAACGTCTCCACCCCCCCGACGACCGGGCCGACAAAAACGGCAGGCGCCGCAAAGAGCGGCTGCACCTGCCCGTCATCGGAGCGCGCGCTATACAGCGGATAGGGCGCAGGACTGGCCGCCGTACCCTGGTCGAAAAACGACAACCCATTCATGCTCCACTTGTCCGTCCCCTTGCCCGCGAACTGCAGCCGCCAGAGCTTGCCATGCAGGTCGCCCACATAGATATCCGTCACCTCGCCCTGGATACCGTACAGGGCGCTGAAATTGGCCAAACCCGGGGCAACGGTGCGCGCCAAACCGGGATCGGTGGGCAGGGACACCTTGAAGTAATTGTGCCCCGGGAGCCAGGCCTGACCGGCAGGCTTGTCCAGCGCCAACAAAAACAGCGCCGGGCGGCCCGAGCCGGGCTGCGGCTGGTTGTCATCGGGCACATGGTTGTTCACACCGCTGCCCACCACGGCAAACCAGCGATACACGGCAGCCTGGCGGCGGCCATTGCGCATCGGCGCGTTGGTCCTGATCTTCATGATCCGGGGTGAACCGAGCACCTGACCCATGTCCGGGTCATCGGCGCGCGTGAATTCCCACATCACGTGGCTGGAATCGAAACGCGCCGGGTCCGACACATCCAGCGCAAACACACCGGCGCCACCGGCGCCGGTGCCCGAGACCAGCACCGTTTTCCAATCGCGGGCACTGGAATTGCCAGGGCCCACCCAGGCCTGGGCCACCACCGAGGGGGCATCCACATAGCTCTGGTGATGGTTGCGAAAGCCCGGCTCCGTCAGCGCGGACAGTCTGGGCACGAGCCAACTGGGAATATAGGCAAACAGCTCATCGCCCGTGTTCGCATTGAACGCATGGAGCATGCCGTCATTGGCGCCGACGAACACGGCCGGCGTGCGCGCGCCGTACTGTCTGCGAAAGTCCGCATACCCGGCGCCGGGGAATACGTTCGACGGCGGGCCGGAATACGAAATATTGGAGTTCACGATATCCCCCAGCAGGGAACTGCGCAGCCGAAACGGCGCCCCCTCCTTGCTGCGATCGCCACGCAGGTAAGCGATCCGGTCGGCGCCGGCCGCGCCGCCAAAGTGCAGCGCCAGCGATCGGAGGTCGATGTCATCCCGGGTGAACCTGCTCGCCACCGGGACCGGGTGGCGCCCTGGCCTGCCCACATGGATATTGCGGCGCGCGGGCGGCATCCGGTCGAGTTGCTGCGCCGCCCGCCAAAGGGGCGGCAGAATCTCCAGCGCCTGGCTGGCATTGTGGCCGATCGGCTCGGCCACGACATCGCCACTCCAATCGCCGGTGTCGAACCGGGCCGAATACATGACCGAGCCCTGGCTGAGCTGGCTGCCCGTGTTCAGGCGCGCACCGGCCGCACTGCGCATGCCCATCGATGCGCGGTAGAAAATCCGGTCGAAAGCGCTGAGCAGGCCGCGCGCGGGCGCCGGGCCTGCCGGGTCGAGGAAATGGTAGGCGCTGGCTTCGCCGGGCTGCTCGGGTTTTTGCCAGACATCATCGATGAACTGGCCGTGCCGGTCCCTGAACGGATGGACGTTGGCATCATGCGGGCCGGGACGCGCCAGAGCGGTCTCGAAGCCGCCATATTTGGCGGCCATGAAGAACTGGTTGCGGGTGCGGCGGGTGGCCGCATCGCTTTGCAGCCCTGCCTCATTGACATCGAAAGCCCAGGTCTTGACCCGCAGGCCCGGGCGCTGTTTGTCCGGTTGCGCGCTCCAGCCGGCGCCGCGAATGTCGTTCGTTCTGGCCCAATACGCCAGGCCGATGATCGGTTTGGTGAATGTCCAGTGCCCGGTATGGGGGTTGCCGCTGGCGCTCTCGAAGCGCTTGATGGCCTCGCGCCAGTGATCGATGTCGGGAATGTTGCGCGCTGCGTCGGGGCCGGGCAGGGCATGGTGTTCATGCGTGTGTATGTCCCCGACCAGCAGGATGTGGCTTTTGACGCACGAGTAATCACTGGCATTCGTGCGCCCGGCGCCATACGGGTCGTCCCACTGCGTGTAGACCGGATAGCCATCGGCCAGGGCGCCATTGGCAGGAACGCCTGCGATGGCACGGGGGTCTGGCGCAAGTCCCTGCAAATACCGCAGCGCCTCGTAATGCAGTTCGCCGACGGGGTCCAATTCCTTGTACAGGCCAGGCACAGCGCCGGTGCGGCCAAACTTGTTCAGATAGTTGATGACCCCGCTGATGGCGGGCGTGCCGGGCATGGACCCCGGTGTAGACCCCGGTATAGGCCCCGGGTTGGCGATGAACACGCCGGTGTCCTTGTCCCACTCGGCATGCGCGTTGCTGCCGGAGATCTGGCCGTTGATGTCGTAGGTTTTCGTGCCCACGTATTTCATCGGGGCGCGCATGACGCCGCCATAGCGACGATGCTCGTCGTCGTTGTCCAGCAGGTAGCCAAATGCTGCCAGGCGCAGTTGGTCGCTGTATTTCTGGATCACGCCGGTGGGTTTGTAGTTGCCGCCGGGATACTGCTGGCACAGTGGGTAGTCGCGGTGGTCCTGGAGTTTGCCCGAGGCGTCGGCATCGCAGACGCGCACGCGCGCGTAGAAGTAGCCGTCGGAATTGAGCGCCGGAGTGCCCACCAGGTCATAGGCCGAGGTGTCATCGCAGGAGCCGGTGGGCCCGGCTGCGGTGGTTGGCGCGGCCCTGAAGTAGATGCGATCGAGCATGTTGGCCACATGAATGTCCCGCAAGCCGGCAGCATGGATCATGGGCAGGGGCAGTGCGCCATGGTAGCTGCCACCATGCGCCCGCAGGTGTTTTGCCGGAAAGTAGTCTGGGTGGTTCCACATGCACTGGGGGTTGCCGTCGCCGGGCAGCATCGCGCGCTGCAAGACGGTCAGTGCTGGGGTGTCGATATGGCGGTCTCCGCCCGAGAGTGCCAGGCGAAGCATGTCGATGGCAGAGCCGGAGGCCCAGTTCAGGAAGTTGCCGCTGAATGCGTTGGCGCAGCGGCGCTTGGTTGCCGGCCCGGTGCGTTCGAATCGTTTGTCGGCTTTTGCGCGGGCGTCGTTGTATGCGTAGCAGCTTTGTGCATCGTAGTAACCCAGGTACTCTTTGTCCGGGCTGTATGTGTCGTCGGTGGCGTTTTGCGAGGTGTATTGCGCTCCGACTGTCGGAAACTCCACCGATAGCGCAAGCAGCAAGGCGGGTTTGTCTGCCGGCGGCGCTGCATGCAAGGGGGTGTTGGCCAGAGCGACTGTTTTGGGTGCGGGCAGGGCTTCGGTGCCCAGGGCCATGCAGTGGCTGCCCAGGGCGATGGGCAGCAAGATCGAGGTCAGATAAGTGGCGCGGCTTGGGGGTGGGCGTTTGCGCTGCCTTGGCCCGCTTTGTCCGGGTGCGCCTGCCCGGCACGGTTTGCTCATCATGCGGCGGTCCATGGGTGACAAACTGCAACTTCGTGCCGGCAAGCGTACTCCGGCCTGTATCCGGGACCAATAGATGAAATCCCGTAAGCAGTCGGTCACTCTGCGCTTGGCCCGCAGTCTTGGATCTTGGCCAGCCACCACAGCCAAGCATGCTGCGCGCTTGGAGCCCAACGCACGGCGCTGGCTGACGGCAATGCCACGCAGAAGAACAGGCGGTGCTGCACGGCGACAACGGCGCCACGCTCAAGACCACACAGGGCAGGACAAAGCGATCTTCGCGGCGCGACATGCGTCGTACACGAGAACCCGAGCGCTCCACTCGACACGCTGGTCAGGGGCCACGCGCAACGGCTTGCCCATCGAGGCCGTGGCGCTGAATTCAGAACGCGACCCGGTCGTCGAAATGCACACCAGCGCACAAGATATTCAGTCAGCGGCTGCTTGAATGCAGCGACAACTATCTCGACAGTATGGCAATGGCTGGAATTTGGTCAGGTTTCATCGACATGATCGGCCTTTCAAGGCAAAAATCGCAACACAGGATTGCCAGCCCAGGTTTTGACGCAATTTGCAGAATTTCTACACAAAAATTCAATGTGTTTATGCGAGACATTCCCTTATGCGTCGCATCCCGGATGAGCATGAGAACGCTTCCTGAGACGGCCCTTACAATCGCGTTCCATGAATTTCACCGACATGCTGCGTGCGGCCACGGCGCGGCACGGCTCTTTGCTGTGCGTGGGCCTGGACCCCGAGCCCGCGCGGTTCCCTGCGGGGATGCAGGGCGATGCGCGCAAGATCTATGACTTTTGCGCGGCTGTCGTCGATGCCACGGCCGATCTGGTCT